>CALFVT010000007.1 GCA_937928165.1 uncultured Caulobacterales bacterium
AAAATAGTTCATTCACTTGTCACGGCTTAAATTAGGTATTGCAACCAAAGCTGAGTCCGTTGTCGATGACTTACCTCTAGCGCCTCTTTAGCATCTGCATAGCTAGCCCCCAATCGCCGCGCAGGCAATGCGTGCCCCCGCGCCGCCAATGGGCTGGGTGACTTGATCATCCTCGGCGGCGTGAATGACGAGGGCAGAACCGTCATTATCGAGCAGGTTGGGCCGCCCCGGGATGCCGCCGCGAAGGGCAATGCGCGTACTAAAGACTTCGGCGTCGATAAATCCTTCTTCATCCGCATAGATATTGGGTAGGTCCGCATTATCCGGCCCGTTTGGGTTGCGAAGGCCATGTTCCTTACCGCTTGGGTTAATATGGCCGCCGGAGTTTTTAAACGCCGTATCGCCGCAATCGGCTTTAACGTGGAAATGCATGCCGTGCCAACCAATCGGTATTTCGCTGGCGGTGACGCGGGCGATCACCCCGCCGGGGGCTTCTTTTAAAATAAGCTGCCCAATCACGGTGCGGTCGGCCTGTATGATCGGTAGGGTCAGGCTGATGGCATTTGCACTATCAAAGCTCGGCGCGGCCTGAGGGGCGTCATTGCTTGCTTGCTGGGCATTCGCTTTCGGCGCAGCGGCGCTGGGTGTGGATGTGGGCGCGCAGGCCGTAAGTGTAGCTACACATAAAGAAGAAAAGAAAAGGGCAGAACGGGAAAGGGGTAATCGGGACATGTAATCGACTCCATGGGCGCTTTAAATCTAAGATCGTCATAACATTAACGGCGTAATAATCCTAACGCAAAAGTTTGCGGCGGGCTTATGAAAATGCTAGCTTTGGCTATGTTTCTGCGTCGAATCGGAAACAGGGGACGATAAAAGAGAAAGCCTTAGATGAGCGACGATGTTGAAACGCCCGAAGATGAGCAAAATCCAAGCGGGCCGCAAAGCCTGCCGGAAGGGGTCTCGCCGATAAATATCGAAGATGAGATGAAGCGGTCTTATCTTGATTACGCCATGAGCGTCATCGTTAGCCGCGCCATCCCCGATGTGCGCGACGGCCTGAAACCGGTTCACCGCCGTATTCTTTACTCCATGCATGAAAACGGCTTTACCCGCGAAAAGCCTTATAAAAAATCTGCCCGCGTTGTCGGCGATGTGATTGGTAAATATCACCCCCACGGCGATAGTGCGGTTTATGACGCGCTTGTGCGTATGGCGCAGGATTTCTCTATGAGCTTGCCACTGCTGGACGGGCAAGGTAATTTTGGCTCTGTGGACGGCGACCCGCCGGCGGCAATGCGATACACCGAAGTGCGGATGGACCGCCCTGCTGCGAGCCTGTTGGCGGATATCGAAAAAAATACGGTGAATTATCAAGATAATTATGACGCCTCCGAGAGCGAGCCTGTGGTGCTTCCGGCGCGCTATCCGAATATCCTTGTCAATGGGGCCGGCGGTATTGCGGTCGGTATGGCGACGAATATTCCGCCCCATAATTTGGGTGAGGTCTGCGATGCAGCCATGGCCTTGCTCCATGACGGTAATCTAAGTGATGAAGACATTTTACAGCTCGTGCCGGGGCCGGACTTCCCAACAGGTGCGCAGATCATGGGCTATAGCGGCTCTAAATCCTCTGTGCTGACGGGCAAGGGTTCAATTATTATGCGGGCGCAAACGGCGATAGAGGAAATCCGCAAAGACCGTATGGCGATCATCGTCACGGAAATTCCTTATCAGGTCAATAAAGCCTCTATGATTAAGAAGATTGCCGATATGGTGCGTGATAAGCGGATTGAAGGCATTTCCGATCTTCGCGATGAGTCTGACCGTAATGGTATGCGCGTGGTGATAGAGCTGAAGCGGGACGCGGTCCCTGATGTGGTGCTTAATCAGCTGTTCCGTTTCTCGCAGCTCCAGCAAAACTTTAGCTCCAATATGCTCGCGCTCAACGGGGGCAAGCCGGAGCAGATGAATCTGCGCCAAATGATCGAAGCCTTCCTCGCCTTCCGCGAAGAAGTGATTGCGCGGCGGACGAAATTTGATCTATCCAAAGCCCGTGACCGCGCCCATATTTTGGTCGGCCTTGCGACAGCTGTGGCCAATATTGACGAGATTATCAAAATTATCCGTACCTCAGCCAATCCCAAAGAAGCGCGGGAGCGATTGATTGCGAAAAACTGGCCCGCCCAAGATATGGGGCCGCTGATTAAGCTTATTGCCGATCCGCGCTCTAAGCTTTTGGACGACGGCACGATACAGCTAACCGAAGAACAGGCGAAAGCTATTCTTGATTTACGCCTGCTCAAGCTCACAGCGCTCGGCATGGACGAAATCACCGAAGAAGCAGAAAAGCTTGCGGCGAAGATTACAGACCTTCTTGATATCTTATCATCGCGGGACCGCGTGCGAACCCTCATCAATGATGAGCTCTCCGAGATTAAAGAAAAATTTGCCGTGCCGCGCCGCTCTATCTTTGTCGAAGGCGGCATGGATTTTGACGATGAAGACTTAATTGCCGTCGAAGATATGGTCGTGACGGTGACTGCTAGTGGTTATGTGAAACGTACGGCGCTTGATACTTACCGCGCGCAGCGCCGCGGCGGTAAGGGCCGCTCTGGCATGTCGATGAAAGATGAGGATTATATCACAAATGTCTTCGTTGCGACAACCCATACGCCGGTGCTGTTCTTCTCTTCAACGGGGATGTGTTATAAACTAAAGGTCTGGAAACTGCCGCTTGGGGGGCCGAATACGCGCGGTAAAGCGCTGGTGAATCTGCTCCCGCTCCAGCAAGACGAACAAGTTAATTCCATCATGGCTATGCCAGAGGATGAAGAGAGCTGGAAAGACCTCGATATCATGTTCGCCGCCCGTTCCGGCGGTGTGCGGCGAAACTCCTTGGCTGATTTCACGCGGGTGAACCGTAACGGTAAAATCGCCATGAAGCCCGATGAGGGCGACGGCATTGTTGATGTGCGCGTTGTTAGCGAAGACCACGATATATTACTCAGCACTGCGATGGGTAAAACCATTCGCTTCCGCGTCACCGATGTGCGGCGCTTTAACTCGCGGGCGTCAACGGGCGTGCGCGGCATTCGCCTTGCGGATGGAGATGAGGTTATTTCTATGGCGATCTTGCGCCATGTTGATCTTTCCCAAGATGAGCGTATGGCCTTTATTAAACGCTCCACGGCGGAGCGCCGCGCGCTCGGTGATGTGGTTGAGACGGAAACCGCCGATGAAGAAACGGATACGCTATTGTCCGATGAGCGTTATGCCTTCTTATCCGCGCGGGAGGAGTTTGTTCTGACCATTGCCGATGACGGCCTTGGCAAGCGAACCTCGTCTTATCGTTACGCTTGTAAAAACCGCGGCGGCAAGGGCATGGTCGCGCAGATTTTAGACCGCGGCAAAAAAGCATTACCGGCAATGCTGGTGCGGAGTTTTATTGTCGAAGATGATAATCAAATCATGCTCGTAACAGACGGCGGGCAGCTTATACGAACCCCGGTGCGCAATATATCAATTAGTCAACGCTCCGCCAAAGGGGTTTGGGTGCTGCGGACTCGTGAGAGTGAAAAAGTTGTCTCTGTTGGCCGTATTGAAGAGACTGATGCGGAGCCCGCTGAGGGGGAAGGCGCGGCGGATAGTGCGGCTAAGGCCAGTGGAAGTGAAGGCGGCAATAAAGGCGGAAGTGATGCCTCCTAAGTCTTTGATTCTATTTCTGCGCTCAATGGGGCGGCGAGGGGTGTTTTTTGGCGGCATCTCCTTGTCCCTATTTGCGGCGCTAAGCTGTAGCGCCCCTGATGCAAAGCCCCTGAATGAAGCTGTGCAAACGGCGCAGCAGGTTAAGACGGCAGATCGTCAAGTTAATGCACAGCCCCGTGGTTTTACGCCGCCTTATGTTTTTCCCGAACTTGAGGGTTGGCGCTCTGAGGCTGTGGCTCTGCCTCTAGGTTTTGCGCCGCAAATGAGTGTGAAGGGCTATCAGGATTTACGATTTTCGCCGGGCATGTTTACGGGCGGTGCGCCGGATTATTGGAGCTACGGCTTTGTCTGGTGGCTTGATGCGGGGCACGTGTTAAAGGCCGGAGATTTTACTTCTGATCTTGAAGATTATTTCACAGGACTCGCGGATATTGTAGATAGGGACGGAGATAAAACGGCCCATCAATCAAAAGTTACCTTAGAGACATCAATCCTAAGCACAGCTGATTTGCCTCGTAAAATTGAAATAACAGCCCGTGTTTTTGACGGCTTTGTCGCCAATGACCAAATTACCTTGAATATGAAAGCCGAGATTAAACCCTGTTCGTCTTTAGGAAAGAAAGCCGTTATTTTTACGGCTTCCCCGAAAGATATGAACGCGCCTATCTGGCAAGATTTACGGCAGATGCGCGCCGCCTTTAAATGCAGCGGTGGATAAGCTAGGTTCAAAGGTTTAACGGCGGCGCATTTAGCCCTAGAAATCCGCAGCCAGCCCGTTATAAGCGCAATATGACCATTAAAAGAACAGCGCTTTATCCTGGCACCTTTGATCCGATGACTTTGGGTCATTTGGATATTATTAAACGGGCAAGTAAGCTTTGCGATAAACTTATCATTGGGGTGGCAATTAACCGTTCTAAGAACCCGTTATTTTCCCTCGATGAACGGGTTGAAATGGTTGAGATGGCCGTGGCCCCACTACGGGAAAAAATTGAAGTTGTTGTCCGCCCCTTTGAAGGCTTACTGATACATTTTGTTGAATCTGTCGGCGCGAGTGTTATTATACGCGGCCTTCGGGCGGTCTCTGATTTTGAATATGAGTTTCAAATGGCTGGTATGAATGATCGGCTTAACCCTGAAATAGAAACCGTGTTCCTTATGTCCGATCCGCAGTTTCAAACGATTGCCTCTCGCCTCGTCAAAGAAATCGCGCGGCTTGGTGGTGATATTGCCCAGTTTGTAACCCCTGAAGTTGAAATAAGATTAAAGGATAAATTTACATAATGTCTATTTGGCGGCCTCTCTGTTTTACAGCGTCATTTTTGGCGCTTTTAGCTTGTTCATCTCCGGAAACGCCGGTTCCGCAAATTACGGAAACTGTCACTGTTGACGACGGTTTCTTTGCACAAGAGCAAGCTTGGCGGACTGTTGATGCTGAGAACCTCATGCTGATTGACACAGATTATGGCCGTATTGGTATTGAGCTTTACCCAGAACTCGCGCCTATTCATGTGAAGCGCATTAAGACCCTTATTCGTCGTAAATTTTATGACGGGCTTTTATTTCACCGGGTGATTGACGGCTTTATGAACCAAACCGGAGATCCTACCGGAACAGGAAGCGGGGATTCCGATTTGCCTGATATTGCGGGGGAGTTTAATTTCCGACGAGCCACAGATAGCATGCCGGTAACAATTATTGCGGCGCGGCCCGTTAATCCGCGTGATCCACAAGCCGGTGAAGTCGGCGTTGGATTTTATAAAGGCCTCCCCGTTGCAAGCCAAGCTGCGGCGCAAGCTGCGGTGAGTGAAGACGGCAAGGTGGAAGCCAATGGACTCCATTGTAAGGGGGTCACTTCTATGGCGCGTACCGCAGACCCAAATAGTGCCAATAGCCAGTTTTTCCTCATGCGAGGAACGGCGGCTTGGCTTGATAATCAATATTCGATCTGGGGCAATACGGTCTTTGGCCATGAATTTATTGAAAGCTTTAAAGTGGGTACCGCAGGGCAAGATAGCGGGTTTGAGCCGGATAAGATGAACCGCGTCACTTTGGCGGCGGATTGGCCCGAAGAAGCTCGCCCCGTTGTAAAAGTGCTGAAAACGCGCGGCGCAGATTTTAAGCGGTTTTTAGACTCGCAAAAAAATGATGCAGGTGGTTATCCTGATATTTGCGATATTCAAATTCCTGTCAGAGTAAATAATTAAACTTAGCTTTTTATAATTTAAGGTCTTGGTATGATTAAAAAGTGTTTAGCGTCGGCTATTGGGTGCCTCTATTTTGGTTCAATGGCGGCTGCGGCGCAAGTTGGCGCTGCGTCTGATTTTGATGCCCCGCCGTCTGCATGGCGTACTGTTGATGCTGAAAACCTCATGCTGATTGACACGGATTACGGCCAAATCGGCGTGGAACTATATCCTGAAATAGCTCCGAAACATGTGGAGCAAATCAAGACACTAGTCCGCCGTGGGTTTTATGACGGGATTGTCTTTCACCGCGTTATAAACGGGTTTATGAACCAAACGGGCGACCCGACTGGAACGGGACGGGGAGATTCTGACTTGCCGGATATTCCAGCAGAATTTACATTCCGCCGCGATGTGAATAAAATTCCCGTTGACATTATTCAGAAACGCGACGTCAATCCGTCCTTGCCAGAGCTTGGGCTATTGGGCGGCGGATTTTACAAAGCGCTGCCGGTTGTTACCCATCCTGCGGCGCAAGCATGGGTGACGAAAGATGGCAAAGTTGCTGCCAGTGGTGTTCATTGCCGCGGTGTTACCTCGATGGCCAGGTCGAGTAATATTAACAGTGGTAATAGCCAGTTCTTCTTAATGCGAACGGCGCGGGGCGCTGATGCACAAAGCTTAAACACCCAATATTCTATTTGGGGGCGTGCCGTTATGGGGGTTGAGGTCATTGATAGTATTAAAGTCGGCGTTAACGGCGAAAATGAAGGCTTTGTACCCGATAAAATGAAGCGTGTTCGTTTGGCTGCGGATCTCCCAGATGATGAGCAACCCAAAATTAAAATATTGAAAACTCAAGGGGCAGATTTCAAACGCTTTATAGAGACGCAAAAAAAACAAGATGGGACCTATAAAGATATCTGCAATATCGAAATCCCGACACAAATTGAAACTCCATAATTAGATATAAAGATAGGACTTACTATGACTGATACACTGACACTCACAGTGGATACACAATCCGGCGAAACTGGTGATATTGTTATCAAGATGCGTCCGGATTTGGCGCCGGCCCATTGCGCGCAAATCTCCCGCCTTGTCGGCGAAGGTTTTTATGATGGGTTGACGTTTCACCGAGTAATTGACGGATTTATGGCTCAAGGCGGCTGCCCGAACGGTAGCGGCATGGGCGGGGCGGATGCGCAAATTCCAGCAGAATTTTCGCAAGAACCCCATGTGCGCGGCGTATGTTCTATGGCACGGTCACAAAACCCAAATTCTGCGAGCAGCCAATTTTTTATATGTCTTGATGACTCGGGCTTTTTGGATGGACAATATTCTGTTTGGGGCGCTGTTGAAAGCGGTATGGAACATGTGGACGCGCTACCGAAAGGTGAGCCGCCGCGCTATCCGGGCAAGATCGTAAAAGCGGTCATGTCATAGTTTAATTTGGGCCTGATTTTCAGGCCCTTTTTAATGCGCCCGTAAGCCCCTCATGGATATTTCTCTTTTTGATTTCGACCTGCCCGATAGCGCCATTGCCCTGCGGCCTTGCGCGCCGCGCGATCATGCGAAATTACTACAGGTTAAAGCCGGAAAGCTATCAGATCATCAGGTCTTTGATTTATCCAATTTGCTGCGCCGCGGCGACGTGTTAGTTGTTAATGACACAAAGGTTATCCACGCGGCTTTGACGGGTATTCGCCCCGCGCGGCCCGTGGGCGGCGGCGGTGATGTGACGATTGATGTCAATTTGCTCCACCGAGAGGCGGGAGATATCTGGCAAACCTTTATCCGTCCGGCCAAAAGATTGCGGGAAGGGGACCGCCTTTATTTCAGTGATGATTTATCCGCGCAGGCGCTATCAAACCCTCATGAAGGACAAGTTAGGTTACAGTTTTCGCAAAGCGGGCAGGCGTTAAACGACGCCATTGCGGCGACGGGCGCTGCGCCGCTTCCGCCCTATATTGCCCGCAAACGCGCCGCCGATGCCGCAGATAAATCGGATTATCAAACGGTTTACGCGGACGAGGCGGGGTCTGTCGCGGCGCCGACGGCGGGGCTACATTTCACGCCGGAGCTTATTACGGCCCTCGAGGCCAAAGGCATTGGTTTTGAAAAGCTGACCTTACATGTGGGGGCGGGAACATTCCTGCCGGTGAAAACAGAGAATACTGACGATCATATCATGCATAGTGAATGGCGGGTGATAAGTGATGATCTGGCCGCGCGTATTAACACCGCCAAAGCCGAGGGCCGCCGTATTATCGCTGTCGGGACAACGGCGCTTCGGGCGCTTGAAAGCGCGGCGAAGACCGGACGGCTAACCGCGCAAAACGGTGAGACCGATATTTTCATCAAGCCCGGCTATGAATTTCAAATTATCGACGGGCTTATGACCAATTTCCATTTGCCGAAATCAACACTATTTATGCTTGTTTGTGCATTAGCCGGCCATAAAGAGATGTGCGCCGCCTATAATTATGCGGTCAAATCTGGCTATCGTTTTTATTCCTACGGTGATAGCAGCTTGCTTTGGAAGGCAGAGTGAAATGGCAAAATTTCCTTTTGATATTGCGGCGACCGACGGCCTTGCGCGGACGGGCGTTTTAAAAACGCTGCGCGGGGATATTCGCACGCCCGCCTTTATGCCTGTCGGCACAGCCGGAACGGTGAAGGCTGTTTATATGGATCAAGTGCGGCAAGCCGGGGCCGATATTATTTTGGGAAATACCTATCACCTTATGCTGCGCCCAGGGCCGGAGCGGATGAAGCGTCTTGGCGGGCTGCATAAATTTGGCGGTTGGAGCGGGCCGATATTAACGGATTCCGGTGGATTTCAAGTCTGGTCCCTCTCAAAGCTGCGTAAAATGACCGAAGAGGGGGTGACGTTTCAGTCCCATTTGGACGGCTCGAAACATATGCTTTCCCCTGAGCGCTCCATTGAAATTCAAGCGGATTGTATTGGCGCGGATATTTCTATGCAGCTGGATGAATGTACGAATTTTCCCTCAACATTTGAAGAGGCGAAAGCCTCTATGGAGTTATCTTTGCGTTGGGGGCAAAGATCACTCGGCGCCTTTGGAGAGCGGGCGGATCAAACTCTTTTTGCCATTGTACAAGGCTCGACATTTCCAGAGCTTCGCCGCCAAAGCGCCGAGGCGAGTGTGGCTGAAATGACGGCGGGCGGTTACGGCGGCTTTGCTATCGGCGGCTTGGCCGTGGGGGAAGGCCATGAGATGATGTGCGAGGTTTTAGATTATACCTTGCCGCACCTCCCCAAAGACCGCCCGCGTTACCTTATGGGGGTTGGTAAACCCATTGACCTCGTTGAAAGTGTGGCACGCGGGGTGGATATGTTTGATTGCGTGATTCCGACCCGCTCGGGCCGCCACGGACAGGTTTGGACGGATAAAGGCCCTTATAACATTAAAAAGGCGATTTATGCGGAGGATGAAACCCCGCTTGATTCGTCGATTGATTGCCCCGCGAGCCAGAACTATTCTAAAGCCTATGTGCATCATCTTGTGCGATGTAACGAATTTCTCGCCTCAATGATATTAAGCTGGCATAATACGGCCTATTATCAAAACCTCATGCAGCGCATGCGCGCGGCTATTGCGGGAGGGCAGTTTAATGAATTTGCCGGAGGCTTTCGTAAAGATTGGTATGGCGGCACAAAATAAAAGCGGTAATTGCGCTATGTGATGGTAGAATCACGGTAAAAGACCTCGGATAAATTTTTCTGCGAGGGCTGCACTTTTGCGCTTGACGCCGCGTAATGGGCGCACTAATTACGGCGCTCCTTAAGGGGAGCCCGTAGCTCAGTTGGTAGAGCGCCTCACTTTTAATGAGGATGTCCACGGTTCAAGTCCGTGCGGGCTCACCACTTTTCTACAACATGATTTATGGTTTGATTTGAATTAATCGTATTTTTCAAAGTGGTACATATGTGCAACGCTTTGGTCCAAATATCTCAAAAATCATAATTAATTGGAAAAAATAACCTTTATTTAATGAACTGATTAGTGTAGCAGGAATGCAACGTGTGAGCTCGTAGAGCGTTATACACGCTGTTACATTGGGTATAACGCCTTTAATTGCTCTTGGTTTAAAACCATTTTGGAGGAAAATAATATGAAGCATAAGCTTCTCTGTGCTGTCGCAATGACAGCGATAATGGCTGTTCCGTCTTTTGCTGCTGCAGATGACGAAGGTTGGTATGTCCGCGGCCAGTTTGGTTATGGTATTCATGGCGATGCTGACATTAGTGGTGACATTGTTGGGGATGTTGAAAGTGAAGGTAATGCCGCATTTTCTGCTGGGGCTGGTTACGATTTTGGCAATAACTGGCGCCTTGAAGCTGATTTTGCTTCATTATTTACAGATTTAGGTGATATTGGGCAGAACCCTTCGACTATTGCAAGTGTCCGTACTAATACAATCATGCTGAATGCGCTTTATGATTTCAATGATTTTGGCGTCTTTAAGCCTTACGTCGGTGCGGGTATTGGTTTTGCTGAAGTTGGCACGTCTTTAATCGCACATGATGTTGTTAATACAACTGGTAATTTATCTCTGTTAGGTGATAATCCTGCATGTAGTTTTGGGTCTTGTGATATCAGAGATGATGGCGGAAGCTTAGCATGGCAACTCATCGCGGGTTTGGGGTTTGCTGTGACAGAAAACCTGACATGGGATACGCAATATCGTTATCTTGATGCGGGCTCGGTTGACCTTGATGGTACAGGCACAAACTTCCAAAGCGGCGTTGCTACGGGATCGTCACCGATTTCTGCAGAACTTGACAGTGTCGTGGCTCACAGCCTTATGACAGGTTTCCGTTACCGTTTCGGTGCGCCAACACCGCCTCCACCTCCGCCCCCACCGCCACCGCCACCTGAATATACATGTTGGGATGGATCGACAGCTCCGAGTGCATCGCGCTGTCCGGCTCGTCCAGCCCCAGAAGTTCAGTGTTGGGATGGATCGACTGCGGCCGATACGGCCTCTTGTCCAACACGTCCAACAGTTACATGTTGGGATGGCTCCTTGGCTTATGAGCAAGCATCTTGCCCCGTTCAAACACGTTCAGGCCAAACGGTTGCATCACTTTGTGGTAATCAATACCGTCAAGAGATCATTTATTATGAGTTTAATAAAGGCCAGTCTGCCGAGACACGCGCCACAATTAACCGTATCCTAGATGTTGGTGATTTCTGTAATGTTGATAACATTCGCGTTGTTGGCCACACTGATACATCAGGATCTGCGGCTTATAACCTCAACTTGTCTAAGCGCCGTGCTAAAGACGCTCGTGACGAGCTTGTTCGTCAAGGGATTAATGGCGATATTATCACATCTGAAGGTCAAGGCGAAACACAGCCATTTGTTGACACAGGTGATGGTGTTAAAGAACAGCTAAACCGCCGAACTGAAGTTCTTATTCAGCTCAGCGAAACTGGCGGCGTTATTAACTAGCCCCAACTTAAAGCTATTATTTTCTAAACGCTCGGCTCGCCGAGCGTTTTTTTATGGATGGGTTTCGGTTGGCGAGGTCGTATTTTATAAAGCCTGCGAGACTATTCTAATAAAGACGTGAAAACGGCAAGAATATTGCTAAGCTTTACATTGTGACTTAGGTAAAAATCTATTAGCTAGTGCTATGGCAGAAACGACTCCTCAGATTACTTTTTTCGATGGTTTAGATATTACGCCGAAAGAGCGGGCTATCCTTAATGCGGTCATTGCGCATAAGGACGCTATGGTTGAGACCGTTCAGCTCTGGTCACGGCAAAATTCGGGCAGTAAAAACCGTGAAGGCCTTGTGGCTATGCGCAGATTGTTAAGCACAGCTTTCACGGCCCTGCCTGCAAAGCAACAAGATATTGCTCTGCCGCCTGGTGAGTTTATTTCTAATAAAGGCCAAAGCGAGACCGTGACTTATGAACCCTCTCTCTTGGTTACAGTGCGGCCCGAAGCCCCTATTCAGCTAGTTTTAACAGGCCATTATGACACGGTATTCCCTAAAGATAGCCATTTTCAAGCCCCTGTTTTTCTGGATGATAATACTCTAAATGGCCCCGGAACGGCAGATATGAAGGGCGGTATATTAGTCATGCTCGAAGCCCTGAAAGCCTTTGAAACTTATGAGCTTTCAAGCCAAGTCGGATATAATATTCTCCTGAGCCCTGATGAGGAAATTGGCTCGCCGGGCTCTGCAGTGCCGCTTGCAGAATTAGGCCGAAAATCTGATCTGGGCCTGACTTATGAGCCCGCTTTGGCGGATGGCTCTTTGGCAGGCGCGCGTAAGGGGAGCGGGAATTTCACCTTTATCATTACGGGCAAAGCCGCTCATGCCGGGCGAGAGCATCATTTGGGGCGTAACGCCATGAACGCTATGGCCGAAGCCGCCCTTATGCTCGAAAAGCTTAATGGCAAAAGGGAGGGTGTGACTTTTAATTTATCAAAAATTGACGGCGGCGGGGCGACGAATATCGTGCCTGATTTGTCCATTGGCCGCTTTAATGTCCGGGTTAAAGAAACCGATGACATGCCCTGGGTGTTATCGCGTCTTAATGACATTGTCGATCATGTGAACGGGCGGGACGGCTTTACCGCGCGGCTTGAAGGTAAATTTACCCGCCCGCCCAAACCTATGGCCCCTGCGAACCGTCAAGTTTTTGAGTGGGTCAAAGCAGCGGGCGCAGCTCTGGGGCAATCGATTCTATGGGCCCCGAGCGGGGGCGTATGCGAAGGGAATAATCTTTGGGCGTCTGGCTGCCCGAATGTAGATACGCTCGGCGTTCGCGGCGGGCGGATTCATTCGGACGAAGAATTTATGCTGATAGATAGCCTGACGGAACGTGCGCAGCTTTCTGCGCTTATTTTGATGAAAATTGCCTCGGGCGAATTTAACGCCAAAAATGTTAAAGCGATGGCAATGCAAGATCATAGAGAAGACAAATCATGTTAATTGTTCGGCCGGCCAATGCTGGTGATGGCTCCGCGCTTTTAAACCTCGCCCAGCAGGCGGGGCCGGGCTTTACCTCTTTGGCTGTTTCACAAGAGGCGCTTTTGGCCCGCCTTGAGCGCTCCATCACGACATTCGCATCAACGGCTGAGCGTGATGCGGACGATATCTATCTGTTAATGCTCGAAGATATGACAACAGGTAAAGTTGTCGGTATGAGCGCGGTTAAAGCCATGATCGGGGTGAAAGACCCGTTTTTTAATTTCCGCATTTTAAAAATTGCACAAAACTCAAATGTTGTGGCGCGGCGTTTTGATATGGATGTGTTGATTATGGTCAATGATTATGTTGGCTCCACCGAAGTGGGCTCGTTGTTTGTCTCGGCGGATGCACGGGGCGGAGGTGCGGGGCGGCTTATTTCCCAATCCCGTTATATGCTTATGGCGACTGAGCCGGAGCGTTTTGGCGATCAAGTCATCTCAGAGCTGCGGGGTCATATAGACCCGGACGGTACTGCGCCGTTTTGGGAGGCCATTGGCCGTAAATTTTTCCAAATGGATTTCAAAGAAGCCGATCAAATCTCGGCCTCCCAAGACAATCAATTTATAATCGACCTAATGCCAAAACATCCGATCTATGTAGAGCTTTTGCCCGATAGCGCGAAAGCGGTGATTGCCCAGACCCACCCAGAAGGTAAGGGCGCGCGCAAATTACTGGAAAATGAAGGGTTTCGCTTTGACGGTGTGGTGGATATTTTCGATGCTGGCCCGTCCATGAGCTGTCCGCGTCATGATCTTGAAACCATAAAAACCTCACGCCATGCCAAGGTTATTGCCAAAGACAAAATTTCAGAAACAGGGCGTAAGGCACTGATTTCTAACGATAGATTAAAAGATTTTCGCGCAGTTATTGTCCCGTTTGAAAAATCAGGCAGCGATATCGTTATCGCGCGGGATGTGTTTGAGCACTTAAATGTGTCGGATAATCATATTATACGGATTTGTGAATTATGACCCTATCACTGACAGGACAGGTTTTCATTGGCGGCGAATGGCTCGGCGGTAAAGCGGATGGTTTCAATAGCGTCAACCCATCGGATGAAAGTGTTTTATGGGAGGGTGCAGCGGCCTCGGGGGCGCAGGTTAAAGCGGCCTTTGAAGCGGCGCATGAGGCGTTCCCTGCATGGTCTTTAACCCCGCTGGAGGCGCGCATGGCCTGTGCTTTGCGCTTCAAAGATCTGGCGATTAAACACCGTGCAGATATGGCGGAGATGATTTCGCGGGAAACTGGAAAGCTGTTTTGGGATGCGAATGGCGAGGCAGGAGCCTTATCGGCTAAGGTCGATATATCCCATGATAGTTACTTAGACCGCACAGGGGAAAATCATAAAGACGTCGCCTTTGGGCGAGCGGAACTTCATCACCGCGCCCACGGCGTAATGGCCGTTTTGGGGCCCTATAACTTTCCGGCTCATTTACCGAATGGGCAGATTATTCCGTCTTTGATCGCAGGAAATACAGTTGTGTTTAAACCCAGCGAGCAAACGCCGGCTGTGGGTGAATTGCTGATGCGGCTTTATGCACAGGCGGGCTTTCCGGCGGGCGTTGTTAATCTTGTGCAGGGCGCGCGCGATGTAGGCGCGGCGATTTTAGACGATCCTAATTTGGATGGATTATTATTTACGGGCTCGCCTAATACTGGTGCGTTTATACATAAACATTTTGGCGGTCGGCCAAATATTATTTTGGCCCTTGAAATGGGCGGAAATAATCCGTTGGTTATCTGGGATACGGTGCGGATTAAAGAAGCGGTGAGCCTTGTCGTGCAATCGGCTTTTATCACCTCTGGGCAGCGCTGTAGCTGTAGCCGCCGCCTGATTATTCCAAACGGGCCCAAAGGCGAGGCGATTATTACTGAGCTGAAATCGCAGATTAGCGCTCTTAATGTTGGGCCATGGCAGAGCAAAACCGCCAATATCGGCCCTGTTGTTAGCGGCGATGTCGCAGGCCATGTTATGAAAGCGGTTGACGGATTAATTAGGAAAGGGGGTAAGGCCCTTATTTCGCCCGAGATTGATGCGGCGCAGGGGGCGGCTTTTTTGCGGCCAAGCCTTATCGATGTGACGGGATGTGATGTGCCCGATGCGGAAATCTTTGGCCCCGTGTTACAACTCATCCGCGTTGATGATTGGAACGCGGCTATAACTCAAGCCAATAATACGCGCTATGGTTTGGCGGCGGGGCTTATATCGGATGATAAATCCTTGTGGGATAATTTCCGCCAACGTGTTCGGGCGGGGGTTGTTAATTTTAACCGTCCAACAACGGGAGCGGCGAGTTTTCTGCCCTTTGGCGGGCCGGGCATGTCGGGCAATCATAATCCCGGTGCTTATTATGCGGCAGATTTTTGCGCCTGGCCTATGGCCTCCCAAGTGGCAGAACAGCCAGAATTTATCCCTCTGGCTGGGCCTAAATAATGCTGTACCGCGAGGCTAATTTTGATGGCCTTATGGGGCCGACCCATAATTATGGCGGCTTATCGGATGGGAATTTGGCATCCGCAACTCATGCGGGTTTAACGTCTCATCCCCGCGCAGGCGCGCTTCAGGGCCTATCAAAAATGGCTCATATGTCGGGTAAGGGGTTATGGCAAGGCTGGCTACCGCCTCACCAGCGCCCGTTTTTACCGTTTTTGCGGGACTTAGGCTTTACGGGAGCTGACGCGCAGCTCTGGGAGCAAGGCTGGACGCAAGCGCCGCAGATTATGAAAAACCTGCTGTCCGCTTCGCCCATGTGGTGTGCCAATGCGGCGACCATAAGTCCGTCACCGGATTGCGCAGATGGACGGCTCCATATGACGCCCGCAAATTTATCGACCATGCTCCACCGTTCATTGGAAGGGGAGCAAACCCAAAGATCACTTGCGGCGGCTTTTCCATTTGCGCAGGTTCACGCGCCGCTACCGCTGCAAAGCGTGATGGCGGATGAAGGGGCGGCGAACCATGTCCGGCTCTGCGGCCATGATAAGACGAAGGGCCGCGGGACGCAGGGGGTCGAGCTTTTCGTCTATGGCCGCGGCGGATTTTCGGGGCAAGACACGAAATTTCCGGCCCGTCAAACCCGGCAAGCCTTCGAGGTGATGTCGCAAAACCATAAGCTTCATCCCGATCATATTGTCTTCGCGCAGCAAAGCTCTACAGCCATTGAAGCGGGGGCTTTTCATAATGACGTGGTTTGCGTGGGGGCCTTGGAAACTCTATTTTATCATGAAGACGCCTTTGCCGATACGGCGCAGATGCAGACGGATATAAGGCGCGCGGCAAAGGGTTTATTTGACCCTATATTCGTGCAGGTGCCGCGTAAGGATGTACCGTTAAAAGACGCGATTAAATCTTATTTGTTTAATTCCATGTTGGTGAAATTCCCCGGCCAAGACCGATTGAGCCTGATTGCGCCGATGGAAACTAAAGAAACGCAAAGCACAGCACGTTATTGCGAAGCTTTAACGCTGGGTAATGGCCCGATTGGTGAAGTGATCTATGTGGATGTGCGCCAAAGCATGCGAAACGGCGGCGGCCCCGCCTGTTTGCGGCTGCGGGTGACATTATCGAAAGACGAATGGGGGCAGACAAAACCTGAAATGAAATTCACCGAAGACACCCATGAGGTTCTCACCACATGGGTCAATACCCATTACCGCGAGGATTTATCCCCGCAAGACTTGCGCGATCCGTCTTTGATGACTGAGAGCTTTACGGCCCTTGATGAACTTACGCAGCTTATGAAACTCGGCGCGGATTTCTATCCGTTCCAGCGCGAGTAATTATCCCGTTCTGGCGCTCACGATACTATCACTAACATAGCTTTGGGTGCCGCGCGTATAAACCGTGTCGCTTGGGAGAATATCGAGCGGGTCATAGCTATGCTCCTCCGCGTCGAGGGCTTGATAGATCGGCACAAAATCACGTTTCGTGGTGTCAAAAAGCTCGTCGAAAGATTCGATGACAAAATAAACCTTTTGCAGATCATCATTACGGTAAGTGGTCTGCATAACGCGCTCAAGATCAAATCTTAAGCGGTGCGGGGAGTCTGATAACACGCTGAATTTGCTTTCTGTAAAAGATGAGGACATGCCCGCGCCGTAAAGCTTAAATCCGTCATCGCTTTTCATCAGGCCATATTCAACGGTGAACCAATAAATACGAGCGAGGTTTTTAAGCCGCCCATGTTTCATCGCCTTCAGGCCGCCTTTGCCGTAAGCTTCCATGTAATCTGCAAATTTTTGCTGGGCGAGCATGGGGACATGGCCGAACACATCATGGAAAATATCCGGTTCCTCTATGTAATCAAGCTGCTCGCGGCGGCGTATAAACCGCCCCGCCGGAAAGCGGCGATTGGCGAGATGTTCAAAAAATATCTCTTCAGGCACCAGTTCAGGCACAGCCACCACTTCCCATCCGGTCATATCCATAAGCCGCTCATTAATCCGCCGCAGATCAGGCACGCCCCCATCATTGAGATTTAAGGATTGAAGCCCTGTATAAAATTCAGGTACCGCATGATCAGCAAGAATTTTAATCTGGCGATCATAAAGCGTGCGCCAAACCGCATGTTCATCATCCGTATATTGCTCCCAGCGCTGCTCAATGGTAAAATCTGCGGCAGGCGTTTGCGCGGCAATGACGGGATCAAATATGGCCATAGGTCTATCTCATTTTTGAGCGTTTATTTGTAACGCACCCATTATGGCGACGAGGTAGTATAAAGCGGCTTTGGGGGCAAGATATAAGGGCGCTCATAATCTTGTGATAAGGGCTTTGAACGATGATATTCGCTTCACAACGTCTTGATAACGAAAATGACAGCCTCCCTCTGTCAAAATAGGTGAAAATCATTTATAGTTAAAAAGAATTACGGCGTAATGAGGAGATTTATATGTGCGGATGTCATGATACAGACGAAAGTCATGATGCGGAAACCCAAAAAATAGTGGAACGCCGCCGATTAGTCCAAGGCCTTGCTGCAGGCGGCTTGTTGACGGCCGGGGCAGGTTTACCGGGATGTTCAACCAATCCGGAGACAGGCCGCTCGCAACTGCTTTTGGTTAGAGGTGAACAATTATCACAAATGGCCGCTGCTTCATGGGCGGATGTAAAATCTAAAACGCCGACATCTAATGACCCGCGCTATACACGGCGGCTTAAAACGATTGGGGACCGCATTGCACGCGGCGCGAATAAGCATAATGAGCGCTGGGATTACGCTGTATTTGACCAAAATACCCGTAATGCTTTTGTGCTACCAGGGAACCGGGTTGGGTTTTATAAAGGCATGATGGATTTTGCTGATAATGATGACCAAATCGCGGGTATTATGGGCCATGAAGTCGGCCATGTGACCGGCCGCCATGCGGCCGCACGGGTCAGCCAGCAAATGGCCGGACAGCTTGCGATTGCCGGCGGTACAATATTGGGCGGCTCGCAGCTTCAAAGACGCTGCCGGAGCCTGCCAGCTAATCAACAAAGGGCATGCTTCCAAAGAGCGTCTCAAAATACGCGGTTGCTTAATGGCGCTCTTGGTATGGGAATATCCCTTGGGGTGCTGCTACCTTATTCTCGCCAGCATGAAAGCGAATCTGATCTTTTGGGTGCAAAATATATGCATAAAGCGGGTTATGATGCTTATCAATCCGTGAGATTATGGGAAAAAATGGCAGAGGCGTCTCCGAGCCGCCAGCCGGAGCTTTTATCAACCCACCCCGATCCGGCGCGGCGAGCGCGTGATTTGCATAATTATATTAAAGCCCAAGAAGACCTTGGTAGCCAAGGCTGGGACTCTATTAAAACGTGATAAATAAGATTCAGGCTTTGCGCGTGAGGCCTTGAATGAGCGACATTTTCTCATATTGGTTTAAAAACAGGGTTGAAGCCCTTAGGGGCTTCGGCTAAAGAGCGCATCTGAAATGTGCCGCCTTAGCTCAGTTGGTTAGAGCGCTGGTTTGTGGAACCAGAGGTCCTCAGTTCGAGCCTGAGAGGCGGTACCATTTTTCCCTATATTTTTTTTCCATGTTTTTTCCCATATTTTTCCAAGCATTACGGCGCTGTAAACGCTCCGTTTACTATGTTGATTGTAGTTTACGGGATATGAGGATGATGCGCCGTGATTAAAAATATAGATGAAAATGATATTCGGTTGGCCATACGTCATCCGGAGGTGGAACAACGCGCGGCTTCGGCGCAAAAAATATGCCGCCAGATCCGCAAAGGTTTACAGCCTGAAGAGCGTGAATTTGCACTGAAAATCCTGCATCATATTATGCTGGATACGGCCTCTATGGTGCGGCGAGCTTTGGCGGTGACCTTGCGTAATTCCCCCGAATTACCCCGCCCGATTGCCCGAAAGCTTATTGCCGATATTGATAATATTGCTGTACCCGTGTTGAAAGAATCGCCTGTTTTAACCGATGAAGATTTACGAGATGTATTAGCGTCCCGCGCAGCGGCGAAAGTGCGCGCCATAGCCTTGCGGCCAAAGGTTAGCGGCAGTATCGTCAATGATGTTATTCGCCTTGGCGATAATATTGCGATAGCCAATCTGGCTGCGAATGACGGTGCAGAGCTATCGGAAACTACGGCACAAAACATATTATCCCTTTATCATAGTGATGATTTGATAAAACAGGCTTTTATTGACCGCCATGACCTTCCGCCCTCCATTATTGAAAAACTCATTACCCTTGTGAGTGAAGAAACCGCGTGGCAAATAAACAAACGTCATTCGCTTCCGGTTGACCTCGCCATTGATCTAGCGAGCCGTGCCCGTGAGCGGGCCTCTATGGAGCTATTTGATCAGGTCTGGGTCAGTCGTGACCTTATGGGGCTTGTTAAACGTATCCATGAAAATAAACGCTTAACCCCGTCCTTAATCATACGCGCTGCGGGCTGTGGGTTAATGGCTTTTACGGAACACGCCCTTTCGGTGCGTGCAGCTATTCCATTTGGAAAGGCGCGGCTTATGCTGCATGATAAAGGCCCGTTTGGTGTGAAAGCCTTGGGCGTGCGTGCCGGTCTTAATGCCGCGCAAATCCGCGTTTTACGGGCGGCTTGCGTGATTTATCATGACCTCGAAATGGTGGGTTACAATCAAACGCGCGAGCAGTTCCAAGCCCGTATGATTGAGCGTTTAATGACCTTATCCCTGCCGTGGAACGAGGGCGAATCTGCGTGGTTCATGGAACGGCTTGATAATTGCCAAAGCGGATTTTTGGCGCGGTCACAGCATAATTAAGTATATAATCCTTGGGTTAACTGGAGAATTGTTCTTGAAGAATTTTTTCATCAAGCCCGTGGTGCGCGTCAAATAAAAGTGTGAGTGAGGTTTGCAGATCTTGCTCAATTTCAATGCGGTGAATACTGCGGATTTCCTGACTATCTGCGGCCCCATTAACGGGGCGGCGATCCGGATCAATGACTTCAAATATAACTTTGGCATGAGCTTTTAATAGGGCCCCCCGCCAGCGGCGCGGCCGAAAGGCGCTTATGGGGGTGAGGGCTAAAATCTCTGTCCCAATCGGCAGAACGGGGCCGTGAGCCGATAGATTATAGGCAGTCGATCCAACGGGCGTTGAGAGCAATACCCCATCTGCGACGAGTTTTTCAAGCCGCGTACGCCCATCAACGATAATACGGATGTGGGCTGCTTGCTGGGTTTGGCGGTAGAGCGAGACTTCGTTAAAGGCAAGCTCGGTTAGGCTCCCACCGCGAGCTTGGGCTGTCATGCGTAGTGGGTGAATGGTTGTCGCTTCGGCGGCGGCAATTTTCTCTGGTAGGCTGTCGACATCAAACTCATTCATTAAAAACCCAACTGTACCGCGGTTCATGCCGTAAATTGGGAGTCCGCGCTTTAGGAGGGGCATATGGCGGCGTAGTGTTTCCAGCATAAACCCGTCGCCGCCAAGGGGCACCATAACGTCTGCGTTTCCAGCATCATGATTGCCGTAACGTTCGGTTAAGCGTGCTAAAGCTCGCTTTGCATCTGGTTTTGCACTCGCGAGGAAGGCGTATTTCAAAGGTTTTTTGCTCATATTTAGCCCGTATATACGCCGTATCGGTTTTGGGTAAGGGTTCATATACATTTATATGGGCAAATTACGGGGAAGCAATTTGGTTTTGGGCAAGATTCATTGTGTTTTAGCTTGGGCGGCGACCTTAATTTTATTCACGCAACCGTCAAGCGCATGGGCAGGGGCGTGGACATTAGACCCCGGAAAGAGCCAAATCATTTCTTCTGTAATTATTGACCGGGCAGATAGCCAATTTGGGCCTGATCTTGACCGGGATATGTCGCCTAATTTTACAAAATTTGAAACAGGGCTGTATTCTGAATATGGGCTACTTCCGAATTTGACCGTAATTGGCCAATTTGCATATCAAACAGTGAGTTTTAACAATGGTGTTGAGCAGACAAATTTTGACGGATTTGGGAATATTTCTCTTGGCTTTCGTTACGGCCTTTATAAGTCTGATAAACAAGTCGCATCTGTAGAAGTCCACGGTATTGTTAACGGCGGCGGGGAAGATATCCCTGACGGGGATTTTGGACGAGGCAATGTATCAGTCGAGTTTCGCGGACTTTATGGGAGAAATATCAAACTCGGGTCAAAGAACGGGTTTTTAGATGCACAATTTGCTGTGCGGCCACGGCTGAATAATGATCCGCTTGAATGGCGTGCTGATTTGGGCGCGGGGGTGCAACTCAGTGATAAAATTCTTGTTTTAGGGCAGGGGTTTTATACGCAAAATAACGGAACCGATAGAAACCCTTTTGATCCCGTATTACCGACAAAATCTATTAAGGCGCAGGTCTCTGCAGTTTATTGGTTGCGGTCAAAATATGGCGTGCAAATTGGCGCGTTTAAAAGCCTGTGGGGCGAGAATATTGTTGATGAAGAAGCGCTGCTTTTTGGATTTTGGCAGCGCTTTTAATATCTTATTTCGATGAGTTTTTAATATAAGCAATGACCGCTTTCCGCTCGTCCTCTTTTTTTATACCCGCAAAGGTCATGCGGTTACCGGGGATAAAATCCTTTGGCCTTTCAAGATAGGCGTTTAAGTTTTCGTCTGTCCAAATGACGTCACTGGCTTGAAAGGCTTTTGAATAGGCAAAACCGTCTTTAGAGGCAATTTTTCCGCCCGCAACACCGTGAAGATTTGGCCCAATGCGGTGCCGCTCACCTTCACCGAGCGTATGACAGGCTTTGCACTTTACATAAGCTTTCTTGCCTAATGCTAGTTGGGCGTCCTCGGGGGAACTTGCCTCTGCGGTCGTTGATGTGGCTGTTGATACGGATGGGGAAGATGCTGTTTGCGACGGCGCAGCTACGGCGTTCTGATTATTGCTATTTCCACAAGCAGAAAGCAGTGCGGCGGAAGCTATTAAAATAAGGCTGCGGGAGGGAAATCTAAGGGTCATATTAAATCTTTATGCCAAGTGGGTTCGCGTTGTTATAACATACGTCATAGCCGTGACGAAGGTTTGTAATTATCCCTAGCATAGAGGCTTTTATCTTGATTGCAATTTGTCTTTATATTCCATGGAAACATATGAGAAATCGCAAGACAATAGATTGAAAACCGCTTAAAGCTTAGTCCAGTTGTAATATTTAAAAGAGCGTAACCATGAGCTATGCGGGCCCCGTAAAATCAATGCATTACTTATTACGTCATGCGGTGGATATTGATGCGCTTTTAGAACAGCCGGCCCATGAAGAGGTTAGTCATGAACTTATCTCGGATGTTTTATCTGGCGCTGCGGCCTTTGCTGGAGATGTTCTGGCTCCGATAAATTGGGACGGGGATCAAAACCCCGCGCAAATTAAAGACGGGAATGTTACGGCGTCTCCTGGCTTTAAACAGGCCTATCATGCATTTGTCGAAAGCGGATGGCAAAGCCTGCCTGTGCCGGCAGCGCAGGGCGGAATGGGCCTTCCAAGCGTCATTGGTGTGGCGACAAATGAGATGTTTTATGCGGCGAATATGGCTTTTGGCCTGTGCCCAATGTTAACCTCTAGCGCGGCCAAAGCGATCGCGGCCCATGCAAGCCCGGACTTAAAAGATAAATACTTATCAAAGATGATAACCGGAGAGTGGTCTGGAGCGATGTGCCTAACGGAGCCTCAAGCGGGGTCTGACCTTGGGCCTGTTCGTACAAAAGCTGTTGATAATGACGACGGAACATATGCTATTACGGGACAAAAGATTTATATCACTTGGGGAGATCATGATTGTGCGGATAATATCATTCACCTTGTGCTTGCTCGCTTGCCGGATTCGCCTGAAGGATCACGAGGTATCTCTTTGTTTTTATGTCCAAAATTCCTTGTGAATGATGACGGATTAATTGGTCGACGTAATGCATTTAAACCCATTGGCCTTGAGCATAAGCTGGGTATTCACGCGAGTCCGACCTGCGTGATGGAGTTTGACAGGGCGGCAGGCTGGCTGGTTGGGGATGTCAACCGCGGTCTTGCCTGTATGTTTACAATGATGAATGAAGCGCGGCTTTTTGTTGGCGTTCAAGGGGTTGCGATTGGTGACCGCGCGTTTCAGGCGGCGCTGGCCTATGCCAATGACCGCGTTCAAGGAAAGGTTCCGGGGGGACAGGAAAATGATCCAATTATTGGTCATCCCGATGTGCGCCGTATGTTAATTGATATGAAGACGCGGCTGATGTCGGCACGCGCGATTAATATGGCCACAGCCATGGCGGGTGACTTAGCTGTCTGCGCCGATGATGTGATGGCCAAATTACATCATGCCCGTGAGGCGTTATTGACGCCAATAGCCAAGGCTTATTCTACCGATATAGGTGTAGAGATAGCCTCTGTTGGCGTACAAATTCATGGGGGTATGGGATTTGTTGAAGAAACAGGCGCGGCGCAACATTACCGCGATGCCCGTATTGCGCCGATTTATGAAGGCACAAACGGGATTCAGGCGATGGACCTTATTGGCCGTAAAATTCGCCGCGACGGCGGAGAGGCGATAAAGGCTTTAATCACTGAGCTTGGGGCTATTGATGAAATTTGCCAAAAGGCCGTAGATAAAGGGGCCGAGTTTGAAGCCGCGCGCGGCGCTTTGGCTACAGGGCTTTCAGTTTTAACTGAGGCGGTGGAAATTATTTTAAAGGCGGATGAAATGGACGCCTTATCCTCTGCGGCGCCGTTTTTAAAACTGGCAGGTGATGTGATATCGGGCGCTTATCTTATCAAGGCCGCCGCAAATGGTACTTTGTCCGGTGATGACGGCGCGGCGGAGATGAAAGCTTTAGCGGATTATCATGCGCTAGCGATTTTACCTCAAGCGGGCGCGCAGATTAACTTTATGCGCTCTGCTGCAAAAATTGTTTTTGGCTTCCCGGCTTTACAATTAACCGATTTATAAGCTTTAACTTTTGGGGTTAAGGACTTATTGACAGGGCGATAGAAACGCGAAAGAGCGCATATGTCTGCACAAAATTACATAAGCCGTATGACGGCTCCGCAAATCACGGCCCGTAAAAACGGCGAGCCGATTGTTTGCCTGACGGCCTATGATGCGCCTACGGCTGCGATTATGGATGAACATTGCGATCTTATATTAGTCGGCGATAGTGTTGGTATGGTCGTGCACGGCCTTCCCACCACTGTGGGCGTCACATTAGATATGATGATAATGCATGGTCAAGCGGTTATGCGCGGCGCGCAAAAGGCGCTTGTTGTGGTTGACCTCCCTTTTGGTGCTTATGAAGACAGTCCTGAAACGGCCTTTCGCAGTGCATCACGGGTGATGATGGAAACGGGTTGCCAAGCTGTCAAGATTGAGAGCGGCTCTTATGCGGCGGAAACAATTTCTTACCTCGTGGAGCGGGGCATACCTGTCATGAGCCATGTTGGCTTACGTCCGCAGAGCATGAATGTGCTGGGCGGGTTTCGCGCCAGAGGCCGTAGTCAGGCGGTGGCAGAGCAAATTGTTGAAAACGCTATAGCTGCAGATAAGGCCGGCTCATTTGCAGTGGTTGTCGAAGGTGTGTCCGAAGAGCTCGCCGATAAAGTGACCAAAGCTGTGTCAGTTCCAACTATTGGAATCGGGGCGTCTGCGAATTGTGATGGTCAAATCTTGGTCACGCCGGACATGTTGGGCCTGTTTGACCGCGTACCAAAATTTGTTAAAAAATATGCTGATTTAAAGGGCGACATGTCCCGCGCTGCTGCACAATATGCGCAAGAGGTTAAATCTCGCAGCTTTCCATCTGAAAACAATATGTACCGCTTTAAGAAATAAGCCTTTCTAACCAAGTGTTCATGGCCTAAGTGGTTGCGCCTTTGCGCGATGGACGGTAGTTAAGTCCTAAATTATAGCAGCGACTCTATTGAGGCGTGAATTTGACGTAAAGGATCCATTGTGGTCGATTTTATCAATGAAGTTGAAGAAGAGCTTCGTAAGGATGATTATAATAAGTTCTTGAAGCAATATGGCCCCTATTTATTGGGGGTTATTGTCGCGATTATTCTTGTTGCGGCTTATCTTGAATTTGCAAAATCAAAAAATGACCGCATCGCGCGGTCTGTGTCTGCATCCTATGTTGAAGCCGGAGAATTGGCCGCAGATGGCAATCCGCAAGAAGCCGCCCGCCAGTTTGTGGCTATTGCAGAACAATCACCAAGTGGATATGCAGGGCTCTCCTATATGCGCGCGGCCGCTTTGAAACTGGATGAAAATAAACCCCTTGAAGCCATTGGATTATTTGACCGGGCTGCAGGGGTATTTGAAAAACAACGCCATATAGATTTGGCTGTGCTTAAATCAGCCTATGTCTTAACAGGCCAAGGGCGTTATGATGATGCGCGTTTGCGCCTTGTGCCTTTGGCGCAAAAAGATGCCCCCTTTGAATATTTAGCGCGGGAGCTTTTAGCTTTAAACCTTAAAGAAACCGGCGATCTTGATGCTGCAAAAAAAGAATATTCTTATCTTGAGAACATTCCGGGAGTCCCGCCATCCGTACAGCAACGTGCAAAACAAGCTATGACACTTATTCGGGCGGCGGAGGCTGCGGCCTTACCCGCTAATAGCGCCTCTGCTGACACGACAAACGAGGTGAGTGATACAGAGCTTGGGGCTGAGGTTGAAGCCGGCGCTGAAATTGCGGATGAAACGGAAACGGGTGAGGAGACAAGCCATGAGTAAGTTAAAAATATTTACGGTTCCGGTTTTGGCTAGCGTATTACTCGCAGGCTGTAGCACGCTAGGCACTGTGGGGGGGGCGGTGTCAAGTCTCAACCCCTTTGGCGGGGGTGATAGCTCTCAAGGCGAGGCGATTGATGATCCAAACCGGATATCTATCTTACAGCTTTCTGAAACATTAGTTGTGACAGGCGCGATTCAACCAAGTGAGGTTGTCCTTCCCGATCCCCTACCATCTAATGATTGGGCGCAAGTTGGTGGGAATACGGCCCACTCCCTACAACGGCTTACGAGTGATGGTAATCTTGAAAAAGCTTGGTCAAAAGACTTTGGCAGTGGTTCTTCGCGTAAGGGCCGGATTCTTGCCCCGCCTGTCATTCAAGGCAATATGATTTATGTGATGGACGCTAAAAATACCGTTCGTGCTTTGTCTGCCGACGGAGGCAAACGTGTTTGGGATCATAAAATTAAAATCGAAACGAAAGGTAAAACGCGCCGAGGCCGGAAATCCCTTTTAGAGCGTGTGCGCGACCCTTTGGCTTTTCGTGATGAAGGCGGAGCGGATAAATTTGGCGTAGGCGGCGGTGTCTCAGTTGATGGTAATGTTGTTTATGTAACTTCGGGCCTTGGGGTCATTGAAGCCCTTGATGCGGCCTCGGGCGAGAGTCTTTGGCGGCGCGAAATTCGTGTGCCTTTACATTCGGCTCCAGCGGTAAAAGATGGCCGCCTTTTCGCAATTTCGGATGATAATGAGCTTTTTGCGCTGAATGCACAAACAGGTGAAACTCAGTGGACGTACCGGGGCATTGTCGAAAGCGCGCGTATGTTAACGCTTCCGGCGCCTGCCATTGTCGATGAAGTTGTCTTAGCGCCGTTTTCATCGGGTGAACTTGTTGCGCTACGGGTACAAAACGGCGGCGTTTTATGGCAAGATTCCCTCTCGGGTGGAGGGCGGCTTACGCCTTTGGCCTCTTTAAATGATATTGCTTCGGGTCCGGTTGTGGCCGATGGCTATGTCATTGCATCGGCGCAAAGCGGCGTGATTAATGCGTTTGACCTTCGTACCGGGCAACGTGTTTGGAGCCAACCGGCAGGGACTTTAAGCTTTCCGTGGATTGCCGGCGATTTTGTTTACGCCGCCACAACAAATGGCGAAATCATCTGTATGTCAAAGATTGACGGGCAGCTTGTTTGGTTGACCCAACTTGAAACTTTTAAAAATGAGAAAAAGCGCAAAAAGAAAATTGCATGGAGTGGCCCAGTTTTGGTTGATGATAAAATCATAGTATTTTCATCACGCGGTGTGGCGATGGAACTTAACCCTTTTGATGGGTCTGTCATTCGTGAGTTTAAAACGGGACAGGATGTTTTTGTTCCGCCGGTTTTTGCAAATGGAACGCTTTATGTCGTTTCTGACGGCGCTAAGCTAACAGCCTATCGTTAACGGCCATATAGCTTTTTATAAAGGGCAGTCCAATGGATAGGCCAGATGATTTTGAAGATGACGCGGATATCTCTCTTGATGACGGCGCGCAAGTCAGGCCAGCTAAGATTGCGATCATTGGCCGTCCTAATGTAGGTAAATCAACATTATTTAACCGTTTATCGGGTAAATATATAGCTATTGTTAACGATACGCCTGGTGTTACGCGCGATCGCCGCGAAATGGGAGCACGGCTGCGCGGACAGCCTGTGACATATATTGATACAGCCGGATTTGAAAATGAGCGCGGGGATAAACTCGAAGCTCGTATGCGCGCACAGACAGAATGGGCGGTGCAAGATGCGGATATTTGCCTCTTTGTTTACGATGCGCGGGCGGGCGTGACGTCTCTTGATGAAATTTTCGCAGATTATGTCCGTAAGTCGGGAAAACCAACCTTGCTTATTGCTAATAAATGTGAAAGCCGCGCCGCGGATGCCGGTATAAATGAAGGTTATGCTCTTGGTCTTGGTGACCCGATAGAAGTGGCGTCAGAGCATAATATTGGCATGGTTGATCTTGAAGATATGATGGAACTTCTGATGCGCGGTATTGATCTGCGATTAAGTCCGGATGAGGATAAATTTGACCGTAGTGAAGCGCCGGTACGCATCGCGATTGTGGGCCGCCCGAATGCAGGAAAATCGACCTTAATTAATACCCTGATTAATGAAGACCGCCTTTTAACAGGCCCCGAAGCAGGGGTGACCCGTGATGCCATTACCATTGACCATATGTGGCATGGCCGCCGCGTACAATTTCATGACACGGCCGGTATGCGCAAAAAGGCAAAAGTGCAGCAAACTCTTGAAAAATTATCTGTGGGAGAGAGCTTGCGCGCCATTCGTTTTGCACAGGTCGTTGTGCTGCTCATGGATGCGACCTGTCCCTTTGATAAGCAAGATCTCCAGATTGCCTCTTTGTGTATTCGCGAAGGCCGCGCCCTTGTGATCGGGGTCACAAAATGGGATCTTGAGCCGAATAAGTCAGAGGCAGCGAAATCGCTGCGGGAAAAGGCGGAACGTTTACTCCCGCAAGTGCGCGGCGTGCCTGTGGTTATGTTCTCGGGTTTGACCGGCAAAAGTGTTGACCGTCTATTACCCGCGATTGAACAGGTTCAAATCGATTGGAGCGCAAAGCTTAAAACTGCGGAGCTAAATGATTGGCTAATGGAGAAAGTCCAGCGCCATCCACCGCCAGCTGTGCAGGGGCGGCGTATTAAGCCAAAATATATGTCGCAGACAAAATCTCGCCCGCCAACTTTTGTTTTAAAATGTTCACGCGCTGATCATTTGCCGGCAAGTTATGAGCGTTACCTTATAAATGGTCTACGTGAAGATTTCGGACTGCCGGGGGTTCCTATCCGCCTTTTTGTTAAAGCGGATAAAAACCCGTTTCATGATAAAGCTAAGCAAAAATAGGCCCGGCTATAAAGAGGTGAATACGCCGTGCTTTTTGAATTTCGCGTAATTGATAAGCAACCCGGTCTCTATTAATATAATCTGCATGAGAGGCATTTTCAGAGCGAATTAACTGATTTAAGTTCTTAAGCCGTTTCTTAAGATATTTTACAGTTAATTCATCGCTGAGGCTATTGGTTTTATTGATATGGGGGGAATATGTCATTATCGAAGTCCTTTCATGAATTAACCATATTAAACCTCCCTCAACAGGGCTAATAACGCCTTGTCACGGTTTCGCGCCGTAAGTGTGAGAAATTGCGAAGCTCATGTCAAAATAGGTGTAGGCTTGACATATAATGCCGTGCACTCATGATAGAGCGGGCCAAAGGAGTAAGCTTTGTTACAGCTTCAATGGACAAAAACGAGTGATAACAAATGGTTACGCCTCTCTGAGGTCGAGTTTGAACGTGTCAATACGGCAGGTGTTTACATCCTATGGCATGGTGGACAAAGCCCTGCGGTTATCCACGTTGGAGCCGGGGATGTCGGCACACGATTGCGCGACCACCACAATAATCTTTACATTCGCCGATATGAAAATATGGGTGAATTAATGGTGACATGGACCGCGATTAACAGCCTTGCACAGCGAGACGGGGTTGAAACTTACCTGAATAAACTCTGTAAACCGCTCATTTCTGACGTCCGTTTTGTCGCGCCTGCCTTGCCGGTAATCTCACCGTTTATTAAGAAATAAAATGAAAGTTAAAGGCGCTGTAAATAGTCTGGTCGTTTTCATGGGCTGTATTGGACTTGCGGGCTTTCCGGCCTGCGTTATTTTACGCCGGTGAACCCTCAAAAAGAAACAAACTCTAAGGCCTTTAAGCGCGAACAAGACGCCGCCGAGCGACTAAAGCGGCGTAAAGCGTTATGCCGAAACACGATTGATGACGGATCGGAAAAGCGTAGAAAGATTATCCGTAAAAACTGTTAAATTTGCCGCAGTTTTTTTTTGTTTAAACTTGCTATATATTTATTATAAGACACGGTTCTTATAACCACATAGAGAATTATTTCATGACCCTTGTGAATGCTTATGCTGCCCTTGAAGCGGGTAAACCACTTGAGCCGTTTTCCTATAAGCTTGGCGCGATTGGCCGCCGTGAAGTTGATATAAAAATTATCGCAGCGGGCATATGCCATTCTGATTTGTCGATGATTAATAATGATTGGGGTAGCTCCCAATACCCGCTTGTGCCGGGCCATGAGAATGTCGGTAAAGTGACGGCTATTGGCGCAGATGTCACCAATGTCGCGATTGGTGATATTGTCGGTGTGGGCTGGACGGCGGAATCATGTGCCGTTTGCCATATATGCTTATCAGGCTCGCAGCATCACTGTGCCTCGCAAGCGGGTACGATTGTGGGCCGCCACGGCGGTTTTGCAGACCATGTTAGGGTGCAAGATATTTGGGCGATTCCTTTGCCAAAAGGGCTTGATCCAAAACTGGCAGGGCCTTTATTTTGCGGCGGGGTCACTGTGTTCGCCCCATTTATGGAATTTGATATTCGGCCTACTCACCGGGTCGGGATTGTCGGTATTGGCGGGCTTGGCCATATGGCCCTTAAATTTGCCGCCGCGTGGGGCTGTGAAGTGACCGCCTTTACCTCCAGCCTTGATAAGACTAAGCAGCTTAAAGAGATGGGGGCGCACCGGGTTGTTAATTCACGGGATAAAGATGCCCTTAAGGCCGAGCGGGGGCGGTTTGATATGGTGCTTTCCACGGTTAATGTCACCTTGCCGTGGCATAGCTATTTATCTGCCCTCGCACCAAAAGGACGACTCGTTATGCTCGGCGCGGCCCTAGAGCCCATGCAAGTCCCGGCCTTTAGCTTAATTAGCGGGCAAAAATCAGTCTCCGGCTCTCAGGTGGGCTCGCCGGCCATGATCGCAACCATGCTAGAGTTTTGCGCGCGCCATAACATCAAGCCGTTAGTGGAATATTTCCCCATGTCCAAAGTCAATGAGGCGCTCACCCATTTGGAATCCGGCAAAGCCCGTTACCGCATTGTGTTAACACGGGACGACGGTTAAGCGCCGTAATATTCCGTATCACGAAACCTAATGCGCGTGGCTGTTTCTTTATAATCGGGCGATAGCATCTGCGTGATAAGCGGGGCGAGGTCTGCGGGGTCGGGCAAATGGCTTGGGTCTTCGCCGGGCATGGCTTTGGCCCGCATTTGCGTGCGGGTGGCACCGGGATCAAGGAGGTTAACCTTAAGGTTTGTTTTTGTCGTTTCATTGGCATAGCAAGTGACAAAGGCATCAAGCGCGGCTTTACTGGCGGCGTAAGCGCCCCAATAGGCGCGGTGAGATTGCGCTACGCCCGAGGATATAAATAGCGTCCGTCCCGCCGTTGAGGCCCGCAGCGGCACGTCAAGGGAGCGGATAAGCCGGTAATTGGCCGTTAAGTTGATATCCATGACCTGATCCCAAATTTTTGGCTCTGTATGGGGGGCAGGCGTGATTTCACCTAAATACCCGGCATTACCTAATAGGCCGTCCAAACGCCCCCAGCGCTCAAAAATTGTTTTGCCAAGGCGGTCAATATCATCAAATTGCCGGAGGTCTATGGGGACAAGCGTGCACTCTCCGCCTGCGCCGCGTATGGTATCATCAAGCTCCTCGAGGGCACCTTGTGTACGGCCCGCCGCAATAATATGGGAGCCAGCTTTGGCGAGAGTGAGGCAAGCTTGCCAGCCAATGCCGCGGGTTGCCCCCGTCACGAGGGTAATACGGCCAGATAAATCAGGTAAAGCTGTGCTCATAATGATCTAGGCGACTTCCACAAGGAAAGAGAGCTGACGTGTGCCGCCTTTTGCTTCGCGGTCACGGTCAATCAGGGCCGTTGGGTAATGACCCGTAAAGCAATGATCTGTATATTGCGGAGCGTCTTCTTCGCGGTATTCTTCGCCCATAGCCCAATAGAGTCCAGGGATGGAAAGAAAGCCGAGGCTATCCACTTCAAGCATTTCCTGCATGGCTTCGAGGCTGTAATTGGCCGCGATAAGTTTTTCTTTGGTTGGCATATCAATGCCGTAATGATCCGGATATTTAATCGGCGGTGAGGCGGAGCGGAAGTGGACTTCGGTGGCGCCTGCGGCGCGTATCATGCGGACGATCTTTGTTGATGTGGTGCCGCGCACAATAGAATCGTCAACGAGCAGAACCCGTTTACCTTCGATCATAGATCTATTTGCAGAATGTTTAAGGCGCACACCCATATCGCGAATTTGTTGGGTGGGCTGAATAAAGGTTCGCCCGACATAATGATTACGGATAATCCCAAGCTCAAATGGGGTGTTGGATTCTTGGGCAAAACCAAGGGCCGCCGGGACGCCGCTATCGGGGACAGGAATAATGACGTCAACATCGGCAGGTGTTTCTTGGGCGAGGCGCTGTCCCATGCGTTTACGCACGTCATAAACGCTCTTGCCGCCAACCACGCTATCGGGGCGGGCGAAATAAACAAATTCGAACACACAGGGGCGAGGCTCTGACTTGGGGAAGGCGCGGAAGGTGCGAATGCCGTCTTCATTAATGACAACCACCTCGCCGGGGTCAACTTCGCGGATAAATTCAGCGCCGACCATATCAAAAGCGCAGGTTTCAGAGGCGAGAATATAGCTATCGCCAATCCGCCCAATGAGCAAAGGCCGAATGCCAAGACGGTCACGCGCACCGAGTAAATGGGTGTTTGTCATCGCGACAAACGCATAGCCGCCGTCCACTTGACGCACGGCATCGACAAAACGGTCAACGAAATCACCTTCTTTTTTAGAGCGGGCGATAAGATGGATAAGCACTTCGGTATCGCTCGTGCTTTGGAAAATTGCACCGTTTTCGACCAAGGCTTCTTTGAGGGTGAAGGCGTTAGTGAGATGCCCGTTATGACAAACCGCAAAGCCGCCGCTATGAAGTTCAGAATAAAGCGGCTGTACGTTACGCAGCACGGTTTGCCCCGCCGTTGAATAGCGCACATGGCCAATGGCCGCATGGCCCTTGAGGCGTTCGGATGGATCGGCGCCGGTGAAGTTATCGCCAACAAGACCCATATGGCGTTCGGTGTGGAATTTCTCGCCGTCATAACTGGCGATGCCGCAAGCCTCTTGGCCGCGGTGCTGTAGGGCATGCATGCCCAAGGCGGTTAGGGAGGCGGCGTTATCCATGCCAAAAATACCAAAAACGCCGCATTCTTCTTTGATTTTATCTGCATTGGGATCGATATAATCTATAGGATTACCGTTTATATCGAAATCAATAAGCGTGTCATAATCTGCGCTGATAGGGTCGGGGGGGGTATTCGGCATAGGTCACTCACACAGGGGGTTCACAATAGGTATTTACAGGTGGATATTCACAAGACCTTATTCAAGGGCCTTGATCTCACTCAGCTCAGGAATATCGCCATCTTTGAGCCGCTCGGCAATAGATTTGATATGAGCAAAAGGCAAGAGACGAATGCCGTCACCAATTTTATCAAGCAGGGGGTAGAAAGTTGAATCTTGTAAAAAGAACGGAAGTTCAGCCTCTTCAACATCTAAGAAATCCCGTACGGATTTGGGTGCGTTTTCAAAGGCGGCTCTTTGCTCTGCGGTCAAGCTTTTTTGAAAGTCTTGTTTATCTTTGGCGTCTCGGTAAGAGGCCGTGGTGACCATGACAAAAAGTGAGGCAATGATAAGCCCGCGAAACACGCCAAACCCTGCGCCTAATAACCGGTCTATGAGACCAATATCTTTGCCTTTCAAGGATTTCACAACGCCACTAAGAAGGAAGACAACAAGGAGAAAGGCAAGGCCAAAGGAGCCAAGCCCAAGCGCGCCATCAGCTAGCCAGCTCGGCGTGATAAAACCTTGGGCGGCAAAGCGAAAACGGCCAAACACAAATAAAGCGACTGCGCCGGCAATGACGAGGGCCAATAGAGAGACTAATTCACGGGCGAAGCCTCGCGATGCGGCCATGAGTAGGGAAATTAAGCAAATTAACAGGACGACAACATCAAAACCTGTAAACACATACGAGCCTATGCTCATAAAATTCACCCTGCATATTACGATCCGCAGATCTTGTGCGGATATGTTAGGCGGCCCAAATTCGGTTCACATCAGAATCCGTCATCTTGCCGCTATTTGCAACCGCTTCTACACGTCTTATCAAGTCAGGCAAAGTCTTGATTGCAATTAATGGCAGGGCGTAATTGTCGTTTTTACCCGGTTTTTGGCCGCTATGGGCGCAAATGGCGCGGTTAAAGCCAAGTTTGGCCGCTTCTTTGAGGCGCGCATCACTTCGGCCAACGGGACGAACGTCACCAGAAAGGCTAATTTCGCCGAACACAACACAGTCCGCAGGCAGGGCAATATCAAACACAGAGGAAGCAATAGCCGCCGCAACCGCGAGGTCGGCGGCAGGTTCATTAATCCGTAGCCCGCCTGCAACATTTAGGTAAACATCTTTGCCGGCAAAACTCACGCCGCAGCGGGCTTCTAATACGGCAAGGACCATAGCGAGCCGTGAATTATCCCAGCCCACGACGGCGCGGCGGGGCGTGCCAAAGGCGGCCGGAGCTACAAGGGCTTGTATTTCCGTTAAGACAGGGCGCGTGCCTTCAAGGCCAGCAAAAACCGACGCGCCGCTGGCAGCATCGCCGCGTCCATCAAGGAAAAGGGCAGAGGGATTCGGGACTTCGCCCAAGCCCTTTTCGCCCATTTCAAAAACGCCGATTTCATCCGTCGGGCCAAAGCGGTTTTTATGGGCGCGGAGAATACGAAATTGCTGCTGGCGATCGCCTTCGAAATAAAGCACCGCATCGACCATATGTTCGACAACGCGGGGGCCAGCAATTTGTCCGTCTTTGGTGACATGGCCAACCAAAATAATACAAGCGCCTTGGTTTTTGGCATAGCGGGTTAGCTCCTGCGCACAGGCCCGCACTTGCGCGACAGTGCCCGGCGCTGCGCCGAGCTGATCTGTCCAAAGGGTTTGAATGGAATCGATGATAATAACGTCGGGCTTATTGGCCATAAGGCCGTCAATGATCGGCCCCAGAGAGGTTTCACTGGCCAAAGCAATCGACTCTTGAGAGAGCCCTAATCTTATGGCGCGGCGCTGAACTTGTCCTGTGCTTTCCTCGCCGGAAATATAGGCGGTTTTTACGCCTGCGCGGGCGAGCTGCCCTGTGATTTGCAGCAGGAGCGTAGATTTACCAATGCCGGGGTCGCCGCCAACCAGAAGCGCTGAACCGGGAACAAGTCCGCCGCCGGCGACGCGGTCAAATTCGGCAATGCCCGTTATGCAGCGCGGCATATCTTTGATTTCAGCATCAAGGGCAACAAATTCCATCGCCCGACCCCCGCGCCGTTTCGGGGATGCGGGACTGGCCGCTTGGCGGACTTCCTCAACCAATGTGTTCCAAGACCCGCAGCCATCGCAGCGTCCCGCCCATTTAGAATGAACGCTCCCGCAGGACTGGCACACGAATGTAGAACTTGGTTTCGGCATAGATGTTCATGACATGTTCTTTTTACGACGTCAAGATGTGTTCGTGCTGTTTTGCTTAAGACCTAGAGTTTATTTTTATGACCGAATAGAAATGCGGCCTATTAAAATCTCATACCACATTTTCCAATCCCCCATGAGGCTCCAAAGGGGGTAGCTAAAGGTGGCGGGTTTGTTTTTTTCAAAAAAGAAATGCCCAACCCACGCAAAGCCGTAGCCAATCAGCGGCGTCGCCAAGAGCCACAGCCAGTTTTGCGTCATCGCAACGTAAATAAAAAGAACTACAATTAATGTTGTGCCAATAAAATGCAGCCGCCGGCAAGTCACATCTTCATGCTCGGAGAGATAATAAGGGTAAAACGCCTTAAAAGACGTATATCGCTCTGTTGTGCTGTCCATTTGATTTGCCTTTATATTTTAGAATATTGTCTCACTCTGAAAACAAGTTAAAGACCTTGCTTATAATAAGGAAAATAAGAACGGTTCTTATAACGCGCCATGTGAGGGTCCACAGGCTTAGGCTATCGTCTTCAAACTCGGGGGTCGGTTGTGTGCCGCCTGAGCTTTGCTGAAATTCTTGCCGCTCTTTTGGGGCGGGGCGGTTAAATAAATCCATTTGAGATTTAAGCCATTCGATTTGCTGTGACTTATAGCTTTCGGCCTCTTGTAAAAACCGCCATTCCATTTTGTCAAAGATAAGGTTTTCAATCAGCGGGGTGAGAGGGCGGCGCTTGGTTTTGTCTTTGGCTTTATCTTCAATCCATTGGTTATAAACGTCGATCAGCCAGTTTCTAAGCCGCAAGTCAAAATCAATATATTCATCAATAGATAAATTATCCTTGCCGTCAAAAATGGCGGATAAGTGGGTTTTATTTGTTTTTAAAAACGGATCGCTCATGGCTTTGGATAAGCGGGACATGAGGATTTGATCGCCTGTTTGAAATATGTCTTGAATGGCTGGAGTTTCATCAGCGTTTTTATCTTTGGCTAGGAGTGAGGTAGTGAGGGGCTGCGTGGTGCTGGCCTCTGTTATGTCATCCTCTTGGGGTTTCTCTGATGATATAGGTTCAGTTGTCGTCTCCGTCTCTGTGTTGGCTTCGGATTCAGGATGATTGTAAGGCTCATGATTATGGGCAAGATTATAAGCGATTTCTTGCTTGGCGATGTCAAAAGCTTCGCGGAGCTGCATGAAGCCGTCTGGGTCTTCATCGGGGCGCGTGACTCGTAGTTTTTGCGCATAGGCTCTTTTGGCGGTTTTTAAATCCGGCGGCGGGCTATCAAGCCCTAATATTTCATAATAATATGCCACGACCTAAAAAACATCGAGTCCGTCAATATCATCGAGCCATTTCGTGACTTTCTCCCGCGCGAGGGCGATATCTGTGTCATTTTGCTGGGCCAATGTGGTTTCAAAAAAGGTTAGGTTTTGGTCGATTTGCCGCCTTATGTCGCCGAGGTGATTTTCATATGTCCGCTTGAGGCGCGAAATTAAAGCCAGGTTTTCGTCTTTATCACGCGGATGGATTTTAAGCGCGCTGAGCTCTTTCATGCGTTTATCTATGTCATCTTTCGACAAGCTCCCTGGATTGCCTTCGATAATCATGCGCTGGGTTTGATTATCTGATAGAGTTGTTACGAGAACTTCGAGTACCCCTGAAACGTCATAGGTAAAACGAATATCGAAATCCGCATGTTCGCCCTTTTTCTTATTTGCGGGGACTTTGATCTTCATATCCCCCAAGAAAATATTATCATTTACGCGCGGGGATTCCCCTTGGTAAATGCCAATGCCGATTTCTTTTTGGTCGGGGCGCAAAGTAGAATTGCGTATCACGCGAGAAACTGGAATGACCGTATTGCGTTCAATAATGGGTTGGAAATGACCATGTTCATATTGTCCGTTTCCAATATCAACGGAGATATCCGTCCCCAATGAAAACGGCGCAACATCGGTCATGACCACATCTTCAAGGGCGGTGTGGCGATCAACAAGCCCCGCTTGCACGGCCGCGCCAAGGGCGACAACATGATCCGGGTCAAGGCTATGTTCAGGGAATTTTTTCAGCAACTTGGTGACCATTTGGCGAATGACGGGCATGCGGGTGGCGCCGCCGACCAAAACAACGCGGTCTATATTCTCCGCCCGTAGCCCCGCATCGGATATCGCCCGCTGTATGGGGGTGCGAAGGCGCGTTTGTAGCTTTTGCGTGACCTCATCAAATTCACTGCGGGTGATTTTAAGCTCATGAGAGTCTTTCAGGCCATTAAATGTTACCGTTGCTGTTTCTTGTGTCGTGAGTAAAATTTTGGCCCGGTCAGATAAATCACGCAGCAAGCCTTGGGCTGTACCGTTCAAATTTTTAAACTCAGAACCAATTTGTGCTCCGAAGTGATTATAGACACAATCTGTGAAATCTTCTCCGCCCAAAAACGCATCTCCCGCGCTAGAGCGGACTTCCATAATACCATCAAAAATTTCAAGAATTGAAATGTCAAATGTACCGCCGCCGAGGTCAACGACGAGGAAGGTGTTTTCATCCTCTTTACTGTTTAGGCCATAAGCGAGGGCGGCGGCGGTGGGCTCATTAATCAACCGCTCGACTTTAAGGCCCGCTATTTTACCCGCAGCATAAGTGGCTTTGCGCTGCACATCGTTGAAATAAGCGGGAACCGAGATGACGGCGCGGTCAACGGGCTCGCCTAAAAATGCTTCTGCGTCGCTTTTAAGTTTTTTTAAAACCAGCGCGGAAAGGTCTTCAGGGCGAAAATCACGGCGGCCAAGGCGGTAGCCCTTATTAGAGCCCATATGGCGCTTAAACCAAGCTACCGTTTTTTTAGGATCGGTAATCATGCGGTCTTTTGCCGCACGGCCGATAATGACTTCATTAGCTTTGGATAGGCCCACAGCAGAGGGCGTCATGGGCTCCCCGCTCTCATTGGGAATCAAAACAGGCCCATCATCTGTGAAACAAGATGCCAGTGAATTTGTTGTCCCTAAATCAATCCCAATAATCGCCATAAATAATCCCCAATATTGCGATAACTGTAATAAATTAGGTTAAATTTTCAAGCCTAATCGCAAACCTATTTTGCCGAGGTTTTCAAGCTATTGCGGTTTTCATTGCTTGACCTGTTCGGTGCGTCTGCTAAGTCACGGCGCAACATAAACCGTGTAAAACGCCGCGCTGAACAGTTTATTCAATCTGCGGTAAATGATGGAGATTCTCATGCACGCATTCCGTAGCCACACTTGCGGCGAGCTTCGCGCGTCTCATGTCGGTGAAACTGTAAAATTATCCGGCTGGGTTCACCGTAAGCGTGAACATGCTAATGCGCTGTTTATTGATTTACGTGATCATTACGGCATCACCCAAGTGGTTATTTATCCCGTAGCCGGGTTTTACGAAGAGGCGAAGCGTACACCTGCCGAGTCTGTGATTACGGTCGAAGGAGAACTTTTGGCCCGCGATAAAGAGGCGATCAACGGCGAGATTGAAACGGGCGAAGTTGAGCTGCGGGTTGATAATTTCACCCTTGAGAGCCGTGCGGAAGATATCCCGCTCCCTGTGTTTGGAGAGCCCGATTACCCCGAAGATATCCGCCTTAAAAACCGTTATCTCGATCTTCGCCGCGAAACGCTCCATAAAAATATCCTGCTGCGCGGAAAGGTGATTAACTCTCTGCGCCGCCGCATGATTGACCAAGGCTTTACGGAATTTCAAACGCCGATCCTAACAGCCAGCTCCCCCGAAGGCGCACGAGACTTCTTGGTGCCGTCACGGCTTAATCCCGGTAAATTCTACGCCTTGCCGCAAGCGCCGCAGCAATTTAAACAATTAATTATGGTTGCGGGCTTTGACCGTTATTTCCAAATTGCACCATGTTTCCGTGATGAAGATGCCCGCGCAGATCGCTCGCCGGGAGAGTTCTATCAACTCGATATGGAAATGAGCTTTGTCACCCAAGAAGACGTATTCAGCGCCATTGAACCTGTCATGGCCGGCGTGTTTGAAGAATTTGCTGATGGCCGCGACGTTGAAACGCCGTTCCCGCGGATTCCTTATAAAGAATCCATGGCAAAATATGGCTCTGATAAGCCTGATCTTCGGATTCCGTTTGAGCTTAAAGATGTCTCTGAGTTCTTTATCGATGAGGGTAAAACGAGCTTTGGTATTTTTGCGAAAATCACTAAAGGCGGCGGGAAGGTTATCGCTATTCCAGCGCCCAGCGCGACAGATAGTCAATCTCGTAAATTCTTTGACGCTATGGATAAATGGGCCAAGAAAGAAATGCAGGCGCCGGGGCTTGGCTATGCGCGGTTACGTGAAGAGGGGGGCGTTGTTAGCTCTCAAGACCCTGTGCTTAAAAACTTCTCGCCAGAATTTCTCAAGGAGTTTATGGCGGCCACGGGCCTTAAAGCCGGTGACGGTGTGTTTTTCTCGGCGGGCAAAGCGGCGGATGCCTATAAACTTGCTGGGGCGGCGCGTAATAAAATTGGCGCGCAGCTTGAGCTTATTGATGAGGGCGTATTTAAGTTCTGCTGGATTGTCGATTTTCCCATGTATGAATGGGATGAAGACAATAAAAAGGTTGATTTCTCTCATAACCCGTTTTCAATGCCGCAGGGCGGTATGGAGGCGCTTATGGCCGCGGACACGGACGAGAAGCTGCTCGATCTCTTGGCCTATCAATATGATATCGTCTGTAACGGCGTTGAGTTATCCTCTGGCGCGATTAGAAATCACAAACCCGACCTGATGTATAAGGCCTTTGAGAAAGTCGGCTATAGCGCCGATGTGGTGGATGATAAATTTGCGGGCATGATTAATGCCTTTAAACACGGTGCGCCGCCCCATGGGGGGATTGCCCCGGGGGTTGACCGTATTGTTATGCTCCTCGCGGGAACGAACACTATTCGGGATGTGATCTTATTTCCGATGAACGGACAGGCGCAAGACCTTATGATGAATGCACCCGCCGAAGCGGACCCTGCGCAGCTTAAGGAGCTAAGCCTTAAACTTCGCCCGATTGACCCAAAATCATAAGGTAATAGGAGTATAAAACCATAAGGCCCAGTCAAACTGACTGGGCCTTCTTATTTCATAGTAGCAAATATTTGCCGCGAATATGGCTTATCCGTAAATGGATTCTTTGCCGAAATGTTTCGTCAGCATGTAGTAAACAACGGCGCGGTATTTGGTGCGTGAGCCAGCACCGTAAGCATCCATAACTTTTTTAAGACCGGCATCAATCGCCGCTTCATCGGTTAGGCCAAGCTTTTTCATTAAAAAATTCTTTTTAACCGTTTCAAGCTCTGATGGATCAGATGCGGCAACAGTTGATGCATCGCGGTTATAGATTGATGGCCCGCAGCCGATTGTGACTTTACGAAGTAAATCCATATCTGGATTAATCCCCAATTTATCTTTCATTTGTTCTGCGTATTTTGCAATTAAGTCGTCACGTTTGCCCATGGGGTCCTCCAGTTAAATTTGATGCGTCATCGAAGATTTTACCTGAACGCATGGTTAATAGATCGTTAAAAACCCTGCTAAGTCAAATACAAAATTGTCTAGGCCAATTATGTCTAAAAAGAGGTGTTGATAGACAGATTAGAAAAGGTGTTTATAAACAAGTTACTAGCTGTGGTTATTATTTTTAACCATGAAACCATAGGGAATAATTATTTACAGTTTAAATAGATTTACACCGCATTGAACCATAAAAAAACCGCTCCAAAAGAGCGGTTTAAATAAGCGATGATGACTCTAGCGATTTAGGCTTTGTAATAGAGATCAAATTCAACGGGATGCGGATGCATGTTCACGCGGTGAACGTCTTCCATTTTCATCTCAATATAGGCGTTGATTTGATCGTCATCAAACACGCCGCCTGCCGTTAAGAAGCGACGGTCTGCGTCAAGAGAATCGAGTGCTTCTTTTAGGCTGCCGCAAACCTGCGGAATGGCTGCGGCTTCAGCAGGGGGGAGGTCATAAAGATCTTTATCCATCGCCTCGCCCGGATCGATTTTGTTTTTAATGCCGTCAAGGCCCGCCATGAGCAGGGCAGAATAAGCCAGATAAGGATTGGCCATGGGATCGGGGAAGCGCACTTCAAGGCGCTTACCATTAGGCGAGGCTGTCCACGGAATGCGCACAGAAGCCGAACGGTTTCGTGCTGAATAGGCGAGCATAACAGGGGCTTCAAAGCCTGGAACCAGACGCTTGTAAGAATTGGTTGATGGGTTTGTAAAAGCGTTAAGCGCTTTGGCATGTTTGATAATGCCGCCAATATAGTAAAGACAGCTTTTTGATAGGCCCGCATATTCATCGCCTGCGAAGGTCGGCTTACCATCTTTCCAAATCGACATGTGAACATGCATGCCGGTGCCGTTATCATTCCAAACAGGTTTGGGCATAAAGGTCGCCGTTTTGCCATAAGCATGGGCGACATTGTGGACGATATATTTATAGAGCTGCATATTATCGCCCATCTCGAGGAGAGGCGCGAATTTCATGCCAAGCTCATGTTGGGATGGGGCAACTTCATGGTGATGCTTTTCAGGGCGAAGACCTTGCTCGTCCATAATGGCCAGCATTTCTGTACGCATATCTTGCTCGGAATCAATCGGAGGGACGGGGAAATAACCGCCCTTTGGCCCCGGACGGTGACCTTTATTGCCGCCGGCATATTCTGCGCCGGTGTTATAGGGGCCCTCGGTGGAATCGAATGTATAGCCTGTATTGTTTTGATCTGTATTCCAGCGCACATCGTCAAAAACAAAAAATTCGGCTTCTGGGCCGAAATAGACTTGATCGCCGACTTTAGCGGACTTCATATATTCTTGCGCGGCCTTGGCGGTTGTGCGCGGGTCGCGGTTATAGGCTTCGCCTGTGTCAGGCTCAAGAATATCGCAGAAAAGCGTTAGAGTGTCGACTTGGTAAAACGGATCGATTTTAGCGGTCGACGCATCCGGCATCATTACCATGTCGGATTCGTTAATGTCCTTCCAGCCTTCGATAGAGGAGCCGTCAAACATAGTGCCGTCTTGAAACAGGTCTTCGTCAACCATATCAGCCGTGAAGGTGACATGTTGCATTTTACCTTTGGGGTCGGTGAACCGGAGGTCAACAAAACCAATGTTTTCGTCTTTGATTCGTTTAAGAACGTTTTCTGCGTCAGACATAATTATTCCTTCTCTATATGCCTTGAATATCTGAAAGGCAGATCATAGGCTGCCTTGTTTTTTCTAAAGTAATGACCGCTGCTAACCAATTAGAGGGCAGCTTCGCCGGACTCCCCAGTTCTAATGCGAATGGCTTGACTGACATCGGATACGAAAATTTTTCCGTCGCCGATTTTACCTGTTTTTGCCGCCGTTTGAATGGCTTCAAGGGCGGGCTCAACTTGGTCGTCTGAAATTACAAGCTCGAGTTTTAGTTTTGGAAGAAAATCGACAACATATTCTGCGCCGCGGTAAAGTTCTGTGTGGCCCTTTTGGCGGCCAAAGCCTTTGGCTTCAACAACCGTCATGCCCTGAAGGCCAATTTCTTGTAGAGCTTCTTTGACTTCATCGAGTTTAAAAGGTTTAATAATGGCTTCAATCTTTTTCATGGCGAGACTCCCTGTTAGGCTCCCTTAGATTCTGATATCTCCTGTCTAATCTTTAACAATATAGAGTCGAGTCATGCTGGAAGGTTGTCAGTTCACCTGTCTAATAAATTGAAATTTTGCATAAAATTTATGCATGATATATAAGTCATGATTAATTTTTCATCGAAATTCATGGCTCTACCCGTGGATATCACGAAGATTCAATCGCTTTCCACACGGTTTACCCTTTCCGCGCCGAAAGAATGTGTTTAAGACGCGCAGAGCTTATTTAAATATCATAACGGGCGGGAGCATGCGTGTGTCAAATCCAGAGTCTAAGAAGCCGCGGAAGTCGAGTATTTCAGATGAACAAGCCCTTAGGTTTCACGCGGAGCCTACCCCCGGTAAGCTTGCCCTGCTACCAACGAAACCAATGGCAACTCAGCGAGATTTATCCCTAGCTTATTCCCCTGGCGTCGCTGTTCCTGTTGAAGAAATCGCGCGGGATAAAGACCTAGCTTATGATTACACATCCAAAGGTAATATGGTCGCGGTTATTTCTAATGGTACAGCCATTTTAGGACTTGGCAACCTCGGCGCTATGGCGTCAAAACCTGTGATGGAAGGGAAGTCCGTCCTGTTTAAACGCTTTGCAGATATCGACAGTTTTGACATTGAAGTTGAAGAAGAGGACGCGCAGGCTTTTATTGAATGTGTTAAACGCTTTGGCAATACATTTGGCGGAATTAACCTCGAAGATATCGGCTCGCCTGAATGTTTCATTATCGAGCAAGAGCTGCGTGATTTATTAGATATTCCGGTCTTTCATGATGACCAGCACGGCACGGCGATCATTGCTACCGCGGGGCTGATTAACGCATGTCATCTGACCAACCGAAAATTCGAAGATATCAAAGTCGTTCTTTCAGGCGCCGGAGCCGCTGGCCTATCGGTTTTAGGCTTGATTAAACGCCTTGGCGTGAAGGATGAAAACGCGATTGTTCTTGATAGCCGCGGGGTCGTTTATAAAGGCCGTAAAGAATATATGGATCAATGGAAAGCGCCCCATGCGGTGGATACAAAACTGCGAACCTTAGAAGAGGCTATGGTCGGTGCGGATGTGTTCCTTGGTCTTTCCGTTGCCGGAATTGTGTCCAAAGATATGATTAAATCTATGGCAAAAGACCCGATTGTCTTTGCTATGGCAAACCCTGATCCTGAAATTGCACCCGAAGATATTTTAGACGCCCGAAGTGATGCCATCATTGCGACGGGGCGCTCTGATTATCCGAACCAAGTGAATAATGTTTTGGGCTTTCCTTATATATTTCGCGGCGCGCTAGATGTTCGGGCGCGAAATGTAAATGAAGATATGAAACTCGCATGTGCGCGGGCTTTGGCTGATTTGGCCCGCCAAGATGTCCCCGAAGAAGTGGCGGCGGCTTATCACGGTAATCGGCCGAAATATGGCCGTGACTATATTATTCCGGCGCCTTTTGACCCGCGACTTATCTCCGAAATCCCGCCCTATGTTGCCCAGGCGGCGATGGACACGGGCGAGGCTCGTAAGCCGATTGAGGATATGGAGGCCTATAAGAAATCCTTGGCGCGGCGTCAGGATCCAACTGCCGCCCTTCTGCAAGGCATTACCGCGTCTGTTCAGGATAACCCCAAAACGATTGTCTTTGCGGAAGGCGAAGAGCCTGCGGTTATTCGCGCCGCGCAAGCTTATCAACAACGCGGCCTCGGTAAAGCCATTTTAATTGGCCGCGATAAGGCGATTTTGGATAATATGAAAGCTTTGGGGATGGAAAACCAAGATGGTTTAACAATCCTAAATGCGCGTCTATTTGATCGTAACGCCGAGTTTACGGAATATCTTTATTCACGGCTCCAACGTAAAGGCTTTTTGCGCCGTGATGCTCAGCGTCTTGTGAATAATGACCGAAATGTATTCTCCGCGCTTATGCTCCATCACGGGCTAGCAGACGGCATGATTACGGGCGTGACTCGCAGCTATGATATTGCCCTGCGTGATGTCCTCATGGTGCTACCGCATAAAAAAGATGAGCGCACCATGGGTGTGTCTGTGGCGATTAATAAAGGGAAGACCTTATTTATTGCCGATACAAATATTACCGAGCTACCGAGCGCTGAGGATTTAGCCGATATTGCTGTAACAACGGCGAAGTTTGCGCGTCAATTTGGCTTTGATCCGCGTGTAGCCTTTTTATCCTATTCAACATTTGGCAACCCGGTTGGGGAGCGCATGGAGAAGGTTCGCAAAGCTGTCGAGATCCTTGACGCGCGCGGGGTGGATTTTGTCTATGAAGGCGATATAGCCGCCGATGTGGCCCTAGACCCGATGCACCGGCAAACCTATCCGTTCTCACGCCTCTCCGGCGCCGCCAATGTCCTCGTTATGCCGGCCATTCATTCGGCGTCGATCTCGACAAAGCTGCTGGATGCTGTGGGCGGGGCAACTGTTTTAGGGCCGTTCTTAACGGGCTTGCAAAAACCTGTGCAGATATGTTCCCTTGGGGCGTCTGCATCTGAAATCATTCAAATGGCGACCCTTGCGGCTTATGCACCGTCACATCGTGATGAGGATTAAGCCAAAGCCTTGCGAGATAAAGATTGACTGATAAGGCGAAAATTGACCTGACGACAGGGTCAATACGCGGACATATATTGCGTATGCTCGGGCCTTTCTCTATCGCCGTTATTGCCCTGATCTCAACGGGCATAGTTGATACGATCTATCTTGGCCGCTTAACGGATCCGGCGCGTCCGGGGCTTGCAATTATGGCCCTTGCTGCCCTTGGATATGTTTTCCCGCTCACTTTTATGGGCAATAGCGCCAATATCGGCCTTGGAGCGGGGACAAATTCAGCTGTATCAAGAGCGCTGGGGCAGGGCGATATTGAGAAATCCAAACGCCATGCCGCAGCCTCTATATTACTGGCGCTGACGGTGATGATGATTTTATCAATCGTAGTTTTAACGCTTGTGCCATTTTTGCTCCCTAGAGTTATCGCCCGAGAGGCGGTACAAGTCATGGCCTATGATTATCTTTTAATCTCTTACCCGGGCCTAATTATTGTCTCTATCGCCTCCATGAGCAATAATGTACTGCGCGCTCATGGGGAGGCGATATTGCCGAGCTCGATTATGATATTAAGTGCGGTGATTAATATTATTCTCGACCCATTTTTAATTTTTGGCCTTGGCCCATTCCCGCGTATGGAACTCCAAGGGGCGGCGCTCGCTACAACGATTGGCCATACGATTGCGGCTGGCTATGGTCTTTACCTTGTGCTTTTTCACCGCAAAGCTGTGTCCTTTGCCCAGATGACATGGGGCTCGATGCTGCGGGCGTGGCGTATTATTGGAGATGTCGGCATTTTTGCAGCTTTTACCAATATTATTGTTCCGGTTGGCGTTTTTGTTGTTGTAACGATCATGGGGTTAAGACTCGAAGAAGCCGATGTTGCCGCCTTTACAGCCGCGACCCGGGCCGAGCTTATCTCTGTTGGGCTGCTTTACGCGCTCTCGGCCTGTATTGGGGCGATTACAGGCCGTAATGGCGGCGCAGGCAAAACTGAGCGAGTGCGCGAGACATTTCGTGTTTGCTATTGGATCTGCGTCATATGGGGAACGCTTATGGCCGTTCCGCTCGCGCTTTTTGCCCCGCAGATTGCACATGTGTTTACAAATGATCCTATCTTAATTGAAAAAATGACGCCTTATTTTTACATCGTACCGATTACGATTTCTGGCTATGGGTTTGTCTTTGTCAGTGCGGCAGGGCTTAACGCGCTGGGCCGTCCGCTCTTTGGCCTGAGCTATACAATCATTCGCTCGCTAGTTTTATATATTGGACTTGTCGCGATTGGTATTTTTATCGCTGGGCTTAAAGGCGCATTTTTCGGCGTCGCCGGCGCAAATATAATATCCGGCCTGTTAGCCCTCATATGGACAATGAAAAAAGCACCCATGAGCGCCAAGAAAAGCTAAGGTGTTCCAGATGAGTGAAGCGGTTTTGGTTGGTGAGTCTGGATATGAGATAAGCTGGCTTATGATTACATACCGTAATGACGCATGAATCTGTTTCATTGATAAGATATGAGCGGTTTAAACCGCTCAAAGTAAGGCACTGAAAACTAGGTCTACTTTCCACTTATTGGGTTAGAGCCTCCGTCTTCCAGACGGAAGGGCTTTAGCCTGATATAATATGAATGAGTAAAGACTCCTAAAAATGAAACCGGCATGCCGTGAAGTTTCATTTTTAGGAGTCTTTACATATGCAATACCAAAAAGGTAAACATTGCGTCTATTATCACCGTTATCACATCCTATGGTCAACAAAATATAGATATCAGGTGCTACGGGGTCCTGTTGCCTATCGTGTGCGGGATGTTATTCGGCAAGTTTGTGCTGAAAACGGGGTTGAGATTATCAAAGGTGTTTTATCCAAGGATCATGTCCATATGTTTGTATCTTTGCCGCCCAAGCTCTCTGTCAGTGATTTCATGAGAAAGGCAAAGGGACGCTCATCACGCAAGATACAGATAGAGTTCCCAGAGTTAAAGAAACGCTATTGGGGCCGACGGTTCTGGGGCAGGGGCTATTTTTCGACAACAAGTGGCCAGATCACCGACGACATCATACTTCAGTATTTGGAAGAACATAATCCTACCGACGACAGTCGGTAGTGATTTAGTTATCCTTCAAAATGGAAATTAAGGCGACTAGTAAATCGTTCAAAATAGAAATATATTGATAGAATAATGCGCTTCTGCTATGTTCGGTTGATGGAAGTAGTTCTAAATTTTTTGGTTACATTTGGATTTGCCACAATTTTGCTTGTTTTAGGAGGAATGTTTTATACCTTTTCGAAACGAAAAAGCTCAGAAACAGATTAAAATATTTTCTATACAATAGAAGCAAATTTATACTTGTGTCCAAAAGCGAAAGTCAGATGTGTGTCTTAAAATCGCCCAAACTAAGCCGACCACCGACTCAATTTACCGTTACATCTCCCTACGAAAAAGCCTGAATGCCTGTTTGGGCGCGGCCCAAGATGAGGGCGTGGACGTCATGTGTGCCTTCATAGGTGTTGACCGCTTCGAGGTTCATGACGTGGCGGATGACGTGATATTCATCGGACACGCCGTTGCCGCCGTGCATGTCGCGGGCGGTGCGGGCAATATCTAGGGCTTTGCCGCAGGAGTTTCGTTTAATCAAAGAAATCGCTGTCGGGTGCAGCTCGCCGCGGTCACGCATGCGCCCCGCTTGGAGGCAGGTATGGAGCCCGAGGGTGATTTCTGTTTGCATGTCCACGAGCTTTTTCTGAATAAGCTGTGTTGCGGCGAGGGGGCGTCCGAATTGCATGCGCTCTAGCGTGTATTGCCGCGCGGCGTGCCAGCAAAATTCTGCTGCGCCAAGAGCACCCCAAGCAATGCCAAAGCGCGCAGAATTGAGGCAACCAAAGGGGCCTTTTAATCCGCGCACATGGGGCAGGAGGTTTTCTTCAGGCACAAAGACGTCATCCATAACAATCTCGCCGGTAATCGAGGCGCGAAGTGAAAACTTACCTTCAATTTTTGGCGCAGATAAGCCTTTCATGCCTTTATCCAAAATAAAGCCGCGAATGTCGCCATCATCGGTTTTAGCCCAGACCACAAATACATCGGCGATGGGGGAGTTGGTAATCCACATCTTCGCCCCGTTCATGACATAGCCGCCGTCAACAGACTTCGCCCGCGTGCGCATGGACGCAGGGTCAGACCCGGCGTCGGGCTCAGTCAGGCCGAAGCAGCCGACCGATTCACCAGTGGCAAGTTTAGGGAGATATTTGTCCTTTTGCGCGTCACTACCGTAGCTATAGATGGGGTGCATGACGAGCGAGGACTGCACGCTCATGGCGGAGCGGTAGCCGCTATCGACCCGCTCAACTTCGCGGGCAATGAGGCCGTAGCTAACATAATTCACGCCCGCGCAGCCATAGCCGTCTATCACAGACCCTAACAGGCCAAGCTGGCCCATTTCGTTAAATATCTCTCGGTCAAAGGTCTCATTGCGGTTGGCCATTAAAACGCGCGGCAGGAGTTTGTCTTGGCAATAATTTCGGGCATTATCCATAACCATACGTTCTTCCTCTGAGAGGTTCCCTGTGAGGTCCATCGGGTCTTCCCAATTAAATTGGGCTTTCATTTCATCGGCCATATGTGTGTCCTTATTCTGTCATGCGGTTTGAGCAGTTTATGTCGCTAACGCTCTTTGCTCTTCAATATTCATTGAGATGATATAGGGATTATCTAATTGTCTTTGCTTGAAATCAGCTTTGCTTTCAAGTCCTTCCCAGCGGTGTTTAATTAATTCTTGCGCTGCCGGTCCGCCAAGGGTGGAGCCGGGGCCAAGAATGATAATAACATCAGGTGCATAGTCTTTTATGCCCACTTCTAAGGCTTTTGAGAAATCAAAAGGGCTATTGATCTGTGCGCCGAGGGTATATTGATATAAATCACCTATATTCGTGCTGCTGGGATTCCAAACCTTCCCCTGTCCGTCGATCATCGGGATGTCGGGTTGGGTGAAAAGGCTTTCGGGTAAGGCGGCCTGGGCCATGGGGATAATATCGTCCAAAAGCGGGCTATGAAACGCCCCGTGATGGGCTAAGCGCATGGGAAAACGTTCATCTGCGGGAAGGGCTTTTTGCAAATATGACAGTCCCTTGCGGTTTGCAGCAAAGACAATCAACCCGCCAAGGCGAATAGAGGTTGAAATTACGGCATCATTGGGCCGCTCGTTTAAAATCTGTTTGATTTGCGAAAGTTTGCCTTCGCTCACGCGCCAATCTTTACCCGTTATGGGATAAACAATTTGCCCCCCGCTTGCATGTTCATGCATCATGCGGCCCATCGTGTTGACAAGCTTTGCGCCGCCCTGAAGAGAAAGAGCGCCAGCGGCGGCGAGGGCCAAATACCAGCCCATAGAATTTCCCATCACCGCAGAGATTTCATACTTATCACGGTTAATAGCCTGAAAATCCCCCATGGCGCAGCCATAGATCAAGAGGGAGGCGTTATCCCCGGTCATATGCAGGCCGGGTTTAAACTTTTCGGCCCGATCAAGTTCGGTTAATGTGACTTGGCCTTCAGATGTGCGGTGCTCATCAAGCATTTTGATAAAAGATTTATTCCCGCCGTGATGACGGTAAAGATAGCCAAGCTCTGGGGCATTATAAGTGCCGCGGCCAGGACAAATAATGAGGGCTGATTTTTTCATATGTCGCCTCTATTTTTACCCGTTAACGCGAGCGCGCCGTTGATAATCCGTTCGGCGCTTGGCATGACTTCATAGGCCGCTGGGCCTAGGGGAATATAGCTATCCGCTCCGCTAACGCGGCCTAGCGGGCGGTTATAACCACCACTGACTAGGAGCGCCGTAATCTCTTCGGCGAGGGAGCCGGTCTTGCGGCATTCATCGACAATTAGGGTGTGATCGCAGGCCTCGGCCACCGCAAGAATAGCCTTTTCATTGAGCGGTTTTAGCCAGCGCAGATCAATTATGCGAATATTTAGCCCGTGGGTTTCAGATAAAATCTTTTCCGCCTTACGAGAAAGATAATAGCCATTGCCATAAGTTAGGATACATAAATCCGTGCCCTTACCATATTGAAAGGGCGTGCCAAATTCTAGCGGCGCTTCATCTTGGGGGGCGGTATAATGGGATAACCATTTTTTATCGCCCGCCTCATGTAAATCCGCCGTCATATAAAGGGCAATAGGCTCTAGGAAGACAACGACTTTGCGCTCCCGCTGGGCGAGGTCAAAGGCGGTGCGAAGCATTTTACGGGCATCATCGCCGTTTGACGGGCAAGCAATAATCAGCCCCGGAATATCACGCAGCACATTGATGGAATTATCATTATGAAAATGCCCGCCAAAGCCACGTTGATACCCCAGACCCGCAATGCGGAGCACCATGGGGTTGGTAAATTGCCCGTTAGAGAAAAAAGATAAGGTCGCTGCCTCGCCGCGAATTTGATCTTCGGCATTATGAAGATAGGCGAGGAATTGAATTTCAGGAACCGGCAAAAACCCGTTATGGGCCGCGCCAATGGCAAGGCCGAGAATGGTTTGCTCATCCAGCAAAGTATCCATCACCCGCGCGGGGCCGAATTTATCAAGCAGCCCTGTTGTGACGCTGTAAACGCCGCCTTTGCGGGCGACATCTTCGCCGAATACAAGCGCGTTTTTATATTGCAGCATAAGGTCGCTTAGGGCGAAACCAATCTGCCGCGCGAGGTTCATCGGACGAGACAGCTGGGTTTCATCGTCTTTGAAACACGCCGCTCGCGCAGCTTGGCTTGGGTGGGGCGGCGGCGTTTCAAACGCGCTAGGCGGCGGCGTAATCGGCGCTGTAATTTCGGCTTCGTTTGATAGTTTCGGGCGGGTGAAAGAAACTTGCGCCACACGGTCAACGCGGCGGCGCATAGACTCGTAGCGCGATAAAATATCTTGCGGCGTAAGGATGTTATTTTCAATCAAAAGCTGGGCGGTGACGAGTAGCGGATCAAGAGCCTCCACGGCCTCAATATCCGCAAGATTTGTGTAGCGCATTTCAATATCGGCCCCCGCATGGCCCATAAGCCGCACGGTTTTGACGTGAAGAAAGACGGGTTTACGCCGCGTCCGTGCGTAATCTATCGCCGCTTTGGATGCCTCGAAGACCGATAATAAATTGCGACCATCGCACGGCATATATTTAAGGCCGGGGCGGTTTTTATAATTTTGCTCAATCCAGCCATGGGGCGTACGCACGGAAATACCGATATTATTATCCTCACAGATAAACACTAGCGGCATAGGTGAGTTTTGATAAGATGCCCAAGCGGCTGCGTTGATTGCGCCTTGGGCGGTGGAATGATTAGAGGACGCATCCCCGAAAGAACACAAGATTACGCTATCAGCGGGCAGAGGATGCTCGACGCCGGATTTATGGGACAAACATAAAGAATGGGCCGCGCCGACGGCTTTGGGCAGGTGTGAGGCAATGGTGCTGGTTTGGGGCGGGGTGTAAATATCCGTACCGCCAAGGACTTTATGGCGTCCGCCGGATACGGGGTCTTCGGAGGAAGCAGCAAAGGAAAGGGCCATATCATAAAGCGGCGTTGAGCCTTTGACCTGCTTGCGGCGCTGGATGACAAAGGCGGCGTCCCGGTAGTGTAAAAACGCCATATCCGTTAGCCGTGAAGCACTCGCAATAGCTGCAAGACCTTCATGGCCGGAACTGCCGATAGAGTAAAATGTTTCGCCTTTCGTGCGCCGCGCCATAAGGTCGAGGTGGCGGTTCATAATTTGCGTGTCAAACCAATCAATCAACATTTGAGGGCTGACGCCGGGCGTGGATAAGTCTTTATGTGCCGGTCGTGCCAAAAAGTCAGATGTATTCACGCGGTGCAAGAAATTTTTATCAATAATTTCAGCACGGTTATACATAAAATTGACCTTTAATCATGAGCGAGACAGATAGGTTTTCACTCTATCACTTAATATATTTATGTTTGGCGATAAGGCGTTTAAATTCACAGGGCAAGGGTGAAATTATCTTATAATATTGTTTCTTTATTTTGTGTCCTAATGGATAAATTTTTATATATATGATTTAGAGACGTATCGTAAGTTACAAAATGAAATCTTGAAATAAAGCTTTAATCTCTGGCTTTTCGGGCCAAGGTTTTGTAAAATCTACACGACGTTCAAGGCGCTAAGATAAACTTTCTGCTTTGGGACTTATAAGGTTCATATTATTACGCATTCGACTGAAAATATTGAGAGGCTAGAGCTCCGTGACCGCATTGTTCGAGGCGATGAAACAGCGATGAAAGTTTTATATGATAAATATTCGGGGGCGCTTTTTCATTTTGCCAGAAACTATCTTGCGGATGAAAATGATGCCTCTGATATTGTTCATGAAACCATGATGGAAGTTTGGCGTAATGCCGCCCGGTTTGAGGGGCGCTCGTCAATAAAGTCTTGGATATTTACCATCGCGCGGAATAAATCTATTGACCGTAACCGTAAAGGCCGCCGCCTTCAATATACGGATACGCTCCCAGATCATGAAGATGAAACCCTTAACCCTGCGGACGCTATGGAAGCTGCGCAGGATGAAGAATTAATACGCGCTTGTGTTAGAAAATTAAATGAAAACCACCGAAATATTATCCATCTCGTGTTTTTTCAAAATTTATCATATCAAGAGATCGCAAGGATTGAAGACATACCCCTCGGCACTGTAAAAACACGGGTGCTTCATGCGAAAAAGAAACTGGTCCATATTCTAGCGCAAGAAGGTCGAAAGTCACTTTAAGCTTGCATAGCGCTCTCAGCAGGCATTAAACGCATGTCCACCGCATATCCGCCAAAGTGAGTATAAATTTAAGGTTGGCTTTGTGACTGAACAAGCTTGCGGCGGGCGGTGAAGATGTTTTCTGCCTCTGCGCGTATTGCGAAGGTTTTGAAATCAACAGAATAAATGCCCTGTTGTGTTGGCCCTGAAATAATATTACCTTTGACCTCTTTAATCAGTGCTGTGATATCGGATTGTAAAGCGGTGTCTTTAAATTTAACATTTATGATGTAACTATCAGTTGCTGCACTGACGGGGTAATAGCGGGCATCACTATGGTTTGAAAATTCACTTGCGATGAAGGCAGATTGTCCGATGACGGCTACGGCTAATATTGCGGCGGCGTAGCGCCAAAACGGGCGAGACTTTAGACTGTCATTGGCCGCGATAGGGTTTTCGGCGGCTTTACTATTCTTTTTAATGTCTTTTGATAAGCGCGCCCATCCGAGTTCACCTGGCGGATTAACGGAGTTCTCAGACTTAACAGCTCGAGAAATATGTCTTTGAAACTCTAATTCACTCGCTAATTCAGGGTTTTCTTTGATCGCAGCTTCAACAATATCATGGTCAGCTTGTGAAAGTCGGCCTGTTATATAATCCGGTAACATTAAGGATATATCGTTGAAATGGTTCATTTTTTTGCTTTAATCTAAATGTTTTATTGCGCTAAATAATTTTCGTGCTTATGACTTTGTCGCATGAACAAGACAAAAGGTTCAAATAATATGCAGATTTTATTCTAATGACTCATATTCGGATTTTAAACAGTTAATGACATATGGGAATAAAAAAAATCTGGTTGTTTTTTCACTTATTTATTTATTGAATGATGCATCTTATCTGGCGGCGCAAGAGCTTGGAAGTGAAAAGATTTATACTGACAATGAGCCCTTATATAATGCCGAGGTTAACTTGGCGGCCTTTGATGATGAACCGTTTCGCATAAAGCCGCAGGTCTCTGGGTCCATACGGCTACGCTATAATTATGCAGATGATGATTTAGTTGCTGAGACCGGAAATGCGTTTACGGCGCAATTTACCCTGCGGGCCGAAGCGGAGCTATTGCCGAAAACCTCTGCCTTAGTCGAAGCGGAGGGTGTGGTTGAGATCATAGGTGATTTTAATGACGGTACGGGCAATCGCCCGGACTTTCCCTTTATCCCTGATGTTGAAGGCCTAGAATTAAACCGGGCGCAGATTGTTTCTGAGATTATTCCAAATACGCGCCTTACCCTTGGGCGGCAAAGAATTGTTTATGACGATGGCCGGTTTATTGGTGATGTATTTTTTCGGCAAAATACACAAACATTTGATGCGGTGCGCGGACGCTGGCAATTACCTAAAACAGCTTTTATTGACGGCGCTTATATCAATAAAACGCTTCGCCCTTTGGGTGATGATAATCCGGCAGGGCGGTTTCGCGGGGATTCCTATGTTGTTAATGGAAATTTCCCAACGCCTTTTGGCCGGCTCATTGCTTATCATTACGCTTTAGATCTATCAACATCCGGCCCCCCTTCTGTTGACGGAGCATCAAATAAAACAAGCGGCGCGCAGTTAAGTGGCCGCCGTCATTGGGATGATAAAGGGCTGATTTGGGATATTGCCTATGCGCGGCAATCTGACTTTGCGGATAACCCAAATGATTATAGGGCGGAATATGGCCTTGTGTCTTTACGCGGGGAAATTGGCCGTTTTAACCTCACGGGGCGTGCCGAAATTTTGGGCGGGAGTGAGGTTCAAGGGTTTCAAACGCCTATTGCTACCCTGCACCGATTTCAAGGTTTTGCGGACCGGTTTTTACAAACACCGGTTGACGGCGTTGAAGATTTATCCGTGCAAGCGGGGTATAAATTCGGGGATATTGGCGTTTTCAAAGATGTCCGCGGATTTGCGCGTCATCATTGGTTCTCTGCAGCGCGAGGAGGGCTTAACTACGGCACGGAAATCGATGCCGCTTTGCAATTTAAGATAAATGATATAGCCTTATTCTTAGATTTTGCAAATTACAGTGCAAATGATTTTTCTGCGGATACGCAGCAAGTATTTTTGACTATTTCGAAAGCATTTTGAACTTTATATATCTTTGTAACGACTAAGACTAAATGTTATTTATTAAGAGAATTCAATGAATAGGTTACATAAATTATCCTGTGCGGTTGGTTTGTCGTTGACATGCTTAGTCGGCTGCACGTCGGTTAGTAATGAGCCGCCCATTACCAGGGCTAAATTTGCTGTTGACGATGAACTTGTTAACCGAACGGAAGTCGTTGCGATCGTAACCTCTGCGGATGCCGCAATTAACCTTGAGCGTAAAGCCGCCCGTTGGGGCTATGGGCTTAAGAAAAAAGAGAGCCTCTCTGGCCTTAATTACCATATGCTGACATTTGATTGCCCTCCGGGCATTGACCCGCATGTGGCAAGCCGTGAAATTGAAGGGATGCAAGATTTTGTAACCGTTGAGGTTAATCATAAATATACGCTTCAGGAGGTGCGTATAACAGACGCCGTACATGCACCGAAATATTATGCAGATGATGTTATAGAATGGCCGTCTGATGGATGTGAGACGAATGCTGCCGTCGGAATTATCGACAGCGGCGTTGATCTAACTCACCCCAATCTGCGCCATGCAGAGATTATAAGCCGCTCTTTCATATCGGCGCGTGATAAACCGTCAAATACAAAACACGGCACAGCTATAGCGGAAATCTTAGTTGGAAAAGGCCGTTTGAAAAAGACCCGGCTTTACAGCGCCGCTGTGGTGTCAACGGATAAGGACGGCATATCATATTCGGGAATTGGGCCGATTTTAAAGGCGATAGACTGGCAAGTTAGCCAAGGGGTGAAGGTTGTAAATATAAGCTTGGCGGGGCCTTATAATAAAACCTTGGAACGGGTCATTAACCGCATGAGCGAACGCGGCGTAATTATTGTGGCTGCCGTTGGAAACTCCGGCCCTAATTCAGATGCTCGTTACCCGGCGGCCTTGGATAATGTCATCGCGGCAACAGCTATTGATAGTCAGCTTAAGGTCTATGAGAGTGCCGTGCACGGAGACCATGTTGATTTTGCTGCGCCGGGTGTCGACGTTTATGTTGGTAATGAAAATGGCGGGCGTTATGTTACGGGGACTTCAATCGCAAGCCCGTTTATCGCAGCGCGTATTGCAGCAGAAAAACTTGATACGAAAAAATCTTCTTTGAACGATGTTAAAAAGGCTGTCGGGAAATCAGTTAAAGATTTAGGTGAAAAGGGGAGAGACCCTGTTTACGGTGCCGGCTTGATTACGCTAAATAAAAGATGTCATTAAGATTATAAATGATATTTTTTATTCAGCCTCCTAACAGCATGTTTGATGAGGGCTTAATTCCTTTGCCACGTAATATCAAAATCGCCGTCCGTTTGTAATTTCACATCACTTTCTAATAGATACATGGCTGTGTTTTTAAAGATAAACCGCCGCGTACCGACCGTGTCATTTATAATTTCAATATTTTCTGTAGATATAATATCGCAGCGGAAGGCTTCAATAAAAGGTGCTGGTTTACATTGCTTAATTGTCAAATTAGCGGCTGCATCTTCGGGTAAGATATATTTAACCTGTAAGCTTTGGCCTGCCCGCATATAGGCTTTATTTAGTTTTATATATTTACGGAGCGGAGCGGCAGGTCCCCATTTCTTACGGGTCTCAACCATTGTCTGCGCGCCGCTTTGTGCGGTGGTTTGTGTGATGATTTTCTTTACATTGACAAAGGCAGGAAGATATTGCGCCAAAGCATATATGACGGTCAGAAAGACAATGACTTTCATGATAGAAATCGGCGTTTTAAGCGCAGAATCACGGCTTACGTGTTTCTTCTTTTTTGTAACCTTTTTGGCGCGGCTCAGAGCATCCTGTTTTGCGACGTCCCATATGCTTAGATTATCAACTGCCATAATATCCTCTTATGTCCCACGAAATATGACAATAGAGGATATGGCTGAGTTATGGGTTAATTTCCTCGTAAATCTAAGATCATAGTTAAAACTTTGTTAATATGAGCCAAAGGCAGAGCCGCTTAAGTGGCTGGAATGAGGCCTTTTTCCGAGAGAAGCGATTTAAGCTCACCCGTTTCAAACATTTCCTTCATAATATCACAACCACCAACAAATTCACCTTTTACAAAGACTTGAGGGATGGTTGGCCAATTATTAAACTCTTTAATACCTTGGCGAATCTCTGGGGCTTCAAGCACATTTACCGCGTGATAATCTGTGTCGAGATAGTCAAAAATTTGTACCACAGTTGAGGAAAACCCGCATTGCGGAAATGTTGGTGTGCCCTTCATATAAATAACAATATCATTTGCATTTACGGTCTCTTGGATTTGTGTGTGCGCAGTATTTGTCATAGGAAGTCTCCGTGTCGTAACCCTTGAGATAAGGGCTTGGTAAGTAAAATCAAGCCTTGGCTTGCAGTTCTAATCTTAAATTTTGCAAGCTATCATTTAGCGTTAATTGCGGATGCCAGCCAGGCAGGGTGTCATGGACACAGTGGCGGTCTTGGCCCAGGCGTAATAAATAGGCGGTTAGACCGGCTTTGGGCAGAAACTGGCTCATGACTTTAATCATAGGCGTGGTTATGAAGGCGGGCAAAGACATAAATTTGGGTGAGCTACCTATCAGTTGACCAATCTGTGAGTAGAGCTCTTGGCTGGTCACGATGTTTTGTCCTGCTACGGGGTAGCGCCCGTGGTTAACAGCGCTCTGCGTGCCGGCATGAATAAGCGCGGCGGCGAGGTCACGAAAATCTATCGGTTGCTGCCGGGCGGGGCGGCCCCTTACGCCGTAAAATGCTTTTCTATGCTGTGTTTTGCTTAAAATAATACGGCTTGCCGAGCTTTGGGCATGACCAATTATCATCGTTGGCTGAATAATACGCACATCAAGCTCGCTTGATAATATGGCCTCTTCTGCGGCTTTAAGGGGAGCGTAAGCGGCGCTTTGCCCAAAGCGATATGTGTTATAGCTTGAAATAAAAACAAGCCGTTTCACCCGCGCCGTTTTGGCAAAGGGAATAATCTTCCGAGATAAATAAATGGGCGGAATGAGGATGGCCAGATCAAAACTATCCATCCAGCGTTCGATATTAAAGTCTTCTATATTCTCAAGATTTAATTTTCGGGCTGTAAGGCGATATTGGACCTCTTTGGGGAATGGCGGGGTCCATTTACGGGCGGCGGTATAGGTAACATGGTAATTAAGGCCAAGAAGCGCGGTGATACAGGCTTGGCCAATGCGCGATGTTGCGCCAATAACGAGAGCCGTTTTCGCCGCAGGCGGCATCACGCAGGCCGTGTCTCCAAGGCGAGAGCGTGAAGCTCACCGCCCATCTTCCCTTTCAGGGCTGCATAGACCATTTGGTGCTGCGCGATACGGGATTTTCCTTCAAATTGCGGGCTAATAATGACGGCTTTCCAGTGATCATTATCCCCTGCTAGATCAACTAGCTCTATTTGGGCTTGCGGGAAGGCGTCTTTTAAAAAACCTTCGAGAATATCGTGCTGCATAGCCATTTATTTTGCATCGCCTTTCATATATTCAGGAAGCCAGTTTTCGTGACTATGACGCAAACTATTCATTGATATTTTAAACACATCTTTCATGGTAAAATTATCACCGCCAATAGTCCCAATTTTACGCACAGGCACTTTAAGCCCTTCGGCGGTAGAAATAATCGGGTTTACGCTATTGGGCTCTACGGCCAAGACATAACGGCCTTGATCTTCACCAAAAAGATGAGCGTGGAGCGGAATGTCATCATGAGGCTTAGTGATCACCGCTCCGGTATTAGAGCTTAAACAGAGCTCGGCCACCGCAAGCGCTAGTCCGCCGTCGGAACAGTCATGAACCGCATTGATACGGCGAAGGCGAATTAATTTGCGAACATAATTACCATTTCGAATTTCTTCATCAAAATTCACAGGCGGCGGAGCACCGTCTTCGCGGCCCTCTATTTCTCGTAAATATAAACTTGCGCCGAGCCAGCCCGTCATATTGCCGATTAGCAATAATGTATCCCCGTCCTTAGCGCCTGAAATAGCCGTTAGATATTGACTGTCAGGTATTAGCCCGACGCCGCCAACGGCAGGTGTGGGCGGGATGGCTGTACCATTAGTCTCATTATATAATGATACATTGCCGGATACGACAGGATAATTCAACGCATGACAGGCTTCATTCATGCCTTCAATACAGCCGACAAGCTGCCCCATAATCTCTGGCCGCTCGGGATTGCCAAAATTCAAACAATCCGTAATCGCAATGGGATCGGCCCCAACACAGGTCAGGTTACGCCATGTTTCCATCACGCATTGACGCCCGCCTTCAACGGGGTCTGCAAAACAATAGCGCGGCGTAACATCGGTAGAAATAGCAACAGCCTTTTTCGTGCCGTGAATACGCACAACGGCCGCATCACCGCCGCTCTGGCTGCTATCCATAGTATTGGCCATAACATGGCGATCATATTGCTCCCAAATCCAGCGTTTTGAGGCAATATCAGGACAAGAGATAAGCTGTTTTAGTACCAGATTAAAGTCATCGGGCTGCGCAATATCGGCGGCGTTTATAACATCTCTTTTTTCCGAAGCGATATAAGGGCGGTCATAATTCGGCGCGTCATCTGCAAGCGGTGCGATAGGGATATCGCAGACAATCTTGCGCTTATGTTTTAAAACTAGCCGCCCCGTATCGGTTGTTTTACCAATCTCAGCGACATCAAGTTCCCATTTTTCAAAAACTTCATAGGCGAGATGTTCTTTGCCAGGGACGAGCACCATCAACATGCGCTCTTGGGATTCAGAAAGCATCATTTCATAGGGCGTCATGTTCTCTTCGCGCTGGGGAACATTATCCAAATTAAGCTCAATCCCGACGCCGCCTTTATCGGCCATTTCAACCGATGAAGAGGTTAGGCCGGCTGCGCCCATGTCTTGAATGGCAATAATGGCGTCTGTGGCCATAAGTTCCATACAGGCTTCAATGAGGAGCTTTTCTGTAAAAGGATCGCCGACCTGAACCGTTGGGCGTTTTTCTTCGCTATCATCATCAAATTCGGCGGAGGCCATGGTTGCGCCGTGAATACCGTCGCGTCCTGTTTTAGAGCCGACATAAAAGATTGGATTTCCGACGCCGCTGGCGGCGGAATAAAAGACTTTATCCGTGCGGGCATGGCCGACGCACATGGCGTTAACGAGAATGTTGCCGTTATAGCCTTTGTGGAAATTTGTTTCACCGCCCACAGTCGGAACGCCGACACAATTCCCATAACCGCCAATGCCGGCAACAACGCCGTCTATTAGGCTGCGGGTTTTAGGATGATCCGGCTCTCCGAAACGAAGGGCGTTCATAAGTGCAATAGGGCGCGCGCCCATAGTGAAGACATCGCGCATGATGCCGCCAACGCCTGTCGCTGCCCCTTGGTAAGGTTCGATATAGGACGGGTGATTATGGCTCTCCATTTTGAAGATAATGCAATCCCCATCACCGATATCAATCACGCCCGCATTTTCGCCGGGGCCTTGGATAACTTTTTCCCCGCTTGTTAGGAATTTTGCAAGGTGACGGCGGGAGGACTTATAAGAGCAATGTTCTGACCACATGACGGAAAAAATACCAAGCTCATTAAGATTGGGCTCCCGCTCAAGGCGGTCTAAAATGATCTGATATTCGCTTTCAGACAGGCCGTGTTCTGCAACGACGTCCGGCGTAATTTTTTCTGTTTTCGTCATTAGATCGACTCGATGATAGATTTGAAGAACTCGAGGCCATCTGTCCCGCCGTGTTGCGCATCAATCGCTCGTTCAGGATGCGGCATCATACCGAAAACATTGCCTTTTTCGTTACAAATGCCGGCAATATCAGATTTTGATCCATTAGGGTTCCCATCATATTTAAACAAGACGCGGCCGTCTTTTTCTAAGCGCCGAATGACCTCGTCAGATGCGAAGTAATTACCGTCATGATGGGCAATCGGGAATGTAACGCTCTCAACATCTTTATAGCGGCGGGTGAACCGCGTATTTTTATTGGTAATTGTTAGCTTTTGATTGCGGCAAACAAATTTAAGGCCTTTATTTCGCATTAAAGCGCCCGGAAGTAATCCCGTCTCCGCTAATATTTGAAAGCCGTTACAAAACCCAGCGACAGGTAAGCCTTTTTCAGCTTTATCAATCAGGTCACGGACAATCGGAGAGCGCGAGGCTATCGCGCCGCAGCGTAGGTAATCCCCATATGAAAAGCCGCCGGGCAAGACGACAAAATCAATATCGGCGGGAATTTCCGTTTCGCGGTGCCAAATCATTTCGGCTTTGCGGCCGGTAACTTTTTCAAGAGCCATAGCCGCGTCGCGGTCACAATTTGACGCGGGGAAGACAATAACAGCGGTTTTCATCGCTTAGTCCTCAATATCAATGCGGTAGCTCTCGATTACCAAATTTGCGAGGAGCTTTTCGCACATGGCTGTCACATCGGCTTCGGCCTGCGTGCGGTCTTCACCGTTTAGATCAAGTTCGATAACCTTGCCTTGGCGAGCGCCTTTGACGCTGTCAAAACCCAAATCATTTAATGACCGAGCAATGGCGCGGCCTTGGGGGTCCAGCACGCCGGGTTTGAGGCCAATGTGAACAATCGCTTTCATGGGAAATCCTTTAGGGAATCAAGAGGTCTTATTTGGGACGGCTAGGGAAGGGGGCGATATTGTCGCCGCCGACTGTGGGCTGTTTTAAAATGCCAAGTCGCGTGGCGACTTCACTATAGGCTTCGGTGACGTCGCCGAGGTCCCGGCGGAAACGGTCTTTATCAAGCTTTTTATGGGTTTCCCAATCCCAAAGGCGGCAGCTATCCGGGCTGATTTCATCCGCAAGGATAATCTGATGTCCGTCGCCGGCTGCGAGGCGGCCAAATTCAATTTTGAAGTCAACAAGGCGAATGCCGACACCAGCAAAAAGCCCTTGCATATAGTCATTAATACGCAAGGTCATGGCGATCATTTCGTCAACTTCCGCTTCGCTGGCCCAGCCAAAAGCATGGATATGTTCTTCAGCAATCAAGGGATCGCCCAGATCATCGCGCTTGAGGCAAAATTCAACGATGGTGCGCGGTAAACGCTCTCCTTCTTCAATGCCAAGGCGTTTTGACATGGTGCCCGCCGCCACATTGCGGCAAATAACTTCGAGGGGTACGATCTCCACTCTCTTGATGAGCTGCTCACGCATGTTCAGGCGTTTGATGAAATGAGTGGGAATCCCAATTTCCGCCAACCGCAGCATCATATATTCGGAGATACGGTTGTTTAAAACGCCTTTGCCGTCCAAAGTCGCCTTTTTTTGTGCATTAAAGGCGGTGGCATCATCCTTGAAATATTGAATCAATGTCCCGGGTTCAGGGCCTTCATAGAGGATTTTGGCTTTACCTTCATAAATCTGTTTACGGCGGCTCATAGACGCTCCCAGTGGATGGCGTTGTGCATATTAGCTCTAAGGCCGTGCTCTTATACGAAAGGGAGGCATCGGGCAATGATTCTACCGTGATTTAACTGAAAAACTTACGGCTGCGTTGGAAACCTCCGTCGTATGTGAAATAAGCAGAAGGAATATATTGTTTTCATCACCGATAGTCACTAAATGGAAGCTATAACACGGATTGGAAGCTAAAATGTCTGGTTTTGATGAATTGAAAAATAATAACGAGCGCAAGTTTGTTCTCGAAGCGCAGCAGGAATTTAAGGCTGAAGCACGCCGTAATAAACATCTTGCCCTTTGGGCGGCTGACTTATTCAAATTTGATGACGTGAAAACAAAGGCTTACATCCTCGAGGTTATCACCTCTGATATGGAAGAGGCGGGGGATGATGATGTTTTTCGTAAGATGAAAGCAGATTTCGAGAGCCGAGGGGTCGAAATGAGCGACGTTGCTTTGCGTGAAAAAATGAATGAGTTTCTAGAGCAAGCCCGCGAAGAAGTCTTTAAAGAAGGCTAAATTCACTATTTATTCTAATTATTCGGCGCTCTAATTATTTGGTTCTGGACAAGTAAAGTTCAGAGCCGCTTGATCCGCAAGGGCATAGGTTTTCAAATTTGAAATCTGCGCGACCATATCATTGGGCGTATATTTCAAATTGACGCAGCCTAATGTTGTCTTAGTTGTCGCATCAATAATTGCCGCAAAACCTGTGACCCCAAGCCATGTGTTATATTGCTGAATAATTTGGCGGTCAAAAGCATAATGGGCACTGACTTCTGATAGGCTTGGGTTTGAAATGTCTATGGTCACATATTCAATACTCGGGTCGCCCATAATATTCAGCGCTTGATTGAGATTAGGCTCAACAATCTTACAGGGGGCGCACCAATCAGCGCGGAACATCACCACATAAAGCTCTGGGCGGGTTTGCGCCTGAGCCTTCGTACTTACCTGACTGGCAGAAAGAATAATAAAGCTTAGAAAAAGATAAAACAATCGTGTCATAACTCTACTTATTCCACAAAGGCCGTGAACTCTAGATGAATATTATCTGGTGGGAAAATAAAAAACCGGCTCTTGTTACAGAACCGGTTTGATAGATTTAATGCGGCTTAAAATTACTTAGGCACGACATTGTAAACGGGGGGACATTGTGTTGTCTTTTGGCCCGTTGAAGCATTGGACAAATAAGCGCTACCTTTTGCACGGGCGGCCATTTTACCAAGCTCTTTCGCCATTTCATTGGCAGAGAACTGTCCGTTCACGCAGCCAATAACACGCTTTGTTTTGGCGTCGACAACCGCAGCAAAGCCGGGAAGCCCGACCCACTGGTTAAAGACGGGGACAATGTCGCGGTCAAAGGCTTCATGAGCGCCTTTTTCCCATTTGGCAGCTGTCGAGGTGTCAATGACAACCTCTTCAGCATCTCCTCCCACCATCGCCAAGGCTGTAGCCAACTGGCTATCAAGAACTTGGCTCTCTGTGTTCTTATCATTCCGGAAATTTACGACGTAAACATCGGGGGATGTCGCAAAAGCGTCTGCAGAAAGTGCTGCAACAAACCCAAGTGTTGCAAGTGTAGAAGCTAACTTCTTCATGTTTTAATCCTCAATTTTAACGCGCGCTGATGCGGTATCGCCCAGTGCATTCACCTGTTTTGTTATGAGGCAAGGATTATCAAAAAGAGGTTTAAAAAAATTAAACGCGCCATTAGGAGTACGTTTACGAAACTTTCCATAATCGTTAATTTTAAGAATAAACCCTTGAATTAATTCGATTAAAAAACACGTGAAAAAATAACATCAACATGTTTAAGGTGGTATTCGTCATCAAAAAGACCATCAATTTCATCATCTGTTAATCTTGCCGTAACATCTTGGTCATTTTTCAGTAAGTTTTGGAAGGTTCCGTCCCCTGCATTTCCTGCGGTTCTGAACATTTCCCACACTTTCATTGCATTTCTTTGCACAAGGCGGTAGGCACTCTCGCGGCTTTCTCCGGCTTGGGTGAGAGCAAGCAATATTCGCTGCGAATTATGAAGCCCGCCAAGACGGTCCATATTGCCGCGCATTTGATCAGGATAGACAACAAGCTTTTCAATCACCCCAGCTAATCGGTGCAAGGCAAAATCAAGATGCACAGTTGTATCCGGGCCAATGCCGCGCTCAACGGAGCTATGGGAGATGTCCCGCTCATGCCAGAGGGCGACATTTTCCATGGCCGGCGTTACGGCCATGCGCACAAGCCGGGCAAGGCCCGTTAGGTTCTCAGTTAAGACTGGATTGCGCTTGTGGGGCATGGCGGAGGAGCCTTTTTGTCCCTTAGAGAAAAACTCCTCGGCCTCTAGCACTTCTGTGCGTTGGAGGTGGCGGATTTCTGTGGCGAGCCGCTCAATAGAGCTGGCGATGATCCCAAGGGCGGCAAAATAAGCGGCGTGACGATCGCGGGGAATGACTTGTGTGGAGACGGGCTCAATCTCAAGGCCCATTTTCTCTGCTACATGGGCTTCAACGCTGGGGTCTATATTGGCGAAGGTTCCAATCGCGCCGGAAATTGCGCAAACGGCGATTTCTTTACGGGCCGTCACAAGGCGCTCCCGCCCGCGGGCAAATTCGGCGTAGGCCTGCGCGAGTTTAACGCCAAATGTTGTTGGCTCCGCGTGGATGCCGTGGCTGCGGCCAATGGTGATGGTATATTTATGCTCCTCGGCGCGGGTTTTAAGGGCGGCTAAGACGCGGTCCATACCGGTGAGCAATATATCTGTCGCCCGCGCGAGCTGTACGGATAAGGTGGTGTCAAGAATATCCGATGAGGTAAAGCCTTGATGGACGAAGCGGCTATCCTCGCCGATAAATTCTGCAAGATGAGTAAGGAAGGCAATGACGTCATGTTTGACTTCGCGTTCGATCTCGTCAATGCGGGCCACGTCAAATTCGGCTGCGCCGCCGCGCTCCCAGATGTTTTTTGCCGCTTTCTTGGGGATCACGCCAATCTCTGCGAGGGCATCGCAGCCATGGGCTTCGATTTCAAACCAAATCCGGTATTTTGTTGCAGCTGACCAAATTTCGGTCATTTCCTTGCGGGCATAGCGCTCAATCATCTTAGACTCACCTTAATATTTTGTCCGCCTTAGACAAAAGCCCGCCGCAAAGGTCAAGCCCGCTTTGTCATTCGTAGAAAATTAAGCGCCGCCGTGGTTGCGGGCTTCCGCTTCGTCCCAGTCTTTCGGGAGGCGTTTGGCGGCATATAGAAAACTCCCGACGCTTAAGAAAAACGCAAGCCCTGTAAGGCCAAGACTATAACGAATAGCGACGACTTTGCCGTGGTCAGGTTCAAAGTGATCGGCGAGCACACCAACAAGTGTCGGCCCGCCGCCGAGCGCAATGAGGTTGAGCACAAGAAAAAAGATCGCTGTCGACATTGCGCGCATATTGATTGGTGCAAGGGTCTGAGCAATGGCAAAGCTTGGCCCCAAATACATGCCGATGAAAAACAGAAAAAGTCCAACAAAGACCATATGTAGGCTTACGCTTGGAGCCCAATAGGCGGCGAGGAGTAAAGGAAAGCAAATTAATATCGTAACGGCAGGGACGATACCATAATAGCGAATGCTTCGTTTTGCGAGGCGGTCTGTGATTTTCCCGCCGAGAAATGTCCCGAGCGCATAAGCGGTGAGATTAAGGGCGGCGAGGGTAAACATCATGGACTTAAATCCGTAGCGGGCTTCTTCGGGGGCGCTAAAGTCAAAGGGTAAGAGGTAATCAATCTGCCACGTTGCGGCGGCATAGGCGACGAAAGAGGCGGCGGTAATGCCAAAACACATGGCCCACCATGAAGGAATGGACAAAAGCGTTTTAAGAGCTGTAAAGAAGGGCGGTTTTGCGGCGGCGGTATGGGCCGCCTTTTTTTGAACGTCTTGAATGCCGCGCACAGGTTCGCGGATAATGAGCCGCGCCAATACAGCGAGTAATATGCCGCTAACCCCCAATGTGATGAGTAATTGCTGCCAATCGAACTTCACATCCGGATTGCCCCGGGCGATGCCGGTAAAGAAATAGGCAAAGCCTTGACCAAGCGGGATGCCAAGGGCGTAAATGCCGAGCGCGGTGGAGCGTTCTTCCTTGGGGAATAAGTCGGAAATCATCGAATGGGACGGCGGAGAACCGCCCGCTTCGCCAACGCCGACGCCCATCCGCGCAATAGCAATCTGCACGAAATTCGACGCCATACCTGTGAGGGCGGTAAACCCGCTCCAAACAGCCAGAGATAATGTCACAATATTGGTGCGGTTATAACGATCCGCGAGCCATGCGATAGGAATACCGATTGCCGTATAAAAAATCGCGAAGAGGAAGCCTTTCAACAAGCCCATTTGTGTGTTGGTTAGGCTCAAGTCGGCCTGAATAAAAGGCGATAAAATGCCGATAATTTGACGGTCAATAAAATTAAAGGCGTAAATCAGCGTTAAAAGCAAAAGAACGATAGTTCTATAGGATTTGCCTTTTGGTGTTGCGTTATCTGACATGTGGTGTCCCAAAGTTTTAAGCATGTTTGGCTGATATGCCGCAGTCTGTCATCTTATAGTTTGAAGGCGAATTGTAAATTATGCCATTAATCTACATCAGCCCTAATGTGCGAAAGCTGGCGATATTATCGCGGCCAATGATGAGGTGGTCATGTATTGTCACGCCGAGGGGCTTCATGGCCGCGATCATTTGGTTTGTCATATCAATATCGCTTTGGCTGGGTGTAGGGTCGCCGGAGGGGTGGTTATGAGCAAGGATAATCGCAGTGGCTTCATGAGCGAGGGCGCGTTTCATGACTTCGCGCGGATAAACCGGCGCGCGGTCAACAGTGCCGTGACCAAGGATTTCATCGGCGATCAAGCGGTTTTTCTTATCGAGAAATAAGACGCGGAATTGCTCTTTCCGTTCAAATTGCATGGCGCTGCGGCAATAATCCAGCAGAGCCGACCAGCTTGAGAGGACAGGGCGGCCCATAAGGCTCTCTTGGCCCAGCTTGGTTGCAGCGGCGCGAATGACTTTGAGGTCAATGGCGGTTTTCTCGCTTATGCCTTTAACCTCCGTGAGCTGCTCTATGGGGGCGGAAATGACTTCGGCGAAACTGCCAAATTGCGCGATGAGCGTTTTCGCGAGGGGTTTTATGTCTCGGCGAGGTATAGAGCGAAAGAGATAAAGTTCTAACAGCTCATAATCGGCCAATGCCTCGACGCCTTTTTCAGCAAATCGTTCCCGAAGCCTATCACGGTGGCCGTGATAATGCGGTTTTGGTGGTTTTGGCTTATCTACGCTCACCCCTATTAAGGCCCTAAAGGTAAGGCGGCTTGTGAAGCCCTTTAGGGGAGGTGGTGAAAATCTCGCATCCCGTTTTGGTCACGCCAATAGAATGTTCAAACTGTGCTGTGAGTTTTCTATCGCGGGTCACCGCCGTCCAGCCGTCAGAGAGAATTTTAACGTCAGGCCGGCCCAGATTTATCATCGGTTCAATGGTAAAAAACATACCTTCTTTTAGGGTTTCGCCTTCGCCGGGGCGGCCATAATGCAGTATATTCGGGCTGTCGTGGAATAAGCGCCCAAGGCCGTGACCGCAGAAATCTTGTACAATCGAGCAGCGCTCATTTTCGGCAAAGCGCTGTATGGCTGCGCCGATATCGCCAGTTGTATTTCCGGGCTTGACCGCAGCAATGCCGAGCATCAAGCTGTCATAAGTGATATTGATTAACCTTTCTGCGCGGCGGTTGATCTCTCCTACAGGATACATACGCGAGGTGTCCCCATGCCAACCATTAACAATAACAGTCACGTCAATATTAACAATATCGCCGTTTTTCATGGGCTTTGGAGAGGGTATGCCGTGGCAAACAACGTGATTAACTGATGTGCAGACCGTGTGTTGATAACCACGGTAGCCAAGGCAGGCCGGAACTGCGCCGTGATCTAAAATAAACTCCTGCGATAGATTATCTATATGCTCAGTTGTGACGCCCGGCGCGACTTCGGCGGTGAGCATATCAAGGCACTGCGCCGCGAGTCGTCCAGCTTTGCGCATGCCTTCAAAATCAGCGGGGCTATGGAGTTTAATCGCGCCGTCCCTTAGGTCAGGGGCTTGGTCCGCATCTATGTAATTCATTATCTGTCCTGAAATCGACCGTAAAATATAATCGCCTTTATTTCACATTACATTGATAATTGGAACGGCTTATTTACGTCCTATACGGCCTAAAAATATTTTTAATCGGCGGCCCCAGTTGAATGCCTTGCGAGGTGATAATACTGCCGTAAACAAGTGTTTCGACCCCCGCCGCGCGGGCGGTTTCATATCCCTTTGCATATTTGGGGTCTATATCCGCGGTGAGGGTAAATTCACTGCAATCATCTCGGTTGACCAGGTAAACCGTCACTGCGCGGTGACCTTGTGATACCATTAACGACAAATCACCTAAATGTTTAAGCCCCCGTGCCGTTGGACTATCGGGGAAACTCGCAAGGCCGGGGCGAGGAGATAAGGTCACGCTTTTCACTTCCACATAACAATCGGGCAGGCCGTCTTGGGTGAGGAGGAAATCAATGCGGCTATTACCGCTATATTTCTGCTCGGCTGTAATCGTTTTATAGGCCGCAAGGGGAGCGATAGCCGTGCTGCGTAGGGCTTCACCAACGACATGATTGGCAAAGCCGGTATTGATAGAAATTCTTGCCTCGCCGCTTTCAATGATTTGCCAGTCATATTTAAGCTTGCGCTTTGGGTTTAATGCGGGCGTTACCCACACCGCTGAACCTGGCTCTTTTAGGCCCGTCATTGCGCCAGGATTGGCGCAATGGGCGGTTATAACCTCGCCGCCGAGGTCAATATCAGCGAGAAAGCGTTTATAGCGCTGCACAAGGCGGCCTTTAATGATTGGGGCGGGAAAATCCATAAGTTTATCGTTTTATCAGTTTTAGAATCATAGTCTTTAAGTCGGTAACCCTAACAGCTTAACAAAGAAAGTCAGGCGCTATGATGAATAATGTTAAAGCCGGCGTGATCTTAATTGGCGATGAGCTTTTATCGGGCCGTACGCAAGATACAAATCTTGGCACAATAGCGCGGTTTTTGGCCCCCCTTGGCGTTGAAGTGGGCGAAGCACGGATTATCGCCGATAATAAAGACGTAATTGTGCAAACCATTCGTGAGTTTGCAGGCCGCTTTGATTATGTTTTTACCACGGGCGGTATTGGGCCGACCCATGATGATATTACGGCCGATTGCGTCGCCGAGGCATTTGAGTTGGGGATATCAGAGCGCGGTGATGCTATTGAGGCTTTGCTGGAGCGTTATGATATGAACGAGCTTAACGCGGCGCGGCGGCGCATGGCCCGTATTCCGGATGGGGCGAGCTTGATTAAGAACCCTGTTAGCCAAGCGCCGGGGTTTCAAACGGAAAATGTTTTTACCTTGGCGGGAGTGCCCGCGATCATGAAATCCATGCTCGCGGATATTACCTACCGTATTGAGGGCGGGGCGGAAGTATTCTCTGTGACTGTGACGGCGGAAAATATCGGTGAAGGGGACGCGGCGGCAGCGCTGGCAGAGATCGAAGCCGCCCATGACGGTGTAACTATTGGTAGCTACCCCTTTTTCAACGATGATCTTCGCGGCGTCAGCTTCGTCGCCCGCGCCCGTGATAGGGCCGTATTAAAAACTGTAGAAGAAGCCCTAAAAACTCTTGTTATCTCGCTAACAACTCGCTAAGTCGTGCTTTCATATAAGTCAGCGGGCGTGGTGGAATTGGTAGACACGCAAGACTTAAAATCTTGTTCCTGTATAGGAGTGCCGGTTCAATTCCGGCCGCCCGCACCAGTTTTTCTTTTATCCCTTATTTTGCCTGTTCTCTATCAAGTCATCGACGACGCTAGGATCGGCGAGGGTTGAGGTATCACCGAGGTTATCAAAGCTGTCTTCGGCGATTTTGCGCAATATTCTGCGCATGATTTTACCAGAGCGCGTCTTGGGCAAGCCCGGCGCGAATTGGATGAGGTCAGGCGCGGCAATCGGCCCGATTTCTTTGCGGACATGCTTCACCAGTTCGGCTTTGAGCGCATCTGTGGCTTTGGTTCCTGCAATACAGGTCACATAGGCATAAATACCTTGGCCTTTAATATTGTGCGGGTAGCCCACCACTGCCGACTCGGCCACCGCCGCGTGGGAGCCAAGCGCCGCTTCGACCTCGGCGGTGCCCATGCGGTGACCCGAGACATTAATCACATCATCAACACGGCCTGTTATCCAGTAAAACCCGTCCGCATCACGGCGGCAGCCATCACCTGTGAAGTAATTGCCCGGATAGGCGCTAAAATAAGTATCCACAAAGCGCTGATGATCGCCGTAAACCGTGCGCATTTGGCCAGGCCATGAATTTTTGATAATTAAATTGCCCTCGGCTTCGCCGTGTAGCTCATTGCCGTCTGCGTCAACCAGAGCTGGCTCTACGCCGAAAAATGGATGACTGCCCGCGCCGGGTTTCATATCTGTTGCGCCGGGCAGGGGCACAATCATGGCACCGCCGGTTTCTGTCTGCCACCATGTATCAACGATTGGGCAGCGGGCCTCACCGACCACATTAAAGTACCACTCCCACGCCTCGGGGTTTATTGGCTCTCCGACTGTGCCGAGGATACGCAGCGTGGAGCGGTCAGTTCCTTTGACGAAACTTTCGCCCTCACGCATGAGCGCGCGTATGGCTGTCGGGGCGGTGTAAAACAGGCTGACTTTATGCTTATCGCAGACCTGCCAAAAACGGCTTGCATCAGGATAGGTCGGTACGCCTTCAAACATCACAGTCGTCGCACCATTAGCCAGCGGGCCGTAGACGATATAGCTATGCCCCGTGACCCAGCCAATATCGGCGCTGCACCAATAGATATCGTCTTCTTTGAGGTCGAAGACATATTCATGGGTGATGGACGCCCAAACCAAATACCCGCCTGTGGTATGCAGCACGCCTTTGGGCTTACCCGTAGAGCCGCTTGTATAGAGGATAAACAGCGGGTCTTCGGCATTCATCGGCTCTGGTGGGCAATCATCTGACACGCCCTCAAGCGCCTCATGCAGCCACACATCACGTCCCGCTTCCATATGCACATCAGCGCCCGTACGGCGCACGGTTAGCACAGTTTTAACGGGCGCGCCTGCTTTAGCGGCAATCTCGCAAGCCGCGTCGCAATTCAATTTCAGCGGAATTTTTTTGCTCCCGCGCAGCCCTTCATCGGCGGTAATCACAAAGCTGCTGTCGCAATCAATAATCCGTCCTGACAAGGCCTCAGGCGAGAACCCGCCAAAGACAACACTGTGCACCGCGCCAATCCGCGCGCAGGCGAGCATGGCATAAGAGGCCTCGATAATCATTGGCATATAGATAGTCACGCGGTCGCCTTTGGACACGCCATTGGCCTTTAACACATTTGCAAAGCGGCAGACTTCGCGGTGCAGCTCGCGGTAGGTCAGCGTCATCGTCTCATCAGGGCTATCGCCTTCCCAAATGATGGCGGCTTTATCGCCGCGCGTCGCTAAATGGCGGTCAATGCAATTCGCTGAGACGTTCAAAATACCGTCCTCATACCATTTCACCGAGAGATTATCCTTATCCCAACTTACATTTTTAACGCGCTTATACGGCGTCATCCAATCAAGGCGCTGTCCCATCTCCCCCCAAAAAGCCTCTGGGTCGGCTATGGATGCCGCATAGATAGAGGCGTAGCGAGCAGGGGTTAGATTAGCCGTTTGGGTAAAAGCGGCGGGCGGGGAATAAATGGGGCTATTTTGAGTCAAAACATGAGCTCCGCTTAGGGTTAAGTCTTGCGTTTGTTAGCGATGATAATGCTTAATATGATGATTGCAAATATGAGTGTAAAGAAATTGGCCAGTGCCAACGGCCAATCAGCATTTAAAAACCCGTAAATGAGCCAGCATGTGACGCCGGCTGTAAACATCATATACATTAAGAGCGATAAGCCGTCCGTATTGCGCGTTTTTATCACGAGCAAGGCCTGAGGTATGAAGGATGCTGTTGTTAAGAAAGCGGCGAGATAGCCCAGAAAGCTAAGAAAGGTCATAATAGATTAGCTCCACGTCACGACGGGCGGCATGGATGAAAGGATTGTTTTTACATTGCCGCCGGTTTTAAGACCAAAGGTCGTGCCGCGGTCATACAGCAGGTTAAATTCGACATATCGTCCACGTATCTCAAGCTGTTCTGCGCGCTCTTCGGCCGTCCAAGGTTCCATCATGCGGCGGCGAGCAATGGTTGCGTAGGTTTTGAGGAAATGCCGTCCCACGTCTTGGGTGAAGGCAAAGTCGGCGTCCCAATCACCGCTGTTATGGCGGTCATAGAAGATACCGCCAATGCCGCGCGGTTCATCCCGGTGGGCGAGGTGGAAATACTCGTCACACCATTCTTTAAAACGCGGATAATTAGCCACCTTATGGGCGTCGCAGGCTGTTTTCATGCCGCCGTGAAACGCGGCCGCATCTTGTGTATCTGCGCGGCGCTCACGCCATAAGGTCGGCGTAAGATCTGCCCCGCCGCCGAACCAATCTTGCGTTGTTACGATATAGCGCGTGTTCATATGCACCGCCGGTATGCGGGGGTTTACCATATGGGCAATGAGGCTAATGCCGGCAGCCCAAAAGCGCGGGTCGTCTGCGGCCCCGGGGACAGATTTTTGCATCTCAGCAGTGAACTCACCTTTGACGACAGAAATATGCACGCCGCATTTTTCAAAGACACGCCCGCGCAGCATGCCGCCCGTTCCCCCGCCGCCGTTCTCAATTTTTCGGCTCCAGTCTTCATAGACAAACTTACCCGCTTCGCCCGGATAGAGATCTTGAGGAGCCTCCCGTTCAATAGCCTCAAACTCGGCGCAAATATTGCCGCGAAGTATTTTAAACCAAGCCGCAGCTTTTTCCTGTTTGATGTCAAAGGTCATAAATGTCTTATTATTTTCTGTCTTTGTGAATAAATATACCAAGGCCTGTAAGTAAGTTAATTCATCGATGCAAGTTTGTAGAGATGTATTTAACCTTTTTGATATAAAGTAGCATCTCAAGTTGCTTTAGCTTGTGTTAATTAGAAAGCCAATATGGTTCATTTGTCAGCAAACAAGTCAACGGCGGATTATTTTACAAGCTTAACGGTCATAACGCCCGAGCTTGATGATCTTTTGTCTTTGCTCGTTTTAATGATCCACGCGGATAAACGTGTGGTTAAAGATGAAATTGCGACGTTTACGCGGTTAACAGATAAACTACAGGCGGCGCGTAATGTTGAACCGCGGTTGTCACCGGCCCGTTTGCTAAGTTGGTATGGTGAGAATACTGACTTTATTGCTGAAAAGATGGAGAGTCCTGACTTCGAAACATGGTTTTATGAGCGACTTGAGGCGCTAGACCATATTGAAGATAAACTTCCTATTTTATGCCTGCTTTGTGATATTGCCTCATCTGATGGGGTGATTCATGTTGGAGAAATTGCCTTGATAAAGCTTGTGGCGGAGCATTGGGAACTTGAAATTTAATCGATAGACTTTAGCGCTTTAATTCAGCCCATTTCTTATTCGTTCTTTCCTTGGTGCCTTGCAAATCGTGTTTGCCGTAAAGCTTCCCATAATCCAATGCTTGCGCTACTTGCGAGGTTAAAGCTTCGTGCGCTTGCTGCGAGCGGAATAATGACCCGTTCATCGACATAATTATGTACTTGATTTGGCACGCCTGCGCTTTCGCGGCCAAAAAATAAATAATCATCTGATTTAAATGTAAACTCATTTAGGGGAGTCGCGGCCTTGGTTGTAAATAAGACAAGCCTTGAACGTTTTGTTATGTCTAATGGTCTTTGTGCTTTAAAACTTTCCCAAGACGAATGCCGTATTAGCGATTCGGGCGAGCCGTAATCCATAGCGGTTCTGCGAAGTGATTTTGCGGTTAAAGGAAAGCCGCATGGCTCTATTATGTCAAGACCTATATCAAAACAGGCGGCAAGCCGCATAACGGCCCCTAGATTCTGTGCAATATCGGGCTGATAAAGGATGATTTTCATAGCTGACGCTCTTTTGTTTGGGGCTTTTTGCCTTAAAAACTGCGACATAGCGCATCATAAGCGGTAATTATATGAAAATTGCGTCAGAAAGACGCGAATAAAGGGTGGCTTTTTTAATTATATATGCGCTATGACGCCCCAAATTATATTGTTTTGACATGGGAAAGGGTTTGATCGTGTCTGAGACTGTAAATGAGCCTCACGGCGAAGGCGCCGTAGACGGCGAAAAAAGAGATTTTATTTTCATTGCAACTGGCGCAGTTGCTGCTTTGGGCGCTGCCTCTGTAGCTTGGCCTTTAGTTGCGCAAATGGGCAAAGCGGCAGATACGCTCGCGGCTGGCTCGATTGAGATTGATCTATCTGCAGTCGAAGAAGGCGGACAGCTTAAAACATTATGGCGCGGTAAGCCCGTATTTGTCCGTCACCGCACAGCCGAAGAGATTGCACAAGCCGAGAATACCGATATTGCAAATTGCCCTGACCCCCAAACAGATGCAGAACGTCTTATTCCGGGGCCAAGCGGTCAGGTGAACCCTAAATATCTTGTGATGATCGGCGTATGTACGCATTTTGGCTGCGTTCCTGTGGGTGAGGCGGGAGATTTTGATGGCTGGTATTGCCCATGTCACGGCTCACATTACGATACATCAGGCCGTATTCGCAAAGGTCCTGCACCAAAGAATATGGAAATTCCGCCCTATGAATATCTCTCAGACACCGTGATTAAGGTAGGTTAACATGGCTGGACATCCTTCGACTTATGAACCCCAATATGCTGCAACGCGCTGGTTAGATCAGCGCCTGCCAGTTATTCGCATGGGCGCGGATTTCATGACGTTCCCAAGCCCGCGTAATTTGAATTACTGGTGGACATTTGGTGGTATTCTTTCGCTTTGCCTGGTCTCTCAGATTATTACGGGCATTATCCTTGCTATGCATTACGTGCCCCATGTAGATATGGCTTTTGATAGTGTGCAGCGTATTCGGCGCGATGTTCCCTTTGGTTGGCTCTTACAACCCATGCATGCTGTCGGTGCGTCGATGTTCTTCTTGGCCGTTTATGTGCATATGTTTCGAGGTCTTTATTACGGCTCTTACAAGGCCCCGCGGGAGCTTTTGTGGATTTTAGGCTGCGTAATTTATCTGGTTATGATGGCAACAGCCTTTTTAGGCTATACTTTGCCGTGGGGGCAAATGTCCTTTTGGGGCGCGACTGTGATTACGGGCTTTTTCGGCGCGGTTCCGGTTGTCGGTGAAAGCTTGCAGCAATGGCTGCTCGGGGGATATTCTGTTGATAATGCGACCCTTAACCGCTTCTTTGCTCTGCATTACCTCTTGCCCTTTGTTATTGCCGGTGTTGTTGGTCTTCATATTTGGGCGCTTCATCATGTGGGCCAAAATAACCCCATAGGCGTGACGCCGAAAACCAAGACTGATACATTGGCTTTTCACCCCTTTTACACGGTCAAAGATGCTTTTGCGCTCTGTATATTCTTGCTGATCTTTGCCTATTTTATTTTCTATCAGCCGGATGCCCTCGGCCATAGTGATAATTATATTCCGGCTGATCCGCTTAAGACGCCTGCGCATATTGTGCCGGAATGGTATTTCCTACCGTTCTACGCAATTTTGCGCGCTGTTCCCGATAAGCTTGCAGGTATTTTGCTTATGTTTGCAGCGATTGTGGTTTTATTTGTGCTGCCTTGGCTTGATACAAGCAAAGTGCGCTCTATGCGCTTTCGCCCGGTTGCACGTCCGTTCTTCTTTGTCTTTATCTTCTTCTGCTTCATACTTGGTTGGTGCGGGGCGGGAAATCCGGATGACGTCGCTGTTCCGATTGGCAAAGGTTTGACTTTTAAAGTCTTATCTCAAATTTCTACGGCTTATTACTTCGCATATTTCCTCATCATCCTACCTATTCTTGGGATGACGGAAAAAGCGAAAGAGCGTCCCGTATCGATCACGAAGTCTGTCTTGGGTGATCACGCTGCGGCGCCAGCGGAATAGGAGTGAGCCGATGAAATTGACAATCAATAAAATTGCACTGGCTCTATCTGCTTTTGCTGTTCTCGCCAGCACGTCTGTTTTTGGCGTATCATATGCAGCGGGCGCTAAGAGTGAATATAAAATGGAACATGTCCATTGGCACTTTAACGGCCCACGCGGGAGTTATGACCGTGCTGCCGTACAGCGCGGTTATCAAGTTTACCGCGAGATTTGCTCCGCCTGTCATGCGCTGGATTACCTCTCCTTTCGTCACCTTGGTGATAAGGGCGGCCCTTATTATGATAAGGCTTATAAAAACCCAAATGATAACCCTTATGTTAAAGCATTTGCGGCGGACTGGACAATTAAAGATATTGATAGCGAAACCGGAGATGTTATTGAGCGTCCGGGGACACCAGCGGATAAGTTCCCATCAATATTTGATAATGATGCGGCGGCGCGGGCCTCGAACGGCGGCGCGCTTCCGCCGGATTTATCTGTGATTGTTGCGGCGCGCGGGGGCGGGGCAGATTATGTCTATAATCTTCTGACCGCTTATGGCCTTGACGCGCCAAAAGATTTGAAACTCACTGGGGGGCTTTATTATAATCCGGTCATGGAAGGCGGCGCGATAGCTATGGCCCCGCCGCTTGCGGATGAGTTGATTGAATATGCGCCGATTGAAGTGAATGACCATGGCACAATTAAGACAATTCCGGCGCCCGTAGCCACAGTTGAGCAAATGGCTAAGGACGTGACAGAGTTTCTCGCTTGGTCGGCTGATCCGAAAATGGAGCAGCGTAAATCGCTTGGATTTGCCACAATGATATATCTGTTGATTTTATCAGTTCTGCTTTATTTCTCTTATAAAGCCGTTTGGAGAGATGTTGAGCATTAACGCGGACCTTATTTAATATTTTAACTTGCGCCCACCTCGTGTGGGCGTTTTTAATTGTGTAAGAAAAATAAAAGGAATCATGATGTCAGATTGGGTGTTAGGGATTATTGGCGGCTCTGGCCTTTATGATATGGATGGGCTTGAAAACACGCAATGGATTAAAATTGATACGCCTTGGGGTGAGCCGTCTGATGAGATTTTATTTGCAGAACTAAGCGGCATAAAGCTACGGTTTTTACCGCGTCACGGACGTGGGCATGTGTTGTCGCCATCTGGACTTAATTACCGCGCGAATATTGACGCCATGAAACGGGCCGGATGTACGGATATCTTATCTCTCTCTGCTGTCGGGTCTTTGAAAGAAGAATATAAACCTGGTGATTTTCTCATGGTCGATCAATTTATTGACCGAACATTTGCGCGGGAGAAAAGCTTTTTTACAAATGGTATGACCGCTCATGTCTCTATGGCTGACCCCATATGTGAGCGCTTATCAAACCTTGCGGGTGATGCGGCGCAGTCGGCGGGTATTGAGGTCCACCGGGGCGGCACATATCTGGCGATGGAAGGGCCTCAATTCTCAACGCGGGCAGAAAGCCTGATGTACCGTCAATGGGGATGCGACGTTATCGGGATGACCAATATGCCGGAAGCGAAACTGGCCCGTGAGGCAGAACTGCCCTATGCAACCGTCGCCATGGTCACAGATTTCGATTGCTGGCATCCGGATCACGGTAATGTGGATGTGGCACAGGTTATAGAGGTTTTGATGGGGAATGCGGATAAAGCCCGCCAAACTGTGCAGCGCCTTATTGAAAGCTTGGCTCAAACGCCGCGCACTTCATGCCCGCAAGGGATTGAAACCTGCCTGGATGTAGCGATGATTACATCGCCTGATAAGCGCGACCCTAAACTTATAGCTAAACTTGATGCTGTTGCAGGAAGGGTTTTGTCATAATGTCAAACCTACATCTTTATATTGGAAATTATAATTATTCGTCATGGTCCATGCGGCCTTGGCTTGTGCTTAAAAAGGCGGAACTTGCTTTTACTGAAGAGGTGATTGATCTGGATGTGCCGGGGTTTAAGGCCCGCTTGTTGGAGTTATCGGATATGGGCACTGTGCCCGTACTACGGGTGAATGGTGATATGCTCCCCGATAGTCTTGCGATTTCCCATTTTGCCGCTAAGGCCGTTCCAAATCTATGGCCCAAAGACTTAGAGGCACGGGAGCTTTGCCAAGAAGCTGTACGTAAAATGCACGAAGGTTTCAGGGCCCTGCGCCGCGAAGCGCCAATGAATTTGCGCCGCCGAACCTCTCGCCCTGTACCTCGAGCTTGCCTTGAGGACGCGGCAGAGATGGTAGCTATGTGGGATGACCTTTTAGGCCGTCATAATGGCCCGTTCCTGTTTGATGATTGGAGCATAGCCGATGCGTTTTACACACCGGCTGCGAGTCGTTTTGCTAGCTATGACTTGCCGCGATCTGCGCGCTCGGATACCTATATCTCAGAACTTATGAGTGATAGTGATTATTTGGAATGGGAATCCCGGGCGTTTATTGAAACACATAAACTTCCTGATACGGATAATGTTAATCTTTAGGAGGCGATGATGGATTTAAAAGACGCCATACGCACCATACCCGATTTCCCCAAAGAGGGAATTATGTTTCGGGATATCACAACGCTGATGACCAACCCTAAGGCTTTTAAAGCGTCGATTGATGCATTGGCTGCGCCTTATAAAGATAAAGGTCTTGATAATGTTGCGGGCATTGATGCACGAGGCTTTGTATTCGGGGCCGCCGTAGCCTATGCGCTTGGTGTTGGCTTTGTGCCTATTCGTAAAAAGGGGAAACTGCCGTTTAAAACTTATAGCCAAGATTATGAGTTAGAATATGGCAGCGGCACCTTAGAGATACACGCGGATTCCATCCGCAAAGGCGAAAAGGTTTTGTTGATTGATGATTTGATCGCCACAGGCGGAACGGCAGAAGCTTCGATGAAACTGCTTGAAAAAACGGGGGCCGAGATTATCGGCGCGGCCTTTGTTGTTGATCTTCCTGATTTGGGCGGGCTTGGAAAAATCACCTCTATGGGCATACCCGTTACGGCGCTTGTGGCCTATGATGGTCATTAATTGCGGCTAAAATCTCTTCATATTTATCCGGTTAAAGCCTGCCGCAGCGTAGATTTACAGGCAGCGGAGGTGAGGCCGCGCGGCCTTCGGCATGATCGCCGCTGGATGATAATCAATGCCGATAATCAATTCTTAAGCCAGCGTAACCGGCCAAAACTCGCGCAACTCTGCGCGCTAGCCGATGATAACGGACTGCGCCTAGATTTTAATGGCCATGTGCATAGGGCGGCAATTCCATACGGGGAGCGCGTGAATGCGCAGGTTTGGAGCTCTATCGTTAACGCCCCTATGGCCAAGTCGCCCATTCATGCCGCCTTATCTGATTGGCTTGGGGAAGCGGTTAGATTGGTTTATATGGACGCGGCGGCGGCGCGGCGTGTGAACGAAGACTGGGCGGCAGGGCATGAGACGAGTTTCTCTGACGGCTTTCCTATTCTTATCGCGAATAGCGCAAGTCTTGACGCGGTGAATGATTACATTGTTAAAGCGGGCCATAAGCCTGTGTCTATGGCGCGGTTTCGGCCCAATATTGTGATTGAAACAGATAGGCCTTACGCGGAAGATGATTGGAAATGTCTTGATATTGGGGATGTGCAGCTTGACCTTGTTAAGCCCTGTACGCGCTGCATTGTAACAACCCTTGATCCGTTGACGGGCACGGCGCAGCCTGAGCCGGTTATTGAGGCGCTCAACGCCCTGCGTATGAGTTCCGATCCGCGCAATAAAGGCGTTTTATTTGGCGTCAATGCGGTTGTAAGAAAAATAGGGCGCGTTGAAATTGGGCAAACAATTCTAGCAAGCTCCTAAGGCGGTTCAGGACGTTAGAACCGTAAAGCTATTTGCTATCATAATGGTGCCGTGGCAATGTAAAAGACATTGGTTAATCCTTGGAGGCTTTATGCGCTCATTATCTTCATCTTGTTCGCGCCGTAATATGTTATTAGGTACGGCGGCGGTTTCGGCTTTTGGCTTGCCTTTATCAGCCTGTAAAAAATCTGCACCATCTGCATCCGGAGTGAGTGAAGTTAAGCCGCCAAATGCAGCGTCAAAGGCGGCGGAACAAGTGCTTAAAGAGGCAACGGACTTTCTTTTAAGCTCTTATCCCGAAAGCGCGTCAAGTTTTGGAATTGATACGGGCGAATATGTGGGGCTGAAATCAAAATTAACAGACCGGAGTGCCGCAGGGCAGGCGGAAATTTCTAGGAACTTAGATGCTATATTACCCCGTTTCGATGCGGTAAATGCGGCCGAGATTGCGCCGGAGCAAGCGCTGAATATTGATGTAATCCGCACGGTGTTTCAACGCGCAAAAGAAGGCTTTAATTTTGATTTTGGTGATAATGCTTTGCTAAATTATAACTGGTCTTATCGTAATAGTCCCTATGTTGTGACTCAAAACACGGGGGCCTTTACGGAAATTCCCGGTTTTATTGAAGGCTCTCATAAGGTTGAAAATAAAGACGATGCAGAGAGTTATCTCTTGCGCATGGAGGCCTATGCGAAGCAGCTTGACGGCGAGAGTGAGCGGACACGCGCAGCCAGTGAAAAGGGCTATATTCTGCCGGATTTTCTAATGGCTAAGACTCTGGGGCAGCTTCGGGCCGCCCGCGCCCAAGCGCCTGAGAGCTGGGGGCTTGTAACGAACTTTGTCCAATCGGCCTCTAAATTTGGGGATAGCTATACATCACGGGCCGAAACCATTGCCCGCGAGATGATTGGCCCCGCCCTTGACCGCCAAATTAAAGCCCATGCGGATTATGAATCCCAAGCCAATTCTGATGCGGGTATATGGGCCAAGCCAGAAGGCGAGGCCTATTATGATTGGGCGCTGCGGGCGGGAACAACGACAACATTATCGGCGGATGAAGTTCACCAAATGGGCCATGATGAGCTTGCGGAATTACAGGGTCAAATGGATCCTATCCTTAGAAGTCTTGGCTATACGGACGGCCCTGTGGGGGCGCGTATGACGGCGCTGGCGAAGGATAAACGCTATCATTTCTCGGATGGGGATAAAGGCCGCGAAGAAATCATGCGTTATATCGATGAGAAAATCGAAGATATCCGCGGGCTAATGCCGCAAGCTTTTGAAACTCTCGTGCCGGGTTTTGTTAAAGTTGAACGTATTGACCCGGCCATTGAAGACGGCGCGCCGACCGCTTACGGCGGGCCGGGCTCTATTGATGGTAGCTTGCCGGGCAAATATAGTATTAATCTACGAACGCCTGCTTTACATAATAAGTTAGGCCTTGCGGATTTAACCTATCACGAATCCATACCTGGCCATGTTTGGCAAGGGGAATATACGTTTAAACAACCGCTTATTCGCTCGCTCTTGGCGTTTAATGCCTATTCTGAAGGCTGGGCGCTATATGCGCAGCAAATCGCAGATGAGCTTGGCGTGTATGAGCAGACACCCGAAGCCCGACTTGGCTATTTGCAATCACTGGCCTTTCGGGCTTGCCGCCTTGTGGTGGACACGGGGCTCCATGCGAAGCAATGGAACCGCGAGCAGGCAGTGGAATGGTTTGTTGAAAATAACGGCTCGGCCCGCGATGAAGTCCAAAGTGAAGTTGACCGCTATTGTGCTTGGCCTGGACAAGCTTGTGGTTATAAAATTGGCCATACGGCGATTAACCGCCTGCGCCGTAAAGCTCAGAGCGAGCTAGGCCGCGCCTATGATTTTCGCCGTTTTAATGATGCTGTTGTTTTAGGCGGCAGCGTACCTATGACCGTTTTAGGCCGTGTCATAGACGGTTATATCGCGCGGGATAAAAACGGGTAATCTAAATGCTTGGTGTTAAACTTGCCCCTTGCGGCGATTTGCGCTGTTTAATCTCTTGATACACTAAGCCGCCCCGCTTAAAGCCTTGCCCAAGATGGAGAGTTCAATGCGGTATTTCGCTTATAGTCTATTTATATTATCCGCAGTGCTTGGCTATCTGGCGCTTTACCCTATGATCGTCCTGCCGCTGGCCTTTGCAACAAGCCTCATATTTGCGGCTGCGCGCCGTAAATGGCTCAAGGCGAACCCGCCGGCTATACCCGTTAACCCATTGGTGGACGGCATTTATATGTTCTTTTTGCATATGCTCATACATTTTGCCGCTTTTGCCGCCGGGTTTTTCATCAATTACAGCGTTGGGTTCCAGTAGAGCTGTATTTTTTATACCTAAGATAGGGCCGTATTTTTTTATAATTTATGAGCGATTAGGTTTTCCGTTTGTGCTTTTATCCATGCCCCATAACTAAAGATTATAACGGCAGTCCAGATACATCCGAAACACAGGGCGTGTGATATTGTAAAAGCTTCGCCGTAATAAACGCCGAGTGCAAATTGCATAGTTGGGCCAATATATTGTAAAAAGCCTAAGGTCGAGAGGGGCATACGCCGCGCCGCAACCGCAAAGAAAAATAGCGGTATAACCGTCAACGGCCCCGCAATTACCATGAGGGCGTCAAGGGTAAAACTGTCTTGGTGGAGGAAATGAAGTTCCCCTGTTTTATAAAGCCAAAAAAGGTAAAATAGCCCAAAGGGCAGAAGCAATAGCGTTTCAATAAACAAGCCCGGCATGGCCCCGGCGGAAACTTTTTTGCGCAAAACGCTATATGTGCCAAATGTCCCGGCGAGGATTAGCGAGATTACGGGAAAGACACCGCCGTAAAGAGTGAGGATTAATACGCCCAAAACGGCGAGGCCTACGGCCGTTTTTTGCCAGCCATTTAGCCGTTCTTTAAAGACAATAACGCCAAATATAACATTTAAAATGGGATTGATGTAATAACCAAGACTGGCTTGGTAAATTTGGTCAATCTGTACCGCCCAAATATAAACGCCCCAATTCGCGACGATTAAAAATGCTGTTAAAGCGAAGATAGACAGCGTCTTTGGGTTTTTTATGATGTGTATGACCTCTCCCCATTGTTTACGAAAGGCGATAATTAATGCGGCAAAAGGGACGGCCCATACCACTCTATGGGACAAGATTTCTAGCGGCGAAATGGTTTCCGTCCACTTGAAATAAACGGGAAACACCCCCCAAATCACATAGGCCGCAACCCCTGCGGCGAAGCCTGAGGCGATAAGACGGCTGCCGAGTGTATCGGAGACCATAGTGTTGCGGGGTTGATCGGTCATAGGCGCACTATTTCATGGTTTTTACTCGAAGGCTAGTGCAAAGCGCGCGAGTTAAGCGTAAATTGGGCTTGACTTAGCACCGTGAGGAGCTAAGAGCTTTGCGCAATAACGGGTAGGTGTGGCGCCGCCGTTTTAATCGCATGTCAAATAGGTTGATATGCCGGCCCACGTCAAAAATGAAAGGAACTCGCATGTCTAAGCGCGATTCTGTCAAATATAAAATTGACCGCCGGATGGGTGAAAACATTTGGGGTCGTCCAAAATCTCCAGTTAATAAGCGTCCATACCCTCCCGGGCAACATGGCCAAGCCCGTAAAGGCAAGCTATCAGATTTCGGTATTCAGCTACGTGCCAAGCAAAAGCTTAAAGGCTATTACGGCAATATCACAGAGAAACAATTCCGCCGCACATATGATGAAGCCACGCGCCAAAAGGGCGATGCGTCTGAAAACCTTATTGGCCTTTTAGAGCGCCGCCTTGATGCGGTTGTTTACCGGGCGAAATTTGTCCCAACTGTCTTTGCAGCTCGCCAATTTGTCAATCATGGCCATGTTTTGGTGAATGGTAAGAAAGTTAATATTCCGTCTTACCGCTGTAAAGAAGGTGACGTCATTGAAGTGCGCGAAAAGTCGCGGACAATGGCCCTCGTTCTTGAAGCGCTAGAAAGCGCAGAGCGCGATATTCCTGAATATGTCAGCCTTGATCCAAGCGCAATGAAAGCCACATTCGTTCGCGTCCCAAGCTTTGATGAAGTGCCATATCCGGCGACAATGGAGCCCAATTTGGTTGTGGAATTTTACTCTCGTTAACCGAGAGATATCCCAAAAGAAAGCCCGCCCAGCCTATGGCTGCGGCGGGTTTTTTAATACCAAAACCTCATTAAATCATAAAAAAACCGCCTCATACAAGATGAAGCGGTTTGAATGATTATATGGCTGAGGGCCTAATTATTACAGGCATACATATAGTTACCGCATGTCTTCATGAAGTGAACCACGGCGCCGTTCGCACTTTGAATGCGGAAGGCCTGACGGTCACGATCATTAGACGGTAGGACTGAGTAAGCGTAGTGATGCGCTTCGCCGAGCCCTAAGATACCGCGTGTACCAACAGGCAGGACATCTTCGGAGAACATGTAAGACTGTGCATCTTTAAAGCCATTTGCATAGCCCATGGACTTGAACAGATAGTTCAAATAAGCGCGGTCATTCGCGTTATTTGCGTAACGGTTCTGTAGCTTTTCGAAGAACTCGTTGGGCGTAAGGCCGTGTGAGTCCCCAAATTCGGGCATAGTCCCAAGGCGAGTCATCTGCTTTGGCGTGCTGACCGGGTCAACATTAAAGATTGCGATATTTGATGGGCCGCAATCATTATATGGCTTCACCACTTGCTGAACAACGGGCTGGCAGAAGGCTCTGTCAGTCACTTGCGATCCGTCCGCACAGGTTATGTATTCCACAACAGGGCGTGCAGGACATGTATTGATATCGGTCACGACTGTCTGTCCGTCCCAGCATGTAAATGTTTCAACTGGCGGCGGTGGAGGCGGCGGCGGCGGAGGTGGCGGCGGAGGTGGCGGTGGAGGTGGCGGTGGAGGCGGCGGTGTAGGCGTGCCAAATTTATACCGCAAACCCGTCAAGAGTGAATGGGATCCGATACCTGAAAGCTCAACCGGATGATTTAATAAGCCAACGCCGCCTGCTTGCAGGGGCGTAAAATTGCCTGTGAAATCAAGGCCGCTATTACCGACTTTTCTATAGGTATAATGTGTATCCCAAGAGAGGTTTTTCGTCAGCTCGACGCCGATACCTGCAAGGGCTTGCCAGCCAAAGCTGGTGTCCGAGTCTCTAGCTTCGCAAGAGCCAAGCTGCGCGCCAAGACAGGCGGGGTTGTTGGCAAGGAAATTTCCATTTGTGAAAGCATGAGAGACAGCGTCAAGGTCGGCATTGATAATGCCAAGACCGGCCCCAACATAAGGAGTAATTTTTCCGGCAAAGCTGTCTTCGTCATTATTTAGCGCGTAAATCGCGTTAAGCATGAGAGAATTTGTACGAAGCTTCGCAGAGCTGCTAGGTTGTTGACCAATCGCGCCAAGGTCGGTGAATAATGTGTCACCATCCAGTTCAAGGCGCCAGTTATCTAGCAAGCTACCCTTACCAAATTCATAGCCAAGACCGACAGAGGCCGCGACATTACCTTCACTCTCGACATTCCCGTCAAAAATTCCGTTTTGATCAAAGTTACCATCCAGATGTGTGCCGTAACCGGCATTACCACGGATATACCATCCGCTATCTTCGTCTACAGTTTGCGCAGTTGCCGGTATGGCAGTTAAAAGTGCAATGCTCGCTACGCTTAATAATGTGGTCTTCATAAAGTACCCCCTATGTATTAACAGTTGTTAACTTATTATGTTTTGCAACATGAAGCCTGCATGAACAAGGGTGCAATGCTGTTTTCACTGCTATTTGTGTATACGGCTTTATAAATTAGGTGAAATTTTATATTAGAACTTGTTTGGTTACGGAGATTAAATTGCGCTCCGGCGGCGATTTCGGGCTTTCCGCGCACGTTTAATGCGCGGGAGGAAGAACAGGTAAATGCCCGTTCCCCATAGAATGAACAATATAATCCCGGATGGAAAAAAGATATAAAGCTTCACCCAGTCGGCAAAATATGACCCGTCATGAAGACTTTCGATAATATCAGAGCGCCGAAAAGCGATTTGAAGAATCTCTCCGCTGTGGGTGTCGATTTGGACTTCCCAGTTATTTTTACCGACAAATTTTGCAATGCCTTTACTGGGTTTAATGTCCGCGCGTGATAATTCCTCCCATGAGGTGACTTGAAGCTGTGGAACGCTGTGGGCGATATCAAAGAGTTGTTCAAGAGGTAGAACCGGGACGTCAAGGCGCTCTATGCCCTTTTGTGTTGGCGGCTGTATCCATGCGATTTCCTTTTTTAGCATCAGCAGAAGTCCTGCGCCGATGATAAGGCCCATTTGCAGCATAATGAAAAGGGCCCCCCAATAATGGATTTTACGAAGAAGCATATTGAGTTTCATAAAGGTGAGCCTGCGGCGAAGAAAAGAGCTAGGCTTTCATATGGACAAAATTGCGGTGGGTCTCCATTGAAAAATTAAGACACACGGAATTTTATGCCTCTTCGGAAATTTATTCGGTAAATTTTTCGTTAATTACGCCGAAAACGTAGAATTTAGACATTTTAAAAGCGCAGGTCTATGCTAGCTATATTCATATAATGATCGGCAGCTAAGCCGCAGCGCAATAATGTCCACCGGGAGGGACGTCTCATGAAAAAGATGATCGCGATATTCGCAGGGATATGTGTCTTGTTTGTCGGCTGTATGAGTGCCGCGCAATCCAGTGAAGATGATGATGAAAAGGATCAAGGCCCGGTTTCGTCGAAAACCTTTGCGGCTTTTAAACTGCGTAATATTGGCCCGGCTTTTATGTCAGGACGTATCGCCGATATTGCGATTGTTCAAGATGATCCGGCCACATGGTATGTCGGCGTTGGCTCCGGCGGCGTTTGGAAAACGGAAAATGCCGGCACGACTTGGACATCGTTGTTTGAAGGGCAGGGCGCTTATTCTATTGGCTCTATCGGTCTTGACCCCTCTGACCCCAACCGCGTTTGGGTTGGGACAGGCGAGAATAATGGCGGGCGTCATATTGGCTTTGGTGACGGCGTTTACAAATCTAATGACGGCGGGACAACATGGAAGAATATGGGGCTTAAGGACTCTGAACACATATCTAAAATAATCGTCCATCCTGAAGACCCCGATGTTGTATGGGTGGCCTCCCAAGGCCCGCTCTGGTCGGAAGGCGGCGAGCGCGGCGTGTTTAAAACCATTGACGGCGGCGAAACATGGACGAATACTCTAAAATCTGGTCCGTTCACAGGCGCAACTGATTTAATTGCTGACCCGCGTGATCCGAACCGCCTTTATGCAGCCATGTGGCAGCATCACCGTACGGTAGCGGCTTATCTTGGCGGCGGCCCAGAGAGCGGCTTGTGGAAGTCTGAAGATGGCGGCGAGACATGGGAAGAGCTTAAAAGCGGTCTCCCTAAGGGTAATATGGGTAAAATTGGCCTCGCCATTTCCCCCATGCGTCCAGATGTGGTTTACGCGGCTATTGAAACAGATCGCCGCACGGGCGGCGTGTGGAAGTCCACTAATCGCGGTGCAAGCTGGGCAAAACAGTCCGACGCGGTTGGACAAGGCACGGGCCCGCATTATTACCAAGAACTTTACGCAAGCCCCCATGTGTTTGACCAAATCTACATGGTGTCAAATACCACGCAACTCTCAAGCGATGGCGGTAAGACGTGGTCGAACCTCAATAATGAATATAAACATGTGGATGATCACGCGATTGCTTTTCGCCCCGATGATCCGGATTATATCCTCTTTGGTTCTGACGGCGGGCTTTATGAAAGCTATGACCACACAAAGACATGGCGCTTTATTAATAATCTGCCGATAACCCAGTTTTATAAAGTGGCAGTGGATGATGCAGAGCCGTTTTATAATGTTTACGGCGGGACGCAGGATAATAACTCCCAAGGCGGACCATCGCGCACAGATAATATGCACGGCATTCGAAACTCCGATTGGTTCATCACGCTTTTTGCGGACGGCCATCAATCTGCGACGGAGCCGGGCAATCCCGATATTATGTACGCGGAATGGCAACAGGGTAATCTCGCCCGCGTTGACCGTATTACAGGTGAAGTTATCCATATTCAGCCGCAGCCGGCCCCCGGTGACCCGATTGAGCGCTGGAATTGGGACAGTCCGATTTTCGTCAGCCAGCATCAACCCACGCGGCTTTATTTCGCCTCGCAGCGGGTCTGGCGCTCTGATGATCGCGGCGATAGCTGGACGCCAATCTCTGGTGATCTCACCAAGGATGAAGACCGCCTAAAGCTGCCGATTGCAGGCAAGACATGGGGTTGGGATGCGGTATGGGATTTACGTGCCATGTCGCAATATAACACCATTACATCCCTTGGCGAGTCGCCCCTGAATGAAGATATCATCTATGTCGGCACGGATGACGGCCTGATCCAAGTTACTGGTGACGGCGGTGAGACTTGGCGAGAAATAGGTGTTAGCCGCCTACCGGGCGTGCCAGATACGGCGTTTGTCAATGATATTCGCGCCGACCTTCATAATGAGGACACGGTTTATGTGGTGCTCGATAATCATAAATATGGGGATTATAAGCCTTATATCCTCAAGAGTACGAACCGCGGGCGGAGTTGGTCCTCGATTAAGGGGGATTTACCTGATCGTCATCTCACATGGCGGATTGTGCAAGATCATGTTAATCCTGATCTGTTGTTCTCGGCCACAGAATTTGGCCTGTTCTTCACGCTCGATGGCGGCGAGAAATGGGTCAAGCTCACGGGTGATGCGCCGACGATTTCATTTCGTGATGTGACCATACAACGCCGCGAGGATGATCTTGTTGCGGCGAGTTTCGGACGCGGGTTTTTTATTATTGATGACATCTCCCCCCTACGTGAGCTATCTGCGAAAAGTCTTGATGAAGAGGCGCTCTTATTTCCGGGCCGTAAAGCCCTTTGGTATATAGAACAGCACCCACTTGCTTTTTCCGAAGGCGGCGCGCAGGGCCACTCTTTCTTTAGAGCGCCTAATCCTGATTTTGGCGCGAATTTCACTTATTACCTCTCGGAAGATACATCGTCTTTAAAAGACGCCCGTGAGAAGGCAGAAAAGAAGGCAAATAAAGACGGTGATAATGTGACGTTCCCGGGTTTTGACGCCCTTGATGAAGAGCGGGCAGAAATAGCGCCGACGGTTTGGCTTACGGTTCGCGACTCGGACGGTAATGTGGTTCGCCGCATTAAGGGCCCGGCCAAAAAAGGGTTTCACCGCGTGAATTGGGATTTACGTTATCCAAGCTCTCGGTCAGTATCCAGTAATGAAAACCCTGACAACCCGCCAACAGGTTTTCTCGCCGCTCCCGGTGAATATACAGTCTCACTGTCTCGCCGCATTAAGGGCGTCACAGAAGAACTTGTCGCGGCAAAGCCGTTCACCGTAGAGCGCTTACGGGATGGGGCTTTGCCGAATCCGCCGCAAGCGGAAGTCTCGGCCTTCTGGGATGAGGCTGCGAAAATGGACCGCACAGTTACGGCGATGGGTGTTACGCTTGGGCAGGTTAATGACCGTCTTGGACTGCTTAAGAAAGCCTCTGAACGAGCTTTGGATAACCTGACCGAGCTTGATGATGGCTGGGCGCTTCTTAATGATGAAGTGATTGCCCTACAAAGAGCATTAGGCGGTAGTCCGTCGAGTAATGAGCTTTGGGTGAAGACGGAATCGACTATTCGCTCGCGGCTTCAAACGGTCTTACTTGGGCTAGGCTCCTCGACTTATGGGCCAACCCAAACCCACCGGCAACAATTTGGCTATGCGCAGGCGGAGCTGGATGATATTCGCGCAAGGATTATTGCACTCACCGATGAAGCTGTCCCTGCCTATGAAACAGCATTGGCGGAGGCAGGCGCACCTTGGGTGCCGGGAAGTGATATTCCCCGCGATTAAATCTGCTCAGTGATGATTGTCACTGACTGATAAAACTTATAGGCTATGCTGAAACGGCATAGCCTGTCTCTATGCAGATTTAATCATGAAAGTGAGGGGCATTATGGCCGGTAAATGGTTTGATGAATTCAAAGTGGGGCAGGTGTTTAAACACGCCATTCGCCGAACTATTACAGAAACGGATAATGTCCTGTTTACAACCATGACCCATAACCCCGCGCAGCTTCACTTGGATGAGGAATATTGCAAAAATGAAACCGAATACGGGCAGCGCCTTGTAAATAGCTGTTTTACGATTTCGCTTATGGTCGGGATTGCGGTTCACGATACGACACTTGGTACGGCTGTAGCTAATCTGGGCTGGGATAATGTAAAATTCCCAAAACCGCTTTTCCACGGAGATACAGTACGGATTGAAACGGAAATCAAGGCTCTGCGGGAGTCGAAGTCACGCCCGCACCAAGGCATTGTCACCTTTGAGCACCGAGCTTATAATCAAGATGAAGAGCTTGTTGCCATATGTGAGCGCACGGGACTCCAGTGGAAGTCACCACAAGCACGCCTTTAGATCTTTGATTTAAACTCTCGTGTTAAAGGCTTTAAGGGTTTTTACTCGCCTTAGGCTTAGTGTGCGCAGGGTTAAATCTGCGGTAAAGCCATTGCCCGAATATAAATAGGACAATAATAACTAGGACGATTGCGGGGAGCATCATCTTAAGCTTGTCGTTAAATATCTCTCCAAGGAGATGACAAACTGCGAAAATAGCGGTGCAATATAAAAAGGCGCTGACAATAATGGCCACAGCAAAAACGGGATAGGGGACTTTGAAGAAGCCGCAGGCAATATAAGCGGGCACCCGCGCAAGGGGCATGAAGCGCACGCCAATCAATGAGATAAAAGCATGATCTGTGATCTTATCTTTAAAGGCGAGGACTTTGTCTTTTTCGGCAAATTTGCGCGCGCGGGGATGGCGCAGGGCCGCCCAGCCGAGCCAATATTTCCACAAATCACTTAAAGATAAGCCCGCCCATATTATGAAAAAAACTTTGATCCATTCCGCCGGCACTGTGGCGGAATAGCTTGCCGCAGCAAATACGGCTGTGTCTTCTTGGACAAAGGGGCCAAAAAATAGGCCCAGATATATCAACCATAAAGGAGTATCAGCCATGATTTAAGGCCTGCCATATAGGTTTTATGTTCAAACTGTCAGTCATATACAGAGAATCCGTTTTTCATTATTCATGCCTATGGCTGGCAAGTTTTCGGCCCTTTATCAAGCTTTTGCCGATAAAAGCGCAGGAATTATATAAAAAACCAATCAAATTACGTTGAAAAAGATGGCAGAGACCCGTTGCGTCTTGCGAATACTCATGACATAAGCGCGTCGAATTTTCGCAGCGCGCTAGACTACACCCCGCACCATCGGGCCCTAGTCACGTTGAAACTATATAATGGATATGACCATGCAAGTTAAAGAACTCAATCAGGATGGCCTCAGCCGGACATATTCTGTTACAATTCCGAAAGAGGATTTGGCAGAAAAACTAGAAGCTAAAATCAAAGAAATGCAGCCGCAAGTTAGCCTTAAAGGTTTCCGTCCCGGTAAAGTGCCTGTTGCGCATATCAAAAAAATGTTTGGCGCGTCGATCATGAGCGACGTGATTCAAGACACGGTCAATGAGAGCAGCCAAAAAGCGATTAATGATAACGCCATTCGCCCCGCTGGCCAGCCGAAGATTGACCTGCGGGCCAATGGCGCGGAAGTCACTAAAGGTGAAGCGGACCTTGAATATCAGCTCACCGTTGAAGTCATCCCTGAATTTGAGCCTGTTGATCCTACAAGTCTTAAATTCACGCGGCTAACTTGTGCGGTTGAAGACAAAGACGTTGAGGAGCGCCTGACAAAATTATCAGACGGTCAAAAAACATATAAGAAAAAAGCGAAAACCGCGAAGGCGAAAAAAGACGATGCGGTCTTGATTAACTTCACAGGCCGTGTTGATGGTGAAGCCTTTGACGGCGGCGCGATGGAAGGCCATCAGCTTGTCCTCGGCTCTGGCACATTTATTCCAGGGTTTGAAGATCAACTTATTGGTACAAAAGCTGGTGATAAACTTGATGTGACGGTAACATTCCCAGAAGATTACGCCGCCAAAGACCTTGCAGGTAAAGAAGCGGTATTTGAGACGGAAGTAACAGAAGTTCAAGGGGCGAAAGACGCCGAGCTTGATGATGATTTCGCTAAGAAATTTGGCATGGATGATCTTGAAGCTCTGAAAGCGGCTGTAAAAGAACAGGCCGAAACAGAATTTGAGGCGCAGTCTAAAATGAAACTAAAGCGCGCTATTCTCGATGAGCTGGATAAGAAACATGAGTTTGAGTTGCCAAAAGGCATGGTCGAGGCTGAGTTTACGAATATTTGGCAGCAGGTTGAGGCTGAAAAAGAGGCAGGTCAGCTTGATGAAGAAGATGCAGCAAAATCCGAAGACGAGCTGAAAGCGGATTACCGTAAAATCGCTAAGCGCCGCGTGCGCCTAGGGCTAGTTCTAGCGGATATGGGCCAAAAAGCCGATATCACCATTTCAAATGAAGAGCTGCAAGGGGCGATGATTGCCGAAGCCCGCCGCTATCCCGGTCAAGAACAGCAAGTTATTGAGTTCTACCAAAAGAACCCGCAAATGCTCGCTCAACTCCGCGCGCCAATCTATGAAGAAAAGGTCGTTGAGCTCATTACGGAAAAGGCTGAGATTAAAGATAAAAAAGTCAAACAGGAAAAACTGTTTGAAGAAGATGACATGATCTAACGCCTTTTTTGGCAAGATTAACGAGATTAAGCCCGGCTTTTGCCGGGTTTTTTATTGAGCTCTAAAGAGTTTAAAGGGAAAGTATTTGGCTATTAGCCGTATAAGCCCCGTGCCCATTACGGCGTTAAACAGGCTGAATAAGCTTCCATACAAGATATACCATGTGAAGTGAGGAATATAGTCAAAAATCGTTATCGATTCTGGGGTTTTTCTGGGGCCGTTAATAAAACAATCTACGGGCGTTATAGCCGTTATTATTAACGACAAGATAAGGATAATTGAAAGTGACCCGATGAAAATGACTTTGAATAAGCTTGTAAATGTGATTTGGCTTAATAAGAGCTTAGATGGGGGCACGTGAATATTCCTTTTACCTTTTTGCTCTTTTCATACAAAAATTTAAAATTCCTTGATCCTTTTAAATCTTTTTGCACCCTTGGGCTCTAAAGCTCTTGCAACTTGGCTGCGAATATCAATATTGGAATAATAATTGTATAGCTATAATGGGATTTAAGATTATGTCCCGAATAAAGAATAGGATAATCCCATGAGAGACCCACAAGACGTTATTCAAAACTACCTGATCCCGACCGTTGTTGAGCAATCAAGCCGCGGGGAACGGGCGTTTGATATTTATTCTCGGCTTTTACGGGACCGTATCATCTTCTTGTCAGGGCCAGTTGAAGACGGCATGGCGGCCTCGATTACGGCGCAGCTTTTGTTCCTCGAAAGTGAAAACCCAAAAAAAGAAATTTCTATGTATATTAACTCGCCGGGCGGGGTGGTTACATCGGGCATGGCGATTTATGATACCATGCAATATATTAAATGCCCGGTATCGACGGTTTGTATGGGCCAGGCGGCTTCTATGGGCTCTCTTTTGCTCTGCGCCGGGGAAGCCGGCCAGCGCGTGGCGCTTCCAAATGCGCGTATTATGGTTCACCAGCCCTCCGGCGGCTTTCGCGGGCAGGCCTCTGATATTGAACGCCACGCCAAAGACATCATCGCCATGAAAAAGCGCCTTAATGAAATTTATGTCAAACATACAGGCCAAAAATACGCGACCATTGAAAAGACATTAGACCGCGACTTTTTCATGACTGCGGATGAGGCGAAAAAGTTCGGTCTTGTTGACCATGTTTACTCTGCACGAGGTGACGAAGCCTCGGCGTAAATAAAATAAACACTGAAAAGTGATGGAATCTTCACTTTTCAGATGTCTAGTAAGTTATATGTAATAAAATTGTTGTATTGTTATAAAAACACTGTTTCGATAAGCGGACAATAAAAAGCAAAGTAAGATTATGTCAAAAAATAGCGGTAGCGGTAACAACAGCGAGTCAAAGAACACGCTTTATTGTTCTTTTTGCGGGAAATCCCAGCATGAAGTCCGTAAACTTATCGCCGGCCCGACAGTTTTCATCTGTGATGAATGTGTTGAGCTTTGTATGGATATTATCCGCGAAGAGGGCAAAGGCTCTTTGGTGAAATCCCAAGAAGGGGTTGCCACACCACAGGAAATCTGTGATATTTTGGATGATTATGTTATCGGACAAGCCCATGCCAAGCGGGTTTTATCGGTCGCTGTGCATAATCATTATAAGCGGCTTAATCACTCTGCGGCTAATCCGGACATTGAACTTGCGAAATCGAACATCTTGCTTATTGGCCCAACGGGCTGTGGTAAGACACTTTTAGCGCAGACATTGGCCCGCATTTTGGACGTGCCGTTCACAATGTCGGATGCGACCACATTAACCGAAGCGGGTTATGTCGGTGAAGATGTTGAAAATATCATCCTGAAATTGCTTCAATCGGCAGATTATAATGTCGAGCGTGCCCAGCGCGGCATTGTCTATATTGACGAGGTTGATAAAATTAGCCGCAAATCTGATAACCCATCAATTACCCGCGATGTGTCGGGTGAGGGCGTGCAGCAAGCCTTGCTTAAAATCATGGAAGGCACAGTCGCTTCTGTGCCGCCGCAGGGCGGACGTAAACATCCACAGCAAGAGTTTTTGCAAGTTGACACAACAAATATTCTTTTCGTAGTCGGCGGGGCTTTTGCTGGACTCCACAAAGTGATTTCAAACCGCGGCGAAGGGTCATCCATTGGCTTTGGTGCGCAAATTAAAAATATCGATGCGCGCCGCGTTGGGGATATTTTGCGCGAAGTTGAGCCGGATGATTTGCTTAAGTTCGGCCTGATTCCTGAATTTGTTGGCCGCCTTCCGGTCATTGCAACTCTTGAAGACCTAGACGAAGAAGCCCTGATTGAAATCCTGACAGAGCCTAAAAATGCGCTTGTGAAGCAATATCAAACGCTTTTCGATATGGAAAAAGTTAAGCTTACTTTTAGTGATGACGCGCTTTCTGCTATTGCCAAACGTGCGATTGCCCGTAAGACAGGCGCGCGGGGGCTGCGCTCCATTATGGAAGGTATTTTGCTTAATACCATGTATGATCTTCCAAGTTTTGACGGCGTCCAAGAGGTTGTTATTAACGGCGAAGTCGTATCGGGCGATGCCAAACCTCTTTTGATTTATGCGGAACGTGAAGCGGCGGCTGATAAAGCATCTTAAACTATTCGCGGCCCGTATTTATCACTGTAATTCGTTATGGTTTTTTATATTCAGGCCTTGATTAGGCCTAAAGAATAACCACTTATGACGTCATAAATAAACGTGCATAAATGCCGGGATAAATATGAGTGACACGCAAACTTTACCGACTTTACCTCTAAGAGATATTATTGTCTTTCCGCATATGGTTGTGCCCTTATTCGTAGGCCGCAAGAAGTCTATTGCCGCCCTCGAAGACGTTATGCGCAATGAAAAGCGTATTTTCTTATTAAGTCAAAAAGATCCGAAAACCGATGACCCAAGCCTTGAAGACTTGCATGACACGGGCTGTATTGCCCGTATATTGCAGCTTTTGAAACTGCCGGACGGGACGGTTCGTGTGCTTGTTGAAGGCGAAAACCGCGCATCCGTTAAGACGCTAAAGCTTGCGAAAGACTTCATGGAAGCCGAGATTGACCGGCTTGAAAATATTATTGAAGATGCCAAACAGGTTGATCTTTTGGCCAAGGCGCTTGACGCTAAATTTGCTGATTATGTTAAGCTCAATAAAAAACTAACCGAGGATGTGGCAAGCTCCGTCAAGCTTGATGACGGGGCCGGGAAACTATCCGACGTCATTGCAGTTCACCTGACGGTTAAGCAATCTGATAAACAAGCGCTTTTGGCCGAAGCCAATGTCGAAAAACGCCTTGAAATGATCTTAGGTCATATTGAAGGCGAAACCAGCATATTGCAGGTTGAGAAAAAAATTCGCGGCCGAGTGAAGCGTCAAATGGAGAAGACCCAGCGGGAATATTACCTTAATGAGCAAATGAAGGCGATTAACAAAGAACTTGGGCATGATGATAAGTCTGAAATTGACGAAATTAATGAACGTATTGCCGGGGTAAAGCTCTCCAAAGAGGCTGCGGCTAAAGTTAAGGCCGAAGTTAAAAAGCTTAAAGACATGAGTCCGATGTCCGCAGAGGCGAATGTCTCGCGCAATTATATTGACTGGATGTTATCCGTGCCGTGGGGCAAGAAAAAACGGGTTCAGACAGACTTGAATAAGGCACAGGAAATTCTCGATGCGGATCATTACGGTCTTGAGAAAGTCAAAGACCGTATTGTTGAAAATCTTGCGGTACAAAAGCGTACAAAAAAGATAAAAGGCCCAATTTTATGTCTTGTTGGCCCTCCGGGCGTGGGTAAGACTTCTTTAGGTAAATCTGTTGCACGGGCGACGGGGCGAGAATTTGTGCGTGTGTCTTTGGGCGGCGTAAGAGATACGTCTGAAATTCGCGGTCATCGCCGGACTTATATCGGCTCTATGCCGGGGCGGATTATGCAATCTATGAAAAAAGCAAAATCGACCAATCCGCTATTTCTTCTCGATGAGATTGATAAAATGGGTATGGACCACAGAGGCGATCCATCTGCGGCCCTGCTTGAAGTGCTTGATCCGGAGCAAAATTCCACCTTTAATGATCACTATCTTGACGTTGATTATGACTTGTCGGACGTGTTGTTTATTACGACGGCTAATTCTTTGAATATGCCGCAGCCCTTGCTTGACCGCATGGAGATTATTCGAATTCCGGGCTATACAGAAGATGAGAAAATAGAGATTGCTCAACGCCATTTGCAGCCAGATATGATTAAAGATCACGGCCTTAAAGACGGTGAGTTCAAAGTCGATGAAGAGGCTTTGCGTGATATTATTCGCTATTACACCCGCGAAGCCGGGGTTCGTAACTTTAAGCGTGAGCTGGCGGGATTGGGCCGTAAAGCCGTGCGCAAAATTGTTTCAAATGAAGATGAAGCTATCCATGTTACGTCTAAAAACCTGAATGATTTCCTTGGGGTGCAGAAATTCCGCTTTGGCGAAACGGATAAAACGGACCAAGTGGGCGTTGTTACCGGATTAGCCTGGACCTCTGTTGGAGGAGACCTGTTAACCATCGAAGCCGTGTCTATGATGGGTAAGGGCGGTATGAAGATTACGGGTAATCTTAAAGATGTCATGAAAGAATCGATTTCAGCGGCCAAATCCTATGTGCAGTCCCGCGCCCCAGACTTTGGTATTAGCCCAAAGCAATTCCAAAATACTGATATTCATGTGCATGTTCCCGAAGGCGCCACACCAAAAGATGGCCCCTCCGCTGGTATTGCCATGGTCTCGGCTATGGTCTCTGTGCTGACTGAAATCCCTGTCCGCAAAGATGTAGCGATGACAGGTGAGGTGACTTTGCGCGGACGTGTGCTGCCGATTGGTGGTCTCAAGGAGAAGCTCTTGGCGGCCCTTCGCGGCGGTGTAAAAACCGTGTTGATTCCTTTTGATAATGTCAAAGACCTTGAAGACATTCCGGACAATGTGAAATCGGCTCTTAAAATCATCCCTGTCGCAACCGTGGATGAGGTGCTTAAAGCCGCACTCACCTTGAAAATGAGTAAAATCGAGTGGACAAAACAAGATGATGCTGCACTTAGCGGAATTATTTTAGGAGAAAAGGTTGACGTAGGCCCGCGTCCGTCGCATTAAGCGCGCCGTAGCGTTACCACGTTACATATTCCCATTGGGGGCGGTTAGCTCAGCTGGTAGAGCATCTCGTTTACACCGAGAGGGTCAGCGGTTCGAACCCGTTACCGCCCACCATTTTCTTTTCAGAATATATCCCTTTTATTTGCGCTCTGCGCTGGCCGTTTAATGGCTCTGCGGCGTTAGCGCCTATATTGTCACTATACCTATGGGGCTTATCGGTGTAATCACAGATGTTATGATAGCTACGCCGCATAAACTCTCTGGCCCTATATTTTCATTGATTGCAGCACGTTCGCGCAACGGCGTTATTGGTGTGGATGGGGATTTACCGTGGCGTCTACCGAGTGATCTTAAATTCTTTAAATCTGTAACATTAGGTAAGCCCGTTTTAATGGGGCGCGTTACATGGGAGAGCCTGCCGTTTCCGCTGCCAGGGCGGCCCAATCTCATTTTAACGCGCAATGAGAGTTACAAGGCGGATAAAGGCGAAGTCTTCACCAATCTTAAAGACTTCGTTGGACGCGGTTATGAGCTGGCGGGGCTATTGGGGGCGGATGAAATCATGCTGATTGGCGGCGCGAAGCTCTATGCGGCTTTGTTGCCCTTTTGTGACCGCTGTTATATCACCGAAGTTGACGTCATGATTGAAGGGGATGCGCATTTCCCGACTCTGTCAGACTTTGACTGGAATTTAACACAAGAAACAGCGTTGAAACAAACGGCGAAAGATGAATATGCGGCAAGCGTAAAGATCTATGATCGCCGTAAATCCTAAGTTCTGCCGGAATAAAATTTATTCGCATCTTGGCCTTGATATAAGCGGCCTTTATGACCACATATTAAGCGCGCAATTCTGGAGGCATAATGTCAGATAATAAAAGTCCATGGGGGCAGGGCCCCAAAAATTCTGGGGGTAATAAAAGCCCGTGGGGTGATAAAGGCAAACCTGATCGGAGCCGTCCAAAACCGGGAGATAGCTCCCCTGATCTTGAGAATGTTATCCAAGGCTTTACCAAACGTGTTCGCAGCGGCGGCCCGCGCGGCGGCGGGGGCGGCGGTGGTGATAATCCATTTAACAAATTTGGCCCGCTTGGTATGTTTGTGGGTATCGGCGTTATTGCGATGATTTTGTCATCATTTTACACAGTGGACCAAACTGAAGAAGCGCTTGTACTACGTTTGGGTAAATACCAACGTACAGCAGCCCCGGGCCTTAATTTTAAATTCCCGTCTCCGATTGAATCAGTGATTAAGCGAGAAACCAAGGTCGTTAATAAGACAGATATTGGCGGAAATTCTCGTACTAGCCTCATGCTGACAGGTGATGAAAATATCGTTGATATTAACTTTACGGTTTTGTGGCGAATTTCTGATATTAAAAATTTTGTTTTTGAGGTCGATGAAACCCCCGTTGCCGTGCAGGCGGTGGCGGAGAGCGCGATGCGTGAAATTATCGGTAAAAATGAACTCGAAGAAATTATCACAACAGGCCGTCTTGATATTACGCTTGCCGTGCGCAACCTTATGCAAGAAACGCTTGATGAGTATAATGCGGGCGTTGAAGTGGTTGAAGTCCAGCTACAAAAAGCAGACCCGCCGAGTGCCGTTGTCGAATCTTTCCGTGATGTTGTGAATGCGGCGCAAGATGCGGAAACCAAGGTTAATGAAGCGACTGCTGTTAAAAATGATATCGTTCCGAGGGCCCGGGGTGAAGCGGCGCAAATCATTCAAAATGCCGAAGCCTATAAAGGCCGTGTTGTCGCCGAGGCAGAAGGTGAAGCGGAGCGGTTCAACTTGATTCTCGAAGAATATCTGGCGGCCCCGCGCGTAACACGGGAACGTATTTATCTGGAAACCATTGAAGATATTTATGAGAAGTCAGATAAAATTATCCTTGATGAAAAGGCGGGATCAGGTGTTGTGCCTTATCTGCCCCTTGACCAACTTGGTAAAAAAGCTGCAGGAGGCCAATAATGAAAAATACGAATATTTTTGCGATTGTCCTTGCCGGTATCGTCATCATCATTGCTTTTAACTGTTTGCATACAGTGCGGGAATGGGAACAAGCCCTCGTCCTTGAATTTGGTCAAGCGAAGCGGGTAGAAAACGCATGGGGTCAAGAGGCTAAGGCTGGCCTTAAATTCAAAAAACCTTACGAGACTGTGGTGACGATTGATCGCCGCAATCTTGAGATTGACCTAAAGCCTGTTGAGCTATTGGCGTCAGATCAAGAGCGTCTCGTTGTGGATGCTTTTGTCCGTTACCGCATATCTGATGCCACAACATTTTACGAAGCTTTGCAAAATGAGCTGGGCGCGCAGCAAAAGCTACAATCAATTATGGATTCGACCCTACGCGATGTTTTAGGCCGTGTCGATTCACCTGAAATCATCTCAGGCCGCCGCGCAGAATTAATGGCAGAGATTCAGCAAGTCGCCAATGCGGTTGCAAAGAACCAAACTTTAGGTGTCGAGATTATCGACGTGCGGATTAAACGGGCTGACCTTCCGCAAGAAAATGCGCAGCGTGTTTTCCAAAGAATGGTGACGCAGCGGGAACAAGAAGCTTCTGGTATTCGGGCGGAAGGCGCAGAGCGCGCGCAAGAAATTACGGCGACCGCAGAAAAAGAAGCGATTATCATTAAAGCCGAAGCGCAAAAGCGCGCCGAAATTATTCGCGGTGAAGGGGATAAGAAAACCAACCGCGTTTATGCAGAAGCCTATACAAAAGACCCGGAGTTCTTTGCCTTTTACCGCCGCATGGAAGCCTATAGAAAAGGCCTCAAAGAAGGTTCGACCTATGTGTTGTCACCGGATTCTGACTTCCTTGGCTATCTTGATAATCAGCAAGGACAACGCGGCCCTCGCCGCTAGGTGCGCCTGAGCCATTACGGAGTAAAAGATTGTGACCTTTAGCGCCGTATTCTTTATTGCCATTGGCGGGGCCTTCTTGGTTGAAGGGGCCGTTTGGGCTGTTTTCCCACGGCAAATTCGCCGCGCCTATGAAATGGTCTTTCGCGGGAGTGATAAAGAATTGCATGTCTTTGGCCTTGTCAATGTGGCTATTGGGGTTTCCATGATTGGGGCCGCGATTAAGTTTATGGCGGCTTAAACCTTTTATGGTTTAAGATGGGACATGACATAGGTTTAAGCGGCTCTGACGGTAATGTGAGCTTGGTTTTAAGTAAAACTCTGATAGAGAAAAATTATGATATCTTTACACCGTTTATCCATAGCGCTTCTCCTGTCATCTAGTTTTGCAATTTCGGCACCGTCATGGGCCGCTCCCGCTGATAGCGTGCAAGTGCCTCAGCGCGGCGTGCCGGACGGGTTTTCAGAACTCGCTGCTCGCCTTAGTCCATCAGTTGTCAATATTTCTACGGCACAGACGATTGAGCTGAAAGACGCTGTTGATAAATTTCCAGAAGGTTCCCCGCTTGAGCGCTTTAATGACTTTTTTGGCGGACGCCGTTCCGAAGGAGAGCGGGTATCCAAATCTCTGGGCTCAGGCTTTGTGATTGACGGCGGCCACATTGTGACCAACCATCATGTGATTGAAGGTTCTGATTATATTGAAGTGGCTTTTCCAAACGGCGAAACTTTTGAAGCAACTTTAATCGGAACCGATCCGTCGACTGATATTGCTGTGCTTAAATTTGATGCCCCTGATACGATTCCTAGTGTTAAATTCGGCGATTCTGATGCCTCTGATGTGGGGGATTGGGTGATGGCCATTGGTAATCCTTTTGGTTATGGCGGCACTGTCACGGCGGGGATTATCTCTGCGCGTAACCGAAACATCAACCAAGGCTCTTATGATGATTTCATCCAAACGGATGTGGCGATTAATAAGGGGAATTCTGGCGGGCCGCTATTTAATATGGCTGGTGATGTTATCGGCGTGAATACGGCGATTATTTCCCCGACTGGCGGCAGTGTAGGGATTAGCTTTTCTGTCTCTGCTGATCTAGCTTCGGGTGTTGTCGATCAATTAATTGAATATGGCGAAACACGCCGCAGCCGCCTTGGAGTACGGGTTAGCCCGCAAAAACTCTCCGCAGAACTCGCAGAAAGTTACGGGCTAGAGACGCCGATGGGCGCAATCGTCAGCGGCGTTGTGGATGATACACCGGCAAAAAAGGCGGGGCTAAAACGCGGCGATCTTATCATAGCGATTGACGGGGACGATATTATTGAGCCCAAATCTATTTTCCGCATGATTGCCGAAAAAGAAATTGGGAATGATGTTAAAATTGATATTATCAGAAAGCGAAAACGTAAAACGCTTACCGCAACAGTCGACCGTCTTGAAGAAAAACATAATATTGAAAAGCGCGAAGCCGAAGAAAAAGTCGAAAATGCGGCAGATCGTGAAGTCAATGGTATTTCTATCGAAGGTCTGTCCGATGAGGTTCGCGAACAATACCGGATTAAATCCGAAGTTAAAGGCGTGCGTATCACCAAGGTTAATAAGCGCAGCCCAGCTTATGGGAAGCTACAAGCGGGCGATATTATTCAAGAAGTTGATTTTGAAGCGGTTGAAGATACGAAACAGCTTGAGGCGATTATAGCTGCGTCGAATGATTCCGGCCGCGCAGCCATGGTGCAGGTTCTACGCCGCGGAAATTACTTGTTTTACGGCATTCGATTTTAGCGAACGGCAAATTCACTGTCTTCATAGCCTTGAAAATATAGCGCGCTTGTTAGGTCGGTATATCTGATTTGGCAATGGGCCGCTTCGGCCACGGCAGGCTTGGCGTAATAAGCAATGCCAAGGCCTGCGGCTTGTATCATGGCCAAATCATTAGCGCCGTCTCCGATTGCCAGGGCATTTTGCGCCCCGCCCAGAGATGCCGCGTAGTCTTCCAGTCTTTGGCGTTTCGCATCCCGTCCTAAAATCGGACGTCCGACCTCTCCCGTGAGTTCTGCGCCGTTATCAATCAAGCAGTTGGCATGGTGATGCTCAAAGCCTGCGGCTTTAGCGACGCGCTCGGTGAAGAATGTAAACCCGCCCGACACAATAACGGTTTTTGCGCCATTATTATGCATTGTTTGGGCTAAAGTCTTTGCGCCTGTGTTTAAAATAATACGTTCATTAAAACAGTTTTGGAGCACATTAAGGGAGAGGCCTTTCAACAGGTTGACCCGTTCTTTAAGGGCGCCGTCAAAGTCAATTTCACCGCGCATAGCCCGCTCTGTAATGGCGCTGACCCGGTCTTTAACGCTGGCGTAATCCGCAAGTTCGTCAATACATTCTTGGCCGATGAGGGTGGAGTCCATATCGCAAATCAGAAGAGATTTTTTCCGCTCCTTTAAAGGCTGGAGGCAGAAGTCGGCCTGAATATGTGCGGTTTTTAAGACAGTGTCTATTATGCCTTTAAGCGCTTCATGTTTTTCGGTGCTTATGTAACATTCAAAAGCCTTATGTGGGGATAAGACTTGAGCGGTTTCAAGACCAAGCCGCTTTATGATGTTATCACATTGCGTTTTGTCGGCTTTGGGCAGGACAAATGTAAGGCTGTGGGTTATAGGGGCAGGCATAATATTCGGGATAACCTTTATGAAACCAGTCGTCATGATAGCAGGGCCAACGGCAAGTGGTAAATCCGCTTTGGCCACACGTCTTGCGAAGGCGCTGAATGGAGAGGTCATAAATGCCGACTCTATGCAAGTCTATAAAGATTTACGGATTATTTCAGCCCGCCCGACCGCCGATGAGATGGAAGACATTCCGCACCATCTCTTCGGGCATATAGATGGCAGCCTGCGTTATTCCGTTGGGGCGTGGGTCAGGGAGGCTGTGCCGGTTATCCTAGACTGCCTCGCGCGGGGTAAACTCCCTATATGTGTGGGCGGCACAGGTTTATATTTTAAAGCTCTGACGGACGGGCTTGCGGATATTCCTGATGTTCCAGAGTTGGTGATGGACGGTCTTAAACACCGCCTTAAAACACAGGGTTATGATATATTGGCTGCAAAGGCGGCAAAGATTGACCCCATAGCGGCGCAGCGTTTATTAGGACGAGACCCGCAGCGGCTCTTACGGATATTAAGTGTATATGAACATTCAGGACAAACTCTAAGCTTTTGGCAAAGTCAAACGCGCCCTGTGATTCCAAATGGCTATTGGAAAGGGCTTATGCTCGTCCCGCCGCGTGATGTGCTGTACGGGCGTATTAATGCGCGGTTTCTTGAAATGGTCGATAACGGCGGGTCAAAAGAGGTGAAGCGCCTTATAGAGCGTAACTTAATGCGCGACTTACCGGTGATGAAAGCCATTGGTGTGCAGCAATATTTAAGTGAAGACGAATCAAATTGGATTGAAATTTGCCAGAGAGATACGCGCCGCTTTGCTAAACGTCAAAAGACATATTTTCGTAAATACGCCCATAATTGGGCATGGAAATGCCGTGAACAGGTTAATAATATCTCTGAAGTGGTGAATTATATCAATTTTGATTGACAATTCACGAAACCGTGAGTATGACTTGATAGCTTTCTAGCGAAAGCAGTCATGCGCAAACTTACCGTATTGGTACGGCGTCCTTAATTTAAGGACGTCTTTTTCTTTGCCGTATATGTAGTTTTTGGCTGTTTTTTTACAGCTCTGCTGCTTTATCTATTTGGGGCGGCATAACTGCGTGATACAGACGTGGCCAAACGAGATAGCAAGCCATGCCCTTTGATAAACAAAACCGATCTAAAAATAGGAAAGCGGCGCTGTTGAGTCTTATGCCGTTTATTTTTTTATTGGCGGTTCTCCTAATGCTGCGCGAGGCGTTTAACCTACCCGTATCTGAGTTTGATTTATGGTTTGAAGCTTTCCGCCAGTCCAAATTTGCCGTTCCTATAATTATCGCGAGTTTCATTGCTGGGTCTTTTTTGGGCTTACCGCAATGGGCTTTATTTGCTGGAGTTATTGCTGTTTTTGGCCCTGTAATAGGCGGGCTCTTGTGTTGGGTCTCTACGATAATTTCCGGTAGTATAAACTTTATTTTTGGCCGTTGGTTCGGACAAAAACAACTTGATAAGGCTTTGAACACCGGTGGACGGGCCGCGCAATTTGTAGAGCGAGTTCGCGACAACGGCTTTCTCGCAAGCTTCGCTGTGCGCTTTGTGCCGACAGGACCATTCGTCATTGTTAATGCTCTGGCCGGCGCGTCTGGTCTTGAATATGGGCCGTTTATTGCCGGGACGGGCTTAGGAATAATCCCAAAAATTCTTATTGTCGCGCTTTTGGCGCAAGGCCTTGTAAATGAAGAAGATCGTCTTGGGGCGACTTTGTTTTTCATCGGTCTAGCTTGTTTTATTGCTATTTTAATTTGGGTTGTTCGGCGGAAGTTAGGGCAAAGGCGAATTGATCCCTGAGTGAATAAAAATTAATTGATAAAACAGCCTGAAATGGCAGTAATTTTGCTCTGCAAGGGTTGCCTTTATGCCTTGCGCTCAGCCATAAAGGCATGAGGGGAATCTGAGTCTAAATCCGTTGCTATTAGACCCCATTCCGCCTCATTTATAATTATAGCCGGCGTGCTTATCCGGTTTTTAAGGAAATGCCTCATGTTTTGGCCCCGCTTTGGATTTTTCTCACAAGATATCGCCATTGATCTTGGTACGGCAAACACACTTGTTTACGTCAAAGGACGTGATGTTGTTTTAAACGAGCCCTCCGTTGTCGCTTATTCGATTAAAAATGGCCGCAAAGACGTCCATGCCGTTGGCGCCGAAGCGAGCATGATGCTCGGCCGGACGCCGGATAATATCGAAGCTATTCGTCCAATGAAAGATGGTGTGATCGCAGATTTTGATGTGGCGGAAGAAATGATTGGGCACTTTATTCGTAAGGTAAACAACCGCAACCGTTTTGCCCGCCCGGAAGTGGTTATTTGTGTGCCCTCAGGCGCGACAGCGGTGGAACGCCGGGCGATTCACCAAAGCGCTCATCAGGCGGGAGCGAACCGTGTTCACCTTATTATGGAACCTATGGCGGCAGCGCTTGGCGCGGGCTTGCCTATCCATGAGCCCTCCGGCTCTATGGTCGTTGATATTGGCGGCGGTACTACAGAGGTTGCCGTTTTATCTCTTGACGGAATTGTTTATTCGCGCTCCGTACGTGTTGGCGGTGATAAGATGGATGATGCAATTATTCAATATGTCCGCCGAACGACGAACCTACTGATTGGCGAGAAAAGTGCGGAGCGAGTAAAAAAAGAAATTGGCTCTGCGACCATGCCTGATGATAATGAAGGCTTAACGGTTCAAATTAAAGGCCGTGATCTTATGAATGGTGTTCCGCGCGAGATTCGCGTTACTGAAGCAATGATCGCAGAAAGTTTGACAGAACCTGTAGAGCAAATTGTTGAAGCGGTTAAAAATGCGCTTGAGTCAACCCCTCCGGAACTGGCGGCCGATATTGTTGAGCGCGGCATCATGCTGACAGGCGGGGGAGCTTTACTGCGAAACCTAGATGTTGAGTTGCGTGACCGCACGGGCTTGCCAGTCTCTATCGCGGATGATCCGTTGTCTTGCGTTGTTAAAGGCTCCGGCATGGTCGTTGAAAATTTAAAAAAGTGGAAGAGCGTTTTATCAAGCGGCGTTTAGGTGATGAATGGCACGAACTCATCATAAACGAACAGAACGCTTAGCGCGGCGCCGTTTATTTACGCGCCTGCTTATATTAAGCTTTATTTTTATCTCTATTGGTTTGGTGTTTATAAGCCGTACGTCTAATGACAGATTTGCCCCATTGCGTAGCGGCGTTGAAGATAGCGCAGGCCGTATGATATCTGCGGTTAGTTTCCCGCTACGGAAGATTAAAGACTTCGGTGTGGGGGTTGAAAATTTACGTCTTGCTAAACAACAAAACGACGCCTTACGAAGTGAAAATGTTGAGTTAAAACAATATAAATTTCGTCATAGAGCTTTGCAGGCTAAATTGGAGCGTCTTGAGGGAGTTCTCAGCGTAACCAATGGACTTGATATACCGCAGGATCGGGTTGCGGTTAGGCTTATATCAGAAACTCGCGGCCCTTTTGTTTATTCCGTTTTGATAAATGCGGGACGTAAAGCGGGTATGCAGATTGGTTACCCTGTAATGTCCGATGACGCCATGATTGGCCATATCATCCGCGTGGGTGAACGCTCTTCTCGGGTTCTGCTTTTGCAAGATTTAAATAGCCGGGTGAGTGTAATGTCACAAGAGAGCGATGCGCGGGCTATTTTAATTGGTAAGAATGATGAACCGCCCGAACTTGCATTTTTTGATGATCTATCAGACTGGAAAGATAATGACCTTATTGTTACTTCCGGTGACGATGGTATTCTACCTCAAGGATTGCCTATTGGCCGTGTTCGTAGTGATAATATAGCGCCGCGTGTTTTACTCGTACCGAAAAAGCCCCATGATTGGGCCTGGGTTTATCCATTCATGGCGGTGCAAACACCTGAACAAGACCCGGCCTTAAGTAATGAAGATGGCAGTTTAGTTAAAGAAACGGGAAAGGAGCGATGAAAACAAATTTTCTTATATATCGCCACCCGGATGAAGTTCTTCTCAGTTTTCAAGGAGGCTTGTTTGTAGCATTTTTGATTGTTATATCCGCCTTAAATATAAGTGTTTTCAGCATGACGGTGTCGTTAGCTTGGATTCCTTTAGCGGCTATATTCCTATGGCCCCGATGGTCACATCCTTTTATGACGCCTGTAATAATCGCGGTCTTAGGTGTATTTTCGGATTTACTCCTAGGGCGGTTTATTGGCCTATCCAGTTTATTATACTTAATATTATTCTGGGCTGCGAAACCGGCTGAACGTGAGGTTCAGCTTTCATTTGTGAAGTCTTGGCTAGAGTTTGCGCTCATGACTATATTATTACTCATGATAAGCTTTTATTTTTTTGGCCGCGTGCTTGATTTAGCCGTTGGCTGGGTGGCTGTGATAGAACAGGTTTTTATGGTTGTTTTTTTATATCCACTTGTTTTTCTTTTAAGGGCATTGATACGTGCGCGAGTAATTGATCCGAATGATGCAAATTATAATTTATGAGTGATAACGACGATCATAAAGCGATGCTAACCCGCCGAACCGCCATGCTAAGTGCGGGCGGAGGAACGGTATTTAGTATCTTAGCCGCGCGGCTTTATTATCTCCAAGTCACCCGGTCTCAAGATTACCAAGCCTTATCGGAGAATAACCGGTTTAATTACAAAATAACCCTCCCGTCGCGCGGAGCCATTCGCGATCGTTTCGGTGAAGATATTGCGGTCAATAAGCAGAACTACCGTGTATTAATAGTTCCAGAACAAGTTGATGACCTTCATGAAACTCTGAATGCGATTGGCGGGGTTATTGAATTATCAGACTCGCAAAAAAACCGTATTGTCCAAGATAGCCGGCGTCACGCGCGCTTTGTCCCTGTTGTGGTTGATGGTTTCTTATCATGGGAAGAATTTACGCGGGTTAATCTGCGTCTGCCGGATTTACCCGGTGTTGTACCCGATGTTGGGGAGCGCCGTTACTATCCCAGCGGTGATGAGTTCTCTCATATTCTCGGCTTTGTGGGCCGTGCGGGGCCAGGAGATATTAAAGAAGATGATGATCCTATGCTGCTCCAGCCAACATTTTATATCGGTAAGACGGGCGTGGAGGCTGCGGTTGATAAAACTCTGCGTGGTGCCTCAGGGGAGTTAAAGGTTGAAGTCAATGCGCGGGGACGTATTGTTCGTGAATTTCCAAATCCTGAAACACAGGCCCAATCGGGGCAAGATGTGTGGCTAACGATTAATAAAACTATGCAGTCTAAGGCGGCAGAGCTTTTTGGGGAGGAAAGCGGCGGCGCTGCAGTGATGGATGTGCAAACCGGTGAAGTCCATACGCTCATCTCTATGCCGGGCTTTGATAATAATCTGTTTGTTTCCGGGCTCACCCAGTCGGATATGGACCGGATGAATAGTGATGAGAAGCGCCCGCAATTTAACAAAGTTATAGGCGGAGGCTACCCGCCTGCATCGACGTTTAAAATGACGGTCATGTTGGCGGCGCTTGAAAGCGGCCTGATTGACCCAGCTGAAACCGTATATTGTAATAGCCGTTATCCACTGGGTAATCGTGTATTTAATTGCTGGAAACGCAGAGGTGGTGGTCACGGCGCAATGAACATGTTTAATGCGCTCAAGCACTCATGTGATATTTACTTTTACGATATCATTCGAAAAGTTGGGATGGATAAGCTACGGGAAACGGCGCTACGTCTTGGGCTGGGGCAAGTTTTTGATCTTGGCATTTCTGGACAGATTAATGGCATTGTCCCGGATGATGCGTGGAAGCGGGGGCAGCTTGGTGAGCCGTGGCGTACGGGCGACAGTTTGAACGCCTCTATCGGGCAAGGCTTTGTTTTAGTAACGCCACTACAACTCGCGGTAATGACTGCCCGTATTGCCAATGGCGCGAAATCCGTATCGCCCTATCTTGTGATTAAGGACAAAGCACCGCAATTCCCTGACCTTGGGTTTAACCCTGAACATCTCGCCTTTATCCAATCGGCTATGCGGGCGGTTACAGAAGAGCCGGGCGGCACGGCTTATGCGCCTAATGCCCTTGGGCTTAGAGGGCTGGAGATGGCCGGTAAAACAGGCACAGGGCAGGTGCGCGGGATTTCCGCCGCAGAGCGCGCGACGCGCATTCGTAACAACCGAGAGCTCCCGTGGAAGCTCCGTGACCACTCCATATTTGTCGGCTATGCCCCCTTTGACGCCCCTCGTTATAGCGTCGGCGTAATTGTAGAACACGGCGGCTCAGGGGCTAAAAAGGCTCCTGCTATTGCCCGCGGGCTATTGCGCTATGCGCTGCAAAAAGATGGGCTGATTCCCTTTGATAAGGGTGAGGGATGATTAAGTCTGCCCTCATAAAACTTTACGATATTAATTGGCTTTTGGCTGTGATGGTCGGCCTTATCGGCCTTGTCGGTGTATTTATGATATATGCGGCCACGGGCGGCGTGTGGTCAGCGGGAGCCAAACAGCATTTTCTGCGGCTTATCTTTGCCGGCGGACTTATGATTGTTGTAGCATTATGTGATATTCGAATTTGGTATGCGCTGGCCTATCCAATTTTTGCGCTCTCATTACTGCTACTTGCTGGAGTTGATTTTTTTGGTGTCACAATTAATGGCTCTGAACGGTGGATAGATTTAGGGCCGGTGCGCTTGCAGCCTTCAGAGCTTATGAAGCTTGGCCTTGTGATGGCCTTGGCGCGGTTTTATCACGATATAGCTAATTGGCGTATATCCCATATTACGGGGCTTATTGGGGCCCTATTAATGGTGGCGATCCCGGCGCAGTTTGTCCTCCGCCAACCTGATCTTGGTACGACCTTATTACTGGCGGCCACGGGTGTCGGGATGATTTTTCTTGCCGGGGTAAACTGGCGTATTATTGCGGGGGGAATTGTCTCGGCCATGATTGCTGTGCCTTTGTTTTTCCGATTTGGCCTTAAGCCCTATCAGCAATCGCGCATTTTGACTTTGCTGAATCCCGAGCGCGATCCGACAGGGGCAAGCTATCATATTACCCAATCAAAGATCGCCCTAGGAAGCGGCGGTATATCCGGGAAGGGGTTTATGAACGGAACTCAAAGGCAGCTCGCCTATGTACCCGAAAACAGGACGGATTTTATCTTTACGGTTATCGGCGAAGAATTTGGCCTCATTGGCGGGCTAACGACCATGGCGCTTTATGCCGGCGTTATTGGGCTTTGTTTCTGGCTGTCTGTGCAATGTAAGAATTTTTTCTCGCGTCTATTAGTCATGGGGCTATCTATTACATTTGCTTTATATGTCTTTATTAACATGGCGATGGTGATGGGGATTGCGCCGGTTGTCGGTGTGCCCTTGCCGTTAATTTCATATGGCGGCACGGTCATGCTAGCTGTTATGTTCGGATTTGGGCTGATTTTATCCGCCTATGTGCATAGGGATGTCGACTTACCGCGCAGTGGCCGTGGGGTCGGGTTATAAATTGCTTAAAAAGCCTTAATCTAAACTTGACCTCGCTAAGATTTTGGGCAGGTTAGGGGCCATAAATATAACACATATAGGATGTTAGGGAGATAGGCATGGCAGCAGTCGGTACAGCGCAATGGTCATCAAAATTTGCATTTATAATGGCCGCCGTCGGCTCATCAGTCGGGCTCGGTAATTTATGGCGGTTTTCTGCGGAGGTTGGAAATAACGGCGGCGGCGCGTTTATCCTCCTCTATATGATCTGTGTTCTCTTGATTGGTATTCCAGTCTTAATCTGCGAATACGTCATTGGCCGCGCCGGTAATGCATCTAGCGCCGTTGAAAGTGTTGCAGATGTCTCTCGCCGCTCGGGCATTAGCCAAAATTGGGGCGCGTTAGCTTGGATTGGACAAGTGGCGTCTTTCTTAATCGTCGCGTTTTACTGCGTTGTTGCCGCATGGGTCATGATGTATATTCCGAAATTTCTAGGCGGTAGTTTTGATCCTATGACGCCCAAAGAAATCGGTGACAGTTTCGGCGGTAATATTACCAATGTAAAAGGCGTTATTCCTTATTTCACATTATTTGCTATTTTAACGGTTATGCTTGTCGCGCGCGGCGTGAATAAGGGCATTGAAATGACAGCAAAATTCCTTATGCCAATTTTCTTTATCATGCTGATTGGCTTGTCTATCTTTGGTCTGACGGCTGATTTCGGCTCCCTTGCTAATGAAGGTGCGAATGTGGTTGAAAACTCTCGCTCTAAGACCTTGAGCTATCTTTTTAGTCCTGATTTTTCAAAAATAACTGACCCCAATATTATTGTAGCAGCCCTTGGACAAGCCTTTTTCTCTATTGGTTTGGGCAGTGCAATCATGATTACTTATGGCTCTTACCTGCCAAGGGATGTCAATATTCCTAAATCGGCGATGATTGTCGGCCTTACGGACACGGGCGTGGCTTTAATCGCGGGCCTTGCGATCTTCCCTATTATTTTTGCTTTTGGTATTGATCCGGGTAATGGCGGTGCGGGGTTATTCTTTATCTCTATTCCGATTGCGATGCAGCAAATTCCGGGCGGGAATATTATTGGCGCGGTGTTCTTCTTCCTCGCCTTCTTTGCCGCGATTACCTCATCTGTTTCGCTCCTCGAGCCGACAACAGCCTATGTTGCTGAGAAATTTAAAGTCACCAAAGCCAAAGCGGCTATGTTGACAGGCGGGCTAATGTGGCTTGTGGGGCTTATATCTCTAACAAATCTGACGGCGCTGGATGCGTTTGACAAGAACGTAACAGGGGCATTAATGTTGCCGCTCTGTGGATTATTAACTGTGCTCTATGTCGGCTTTAAAATGGACCGCGAGATATTAGATAAAGAACTTGAAGGGATATCAAACGGCGCCAAAAGCTTATTGATGGTTCTTGTTAAGTTTGTTGCCCCGATTAGTGTCGGGATTGTTCTCTTTGTATCAATCGTTGATCGCTTCCTTCGGTTTAGTTTTAAGGGAATGAGCGAGGCTGAAATTGCTGAATTTGTTGCGGTGCGAAATATCTCACTCATTGTACTGGCTGTCTTAATTGTTATAGGGGCTGTACTTATGATGATGTCCAAATCCAAGCAAAAATCTGCATAAACTTGAGGCATGATTTACGGGCTTTGCCTATAAATCGTGCAAAAAAGACACGGTTTTATGAAACCTTTTTAATGTGCGGAAATAAGCCTTGTGATTATCGCTGTCTTATTTATCAAAAAGTGAAAATGATGAGCTTCGGTTCAGACTTCATTCAGTAAATTACTGTATAGATATGTTTTTTAACGGCCTTAAAGCAAGGGAACTTTATGCCGAATTATGCGCCTCTTGGCCGGACGATTTTGTCATTGGCCGCTGTTTTTTCTCTGTCGGCCTGTGCGACCGTTGATGTCACTGGATATGGAACGTCACCTGCCATAGTAAAGCCTGCAGATAAAGCCGTGAGCGGCAATATCATAACGCGCAGTGTTAAACGGCTTTATGATGTTTTTATTGACCGCGGGTTTTATGAAGATAGCTCACGCAAGCGGGTTCAATCTGCGGCTAATATTCTTTTGAATGGATTGCAAACCTCCGATTCCGGGGTTCAAACCATATCCGAAACAGCGCCTGTTACAACGGCCGCGCTCTTAGATGATGTTCAAACGGCCCGTTACCATATCGAACAAACCACCAAAGCGGCAGAAGTCTATCTTGAGGTCGCGTCAGGTGACGCTAAGCTTGTTGATGAGTTGAAGCAATTACAAAAAGCCCTTCGTGTAAGTGAGAAAGCCGTTGATGGGTTTACGGTGAGTGATTTGGCCGAAAACCATGAGGTAAAGACCGAACTGACCGAACTGCGCCGTGAAATTAATAAGCTTCGAAACGTAACGGATGATTTCGGTGATGTTGTGCGGGCGCGGCGAATTGCGAGCGCGTCAACCGCAAGCTCTTAAATTTTATCCCCATAGCTCCGGCTTGGGCGGATAAACATGACCATTTTTATATTTAAGGCCAAATTCACGGTCGCGCTCTAAAAGCGCGCCGCCGTCTAGGTCAATAATGTCAAAATTGCTCATGAATGCGGCCATTGGGGCGACCGCGAGGGATGTGCTGAGCATACAGCCGCCCATAATCACAAAGCCTTGCGCTTTCGCCTCCGCTGTGAGCGTTCTTGCTGCAGTGAGGCCGCCGCATTTATCAAGCTTTATATTTACGGCCCCGTAACCTAAGGCTTTAAGGCGTGGTAAATCCTTGAGGGTATGAAGCGATTCGTCTGCGCAAATCGGCGGGCCCGAAAGGGCGCTTAGATTGCTGTCATCAATAATATCATCATGTAAGGGCTGCTCTATAAGGGCAAATTGAGTGCGGCACGGATGCGCAGTTAAGGTTTTAACATCATTAAAACTGAGGCTTTCATTGGCGTCGATAATCATGCGGCAATCGGGACGCGCAGCGGCTACGGCGCTGATTTGTGCGTCCATTCGGGCGGCTTCGACTTTTAGTTTTAACAGGTTGAAATCTTTAGCCGTCTTTGCGGCTTTGGCCATATTGGCCGGGCTATCCAGTGATAATGTAAAAGCGGTGGCTTGCGGGGTTGGGCGGGGCGTTTGCCATAAATCCCAAATCGTGCTTTTGCGCCGTTTACACTCTAAGTCCCATAAGGCGCAATCAAGGGCATTACGGGCGGCGCCTGCGGGTAATGCGTTTTGTAGCGCCTTTTTGGACAGTCCGGATTCAATATCTGGGCGTAGGTTTTCAATTTGAGCCATGACGCTGGCAGGGGTTTCTCCATATCGCGGGTAGGGGCGACATTCGCCGCGGCCAATAAAAGCGCCGTCTTGTAGCATCACCGTTAGAACGCCAACATCAATCAGTTGGCTACGGGCGATTGTGAAATGACCTTTGACAGGCCAATATTCAATTTTGATTGATAATTTCACTATATTTTTTCTTTACTTCTAGGAGCCAAAGCTCGACATAGTGTGACTATGCGCGGGACGGAAACTTATAACAAGCCAAATCAGAAAGCAGGTTTTTCTATAGAGCCCGCGGATGATGTTTTACGTGTCAATGCTTGGGGCCATTGGAGCCTATCGGAAGTTGGGGAGCTTGATACGGCTTTTTCCGCTTATGTTGAGGATAAGCCCTATCACGCGGTTGAATATGATCTGAGCCGTATTGAAAAGCTTGACACGGCCGGAGCTTATATTTTGGCGCGGGCGATCCGCTGCGATACGGGAAAATGCTTTCAATGGACGCTTAAGGGCTGTGATCAAGGGCAAAGAGTGTTAATTGAAGCCGCAGAAAAAGCGGCCTTAGGCCGTCCGCCGCGCCCCGTCCGGGCTTGGTATGACATGTTCTCTCGGGTTGGAGAGTCCGTCATGCGGTTTTATGCTGAGGCCTATGATACTCTAGTGTTCTTTGGCCGGTTTATGTCCGTCCTTGTTCGGCTACTCTTGCGGCCTCATAAAATTCGCTGGAAATCTGTTACGGCGATGACCGAAGATATCGGGCTAAACGCATTGCCGATTGTTATGCTGTTATGCTTTTTTATTGGCGCGGTGATTGCCTATATGGGAGCTAACTTACTCGCCGTGATTGGCTTTCAGATTTATATGGTGGAACTCGTTGGTTTTGCCATGCTCAGGGAATTGGCGGGGCTAATTACGGCGATTTTGCTGGCTGGGCGGTCTGATTCAGCTTTTACAGCGCAAATTGGCGCGATGAAGATGCGCCAAGAAATTGACGCCATGCAGGTTATTGGCGTGGACCCCTATGAGGCCCTCGTTGTGCCGCGTGCTTTGGCTTGCCTTATATCTGCGCCGATACTCACGTTTTTCGCGATGATGTCCGGCGTATTTGGGGGTATGATTGTGGCGTGGTTAGGCCCGACGGATATTTCTCCGATTTTGTTTTTAACTCGCCTTCAAGACACCGTTGGTATGTCGCACTTCTGGGTGGGTATGATTAAAGCGCCGTTTTTTGCAATTATTATTGCCGTTATTGGATGCCGCCAAGGCCTCGCAGTGACAGGGAGTGTCGATTCCCTTGGAAACCGGACGACGTCGAGTGTTGTGCAGGCAATTTTCACAGTGATTACCATTGATGCGGCCTTTGCTATGTTGTTCTTAGAGATGGGCTTATGAGCGAGCATAGCCCTTTAAAAGCCTTGCCGCGCCGTGAAAATACCGACTTTGACGCGATCATTGAGGCCCGAGATATTTTGACTCAATTTGGACCAAATATTATCCATGAAGATCTAAACCTGTCTGTGAAAAAGGGCGAAATTATCGGCCTTGTCGGCGGGTCGGGTACAGGTAAGTCTGTCCTGCTCAATACGATCTTAGGGTTAAAGCAACCCGAAGGTGGGGCGGTATATATTCACGGTAAAGACCGCAGCCAAATGAAAGCCGATGACCGTGATAGCTTAAATAATCAACTTGGCGTTTTATTCCAAGGCGGCGCTTTATTTTCCTCGCTTAATGTGCGGGAAAATATCATGGTGCCCATGCGTGAACATACGGATTTGCCGCTGCCTTTAATGCGTGAGCTGGCGGATATGAAGGTCAATATGGTGGGCCTGCCGCCTAATGCAGCGACTTTGAAACCGTCGGATTTGTCCGGCGGGATGCGCAAACGCGCGGGCCTTGCGCGCTCTTTGGCCCTTGATCCAGATATTTTATTTTTGGATGAACCCACAGCTGGGCTTGACCCGGTCGGTGCGAGTGCCTTTGATGAGTTGATATTAAATCTACATGCAGCTATGGGGCTGACTGTGATTATGATTACCCATGACCTTGATAGCCTGTTTCGTATTTGCGACCGGGTTGCTGTGCTTGTTGATAAAAAAATAGGCATTAATGATAGCCTTGATAAAGTCTTGGCTTATGATCATCCGTGGGTAAAAGAATATTTTGGCGGCCCGCGCTCTCGTGCCGCTCTAAATGCCGGGGAGCAATAATATGGAAAGCCGTGCGCATTTTGCCTTAATTGGTGTCTTTGTCTTGATCGCTGTTGCTTTATTCATCGGGTTTATCGCCTGGTTTTCTAAAGCAGAGTTTGACCAACAATATGAGCTTTACGAAGTCAGTTTTCCGGGGCCAGTTCGCGGTGTTGATAGCGGAACCGAGGTTCGGTTTAACGGCCTTCGCGTTGGCGAAGTGACGAAGCTCCGGCTTGACCGTCGGGCGGCAAATACGGTTATTGTTGACCTTAGAATCTCAGCTGGGTTTCCTGTTACCACGGATAGCTATGCACAGCTTGAGCCATCGGGCTTAACGGGGCTGAATTATATTCAAATATTTGAAGGCGAGTCGGGCGTTTTAATGACGGAGAGCGAGTTTAAATCCCCCTATCAACTCCCGGGCCGTATGAGCCAAATTGAAACTTTCCTTGATGATGGCGGCTCCGTTATCCAAGGGGCGCAGCGTGCGATTGCCCGGGTTAATGCTGTGCTTACGCCGGACGCCATTCAAGACTTTCATGAGATATTGGAAAATGTTAACACATTAACGAAAAAGCTAAGTGATGTTGAAGTTGATCCAGGACTTTTAGACCGCGTTCTAATCTCCTTTGAAAAAGCGGCCGATGATGTCTCGCTGGCGGCGGAAGCGGTTGATATAGCTGCCGATGATTTTGATGTCTTGGTAAAAGATGAAGCCAAGGTCTTTATTGATCGGGCCTTAATATCTATGGCCGAAGTTGATGAGACGTTAAATGCTTTTGAAGGTTTCGCAGGACAAGGCACGCAGGTGGCCGTTGATGTAAGTGATGCAATTAACCGCCTGTCTAATTCTGGTCTTACAGATCTTGAAGAAACAGCCGATATGTTAAGGCGGCTTGTTGAAAGCCTTAACAGAGTTGTTGAAGATATTGAGCAAAACCCAGCGCAATTTATTGCGGGTAAAGAGATTCAAACTGTGGAGTTACCACAATGATAAAACAAAAACTTATATGTGCGGCTATATTTATGGCTGCGGTTAATCTAGGCGGATGTTTGTCGACTATATTGCCTGAACCGGCTCCGGCTAAGAAAATATATCGTTTATCGCCGGATTTACAAAACTCTGTGACATCGCCGCGAACGACGGCGGCCAATGCGCTGACTATACGGGTTGACCGCCCGAATGCCTCTAAGGCTTTACAGGGTTATAATCTTGCGGTCTCGATGGAGTCAGGTCAACTAGCCAAAGTTGCAGATGCCCAGTGGGAAGACAGCCTACCGACACTTATCCAAAAAGCCTTTGTGTTTGAACTTAACTCGCGGCCAAATATGATTGGATTACTGCCAACGTCCGGCGCACGTTCAGTCTACCGAGCGCATATTACGATACGTCATTTCGAAGCTGTATTTGACCGCGGCGAGGGGGCCGCCCCAAAGATTAGTGTTGATTACCTAGTCACCTTATCGGATGCAGGGTCTCGCAAGCTCATTGGGACGCAAAGCTTTCATCATGAAAACCGCGCGGCGTCAATTAATGTTAATGATATCGTCAATAGTAAATCTGCGGCCAATAAGGTGGTTCTTAAAGAAATTTCGGACTGGATGAACGCTGTGTTATCCCCGTCGCCTATTCTTTGATTTTTCGCCGATTATCCATTTAAGGCGGCATCACAAAGCAAATATTCTCGTCCAGCTTGGCTTTCAAATATAGTGATAAGACTATCCTCATCTTGCTCGTCAAGGCGCTCTCGCAGAGGAAAGCCGGCCGCCATGTCGTAGACTTGACGGCGAAGCGCGGTATCATCTGGCAGTTGACCGCGTAGGTAATCAATCGCAGCGCCGAGATGGGTGGCAATATGGCGGCTCATGGCAAAGGGGCCATCTTTTATACGAAGATGGGCCGCATGGTGAATAGCGCCGATGTCAATCAAAGCATCAGGGGAGAGCTGCATTGTGATGAGCTTATCGCGCAAGCTAAAGCTATCTATATGAAAATCAAATTGCGCATGAGAGGCTTCGGCGGGTTCATTATGCATATTTCTACTAAGCGGCGGGGCCGATACAGGGCCCGTCGGTGTTTGCGGAATTATGGCGTCTGTGGCGCGGCGGCCAAACCGCTTAAACCAATTTTGTTTGACGGGGTCTTGGCCCCCAAAAACACGGTGAGATGATAAAGGCTCGGGTATATCCATATCTAGCTTAGGCGGTGTTTCACGCGGCGGGTTCGGCTTTTGGTTTTCAAGCTCGCGATAGGAAAAAATAGCGTCGTTATTTTGATCTGCTATTGGGGCTTCGGGCGTCAGAAGTGAGGGCAGCATATCTTTAGCCGCACCAAGCCCCGGTAAGAGGCTAAGCTGCTCTTCTTGGATTGTCCCGCGCAGATGTAAGTTTTGCGGTGAGTTTTGCTGTTGATGCCCGGCTTTGCTAAGACGGGCCGCAGCGTCATCAATTTTTTTAATCACCACATCGGTTCGCTCATTAAGCCGGTCAATTTGTGAGATATGGCGAAACAGGCGGTCTTGGGCCGCATTATCCTCATCATCCCACGCTGCACTTAGCGCGTCATTACTTGACTTTATGGCCTCTTGTTGGGAGGTGATTTTTTCAAGTTTTTCTAATTGTTGATGGAGTAAATCGTCAAGAGCGCTGAGGCTTTGGCGAGTTTGGTCCTCGAGTGAGGTGATATTGTTTTTGTGTTGGTTGAGCCGATCTTGTATGTCTTCGGCTTTGACGAGAAGAGGCGTTAATTGCGTGCCGGCGCTCTGGCTCTGCTCCGCAAGCTGATGGTTTATGTCCTTTATTTGAATGCCAAGAGCCGCATTTAAATCTGTAAGTTTTGTTTGGGTCGTCTCTACGCGGTTATGAAAGCTTTCAGAAAGACCCTCAAGATGGTTTGATAGCTCTGTTAGGCCTTGGTCGGTTTCTTTCACGGTTCCGGCCCATGCAGATTTAGATTCGCGCAGCTCATGATCGAGATTAATTTGCGCCTGCGCCGATGTTTTAAGCCGCTCTCCCATGTCGTCAATTTGTGACGAAAAGACTGATTGCACAGTCATAAGGCGGCTTAGGGCTTGATCAGCGCGTTGTTCAATACGGTCCATTTGCTGCGTGATATCGTCTACAAGGCGGGCTGTTGATTGGCTTGTATGCTGCGCGGGAGTCAATAGTTGCCGATTGAGATGCGCGAGTTTTTGGCTTTGCATGGCTAATTGGTTTAAGTAACGTAGTAAGATAGCGGTTAATCCCAAAAGGCAGGCGGGGACGATGACAAAGCCAATAAACCCAAAGGCGTGAATGGGCTCTGCGGTTAATTTATCAAGGCCGAGTTCAAAATAGCCATAGGCGGCAGCGGCGCTTGCGAGGAGCCATAAAAAGCCAATGAGTCCAAGTGTCCAATATGGCCATTTCGGCGCAGCATAATCTGGCAGTTCATCATCAGCATCGGGGGTACCGCGCCGCGGTGCACTCGATAAAAACCGCGGGAGTTTATCGCTTGCCTCCGCCTCATCATCTATCGTTCTTTCTTCTAGTGTGGCTAAAGCCGGAGCGGTTTGGTCTGTATGATGAGAGGATAATTTAGCAATATTATGGACCGGATGTAGGTGGAGTTTTTTATCAGGAGTAGTGGGAACAGATAAAGAAATCGGTTTGTGTTTTAATGGCTTAATTGGGTTTAAATTGGGTGGATTAACGGTACTTTCCGTGTTTGTTTCAATCTTACTTATAGGCGCTTCAGGCTCAGTATTTATGAATGTAGTCTCTGGCGGGATTTCACTTTGTTTCACATTTGGCTGTTCAATAGTTTCACCTTTGGAAGGGGGTGTTTCATCCGTGGCTGTCTCGACGTGTGTTTCCTTAGGGTCTTGAACGGTTTCATCTTCAAATTCGGGGATTAAGAGGTCGGCCTCATCATCGCTTCCGAATGGGTCTTGAAAGTCAGCGGCATTCGCGAGCTCGCCTGATTTTGTTTTTAAAACGGGCGTCAAGCCCAACCGAACGGCTTCTTGTGAGTCTTTTGCAGAGGGTTTAATATCCTTCGGCGCATCTCCCATAGGTTCTATGGTTTTGATTCTTTTGAAAATATTCGCCAAAATTCCCTCTAACCATTACCCTCTGTGGATATTAACCTAATTTTTGATCTTATGCTGTAGATTAAACGGAATAATGAAAGACGCAAATTAAAAGCGTCATTGTAAAAAAGAATGGTTGGGATAATGGCAAAACTGTCAAAAAAAGCGGCTGGGCGGCCATTAAGTCGTGAGGAATTACGTTATTTAACCATGGGCCAAACACAGCCCGGCGGAAAATTACCCTTATTTGATGAAAACGGGCAAGAGATTAAGGCGAAGACTATTCGGGCCTGTGTGGAAAAAGGTTTAGCGGAGCCTTGGTTTGCCAATCCGATGAAACCGAATTGGCTTGTTTGCCGCCTGACTGAAGCGGGTCGTCAGCTTATTGCCTGAGCGAGCGGCGCTTTGATCTTGTCTATTAGGCTGCGGGGGCGGGTTTTAACCAAGATAAATGTAATAAGCCCCAACATGGCCATGTTAAGGGGTAAATCATATGACGGATTTATACTCGCGATATAAACTGACGGCGTTGGCAAGACTGAGCCTTCATAATTGACAAATATTGCGGCAAAAAGATTATTGGCGACATGGACGCCAATCGCCGTTTCAAGACCGCCTTCGAAATAGATTAAAATACATAAAAGATACCCAAAGCTGAAATAACTACTCATGGTTAAGGCGTGCATGAAGATCCCTTTCTCGGCGCTAGATGTGCTTTCCGGGTTAGCCAGATGTAGCGCCATAAAAAACAGGCTTGTGATAATAAAAACGACCCAAGGGTTTTTAATATATTGCCCAAAACCTTGGTTCATATAACCGCGAATAACAATTTCCTCTGTTGCGGATTGTAGGGGGATAAAAAGTAAGGAAGCTATAGCGAAACCAAAAAAACGGCTGGGGTCAAATTGTAGTTTTAACGGCGAAAGCCCGCTAACATGTCCAATAACGCTCACCATCGCCGCTATGGCCCAAAATACACCAATAGCAAAAAATGTACGGCTCCAATTATATGTTTTAAAAGCGGTATGAAGGCTCGTAATACTACGTGAATGCCAATATTTCTGAATGAGGTAAACAATAATTAAGGTGCCCGGAAAGATTAGCAGAAAACAGATATATATCCATGGATTAAGCCCCATAGCCTGCGTCATAAGTTTTGTAGATTCAGCATCGCTCAATAAAGGCGCAAGTTTAACACTAAAAATAATGGCTATAGCCGTAGCGATAAGGGCCATAAATCCCATAATTTGTGCTGTATCTTGTTCTTTAACAGATCGTGCTGCTATCCAAAATCCTGTTCCAATGGCGCCGAGTGTTAAAAACCCAAACCCATAAAGAGCGAGCTTTTGCACATTATCATCGGTTAACATATCAAGGCTTGCGGCGGTAATCTGCGCGGCAATCTCGGGGTCAGCCGATTCAATGAGCGGAATTATAGGACTGGTGAGAAAGACTTGCGCAAATATCCACCCGATAAAAATCAGCCAAAAACCACCTAGCCAGTGATACCATCTTGTTTTGCCGCCACTAGCTGCGTTTAAATAATGATCCCAACCGGTCATATCGACTCTCCAAAATTTATCCTTTGAGTTTTACGGATAGGCGGGGGGCTTGCAAGACAGAAATAATAGACATTGTGAACATATGGGCCGTGGGCTTTAATGAAGCTATGTCGCCTGATGAACAAAATGATTCGATTCTTGAGATCGATTTTGATCACCTCAACCGCTATGTTGACGGTGATGTCGCCTTAACGCGGGAGCTTTTTGGCCTGTTTCAAAGCCAAACGGAAATATGGATGCGGATGCTAACGGTTGACGCAGACCCTGAGATGTTTGAGTCTGCCGCCCATTCCCTTAAAGGCACAGCGCAGGCGGTCGGCGCTTTGCGTCTTGCGGGGTTATGCCTACAAGCAGAAGACACGCAAAGTATGAAAGCCACGCAGGGGCGTAAGGTGAAATTAATTCAAGACATTGAATTTACGGTTTCGCGGGTGATTACTGAAATGCAGCGGTGGGAGCACCGCCAAATGATAAAAGACTTAGACGGCTAAGCTGCGAACTTATTCCCTTATTACCGCGCCAATAATTTCATCGCCTCTTCAATGCCGGATAATGTCATGGGAAACATGCGGTCTTTACCGATGATCTCTTGAATGATTTGTGTGGATTGGGAATAGGCCCAATATTTCTCCGGTGAGGGGTTAAGCCATATCAGATTAGGATAAATATCAGCGATGCGCTGTAGCCATAATCCGCCGGGTTCTTCGTTCCAATGCTCCACAGAGCCCCCTCGCAAAGTAACTTCATAGGGGCTCATGGCCGCATCCCCGACAAGGACAACCCGGTAATCGGATGGGTATTTATGCAAGACATCCCATGTCGGCGTTAGCTCTTGATTGCGCCGCGCATTATTCATCCAAAGGTTTTCATAGATGCAATTATGAAAATAGAAATATTCCAGATGTTTAAATTCTGAACGCGCTGCAGAAAATAGCTCTTCCGCTTGCTGGACATGGGCGTCCATAGAGCCGCCAATATCAAAAAAAGCGAGGACTTTGACCGCATTACGCCGTTCTGCGCGCATTTGAATGTCGAGCCAACCCTTTTGCGCCGTCCCGCGAATCGTGCTGTCAAGATCAAGCTCATCACGCGCCCCGTCCCGCGCCAGCCGCCTTAACCTGCGAAGGGCGACTTTGATATTACGAGTTCCAAGCTCTCGGTCACCATCAAGGTTTTTAAATATGCGTTTATCCCAGACTTTAACGGCCTTCCCGTGGCGGCCCTGTTTTTGGCCGATCCGTATGCCTTCAGGGTTATAGCCATAAGCGCCGAACGGGGAGGTGCCGGCGGTTCCAATGTTTTTATTCCCGCCCTCATGGCGTTTATCTTGGTTTTCAAGCCGCTCGCGCAGGGCTTCCATCAGAGCATCAAAGCCGCCCTTACTTTCAACCTCGGCCATTTCTTCAGGGCTGAGGAGTTTTTCGGCCATAGCGCGGAGCCAGTCTTCGGGGATGTCACCTTCGGCCATGCCGAATATATCGCCGATGTAATCAATCCCGCGAAAGACATGGGAGAAGACTTGGTCAAACTTATCAAGATTACGCTCGTCTTTGACAAGAGCGGTGCGGGATAAATAGTAAAACCCGTCAAGGCTTTCATCGCTCGCTTGTTTTTCAACCCCTTCTAAAAGAGCAAGATATTCCCGTATAGAGACGGGAATTTTGGCGGCGCGCAATTCGGAAAAGAAGGTTTGAAACATACGGCCTAGATAATCAAAATTTAAATAGACGCAAGTTTAATGATTGCAAGACTAGCCTGTTCGCATGTCCGTTTCGATACGTGCGGTCAATTCAGGACCGAGTTTTAAGGCCATAGCCAGCGTATCAAGATAGTCGCGTTCTGCTGGGTTAAGGCCGTCGGCCACGCGGCATGACACCGCATATATCTCGCGGGCTTCCTGATCTGATGTGGAAAGGGCCGCAATATCGCTTGCGGAGGCATTTGTGTTTAATAAGGCTTCAATCGCCGTCTCGCTGGATTTATTATAATTGAGTAAAAGTTGCCTCTCGGCGTCGTGTAACTGACCATCGGCTTGGGCGGCGGCAACCATCGCCTTTAGGAGGGTTTGGGCGCGTGCATTGGCGGGCTTTCCGGTGATGAGGCCTATGACCTCATCTTTTGAGGTCGGCATGCCCCCGGATTTATAAGCTCTATAGGCTAAAACCCCTAAGGCAGATAAACTGCCGAGGCCTGCGACTTTACGGCCCGAACGGGAGGACAGTAATAAGGCGAGAGCGCCCGCTGCAGCGCCGGAGCCGACGCCTTTTCTCAGGGCCGCGCGGGAGGCGTCATCATCGTCAACCCCGAGCTTTTCTGCCAAGATATTTTCGCCTTTAGCCGCAAGGTCTTTACCTTTTTCGGTCAGCCCTGCGGATTGGGCTTTACCTTTGGCCAGCAGATCTTGGCCAGTTTTTAAAATATCATTGAGTAAGTTTTCGGCGTTAAAGTCTGTTTGCGACATAATATCATAATCCCCTTTTTTACAAACCTAACATAGAGCTCAGCACATGAAAAGCGGCCAGCGCGGTTGGAGTACATAGACAAAAAAATGAAGTCAGGGGTGACATTAAGTTTAATTGTTTTTGGCGTAATTATAGCTATGTTAATGGCGTGGCAAAGATTTTGAATATTATAATATGTCTATTATTATTTGACTTATCTGCTTGTGCAGTGACGACAAAAAAGCCGCACAACCTTAAAGCCTTAGAAGCTCTTGATAACCCTGATATAATCCGTTTTCCTCTGACAACCACATCACATGGTCGCTGGGTCGTAACCGTTACGCTTGATGATAATCATAAGGTAGATATGATTTTGGATACGGGTGCAACATATTCGGCCTTTTTCAACGACTCTGTCGATAAGTTTAACTTAATCGTTGATGATACAAATCTAACGCGCATTCATGGGCTTGTTGCTAATTCTTATGCCTCCAATACTGTGATTGAACATCTGAGTTTTGGGACAGATAGTTTTTACAATAAATCCTTCGCAATATTGCCAGAGACAAAAAACAATACTGATAAGGTAATCGCCGCTGATGGCTTAATCGGTATGGATATAATGGAAAATTATAGAGTGTTTGTAGATGTTAAAAAAAGTCAAATCTATTTCATACCCATAGACTTTCCTGACCTTTTGCTTCCGGGAAATATGACGCCAATCCCTCTATCTTCAAACCCTTACCGTGATGTTGCGCCGCGGTTAAATTTTTTAACATTAAGCATTAAAAACAAAGAAATTCCGGCTTTATTAGATACGGGAACAGATGTTCATATTATAAATTGGCATGCCGCAACCTTTGTTGAAGCCCATGCATTGCGGGCGCAGCTGAAATGGCGCTGGAAACTTGCGGGTGCCGTTGGTGAATTTAAACCCGTTATTCGCGCTCATGTTAATGAAGTCAGATCAGGGGGATATAAATGGCAAGATGTTAATATGATTATTAAGGATACGGATAGCCTTGATATTATTGGCATATCTGACAAACCTATATTAATTGCAGGAATTGAGTTTTTTGATAACAGAAATGTCTATTTAGACTTTAAGAATAATAAGCTTTGGCTGCAGATAAAACACCTGAGTCATGATGATGATAAAATACTTACGATCTGCCAATCTTGTTAGGCTTTCTTGGTGGCCCGTCAGAGCTAAAATAATCCCGGCGGGAGCGGCTCCCAAGGCGGGTTAAAATCTCATAGGGAATCGTGCCAGAGGCTTTGGCAAAACTGAGTAGGTCCCGCCCAGCAAATTCGGCCCAATCCCCTAATTGCGGCGGGCGGCGAAGGTCTGTAATATTGAGCATTGTTAGGTCCATACTTACGCGCCCAATAATAGGAACATGTTTTCCCTGCATACGGGCAAACCCGCCCAGCGCATTATGGCTTGAGCTTGCCGTCACGGGAATACCGTCCGCATAGCCTGCGCCGACGATAGCGATTGTCATAGGGTGTGGGGCGATATAGGCCGCATTATACCCAAGGCTTTCGCCCTTTTTTACAACTCGCGTTTGAAGTACGGGCGCCATAAGAGAGACGGTGTTTTCAGTGATGTTATCATCTGCGTTATTTGTAATATCTTTGGCAAATAACCCCAATCCGGCACGTACCATTTGGAAATGATAAGGCTTGCCGAGGGCAATGCCCGGTGAATTTGCAAGGCTCATCGGCATGACCGGAAAACGGGCGGCGGCTTTTTTGAAGCGGGCGAGCTGCGCGGCGTTCATCGAGCTTGTTTTATCCGGCGCGCAGGCGAGGTGGCTCATGATTAACATGGGCACAAGTTGCTCGAGCATTTTCTTATTACGGCTCAGGCGGTCAATATCCTCATCCGTTAGCCCAAGCCGGTTCATGCCTGTGTCAATATGCAAGGCGCAGGCGGGACGGCGGCGTGCTTCGCCCGTGGTGCTCAGCCAAACTTGGGCCTGTTCAAAGGAATTAATAACCGGTTTTAATTCAGCGCCGTTATAAAGGGAGATATCACGCGGGGCAGGGCCGTTAAGCACATATATGCTCGCGGTGTCCCCAATCGTATTGCGAAGTATTTTGCCTTCGCCTGCGGTAGCGACAAAGAAATTGCGGCAGCCCGCGCCATAAAGGGTTTTGCCAACCCGTTCCGCTCCAAGGCCGTAAGCATTGGCCTTGATACTGGCGGCGACTTTCACATGACGGCCCACGTTATCTTGGAGGCGCATATAATTACGTTTTAGAGCGCCAAGATCAATCTTAAGGGTCGGGCGCGCGCTATAGGCCGCAGATGCGGTTTTATCAGGTGTGTGGCGGGACATAAACGGCCCTAAGGCCCCATATTATTATAGGGATCATCATGGGCAAGATTGCCAAATTTCGTGAGTTCTGCGCGGAAGGAGAGTTTGACCGTTCCGATCGGGCCATGGCGCTGCTTGCCAACAATCACTTCGGCTTTGCCGTGGAGTTGCTCCATTTCTTCTTGCCACTTCATATGCTCTTCCGTGCCCTCCGTCGGCTCCATTCGGGCTTTGTAATATTCTTCGCGGAAGACAAACATCACCACATCTGCGTCTTGCTCGATGGAGCCCGACTCGCGTAGGTCAGAGAGCTGCGGGCGTTTATCATCCCGCTGCTCCACGGCACGAGAGAGCTGGGCGAGGGCGAGGACAGGTACGTCAAGCTCTTTGGCGAGGGCTTTCAGGCCTTGGGTAATCATGCTGACCTCTTGAACGCGGTTGTCAGAAGACTTCATCTGGCTACCGCCTGTCAAAAGCTGGAGATAGTCAACCACGATAAGGTCAAGCCCTTCCATACGTTTAAGTCGCCGCGCCCGCGCCGAAAGCTGCCCAATGGAAATGCCGCCTGTATCATCAATGAAAAGCGGGATAGAATTAATTTCATCGGCGGCGTCCCGTACGGTTTCAAATTGCTCGGCGGTAATATCCCCGCGGCGAATATGAAAGGACGAAATTTCTGCTTGCTCCGCCAAGAGCCGCGTTGCGAGTTGCTCCGATGACATCTCAAGGCTAAAGAAGGCCACACGACCACCATTGGCGGTTTTAATAATGCCGTTTTCATCTTTTTCCTCACGAAATTGCTTGGCCACATGAAAGGCGATGTTCATGGCGAGAGAGGATTTTCCCATAGAAGGCCGCCCGGCGAGAATAACCAGATCAGAGCGGTGAAGGCCAGATAATTGCCGGTCCATATCAATAAGGCCCGTCGACATGCCCGATAAGCTCCCGTCGCGGCTAAAGGCGGCGGTGGCCATTTCAATGGATTTAAGTAGGGATTGATCGAAACTTTCAAACCCGCCCTGAACCGTGCCCACTTCGGCGAGAGAGAAAAGCTGCCCTTCCGCATGAGCGATTTGGGCAATCGCATCGGCTTCATTTTCGGGATCTTTGGCGTGGTTTGATATGTCTTCACCAAGACGTATCAATTCTCGCCGCATAGCGAGGTCGAAAATAAGCTTGGCATATTCCGGCGCAGCTGCACCGCTTGGGGCGTTATGTAAAAGCCGCGCAAGATATTCAACACCGCCAATATCGATGAGCGTATCATCTTGCGAAAAGCGGTTCTTAAGGACAATCGCATCCGCAAGCTTGCCATGTTCGATTAAGGTCGCAATAGAGTCAAAAATGCGGATATGGATAGGGTTATAAAAATGTTTGGCTTGAACAATGCCGCTAATACGGTGGAAGATTTCATTGTCATAGAGCAAGGCCCCAATCAACGCTTGTTCCGCTTCGGGGCTATGGGGCGCCGCGTTAAGGTGTTCGCTATCTGCGGGGGATGAATCGTCAATAAATGCCATAATTATGACCTAGCATAAACAATCTAATATGGGCAGTGTGAAGGCGTGTTTAAGGCGGTTCTATGGTGTTTTATTTTAGGCTGTGATGATTGTTCCCAAAATATATACATCACTTATCCACAAGAATACCCACATGCGAGCGAGCCGTTTAATGTGAAGCCCCCAAAGAAAAACCCGGCACAAAGGCCGGGTTGAATTTTGTTGTCCAAAAGATAGAGCTTACTCTTCTTCTTCGCCTTTTGACTGCGGAATATCTTGCTCTGGATCACGGCCTTCGTCAAACATTTCGGCAGCGATTTCGGCGCGTTCATTGGCGGCGTCTTCGGCGTCGGCGCGGTCTTGCTCCATTTGAGAGGCAATCACGTCTTCGCCTTTGGCTTGACGTTCGGCTTCTTCCTCAGAGCGAGCCACATTGACAACAACCGTAATCGCGACTTCAGGGTGAAGCTTGATTGTGACGTTATGAAGGCCAAGGGCTTTAATCGGCTGTTCAAGGACAACCATATTGCGCTTGACGTCGTTTTCTACGGCTTCAACTATGTCGCGTGCAGAGACTGAGCCGTAAAGCTGCCCTGTTTCGCCCGCTTTGCGGATGATAACATAGCTGCTGCCGTCAAGACCTTCGCCGGAAGAGGCCGCAGCTGCGCGGGTTTCTTCATTACGCTTTTCAAGAAACTCCCGTTCCGCTTCGAAGCGGGCAAGGTTAGCTTTGGTGGCACGAAGAGCTTTGGCTTGGGGCAGTAGGAAGTTACGGGCAAAGCCAGGTTTGACCTTAACAACGTCGCCCATGACGCCGAGTTTTTCAATACGTTCTAAAAGAATGATTTCCATGACAGTCTCCTATTTCGTTTCATAGGGAAGAAGGCCGAGGAAACGCGCGCGTTTGATGGCGCGGGCGAGTTCTCTTTGCTTCTTGCGAGAGACAGCCGTAATGCGGCTTGGAACGATCTTGCCTTTTTCAGACATATAACGTGCCAGCATTTTCGGATCTTTATAATCAATGGTTTGGCCATTATCACCGGAGAAGGGGCAAACTTTACGGCGGCGACGGAAAGACGTCCGTGACGGCAGGTTTTCGATTTTAATCGCTTGTTTCGCCATGATTTATCCTCTCCGTGTATCGCGGCGCTTACGCTCTTCGCGTTTCGCCAAAATGGGTGAAGGGGCTTCTGTTAGCTCTTCAACTTTAATTGTCATATAGCGCAAGATATCTTCATTAATGCGGTGTTGACGCTCAATCTCGTGCAGGGCACCTGCCGGCGCTTCGACTTTAAGTAGGCTATAGTGAGCTTTGCGGTTTTTATTCATGCGGTAAGCAAGGTTACGCAGACCCCAATATTCAGCGCCTTGAACGCTGCCGCCGAGATTCTCGATTTTGCGAGAAGTTTCTTCCATCATCGTTTCGACTTGTGCCGGAGAGACATCCGGGCGCGAAATGATGACATGTTCGTAAAATGACATGTCAATGTCCTTCATATGTGGGTGCGGCACATAATACGCCGTGAAGGGTGGCGCTTATATGATGGCTCCGAAGCGTAGGGCTGACCCCATGTCAGCATAACGCGGCGGACCGCATCCGGTTAAGGTGGCGCTTTTAAGGGCATTGAGATCAAAATCAAGCTTTTATATGGCTTGCCGCCCCGAAATTACGCCCTATAAAGCCCGTAAATCAAATTCATTATAAGAGTACGCTATGTCATATGCATTCCTTTTCCCCGGTCAAGGTAGTCAGGCCGTCGGTATGGGCAAAGATTTAGCCGATAATTTCGCGTCCGCTAAAACGGTTTTTGACCAAGTTGATGACGCCTTGTCGCAAAACCTGTCAAAGATGATGTGGGACGGCCCGATGGAGGATTTGACCCTCACAGCTAATACCCAGCCCGCCCTTATGGCCGTCTCTATGGCGGTGGTGAATGTGTTAAAACATGAGTTTGACGTCGATATGAGCGCGGCAAAATTCCTCGCAGGCCATAGCCTTGGGGAATATTCCGCCCTTTGCGCGGCGGGGGTTGTGTCTTTGGCCGATACGGCGCGGCTTTTACGCATACGCGGCAATGCTATGCAATCCGCTGTACCTGTCGGGGTCGGCGCGATGGCCGCTCTCCTTGGCGCGTCCCTAGAAGATGCTGCGGCGGCTGTTGCGGCGGGTGAGGCCCACGGCATCTGTCAGATTGCCAATGACAATGCGGTTGGGCAGATTGTTTTATCCGGCGAAAAAACCGCTGTTGAAGCAGCAGCTGCCTATGCCCGTGACAACGGCGTAAAAAAAGCGGTGATTTTGCCCGTATCCGCCCCGTTTCACTGCGCCCTCATGCAACCCGCAGCGGATGCGATGAAAGAGGCGCTTGGGGACGTAAGTTTCAATGTGCCGACTGTACCGATTGTGAATAATGTCACCGCAGGGCCCGTTACCGACCCCGCGCAGCTTAAAACCGATCTTGTTACTCAAGTCACAGGTCAGGTGCGCTGGCGCGAATCTGTGACGTGGATGCATGAAGATCAAGGCATCACTCATATGCCGGAGCTTGGCAGTGGTAAGGTGTTGACGGTGATGTTAAAACGAATTGTCAAAGGCATTAACGGCGCGGCGGTGAATACGCCGGAAAACATTCAAGCTCTCGCAGAAGACCTCAAAGGATAGGGACGATTATTATGGATTTATCAGGTAAAAGAGCCCTTATCACGGGCGCAACGGGCGGCCTTGGTGAAGCGATTGCCCGCGAGCTTCATGGACGCGGCGCGCATGTCGCTATTTCCGGCACGCGGGCGGAAAAACTCGAGGCTCTGGCGGCAGATTTAGGCGAGCGTGTTTCTGTCACGCCCTGTAACCTCTCAGATAGCGCCGCAGTTGATGAATTGGTAAAACAGGCCGCAGAGGCAATGGACGGCGGGGTTGATATTTTTGTGTCTAATGCGGGCCTGACCCGGGACGGTTTGTTAATGCGTATGAAAGATGAGGATTGGAGTCTTGTGCAAAAGGTCAATCTCGAAGCTTATTTCCGCCTTGCGAAATCTTGCCTTCGCGGCATGATGAAAGCGCGTCATGGCCGTATTATCGGAATTACCTCTGTCGTTGGCGTGACGGGTAATCCGGGGCAGGCCAATTACGCCGCGTCAAAGGCAGGTATGATCGGCTTTTCAAAATCACTCGCCCAAGAAGTCGCCAGCCGAGGCGTAACCGTGAACTGTGTGGCGCCGGGCTTTATTGCCTCCCCCATGACTGATGTGCTTAATGAGGCCCAAAAAGAGGCTATTTTAAATAAGATACCTGCGGGTAAACTTGGAAGCGGCGCAGATATTGCGAAAGCTGTCGGATTCTTAGCATCAGACTCTGCTGGCTATATTACAGGGCAAACATTACATGTGAATGGAGGCATGGCGATGATTTAGAGGGAAATTCTCTTTCTAATTCGCTTTTCACCCTTATTTTTCTATGATAGTGAGCCCGCCGAGTCGAACTGGGTCTTGTATTTCACAGCAAAGCCCTTAAATTCGCAGCGATAAACCGCCGCAGACCTTAGGCAATAAGGGCGGCACCATAAAAGGAAAAACTATGTCAGATATTTTAGCCCGCGTTAAAAAGATGGTTGTTGAGCATCTTGACGCAGATGAGGATAAAGTGACAGATAAAGCGCACTTCATTGATGACCTCGGTGCAGATAGCCTTGATACAGTCGAGCTTGTTATGGCGTTTGAAGAGGAATTTGACATTGAAATTCCTGATGATGCGGCTGAGCATATTCAAACTGTTGGTGATGCGGTCAAGTTTATTTCCGAAAAAGCAGGTTAAGCGGTAGCCCTTTCATGCGGCGGGTTGTTGTTACAGGAATTGGCCTTGTTACGCCCGTTGGTTGCGGCAAAGACGTCGCATGGAAAAATTTGCTAGCTGGACAATCCGGCGCAAAAAAAATTACGAAATTTGATGCCAGTGATCTTGCCTGCAAGGTCGCTGCTTTTGTTCCGCGTGTCGGTGATGATGATGCCCCGAGTGAGGGTGCTTTTGATCCCGATAGCGTTATGCCCGCTCGTGACCGCAAGCGTATTGATGATTTTATTCTCTACGGCATTGCGGCGGCGGATGAGGCCATAAAAGATTCCGGCTGGATGCCCGGCGAAGATAATCTTGAGGGCCGTCACCGCACGGGGGTTATGATTGGCTCTGGTATTGGCGGGCTTGAAACGACCTATAATGCGTCGATTACGCTCTCTGAAAAAGGCCCGCGCCGACTCAGCCCCTTTGTGATCCCCGGTATGTTGATTAATCTCGCGTCCGGCCAAGTGTCTATGCGCTACGGCTTTATGGGGCCAAACCATTCGGTTGTGACTGCATGTGCCAGCGGGGTTCACGCCATAGGGGACGCAGCGCGCCTCATACAGCACGGCGACGCCGATGTTATGGTCGCAGGCGGAGCGGAAGCCGCCGTATGCCGCCTTGGCATTGCTAGTTTCGTCGCCTGCCGAGCGATGACCACGAGCTATAATGACGCACCGGAAAAAGCCTCTCGGCCCTATGATGATGGACGGGACGGATTTTTAATGGGCGAGGGCGCAGGGATTGTTGTCCTTGAAGACTATGACCATGCAGTTGCTCGCGGGGCGCATATTTATGCGGAATATCGGGGCTATGGCCTGTCGGGGGATGCCCATCATATCACCAGCCCGCCGCCGGACGGCAATGGCGGATACCGCGCGGTTAGTGCCGCGATTAATGATGCAGGTATCGACATATTTGAGATTGGTTATGTTAATGCCCATGGGACATCGACCCCCGTTGGAGATGAAATCGAAGTGAAAGCCGTGGAGCGCCGCTTTGGCGATCACGCGAAAAACTTGTTAATGTCGTCAACTAAATCTGCGACGGGACATTTGCTTGGCGCGGCGGGGGCGATTGAAGCGATCTTTTCTATTCTGGCGCTGCGAGACCAAATGGCTCCCGCGACCCTTAATCTTGAAAACTGCTCTATTGACACGGCGATTGATCTTGTGCCGCTTACGCCCAAAGCCTTTAAAGGCTCGGCGGTGTTATCAAATTCCTTTGGGTTTGGCGGAACCAATGCAGCGATTATCTTCTCTAAGCCGCAATAATCATGGCGAAGACTGGGGCGGCCGCGTCAAAACCTGAAACTAAGACGAAACCTAAAGCGGCCAATGGCCTACCGAAAAAATCAAAACTTATCCTCGGCCTCATGGGACTAACGGGACTGATAACCTTTATAGGCGGTTTGGTCTTAGCGCTTTATGCTTTTGTCAATTACCGCTATGAAACGACGCCAGATATATCGCCGCAAAATATTGTCTTTACGGTTGAAAAAGGCTCGGGCCTATCCCGTATTGCCGGCAATCTTGAAGAGGTCGGCGCGATCGAATCGGCGGTAATATTTAAGCTCGTTACCAAGTTGCGGGGGAATGAAAGCCAGTTTAAAGCCGGAGAATTTGCGCTTGATCTGCCCGTGTCTATGAGCGAAATTTACACGGTTCTGTCCGAAGGTAAGGCGATTTTATACCCCATCACCATTGCAGAAGGGCGAACATCTGCGCAGATTATACGTCAATTAAATGACTATGATTGGCTCCGCAGTGAGGAGGTGGCCATGCCTGCGGAAGGCACGCTCTTGCCGGAGACGTATCTTTTGCCGAAAAATATGTCTTATAGCGACGTTATTCTGCGTATGCATGAGGCCCAAAAAAACGTGATTGATAGTTTATGGGAGGGCCGCGCCCCTGATTTGCCGATCAAGACCAAGCAAGAGGCGATTATCCTAGCTTCTGTGGTGGAAAAAGAAACAGGTATTGATGGGGAGCGGGACCGCGTGGCGGGGGTTTTTATTAACCGCCTAAGGCGCGGAATAAGGCTGCAATCCGACCCCACAATCATCTACGGCATTTCAAAAGGTGAGATTTTGCGCGGGGGGGACGGAAAACAGCGCGGCATTCGCCGCTCGGAGATTGAACGAAAAACTGAATGGAACACCTATCAGATTGACGGGCTGCCCAAAACGCCGATTTGCAACCCCGGCGCGGCGGCGATTGCTGCGGTGTTAAACCCCGTCAAGACGGATGATTTATTTTTTGTTGCCAATGGGCAAGGCGGGCATATCTTTGCTAAGACCCTCGCAGAACATAATAAAAATGTCAGCGAGTGGCGCAAAATTGAACGCCAAAGGAAACGCGGGAGCCAGTGAATTATGGCAATATATGATAAAGCAGCGCGGCGCGGCCTTCTTGTAGTTTTATCCTCCCCGTCTGGCGCGGGGAAATCTACCCTCACGCGGCGACTTTTGGCCGAAGATGAGAATATGTCGATGTCTGTGTCTGCCACCACTCGTCCGCCGCGTCCTGGTGAGGTAGATGGGGAGCATTACTTTTTTATCTCAAAAGACAAATTCGCCTCTATGATCGACCAGAATGAGTTTTTGGAACATGCCAAGGTCTTTGATAATTATTACGGCACGCCAAGCCAGCCGGTGGAAGCGGCTCTAGAGGCGGGACGGGATGTGTTATTTGATATTGACTGGCAGGGGGCGCAACAGCTTACCCAAGCGGCGGCTGATGATTTGGTGCGCGTGTTTATCCTACCTCCCGATATGCATGAGCTTGAGCGCCGCCTGCGGAGCCGCGCCCAAGATAGCGATGATGTGATTGCCAAACGTATGGCAAAATCAGAGGCGGAGATTAGCCATTGGGCGGAATATGATTATGTGATTGTCAATTCTGACCTTGAAGAGGCTATGGCAGAGCTGCGGGTAATTATTAAGGCTGAGCGTATGGCTCGCCGCCGCCAACATTGGCTACAGCCCTTTGTCAGGGCGCTGATCTCAGGCGAATAAATTCCCGCGTCAGGCGGTGAAAATCGGGCACGGATAAGGTCTCAGGCCGCGATTCTTCATTAATATCGGCAGCTTGCAACCACTCACTCAGGTTTATGTCATGGGTTTTTGCAAAAGGTTTTAATGACCGCCGTAGCATTTTGCGCCGCATAATAAAGGCGGCATGAGTAACCATTCCTAAAGTTTTTAGATCCTTAAAGCGCTCATTTTCAGGGAGTGGATCTAGGAGGACAACCGCCGAGTCGACCTTGGGCGGCGGGGTGAAAACATGGGCGGGAACCTCCATAACGATTTGGGCCTGTGCGGTGCTTTGGGTTAAAATCGCAAGCCGTCCATAGCCGCTATCTCCCGGCGCGGCGGTAATGCGCTGGGCAACTTCTTTTTGGAACATTAGCACCATTTGTTGCCAGAAAAGCGGCGTGGCCGTAAGCCAATTAATTAGCATTTTCGTACCGACATTATAGGGTAAGTTCGAGATAATTTTTATCGGCCCCGTGAGTTCATTGCCAATATCAACCTTCAAGCCATTACCTTTATACACCCGCAAACGCTCCCCACTGGCGCGGCCAATTTCTGCCAAAGCGGGGAGGAAACGCTCATCCATTTCAATGGCGAGCACGCTCCCTGCGCCCGCGGATAAAAGTGCACGGGTGAGCCCGCCCGGGCCGGGGCCAATTTCCACCGTGCTCACCCCCTCAAGCGGCACGGCATAACGGGCAATCTTATCGGTGACATTTTGGTCGAGCAAAAAATGCTGTCCCAAGCTTTTATCCGCCCGCAAGTTATGTATGCGAACGGTTTCCGTCAGGCTCGGAAGCTTATCCAGCATATTGGGCTCTATTTCTGGCAAGCATGGCGGCTTTATTAAGGGCGGCGATTAAGCTATCGGCGCGTGCGAGGCCTTTGCCGGCAATGTCAAATGCGGTGCCGTGATCGGGAGATGTGCGAATAATTGGAAGGCCAAGGGTGATATTAACCCCGCCGTGAAAATCCAGCGTTTTAACGGGAATTAGTCCTTGATCGTGATACATAGCCAGCACCGCATCATAGCCCTCGCGGGCCTCGGCGTGGAAAAGTGTGTCCGCCGAGCGGGCATCACTTATGTCAATGCCAATGTCGCGTAATTTTACGGCTGCGGGGTTTTGAATGATGATTTCCGTATCTCCCAAAGCGCCGTTCTCGCCGGCATGGGGGTTCAACCCCGCCATGGCAATATGCGGCGCAGCAATGCCGTAGTCCACTTTAAGCGCGCCGTAGAGGGTTTGAGCGGTGCGCGAAATAGCTTCGGGTGATATGCCGCTTACGGCCTCTGATAATGACATATGTATTGTCACGAGAGCGCAACGTAGCCCGCCACCTTCCAAAAGCATGACGGGGCCGCGCGGATAGGGGGCCTCATGGGTTTTGCATAAATGGCCGAGATATTCTGTGTGGCCCGGATATTTAAACCCAGCCGCATAAAGATTTTCTTTTGAGATCGGGCAGGTCACAATCCCGCAGGTTTCACCCGTGAGGCTGAGGGTGACGGCGGTTTTAATCGCGCCGGTGATGATGTCTGCATGGGCGGGATTGGGCTGTCCGTTGCTGACGTTTTTGGCGTTGCCAATATGAAGAACGGGTAGAGCGGATGAGAACTGCTGCTGGGCGTCTGCGGTGCTTTCTACCGCTTTTGGCGCTGGGAGACCGGCGGCCTGAAATGCGGTTTTAAACACATTGATATCGCCAATAGCTATAAAGATGGGGCCATTGGATTTAACGCTATGAGCCCAAGCTTTCGCCGTAATTTCTGGCCCGACGCCCGCCGGGTCGCCCATTGTGAGGGCGAGTGGCCCCACTAGCGTATAGAGATTGCCGCATCGCGGCGAAGATCACGTAAATGACGTTTTGACGCTTGCGCAACTTGTTGGTCAATCAAGCGGTCTTCAATTTGCTTGCGCGTTGGTATGTTCTCGCCTGTTAATGATTTGGAGCAAACAAAGAAACTTACGGCGACGCCGGGGCCTTCGACGGGCTTTGAACCTTGACCGGCCTCAACACCTTCAAGCGCATTGATAATAAGGTCATTCATTTCAGTTTGTTTAAGCTCTCCCATGTCCAGATTGTCAACGCCGTCGATATCATCAAGGGTATTTTTAAGTGTGTCACAGGATGTTACAACGGCTAAGGCCGTGTTGACGCGGGCCTTAGCGGTTTCAAAACCACCGTTATCGGGATCAATTTCACTACGAATTTGTTGTAATTGATACAGCGTATCTGGTTTTGAAATACGTTTATCAATGACGGCGATAACATAGACGCCGCCCGGAACTTGGATAGGTTCTGATATATTGCCTTTTTCGATATTTTTCATAGCTGCATCAATTTCAGGACGTAACTCGCCTTCATTTACCCATCCAATATCGCCACCGCGAGCGGCAGAGGGGGAGGATGAAAATTGTTGAGCCAATAGTTGAAATGGTGCGCCTTGACCGAGTTGTGTTATCATGGCTTGTGCGCCCTGCATGGCTCCTTCTTGTCCGCCAATTTCCGGCGTGGCTTCAATGTAGATTTCAGCAACACGGTAGCTAGGTTTTTCGGCATTGGCTGTGAGCCGCGTAAAGGTTTCATCAATTTGGGCATCACTTATGCGGATTCGTGAGCCAAAAAGCCCGCCCACAATACGCTGCCATGCGATGTCTGCACGGACTTGGTTTTGTAAGGTGCCAAGAGAGACGCCGACACTAGCAAGTTGTTGGGTCACTTCTTCTGGAGATAAGCCATTGCGGCTGATGAGCTGAAGAACATTACGATTTACTTCCTCATCGCGGATAGTCTGATCAAATTTACGGGATTCTTGCATTTGTAACTGTTCGTCGATTAAATTACGAAGAGCTTGGTTTTGCACGCGGCGAAGACTTTCCTCATCCCGTTCTACACCGGTTGTGGCCAAAATGAATAAAACACGTTGGCGCAGATCATAAGAGGTAATAATATCCTCATTGACTACCGCAGAAATGCCCTGCGTTGTTTGTGCCGCAACAGGCCCGATAGTGCACAGGGCCGATAGGCCGACCGCTATCAATAAGGCTTTGCGAAAACTGGATGATATCTTCATATCCATTGTCCCGTAATTGTAATGCGCCCGTTAAATTGCGCTAATTTTATTCTATTATATAACTTGGCGATAAAATGCAATTCATCGCCGCAGATATTGCTTAGCCATCTTCTATCTTTGCGAGGTAAGATACACCTAAAAAAAAGGTCATAATTGGAATCAACCATGCTGCGAAAATAATCGGGAGAGCGGCGGACTGACCAAAGGCATTGAAAATTGAATTTGCGAAGTAAACGCCAAAACCAATAGCGGTTCCCGTAATCAGTAACCGTAATGTTCCGCCCTCGCGGGCTAGATGAATGGACACGGCGGAGGCAATGATTGTCATCGCAACAAGACTGAGCGGCAGGGCAAGGAGTTTATGCCACTGCATTTCAAGCCGCGTTGTCGCAAAGCCCGACCGCCGAGCCCGCGTGATTTCTTGCGGTAATGACCAAAAGGGCGGTACATATTGAGAGTCGATCTGGCTTGTAATGTCTTCAAGCCTTATATTTGTTGGGATTGATAGGGTTTCGTGCGAAACATAATCTGCCAAAACATCATTTGTGTTTTCTTTGACATTATAGAGCTGCCAATGGCCTGCCGCCTTAAGTTCAGCGCTTTCAGCGTCAAACCGTGTTTTAAATTCTGCGCCAGTGTCGCCAATAATATCGGACTGAATAATGGTCACGCCCATTAATCGTCTTTGCACGGGATTGTAACGATCAGCACGAATGAGTGTCGTATCCCGCTCTGAGGCTTCACGTAGCCATATGTCCTGCGCGGCGTTGTTATTACTTTCGGATGCGTTTAATGTTTTCTCATACAGACCAAGGCTATGTGATGCGATGGGGTTGAAACAAACGGCCCAAACCACCCCGATGAGAAAACTTAAAAAAATAGCCGGCGTTAAAAAGCGCCATACGGATAGCCCCGTAGCCCTAAGGACAATTAGCTCTGAGCGGCGGTTGAGCCCGTAAAGGGTTCCCATCACGCCAAAAAGCACCACAAAGGGTATTGTTTGTTCAATAAGCGATGGGACCTTTAAAAGAGTCAACTGCATGATTTGAAAGCTATTAAATCCAAGATCTTGCCCAAGATTGCGTGTGCCTTCGACGAAATCGATAAGGAGTATGATCCCCGTCACCACCATAAAGGCGATAAAAATACCCCATAATACGCGGCGTGCAATATATCGATTTATGAGTGAGAACATAGCCGTTAAACCTCGCTTGTTTGCGGATAGAGGTCAAAAGTATCTAGGTTTTTCTTTGAGCGCATAAATTTGGGTTTACGGCTACGCCCGGGTTTTAAAAGAAAAAGAAAACAAATTAAACATAAAGCCAAGGGCAGGATATATTGAAATATATTCAATGACTTATCAGTTTCTGCTGCAGCTTCTAAGGCAAAGCCTGCGAGACGAAAAGAAAAGCCAAGAACCGCGCAAATGGCAATTTTACGGCTATATCCAGTTCTAACTAATTCACCGCGTATTAAAAAGGCCAAGGCCAATAAGGCCAGTGCGACATTATAAAGCGGCGCGGCGAGGCGTGCATGACCTTCGGCAATAAAGGAGTCTTGACCGGCTTGGGATGAAAATTCTCTAAGATTTGGATATAGAAGCTCATGGATGTAACGGTCTGACTTTTTAAGGCGCAGAACGGTATCAACAACGATGACGTCAGAAAGATCAATGGTATAGCTTTCAAACAGAACAAGATCGAGTTGGCCACCGGCGACGACTTCTTGAATGGTTCCATCAAAAAGGCTGAGCTGCGCGGATGTAAAAGATTTAGAGATTTGCCCTTTTTTGGATTGATAGGTCTGTATTTTATCAGGATTGCGTGCGTCGTGAATAATCACATCTGTCAACTCACCTGCGGGGGAAATTGTCCGCGAGTAGAGGGTTAAGCCTGGTGAGGGGGTATTAAACTCTCCGGCGCGTATGACTTGGGAGGCAATATCTGTTTTAACCTTTAAAAGCTCACTGCGCATTTGCCGAAAGGCATAGGGCTGCACGGCAATATTTATGATAAGATGGGCAACAGCGGCCAGAACAGCAAGGCGGATAAGCGGTGTTGATATTTTCCACGGACTCACGCCGGAAGCTTTGGCAACAATCAGCTCACTATCCGTATTCATGCGGTTAATCGCATATAAAATCGCCATAAACACGGCGAGGGGGAGGATAATTGCGATGAGCTGAGGTATTGCGAGAAGGGTAATATAGAAAAATGTCGCGGCTGACTGGCGGTTCTCAACAATTAAATCAAGTGTGGAGAGGCTTTGTGTAAGGACAGCTAACATAGCCAGAGCAGACAACGTCAAAATAAGGGGCCAAAACCCTTGTTTTCTGAGATAATTCTGCAAAAGTGTCATGAAAACCATATCTCTTTTATCAATATAATTTCCTACGATTCATTCGCTGAAAAATACATGACATTACGCTATCTTATGTTTAATAGCTGCAGTGACAGTTTTCTGCAAAAGAAATTGAATTAAAATATGCGAATGTTTTGCACAATTTAACTCTAGGAGCCTTACGTGAAAATATCTTTTAAACCTGCTGAGCGCCATAGTTGCGGGCTTGCGATTATACCTGTGTTTGAGGATATGACGCTGAACGGCATATCATCGGATTTAAAACTCGGCTTTAAATCCCTTGCACAGGCCGCTGATTTTAAAGGTAAAAATGGAAAGACATTTCGTGTATATGCAGTTGAAAATAGCGGCGCGCAGCAGGTTGTTTTTATCGGTGCAGGCAAGAAAGATAAGTTTAATGCAGAGATGTTTGCCGCCAAAGCGATGAAACAACTCCTGCTTGAACGGCAAACATCATGGGTGTTTTATCTCGACGGCATTGGCCTTGACCCAGACGGCGCGGCGCGGGCAGCCCTTGGCGCAGATCTGGCGGCTTACCGATTCGATCAATATAGAACAAAACTACCTGAAAGTAAAAAACCCGTTGTTAGCGACATTACGATTGTTTGCGATGACGCCAAGATGGCAACAATATCTTATGAGAATTATCACGGCGCAGAGGCGGCAGGGGTTAAACTGGCCCGCGACCTTGTGAATGAGCCGCCTAATGTGATTTATCCTGCGGCCTATGCACAGCGGATTAAAGAACTTGAATCTCTTGGCCTCGATGTGAAAATTCTTGGTGAAACGGAGATGACGAAACTTGGCATGCATACGCTATTAGGTGTCGGTAAAGGCTCCGTGCGCGAAAGCCAGCTTGTGATTATGTCGTGGAACGGCGGTGATAAAGGCGATTCGCCTGTCGCCCTTGTGGGTAAAGGGGTTACATTCGACACAGGTGGTATTTCCCTTAAACCCGGCGCAGGAATGTGGGATATGAAAGGTGATATGGGCGGGTCTGCCGCCGTGGTCGGGACGTTGATGACCCTTGCGGCCCGTAAGGCCAAAGCCAATGTTATCGGCGTTGTCGGCCTTGTTGAAAATATGCCCGACGGGGATGCACAGCTTCCGGGAGATATTATCACCTCTTATTCCGGGCAGACTGTTGAAGTGCAAAATACGGATGCGGAAGGCCGCCTCGTTTTGGCCGATGCTCTTTGGTACACGAAAGAAGAATATAAGCCCAAAGCTATGGTGAATCTCGCCACGCTTACGGGGGCCATTATTGTCGCGCTTGGTCATGAACATGCGGGGCTATTTTCGAATGATGATAATATCGCGGCGCAGCTTTTATCTGCCGGTGAAACATCCACGGATAAAGTTTGGCGTCTGCCGCTGGGTAAAGCCTATGACCGTCTGCTTGATAGCCCCAATGCGGATATGAAGAATATCGGCGGGCGCTCTGCGGGGTCGATTACGGCGGCGCAGTTCCTACAGCGCTTTGTTGGTGATACCCCTTGGGCTCATTTGGATGTGGCAGGAACGGCGATGAAAAACACGCGCCATGATCCGCGCGAGACGACCTTTGGTACAGGTTTTGGGGTGCGCCTGTTAAACCGCTGGATTGCCGATAATTACGAAGGCTAAGGCTTTTATGGATTATTGGTTTTACCATCTTGAGCAGGCGAGTATTGAGGCGGTTTTGCCGCAACTCCTTGAAAAGACACAGAGCAAGGGCTGGCGCGCCCTTGTGAAAATGTCCGAAGACCGGCTGCCGCAGATGGATAAATATCTTTGGACTTATCGGGATAATAGTTTTTTGCCCCATGGCCGTGATGATGAGCCGCAAAGTGACCGCCATCCTATATGCCTCTCGGCGAGTGCAGAAACATCGAATAAGGCGGATTGTGTCTTATTCCTGGATCAAACGGATATGAACCTAGACGAAACCACTTCGCGCTGCATTGTCCTGATTGAGGGCCAAAAAAGCGAGAGCGTGAATTTTGAGCGGGCTCGCTGGAAACGGCTTAAAGATGAGGGCGCAAAACTGTCTTATTGGCAGCAAAGTGATCGGGGTGAGTGGAAAAAGATGGCTTAAGTGGAAAACTACAGCGGCTTAATTTGCTAAACGGCTGCGAATCTGATTCACTTAGGCTGTGCGTAATTTGTTTTATATTTTGAATTTGGTGGCCGTGCTGTTGCTTATAGGATGCGGCGGCTTTGCTGGCGGGAATAATATTCCTTATCAACCGCAGCCGGGGCAAGGGCAATATATTCGCCCCGCCTATCTTGACCCAGAACTTCCGCCCCGTCTTGTGCCCGATGATCTCTGTCAGGCGCGGATTTATCAGTCCCTTGTCGGCCAATATGAGGGTAGTCTGTACTTTCAAGCTATTCCGGGGCGTAAGCGCATTGTTAAACCGGCCGTGCTTGAAAGGCGGCAGCGTAATTTTCTTCCAGAATTTGAAGCCCAGCCGCCTTTATTGGAGGTGACAGAGTTTCTAGCTGATCAACCGCTTTATGCACCATCAATTCGAACAAGCCCTGAGCGATTATCTCTTGAACCAGAGGTGATGGAGCGGCTGACCATAGAAATTGGCGTTGACGGTATTGTTGAGGATGTGCGCTGCGGCTAGGGGGCGTAAGCTAAAGGTTTTACCGATATTTTTCGCAAGAGAGTTGCGCTATTTTTCAAGAAAGCTACGTTATTTTTTACGAAAATTATCAAGACTTACAACATTGTCCTCATCAGAGCTTGTGCTTGCCGTTTCTTTATTTGATTTGCTCGCTTGATCTTTGTCGGCTTTAACCACTTTAGGTTTTTGACTGGGCGAGGGCTCTTCCGCAGGCTTGGCGGCAGGTTTGGGCTGCGGCCTTGCAGAAATTTCACTAATCGGGGCGGGTTTTGCTTCCATTGCAGCAGGGCGGTCAAATTGTAGCGAAAACCCAACACTCGGGTCATGAAAGCGCGTAATTGCAAGATAAGGAACTTTAAGATATTTGGGAACACCGCCAAATTTCAAAGTGACTTCGAAATATTCATCAGGTGCGGTCAACTCCCAAAATTGGTGTTCTAAGACGATTGTGATCTCTTCCGGGTATTTTTCTGCTAAGGACTCGTCAATGACAACATCTGGATAGCGGGTCAGAAATGTGATGTAAAAATGATGAGACCCAGGCAGACCATCTTCGCGAATGACGCGGCGGATGGAATCGCGCACAACCCCCCTCAAGGCTAATTGTGCCATATCTTCATAGTTCATCAAATCTTGGCTCATAGCTATACCGTAAATTATGTTTAGGCGGGGTCAAGATATGAAATGCGGAATGCGCGAAAAAATGTCCTATCGCTAATTACTTTGTCGTGGTCTAAAGCTATAGGCGATATTTATAAGGACCATTTATGGCCGAAACGACCCAGCAGACACAAAATAACGGGAAATTTTATCCGCCCCACGCCAAACCGCTCAAGGGCACAGAAAGTTTTGCCTATGCGACGTGGAGGTTTATGCGTAATCCAATCGAAGGTTTCGGCCCGCTGACCTATTCGCAGCCTATTGCCTCCGTGAAATCATTAGGGGTTCGGATGCACGTCATTAGCGATCCGGCGGGGATGGCAGAAGTGCTCACCCAGCATGAGCCAGCCTTCAAAAAGTCACCACTCGATCAGCGCATTATGGGGTCTGCCACGCGCGAAGGTCTTTTGTCGGTTCATGATGAGCAATGGAAGCGTCAAAGACGCGCCGTTGCACCGATGTTTAAACATCGCCACATGGCCGATCTTGCGCCAGATGTGAACGCGGTGATTACAGCGTTCTCGCGTAAGCTTGGCGGCGGCGGAGAGGTGGAGCTATCTGCCGCTATGGCCGATGTGACCTTTGATGTTTTGGCCAAAGCCCTCCTCGGCGACCCACAAGGGCTTAACCGGGAGACCCTTCGGATGGCAACACGGCGCGTGGTGACGGCGGCGGGAACCTTGCGGCCAGATGACCTTATTCCGTGGACGGGCTATGTGCCGCGCCCCGTCGGCCCGCGCGGCATGATGGCGATTAAGCGTCTTCGTACAGCTGCGGATGATTTGCTTGATGAGCGTAGTCAAGACAACGGCGGAGACGACCTGGTCGCCTTATTGGTCGGGGCAAAAGATCCGAAAACCGGCGAGGCTTTATCCCGCCGAGAGCAACGCGATAATCTAATCGGGTTTTTTATTGCGGGTCATGAGACAACGGCGCTGACCTTGACATGGGCGTTTTATTTAATTGGCATGGATAAAGCTGTGCAAAGGCGGCTAAGAGATGAAGCTGCCGCCATTATTGGGACAAGAGCGGTTGAATATGATGACCTCGTGAAATTGACATTTACGCGGGCGGTGATTGATGAAACCATGCGGCTGTTTCCGCCGGCTCCGGTATTGGCGCGGCAATGCCGAAAAGCTGTTACCATTTGCGGGCGCGAAATAGAGCCGGGGGATATTATGATCCTGGCCAATTATGTCATGCACCGTACAGAACGGCTTTGGGATGATCCGCTCGCCTTTGATCCTGACAGATTCATCCGCCAACCTGAGCTACGCAAAAAAGGCGCGCCCTTTATGCCGTTCGGCGGCGGCCCGCGCATATGCGTCGGCGCAGCCTTTGCCGTCATGGAAGCGGTTATGGTCCTCATAAGCCTTGTGCGGGATTATAAAATCAAGGTCGCCCCCGACTGCTATCCACGGCCCAAGATGACGGTCACATTACGGCCAGAAGGGGGAATTAAGGCGAGGTTTGAGAAATTGTGATGGCCTTGTGGTTGTTTTCTTATTGTCTTGTTCAATATAGTTAATTCCACGGCACGAATCCGGGTTTCGTATCACGACGTCCTTCCCCGTAATCTAACATAGCCTTCATCCATAAAACGCTATTTTCATATGGATCGTCATTGAATTTTTCTGGGTCATGATGTGATGCCCAGCTTGAATAATAAGTGGTTGTGCAAGCGGGTGCGGACTGCGATCTATTATCGCTATCGATCGGGCACCATCGCCGCTCTACGTCATCAGGTACCCATGCGACGCCGTTACTGAAACAGGTAATGGCGCGATATTGTTGAGGGATGAGAATATCGCCTTTTTTATCAACAATACCCCATAAGCCGTTTTTAGATTTAAGCTTATATTGCCCCTTACAATTTATGACTTGGTTACGATCTACAGGGCGCGCTGTAAATGCTGTCTCTTTATATTCTCCATCAACAAAACTTAACCGAAAAGGGATGTTATTTTTTGTTACCTTATAAGTGGCATTGGTCTTTGCTTTTGGTAAATCATCACTTGATCTCAGTTCACCTTCAAACTGAATTGACGAGTAAATTGGCTTGACTTTGAAGTCGCCTTCTTCATTGACTAAGCCCCATTTTTCATTGACTTCTACCCATCTGTGGGTCGCAAAAAACCCGTGACTATTTTTAAAAAAACCGCCAAAGACTTTTCCGTTTTCAAGGATGGCGGCGTAAGTTTTGCCTCGAATAAGTGTGGGCGGCGGGGTGCAGTCTTGATTACTATAGGGAAATAAAGGCTCATCAAACTTTACGGTTGGTAAATTTTCATCCTTCGGTACGAGGGCGTAGCCTTGTTGATCATATATTATTGAAAACTGATCACAGATTAAAAAGCCTGCCCGATACGTTGATCCGATAATAATTGGCCATCTTTTGTGAGTGTTTTCCATGTTTCGCCGTCTTTAACGCTGTAAAAATCCTGAGCAGGATGATCAGGCCCTAAAATTGTATCAGCTTGAATCTCATCAAAATATCTATTCGCCAGTAATTGCCCGTCAAAACTAACTAATCCTCGTTTCCTATTTGGATATTTACCTTGACCTGCCGCCAGAAAGTTTTCGTCCCAATGTGTTAGATACTCAAATTTGAAAGGTATGACCTGTTTGCCATGTCTATCAATGGCGCCATATGAGGTGTTATTGCCTATGGTTTTACTAATAACCGCACGATTATGTTTAAGCGGTGTAACATAATCATACACAGGTTCAATCAACCAACGGCCATCAAGACGCATCAGGCCATATTTATCATCCCATGTGCCAGGCTTACCTTGTGAGTTTTGAGCCCAAATTAAATCATGTTTCGCGTCGTCAAATCGCTCAAATTTATAGCTTTGATCTGTTAACCAACCTGTTGAAAGGCTATACACCCTTGCATTATCAATAGTAGAATTATCATAGCTTATGTAGCCATATTTTACGTTGTCTATTGAGCCGCCTAAGATAATATCATTGCTGTAAATAATGGCATGAGAGAATATTGGGTCTACAATATAATTACCTGCTATATCAATAATGCCATAGGCTTTATTCGTTCCTGCAACAGCTAAGCCTTGGTCAAATGCACCGGCCCTATCAAATAGAGGGGCAATGATAACTTGACCGGTTTTATCGATATATCCAAATTTCCCATTTATTCGGACAGCGGCTAAACCATTTGAGAAATCTTTAGCGTGTTCAAATTTAGGTTCGATTATAAAAACTTCTCGCGACTGATGATTCCAAATATCAGCATCAATATAACCGCATAAATTAAAGTCTGTTTGATTACACCTAACTATTAATTTGGGTAGTTGATCTGCGAAAATTTTTGTAGAAACGATAAGGCTTAAAACGAGACTCAGGATAAAAATATAAACTCTCATATATTTGTATAAGCATTTTTAATCTATTTTGACAAATGACTAAACATATACTTAGGGCTGACTGGCGAGCTGCAAGTCTTGAATAATATCTTTTTCGAAATTTAGATAAATCCATAGCCAAAAGGTTTCATATTGTTTTGAAAAATATATCAAACGAGGGGGCTTATCTGTATTTGCGGGCGGCAAACCGCATAAATACTCAACGCGGTTTGGGTTGGCGGGCGGCAAAGCGCATAAATACTCAACGCGGTTTGGGTTGGCGGGCGGCAAAGCGCATAAATACTCAACGCGGTTTGGGTTGGTCGGCGGCAAACCGCATAAATAAAGTGGAGGTTTCTGTTGCCAGCTACCTCCGAAGCCCGCCTAGCCTTATGAGGGGCTAGGAGTTAAGTTGCGAATTTACCGCGCTGCTTACGCTGCGAGTGCAAACTCTTCATTAGAATTGTCATTTGCAATTACTAAAAACGGGCATTTAACGGTACCCATACGAATGAAAGCTAACTTCTTTAGACGTCTGTCGATCCTATTTCGGCCCCATCAAAAACACTCACATTCTAAAACTCGTGAGTATTTATGGTGGAGCCGCCGGGTACCGCCCCCGGGTCCAGCCCGCTTATTGCAAGCGCCTTTATCATCATAGCTGGCAAGCCAGCAGACTTAATATAGAGCCATTTTATAAAAATGAAACCCAAAATTTAAGGCGCTCTGTGTTTATTATAATAAAATGGCCCCAACATTTTAGCTGTAAAACATTAACTTTAAGGGAAATTTTTACATTCCATAGATTGAAAGCCGATAAAAGCTGTTTATAGATAGGCGGGTAAAGGGACAATTAATGGTTATCGCTGAACCGCGCATTATATCATGGCTGGAGCTGTTGATCGGGTTTGATACCCGTAACGGCAGCGGCGATGAAGTGGCCTGTGCAAAATGGCTCGCTGAGGCTTTACAAAAATTTGCGCCGGACAGCCTTAAGTTACAAAGTGTTACACGCTCTCGCGGGAAGTCTGATAGCGCCTATGTCTTAGCCGTTTGGGGCATGCCGAAAATATTGCTCAATGTCCATATTGATACAGTGCCAAGCGGCGAGGGGTGGACGGGCGATCCGCTTCGTTTAAGGCATGAGAATGACCGTTATATCGGCCTTGGGACGAGCGATATAAAAGGGGCTGCGGCCTGTATATTAGCGGCTCTTGAGCAAGTCACCCCCAAAGATGTAGCGATTTTATTTTCCGGTGATGAAGAGCACGGCAGTGAAGTTATGCCGGCCGCAATCGCGGAGAATGACTTGGGCGATATCCCGCATGCCATTGTCTGCGAGCCAACGTCTTGTACGATGGGCGCACGGCACCGAGGCATGTTGGCGATGAGCGTTAAATTTGCAGGGCCCGGCGGCCATTCTTCTTTATCCGATATAACCGAAGCGCCGCTGCAAAAAATTGCGCGGTTTGCGGCCAAGCTATCGGATTATGGCGATAAGTTTAAATCGATTGGCGCACCCGAGTATAAAGGCATTTGCCTCAATATTGGCGAGATTAAAAGTGATGGGGCCTATAATGTTATTCCAACGCAGGCGATATTTAAGTTTTCAATGCGCCCACCGCCGGGTGATGGGACGGCCCGTCACCAAGAGGCCGCGCAAGCCATTCTACGCGGGCTTTACCCCGAAGTAGTGCTTGATGTGATCGCGGCACTCAATCCGTTTCAATCCCGTGCCCCAGAGATATTATCGTCAATTTGCCTTGGGCTTGACCCCATTGACCTCCCTTACTGGACTGAGGCGGCCATGCTAAGTGAAGCCGGCGTGAATGCCGTTGTATTTGGCCCGGGGCATGTCGACCAAGCTCACCGCCCGAATGAATATGTAGAGGGCGCGCAGTTGGTTAAGGCTGCGGGGGTTTATGCAGCGGCGCTTTCAGGAGCTTTTCTATGAGCCGCGGAGATAAAATGCGCGAGCTTGTAATAAAAAGCCTATCGGCCGTTGGGGCGGAGCGGGAGGCCAAATTTTACGCCGATATATTTGCCGCGCAAGAGCCGGAGCGTTTTGCTCTGATTGTACTTGATCCGCGCTGCCTTAAAAACCCCTTGCTTGAGGCCTTGATTAGTAACTTGCGGATTTTATCGGATTTAAAACTTACTCCGGTTTTATTGATTGGGGCGCTGGATAGTGACCGTACGCAGGTTAAGTTTTCATCATCCAGACTATCCAAAGAGCTTGAAGGCGCCGGAGTTCGCACGGCGAAACTAAATACAGCGTCTTATGGTCTGTTCCCTGAAGTTAGAAAATTGGCCACTCAAGGGCGTATGCCAATCCTTGAGTTTACCAATATGCAGCAAGCGGTTGACTTGCAGGGGGTTGTTAAAGAGCTACAATCGGCGAAAGTTATCTTCTTGCAACCGTCTGGCGGCCTTTCCGTCGATGGTGACCGGATTGCTGTTGTTAATGTGGATAATATGGATGAACGCCTTGCGGATAGGTATTTATCACCTGGGCAGGTAATATTTAAACATATGGTGACGGAACTACTTAATGATCCGATGAATAATAGCATCTATATTATGGCCTCACCGCTTAACTTACTCGGCGAGCTTTTTACAACGCGGGGGACCGGGACCTTAATGCGGCGCGGCGCACCTTTGATGATTATGGATAGCCTTGCGGGGCTTGATAAAACCCGATTAATGGAAAGCCTAACATCCTCATTTGAGAAAACTTTGAAACCGCAATTTCTTGAACATAATATCCGCGCCGCGATTATTGAACGGGATTACCGCGGCGGCGCGATTATGACGGATTTTAAAGGCTTAACCTATCTGTCAAAGTTTTGGGTCACCCATGAAGCGCGCGGTGAGGGGATTGCTCATGATATATGGCAAGCTGCGATCGTCAACCAACCTAAGATTTTTTGGCGTTCACGCGAAAATAATAGTTTCAATGATTGGTATATGCGCGTATGCCAAGGCATGCAAATCGTTGAAGGGTGGCGCGTTTTTTGGCGCGGGCTGGATGCCGCAGACATCGCGGGCGCTGTGATTGCAGCGTCATCTGCACCTGAAGACTTTATCGTTGAAGACGAACCAGCGAAATAAACAAAAACCGTGAGTTATAAGGGGAAAATAATGTCATTGGATATTACGTCTGCGTTTGATGGTGGCAATATTATTGTCAATAAGGCGGCGAAACCGTCGAATATTCGTCTGTCTATTCGCCCGGATAATGCCTCTGATTTTTACCAATGGTTTTATTACCGCGTGAGCGGTGGTAAAGGCCAAGACTTGCGCATGGTCATTCAAAATGCCAAGGACGCCGCGTTTACTGGCGGATGGGAGAATTACCTAACATGTGCCAGCTATGACCGGGACACATGGTTCCGAGTTGAAACCGCCTATGAAAATGATGAGCTTATCATCTCCCATACGCCTGAATATGACAGTGTTTATTATGCTTATTTTGCGCCTTATTCTATGGAACGCCACGCCGATCTGATTGCGTCCTGCTTGCAAGAACCAGGGGTGAGCCACCGCGTTTTGGGACAGACTATACAGGGGCAAGATTTAGATTGCCTGTCTGTCGGGGACGGGGCGAAAAATATCTGGGTGATTGCCCGTCAACACCCTGGCGAGACGATGGCCGAGTGGTGGATGGAAGGGTTTTTATCCCGCTTACTGGACGAGGATGATCCCGTTGCTCGCGTGCTGCGGCAAAAAGCGCGGTTTCACATTGTGCCAAATATGAACCCGGACGGCTCCAAGAACGGTAATCTACGCACCAATGAGGCGGGGGCAAATTTAAACCGGGAGTGGGGCGTTGCGACATTACAATCCTCGCCCGAAGTTTACCACACAATCAAAGCTATGGACGCGGATAAGCCGGATTTATGTTTTGACGTCCACGGCGATGAGGCCTTGCCTTATAATTTTATCGCAGGAGCCGAAGGCATACCGGGCTATACGAATAAACAAGCACAAAACTTAAGCGCATTTCTTGCAGCATATAAGACGGCATCGCCGGATTTTCAAACCGAGAAAGGCTATGACCTAACCGCGCCCGGAAAGGCAAACTTGACCATGTGCACCAATTATACGGCCCATGCTTATGATTGCCTCGCCATGACGCTGGAAATGCCGTTCAAGGATAATGCGAACCTGCCCGATAGTGATTACGGATGGTCACCAGAGCGCGCGGCAAAGCTCGGCGCGGCGGCGCTTGATCCTATGCTTGCGGTTATTGATAAGCTTTAAACACGGCGTCATTGCGGCCCGTTATAAATAAATTTACGCAGGCAATAGAATCGTCCACAAATACGCTATGCAACAATATCTCGACCTTCTCTCCCATGTTATGGAAAACGGTACAGACCGTATGGACCGCACAGGCACAGGCACGCGCGGCGTGTTTGGTTATCAAATGCGCTTTGATCTAAATGACGGCTTTCCGATGGTCACAACGAAAAAGCTGCATAAAAAGTCGATTATTCATGAGCTGATTTGGTTCCTCGCGGGGGATACAAATGTCAAATATCTCCAAGACAACGGCGTGCGGATTTGGGATGAATGGGCGGATGAGGCGGGTGATCTTGGCCCAGTCTACGGCAAGCAATGGCGTAGATGGGAGGGGCCGGACGGGAGCTTGATTGACCAAGTGTCAAATATCGTCACGGCCATTAAAAATAATCCTTATTCCCGCCGCCATATCATTAGCGCGTGGAATCCCGCGGATGTGGATAATATGGCCCTGCCGCCCTGCCATTGCTTGTTTCAGTTCTTTGTTGCGCCGAACCCCGGCGGCGGACGAGATAAGCTCTCTTGCCAGCTTTATCAACGCAGCGCGGATATATTCCTCGGCGTGCCGTTTAATATCGCCTCTTATGCGCTGCTCACCCATATGGCCGCGCAGATTTGCGGCTTAGAGGTAGGAGATTTCGTCCATAGCTTCGGCGATGCCCATATCTATCATAATCACTTCGACCAAGTCCGCCTCCAGCTCACAAGGGAGCCGCGCCCCCTGCCAAAGCTTAAGGTGAATCCAGACGTTAAAAGCCTATTTGATTTCAAATATGAAGACTTCAAAATCCTCGGCTATAAACCCCACTCCCATATCGCGGGGAAAGTGGCGGTTTAAGTATATGTGTCTTGAATTTACTATTGATCAATGGCTTAGACTTTTTCAAATTATTGCGACATTTACGGTTGGTGGTGCTGGTGTTTTTATTGCTTGGCAACAGATGCGTTCCACGAACCTTCGTTTAAAAATGGATATGTATGACCGTAGATTAAGAGTTTATGATTCAGTGCAAACCTTATTGTTTAAAATGGGGTATTCACGACTATTCAATGAAGATGATATTTTAAAGTTTTTGAAACAGGTGGAAGCAGCGAATTTTTTGTTCAATGATGATGTTAAGCATGAAATAGCTCAGCTGAAAAAACTAGGTTTTGAACTATGTTCGTTATCGGAAGAAATTGCTGATAATTTAAAGCAAAAAAATGATCCTGGAGTAGGAGTTCAAGATGAACGTGCTGCACTTCAACTAAAACGTAGAAAAATAAAAGAGAACATAAGAAACACTGCTGAAAAGTCACTGCGTCTATTTGACAAGTATTTGGATCTTACTAAATGATTGCCCTCGGCCTTATGTCGGGGACGTCTTTGGACGGGATTGATGGGGCGTTTTTGCGCACGGACGGGACCGCCATAGAGCGCTTTGGGCCGTCCGCTTACCGGGCTTACACTGCCTCTGAGCGGCAGGTTTTAAACGCGGCGACGCAGGCGGCGTTATCTTGGCAGTTTAACGGCCCGCCCCCTGCTATATTCACCGAGGCTGAGGCGGCTTTGCATCAGGCCCATCTTGCGCTTATAGAAACATTATTGCAGGCAAATCCAGATTGGGCCAAGGCGCTAGATGTAATCGGCTTTCATGGCCAGACGGTACTGCACCATCCTGCGGCCGCGGGCCGAAAGGGGCAAACTTTACAGCTCGGGCAGGGCCGCGTTTTAGCGGCGCATTTTGGCGTGGACTGCGTCTTTGATTTCCGCACGGCTGATGTTGCGGCAGGTGGGCAGGGCGCGCCGCTGGCGCCGATTTACCACAAGGCGCTGTGCACTCACGCAAAGCTTGGCGGCATAAGCGCGGTGCTGAACCTCGGCGGGGTGGGCAATGTCACCTTGATTGATGGTGATCATCTCTGGGCGAGCGATACTGGGCCTGCCAATGGCCCGCTTGATCAATGGATGCAAAAACATGGCCGTGATTACGACAAAAACGGCGCGGCATCATTGGTGGGGACTATTGATTTTTTACATATAGACCAATGGCTTAACCGAGATTTCTTTAAGCGAAAATTACCGCGCTCTGCCGACCGATATGACTTTGATGTCTTGGCGGATATAGCCCGTATGAGCCTGGAAGACGGCGCAGCGGTCTTGGCTGGATTTACGGCCCATAGCATAGCGGCAACATTATCAGCCATGCCCGTGCAGCCGGAGCGGCTTATTCTGTGCGGGGGCGGGCGGCATAACCGGGCCATGCGCCTTATGCTCAAAGAGGCCTGCCGCGTGCCTGTGATGAGCGCCGAAGACATGGGATGGGACAGCGACATGATCGAAGCGCAAGCCTTTGCCTTTCTTGCTGTCCGCACCCTCAAAGGTTTACCGCTGAGTTTTCCAACTACAACGGGCGTGCCCCGCCCTATGACAGGCGGGAAAATTGCGGTTAGGGCTTAAAAGTTATTCTTCGGGCAAAAGCCGCATTTCGCGGGGTGGGCAATATTTCGGCTCGAGGTGGCTATCCAGATAATCATCAATCACATCGACCGCTTCGTCCAAATGATCTGTGTAAAAATGATCGGCGTCTTCAATGCAATATGTGCTAATAAGCTCGCCTTTTTGCACGCGGATTTTCTCGACCACGCGGTCAACATCATCGGGCGGTACAATGCGGTCTTCGCCGCCGTAGAGCACAAGGCCAGAGGCGGGGCAGGGCGCGAGGAAGGCAAAATCATAAGTGTTGGTCGGCAGGGACATAGAGATAAAGCCAGAGACCTCCGGGCGGCGCATTAAAAGTTGCATCCCAATCCACGCGCCAAACTGATAGCCGGACACCCAGCTAAACGGGGCGTTCTGGTTAAAACTTTGCATCCAATCCAGCGCATAGGCGGCGTCTTGCAACTCCCCTTGACCGTTATCATAAACCCCAATAGAGCGGCCCACTCCGCGGTAATTAAACCGCAAAACCGCAAAGCCGCGGCGCTTATATTGCTCAAACATGGCGACGGGAATACGGTGATCCATATGTCCGCCCGCTTTGGGGTGCGGCGATAAAATGAGCGCGCAAGGCGCATTGGGGTCATCACTGGGATGATAGCGGCCTTCAAGGCGTCCGTCTGGTCCGTTAAAAATCACCTCTGGCATAGGATGACCCCTTATAAAAATGCGGCGTAATTTAATATAAAAAATTACGCCGTTTAAACTTGACTAAAATAGTCGGAATTACTACATGCCTCCTCAAATAAGAGGCGAAACATTCTCTTAACAACTCGTTTTGCAAAAAGCGAGAAAAACCTGCACGGATGGTGTAAAGGACTGGTGTAAAGCTTATGAAACTTACGGCGAAAGGACGATATGCGGTTATGGCAATGACCGACCTTGCGGCGCAAGGGGCGGGGGCGCTTATACCGTTATCTGATATTGCGGCGCGGCAGAAAATATCACTTTCCTTCCTTGAGCAGCTCTTTCGGCAGATTCGCCGTGCAGGCCTGATAGAGAGCCAGCGCGGGGCGAAAGGCGGCTATAGGCTTGAGCAGGCGGCGGCAGATATTAGCCTCGACCAGATTATTCTCGCCGTGGATGAGCCGATAAAAACCCATGGCTGTACGCCTGAGGCGCGTCATGGCTGTACGGGATCATCAGAGCGCTGCTTGACCCATGACCTTTGGGGTGCCCTTGAGAGCCATATTGGCGCGTTTATGTCGTCTGTGACCTTGGCCGATGTTGTCGCCGGACGGGTGACACCGTCGATAGTGCTTGATATGGAGGCGGCAGAATGAGCGCCGCGCCTAAGTCCCGTATTTACTTGGACTATAACGCCACTTGCCCCGTCACGGCCCGCGTGAAGGCGGCGATGAGCGAGGCGTGGAATGTCATTGGTAATAGCTCCGCGCAGCATAAAGACGGGCGCGCGGCGGCGGGGATTATCGGGCAGGCCCGCGAAGCCCTCGGCCTCGCTATGGGGGTTTGTGCGCAAGATATTATCTTTAACGGCGGCGGTACAGAAGGGGATAATACGGCGATTTATTCGGCCATGCGGGCAGGCTGCAAACGGCTCTTAATATCGGGTATGGATCACCCTGCGACCCTTTTGGCGGCGGAAAACTTCGGCGCCGTGCATGAAGTTATCCCCGCAGACCGAGAGGGACGTAGCGATATGGATTGGCTTGCCGCGCGGCTTGCGGCGTGGGATGCGTCGGATGGCCGCCCTTTTGTGGCAATGGTCGCCGCCAATAGCGAGACGGGCGTTATCCAAGATATTGAGCGGGCGAGCGCGCTTGTGCATGATGCGGGCGGACTTGTCCTTGTGGATGCGGTGCAAGCCCTTGGGAAAATAGAGATGAGTTTTCAGCCAGATTTTATGGCCGTCTCCGCCCATAAAATAGGCGGCCCGCAAGGGGTGGGCGCGCTTTTTGTGGCCCCTGATGCGCCTTATACATCATTATTATCGGGGGGCGGGCAAGAGCGCCGCCGCCGTGCGGGGACGCAAAATGTCGCCGGAATTGCCGGATTTGGCGCGGCCGTTTCGCCGTTGCAAGACCTCTCCCATTGCGAAGCTTTACGCGGTCATCTTGAAAGCGAGCTGCAAGCCCTCGAGCCGCACATAACGGTCTTCGGGATGGGCGCAAAAAGATTGCCCAATACAAGCCTTTTTGCCCTGCCGGACGTAAGCTCTATGACGTTGATGATGCAGCTTGATATAGAAGGGATTTCCGTGAGTACTGGCACTGCCTGTTCATCGGGTAAAACCGGTGAGAGCCGCTCTGTGAAAGCTATGGGACGGCTGGATGAAGCGCCGAAAGGTGTAATCCGCGTCAGCTTTGGAGCGGGTAGTGACATGAATGATGTTGACGCCTTTTTAAAAGCGTGGCGCAAAATACGCAAATTAGACAAGAAAGCAGCCTAATATGGGTGAACAAATTAAAGTCAAAGATGGTATTGAAGCGGAAACTGTTGAGGGCGTTCGCGGCCTTGAGGCGGATAAATATAAATACGGCTTTGAGACAGATATCGAGCAAGAATTTGCGCCTAAGGGCCTGAATGAAGATATCGTCCGCTTTATTTCCGGTAAAAAGGAAGAACCGCAATGGATGCTTGATTGGCGGCTAGATGCCTATAAGCGCTGGCTGGTGATGGAAGAGCCGAAATGGGCCATGGTGGATTATCCAGAGATCGACTACCAAGACGCTTATTATTACGCCGCCCCCGAAGGTAAAGCGAAATATGACTCTATTGATGATGTGCCCGAAGAAATCCTGAAAGATTTTGAAAAACTCGGTATTCCCTTGCGCGAAGCGGAAGTCCTGCTCGGGGTTAAAGGCGCAGCGGAATCGGCAGCAGCAGCGCGGGAAAAACCCCGTGTGGCTGTGGATGCGGTGTTTGATAGTGTCTCCGTGGTGACAACCTTTAAGGACGAGCTGGCGAAAGTGGGCGTGATTTTCTGCTCTATTAGTGAAGCCATTCGGGAACATCCGGAACTTGTAAAAAAATATCTCGGCTCGGTCGTGCCTGTGACGGATAATTTCTTCGCGGCGCTCAACACCGCTGTGTTTTCCGACGGGAGTTTTGTTTACATCCCCCCCGGCGTGCGCTGCCCCATGGAGCTATCAACCTATTTCCGCATGAACGCGCAGGGTACAGGCCAGTTTGAACGCACATTAATCATAGCCGATAAAGGCTCTTATGTGTCTTATCTGGAGGGCTGCACCGCGCCGATGCGTGATGAAAACCAACTTCATGCGGCGATTGTCGAAATTATTGCGCTGGATGATGCGGAAGTGAAATATTCCACCGTACAAAATTGGTGGCCGGGGGATGCGGACGGCAAGGGCGGAGTGTATAATTTCGTCACCAAACGCGCCGATTGCCGAGGGAAAAACTCCAAAGTCTCTTGGACACAAGTGGAGACAGGCTCTGCGGTGACGTGGAAATACCCAAGCTGCGTGCTACGCGGTGACGGCTCCCAAGGGGAGTTTTATTCCATCGCCATTACCAATGGTCATCAACAGGCGGATACAGGCACAAAGATGATCCACCTCGGCGAAAATACTCGCTCCCGCGTGATCTCTAAAGGGATTAGCGCTGGTAAATCGAACCAAACTTACCGCGGCCTTGTGAGTGCCCACCGCAAGGCGAAAAACGCCCGTAACTTCACCCAATGTGATAGCCTGTTAATTGGTGATCTTTGCGGCGCCCATACCGTGCCCTATGTGGAGAGCAATGTGCCGAGCGCGCAATTTGAACATGAAGCGACCACGTCAAAACTATCCGATGATCAATTATTTTACTGCCGCCAGCGCGGCCTCGGCGAAGAAGAAGCTGTGGCTCTTTTGGTCAATGGGTTTTGCCGAGACGTGCTGCAAAAACTACCGATGGAATTTGCCGTCGAAGCACAAAAACTTGTCGCGATTAGCCTTGAAGGGAGTGTCGGATAATGCACCGTTTAAGTTTGATTATGATCGCTGCTTTGGCCATATCGGCCTGTGGTCAAGACAGTGCCAAGGTAGATATTCTCACGGATGATACGAACCTCCAGGCGGTAAAAGCCGTAAGCACATATTCGCCCAATGATTTTTCGCAGAACATGGCGAGCCCTATGGGCCTTGAGATTGGTATGGATAGAGATAGCGCTGAAGCGGAGCTACGGACTTACTTTGGAAGCAATACGTCTGCGGGGCAAATCCCTGTCTTTAAGTCAAAAACCTTAGCGGACGGCGCCTTTGAAATTATCGCCACCCGAAACGGGCTAGAAGATGACAGCGTCAAAAGCGAGCAAGTCCTCGTTCATTTTGCTGATGATATACTGGTTGAATATGGTATGCGCGTGAAATGTTACCGTCATAATAACTCCGATAAATGGATAAAGGAGCCATGCCCATGACCCCGTCAATGATGAAAATAGTAAAAGCAGGATTTGGTCTTATTGCCATGGCCGGATTTTTGTCCGCCTGTGAAACCCTTCCGGCGGATGCTTCAACTGCGCCGCAAGCTAATGCGCCGCTTAAAACGGCTGCGGCTTCGGCGGGTAAAACCTCACCTTCCGGCCTGCCCTTCTCCCCTGTGGTTGAAGCGGGCGGCGTGTTATATATCGCAGGGCATTTAGGGCGTAATTCTGTCACCCGCGAATATGCCCCCAGCATCGGCCTCCAAACCGCGCAAACCCTACAAAATATCGATGCGACCCTTAAGACCGTTGGGTCGGGTTTATCCGATGTGGTGCGCTGCCAAGTGTTTATGACGGATATTTCGAATTTTGCCGAGATGAACCGCGCTTATCGTCAATATTTCCCGCAAAACCCGCCCGCACGGACAACGGTTGAAGTCTCTGGCCTTGCGGCGCCGAATGCCCTGATTGAAATTGAATGCACCGCCGTGCGGAAATAAAGGAGCCGGATATGGCCAAGACAAAAACGCCTCAAAGAACGCTGATTACTTTATCTGAGAGTGAGAAGAATTACGCCATGTCCCGCGCGGTTGTGCAGGGGGATTGGTGCTTCGTCTCTGGTACGGTGGGTTATAATTACGAAACGGGAGAGCTTCCCGATAGCGCCGCCCAGCAAGCGCAAAATACCTTTGCCAATATTATGGCAGCCCTCAAGCAAGGCGGCTTTGAGCTGGGTCATACCATCCGCGTACAATATACGCTCTCGAACCGGAAATATATGGATGACGTCATGCCCGTTATAAAGGCTCACTTCGGCGCGATACTCCCTGCCGCGACCATGGTGATTGCCGATATGGTTGATGAGAAGATGAAAATCGAAATCGAAGTCACGGCCTACCGCGGAACGTAAATGTAGTCGTCATTTCGCACGTAAGCTAGCCGCGATGCGGAAGATCGACCTTCTGGGTTCTGACTGTCGTCCGCCCCGCAATGACAAGAGAGAGTTACTTATGACTCAGGAATTTAATATCGTCGGGATATTTAAAAAATCTCCGCCGCCATCAATTATTGTCATTCCGCACGGAACGTAGTGAAGATGTGGAAGATTGAGCTTTCGGATTCGTCCTCAGTTTGAGTCCACCTCAGAGTGGCAAAAGAAAGTCATTATGACCCATAAAATCAACATCGACGAGAAATTCTCTAAGTTCTCTGAGCATTGGCGGCCCAAAATTGTGGCGGAGCTTAACGGGCAGGAATTTAAACTCGCGCGCATTAAAGGGGAATATCCCTTTCACGCCCATGAGAATGAAGACGAGATGTTCTTTTGCTGGAAGGGCGAATTTACGCTGGAATATGAAAGCGGCGAGCGCGTGAGCGTTGGCGAAGGCGAAGCCATCGTCGTCCCCAAAGGTGTCGTCCACCGCCCTGTTGCAGCGGAGGAATGTTTGATTTTCCTCTTCGAACCAAAGGATTTGAAAAACAACGGCAATGCCGATGTCGACGCCGTTTATGATGCACCCGTGGGGGAATGGATTTAACTGTGGGTGGATTGCTTACATATCTGCTTATCCCAATGAAGCTTAGGAGCCCGAGAGATTTTGGTCTGGGTGTGAAACTCAAGTGGGACTGGATTCCTGCTGTCGCAAGAATGAGCGGGTTTGTGGGGCTATGTTCACAAACAGTCGGCGTCATTATTAACTCAAATAATAAGTCTGTCAGGTTACTAAACCCTGGCGGCAAATGTGTTTAGAAAGTACGAAAAATGCTAAAAATAAATAACCTATCCGCCGCTGTTGATGACGGTCAAAAGACGATCCTGAACGGGCTTAGCCTCGAAATACCTGCGGGTGAAGTTCATGCGATTATGGGGCCGAATGGGGCGGGGAAGTCGACGCTGTCTTATGTGCTCACGGGCCGAGAGGGTTATGACGTGACGGGCGGCAGCGCAGCGTTTAACGGTGATGATTTATTGGATATGGACCCGGAAGACCGCGCGGCAAGCGGGCTGTTTTTAAGTTTTCAATACCCCCTTGAAATCCCCGGCGTTCCGACTTTGACCTTTTTGAAAACGGCGCTCAATGCGCAGCGTAAAGCGCGCGGCGAAGATGAAATGCGCGCGCCGGAATTTCTTAAAAAGTCCAAGGCGATCGCCAAAGAACTTAAGATGAGTCCTGATATGCTAAAGCGGCCTTTAAATGTGGGGTTTTCCGGCGGCGAGAAAAAACGCATGGAAATTTTTCAAATGCTGATGCTCGAACCGAGCTTTATTATTATGGACGAAACCGATAGCGGCCTCGATGTGGACGCCCTTCGGATTGTGGCGGACGGGGTGAACCGCCTGCGTAGCCCTGATCGGGGCATGCTTGTGATTACCCATTATCAGCGGCTCTTGGACTATATCGTGCCCGATAAAGTCCATGTGCTCGCGGGCGGAAAAATCGCCGCCAGCGGAGACGCAGACTTTGCCAAACGCCTTGAAAAAGAAGGCTATGACGCATATGCCGCTTAATTTTTATCATGCCCGCTCATCCCAGCGAAAGCTGGGATCTCGGCCTATGTCTCTTGTCTGCACAAGATCCCAAATCAAGTTTGGGATGTGCGGATATATTATATCTTATGGGGTGGAATGATATGAGCGTTTCGATCACAGAGCAGCTCCCCCACCGCCGTATGGAAGCGTGGAAATGGACGGATGTGCGCGGCCAAACCTCAGATAAGCTGACAGGGTTATCGGCGGCAGGCCTGCCTAAAGTCACGGCTCCTGATGGGGTCGCGTTATCTATGGGCGCCGGCCAATCGGGCGATCACGTCATGAGCAAAATCGCGCAGAGCTTTGCTCCCGAAGCGGTGAGCCTTTATGTGCCAAAGGGCGTCAAGCCCGCTGGGCCCGTTGAGGTCACAGAGATTGGGCGCGGCCATAGCCGTATTGCCCTTATGGTCGATGAAGGGGCGGAGCTTTTACTAATCGAGCATCACCGCGCGGACAGCGGCGCCTTTGTGAATATGGATGTGCAAATCCATTTAGCTAAGGGCGCGAAACTTACCCGCGTGATTGTCCAAGACGATCCTGATACGGCCCTACGGGTCGCTACCGCCTGTGTAAGCCAGCAAACGGGCAGTGAGTTCAATCAATTTACCCTTGGCTTTGGCGGGGCGCTAACGCGGCTTGAGACCCAGATTTACGCGGAGGGTGAGGGCACGCACGCTTTGCTGAACGGGGCTTACCTGCTAGATGGGCAGCGCCATATTGATATGACGAGCCATATGCGCCTAAAACAGCCCGATAGCATTATTCGACAATCGGTCAAAGGCGTTGTGTTCGACAAAGCCCGGGGCGTGTTCCAAGGTAAATTTCATGTGGAGCGCCCCGCGCAGAAAACCGACGCAGAAATGCGCCATGACGCGCTTCTCATGAGTGACCGCGCGGAAGTGCGCGCCAAGCCCGAGCTTGAGATTTATGCGGATGATGTTGAATGCGCTCACGGTAATACGGTTGGGGCTTTGGACGACTCCGCCCTGTTTTACATGCGTCAACGGGGCATCCCTTTATTAAAGGCAAAATCCCTCCTAATCGAAGCCTTTTTAGTCGGCGTATTTGATGATCTGGCGGATGAAGATTTGCGCGGCTCTCTGACGGATAAAGTTAGAGGCTGGCTTGAGGCGAAATTGTGATTGTTTCAATTTTACTTTGTGCCGTTGCAATTGGTTTTTTTATCCTCTCATTTTATAAGTTGAGAGAATATTCAGCTGGCTTAAATCAAGGTATATTTCAGTCAAATAAAGAGGTATTCAAGGGGCAATTGAGATTTTACATACCCAATGTCATTGGCCTGTTTTGTTTGTTTGGAGCGTGGCTCTATGCCTAATTTCAACATCACCGACATTCGTGCCCAATTTCCGATCCTCTCGCGGGAGGTGAACGGTAAGCCTTTGGCCTATCTTGACAATGCGGCGAGCGCGCAAAAGCCTGTGGCTGTGATGGACGCTATGCGCCGCCAAATGGAAACGAGCTTTGCCAATGTTCACCGCGGGCTTCACACTATGGCTAATGAAACGACGGAAAGCTTTGAAGCTGCGCGGGCGAAAGCCGCGAACTTCCTTGGTGCGGCCTCGGCGGATAATATCGTCTTCACAAAAGGCGCGACAGAGGCCCTTAACCTCACCGCCTATGGCCTCGCGCCCCATATAGAGGCGGGGGACGAGATAATTATCTCTCAAATGGAGCATCATTCCAATATTGTGCCGTGGCATTTCCTGCGCGAACGTCAAGGCGCCGTGATACGCTTCGCCCCCGTCACAGAACTTGGGGAGCTCGATCTGGACGCCTTTAAATCCATGCTCTCGGCTAAAACCAAAGTCGTCTCCCTCGTGCATATGTCTAATGTTTTGGGCACCATAAACCCAATCGCGCAGATTGCGCCTTGGGTGAAAGCGGCGGGCGCGTGGTTCATTGTTGACGGCACCCAATATGCGGTGCACCGTCCTGTGAATGTCACCGCGCTCGGCGTCGATGCTTATTGTATGACGGGCCATAAGCTTTACGGGCCGACGGGCATTGGCGCGCTTTTCGGCACAGATGAAATTCTGCAGGCCATGCAGCCCTTTAACGGTGGGGGCGAAATGATCGAAGACGTGTTCGAAGACCGCGTCACCTATAATGATCCGCCCCATAAATTTGAAGCGGGAACCCCGCCGATATTACAGGCCATAGGCCTCGGCGCGGCCATTGATTGGATTCGCCAATTTGATTTTGACGATGTGCATCAACATGAAATGGCGCTTTATCATGCAGCCCTAGACGGCCTTAGAGATGTGAATGGCTTTCGCCTTTACGGGGAGGCGAAAGATAAAGGCGCGGTGCTTTCCTTTGGCCTCGAGGGGGCGCATCCCCATGATATTGCGCAGATATTGGATAAATACGGCATTGCCGTGCGGGCAGGACAACATTGCACCCAACCGCTCATGACCCGCCTTGGGGTGCATTCTACCGCCCGCGCCAGTTTTGGGATATATAACACAATGGACGACGTTGACCGACTTGTAGAGGGCGTAAAAAGAGCGGCGCTGTTTCTGTCGTGAATGGATTATACAAATATCCCCTTTGTCATTCCGGAGCCGCGAAGCGGAATCCGGAAGATCAACCTTCCGGATCACCTGCGGTGTCCGGAATGACAGGATGGGTTGATATGTGCTCCAATAAAAAATTGATGTTTCTGTCGTGATGATTGTGAAACCCCATAAGCGGCGTTTTGCTGCTGCCGCTATGTGTACGCTGGGTTTAGGCTGCTCATGGTCGGTTTTAAGTGTTCTTGATTCCTCAGTTTCGCCGGATAAAGACGTTATTGCTTATGATCTTTATATGGGCGCGGGCGGAGCTGCGGGCGTGACGGAAAGATGGATTATTATCAGTGATGAAAATATGAATTTGCGGCCCCGTCGCTTGCCGTCTAAATATAGGCGCGCGGCTCAATTTGGCCATGGCTGTATAAACATGAACTGGACGGATGCGAATAACCTCGACCTGCAGCAATGCACGTCTCGGGCCGTAACAGACGGAACGGAACAGATAAAATTCAAAGACCAGAAATATAATATTACCGTGAAAACGGCTTTGAATTGCGTACCTGAAAAGGTCTATGAAAAAATAAAGCGGGTCGGCGAAAAAATTTATTGTGATAGTTTGACCTATGCCAACTAGTGACAAAGCGTAAATCCTTCTTATATGAACTGACATGACCATGACCGATAGACAAAAACAAGCTGAAGCCCTCGCCAATGCGCAAATTCCCGGATTAACGCCGCAGAACGAGGCGGGCGAAACGGCTTCGAAACGGGATATTTTAGACGTCTCCGGCGCCCCCATAGAGCCGCCCACCGACGAGGAGCTAGAGCGGATTACGATGGATGTAATTGCGCAACTTAAATCGGTTTATGACCCCGAAATTCCAACTGATATTTATGAACTCGGCTTGATTTATAAGGTCGAACTTGAAGATGACCGCACGCTTAAAGTGGATATGACCCTGACGGCGCCGGGCTGTCCTGTGGCAGGTGAAATGCCGATCTGGGTGCAAGACGCCTGCGCCGTTGTGGCCGGCGTACGCCGCGTCGAAGTCAATATGACTTTCGATCCGCCGTGGACCCCCGACAGGATGAGCGAAGAAGCCCGGCTAGAATTAAACATGCTTTAGCGTAGAACGCTCTGAAAGTCCGATCTTCCGGGTTCTGACGTCGTCAGCCCCGGAATGACAATCTAGCTATATGAGGAGAGAGGCCTTCCCCTTTTTTACGGCATTTATTGATCGCGTATAGCAATCTACCCAGTTACCCTTGGTCCTGACTCAAGATCAGTTCATAGGTGCGTGATAGACCCTCGTGTTAGGCCCGAGGGTGACGTATAAGTGGGCTTTGAAACTAAAAAATAAAGGGGCTGTCCTAGATAACTAGCTCATATTCTTTTTAACCCATTGTTTTAACTGTTGTAATTGGCTGAGCGGGTCTGGGTTGTTAAAACGCCACTCACATTCCTTCAAATATAGGCCAAAATGGGCCTTCGGAACACCAT
>CALFVT010000008.1 GCA_937928165.1 uncultured Caulobacterales bacterium
TCCTTCGTCGGCAAGCCATTCTCCTGCTCCTTTTAATATCGCAATGATCTGTTCTTCGCTGAACCGTGATCTCTTCATAACTGTCTCCATTGGTGTTGAAGACTCTACCAGAAAATGGAGGAAGTTTAGGGGCGCAGGTCAGGCTGCATCCTAATCACCCATTTCGTCTGAAATACTGAATAAGTTGTAATCCTCACTTTAAACTGCAGCAGCACATTGCATCCTTATTCAATAATGAGGCAGTCTAGGGTGTCGTTGAAGGATAGGGTTTCCGGGTGATTATTTTCGAGCCAATTTATTTCATGCGCTATGAAGTCATCATCGCAGTCATGTAGTATGCTCGTAAAACGGTTGCGGATCATGTTTTGCCAATCTTCACGGCGCATGGTGACGGGGTAGGCAATTTCAAAGCTATGAGTTATGCTGTGCCCGGCCTGCTCGGTGGCGGCGCGGACATCTAATACGCTTGGCTTATAGCGCTGCATAAGGGCCGGGGAGAGGGGCCATTCAGGCTGCTGCGGCATAGAAAAATTAATCACCTTTGGGCAGTTGATTATATTAAATAAATCCGCCCCAAGGCTGCTATAAATATGGTGGATAGATTGTTTAAAAAGCGCCACATTGCCGCTTAGGCCAAGGGTTTCCACATTACCTGTATGTGTGAAAACATTGTCTAGCGCTTTTAAATCAGCGGAAATATTTAGGGCGGGGTCAATTAGGTGCAAGGCTTTAACACGAAGACCCTGCTTAAAGGCGTCCTCCCAAATGCGGCCATTACCTGCGCCGATATCCAAAATCACTTGGCCGTCTAAATGTGCTTTTAAGTCACCTGACAACGTCCGCCCCCAAAAGGCGTAATAATCATCCCGCCCTAGCCAACCAAGATTACCCCAGCTGTCATGCGCATTATAATCAAAACTCATAAGAAGGCGTTAGTCTTGCTTTTTCCACACAGTCAGTTGTGAACTTGTGTGTTGGAATTTGCGCGCGGTTTCGCGAATAACAAACGGCACATCATGAGCCGCGAGCATTTCAAACTCCGGCGCAAGTTGATCTTTTAGCCCGTCCAGAGTGGTGTAGCTCTCGCCAGTATTGGCTTTAAACCCGCCGATCCATTTTTCGCGCGGGGTAAACTCTTCGAGCCATGTGTAAGGCGAGGCAAGTACGAGCAATCCGCCGGCGTTAATACGGGCTTTGATATCGTTTAAAAACTTCGCGGGATCATAAAGGCGGTCAATAAGATTACCCGCGAAAACTAGGTCATAATCTTTATATTTATCCGTCAGGTTACAGGCATCCCCCTGCATGAAGGTGATCTTGTCTTTGATGTCTTCAAAGCGGTCAAAATCAGACAGGCGCACGTCCTTATAGGTCACCAGTTCCCCTTCATCTTGGATGATATAGCGCTGGGAGCCTGTGTTTTGCAGATTGGTCGGCGCTTCGATGAGGCGCACAGAAAAATCAACCGCGTCTACATGGTCAAAGCTTTTCGCCAACTCAAAGGCGGAGCGCCCAGTGGCACAGCCGATGTCAAGGGCGCGCTGGGTTGATTGGGAGTCAATATGGTCTTTGATGATGGCCACACAAGCGGCGGGGAAATTTGGCACACCGTAATGGCTCTCCCCGTAATGAAACTCGATATATTGCGCGACTATGTCGTCGGTTTCGTACATATTAACCTCTGGTTTGGGTAAGGGCTCGCCTTCAACATAGCGTAATCCCGAATATTGAAAAAAGTGGCGCCGAAACGCATAGCGCGAATCTTTAATGGCGTAATTTCCTGTAGAAATCCAGCTTCCGCCTTTAAAAAGATTATGTTTCCCGTCAAATGTTGGGGTTGAAAAATCATCATAAATTGGATGGACTTCAAAGCCGTCATAGCCGTCAATAGGGGTTTCCGTCCATTGCCAGACATTGCCAATTATATCGAAAAACCCGTCTTTAAATTCATGGCGGGTCACGGGGCAGGCGGACATATCATGTTCAAGATTGATATTCCCGGGGGCAGTGTTCCAAAAGGGCTGATCAGTATCAAGTTTGGCGCGTAGTAAATGCCATTCGGCTTCGCTTGGCATACGGATGTTCAGGCCAGAGGTTTTTGATTTCCAATTACAAAACGCTTTCGCTTCAAGGTAATTAATATCAACGGGCCAATCCCACGGCATATCGATGAGCTCAAGCATGGCGCGGTATTTATAATTGCCGCCCTCTTTGATCCAAAATACAGGATGCTTGGCCTTGCGGTATTGCACCCAATCCCAACCTTCTTTGTCCCAAAAGGCTCTCTCGCCGTAACCGCCTGCGTCGACAAATTCGAGAAACTCTTGGTTGGACACGAGGTATTTTGAGGCTTTGAACGGCGCAATAGAGGCGCTCGCTTCGCCATATTCATTATCCCAGCCATAAAGAGCGTCATCTTTAGATTTACCTAAGTTGATATGGTCGCCGTCAACGGGCAGGAGGCTGTTTTGCGGCGCGGTTCCGTTTTCGCGGCAAATACGGCCCCAAAGCGGGTGAGGCTTAACATGTTCAAGCGGCAGCTCGCGAATAAGAACGCCAGAGGTCTCAAGGTGAATGCGCTCATGCTCTATGCCCATCATAATCACCCACATCGGGCTATCGGCATTAATGGGCAGGGTGAAGTCGCAATGCCGGATAAAGTTATCAACGATTTTACGGGTTTCGTCCCGGTACGCTTTGACTTTTTCTGGTGTTGGCCAATCATAATGGCCGTCATTCATATCATCCCATGACATTTCATCGACACCGACTGCGAGCATGGATTCGAGTGTCGGGTCTATACGGCGATTAATTAATCCCGCGACATTAAGCTTATTGATAAAGAACACCGATGTGTGGCCATAATAGAAAATAAGCGGATGGCGCAGCGGATTAGCCCGGGCGTAAAAGGCCTCATTACCGTTTAGACACTCAAAAATAGATTCATATAATGAAAATGTCTTGTGGAAATAGTCGAGAATCTCTCGCCGTTTTTGCTCAATATCGCCCTCATTAAGCAGAACTGTCTTTGTGACGCATAAATCGTCTATTGTATAGGTGGGTTGTGGTAGGGCCGATTTTTCTTGGTGCATAAAATTGTCTTTTTGCAGTGTTAATATATAGGTTTCGGTAACATCCCTCTACTTACGAAGAAAGCTTGTTATAGGTTTTATCTATCAAAGTGATGTTATAGTTTTTTTACAATGTCTATGAATTGCCTCACTTCGTCTTCAGTATTATAATAATGGACAGAGGCCCTTGCGAGGGCTGGAATATTCCGCATATCCAAATCTAGCCGTGCATTTTTTAATTGCACAGATGAGATATTGATATGGTGATGGTTCATGGTTTTCACAATATCGGTGGCTGCTATTTTATTATGGGTGAAGGTAATAATCCCACAAGGATTTGAGCCAAGGTCATGAACCTTTACGCCGTTAAGGGCCGCAAGCTCTGCCCGCATAAGCTGCGATAGCTGATCAATCTGTAATTTTATAGTACCTAGCCCAATGCCCAAAGCATATTCAGCAGCACGAGCCAGGCCGATTTGCCCCGCGATGTGGCGCTCCCATGTTTCAAAGCGGCGCGCATTTGGCTGGAGTGTATAGTCATGGTCTGCCGTCCAATTCGCAGCTTGAAGATCAATAAAAGGCGGCTCAATTTGTTCTAAAACACGGCGGCTAACATATAAAAACCCGGTGCCGCGCGGCCCGCGTAGAAACTTCCGGCCTGTCCCCATAAGAATATCGCAGCCAATGCTTTGCACATCCACGGGCATTTGGCCGACCGATTGGCAGGCGTCGAGCACGTAAATGAGGTTATGTGTCTTTGCGGCTTGGCCTATTTCGGCGGCGGGATTAACTAGCCCGCCTTGGGATGGCACATGGGTCACGGCGATAAGCTTGGTGCGCGGGGTTATCAGCGGCGTAATAGCGTCGACATCTATTTGGCCCGTGCTATCCGATGGGATGAAATCAATCTCAATGCCTTTGTTTTTTTTTAGCTGCAAGAGCGCGAGATAATTTGATGCATATTCACTTATATGGGTGAGGACTCGGTCGCCGGGTTTGAAATCTATGCCGTAAACTGCCATATGCCAGGCGCGGCTGGCGTTCTCAATAAAGGCAATTTCACTAGGGGCGGCATTTAATAAACCTGCTAAATTTGTGTAAAGGCTATCAAACTTGTCCTGCGCGTGGGCGGCGGCCTCATAGCCGCCAATCTCTTGCTCTAAGGCCAGATGCGATAGCACAGCTTCATAGACAGGGGCAGGCATTAGAGACGCGCCGGCATTATTAAAATGGATTATGTTATGGCAAGCGGGCGTGTCTGCACGGAGGGCCGTTATGTCTAATATACTCATACCCAAAAGGCTAACCTCATTCGCTATGAGGGTATAGTCCAAATCTGCGGTTCATTCACTGTTTTAATGCGGCTATGCTCAAATGCACGCAGACAGACGCGGCGGGTTGATGTAAGACGTGGGCTGAAAAGCGCGAGCACAAAGGACGCATAATGACTTTACCGAAAACATATTTTCAAATGATGTCGACATTGAACGAAGACGGGGCGAACGAAGACGGGGCGCTGACTATGGCCCTGCAAAGTGTCCCCATGCCGCTGCCAAAGCCCGATCAAATTATTGTCCGTATAGAGGCCGCGCCGATTAACCCATCTGATCATGGGGTGATGTTTGGCTGGGCAGATATGAGTGCGGCCCAATCCAAAGGCGAAGGGGCCGCGCGGGTTTTATCTGCACCCGTGCCTGCGGCGGGACTGCGGGTGATGAAAGCCCGTGTCGGCCAAGACTTACCCATTGGCAATGAAGGAGCTGGAACCGTTGTGGCGGCCGGGGATAGCGAGGCGGCACAGGCGCTGATGGGGCGGGTCGTCGCGGTTATGGGCGGCGGCATGTATGGCCAATATCGCTGCTTGCCTGCGGCTATGTGTCTGCCGTTGTTGGACGGACACACCGCCAAAGACGGCGCGTCTAGCTTTGTGAATCCTTTGACGGCGTTATCTATGGTTGAGACGATGAAGATGGAAGGCCATAGCGCCCTTGTGCATACGGCGGCGGCGTCTAATTTAGGCCAAATGCTTAACCGTATTTGCCAAGCTGACGGGGTCGAGCTTGTTAATATTGTTCGCCGCCAAGAACAGGTTGACTTGCTTGAATCTATGGGGGCCAAATATGTCATAAATAGCTCTGGTGAGGACTTCATTTTGCAATTAACTGACGCCGTTCATGCCACTGGCGCGACTTTGGCCTTTGACGCAACAGGAGGCGGAAAGCTTGCCTCTGATATTTTAACCGCCATGGAAAGCGCCGCCGCACGCACGCCGGGAGCTTATTCGATTTACGGTTCTGTCCATCATAAACAGGTTTATCTTTACGGCGCACTTGATGTATCGCCGACAAGCTTGTCGCGGGGTTACGGTATGGCGTGGGGCGTGGGAGGTTGGCTCTTACCAAATTTCCTTGCTAAGGCGGGGCCAGAGCTAGGCATGCGCTTGCGTAGCCGTGTCGCCCGCGAGCTTAAAACCACCTTTGCCAGTCATTACACGGATGAAATTTCTTTATCGCAGGCCTTGGATGCAAAGATAGTTAAGACTTATAATGCTAAAGCGACAGGGCAGAAATTTCTGATATGTCCGCAAATGGATATGACATAATCAACGACGCGAGGGTGTATGCAAAACCTATTTAAGACAGGGCTATTTAAAATCCTATTAGGTGCAGCCCTCATGGGAGGCGGTATATGGGGTTATAGCCAGTACAATGCGCATATCTGCGCTGTGCCGGCGGATGTGACCGCAAGGGCCGAATATCAAATTGAAATTCGAACTGTCTTAAATGAACAGCAAGCCGCGTGGAATGCGGGCGATATTGAAGGCTTTATGGAATCATATTGGCAATCGCCCAATCTTCGCTTTGCCTCTGGCGGCTCTGTAGAGCGGGGTTGGCAACCAACCTATGAGCGTTATCTCTCCCGTTATCCAGATAAACAGGCGATGGGAGAATTAGTGTTTTCAAATCTTGAAATTGAGGTCTTAGATAACCGAAATGCGTTGGTGTTTGGCCATTGGCAATTAAACCGTGATAAAGATCAGCCTAAGGGACTCTTTACGCTGCATTTCACAAATAAAAATGGACGATGGGTTATTATATCCGATCATACGTCGAGTGCGGGATAAATTGGGTAATTTTTCGCCTTGCGGGATTGCCTTTTAAGCGGCCATCGGGCATGGGGCGGTTATGAGCCTTTGGCAACGCATACTCGGCGCGGGGGCGCGTCTTTTCGGGCCGCCGCTGCATGGTGATGGACGCGGCCAAGCGGGGGATATCGACCAAGCCAGCGTTGTTGCGGCTTTGGTCGCCCTTGGGGCTAAAATGGCCAAAGCGGATGGCCATGTTAGTGCAGAAGAAGTTGAAGCTTTTAAGCGGGTATTTCGCGCGAGCCCCGAAAATGAAGCCATTATCGGACGGTTTTTTGACCTCGCCCGGCAGACAACATTGGGCTTTGAGCGCTATGCCATGATAGTGGCGAAACATTTTCGCGCCCGCCCGTCCGCACTTGAAGATATATTAGACGGACTGTTTCATATTGCCCTTGCGGACCGGGTGATTACCGATGATGAAGGGGCTTATCTAAAACGGGTGTCGGATATTTTTGGCCTCTCTGATCGGGAATTTAAACGGCTTAAAAATGCTCATTTGGGGCTGGCCTCTGATGATCCTTACCTTATTTTGGGGGTGGATGATAATATCTCTGATGAAGATTTAAAACGTGCTTATCGCCGCATTGCGCGGGATAATCACCCGGACAGGATGATGGCTAAAGGGGTTCCCCAAGAGCTTATGGGCCTTGCGAATCATAAAATGGCGATGATTAACCGCGCCTATGCCGAAATTATCAGCGAGCGGCGTCAACGGCAATTCTCATAATTTCACAATGGATTATGGGCACTTAACTGAATTTTCATGTCGCGGCCCTTGACGCAGCTCTGTTTTCATCCAATCTTAGACTTATAAAGGTGAAACATGACTCAAACTTATAATATCGGTGGCCCAGCGGGGTCGATACGCAGCCTGATTAAGGGCATTATTGCCATTGCGGCGGTGATTGGCGGGCTATTTTTAATGGCAGCTTCTGCAGCGGTTGCGTTTTTCTTAATTCTTGGCCTTTTGATCTTAGCCGCTCTTATCATTGCCTTTATATGGGCAAAAGCTAAATTAACTGGCAAGCCGTTTGGCCCAAAAGCCTATTTTAAAGCTCATGGTTTTGATTTTGAAGCGGACTTTGATGCGGCCAGTATTAAAAACCCAGGTGCAAAACCTGATGATAAACCTCGCGCCAAATATGGGCCTATTATTGACGCACACCAAACGCCAGAAGGCTGGAGCGTGGATGATTAATCGCGCCTTTGGAGTGATTATTTCAGAGTGTTTTCAGGCTAATTTCTAGCATTATTTTCGCAACTCATCTTTATGGCTACCTTTCATAAAAGGGGAGTATTATGGATGATTTGGGTGATATATTTAAAGTCTTTCGGTTTTTTCTGGCGGTGGTCTTATTCCACTAGAGGACTTTCAGCTGACCACGGTTCATCATCCTATTAATGCGTCTTGCATGTCCATCATGGAAAGCCGTAATGCAGATTTTGATACAGTTTATGATTCGGAGAATTGTGCCTTTACCGCGCGGCAATGGGCCGCGCCCGCATGAAGCAAGTAGCAAGTGTGGTTAGTATATGCGCCGGATATCAAAATTACAAATGGGATGTTTTAAACGCATGATAAGCCTGCCGATGAAAGGGGAAACTCCTATAAGCCGCTACAAACTCTTGATCATGGCCGCGTTCAAATTTCCCTTCGCGGTGACATTCAACCTCTCGCAGCCATTAATATCGATTAAACCTCAAAAATTAGCGCTTACAATGCGGCCTAGCTTTCTCTACACGGATTAAATGAAGCTTCGCGATTTTATTATTTTAATGGTTTGCTGCGTGGGCTGGGGCGGTAATTTTGTTGTCTCCGCTTGGGCGCTTGGGAATAATCCTGTCCCCCCCTTTATGCTTGCGGCGACGCGGGCCGCCTTTGTTATTCTGATTATGGGCTATGTTTTGATGAGGCCGCTGCCCAAGAAATTTGGGCTTTTGCTTATTGTTTGCGCCCTTGTTGGGCCTGTGCATTTAGCCTGTCTTTATACGGGGCTGCAAACAGCGTCCGCAACCGGCAGCTCGATTGTATCGCAGTTTATGATCCCTATGAGTACAATTTTATCAATTATTTTCTTAAAAGAAAAAATAGGTGCTGTGCGGGGCGGAGCGATTATCGGGGCCTTTATCGGTGTAATCATCATGGTCTATGACCCCGCAAGTTTTAATATAGAAATTGGCCTACTCTATATTCTAGGGGCTTACCTTGCTTTGGCGGTGGCCTCTATTATCATGAAATTTGTTGGCGATATATCGTGGCAGCAATATGTTGCGTGGATGGCGGTTGTGGTTTTAATCACCATGTCGACGGCCTCTTTTCTATTTGAAAGCGGGCAAGGACAGATATGGGAGACCTCCCGCACGCCGCTGTTAATGGCTGCGATTTATGCCGCCATTGGGGTAACGATTTTGGCCCATGGACAATATTTTAACATGATTAAGCGTTATGATGTCTCTGTTGTTGTGCCGCTAACCCTCATGGTGCCGGTCTTTGCCACGATCTTGGGCGTGATATTCTTGAAAGAAGCCGTGTATATACGCTATCTTATTGGTGCGGCACTGATATTGCCCTGCGTTTATATCATTAGTGTACGCGGCGGAGGGGCCGCGCCCGTTCAAGAGGATTAGCTTGTGGCCAAGGCGAAGAATAAAACAGTTGAAACGGATTTATCTGTCCAGGCTTATATGGCGCAGATAGAAGCAGATGAACGCCGTGCGGATTGCCAAAAACTGCTTGAAGTCATGACGCGGCTATCGGGCTATGCGCCCAAAGTCTGGGGCACAAAGCTATCTAGCGGCATTATCGGATTTGGCCGCTACCACTATAAATATGCCAGTGGTAGAGAGGGTGAGTCTTTACGCACAGGCTTTAGCTCCCGCGCGCAATATATCTCGGTTTATATCATGCCAGGCTATCAAGATTTTAGCGGTGAACTATCTCGCCTTGGTTCCCATAAAATGGGAAAGTCTTGCCTGAATATCAAACGACTATCGGATGTTGATATTAATGTTTTAGAAGAGATCATCTCAAAGGGGCTTAAGGTAATGGATGAAAAATACCCACAATGATAAATGCGCCGCTGGATATGATAGAAGCGCCGTCGCCCAATTTTGATGAGCGGACCTTGCCGGTTACTTTATTGGTTCTGCATTATACGGGCATGGAGAGCGGGGCGGCGGCCTTGGCGCGGATGCGCGACCCAGCAGCAAAAGTCAGCGCTCATTATATGGTCGAAGAGGATGGCCGTATCTACCGCCTTGTTGGTGAAGATAAACGCGCATGGCATGCTGGGGTGTCGGAATGGGGCGGGGAGAGTAATATAAACTCGGCCTCTATTGGGATTGAGATTGTTAACGGTGGGCATGATTTTCTGTTAGAAAACGGTAATTTACCGCCTTATCCTGACATACAGATTAACGCCGTGATTGCGCTGTCTAAAGATATTATGGTCCGTCATCATATTTCGCCGCGTCATGTGATCGGTCATTCGGATATTGCGCCGTTACGTAAAATGGACCCCGGTGAGCATTTTCCGTGGCAAGGCCTTGCGGCGGCGGGGGCGGCGATTTGGCCCGATAGCCGCGATGAAGACCGACGGGTCTTATTTACCCGCGGTATGAGAGACCGCGGCGTGGCGATCTTGCAATCGGGCCTTGCGCAAATCGGCTATAGCGCGCGGGTGAACGGGGAATATGACGCGGCGACAGAGCTGATAGTTACGGCCCTACAGCGGCGGTTTCGCCCCGATAAAGTCGACGGCGTAACCGATGTTGAAACAATGAGCCTTGTGAAATGGTGGGTTGAGGTAATTTAATGCGTGATGGGGATAAAGACCTAACGTGGCCGAATGTATTTAAATACTTATCTCAAGGGGGCTTGTTTGTAGTTATCTTGCTTTGTATAATTGTTTTTGGCGGTATGTGTTGGTCGATGTGGCAATGGGATGGGTTAGGCCTAAAGCATCATTTTTATAATGGCTGGGTTGTCAGCTATTTGATTAATTTATTTGCTTTTTTTTTAGGTGTGCCAGCAGGCTTTATTGTCTTTTTTGGGATAACAGATAAGGCTCGTGATAATTTACGTGTTGTCGGGTTTGCGATCATCAATATTTTTATTGTCGTGATGATATGGTCATATGCGCCTAAAGATTTCATCGAGCCAAATATATCTATTTGGGAGAAGGTAGAACAGTATTTGCCTTTAAATGATTGACCCAATCATGGTTCCGCGCATAAAAAGAATTGTCAGAGGGCTGGGCAATCGCGAATAGTGATATTCGAGGAAAGTCCGGGCTCCATTATAGCAGGATGCCGGATAACGTCCGGCCAGTGTGAGCTGAGGGAAAGTGCCACAGAAAGCAAACCGCCCCGCATGCGGGGTTAGGGTGAAAGGGTGCGGTAAGAGCGCACCGCGCGACGGGCAACCCAAGCGGCAAGGTAAACCCCATCCGGAGCAAGACCAAATAGGGATAACATATCACGGGCTTTAACGTGGTTATCCGGGTCGGTCGCGTGAGGCGGCGAATCATCGTCGTCCCAGATGAATGATTGCCCCTAATTTCGGTTAGGACAGAACCCGGCTTACAGGCCCTCTGACATTCGCTTTTATATGATTAAACCAATAATGGCTGCGGTTGAACATGTGGCTAATGTACCTGTTATAAGGGCGCGTAGGGATAGAGCTGAGATTTCGGCGCGCCGCTCTGGAGCGAGGGATTGCAGCCCGCCGACGAGAATGCCAAGGGAGGCGAAATTAGCAAAGCCGCACAGAGCGTAACTCATGATGAGGCGCGAGCGTTCGCTCATGGCTGCACCGTCATCTCCGGCGAGCATGAAAAAGGCAAATAACTCATTGAGCACGGTTTTAATGCCCATCATACGCCCCGCGCGCACGGCGTCGTCCCACGGCAATCCAAGGCACCAACAAATCGGTGCAAAGAGCCAGCCAAATATACGCTGTAAAGTTAAAGGCTCGCCGCCAATATGGGGGGCTGCGCTTAACATCGCGTTGAGCAAAGCGACAAGGGCAACGAAAACAAGTAGCATGGCGAGAACGCTTAAGAGGAGGCGGCCTGCGGTTAAAGTTCCTGTGACAATAGCATCAATCGGGCCTTGCAATATGACTGGATTCTCTATGACGGCAGGGGTTGGGGCCCCTTGGGGCGGTACCATTATCGCGGCCATGGCAATAGCGGCTGGCAGACTAATGATTGAGGCAATAAGAAGGTGAGTTATCGGTTCGGGTATAGTGCCTTGTAGCACGCTGGCATAAAGAAACATGACCGTTCCGGCGATGGTGGCCATACCGAGCGTCATCACCATAAATAGCTCTGAACGGGAGATATTGCGCATGTAGTCCTTGATGAACAAAGGTGATTCAACAGGGCCGACAAAAATATTCGCCCCCGCTGCAAGACCGACTGCGCCGCCAATGCGCAAAGTCTTTTCTAGGGCGTAAGAGATTGCGCGCACAAGGGCCGGAATAACCTTTAAATAAGTTAGAAGGGAGACCAGCGCGCCGATAACAAGAATAAAGGGAAGGGTTTGAAAGGCGATAATAAAATTATTTTGTGCGTCCGTTATGTCAAAGGGCGGTGGGCCGCCTGCGATATATCCAAAAATAAATTTAGACCCCTCGGCGGTAGCAGTCTCAATCGCAAGCACCCCTTGGTTGAGCCATTGAAAGACGGCCTTTACCGGCGGAATCTTTAGTAAAGCGAGCGCTAAAAAGAATTGAACAAGCGTGGAAATTACAACAAGGCGTAGTGGAAATTGGCGCCGATTGTCACTTAAACTCCATGCAATAAAGGCAAAGACAAAGAGGCCAAATAAGCCTTGGAGTTTAAGCAATATGTCCATGATGTTCCTTAGTTTCCGAACAGTCTTATGGCCTGCTGTGTAGATAAGTTCAATGACTATATTGAGAGAATTGTGATGTATTGATCACAGTTAATTTAAGTGTGAGGGTGGTGAATTTAATAAAGACAATAAGCTTTATTAAACATATCTAAGTTATTGAAAGATAATAATTTGTAATTTGGTTCTGATATTGATTAACTATAAAATAGAAGTACGTCTTATTTAATTTTTATTACAGTGTAAGGGTGATCTATGCATGAGTTTTGAGCAATAGAATGGCGGCCAAAATTGGCTTAAAAACATACTGTTTAATGAATTTTTTCATGCTTTTATTTTATAAAAAATCTCTGAAATATGGACCTATGTCTTATAGTCTTTGTGCAGAATATATTGCGCAACAACAGAAGCGGCCTTGGCGGCGAAAGTTCCGAATAAGCCTGTTAAAACTACCGGTTTTTTGACTTTTATTATGGTTAAAATTTATGCTTTATAAAGTATAAATCCTATTGAAACCCATATAAACCCATGCTATCCCATATGAGACCTATCGGGAGAGGTTCTGGGAAAACATGTTTTTAGCGACGATCGTTAACAGTCTTGATGCGAAAGGCCGTGTGTCTGTGCCGGCTGATTTTCGTATGGCGGCGACGCATGAAGACTTTAACGGGGTTATCATTTGGCCTGCGCTCAACGGTGGTGCGTTTTTCGAAGCTGCGGGCTATAATTATATGTTGGAAATGCAAAACGCGATCCGGGCTCTGCCGCTTTATTCGAAAGAACGTGATAAGCTTCAAAATGCCTTTTTTGGTGAGGCGCGCAAACTCAGTTTTGATAGCAATGGCCGCGTGACTATGCCGAAAGATGTGCTAGAACGTCTCGGTGTTGATGGTGAAATTGCTTTTGTTGGGCAGGGTGACAGCTTTCAGATTTGGAATGCGCAAACCCGTCAATCTGCGGCGCAAAATATTCAATTTGAGGCTGTTCCGCATTTGCATCACCTTGGTGCTAATCAGAATATTAAGACGCCTAAAGGTGGTCTGTCGTGAACCGCCCGCATTATCCTGTTATGTTGCCAGAAGTTTTAGCGGCGACGACGCCAAAGGTTGGGGAGACCTATATTGATGCGACTTTTGGTAATGGTGGATATTCTGAAGCCTTACTTCAAGCGGCAGATTGCTATGTTATCGGTCTTGACCGTGATCCGAATGTGAAGCCCCGTGCTACATCTTTGAGCGCCGCCTATGAGGGGCGTCTGCGGCTTATTCAAACGCCGTTTTCAAAATTGGATGAACTAGAGTTTTCACAACCGATTAATGCGATTATTTTTGACATTGGCGTGTCCAGCATGCAGCTTGACCAAGCGGAACGGGGGTTTTCATTTATGCGCTCTGGCCCGCTGGATATGCGTATGTCCCAAAGCGGGGTAAGCGCGGCAGATGCTGTTCGGGAATTGCCGTTAGAAGATCTAATTACTATTTTCAAAATATATGGTGAGGAGCGGCATGCGGTGCGTATTGCCCGTGCGATTGTTAGCATCCGCGATGAGGAAATTATTGCCACCACAGATCGCCTTGCAGAGGTCATTGAACAAGCCATCGGCCGCCGTAGTAAAATTCATCCTGCGACCCGCGTATTCCAAGCACTACGCATTTATGTTAATGATGAACTTGGGGAGCTTTATAGGGCCTTACGTGCGGCAGAAAGAATTTTGCAGCCGGGTGGGCGTTTGGTGGTCGTGACCTTTCATTCCCTTGAGGACAGAATGGTCAAGCAATTTTTACGTGACCGCTCCGGCGAAGTGACGGGCGGATCGCGCTATATGCCTAAAAACGAAGCTGTTGCAAAACCTGCACAGTTTACGACGCCGAAACGCGGGGTGGTCAAGCCTAGCGCAAATGAAATTACCGAGAACCCACGCTCCCGTTCGGCAAAGCTGCGATATGCTATTCGCGGCAAAGCTGCGGCAAAGACTGATGTGTTTGACGCTGTCTTGCCGCAAATCATGCAGCTTTCAGATTTTGAGTGTGCCTCATGAGCGCGGTTATTTATCGTCGCCGCAACGTGATTGCAAAGCGTGTTGTGTGGACAATTATGATTATTATCGGTCTGTCACTTTTGGCGGTGCTGTATAATTTTAAAACCATGGCGCAATCCGCTCGTAAAGATGTCCGTGCCCTAAAAGCGAAAATTGCTACCGAAGAAGAGTCGATCAACCTGCTAAGGGCTGAGATTATATTTTTAGAGCGTGGTGATCGAATATCGGAATTGGCAAATGAAATGCTCGCGCTTGAGCCTGTGCAATATGAAGGCACGGGTAGCGGATTGTCTGCCGTTGCGATGATTGCCTTACGTGATGATGCTGCCGAAACAAAAGTTTTGTCAATTACCGAGACGGAGGCGCCAAAATGAACGGAGCGCCTTTAACGAGTCACCACAAAATTGAAGATAGCGATCATAAAATGATTGCAGAGGGTCGTATTCGTATATGGATTGGCTTAGCTGTTTTTTCCTTTGCTTTGCTCTTGATTGTACTGCGCCTAGCGGAAGTGGCGCTGTTAACCAAACCGCCAAGGCCTGGGGGCGGCGATGATGCTGTGTTTGAGCTGCGCGCCGACATTCAAGATCGCAATGGGCGTTTATTGGCGACAACAATTAATAATTACGCCCTCTATGCACGGCCCAATAAGATATTGAATAAGCGTGAGGCGGTTGCGGGTTTAGTGGCGTTATTTCCGGATTTAAATCCTGATGATATTTTGCGCCGCATAAGTGTAAGGCGCGATGAAGTAAGATTAATGCGCGGCCTTATCCCGCAGCAGCGCCGCCGCTTGCTTGACAGTGGTTTGCCTGGGGTGTTTACGAAAAAAGAACCGATGCGCAGCTATCCAAATGGGGCCGTTGCATCCCATGTTTTAGGTTTTGTCGACGTAGATTTAAAACCGCAAAGCGGTGTGGAATATAGCTTTAATGATGACATTACCGCTAAGGATGCACCGCCAAAGACAGTATCGTTAGATTTAAGGGTGCAAAAAGCACTTGAAGATGAGCTTGCACAAGCGGTCTCGCGGTTTAATGCCGATGCGGGGGCGGGAATTGTCCTAAATATAAAAACGGGTGAAGTTTTAGGTATGGCGTCTGCGCCGGAATATGATCCGAATATACGCGCCACAATATTGCCGCATAAAGAGAAAAATAGGGCCGTAAATGCCACTTATGATTTAGGGTCAGTCTTTAAACCCCTAACCGTCGCTATGGCGCTCGATCGGGGGGTGACAACCTTGGATGAGGCGTTCCCTGTGCATAAAGCTTTTACGGTGCAAAGAAAAATTATTAATGATGACCATTATAGCCCAGTACCTCTTGATGCGGCGCATATTTTATCTGAAAGCTCCAACCGCGGCACGGCGCTTATGGCGCTTCGTGGCGGGGCGGATATGCAGCAAGATTTTTTTAAAAGCTTAGGGTTTTTTGAAAAAACGCCCATAGAGCTACGCGGTCAAGAAAGGCCGCAATATCACAAAGATTGGCAGGATATTTCGGTTGTGACGACATCCTATGGTCACGGCATTTCCGTCACGCCGCTACATTTGGCCTCCGCTATAGGGGGTATCTTAAACGGCGGTGTATATATAGCGCCGACTTTATCAAAAGCCGACTCTGCCCATAGGCCGATTATGCGGCGTGTTATTTCCGAACAAACCTCGCGAGATATGGCTGATCTTATGCGCTTTGTTGTCACTGATGGGACAGGCCGTAATGCAGAGGTGCCGGGCCTTGGGGTTATGGGAAAAACAGGGACGGCGGATAAGCCTGCGGTTGGGGGTTATGATACCCGCCGCCTTGTCACATCGTTTGTTGGCGCCTTTCCTCAATGGGATCCGAATTACGTGGTCATGATAACCCTTGATGAGCCCAAAGCCGTTGAGGGCACAAAGGGATTTGCTACGGCGGGTTGGAACGCGGCGCCGACGGCAGGGCGAGTTATAGCGCGAATTGCGCCAATGATCGATTTGCCAGAAAAGCCTGTGCGGGCAGCGGAGCAAACGCCGAGGCAAATGGCGGCGCAGCAGGAGGCGCTACGATGAAGCTCTCCGAGATTATCAAAGGCGCAAGCGATGCGCCCGTAACGGGGCTGACTAGTGATAGCCGCAAGGTAAAGCCGGGCATGATTTTTGCTGCGATTCCCGGGACGCAGTTTGATGGCCGTGATTATATTCCGCAGTCAATTAAAAACGGAGCGAGCGCTATTTTATCTGTACCGGGCCTGCCGGAGCTATCCGTACCTGTTATAACGAATGAGAATATCCGCTTGGCCTATAGCCGCCTTGCTAAGAGACTATTTCCCGCGCAGCCAAAATGCGTTGCGGCGGTTACGGGGACGAATGGTAAAAGTTCTACCGTGGAATTTCTTCGCCAGATTTGGGCGGCAGATCATAAGGCAGGGGCGTCTCTTGGAACCTTGGGGATAACCGCCCCAAATGGTTATCGTCCGCTGACTCACACAACCCCTGATGCGGCAGCTTTACATCAAAACCTTCAAGATTTGGCGCAGAGCGGCGTTACCCATTTGGGCATGGAAGCATCAAGTCACGGCCTGAAGCAATACCGCCTTGACGGGGTAGAGCTTTCAGCGGTCGGCTTTACCAATTTAACCCAAGACCATTTTGATTATCACCCGAATATGGATGATTATTTTGGGGCCAAAGCGCGTTTATTTACGGAGCTTGCAGGGCCGAAAACGCCGGTGGTTATTAATGTTAATGATGACTACGGTCAAAAGCTTTTGATCATGTGTAAAGAGCGCGGCCAGCCAGTGTTAAGTGTTGGCTGGACGGGAGCGGATATTCACATCAATGAAATCATGCCTAAATCCAGTGGTCAGCATTTGACGTTAAGTGTGCTCGGAGACCGTGTATCTGTCATGGTGCCCCTTGCGGGGGAATTCCAGGCCTTAAATGTTGTGCAAGCCCTCGGCCTTGCAGTTGTGACTGGCGTTGACGTGAAGACGGCTTTGTCGGCCTTGCCAAACCTCACTGGCGTGGCAGGGCGTATGGAGCGGGTGGGTTTGACCTCAAACGGCGCGCCTGTGTTTGTGGATTTTGCTCATACGGAAGACGGGCTTGAAAAGCTCTTGCGCGGGCTACGTCCTCATGTAGCGGGCCGGATCATTATTGTTTTTGGCTGCGGCGGCGATAGAGACGCAGGGAAACGCGCCAAAATGGGCCGTATCGCCGATAAACTGGCGGAGGATGTAATTGTCACCGATGATAATCCGCGCAGTGAAGACCCGGCCTTAATCCGCAAAGCGGTTATGGCGGGCTGTCCATCTGCGAGCGAGATTGGCGACCGCGCAAAGGCCATAACGGAAGGTGTTTCAAGGCTTGGCTCTGATGATTGCCTTGTCATTGCGGGGAAAGGCCATGAAACGGGCCAAGTTATTAAAGGTGAAGTTTTTCCTTTTGATGACGCTGAAATTGTGAGAGCTGCCTTAAAGGAATTGCCGTAATGGAAAAGCCGTTATGGACATTAGCTGAGATTGCAATGGTCTGCGGCGGCACAGCCGTTGGGCAAGCGCAGATATCAGGTGTTGTTATTGATAGCCGCGAGGCGGACGCAGGGGATTTATTTATTCCCTTAAAAGATAAGCGCGATGGTCATGATTTTATTGACGCGGCCTTTGCCGGCGGCGCGGCGGCAGCTCTCTCGGAAATTGATTTAGGAGGTCGCCCTTATGTGCGCGTAACTGACAGCTATAAAGCCTTGCAAGATATGGCCAGCGCCGCACGCCGCCGCTGCAAAGCCGTGCGGGTCGGTGTTACTGGAAGTGTTGGTAAAACCTCAATCAAAGAAATGATAGCCGTTATCTTTGACGCAGCGGGGGCTATGCATAAATCCGTGCGCTCTTTTAATAATCACTGGGGCGTGCCTTTGACCATGGCGAGAATGCCGCGCCAAACAGAGCGGGCTGTATTTGAAATGGGGATGAATCATGCGGGAGAACTGTCGGCTTTATCGGCTATGTTACAGCCCGATATTGCGGTTATCTCCCTCATCGCGCCTGCTCATCTTGCGCATTTTGATAGCGTTGATGATATCGCCGCCGCGAAAGCAGAAATATTTGACGGGCTTATTATTGGCGGGACGGCGGTACTGAACCGCGATGATGATTATTATGATGTCCTTAGCGAAAGTGCCTTAACGCGGCAGGCGAGTATTATTAGCTTTGGCCACCATAAAGATGCCGCACTTCGTGTCTCTGAAATAGAGATAACGGATCAAAAAAGCTGTGCCGTTATATGTTATGGCGGCGCGAAATATAACCTTGAGCTTCCTGTTACGGGCGCGCATTGGGTGATGAACGCGGCGGCAGCGATTGCGGCGGCACTAGCGGCCGGCGTCTCCATTGAAACAGCTATAAAAGCCCTTGCAGGTTATGTCATTCCCCATGGGCGCGGCGGCAGCTTTGACGTGGTGATTAACGGCAAAGCGGTTCATGTTATAGATGAAAGCTATAATGCCAATCCCGTTTCTATGCGGGCGGCCTTATCGGCGGCGGCGCAGCAATCAAGGGGCCGGCTTGTGGCGGTGCTCGGTGATATGTTTGAGCTTGGTAAGGACGAAATTGCCATTCATGCAGCCTTAGCACCTGATATTGAAGCCGCCGGCGTTAAGCGAGTGATCTTGACAGGGGAATGTATGCGGGCCCTGCGAGGCGCACTTCCAAGGCCGCTTCGCGGCCTGTGGGTTAGAGATGCGCAGCTTGCATTTGAAGCCTTGCAAGATGAAATCGAATCCGGAGATACGGTCTTAATCAAAGGGTCAAATGCGTCCGGGCTTGGGGAGCTGGTCAAATTAATCCGTTCACATCATAATAAGGATGTTTCCTGATGTTATATGAATGGCTATCACAATATTCAGACGAGTTTCAACTTTTCAACCTGCTGAATTATATCAGTTTTCGCGTCGGTGCGGCCTTAATGACGTCGATGATTATTGCCTTTGTTTTAGGGCCGCGATTAATTAATTTACTTCGCTCCCGTCAAGGTAAGGGGCAGCCTATCCGCGAAGATGGGCCAGAAGGGCATATTATTAAAAAGGCAGGGACGCCGACAATGGGCGGTATATTAATTTTGCTTTCTGTTGTAATCTCCGTTTTGCTTTGGGGGGATTTAAAAAGCCCGTTTTTATGGACGGTTTTCCTTGTAACTTTGGGTTATGGGCTAATCGGATTTTATGATGATTACCTTAAAGTTTCGCGGCAAAACCCCAAGGGCTTTAGTGGTAAAATTAAACTCATATTAGAGTTCGGTATCGCGGCCGTGGCGGTATATATTTTAACCACAGCCTTTCCGCAAACACCGGACGGGTTTTCAACAGGGCTGGCTGTGCCATTGCTTAAAAATTACACCATAAACCTAGGCATGTTTTTCATTCCTTTTGGCTGCCTTGTTATTGTTGGCTCGTCCAATGCGGTGAACCTCACGGACGGTCTCGACGGTCTTGCGATTGTCCCGGTGATGATCGCCTGTATGAGCCTTGCGTTAATTGCTTACCTTGTTGGAAACTCTGTGTTCTCTGAATATTTAGGCGTGCCCTATGTACCGGGCAGCGCAGAAGTTACAATTTTTCTCGGCGCTATTATTGGCGCTAGTCTGGGCTTTCTTTGGTATAATGCTCCGCCGGCTATGGTGTTTATGGGTGATACAGGCTCACTTGCTCTTGGCGGCGCGCTTGGGAGTACGGCTGTCGCCATTAAACATGAAATTGTCTTGGCGGTAATCGGCGGACTTTTTGTACTCGAAGCAGTCTCTGTGATTGTGCAGGTGACCTCGTTTAAATTAACCGGCAAACGTGTGTTTCGTATGGCCCCGATACATCACCACTTTGAGAAAAAAGGTTGGGCCGAACCCACCATTGTTATTCGGTTTTGGATCATTGCTATTATTTTGGCTTTGATCGGACTCTCTACATTGAAACTAAGGTAAGACAGATGATTATTGCGCATAGTTTTAAAGGGCAAAGAATCGCGATTTTTGGCTTGGGCCGAACAGGGTTAAGCGCGGCAAAAAGCCTTATGCGCGGCGGCGCAGATGTTATGGCGTGGGATGATAATGAAGCGGCCCGCCATGCAGCGAGCGAAGCGGGCATTCCCGTCATTGATCTCCGTGCGGCGGATTGGGATATGATCGACGCTTTGCTGCTCTCCCCCGGTGTGCCCCATGATAAACCTAAACCTCATTGGTCGGCTCAAAAAGCGAAAGCTGCAGGTGTCCGCATTATTTGTGATATAGAAATTTTTGCCCAAGAGATTGCCGCCCGCGCCCCAGAGCAACGGCCAAAGATTATTGCGATTACGGGAACGAACGGGAAATCCACAACAACATCTTTAATAGGTCATGTTTTAAAACAAGCCGGAAAAGATGCACAAATCGGCGGAAATATTGGACGGGGCGTTTTAGATTTAGACCCAATACATCGCGGTGGGTATTATGTTCTGGAGCTATCATCGTATCAACTCGAGCGGAGCTTTAGCCTTAAAGCCGATGTGGCTGTGCTGCTGAATATATCGCCAGATCATTTAGATCGCCACGGAGACATGGCCGGATATGAGGCTGCGAAACGGCGGATTTTTCATAATCAATCAAATGCAGATGTGATTATTATTGGTGTTGATGATGCAAATGGTAAACGTATCTGCACAGAGCTTATGGCGCATAATAAAGGCCGCAAAATTATACCTGTTTCGGGGCAGCGCTCTTTGGGGCGCGGAGCTTGCGCGATTAAAAGCAAGCTTTACTGTGTTATGGGCCGGCAGGTTAAAGAAATTGCTAATCTTGATCATGCCTTTGCCCTTGAAGGGGCGCATAATTGGCAAAATGCAGCAGCGGCCTATGCTGCGGCTAAATCAGTTGGTATTAGCGTTAAGGATATTGGCGAAGGTCTTCTAAATTTTCCTGGTCTTACCCATAGAATGGAAACCATTGGCGAGATTGGCCGGCTTCGGTTTGTTAATGACAGTAAAGCCACGAATGTAGATGCTGCGCGGCAAGCGCTACGGGCCTATGATAATATTTATTGGATTGCTGGCGGTGTGGCGAAAGAGGGCGGATTAAAAGATTTAACGTCTGATATGGCCAGTGTGTGCCGGGCTTATCTGATTGGTGAATCGGCTGATGCGTTTGCACAAACTCTAAGCCATGAAAAAATATCGCATAAAGTGTCCAATAATCTAAAACAGGCTGTGCTGTGTGCGGTGAAAGATGCTCTTGCGTCAGGAAAGCCAAATCCAGTGATTTTACTCTCGCCGGCCTGCGCCAGTTTTGATCAGTTTAAAAACTTTGAAGTCAGAGGTGATATATTTCGCAGCCATGTCCAAGAGCTTATTGCTATGTTTGAGGCGGAAAAAACACGGGTGAAAGCCGGCCAAGCCGCATGAGTTCTGTCGGTTTCGACATAGACTTTGATGCCGATGATTTCGAGAATGATGGGTTTGATAAAGAAACAGCCGCGAAATATAAGCCGTCTTTTCTATCTGAATGGTGGCAAAGTATTGATAAAGTGACTTTGGGACTTTTTTTCGCCCTGCTAGCGATTGGCGTTATTATTTCTATGGCCACATCCCCCGTTGCGGCGGCACGAATTGATAAAGATGAGCCTTTTTTCTTTCTTATGCGCCATTTAATCTTTGTGTTTATGGGGCTAGGCGGCGCGCTTTTTTTATCTTGTTTGTCGCCGCAAAATGCGCGGCGCATTGGCATTTTAGCCCTTATTGGAAGTATTATTGCTTTAATTTTAGTTTCGACCCACGGCTTTACGGTCAAAGGCGCGACGCGGTGGTTACGGGTTGGGCCAATAGGTTTGCAACCCTCAGAATTTATAAAACCGGCCTTTATTGTCTTCGCAGCTTGGATGTTTACCGCCACACGGCGTGATCCGCGTGTGGCGGGGAAACTAATTGTCTTTATTGTTTATGGGTTGATTATTTTTCTACTTATTCGCCAACCGGATATGGGCCAATCTTTTCTTTTAACCGTGTGTTTTGCGGCTGTATTTTTCTTTGCCGGACTACCCCTTGGGTGGATGTTGTTTTTCTTTGCTTTTACATCTATTGGCGGATTAGGAGCTTACCTCACTGTGCCGCATTTTAAAGACCGAATACAGCGGTTTAGTAGTTCTGATAGCGGGGACACATACCAAACAGACCGTAGTCTTGAAGCCATTAGTAATGGCGGGCTTTTGGGTCAAGGGCCGGGGGAAGGGGTGTTTCTTCACCGGGTGCCGGATGTGAATACGGATTTTGTTTTTGCCGCAGTGGTTGAAGAATTTGGCTTTCTTATTTCTGCGGTGATTGTCCTCACCCTTGGCGCGTTTATCTACCGCGCCTTTCGCCAAGCTTTGCGCCTGAATGATGCGTTTTGCCAACTTGCCGTCGCAGGGCTTGCGATGATGATTGGCGTGCAAATGTTAATTAACCTTGCGGTGAATTTAAACATGGCCCCGCCAAAGGGTATGACATTGCCGTTTATATCCAATGGCGGCTCATCCATGTTGGCGCTATGTTTCACGGTCGGGCTTATCCTTGCTTTTACTCGCCGCCGCCCCGGAGCCTATGTTTATGGGGTCTAAGGTAAAGCGGCTTTTACTGGCGGCAGGCGGGACGGGCGGACATATGTTTCCGGCCCAAGCCCTCGCGGAGGAGATGCAAAAAAATGGCTGGGAAACGGCGTTAATTACCGATGCACGAGGGGAAAAACTCGCGCAAAACTTTCCCGCTCAAGCGCGTCTGACGATCGCTGCTGCGAGCCTTAATCCGCGCCGTCCCTTGGCCGCCGTAAAAGGTGCACTGACAATCTTAAAGGGGATGAAGCAAGCCAAAGCATTTATCAAAGACTGGCAACCAGATGTGGCCGCAGGCTTTGGTGGTTATCCGGCTTTTCCCGCCGTGAGAGCGGCGCAAAGCCTCGGCCTGCCGACATTGCTCCATGAACAAAATGCTGTATTGGGCCGAGTGAACCGGGCGTTATTAGGGCAGGCTAATATCCTCGCGAGCGGCTTTGATGTGCTAGAAAAATGCAGCGCGAAAGATAAATGGGTGATCACAGGTAATCCCCTGCGCCGCCAAATCTCAGACGCTATTCCGAAAAGCTATGATTCGCCTCAAACTCAGATTAATCTGCTTATCATTGGCGGTTCATTAGGTGCGCGCCTTATTGGCGAGACCGTGCCGCAAGCTTTGGCCTTACTGCCGGGTGATATGCGTGGGCGCCTAAATGTGGTACAGCAAACCCGCGAAGAAAGTTTGGAAGCGGCTAATCGCGTTTTCAAAGCGGCAGGGATTAAGGCCTGCTGCGAGACATTTTTCCATAATATCGAAGATGAACTTGCCCGCGCTCATTATATTATTGCCCGCGCGGGGGCCTCATCCGTGTCAGAAATTGCGGCTATGGGAAAGCCCGCTTTGTTTGTTCCGCTTGCCATTGCGATGGATGATCACCAAACGGTTAATGCGCGGTCACTGAAAGACCGTGATGCTGCCGATATTTTGCCAGAATCAGAGTTTACGCCAGAGGCACTCGCCCATATTTTAGAAAGTAGGCTAAATGATTCTCTCTGGCTTAAACAGGCCGCAACCGCTGCGCGAAACACCGCAAAACCGGATGCCGCTCCCCATCTCGCGCGGCTTGTCAAAGAGTTGGCGTCAACATAACAAGGCGTTATCTATGACCCGTGATCCTTCCGTTCATACCGCATCGGCTTTGGCGACTAAAGTTCCCTTTGATATTGGCCCCATCCATTTTGTTGGAATTGGCGGTATTGGCATGAGCGGCATTGCCGAAGTTCTGCTGAACCTTGGCTATGACGTACAAGGCTCTGATCTGCGTGAAAACCCTAATGTTGCGCGGCTGCGTAAAGTAGGGGCGAAAATATTTATTGGCCAAAAGGCAGAACAAGTTAAAGGCGCAGGGGCCATTGTAATGTCAACGGCGATCCCGCTAGATAATGTTGAGCTTACCGCCGCCCGCCAGCTTCAGATTCCGATTGTGCGCCGCGCCGAAATGCTTGCAGAGCTTATGCGGCTTAAATGGGCGATTGGCGTAGCGGGTACTCATGGTAAGACGACCACCACAACCATGATCTCGGCCTTGCTTGAGGGTGGACAGCTTGACCCCACCGTGATTAACGGCGGCATTATTAATGCTTACGGCTCAAACGCGAAGCTTGGCCTTGGAGATTGGATGGTCGTGGAAGCCGATGAAAGTGACGGTACCTTCCTCAAGCTGTTTCCAACCGTGGCCGTTGTCACTAATATCGACCCGGAGCATATGGAACATTACGGTGATTTCGATGCCCTGCGCGCGGCTTTTGATAGCTTTGTCGAGAACCTACCCTTTTACGGCTTTGCTGTGCTGTGTATTGACCACCCCGAAGTTCAAGCCCTCGTCAGCCGCGTGACAGACCGCCGGCTGATTACATATGGTTTTAATCCGCAAGCTGATGTTTGCGCCGAAAATATTCGCCTCGAACCAGCAGGCTCACGCTTTGATGTGGTCTTTCGAAAAGGCGGCGAAGATGAGGTTTGGGCGGATATGTTCCTGCCCATGGCAGGAAAACATAATACGCAAAATGTCCTTTCCGCCATTGCGGTCGCGCGGGAGCTCGGCCTCAGCGAAGATAATGTCCGTAAAGCCCTAAAAGGCTTTGAAGGGGTGAAGCGCCGCTTTACCCATGTCGGCCATTGGCAGGGGATTGATATTATTGATGATTACGGACATCACCCTGTTGAGATTTCCGCCGTCCTTCAAGCGGCGCGGCAAGTGGCAAAAGGGCGTGTCCATGCGGTTGTGCAGCCGCACCGTTATAGCCGCCTTGAAGATTTATTCGAAGACTTTTGTAAATGTTTTAATGACGCCGATTATGTCTATGTCGCTAATGTTTATGCTGCTGGTGAAACGCCTATAAAGGGGATTAACAGCGCGGCGTTATGCGAAGGCATTCGCGCCCATGGACACCGTCATGTCTCGCGCACGTCAAAGGATAGTCTGGCGGCTGATATGAAATCGTCGCTAGAAAACGGTGACCTGATCGTCTGCCTTGGTGCGGGGGATATTACCTATTGGGCGGCAGGGCTTGAAGACAATCTGAGACGGCTTAGGTAATATGGCTATTACCCTTGCTGATTTACCTGCTGTGCGCGGCACTTTGCGTGAAAATATACCGCTCGCGCCTTACACATGGCTGCGGGTTGGGGGCGCCGCTGATGTATTTTTTATGCCGAAGGATGATGCGGATTTAGCCCATTTTCTAAGTGCCGTACCCGATGATATTCCTGTGCATATACTCGGGGCAGCGTCTAATACCCTCATAAGAGACGGCGGGGTCGAAGGCGTTGTCATTCGGTTGGGGCCAAGCTTTGGCCAAATTAAAAATTTAGGAAAAACCAAAATGCGCGCGGGGGCGGCGGCTTTGGATAAAAAATTCGCGCTTACAGCGGCGAGCCACGGCATTGGCGGGCTTGAGTTTTTTGCAGGTATTCCCGGAACAATCGGTGGGGCGCTACGGATGAATGCGGGCTGTTACGGCGGGGAGACGAAGGATGTTGTCAAAACAATTCATGCCCTTGACCGCTCGGGCCGTCTTGAGATTTTGGATGTATCGGACATGGATTATGCCTATCGGCATTGCGGCGCTGCGGCGGAACTTATTTTCCTCAGCGCGGAATTTGAGGGCTATGCGGATGAGCCGGGCGCCGTGCGCGGGCGTATTGATGAGATTACGAACCGCCGAGAGGGAAGCCAGCCTATCCGCGAAAAAACGGGGGGGTCGACCTTTAAAAATCCTGATAAACAGCAATCTGCAGGCCGCGGCGCATGGCAAGTTATTGACGCGGCGGGCGGGCGCGGCTTTCGAGTTGGCGGCGCGCAAATGAGTAAAAAACATTGCAACTTCATGATTAATACAGGGCAGGCCAGCGCGGCTGATCTTGAAGGGCTCGGCGAGGCTATTCGTGCTATGGTCAAAGATAAAGAAGGGGTTGATTTGCATTGGGAAATTAAACGTATCGGGCGGCTTTCATGAGTAAAACGCTTCATATTGCCGTGCTGAAAGGCGGCGTGTCTTCGGAGCGTGATGTATCTCTTGTTTCCGGCGCAGCTTGCGCCAAAGCGCTAAGAGATGAAGGTTACCGCGTCAGTGAAATTGATGCCGGTTATAACCTTTGGGAGCAGCTTCAATCGGCAGGGCCAGATGTTATATTCAATGCGCTACATGGGGATTGGGGGGAAGATGGCCGCGTACAAGGTGTGTTGGATATGTTCGGCAGGCCCTATACCCATAGCGGAGTAATGGCGTCCGCCTTGGCGATGGATAAACACCGGGCGAAATCTGTTTTGCGGGATGCAGGCATTACCGTACCAAAGGGCGGATTAATACCGCGCTGTGATGTAGCCACAGCGCATCCTTTTGAGCCGCCTTATGTGGTGAAGCCCAATGGGCAGGGCTCTAGCGTTGGGGTCTATATTGTCAAAAAAGGCGATGCACCACTGCACCGCCTTGCGAATAAAACCGATATGGGCGAAGCGGTGATTGTTGAGGCTTATATTCCGGGGCGAGAGTTGACGGTGGCCGTTATGGGAGACCGCAGCCTTGCGGTGACCGAGATTGTTCCCAATGTTGATTGGTATGATTTTGAAGCTAAATATGCGGACGGGGGCTCCCAGCATATTATTCCGGCGGATATTCCCCACGATGTGCAAAAACTCTGTATGGATTGGGCGCTAAAGGCCCATAAAGCCCTTGGATGTCAGGGGGTCAGCCGCGCAGATTACAGATTTGATGATGTTTCTGAAGAATTAACAGATATTGTAAACAAAATCGTAATGCTTGAGGTGAATACTCAGCCCGGAATGACACCGACGTCACTCGTCCCCGAACAAGCCGCCTTTCACGGTATCGGGTTTGGCGCGTTATGTCGATGGATGGTTGAGGACGCATCATGGCCGAGAAAGAGCGCGCAAGTTATCAGCGGGTAAGCCCGATTAAACCCAACCTTAGGGGGGTTGGTAATTGGTCGCGGGCGCAAATTCGTGCGGCGGGCTATTCCCGTAAAGCTATGCTACGTTTGATTGGCTTTGTTGCCCTTATCATGATGGGACTTGTTTATATTGCGCTTTGGATGGGGGGTTTGCTTCCGGTAGTAAAAACAAATATCAATAACTTTAGTCAAACTCGCCTTATGGCTGCGGGGTTTGTTGTTAAAGACATTGACGTTGTTGGTGAAGGCCGCCTGCGCGAGCGTGATGTACGGAGAGCGCTCGGTATTTATGAAGGCCAATATTTCTTTCAGGCTGATCTTATTGCGGCGCAAAACCGCGTTAAAAATTTAAACTGGGTTGAGAATGTAGTGGTGCGCCGGCTTTGGCCCAACCGTATTGTTGTTGAAATCATCGAGCGGGATGTTTTTGCCCTGTGGCAGAATGAGGGGCAAATGAGCGTAATCGACTCAAACGGCGCTATTATTGAATCCGTCGCTATATCTGATTATGCAGATTTGCCCCATTTTATCGGGGCGGGAGCACCGGTGCATGGGGGTAATATATTAAAGTCGCTGTCGGCTTATCCTGAAATTTCCAAGCGGTTTAAAACCTTTCGCCGTGTGGGTGATCGGCGTTGGGATATGATTGATATGTCGGCCCATATGACTGTTAAATTACCGGAGGGTGATATTGCGCCTGCGCTGAAGACCTTATCGGCTTACCACCGCCAAACACGTTGGCTTGACCGCGATATTGATATTATTGACCTGCGCGTTACGGGCCGTATATCCGTTCGCCCCCATGATCCGCAGCAGAGCTAAGCTTTATGTTATCTGTTTTCGGGGCTTCTAATGATGAAAAGGACATTCGTGCCGTGCTTGATATTGGCACGTCCAAAGCCGTTTGCCTGATTGGTCATGAAGATGCGAAGCTTGGGATGCGCATTATTGGCTCGGGGCAAGCGCCTATTGAGGGCATAAAAGCCGGGGCCGTAATTGATATGGTCAAGGCTGAAGCCGGCATTCGTAAAGCTGTGCGCCGCGCGGAGAAAAAATCTGGCGTTGCAGTTCGCTCTGTCGGCGTGAATGTTTCCACGCGCTCTTTGACCTCTCACCGCATGGAAGTTGAAACGGCCTTCGCCAGCGGCGCGATTGCTGACCGTGACTTGCGTCGTCTCAAACGTGAATCACTCATCCGGCAAGCCCAGCCCGAGAGTGTTATTCTTCATGCGATGCCGCTTGATTGGCGAGTTGATCGGGAGCGCGGGATTAAAGATCCAACGGGTATGTATGGCTCTAGCCTGAGCGTGAATATGCATTTTGTTAAGGCTGATATTGGAGCACTGCGGAATCTAGCCCATTGTATTGAACGCAGTCATATCCAAATTGGTGCAGCCCATGCAGCGCCTTTAGCGGCGGCAGAGGCGGTGTTGACTGATGATGAAAAAGATCTCGGTGCGACGGTGATTGATTTAGGAGCTGGGGTGACGTCTTATGCCGTCTACCGCCATAATGAGCTTATACATGTCGGCGCAGTTGGGCGGGGCGGCAATAATGTCACCCATGATCTTGCAATCGGCTTATCAACCCCGCCAGAAGCTGCAGAGCGGATTAAACGTATTTATGGCTCGGCTCTTTTTGGGCTTGATGATGCGCAGCGCGTACCATGCCCGCCTGTCGGTGCACGCGATCAGCTAGCAGAGCATCCGAAAGCTTTTGTGATTGAGATTATTCGTGCCCAGCTTGAAGTTATCTTTGCGAGAATACAAGCTCAGCTTGAGGAAAAGGGGCTAGAGCCTTATATGGGGCGGCGCATTGTTCTCACCGGCGGTGGGGCATTATTGAACGGCATAACGGAGTTTGTGACAGCAATATTTAATGTGCCCGTTAGGCTTGGCCGTGTACATAGTGTTTTGGGCCTTGAAGACCATCAAAGTCAGCCGGATTTTGCCGTGGCTTGCGGCCTTATGAAACTTGATTTTATGACTCGAAATGAGACGATTACGGGGCCGCCGGATTTGTCTGGGCGGCAGTTTCGTACTCGCCGCTATGCCGGGGGCGGGGTTAGCGTGTTGATAAGATGGTTGCGAGATAATTTTTAGCGTTAAATATTAAATTAACGGCAGAGTTAACGCTGCGTTAACCGAATTCACACAAAGTGTTAATCATAAACTTTAGGGCAAATGTCGAGTCGAGGCTATGAGCATGAATATTTCAATTCCAAAAAATATAGAATTAAAGCCCCGTATCGTCGTCATTGGCGTTGGCGGTGCTGGTGGAAACGCTGTGAATAATATGATTGCATCGGGTTTGGATGGAGTTGAATTTATCGTTGCAAATACGGATGCCCAGGCCCTTGATATGTCAAGTGCGACCAAGCGTGTGCAGATGGGGACAGGCATTACCCAAGGACTCGGTGCAGGTATGCGGCCTGAAATTGGCGAAGGTTCTGCTGAAGAGAGTCTACCGGAGATTATGGAACATCTTGACGGCGCGCATATGCTCTTTATCGCAGCCGGTATGGGCGGTGGCACTGGCACAGGGGCGGCTCCTGTTATTGCCCAAGCAGCCCGAGAAAAAGGTATTTTAACGGTTGCTATTGTCACAAAGCCGTTTGAATTTGAAGGCTCCAGGCGCATGAATCTTGCTACGCAAGGTGTTGAAAAGCTTTATAATTCTGTTGATACGTTGATCACAATTCCTAATCAAAACCTATTCCGCGTTGCGACGAACCAAACCACAATGTCCAGTGCTTTTGCGCTGGCCGATGAAGTCCTGCATTCAGGCGTTAAAGGGGTTACAGACCTTATGGTCGTGCCGGGGTTAATCAATCTTGACTTCAATGATGTCCGCACCGTGATGGATGAAATGGGCAAGGCGATGATGGGGACAGGCGAAGCCACGGGTGAGAATCGCGCCGTCGAAGCGGCCGAAAGCGCAATTTCTAACCCGCTGCTTGATGATGTTTCTTTAAAGGGGGCAAAAGGGGTTTTAATTAATATTACGGGCGGAGATGATCTGACTTTATTTGAAGTCCATGAAGCGGCTACGCTTATTCGCTCTCAAGTTGATGAAGACGCTAATATTATTGTCGGTTCTGCTCTTGATAATGATCTTGACGGGATTATACGTGTATCGGTTGTCGCGACAGGCGTAGAGGCTAATACACAACAAGCGCCAATAAGATCTGGTATTGATTATGCGGCGCAGCGTATGTCTCCTGTAAATAAGTTTACGCCGCCTATTCATACGTCGCCAGGAGATGCTCCGCACGCCGATACGCCTTTCACAACGCAACCGATTGAAACGAAAGCAGAGGTCAACGCGCCGCTTGAGGATTTAACTGAGGACTTGCCGCCTATGTCAGCAGTTGAAGCAGCGCAAAATATGACACCGCCGCCTATGCCGGTTCCGGATATTGAGCGCTTTGCAGCCCACACTACCCCGCGCCCGCGTGAAAACCCAGCCTCTATGACTGCGCCTGCGCCGCAATCATCTCACGGCCTTGCGCCGCAAACCCGTCCTGTACCAACACAGCCGCAAAGCCATGAAACGAGTGTGATTAAACGCCCATTCCGTGATTTTTTCAGAAATAAGAAGTCTTTGCCTATAGCAAGTGAATATCATGCTAAGCCAAAGCCGCAGGATACAGGCGATCTATTTGGAGCGAATCTGGATGATGAATTAGAAATTCCCGCATTCTTGTTAAAAGCGAAATCCTAAAACTAATATCATCTGTAAACAGGTAATATTTCTGTAATTTAATAGAAAATTACAGTGAATTACTGTAAAAAGAAACAATTCGTAACATGGCTCCACTTGAGCCATGTTTTTTATTGTCGCATAGTTAATTCATGATTTTGGTTCAACGACAATCGACTCTGCATGCTGTTGCCGTCTTTGCGGGGGTTGAATTGCATGGTGGAAATCACACCCGTATTGCTCTAAGACCCGCCCCGATAAATACGGGGATATGTTTTGTCCGTACAGATATTAAAGACCGAGATAACAAAATTTATTTACATCCGAGTGTCGTAACGGGTGTAACGAATTGTTCGACAATATGTAATGGTGATGATGTCTGCGTTTCTACTGTAGAGCATTTATTAGCAGCCCTTGCTGCTGCGGGGATTGATAATCTTTATATTGATGTCGACGGTCTTGAACTTCCGGCTCTGGACGGGAGTAGTGAACCTTTCCTGAAATTAATTGAAAAAACGGGCCTCAAAAAGCAAAACGCCCCGCGTCAGTATATTAAAGTTTTAAGACCGATCACAGTCACGCGCGGAGAGAGCCGCGGTACTATAGAACCGGCGGACCGGTTAATTCTTGATGTGACGATTGATTTTGACGATAAGGCCATAGGGCGTCAATCTTTTGTTATAGAACCGGATGTGCGTGCCTTTCGGGAACGCCTAGCCTCAGCGCGGACTTTTGCGCGTAAACATGAAATTGCGGCTCTTCGTGCAGCGGGCCTGTCCAAAGGTGGCTCTCTTGATAATGCAGTTGTTGTTGATGGTGACAGGGTGTTAAACCCGGGCGGCCTAAGGTTTGCAGATGAGTTTGTTCGTCATAAAGCCCTCGATTTGATGGGTGATTTATATATGGCTGGCCCAATTTTGGGTAAAGTGACAACCTTTAAGGGTGGGCATGGCCTTAATCATGATCTTCTTTTGGCTTTAATCACGGATAAAACCGCATGGCGATACACATCCATTCATGAAATTATCCAAGATGAGGCCCGAATACGCGCGTAAACGTCCTTATCAGACCTTTGTCTGTGCATTTGAGCGCGAAACTAACACTATTCTCACTTTTACCTTGATGATTCTTAGTCTAAGACACGCGGATAAATATTTGAATCACTGCCGGGTAACCTTATGAACGCAGACAATAAAATTTTCAAATTCATCATTGCTGGGTTAACCGCTTTGACACTTGTTGCTTGCTCATCTTTCGGCTTGGGTAAGAAGAAAGAAGAGCTTGCTTATATTGAACGCCCAGCAGAATTGATTTATAATCAAGCATTTGTACGTGTTGACCGCCGAGATTGGGAAACAGCTAAACTTTTGTTTCAAGAGGTCGAGCGTCAACATCCTTTCTCTAAATGGGCACGCCGCGCGTTATTGATGTCATCTTATGTTGATTACCGTGATGCGAAATATGAAGAATCTATTGGCACAGCTCAGCGGTTTATAAGTCTTCATCCCGGCAGTGAAAGTACGCCTTATGCTTATTACTTGATTGCAATCAATTATTATGATCAAATTTTTGATGTGGGTCGTGACCAAGCGACGACTGTGAATGCGGAAGCTGCCCTGCAACAAGTGGTTCGCCGTTATCCTGATAGTGATTATGCCAGAGATGCACGGCTTAAGTTGGAGTTGACCCATGACCATTTAGCGGGCAAGGAAATGTCTGTTGGACGGTTCTATCAAAAACAAAACCAACAATTAGCGGCCATTGGCCGGTTTAAATCTGTTGTTCGTGACTATGAAACCACCTCTCATGTCGAAGAAGCTATGCACCGCCTTGTCGAGAGTTATATTACGCTTGGTATTGTGGGTGAGGCGAAGAAGGTCGGCGCTGTCCTTGGTTATAATTATCCAAATGGGGAATGGTATGAAGATAGTTATAAGCTATTGGAAGATATTGGCGTTAATTTAGACGAAGAAGTCAAAGCACCGAAACCGCCAGGATATTGGCGGCGTTTGCGCGAACGCTTGTTCTAATGCTCACGACAGCGTAACCTGAGATTTGTTATGCTAACGTCTTTATCAATACGTAATGTCGTCTTAATTGACGCTCTTGATCTTCGTTTTGATGCAGGGCTTATTGCCCTGACAGGCGAAACGGGGGCTGGTAAATCCATACTTCTTGATGCGCTGACCATGGCGGCAGGCGCACGGTCTGATAAAGGACTTGTTCGCAAAGGGGCAGACAAAGCCCAAAGTAGTGCGAGTTTTTATCTTCCGCCAGATCATGCTATATTTTCACTGCTGCAACAGGCAGGTATAGACAGCGACCCCAGCGAAGATATTACTTTGCGGCGCGAGGTGAGGGCCGATGGGCGTAGTAAAGCCTTTATCTGTGATGTGCCTGTGACTATAAAATTGCTATCCCAAGTGGGGATGCAGCTTATCGAAGTTCATGGGCAAAATGATGGGCGCGGTTTACTTGATCCGACAACCCATATGGCACTTCTTGATAGCTTTGCAGGCCATGGTAATTTATTAGGCAATCTTGCCAAGAGCTATGATGACTGGCGCAGCGCGGTGGCCCAGCTTACCGAGTTAGAGGCAAAGCAAAACCAAGCCTCTGATGACCGCGCTTTTCTTGAACATGCCATAGCGGAGCTTAACCGCCTTGATCCGAAGGCTGATGAAGACGAAGCCTTGGCGCGGCAACGTCAGTTCTTACAAGCTGCCGAAGGGGCGGTGACGGAGCTATCTCAAGCTCAATCGGCTCTATCCGAAGCGGGGCCGGTTGAAGGGCAGCTTGGAACGATTTTATCAAGCCTTGAGCGGTTATCTGAAAAACTTGGGACGGCGGATAATGCGGCGTCCAAAGCGGTGAAAGAGGCAAGCGGCGCGATTGATCGGGCATTGCTTGAGTTTCAAGAAGCCCGCGGCGCTGTAGATATGGCAGCCGCGGCCTTTAACATCGAGCCAGGAGAGCTTGACCGCATAGAGCGGCGTTTATTTGATCTGCGCGGGGCGGCGCGTAAATTTGGCGTTATGGTCAGCGCTTTACAAGAGCACCGCGTTCAACTGGCCCATGAGCTTGAACAGGCCGAGAATATAACGGCAAATATTGATGCCGCCCGAAAAACGGCTGCGAAATTTAAGGCACATTACTTTAAATTGGCTGATGCACTTACGGCTTCACGAGAACAGGCGGCGAAGCAGCTTGATGCGCAAGTGATTGCAGAACTTCCAGCGCTGAAGATGGACCGTGCGAAGTTCTTAACTCATATTGAAACGGGCCCAGATACGGCGCGGGGTCGTGATAAAATCCGATTTATTGTGGCGACAAACCCCGGTTCTGCTTTGGGGCATTTAGATAAGGTTGCATCCGGCGGAGAAATGTCCCGCTTTGCCCTCGCGATCAAAGTGGCTCTTGCAGGTAATAGTGCCCCCGTCATGGTGTTTGATGAGGTTGATCAAGGGGTCGGCGGGGCTGTGGCCGATGCTATTGGCCGCCGCCTTGCGGGATTGTCGCAAAATGGTCAGGTCTTTGTTGTAACCCATAGCCCGCAAGTCGCTGCTAAGGCTGCGCAGCAATACCGTATTGAAAAACAAAGTGATGACGCCATGACGACGACCCGTGTGAATGAAGTCCAAGACGCGGCCCGCGAAGAAGAAATCGCCCGTATGCTAGCGGGGGAAATTATCACCGACGAAGCCCGCGCCGCTGCGCGTAAGCTTATGCAGGCCCTATAATGACTCCCATTGATGAGCTCTCAGAAGCGGATGCTAAGCGCGAGATTAAGTCACTCTCTATGGAAATCCGTATTGCCGATGCGCAATATTACGCAGATGACAATCCAGTTTTGGATGATGCAGACTATGATCGCCTGCGCCAAAGGCTCATAGCGCTTGAAACCGCCTTTCCGCAGTTTATAGTCAAGGATAGCCCCACGCAGACTGTGGGCACAAAAACGTCGTCTAAATTTGGTAAGATCAAGCATAGCCTGCCTATGCTTTCGCTGGATAATGCTTTTTCTGATGCGGATGTAAGCGAATTTGCCGCGCGGATTAAACGGTTTTTATCCCTGCCGGATGACGCAGGTATAGCTTTCACGGCGGAGCCTAAAATTGATGGGCTCTCGGCCTCTTTGCGTTATGAGAAGGGGGAGCTTATTAGCGGAGCAACGCGAGGAGACGGCCAAGTGGGGGAAGATATTACAGCGAACCTGCGTACGTTGGGTGATGTTCCTAAACGCCTGAAAGGGAGAGGCTGGCCAGATGTCCTTGAGGTGCGTGGGGAGGTTTACATCGCGCTGGATGATTTTACCGCTATGAATATGCGCCAAGAAAAACATGGTAAACCGGCTTATAAAAACCCGCGTAATGCGGCGGCAGGTTCCCTTCGGCAGATCGATCCGGCGGTCACGGCCTCCCGTCCTTTACGGCTGTTCGCTTATGCGTGGGGGGAGCTGAGTGCGCCCTTGGCGCAGACCCAATATGAGGCGGTAAAGGTCTTGTCTGAATGGGGGTTTCAAATTAATCAAGATATGAAACTCTGTAGCGGCCCATCGGAGATGATTAATCATTATAATGACATATTACAGCGCCGCGCCGCTCTGGGTTATGATATTGACGGGGTTGTCTACAAGGTTGATGATCTGGCCTTGCAAGAGCGCCTTGGCTTTGTTTCCCGCGCCCCGCGTTGGGCGGTCGCTCATAAATTTCCCGCAGAAAAGGCAATCACAACTGTTGAATTGATTGACGTGCAAGTGGGGCGAACAGGGGCGCTCACCCCCGTTGCGCGCCTAACTCCTGTGAATGTTGGCGGCGTGCTTGTGTCCAACGCGACTCTTCACAATGAAGACGAGATTAACCGCTTGAAGATCCGTGAAGGTGATCAAGTTGAAATCCAGCGGGCCGGAGATGTGATTCCCCAAGTTTTGCGGGTAATTGGTGATACCGAAGGCCGGGTAGATGATTACATGCTCCCGCTAAACTGCCCCATATGCGGAGCGGATGCGCTGCGAGATGTGGATGAAAAAACGGGCCGAGTTGACGTTGTGCGCCGTTGCACGAATGGGCTGAGCTGCCCTGCGCAAGCCATTGAAGGGCTTAAACATTTTGTCTCCCGCCGCGCCTTTGATATCGACGGCCTTGGTGAGAAACAAATTGAGCTATTTTACCATAAAGACTGGGTTAAAGAGCCTGCCGATATTTTCAGCCTAAATTTTGAAGCTATTGCCAAGCTCGAAGGTTTTGGCGACACCTCTGCGGCCAATTTGAAGGCCGCCATTGACGGCGCACGCGAGATTGACTTTGACCGTGTTTTATATGCTCTTGGTATTCGCCATATTGGACAGGGTAATGCGAAATTAATTGCGGGGCACTACCTGACATGGGAGGCGTTTTACAGCGCCATTACGGCGGCAGATATCGGCACAGATAGCTACGCCGAATTAATGAGCATTGACGGCGTTGGGCCGGGTCAGGTGCAGGCTTTGCGGCAATTTTTCGGCGGCGCGGCAAATCAGGCCGTGATCCTTAACTTGCTTAATCATATTACTATTATAGACGCTGAAGCCCCTAGTCTTGATAGCCTTGTAGCGGGCAAGACCGTTGTGTTCACAGGAAAGTTAGAGCGCATGTCCCGGGACGAAGCCAAAGCCCGCGCACAATCCCTCGGCGCGAAGGTATCGGGAAGTGTATCTAAAAAAACGAATATTCTCATTGCTGGCCCGGGGGCTGGCTCCAAGCTCAAAAAGGCGCAAGAACTCGGAATTGAAACCTTAACCGAAGATGAGTGGCTCACCCTGATTAGGTAAAACATACGAATTCTTGCAAGAGTTTACCCTATGATAATGAGAGCAATAATAGACGAAATATTATTTATTGCCATATTTCCGTAGACTCCGCGTATTCCTGCACATGTAAGAATCTGCTAATTTTGGACGTGTGAAACAAGGGAGCAATTATCTCTGATGCTGAAATTTTTATGTTATTGTGAAATAATAATCCTCAAATATCCGCAAAGATGGGAGTTTTGTTAAGGGAAGGCCCAATTTTTTTGCTAGAATAATGCTTTGAATTTGGACTTATATGTAGCAGATTTATGGGATTTCGCTGCCCATGTCATAACATTATATTTGTGCAATAAAAAACCCCGCCATAGCGGGGTTTGGTAATGAATGTCGACAGGGGTTTAGTTAACTTTATAATTGCCTGTAATCATACATGTGCCATTTGATTGTGCCGTTGTACCGGCAGGACATGAAATTGCAGGGGCCTGAGCAGGCGGAGCAGATGTTTTGACAGTTCCTTTATTGCCACTACCATATGACTTTGCTTTTTCAACAGCGCCGTCTTTTGTGCTGCTACCATAGGCTTTATCAGTGGCTTTGGCTTTAACAGCTTCGCCTTTGGCTTTGCCACTACCGTAAGTTTTATCTGTTGCTTTCGCTTTTACAGCTTCGCCTTCGGCTTTACCGCTGCCGTAAGTTTTATCGGTCGTTTGTGATTTAACTTTTTCAACCGCACCATCTTTTGTGCCGCTGCCATAAGATTTGGCTTTTTCAGTTGCTTGAGACTTAACTTTAGCGGCTTCGCCTTCAGCTTTATCACTGCCGTATGACTTGGCTCTTTCAGTTTTACCTTTTGTGCCACTTCCATAAGTTTTATCTTGAGCGGCCACTTTAACAATTTCTACTGCTTGGTCTTTGACGCTGCTGACTTGGGCGTTAATGGCTGGCGTTACGGCAAAAGCTGCGGCGGCTGTGCCAATAATAAGTAATGTTTTAATCTGTTTCATTTTTGGACTCCATGTAAACAATATTAATAAGGTCATATGATTAACCCAAATAGATGCCTAATAAACTTTATGTCATATTGCACATTAATTGTGGTCGGGTTGAGGTATCTGCGCTCTCTTATTTTGTGTATAGGGTTATATTAACAGTCTGTGGATAAGTTAGAATCATGGTTCGGCTGTTGTTCTAAAATGACATAAGCATCCACACCTTTCTCATTTTTAATGTCAAAAATATTATACTGTCTATGAGGATATTAACGATGTAGTTATCCTCGCGTGAGGATATTAAGAAGCTTTATATAATTGCAAAATATAGGTTTTTTATGTGGAATTTTGGCAAAGGCCTGCTGGCGTGATTTTGCGGCGGCAGACCACTCACATTTTACACACAAACCGGTGATAGGGCCATTAATCTTTTGTTAACTTTATTCTCACAGCTACGGAATTATTGTCCACAAATTGTTTTTCCCTTGTGGGTAAGTATAAAAGAGTCTATATGAATGTTCACATTTTGTTCACGTATCTGCAATAGGATCAAATTATGATAAATCATTACTTATATATCCTAACGAATCAGGATTTCGGCCCATTTTACATTGATGCGACGTCTGACCTTAAAAAACGTTTGAAAGAACATAGGTCCGGCCATTTAAGCCAAGCCGCTTTTCGTATTGACAAGCTGATTTATGCGGAGCGTTTTGAAAATGCATCTAAAGCCGCAGCACGAGTGAGCGCTTTGCGCGGCGCGTCTCGCGAGTGGGTGCAAGCATTGATCGAGCGTCAAAATCCAGACTGGAGTGATTTGACTATGCCTTGTAAGGCGCAGTGTAGACGCGCCGCATAGACCCGACCGATAAAACTCTATATAGACTCCGGCAGAGGAGCCTGTATATGAAACTTTATGATTATTTACCGTCAGGTAATTCCTATAAAATTCGCCTTTTAGCCTCTTATCTAGATTTACCCTATGAACATATTGGCTTGGATATTATAGCTGGAGACACCCAGACAGATGATTTCAAAGCGAAAAACCCGGCTGGGCAAATTCCGCTACTTGAATTAAATGATGGCCGCCATATTGCAGAGAGCGGTGCGATTTTATATTTCCTCGCAGACGGCACGCCCTATTTTCCGGCCTCCGCCTTTGATCGGGCGAAATGCCTGCAATGGATGTTTTTCGAGCAATATAAACATGAGCCCTCAATTGCCGTAGCGCGCTTTATTCGCAATTATTTTATGGATAACCGTAGTGCCGAACTGCCGATCCTTATGACCAAGGGCTATGCCGCCTTGGATATTATGGAAACCCATTTAGAGACCCATCTTTATTTTGTCGGCGCGGGCCCGACGATTGCCGATATTGCACTTTATGCCTATACTCATGTGGCGGATGAGGGCGGCTTTGATCTGGCGTCTTACCCGCATATCAAATTATGGCTCAAGCGGATATCAGAGCATCCTTGTCATATTGCGATGACTGATATCCCAAACCTATAGGCGGCATTTTGCGTAGCTAGTTTATGACAGCGGAGCAAATTGAATATCATTATTTATCTTTGCGGGTATGGCTACTGCGGGTTGTCGGCCCCTCGGCAGCGGCTTTATTGGCGGGGCTGCTGCTATGCCAAGGGCTCTCTAATGGGCAGCTACGGGATCAAGCGGCGACGTTAATCGGTTTTGCGGCGATTTATTATTGCTTGCTTCGGGGCGGGCATATGATGATGATCCGCAGCCTGCATATGGATATGCTGTGCCGTTACGAAGCGGCCTACCGTGCGCACTTGTCAGCTTTGCCAAAGGAAAAACGCCCGCGGAATATCGGCTTTACTCTCACGCGAATAAAGCGTGATATTTTAGACAGCCAAAAATAGAGCTTCACTTTTACGGTGAGTTTTGCTTAGGTGGCCGTGCATATTGACCGTGGGGGGAGATAACATAAATGGAAGCTGTTTTAGAAACAGACCATAATGGGGATCAGACAGAGTATCTGGTACAGTTTCGCGGTGATGCAAAAGAATATTACGGTATTTGGATTATCAATGTTCTTTTAACTATCGCGACCCTTGGTGTTTACGGGGCATGGGCTAAGGTTCGGGATAAAAAATACTTTTATGGTAATACATATATTGATGGCCAGAACTTTTCTTACCATGCGCGGGGGGTGCAAATTTTAATTGGACGGGTGATTGTTCTGATTATTATTTCATTACTTTCTGTATCTCAATATGTCTCATTGACGCTTTATTATGTTTTGTTTCTTGGGTTTTTTATTGTTTTACCTTTCCTCGTCTGCCGGGCCTTGCGCTTTAATTCTCGGGTATCTTCTTATCGGAATATTCGGTTTAATTTTGACGGAAATTATGGGCAGGCTTTTTGGAATTTTGTTCTCTTGCCAATTCTTACGGTGTTGACAGTATATTTTCTGACCCCGCTTAAATCGCAAGAACGGCATGGATTTGTAATCGGTGGGTACATTTATGGGAACCGCCGCTTTAATCATAAAGCCCAATCAGGGCCTTATTTTAAAGCTTATTTTATTGCCTTGGCCATTGGTATCGCCATGTTTGCTCTCGTTATTTTAATTTTATCCATTATGGCAGCAGGCGGTTTAATATTTAATTTTAGGGTGTCAACAAGCAATGTACAATTAGGTTTTTTTGCAATTTTAATGATATGGTATATTATTATTCTGCCGGCCTCATTGTTTTACAAAGCCCGTCTTCGAAACCTCGCTTTTAATAACATGGACCTTGATAATTGTCATGAGTTTTGTTCAGAGGTTAAGGCGCGTGTATATATTGGGATTGTCTTGTCAAACGCTGTTCTTATTCTTCTGAGCTTAGGGTTTATGACGCCGTGGGCGCGGGTGCGCATCGCCCGTTATCTCGCGTCATGTACCACGCTTATATCTCAAGAGGCATTAGACGTTTATTCTGGTGATGTAGGGGATGAAGTCGGCGTTATTTCAAGTGAATATGTTGATATTGATGGCATTAATATAGGCGTGGGGCTATGATGAATGATCACTCTGACCGGCCTGTTATAGGCATGTTTTTCGAAGCAGGATCTGGCCGTCATGTTTTGGGCGAATTTTATATTGATCACGCCGCGCAGAGCTTTTCACTCACCGCTGATGGGGAGAATTATTTCGGCTCCCTCTCAGATTTAAAAATAGAGCCGCCTTTGGGCTCTTTACCGCAAAAGATATATTTGCCCGATGGAGGTTTGTTTCAAAGTGATGATCTTGAAGCTATGGCGGCTATATTGCCGAAATCAAAATGGCACCTACTAACGTCTGCCGAAAGCTTTGGCCCGCATTTATTACCAATAACATTAATTCTGCCAGTTGTGACCTTTGCTGTATATCGCCTTATCATGCCGCTTATTATTATTTTGGCCTTAGGGTTAACGCCTACGAGTTTAATTCAACAAATGGACAAATCGGCCATTAAAACATTTGATAAACTGACGACAAGAGAAAGTCATATATCCTATAAACGACAAGCAGAGATTTCCTTGATATTTGAGGGGCTTTTAGAAAAAGGGGAGAGCCACCGCAAAAAACGAAGGCCGCAATATGAACTTTTATTTCGCGGCGGACGGATGGGGCCAAACGCCTTTGCTTTGCCTGGCGGTACGATTGTTATTACGGATGCTTTGGTAGACATGTTCCCAAATGATGACGATGTGATTGCCGGGATATTGGCGCATGAAATAGGCCATGTTGAGATGGAACATTCCTTGCGCCGTTTATACCGCGCTTTGGGCCTTGCAGCGATGTTGGGGCTGATAGCCGGGGATTCCGGTGCGATTGTTGAAGATGTGATTGTCGAAGGGAGTGCGCTTTTGTCTTTGTCATTTTCGCGTAGGAATGAGACAGAATCGGATAATTTTGCTGTTGACCTTTTATATGAAACGGGACGAGATCCCGCTGCAATGGCCAAGCTTTTTGAACGTATTAAAGACCACGTTCATGTTGATACGTTATATGAAGATAATCTTCCTCTATGCAGTGCCAAGGATATCAATATACAAGCTGATGCGGAAAATACACAGATCAAAGACGAAACAGATACGCCTTTAAGTGTTAAGGACGTAGTGGCAACAGAAGATAGAGGAATCGTGATTGATGAGATTGACCTCGACCCGCTTGTAAAAACAAAAGATGTTCATGATGATTGCCGTGAAGATCTTGACGCAAGCCTTGAAATTAAAAACCCAAAACAAACGAAAGCGCCGAAAAAATCAAAAATTAACACCGAATGGATATCCACTCACCCTCTTGGTGAAAAGCGGATTGAAAATATACGCAAGCGGGCGGCCAGACTGCGCAATCAATAAGCTCTTTTTTATCCGCTGAAAGGCTTTGACTTGTAACCAGTCTATGTTAATCGGAATTTATGTTAAGTCAGGGCCATATTAGGGTGATATCATCTCGAATTATTGGCCCGGTGCGCGGCTAGGCGTGCCGGGATATACTCCCTTATTCACCTCTTTATTGACCTTTAAATATCCGAGATACCCATGAGTGAAACCTCAACGCCGCGCGATTATAGCGAAACGATTATCCTACCAAAAACCGATTTTCCCATGCGGGCGGGTCTGCCCAAGCGCGAGCCGCAGTGGCTTGAACGCTGGGATAAAATCGGCCTTTACCAAAAACTGCGGGAGCAGTCTAAAGACCGTCCGCAATGGACGCTCCATGACGGGCCGCCCTATGCCAATGGCCATATTCATATGGGCACGGCGCTGAATAAAACCCATAAGGACATTATAAACCGCGCCCATCAAATGATGGGCTTTAACGCCAATTATGTGCCGGGTTGGGATTGCCACGGCCTGCCGATTGAGTGGAAAGTCGAAGAAGAATTTCGAAGTAAAGGCCGCAGCAAAGATGATGTGCCGCCGTCCGAATTTCGCGCTCGCTGCCGTGAATATGCGGCCCAGTGGGTGGATATCCAAAAGGCCGAATTTAAACGCCTCGGCGTGATCGGTGATTGGGATGATCCTTACCTGACGATGAAACCCGAGTCCGAAGCTGTGATCTGCGAAGAATTGCTCAAGATCGCGAAATCAGGACAGCTCTACCGCGGCTCAAAGCCCATCATGTGGAGCCCCGTCGAGCAAACCGCCCTCGCGGAAGCGGAAGTCGAATATAAAGAGGGCAAAGCGACACAGATTTATGTGAAGTTTCCTGTTCGGCATGGTGATCACACAGATGCGTCTATCGTTATCTGGACAACCACCCCGTGGACGATTCCAGCCAACCGCGCCGTGAGTTTTTCGGCCAAAATCAAATATGGCCTCTATGAAGTCACCGAGATGGAAGAGAGCGAGTTTGAGCCGTGGTCAAAACCCGGCGATAAGCTGATCGTCGCTGATGATTTATGGGACGTTGTGGCCAAAGCGGGATTAATTAAATCCTCGAACCGTTTGTCGGATGTTAACCCTGATGGGCTTGTCCTCTCCCACCCTCTGAAAGACATGGAGGGTGCAGAGGGCAAATATGATTTCCCTGTGCCCATGCTCGAAGGCTCTCACGTCACGGCCGATGCGGGTACGGGCTTTGTTCATACGGCCCCTAGCCATGGTGAGGATGACTATGTGGTCTGGATTTCCAATCAGATGAAACTTGAATCCCTTGGCATTGATCCCGTTGTTCCTATGACCATGGATGATAAGGGCTGCTATACCGATGTTATGCCGGCGCGTTTTCAAGGGCTAGATGTGATCCGTACATCACCTGCCAAGAAACGCGGGCAGGATGGTAAAGCTAACGGCGAGGTTCTTAAGGCGCTTGTGGAATGTGGGAACCTGCTGGCGCGGGGCATTATGATGCTTCGTGATGCCCATAGCTGGCGGAGTAAAGCCCCCGTTATTCGCCGCGCCACGCCGCAATGGTTTATCTCTATGTCCAAGGACGGACTTCGCGAAAAGGCCCTTAAAGCGATTGCTGAGACAAAGTTTTGGCCTGACCGGGGCCGAAACCGCATTGGCACCATGGTGGCCGATCGTCCTGACTGGCTGATTAGCCGGCAGCGGGCTTGGGGCGTTCCGATTACGCTGATTGTCGGCCCCAATGGGGAGCTACATACGGACCGTGCCGATGCAGACGCGATTAACGAGCGTATTTTGGCGGCGGTGAGGGAACAGGGCGTCGATGGATGGTTTGATACGCCGCTGGATGCCCTGATGCCTGATGATAACGCGGGATGGGAGAAGGTCACAGATATTCTTGATGTGTGGTTTGATAGCGGCTGTACTCACGCTTTTTGCCTGAAGCAGCGCGATGATTTGCCCGATATTGCTGATCTTTACCTTGAAGGCTCTGATCAACATCGGGGATGGTTCCAAAGTTCGCTCTTGCAAAGCTGTGCGATCTACGGGGAAGCGCCTTATAAAGGCGTGATGACCGACGGGTTTGTGGTTGATGCTAAGGGCATTAAAATGTCCAAATCACTCGGCAATACCATGAGCCCCGAAGAAATCGGCAAGCAATATGGTATGGAAATTCTACGCCTCTGGGTGGCGAGTTCCGATACGGATAATGATCTGAAAATCGGTAAGGAAATCATCCAAACCAATGTCGATGCCTTTCGGAAAATCCGTAACACCTTGCGCTATATGATTGGCGCGCTTGGGAATTGGTCCGGCGAAGATGCGGTGGATTATGCGGATATGCCCGCCCTTGAAAAATGGGTGCTGCATAGGCTGTCTAAGATTACGGAGATGCACCGCGCCGCTGTGCTCGATCATGACCATAAGGCGGTTTTCAACACGCTGTATAATTTCGTCAATCTGGAGCTGTCGTCTTTCTTTTTCGATATTCGCAAAGATAGTTCTTATTGCGATCCAAAAGACAGCCTGCGCCGCCGCGCGCATCTAACGGTCGTGGACGCGGTTTTTCGCCGCCTCGCGGTGTGGCTTGCGCCAGTGATGTGTTTTACCGCCGAAGAAGTCTGGCAGTGGCGCTTCCCGAGTGAGGATGCCTCCGTTCACATGGAACTTTTCCCTGATGCACCCAATGAATGGCGTAATGATGAATTGGCGGCCCATATGGACACGCTCCGCGCCTTCCGCAGCGCTGTGTCGGAGACCATTGAACCGCTCCGCAAGGCGGACGTAATCGGCAAAAGCCTTGAGGCAGGGATTACCGCGCCAATGACGGAGGACCTCACGGCGGCCCTTACTGCCCTTGGAGTGTCATTGGATAATGATTACGCACATCCAGCGGAGCCGTCGGATAATCTCGCAGATTTACTCATTGTAAGTGAGTGCTCACTCATAGGCGGCACGGATGAGATCACCGTTACAGATTTGAAGGCAGAAGCGGGGCGGCGTAAATGTGAACGCTCTTGGAAATATTTCGCCCCTGAAGGGGATGCCGATATTACGCCGCGCGACGCGGCGGCGGTGGCGGCCTATGATGCGGTGCGTTAGGTCATGAAAATTTACCGTCATTATTGGCTCTATGCCCTTATTATACCGGTGATTGTCATCGCGCTGGATCAATGGAGCAAATATGCGATTATCGCCATGTTCGAGGTTCCCGCCAATATTTGCGAGATTAACCCGTTCCCGGGTTTATTCAAAGATATCGGCCCGGTGATTGATTGGGCCTTAGTGTGTAATCAAGGGGTAAGCTTCGGCATGCTATCGGGGGATTCGAGCCTAAAACGCTGGGGCCTGACGATTTTCGCGGCGGTTATGTGCGGCGTATTATGGTATGCGCTCGCCCGCAGTAAAGATGCTATGACACGCTTGTCCATTGGCCTCATCATCGGCGGGGCGATTGGAAACGGCATTGACCGCGCCCTTTACGGCGCCGTGACTGATTTTATCAGTGTCGAGCAGCTCATCCCCTTTTTTCCTTGGGTGTTTAATATCGCCGATAGCGCTATAACATGCGGCGTAATTGGGCTTCTCTTGGCTGGGTTTTGGGTCGATTATAAAGATAAAGCCCAATCTTAAACAGTTCTTCACTTGGCGGGCGTGGATTCATCGTCTAAACAAAGCAAAAGTTTATGGAGTCGGACATGGCAATCTCGTTAAAATCCTCCCTTATGATCGCGGCTATTGCGGGGCTGGGGCTTAATTTATCGGCCTGCGCGCGCACGACAAAGGCTTTGGGCCTGACAAAGTCAACGCCGAATGAATTTAATATTTTAACCAAAGCGCCGCTTATTGTGCCGCCGGAATATAATCTGCGTCCGCCTAAAGTCGGTGAAAGCTCTGCTGAGAATAACTACTCCCAAAAAGCGGCGCGGGATGCGCTGATTGGTGACGTTGACGCCGCAGAGCCTAGCCAAGGGGAAATTGTCCTTATGTCCAAAGCGGGCGTGTCACGGGCAAACCAAGAAATCCGTATTGTGATTGACGGCGAAAACGCGGTGGAGCGCAAAACCCAAGGCTTTGCAGATCAAGTCCTTTTCTGGCGTGAAGGTAAGGCCGTAACTGCAGACGGACAACCTCTCGACGCGGAAGGTGAAGAGCGCCGCCTGCGGGCTATCCAATCCGCCACAGGTGGGCAAGACGTGAAAATCACAAAGCGTCCCTCCCGTGCGAAATTGCCGGGTCTATAAGCGCATCTGATATAACGGCGTAGCGCCGCTATCGTACCAAGCCCATGGATTATCCATGAGTTTTTTTATGGCTGTGTTGTTACGCGGAAATGCAAGCTTTTAACAAGTGAGTTAAAGGCTATCTGTATCCAAACACCGTGCATAAGGACGAATAGCTAAATTAGCCTTTTTTATCCGATCTTGAAATTTAGTATCTTTTTTTATTTCAGGGTGCGATGGGCCGTAGAACTCTTTTATTGTGACATTGGGCAAGCAGGTTTCGAGCATAAGGCGATCAACTAATAGGCCGTTGACATCGTTTTGTTCTAACCAAACATAGAATTTATCATTCACAATATTATCGGCTTTTTGATCAATCCATTGCCCCTTTTGCATGAGCCATCCAGTCTTTGTTCCGGCTTTCTTGCGAATTTTTTCAGCGAAAATTTGATCTTCTTGTCCATATTTTTCTTGACGTTGAAAACTTTTTTCCGCTTCATATGGGCTATCCCCATTTCGTATCATATTCTCAATAGTGCGTTTTTTTTCCTCGGCTGTATGAGAATAAATAGGGGCTCCATGTAAAACAATCCCCGCATCTTTAGGGACATATAACTCTTTTGCATGGGGAATGATGTGTAACGCGCAAGCTGAATTACAACGTTTATCAATTATCAGTTTAAAGCTCTTGTCTTGTAAAATATGGCTTACAAAAATACCGTAAACCGCACTCCCACCGCTTGAATTAACAATGATAGTCTCTGTATCATCTCTATAGTTTTTATCTAAACAGAGATATATCTTAGTTCCAATATTGCCTTTTATAACAAGAGCTCCATCGTCGTCATAGTAACAAGTTCCGTCAAGATTATCGGGATTACTCCATGTTGGCAGCTTATTATTCTGCGCTTGGGCATTATGTCCCATTAGGATGAATAGGCTTGTCATTATAATGTATTTTAGAGTCATTTATAATCCTGATTAATTAATGATTGGATGTTGGCAATACAGCACCAAATTATACTTATGACTTTAGACGATTAAACCACTATCTTTCATTGCCGTATGATAATTAATTTATATTAAACTCTTGCGAGCAGTTTGTAATTAATTTGACGGCAGCGATTCATAACAGTCCCCTCGAGTCGTTCTAAGAAAGACACCGTAAAGCCGTAAACAGATTTCGTATAATATTATGATTTGATGCGTCCATCACTACATTATGCCTCTGGAGGCTGATAGATAAGGTTATTTTATTCCTTTTCGATAGATGTGATGATTTCATTCAAATAAGGGGTCATGTCAATGTTACTCATTATATGATCACCCTTTTCTATAATTTGAAGGTGATAGTTACTTTTATTACGATCTAAAAACGCCTCTAAATCTAGTAACGGTACGGTTTTATCATCTTCGCCGTGTAAAATAAAAAGAGGCGTTGATGGCCTTAGCTCTTTATTACAATAATTTGTTTCGGATATACTTTTATTATCTTCGCTTAACCTAAAAAAGATATTTAAAAAAGGGGCTGTCCTAGATAATGCATTTTATGTGTTATGAGGGACTATGAGGAAGAGCCGATTAAGTTGGTCAAAGCAGCTGCGACTGATTGAGCATTTTGTATCTGGCAGCACGGCCCGCTGCGCTTCGCGTCTTGTCGGGG
>CALFVT010000009.1 GCA_937928165.1 uncultured Caulobacterales bacterium
CTTCATTATGACGGGATGATTGGTGCCGACCGCGCAGGGGCGTAACGTCCTTTGCGTCCGGCTGTACCTCTTGTCTGTTGCGGGAAGGCCCGCAAGAGCGGTGAGAGCCGAGATGGCCTAGACTCAATGGCTGTCCGAGAGCTGTAAAAAAGCTAATCGCGTAGCGGCGCTGCCTTTATGGCGGCGCTCCAAGCAAAGTGTCTTGGAGCATCCGAAGCGTAAAACAAAAGATAATAGGTAACCCTCGCTCGGATGCCGCTGCGTTTGTCCAAACTGCGTCTTTAAGGCGGGCGGTGAATTTTGTGCTGGGCATATAAAAGGCCGGCGCATGAATAATCATAGGCCGGCATAATAATGCAATAATTCTGCGATTAGCTATCCCACAACGGCCATTTCTTGGCGGATGATACTGCGAAGGGCGTCAATTTGTGTGGGGCCTTGAGGGGTGTGGAAATGCCAAAATGTCCAGCCATTACAGCTCGGCGCGTCTGTAACATGGGCGCCGACTTTATGGATAGAGCCTTGGAACCCATCGGTAATCAGGCTGCCGTCCGCGCAGACTTGAGCCATGTGATGGCCCTTGGCGGAGTAAAGCATAGTGCCGGGATTAATCAGCCCGCGCTCTATCAGCGTACCAAACGGCACGCGCGGTTCAGAGCGTTTGGATTTAGTGACATTAACGGCCATGCCGCGGCCTGTGTCGATTTTATCAATGCGGCGCTTGGCATGGGCGATATAGTCTGTTTCCATTTCAAAGCCGATAAAGTCGCGGCCTAATTTTTTCGCCACTGCGCCGCTTGTGCCGGTACCAAAGAAAGGATCAACAATTACGTCCCCCGGATTAGAGGTCGAAAGAATCACCCGGTGCAGCAAGCTTTCCGGCTTTTGCGTGGGATGGGCCTTATCGCCGCTAGATTTTTTAAGCCGCTCGCGGCCTGTGCAAATGGGAAGCGTCCAATCAGAGCGCATTTGAACGCCGTCATTCATCATTTTCATGGCGTCATAATTAAAGGTCGGGCGAGCATCCTCAGATTTTGTCGCCCAAATCAGGGTTTCATGGGCATTGGTAAAGCGGGTCCCGCGAAAATTGGGCATAGGATTTGTTTTGCGCCAGATAATATCATTTTGAATCCAAAACTGCTGATCTTGCAAGACGCATCCAACACGGAAAATATTATGATAAGATCCAATCACCCAAAGCGACCCATTGGGTTTTAAAATCCGCCGCGCCGCCTTGAGCCAATCATGGGTCATCAGGTCATAGGCGTCCATGGTATCAAACTGGTCCCAGTCTTCGGTGACGCCGTTGACAACGGAATTATCAGGACGGGATAAGGTCCCGCCTAATTGGAGGTTATAGGGCGGGTCGGCAAAGACAAGGTCAACAGACTCCGCCGGTAGGGCGTTCATGCCCTCAACACAATCTCCGTGGATGATGGTGTTAAGCGGGAGGGTGGTATCTTGAAGATCATTCGTCATATTTCTGGCCATTATGCGCCCTTAAAAAGAATCAGTTGTGTCATTAGGAAACAGGATTGCAGGTGATTTGCTTACTCAAGCGTTAATAGTCGTGGTAACATTTTGAAAAATATAAGGATTTAATATTTTGTTAGCTTTATAGCCCCGTTTACGGGGGACAAAGATTAACAGCGCTATGAATTAATTTTACCCACAAGTTTGTGCACAGGCTTCGGTGTTATCTTGATAAACTTTAGGTTGCACTATGTATAAGTCAGGGGGTAACTCTGTGAGTCGCAGCAGGGAACTTAGGTTATGGTGCGAAGGGTAATTATATATAACTTCGTTTTTTAACCCTATTGAGCCCGCTAAAGCTGAGCCGGTGAATAGGGCAAGTACCGAGGGTTTGAATATGGGCGCGGTGGGCTTGGGTTGGGTAGCCTTTATGGCTGGCGAACCCATAAAGGGGAAACCTTTCATGGGCCTGTATCATCAGGCGGTCACGTGTGACTTTGGCAATGATAGAGGCTGCGGCAATAGAAAAACTGCGAGCGTCGCCTTTGACAATAGCTTTGGCGGGCATAGGTAGATCTGGGCACTTATTGCCGTCAATTAAGGCCATATTTGGTGTGACGGTTAGGCCCTTAACGGCGCGTTGCATGGCGGTTAAACTGGCTTGAAGGATATTAATATGATCGATCTCGGCGGGCTCACAAATGCCAATCGAATAATGTGCAGATTGGATGATAATATTCAGCAGGCGTTCACGTTGTTTGTGGGATAGGCGCTTACTGTCAGTCAGTCCGTCAGGAGCTGTTTGATTGGGAAAAATGACGGCAGCGGCCACAACGGGCCCTGCTAACGGGCCGCGTCCTGCTTCATCGACCCCGCAAACTAATCCTGCGCTCTGGCGCTCGAAAGACCAGTCTGGAGTAAAGTTAATAGGCGATGTTTTAGATCTCATAATGGCCCGAATCCTGCATGATGCACAAAAGGGGTTTTAAATGAGAAATGGTCTGATAGAAACCCGCAGCTTAATTTAAGAGGGCTGAATGAAAGAGGAGTATCTCATGGGTAAAATTCGTTATGGTGTCGTGGCTATTGCTGGGGCTCTTATCGCCGCGTCAACTGTGCCGTCATTTGCGCAAAGTGCAGATAAGCGCAGTTCTGATGCGCCTGATATTAATATCACTAATAAAAGCCAGTGTGAATTTGAAGGTGGCTCTATGGTCACCGTAAAGGGCAGTGATTATTGCCTCGTGCCAATTCGCCCCAAAGCTTATCATTCTGAAATTTATGATGGCAACCAACTCGGCGTGATTGATTGTCCAGGTGATAAATTAAATGATGATCTATATTGTCTTTTCCCTGTCACCATACGCCCGCAGCCAGAGCCTGCTGCGGCAGCTGCTGAAACTGATGAAGGCAGCGATGACGACGAATAGTCACTAATAACGCGGCGACATTCATGCCCGGCTGTAAGTTTTTATGCAGCTGGGCATTTTTATCTTGTTATTTATGTCCACCCTTTGTTTAACCGCTTTATGATAACGGTTATAATCCCCAATCTTAATAATGAGGCGGCTGCGGCACAGCTATTGGCGCAATTATCTAAGGCGGATGTAAAGGTGATTTTGTCGGACGGGGGATCACAGGATGAAAGTTTGAAAACCGCTGCTGCATATGGGGCGCGTATGGCCTGCGGCTGCTGCGGGCGAGGCCATCAACTTCGGCGCGGAGCATGGCTGGCAGATACGCCGTGGCTGTTGTTTTTACACGTAGATAGCGGCCTTGAGGATGATTGGGCCGAAAAGTTACAGGCGCATATATCGCGTTACCCGCAAAAAGCGGGGTTTTTTAAAATGAAATTCTCCAGCGGTGGTTTAGCGCCCCGTATCGTCGAGTTTTTGGTGGGCCTACGGTCTTATTTTTTAAGATTGCCTTACGGCGATCAAGGGCTTTTTATCTCCCGTAAGCTTTATGATGAAATGGGCGGGTTTGAACCGCTCGCCTTGTTTGAAGATGTAAATATTATTCGCAAAATTGGGCGAAAGCGTCTTATGTTTATTAAATCAACGGTGTTTACGGATGCGTCAAAATATGAACGAGACGGATATTTTCGGCGCGGATGGCGCAATATTAAACTGGCTAGACGGTTTTTTAAAGGAGAAGACGTCGATATTTTATGTAAAGATTATAATGCATAACCCGCCAGTATAGCTAAAAAATATGATCCGCCCTCGTCTTATTATTTTCGCCAAAGCGCCTGTCTTTGGACATGCCAAAACCCGCCTTGCGAAAGGGGTTGGGGTTGTCCATGCCAAACGGCTCTACCGGGCGATGACCCAGCGTATTTTACGCCGCCTGAAAAGCCCGCGATGGGATATGATTTTAGCTTATGCACCGAGTAAAGCACCGGTTCGAGTTGTAGATTGGGACGGAATTGTCAAGATGCCGCAAGTCTCAGGCTCGCTTTCGCCTCGCCTTGCAGCCGTTTTTAAAACAAAAGGGCCGGTTATTGTTATTGGTACGGATAGCCCCCAAATTCGCCGCCAAGATATTTTAAATGCCTTTAAAGCTATGGGAGGGAAGACGATTATTTTCGGCCCGGCGACAGATGGCGGGTTTTGGTTGATTGGCCTTAAGGGCCCGGCGCCAAGAGGGTTATTCGATAATATACGCTGGTCTCATGCGCAGACTTTAGCGGATATGCGGCGTAATTGTTCTGCTTTGGGTTATAAAGTCCATTTACTGCGGCCATTAACCGATATTGATGATATTGACGCCTTGCGGGCCTATCAACGCGGGGAAGCATAGGCCGTTAAGGTGCTATATCGCCGGAGAGGCGGGCATGAAGTGCAAGTAAATCTCGCCAAGCCTCTTTTTTAAGCTCCGGGCGGCGGAGCAAAAAAGCAGGGTGGTATATCGGTAAGGCGGGAATAATCTGGCTGTTAAGGCTTATATCTTGCCATTGTCCACGGTTTTTCATAATGCCCGTAAGCGGCGTTAGGGCGGCCATAGAAACGCCGCCGACCAGAAGCAAAATATCGGGCGCAGCTAGCTCTATATGCCGCATGAAGAAAGGCCGGCACAGCTCTATTTCTTCAGGGCTTGGCTTGCGGTTACCAGGCGGGCGCCAGTTAACAATATTGGTGATGTAAACATCTGCTTCGGTCAGGCCAATAGCTGCGAGCATGTGATCGAGTAAAACACCTGCGGGGCCGATGAAGGGCTTGCCGGCATTGTCTTCTTCGCGGCCAGGGGCTTCGCCGATGATCATAAGGCGGCTGCCGGGGGTGCCGCGTGAGAAGACCAGTTGCGAGGCATTATCGGATAGGGTGCCTGCATCAAATGCGGCCATAATCTTTTGAAGCGCGGCTAAATCTTTGGCGCTGGTGGCAAGGGATTGAGCGGCTTTTATGCGTTCATTATTATCCGTAGACGTCGGGGTGTTTTGAGGCGTTATAGATTGAGTTTTGGAAGGCTTTATTTTCGCCGCCGGGGTTTTTGCGGCGCTGCGGCGCGGTTTGGCGGGGCTAATAGCGGGTGTGTCAACGCCGACGATGTCCCACCAAGATAAGGCAGCCTCTAACGCAGTTTCTAAGGTGATGTCTGAAGCACCGGAAGATATGTTGGGCCTGTCTTGCATAATTATGATTTCAAAACTGTATGCACATTGGCTTCGATGAATTGAATAATAAAAGAAGCAATGTCAAGACCTGTGGCCGTTTCTATGCCTTGTAGTCCCGGTGATGAATTAACCTCTAAGACTTTGGGTCCTGTTTCGCTTTGGAGAATATCAACACCGGCGACATTAAGCCCCATGGCGCGGGCTGATTTTACGGCAGTTTGGCGCTCAGCTTTTGTAAGCCGAACCTTGGCGGCGCTACCGCCTTGATGAATGTTAGAACGGAACTCCCCTGCTTGGGCGGTGCGTTTAATGGAGCCAACAACTTTGCCGTCGACGACGAAACAGCGAATGTCCGTTCCGCTAGCTTCTTTGACAAATTCTTGTACCAAAAAATTGGCGTCAAGTCCGCGAAAGGCGTCAATTAAGGCTGTTGCTGCTTTGCGGGTTTGGGCTAAAACTACGCCTTTACCTTGGGTGCTTTCGAGCAGTTTGACGACGACAGGCGAGCCGCCGGCAAGATCAATAATACCTTTTGTATCGCGCGAAGAGCGAGCAAAAGCCGTATTGGGCATGCCCAAATGATGTTGGGCCAAGATCTGGTGCGCAAGAAGCTTGTCGCGGGAGCGTCCAATACCGGCGGCGGAATTTAGACAGTACACGCCCATACTCTCAAATTGGCGGACAACGGCCATGCCGTAAAATGTAAGCCGGGAACCAATGCGCGGAATAATCGCATCATAGCGGGGGAGAGCTTTGCCGTCATAAAAAACTTCGGGCTTATGAGAATTAATATCCATATAACAGCGGCTTGTGGCGATAGCTTCGATGACATGGCCTCTCGCTTCTGCGGCGGCAATCATGCTGCGGTTAGAATAATTATTGGGCTCTTGGGTTAAAATACCAATGCGTAAAGGGCGACGTTTTGTGTTTTTACGGCGGCGGAGTTTTTTATAGGCTGTATAATCTAGCTGCGGCTGGAGGAAGGATTGAGACGGGACAATGGAGATATCATCGCGCAGGGCCGAGCGGCCAAGTAACATGCGGTAATTCATACTCTCGCGGTTGGTAAGCGTGACTTCTATCGACCATGTACGCTCACCGATTGTAATCGGCGTTTGAATGACAAAGCGGTTCTCCCCTAGCCCATTAGAGCTTGTGACAACGCGGCGATCAATGACTTTGGCAGAACACACGACTTCAAGGGAAGGATCATTTGAGTCAGGGCGGATAATAAAGCGGACTTGCGGATTGCCCTCAGAACCAAAAGGCTCAATAGCAACGGCATGTAGGGCAGATGTTTTGGCGCCCGTATCCACTTTGACTTTAACGGCCGGGAGCTGTAAATCTGAAAGGGCGGCCCATTCTTCCCAGCCCAGTGAAAAGTCTTCACTCATATTTCATCTCTAAATCTATTATATTATTATTTGGCTTTGCGCTAAGAGGGAACTTTACCGCAGGCCTTCAACCCTCTAAGTAATGCGGTAGAGAATAAAATAAAGCGAGTCATATTTATGCCGAATACTGAAATTCAACGGGAGTCTATGGAATATGATGTTGTTATTGTCGGCGCAGGCCCTGCAGGTCTATCTGCGGCTATTCGGCTGAAACAATTAGGCGGTGATGAACTGAGTGTTGTTGTGCTGGAAAAAGGCTCTGAAGTGGGGGCGCATATTTTATCCGGCGCTGTGCTTGATCCCATTGGTCTGAATAAACTCATTCCTGATTGGAAAGAAAAAGGCGCGCCGATCCATACAGATGTTAAAACGGATAAATTTGTTTTACTCGGCCCGAACGGAAGTTTGCGGGTTCCAAATTTACTTATGCCGCCTTTAATGAATAATCACGGTAATTACATTGTCTCTATGGGCAATGTCTGCCGCTGGCTCGCGGAACAGGCCGAAAGCCTTGGGGTTGAAGTTTTCCCCGGCATGTCTTGCTCTGACCTTGTTTACGGTGATGACGGCGCCTTAAAGGGCGTTATCGCCGGTGAGTTTGGTATTGATCAAGATGGCCGTAAAGGCGATAGTTATGAGCCGGGCCTAGAGCTACACGGCAAATATGTGTTTCTATCCGAGGGCGCACGCGGTTCGCTCTCAAAGCAAGTGATCGCTAAATATGACCTTGCCGCCGATAGTGACGTGCCGAAATTTGGCCTTGGGATGAAAGAGATTTGGGAGATCAAGCCTGAAAACCACAACCAAGGGGAGGTGATGCATACCGCGGGCTGGCCTTTGGGCTGGAAAAACGGCGGCGGCTCTTTCTTATATCATCTTGAGAATAACCAAGTCTATGTCGGTTATATTGTCGATCTAAATTATAAAAACCCGCATTTATTTCCTTATATGGAGTTTCAGCGCTGGAAACATCATCCTGATATTGCGGCTGTACTTGAGGGCGGGAAGCGCGTTTCTTATGGGGCGCGAGTTGTGACAAAGGGCGGCTATCAGTCAATTCCGAAAGTGGCCTTTCCCGGCGGGGCTTTGCTTGGATGTACGGCAGGGCTTGTGAACTTGCCGCGCATTAAAGGTAATCATAACGCCATATTATCGGGTATTGCAGCGGCGCAAGCCGCGCATGCGGCCATAGATGCAGGGCGATCCAGTGATGTGCTTGAGGCTTATCAAGATGAGCTGATGAGCGGCGATATTGGCCAAGATTTAAGACCTGTTCGCAATGTCGCTCCCCTGAATGCGCGGTTTGGCCCGCTCTTTGGCGGGATGATACTGGGCGGTATGGATATGTGGGCGGCAACTCTGACAAAAATAAATATGATTGGCGGCGTTTTGAATGTGTTTAAAGGTAAGCTATCGTCAACTTTGGCTCACGGGAAAGATGATGCGCAATCAACAGAGCCGGCCGATAAGCATAAGATGATTGATTATCCAAAACCGGACGGGATATTGTCTTTTGACCGCCTAACAAATGTTAGCTTTTCAGCGACAAACCATAGTGAAGATCAGCCATCTCATTTAAAATTGATAGATATGTCAATTCCTATAGAGACAAATCTACCACAATATGACGAACCGGCGCAGCGCTACTGCCCGGCAGGTGTTTATGAGGTCTTACGTGATGATGATGGCTCAAATACGCGGTTTCAGATTAATGCGCAAAATTGTGTTCACTGTAAGACTTGCGATATAAAAGACCCAAGTAAAAATATTATTTGGTGTGTGCCTGAAGGCGCAGGCGGGCCAAATTATCCGAATATGTAACTTAATCGCCTTGTAACTTTAAATTACCGGCATGAGGCTCTAAGGTCAAATGTCCCCTCATTTTGAAAGCTCACTATGCCTCGTTTAAAGTCATTACCGGTGTCATTATTTGCTCTTTGTCTCACGGCCTGTGCTACAGCGAGTCTTTCCGAGCCCGATTATACAACGGCGGAAGGTCAGCTTTTTGGTGAATATCTTGCCGGAACATATGCCAATGAAATCACGAATGCGTCGGCGAGAGCGGATTATTATACCAAAGCCTTTAACCGCCTGCCAAGCGATAGTAATTTAGGCCGCCGCGCGATAACGGCGAGCTTGCAAAGCGGTGATTTTACACAAGCCAAATCACAGGCGCGGTCTTTAATAAAGATCAATCCAAATGAATCTCTTGCCCGGACGGTTCTAGGTGTTGATGCTTTTCGTAACGGCAATTATCGTGAGAGCGAAAAATATTTAGGTGTTTCGACGAATGATCCTACATTGCGAATGGTTATGGAGCTTGTGCAGGGCTGGTCATATGTTGAGCAGAAAGATTACGCCAAAGCCAAGGCCTTGTTTGAATCGCTTGATAGTCCAGATATCCCCTTTATTCCGCAATATTTCCCATTTATCGGTAAATTACAGCTTGGAAAACTCGCCGCGTTACAGGGCGATACTGATGCGGCTTTAGAGCTATTTACGCAGGTGCAGGCTGTTGGGGTTGCTCCCGTGGAAACAGTCATGGCGCGTGCCCGAACTCTAAGCGTGGCGGGGCGAAGTGATGAAGCTTTGAAGGAATTAAAAGATTTATCCAAGCTTAACGGCGGCTTTGAAACAGGGCCCATTGCATGGGCGATTAAAGAGCTTGAGGCTGGGCGGGGTCTTGGCCCGCTGTTAACGCCAAAGCAAAATGCAGCTCGTGCGCTGATTGAACCCTCTCTTGGTTTTTTTCGACGATTAAATGCAGATGATGGAGCTGAAATTTACATACGCCTTGCCAATGTGATTGACCCTGAAAGTGATAAGGGCGCGTTGTGGCTTGGGAATTTGATGGACCAAGTTGGGCGCAATGAGGAGGCAAAACCCTTATATAGCGGAATTAAGCCAAGCTCAGTTTATTATGTGCAAGCAGAGCTGTCTTTGGCGACATTATATCTTCGAGAAGATGATGATGATAAAGCCCTTGCGCTTTTGGAAAAAAGCTATGCTCGTGAACCGCTCAACGCAACCCGGGAAACCTTAGGACGGGTTCGGATTTTTAGGGAAAATTATGAAGAGGCACTGCCGATTTACGATGCGCTTGTGAACAGCCTGTCGGAAGAGGAGTTAAAGCTTGATGTTGAGCCGTTATATTTTCGAGGCATTGCCTATGAGCGCCTCAAAGAATTTGATAAGGCTGTGGCTGATTTTCGCCGTGTCTTGGAGCTTGACCCTGATAATGCGGATGCCTTGAATTATCTTGGCTATACATGGGTCGACCGGGGCGAAAACCTAACTGAGGCCTTTGATATGATTCGCAAGGCCGTGGCGCTAGAGCCTGAAAGCGGCGCAATTACAGATTCCCTTGGATGGGCACATTATAAACTCGGTGAATATGAAGAGGCGAAAATTCATCTTGAAAAAGCGGTCGTTTTAACCCCGGCCAGTGCAACCATAGTCGATCACCTTGGGGATGTGTATTGGAAATTAGGACGGTTCCGCGAAGCTGGTTATCAATGGCAGCGCGCTCTTGATTTTGACCCGACAGACGAAGAAGAAGCCATGATAAAGCGCAAGCTTGACGGCGGACTTGATACGGTTAATTTGGCGCCTTAAACGCGCGGGCTACTCGATATCTTATTATGACGCGCGGCGGCGATATCATGTATGAAAGCTTGGCGCGGGCCAAGATTAACTTGACGCTTCATGTGGGCACGCCGACTTCGAGCGGCGTATATGAAGGCTACCACCCCGTTGATAGCTTGGTCGTTTTCGCAGATATCGGCGACAATTTGCGTTATGATGCCGCCGGAGGCCCGCCAGGGGATATTGCGCTGACAATATCAGGTCCTTTTTCAGATGGTCTGGGCATAGCTTCCAGCAATCTTGTTTTAAAAGCTGCACGGGCTTTCTTTAAGTATTATAACATGACCCCTTGCGGGAGTTTTCACCTGATTAAAAATTTACCTCTCGCGTCGGGCATTGGCGGCGGCAGCGCCGATGCGGCGGCGGCGTTGCGGCTTTTAGGCGGCGCGTTTAAAACAGAGGCAAGCGATATGATGGATATTGCAACAAAAATTGGCGCAGATGTTCCCGTTTGCTATGTCTCCAAAACGGCCCATATGCAGGGCATAGGGGAGCAGGTCACGCTTAAGCCGGCATATAGCGAAATGGCGGCAATTTTGGTTAACCCCGGATTTGCGGTCTCTACGGCTGATATCTTTAATCGCTTTGATAGGGTTTTACCGCCGTCTCATGCGCTAAAGCCGCAAGTTTGGGACGGAAACTTATATGACGTAGCCAGTGTAGGGCGGAATGATTTACAGCCCATAGCCATATCTTTACGGCCTGAAATAAACCACGTCATAAAAGACATATCACAGCAAGCGGGCTGCCGCTTGGCGCGTATGTCCGGCTCCGGCGCAACCTGTTTTGGGCTATTTGATAACGCGGTGGCGGCTAAATTAGCGGCGCAAGCTGTTACCTTAGAATACCCAAATTATTGGTGCCGCGCCGTAAGCTTAGGGGAGGGCCTATGATATCTCTTTTTGGCTTTGTATGTCTTAGTGCCTTTAGCGCCTCATTTATGGCTAGCCGCCTTATGGTTAAAGTGGGTGTGTCTGATATTCCTGTTGGCCGATCTAATCATAAAGCGCCTGTACCAACGGCGGGGGGGCTTGGGGTTTTATGCGGCGTAGCGGCCGGGTGTTTGGCATTAAGTCTGCCGTGGGCCGGGGGCGGCGTATTTTCGGATTTACCTGCTATTTTATCTCTCAGTTTTGCCATTGCGTTAACCGGGTTTTATGATGATCTTTATTCCCCGCCAACAGAGATTAAGTTTGGTATCTTCCTCGTGGTTTCAGGGCTTTTGATTTACGCCCTTGGAGTTATTACGGCGCTGCCTATCGGTGGACATGTTTTATCACTCCCTTTGTGGATCGGCGCTACGGGGAGTGTGCTTTGGGTGTTTGTCGTGATAAATAGTGTGAATTTCATGGACGGAGCTAACGGCTTTATGCCGGGCTGTATTATGATTGCTTTCACCGCCTTAGCTGCGATGAGCCTGAAGGAACAGGCCATTCAGACCTGTTGGCTTGCAAGTATCTGCGCGGCAGGCTGGGCTGGATTCTTGCCGTGGAACGCGCGGAAAAAAGCGATAATATTTGCCGGAGATATTGGCGCGTTACTCGCTGGGTTCATGTTTGCTGCTGCGGCTTTATTATTTATCCGTGAAACCAATAATCACAATTTAGTTTATATGGGACCTTTATTGCTTCTTCCCTTTTTAGCGGATGTTCTTTTAACGCTTTTATGGCGGCTTAAGCGGCGGCAAAACCTTTTGCGGCCGCACCGAGACCATTTATATCAGCGGGCAATACGCTGCGGCCTGACCCACCGCCGTATATCACTCATATATTATGCGGCCTTTGCCATATGCGGCGCAGCGGCCTATGGGGTGCTGGGTCAAGACAGCAAGGTGGTTTTTTGGGGCTTTGCTGCTATGACGGCTTTATCCATTATGGTCTATAGTTTAGGCCATATGACGTGGCGAGTAGAGGATATTAATTAATACGTTCAACGACGTAGCTGACAAGCGCTTTAAGGGTATCGCGAAGCGGTGAGGGCGGGAAAATATCCAGCCCTGCTTGGGCTTCATCTGCATAGGATTTAGCTAGCTCTAGAGTCGAGGTGAGCGCCCCCGTTTTGCGTAATAATGAAACGGCCCGTTCAAGGTCTGTCCCGCTTTGCTCATGGTCAACAATTACGCGCTTCCAGAAATCTTTATCATCTCCGCTGGCGGCGTTATAGGCGCGAATAACAGGCAGGGTTACTTTGCCTTCACGGAAATCATCCCCGATAGACTTCCCAAGGGCGCTTTCCATGCCGCCGTAATCTAGTGTGTCATCGACGAGCTGAAAGGCGAGGCCGAGTTTAAGACCGTAATCTCGTAGGGCGTCTCGCTCTGCTACGGGGCGGTCGGCAATCACAGGCGCAACTTCGGTGGCCGCCGCAAAGAGCGCCGCCGTTTTTGCTTTAATCACGCTCATATAAGCGTCTTCTGTCATGGCAATATCGCGCAGCGCGGCGAGCTGTTGCACTTCCCCTTCGGCAATAACCGATGAGGCCGTGGAAAGAATGCCAAGGGCTTCCATAGACCCGGCTTCGACCATAAGGTTAAAAGCCCGCGCAAAAAGGAAATCCCCGACCAAAATAGAGGCAGAATTTCCCCAAATAAGGTTTGCCGGTTTCTGTCCGCGCCGCAGGGCACTTTCATCAACCACATCATCATGCAGCAAAGTGGCACTGTGGATAAATTCAACGGCGGCGGCCAATTTATGATGGGCATCATCCGCGTTATAGCCGCAAAGCTGCGCACTCGCGACAGTCAAGAGGGGCCGTAAACGCTTCCCGCCCGCGCCGACTAAGTGATGGGCAAGATTAGGGATAAGCCCAACCGGGCTTTGCATACGGTCTAAGATAATGGCATCAACGGCCGCCATATCATCACTTGATAGATCAAAGAGACGCTGTGCGGGGGATTGCGCCCTGTCTGGCTGTGCTTGTTTTGCAGGTATGACCACAAATCTATTCCTTTTTGCCCAAAGCTAAGCTACGCCTGCTTGGGCGGCGCGGCAAGAGCTTTTGTGCTTTATTCGCAGAGCGTTATTGCCGCACTACAAAACTGCGTGAACAGGTCTTGATAATGAAATGTATAATCCGAACCAATGACCTTGTCACACTAAGCTTTGCGGAGGCTATCTTGAAAGATAGCGGCATTGAGCATTTTGTTATGGATCAACATATGAGCTTGATGGAAGGCTCGGTTGGGGCCATCCCGCGCCGCCTTATGGTGATTGACGATGACGAGGCGGCGGCGCGGCGGGCGCTAAGTTTGGCGGGGCTTGAAATTGAACTGACGCCGCTTTGATAAAAGCTTGAAATTCGCCCCATTGGGCTTATTGATAGCGCAAATTAATCAGAGACCTTATCATGCCTGACCGCGGTAAAACTTTATCTTTTCAAAGCCTGATTCTGACACTGCAAACTTACTGGGCAGAGCAGGGCTGCACCATCCTCCAGCCCTTCGATACCGAGGTCGGCGCGGGCACGCTGCATCCTGCGACTGTGCTGCGTTCACTGGGGCCAAAGCCGTGGAATGTGGCCTATGTGCAACCGTCACGCCGCCCGGCCGATGGGCGCTACGGGGAGAACCCCAACCGCTTGCAGCATTATTACCAGTTTCAAGTCATTATGAAACCGAATCCGAAAAACCTCCAAGCGCTTTATCTCGGCAGTCTTGAGGCGATTGGCATTGATATGGATATTCACGATATCCGCTTTGTCGAAGATGATTGGGAAAACCCGACCGTCGGCGCATGGGGGCTCGGCTGGGAGGTGTGGTGTGATGGTATGGAAGTCTCCCAATATACCTATTTCCAACAAGTCGGCGGGCTGGATGTGGACTTAGTATCTGGCGAGCTGACTTATGGCCTCGAGCGCCTAGCGATGTATGTGCAAAATGTCGATAATGTTTACGACCTTGTGTTTACGGACGCCAATAAGGCGAACGGCACCCCCGAAGTGCTTTATGGGGATGTGTTTCACCAAAACGAAGTGCAGCAATCGACCTATAATTTTGAGCATTCTAATACGGAAAACACCCTTAAGAAATTTGAAATGGCCGAAGCGGAGTGTAAAGCGCTGCTTGCGCTAAAAAAACCGCTCCCGCTCCCGGCTTATGAACATGCCCTCAAGGCGTCCCATTTATTTAATCTGCTCGATGCGCGCGGCGTGGTCTCGCCGACCCAAAGGCAAGAATATATTAAGCGCGTGCGCGACCTCGCCAAAGGCTGCGCGGAAGCTCATGTAGCGGGTGAGAATACCGCACAAGATAGGGCGTGGTCATGAGAAGCGGCGCGTGTCTTTCACTCCTCGCCTTAGCCGCCTGTTCAGGCGGGGCGGAGACGCTGACAGTGGATGATTTTGCTTTGCTAGATTTGCCGTGGCCCGCTTATTGTGATTTTTATAAAGATGAAGCCAGTCAAGCGGCAGGACGTGCCGTTTTTGCGTCGCAGTTTAATAGCTCCAATCCGGCCTATATAATGCGTATCAATGGTGAATTTCGAACATTTTCTGACCGAACGCAGCATAAGCAAGGTCAAACATCGGTGTGGGCGTTCAAAGATGATAATTACGCGCTTGAACTTGACTTAAATAACAGATCTGATGTGCCTGAAATTCAAACTTATACAGGGCAGTTGCGGCTCGTGCAGGGCCCACAGGCACAAACATTCAGTATTATTGGACGGTGTAGCGCATAATGGCTGAACTTTTTATTGAAATATTTTCCGAAGAAATTCCGGCGCGGATGCAGGAACGGGCAGGCGCGGATTTGGCGAAGGCCTTAAGTGATGGCCTGACCAAGGCTGGGCTATCGGTTGACGGTGCGCAGAGCCTCACAGGGCCGCGGCGGCTTGTGTTCACGGCAGATGTGCCGCTGCGCTCGCCGGATATTTCTGAAGAGCGCAAGGGCCCGCGCGTGGGCGCGCCTGAACGTGCCCTTGAAGGCTTTATGAAAGCGGCGGGGTTGTCTGATATTTCGCAGGCGGAAACTCATGAGGACAAGAAAGGCGCGTTTTACATTGCCAAGATTGAAAAACCGGGCCTCCCAAGCGCGGAGATTGTCGCGGGGCTTCTGCCTGAGATTATGAATAATTTCCCATGGCCGAAATCTATGAAATCTGGCGGTGCGAGTTTTCGCTGGGTGCGGCCTCTACAAGGCATAATTTGTCTGCTGGACGGGGATGTTATCAACATAGAAATCGGCGGCATTAAGTCAGGCCGCAATACAGAAGGCCACCGCCGTCTTGGCCTCGGCCCTTATAGCGTTAAAAACTTTGCGGACTATAAAGCACAGCTTGAAGGCTCTCATGATCTTGGGGGCCATGTCATGCTGGATGCTGCGGCGCGGAAAGATAAAATTCTCGCAGACGCCAAAGCCGTCTGCGCGGCTAAAGGCTTGGAACTTGCCGAAGATATTGGCCTGTTAAATGAAGTTGCAGGACTGGCGGAATGGCCCGTTGTGCTCTTGGGGGATATGGATGAGCGGTTTTTGGAACTGCCCGCTGAGGTTATCCGCCTGACCCTAAAATCGCACCAAAAAACTTTTACGGTACGCGATCCGAAGACGGGCAAGCTCGCGCCGCATTATATTATTATCGCCAATCAAATTGCGCCTGACGGGGGCGAGGCGATTAAGGCGGGGAACGGTAAAGTTATTTCGGCGCGGCTCTCCGATGCACGGTTTTTCCAAGATGAAGACCGCAAACATAGCCTTGAGAGCTATTATGATAAGCTCGGCACAGTGGTGTTTCACAAAAAGCTTGGGTCTATCAAAGATAAAGCGGAGCGGGTCGCCGCTCTCGCGCGGGAGCTTGCGCCAAAGGTCGGGGCAAACCCCGATGTAGCCGAGACAGCCGCGAGGCTCGCCAAATGTGATTTGGTCACGCAGACGGTGATTGAGTTTACCTCCCTCGAAGGCCAAATCGGCGGCATGATGTACCGCCATGAAGGCGGCGATGCGGATATCGCTCTCGCCATAGAGCAGCATTATAAACCCAAAGGGCCGAGCGATGCCGTGCCGAGCAACCCTGTCGCTGTGGCCGTGGCCCTTGCGGATAAGCTCGATAGTTTAGTGGGCTTTTGGGCGATTGATGAAAAACCCACGGGGAGTAAAGATCCCTTTGCCCTAAGGCGGGCGGCCCTGGGCGTGGTACGGATTATTTTGGAAAATGAGGTTCGGTTTAAATTATCTAAGCAAATTAAATTTTCTATATTTCAGCTCAGAAAGCAGCAATTATATAAAGAAGTTAGGCAAAACTTATTTGTGCCTTGTGAAGTTCCAGAAGGAAATATTTGGAAGAATAGTACGGCTGCAAAAGTAGAACTAGAAAATACAGTATTCGCAAAATTTCCTATTGTATGGCCAAATGAAGTTGGCCAGTGCTTCGAAGATATAGATTATCTTGCGCAAAGCTTTAGTGAAATTGCAACTGACTTTCCATCGAATAGACCTATACCTTTAAAAAAAGCTACTTTAAGAATCGTTGGTGAAGATGGTGAGTTTCTTACAATAGATGACCCTGATGATTTAATTACGTCTGCAGTTACAATATCAACTAAGTCTATCTCTGCATTTGATGAAATAGCTAACCTCCTCGCCTTCATCTTCGACCGCCTCAAAGTCTATCTCCGCGATAAAGGCATTCGCCATGACATCATAGATGCTGTGCTGGGTAATGGCGAGGATGACCTTGTTGCGATCGTCAACCGCGTTGAAGCGCTGCAAGCTTTCCTCTCGACTGATGATGGGGAAAACCTCATGGCGGGCTATAAGCGGGCGGCGAATATCCTAAAGGCGGAAGCGAAAAAGGCCAAGGGTGAGCCCTTACCCACTGGCGCGCCGGACAAACCCGCCCAAGCGGAGGCCGTTGCGCTTTATGACGCCCTGAATAGCGTTAAACCCGCGATTGAGTCGGCGCTGGCGGATGAAAACTACGCGCTGGCGATGCAGGAATTGTCAAAATTACGCGCGCCGATTGATGGTTTTTTCGATCATGTGACAGTTATTGACGATGACACCGCTGTCATGAAAAACAACCTTAGACTCCTTCTGCTAATTCGTGATACGGCGCGGCAGATCGCAGATTTTGAGGCGATACAAGGCTAATATTGCGGCGGCGGTTTTCACCGTCATCATATACAGCCTCGCCTTAAATCATGCGTCACATGAGTGTGCGGCATAGAGGTAGCTGATCATGACAAAATGGATTTATGCATTTGGCGGCGGTAAAGCGGACGGCAATACCGCGATGAAAAACCTTTTGGGCGGAAAGGGCGCTAATCTGGCCGAAATGGCCTCGCTTGGCCTGCCGGTTCCTCCCGGCTTTACGATGACCACAGAGGTTTGCACATCCTATTATGAAAATGGGGAGACCTATCCTGACGGCCTGGACGGACAGGTGGAAGACGGCCTTGCCCATATCGAGCAAACAACGGGTAAAATCTTTGGCGATAAGACCAACCCGCTTTTAGTCTCTGTGCGCTCTGGTGCGCGGGCGTCTATGCCGGGCATGATGGATACGGTGCTGAATTTGGGCCTCAATGATGAAACCGTCGAAGGGCTTGCGGCCCTGTCTGGTGATCGCCGCTTTGCCCTCGATAGCTACCGCCGCTTTATCACCATGTATTCTGATGTGGTCTTGGGGGTGCATCACCATTTGTTTGAAGACATCCTCGATCAGCATAAAGATGATCTTGGGGTGATGCTTGATACGGATATGGACGCAGATAATTGGGCCGAGGTGATTAAAGATTATAAACAAGCGGTTCGTGATGAGCTTGGCCATGATTTCCCGCAAGATGCCCGCGCTCAGCTTCAAGGGGCGATTGACGCCGTATTTGGCTCTTGGATGAATGAGCGGGCGGTGGTTTATCGCCGCCTCAATGATATTCCCGCTGCATGGGGTACGGCCGTGAATGTACAGGCCATGGTGTTTGGCAATATGGGCGAAACCTCCGCAACGGGCGTGGCTTTTACCCGTGATCCGTCCACTGGCGAGAATGAATATTACGGCGAGTTTTTAATCAACGCCCAAGGTGAAGATGTGGTGGCGGGTATTCGTACGCCGCAAACCCTGACCAAACGTGCGCGGCTGGCGATGGAAGATGACGCCTTATCTATGGAAGAGGCTCTGCCTGATGTTTACGCGCAATTAGCGGCGACATTTGAAACCCTCGAAGCCCATTACCGGGACATGCAGGATATTGAATTTACCGTCGAGCGCGGTCAGCTCTGGATGCTGCAAACCCGCACAGGCAAGCGTACGGCGAGAGCGGCCCTTAAAATTGCCGTGGACATGGCCGAGGCGGCGCAAATTAACAAGGATGAAGCTTTGATGCGCGTTGACCCGCTCTCCCTCGATCAGCTGTTACATCCGGCGCTTGATGAGAAAGCCCCGCGTGACCTCATTGTCACGGGCCTTCCGGCCTCTCCCGGTGCGGCCATTGGCGAAGTGGTTTTTAATTCTGACGAAGCCGAGTCCAAAGCTAAGGCGGGGCATAAGGTTATTCTCGTGCGCGTAGAAACGAGTCCTGAGGATATACACGGCATGCACGCCGCCGAAGCGATTGTCACGGCGCGGGGCGGCATGACCTCTCATGCAGCCGTCGTCGCCCGCGGCATGGGCCGTCCCTGCGTATCGGGCGCGGGTGATTTGCGGATTAATTATGATGCCAATGAATTTACGGCTTCGGGCCGCACCGTGAAGGCAGGGGATGTCGTGACCGTGAACGGTGCATCTGGCGAGGTTTTCGCGGGGGCTGTGGATATGGTACAGCCTGAACTTTCTGGTGATTTTGCTAAGATCATGCGCTGGGCCGATGAGCTACGCAGTCTCGGGATTCGCGCCAATGCGGAAACGCCTCTGGATGTGCAAACCGCCAAAGATTTCGGCGCGGAGGGCATTGGTCTGTGCCGCACGGAACATATGTTTTTCGAAGCCGAACGTTTGGCCAATTTTCGCCAAATGATACTGGCCGCCGATAAAGCGGGCCGCGAGACGGCTTTGGCCAAGATACTACCCATGCAATCTGCGGATTTTGTGAAGATATTTGAAATTATGGGCGGGCTTCCGTTTACGGTGCGTTTGCTTGATCCGCCGCTCCATGAATTTTTGCCGCATTCCGGTGATGATATATCCGCCGTGGCGCAGGCCACAGGATTATCCGCAGATGAGTTGATGACGCGGGCCCGTGATTTGGATGAGAGCAATCCTATGCTTGGCCACCGAGGCTGCCGCCTTGGGATTTCTTATCCTGAAATTTATGAAATGCAGGCACGGGCTATTTTTCAGGCCCAGCGTAGTGTCCTTCAAGCCGGCCATGCGAGCCCCATTGTTGAGATTATGGTACCCTTAGTGTCCTCCGCCAAAGAGCTAGAGATATTAAAGGCGCGGATTGACGCCGTGGCCGCAGAATTTGCAGTCAGTGGTGATGCGCCGCTTTATACGGTTGGCACCATGATCGAACTCCCGCGCGCAGCGCTGCGGGCCGGGGATATCGCGGTCCATGCAGAGTTTTTCTCTTTCGGGACAAATGATCTGACACAAACAACTTTTGGCCTCTCCCGTGATGATGCAGGGCGGTTCTTGCCGGATTACGTGGCCCACGGTATTGTGGAAAAGGACCCTTTTGTTACGCTCGACCAAGACGGCGTTGGGGATTTGATCGAAATTGCCGAATCCCGTGGCCATGCGGCGCGGCCGAATATGAAAATGGGGATTTGCGGCGAACATGGCGGCGATCCAGCCTCTATAGATTTCTGCCACCGTGCGGGCTTGAATTACGTGTCTTGCTCCCCATATCGTGTGCCGATCGCCCGTTTAGCCGCCGCCCAGGCGGCAATAGCGGCGAAAAACGAAGGTTAATGACATTAAATTGAGTGGCGGTTTATAGTTTTCCTGCCTATTGGCACTGCAATTCTATCAACGCCTGTAAAGGAAGTGTTAATATTAAGGCGCAAAGCTTGCATTTAGGTGATTCTAAGTGTAGGAGCGCGCCAATTTTGAAAAACAGGTCTTATATGACACGTTTAGGTGAAATATTAGCCGGATGGGCTATGGCAGCGGGCGCTTGCGCCATGGCTGCGGTTGCATTTCCAGCGATCTCCGCGAAAGCGGCGGCGCATAAAGACGCCGCGCGCTGGGACATGCGCGCGCAAAGTTTTGAAGCTGATACACCGCCTGTGACTGAAATATCTCCGATTGCGGCATATTTGACTGATATCTACGCGGAAGATGATGTTAATTCCTTTACCCGTGATAACCGCTTGCTGTTTGCAGATAAAGCGCCGACGCCTGTTGTTTTAAACTGGTCGGAGCGTCAAGCCCAAACCCATCAATGCCTGGCCGAAGCGGTATATTATGAAGCTCGCTCTGAAACTACGGCGGGGCAAAAGGCTGTAGCAGAAGTGGTTTTAAATCGCGTGAAAAGTAAACATTACCCCAATACGGTTTGCGGCGTTGTCTATCAGGGCGCAGAGCGTAGTACGGGATGCCAGTTCTCCTTTACATGTGATGGCTCAATGGCTAAATCCCCAAAAGGAAAGCTTTGGTCGCGATCTAAGAATATTGCGGCTTTGGCGTTAACGGGCGCGATGCCGGCCATTACGAACGGCTCTACGCATTATCACACGGTAGATGTATCACCTCATTGGGCGCCAAACATGCGGCCAACGGTCTTGATTGATAGTCACCAATTTTACCGCTTTCGCTTTCGCGAGCGTCCTGCCGCGAATAGAGTGGCCGCTGTTGCGCCGCCGATCTAAGGCGCAAATGTCGATGATTAGCGCTTGAAATGGACAGAGCTTTAGCGGTTCATTTTCCACCATTTCTTAGAGTGTTTCGCCCTCCTACAGGTCTTTTCATTAGCGAAATAACGAATAAGGCCGCAATCAGAACAGATTGTCGGGATCATGCGCGCATAGGATAAAAACTCCCCAAGCCCCGGCAATAGATTTGTACTTTGGGCATGGGAGGAAATTGGCTTTGTTTTGTAAATGTTGTCAGATCCGCAATTTGGACAGGTAAGTTTTGCTGACATTTTTGGTTCTTATTTATCCGCGTCTAATCCAATATCGAAATTCACGGCGCTATGGGTTAATGCACCTACGGAGATAATATCCACGCCGGTTTGGGCAATATCGGCCACCGTGCTGAGGTTCACCCCGCCAGAGGCTTCAAGCACAGGGCGGTGACCGTCAAAGGTATCGGCAATTTCTACGGCGCGGCGAAGCTGCTCAAGGCTCATATTATCTAAAAGCACCACATCCGGCGCAAAAGGAAGGGCTTTTTCAAGCTGCGCAAGGCGGTCTACTTCGACGCTGACGCGGCACATATGATCCGCGCCGTCTTTAATAGTTTTCAGCGCCGCCTCTATCCCGCCGGCAAGGGCGATGTGATTATCTTTAATCATGATCGCATCAGATAGGCTGCCCCGGTGGCTCGCCCCGCCGCCCGCAAGAACGGCGCGTTTTTCAAGCGCCCTTAGCCCCGGGGTGGTCTTACGGGTTGCGGCAATGCGCGCTTTTGTCTCCGATGTCTTTGCCGTATATTGCGCCGTTAGCGTGGCAATGCCAGATAATCGCCCCATAAAGTTAAGGGCCGTGCGCTCGCCCATTAAAAGACTTCTGACGGGCCCAGATAATGTCGCAATCAGCGTGCCTTTTTCAAGATGCGCGCCGTCTTCGATATGCGGCGTTAGGGTGACGGCGGGGTCAATCATTGCAAAGACTTGCGCCGCGGCCTGAAGCCCTGCGAGAACGCCTGTGTCTCTGGATTTAAAATAAAGCTCCGCCTTTGCCGTTTCAGGCACGAGTAAATTGGCCGTCACATCCCCGTAAACGCCAAAATCCTCCGTAAGGGCAAGGCGGATGATAGGCTCAAGAACAGTCGGCGGCAGAGGCGGATAGGTCATAACTTATGTTCCAAACAGATAAATTGTACCGTCTTCAATGTCATATTCACTCGCATCAATATGTAAGTGAGGCGTCGTTTTAACAGGAAACAAAGCAGTTGCAGCGTAGTGTTCATTGTTTTCAAGGCAAGCAATAACTTTTCCGTTTGAGTAATCAGGATAGGCCATACAACTTGCAACAGGCATGACATCACTCTCTTTTATATGCTGAATCATTCCCTCTTGAAGCGCTGTCATGGCTTCGCTTACATCATCCTCAATAATGGATAATAAAACCGAGACTGTATTGTCTGGATTAAGAAAGAGCCCGATACCATCTGTCTTATTTGTGGCTTGAAGTGACTTATTCACACGGGGGATTAATTGGCTTAAAAGTTCAATGAATTGTTCTTCTGAATGATCTGTCATCTTCAATCCAAACGGTCATAGGTGATATAAGACGATTTCGCGGTGGGGTTCTCGCTTGGGAAGTCATCGCGGTAATGGCCGCCGCGGCTTTCTTCGCGGGCGAGGGCGGCGCAGGCGATAATGCGCGAGGCGATTAAGGGATTGGCGCGGCCCACCTCGTCAATGAGGCCGTCAATTAAATCAATCAGGCGGTTGAGGCCCTTCGCATCTCGCCGCACCCCGCAATATTGCGTCATGGCATTACGAAGCCTTTGGCTGACGCCGGGGCGCATAAAGAGCCATGGCTGGGTGCGAATACGCTCGGCGCGTTTTTCGGCATGCTCACGCCCAAGTATCATCTCTGCGGCCCGCCCGCCAAAGACAACGGCCTCAAGAAGGGAATTACTGGCAAGGCGGTTAGCTCCGTGAACCCCTGTGGCCGAGCATTCCCCGACGGCAAGTAACCCGTCCAAATTTGTCTGCCCGTAACTATCCGTTTCCAACCCGCCCATATGGTAATGCACGGCGGGAGCCACGGGAATGGGCACGCGGGCGGGGTTAATGCCGGCGCTCATACAGCTTTGATAAACGGTAGGAAATTCATCTTTAAAATGGTGTCCTACGGCGCTGCGGCAATCTAGAAAAGGTTGACGCCCCGCTTGTATTTCCGCGAAAATTGCGCGGGCCACATCATCGCGCGGGGCGAGCTCTGCGTCTTCATGATAGCGCGGCATAAAGCGCTCACCGTCCGGGCCAATCAAAGTCGCGCCGTGACCCCGCAGGGCTTCTGTTGCGAGCGGGGCTGGGTCGCGGCCAATATTAATGGCGGTGGGGTGAAACTGAACAAACTCCATATCGCGCATTTTAGCCCCGACGACTGCGGCCATGCCGAGGGAATCCCCGCGCGCAGTTTTGGGGTTTGTTGTCACCGCAAATAGGCCGCCAATGCCGCCCGTAGCCAGGATTGTAATATCGGCTTCAATACCTAAAAGCGCGCCGCAATCTCGCCGCGCCAGCGCCCCGGCAATGCCGCCTTGGCCATCGGTTAACAAGCTCTCGGCGCGCCATCCAATCAGGCCTTCTATGTGCTCGGCGGCTCTTGCGCGCTTGACCATGACGTCAATAATTTCGCGCCCCGCTGTGTCGCCTTTGACGCGGGCAACCCGCGGCATGGCATGGGCGGCCTCAAGGGAGAGGTGGAGTTGTCCGAGTTCATCCCTGTCAAAGGGCACGCCGAAAGCTTCGAGGTCGCGCACGCGCTCCGGGCCTTCACTGGCTAGGATATGAGCGATGTCAGAATCGACAAGCCCGTCCCCTGCCGCAATGGTATCGGCGGCATGGCTCTCAGGGGTGTCATCCGCATGTAGCGCGGCAGCAATCCCGCCCTGCGCCCAAGCACTGGCAGAGCCTTTGGCGGAGCGGCGAGAGGTCAAAACAAAAACCTTGCGCGGCGCAAGCTTCAAGGCTGTATAAAGCCCCGCTAAGCCGGCCCCAACCACAAGGACAGACCCGGCGGGCAGGCGTTTTGTGTCAAGATCACCGAGGGGCATGAGTTATGCTGTGTTGAGTTTGGCTTTGAATTTGCGGTTGGGATAAGAAAACTAAGTCTTGAAAAAGTTTGTTAGCGTCTGCCCAATAGTCTTCCATTGGCTTACGCAAACCTTTAAGACGTTCTCGCGCTTGCTCAAATTCGTGATTAACAAAGTCATCAATAATAGGAATGGCTTCGCTGAGCTCACTTTCGTTCATTTTAGACTTTGTCTCTATTAAGTCGAAAATAACGTCTTTTAAATCTTGAGGTAAGTCAACACCTGCTATTAAATCTTGGAACCTCATAGGCGGTAACTTATCTGGGTTGTTTGATAGATACTTTAAAGCCATGGCAGGTCTTAATACATAAAAATATTTCTTAAGTTTGAAATTGCGCTTACCTTGAATGTTACGCTCCCAAGTATTCTGCCCTAAATGAAGATAATGGTAGGAGCTGGCAGGCTGATGTGTAATTTTTCTAGCCAAATTAATTAATTGATCGCATATGGTTTCATCCCATATATAACGAATTGGACTTTGTAACCATTCGAGTAAAACGGGATTTGGTTTTAGTAATAAATCAAGGGCTTTTTGGACATCCCATCCGCTAATATCAAGGTCTTCGTCAATAGGTCGTTCTATGACGTCGCGTATAGGAGCCAACCTGACGTAATCTTTGGGTTGCCGTAAATAAACAAAACGGACATCATAATCACTATCAGGAGACGGAAAACCCCAAGCGCGGCTCCCGCTTTCAATCGCAAAAAGAATGCGGACGGATTCTTTAGACTCAATGCTACGAAGCTCGTTTATAATATTATTACGAATACCTTCTGGGATAGACACAGACTAGATCACCTTCACATCAACTTCAGCTAGGCCCGGATTGAAATGGCCTTTTATGGGGTCGAATTTGACATTAATCATATCCATGACAGCTTTATGGGCGCGGATGCGTTGGTCTTCATCGACGAGGACTTCATTGGTTTCATCACGCAAACATTCATAAAGGTTTTCAAGTGTGATGCGCTTCATATGCGGGCACAGGTTACAGGGGCGCACAAAATCCGTCTGCGGATTTTCTATGGCGACATTATCGCTCATGGAGCATTCCGTCAGAAGGATAACGTTTTTAGGGTTTTTATGGGCGACATAGTCGCTCATGGCTTTGGTGGAGCCGGTGAAATCGCTCTCGGCGACAACCTCTGGCGGGCATTCGGGGTGAGCGAGGACAACTACGCCAGGGTGAGCCTCTCGCATCTCGCGCACGTCTTGCGCGGAGAAGCGGGCATGAACTTCGCAGCGGCCATGCCACGCAATCACGTCAATATCTGTCTGCTTAGCAACATTTTTTGCGAGAAACTCATCGGGTAGCATAATGACTTGGCTAACGCCCCATTCTTTTGCGATATGCTCCACGATGGCGACAGCATTGGAGGAGGTGCAGCAAATATCGCTCTCGGCTTTGACATCGGCGGATGTGTTTACATAGGTCACAACGGGAATGCCAGGATAGCGCTGTTTAATGAGGCGAATATCTTCCCCCGTAATAGAGGAGGCGAGGGAGCAGCCCGCGCGCATAGACGGAATAAAGACGCGCTTATCTGGGCAAAGAATTTTGCTGGTTTCTGCCATGAAATGAACGCCCCCTTGGATAATTATATCCGCGTCGGTTTGGGTGGCTTCTATGGCAAGGCCAAGGCTATCGCCCGTATAGTCACCAATCAGGCTAAAGATATCCGGTGTCATATAATTATGGGCGAGAATGACCGCGTTTTTTTCTTTTTTAAGCTTATTGATGGCATGAACGAGCGGCGCATAGGCGGGCCATTCAAATTTGGGAATAAAGTCACTAACCGCATCATAAAGATGGTTAGTTGCGGCTTTGACCTCATCATCATAGGCAAGGCCACCTTCAGGCGCGGACGGGACAGCGCAAACGCCATTTTCAACTTCAAGGGTTTGGCCAATCCAGCGGCCGTTTTCCCAATTAACAAGCTCTTTGCCCATTCGTCCCTCCTAAAGATATCAGATGATAACTATATAAGGGGGGTGTTGTGAAAATGCGAATGAAATTCGCTTAAAAGCGAAGGTTTATCAAAGGCTAATAGAGGGCTTTTATTTGAAAAAGAATGAATAAATAACTTAAAACCCATCATTTATGATGGACAATTACTATTATAAAATGACGTTATTCCGTGTTTTGTAAAAAGTGAATGTACATATATAGCTTTTGGATTGTTACATTCTGTTATATTGCTAAAAGATTTGGCATATAATTGCCAATGTTTGTGAAATTTAATTTTAATTAGGCGTTTAATATCTGATAACAATAGCTAGATCATAGTAAGTCTCGATGTCAGTGAATTTAATTATATAAAAATAAGAGTATTTTATGCCGCGATTTCAACTTTCTATTTTATTGGGACTTAGCATGACTATATTGCAAGCCTGCGGCGGCGGCGGACAATCAACGCCGCCCCCGCAAGCTATTGTCCCGCCGCCAGTTATGAGCGGTGCGCCGCAAATTACAGGGCCGGGCACAGACTTTGTCGGTAAAAATGATGGTAGCCAAACTTTAAATGTACTGATTATTCGCGCAGAGTTTTCCGATACACCGATAAATATTTCCAATGATCAGTGGAATAATATGTGGATACAAAATCTACAGTCTTTACAAAATTATATGACACAATATGCCTATAATGAAGTAGATGTTTCTGCGACGATTAGTTCAGCTATTATTCTACCCCCGAGCGCAGGTTTCTTTAACGAAAATGTTATACCTAGCCGGTTTCGGGCCGCTTACCGTGAGATTGCAGCTATTAGTGATGATGATGATGTCGCTACGATTGATAATGCGGATGTTGTTATATTTAACTATCCGTCGATTGAACATAGCCGCTCATTTGGGGGGTTAGGTTCACCTGGAAATATTTGGCTGCCGGGGAATGATGTTTTTGATGGAGCTTTAATTCATGAAATGGGGCACCATTATGGTATGCCTCATTCGCAAGGCATGGAGGGCGTTACTTTCCGCTCCGACCCATCGACCCATAGGCTCATAACGAATGACTTTACGGAAGGGTTTGATGGTTTACACATGATTGGTAGTGATGGGAATGGACGTACGGGCTTTTTTGCGCCCTACCCCGTGCCCTATATGGTGGATTCGGGGTTGATGCCCGAAATATACCGGGAGACGATTACGGCTGACGGAACTTATCGCTTATTTGATTTTGAACAACCGCGCCTGCCGGATACGGCGGATAAAATGGCTTATGTTATTAATATTAATAATGAAAATTTATGGATGAGCTTTTCTCCAAATATGGTGGAGCGGTGGTCACAATTCGGCTCTGATGGGTTTAGCAATGGGATGATTATGCACAGAAGATATAATCAAAACGAGATTTCTGTTATTGACTTTACGCCAAATTCTTACCGCCAGGCTAACGCTTTTTCACAAGCGGATCATGATTTTCAATTATTTCAAGATTCGCGCGATGGCGCCTTGCAAGTGGGCGAGACGTTTGAAATTACAGACACAACGGGCGCTTCGCCGCGTGATATCATTATTGAACCTATTGCGACCGGAACGGAACGCGGTATGGATTATATTGATATTCGCGTTTCAGGACTTTAATCCTGATAAAGCCTATTAAACCGCTCTAAAAACAGAGCTTCAGCCCGAGTTACGGGGTGAGGCTCTATTTTAATGTTTAGTGTATTGGGTGGTTTTGTAAAAAAATTATTGGCTTCATCGATTGTAAAGCCCGCGATTTGTACCGCCTCAAACCAAGCGCAGTAAATATCACAGGCTTTAATCTTTTTCTTAAGAGTGGGCGTCACTATGGCGGGCAGGCCAAAGCGCAAATGAATGGCTTCCTCAAGACGAGCTTCAAAGCTTTTATAATCCAGACCAAGAGCCGTTTTAAACGGGCTGATCATATCGCCAATAACATATTCTGCTGCATCATGGAGAAGGGCCGTAAGGCGGTCTTCACGGCTAGCTTTGGGATTTAACTGCGAAAATAAGTTTTCGACAATCACGCTATGCTCGGCGACGCTAAAGGCGTGATCGCCCTGTGTTTGCCCGTTCCAGCGGGCCACCCGCGCAAGACCTCGGGCAATGTCTTCTATTTCCACGTCAAAGGGTGAGGGGTCCAGTAGGTCAAGCCTGCGCCCAGAGAGCATACGCTGCCATGCGCGGGGCGGCACTGTCATTACCCCACTCGCCTCACAAAAATAGCGCCTGCGCTATAGCCTGCACCGAAGGAGCAGATGAGCCCCGTATCGCCATTTTTAAAATCACTGCTGTGTTTGTGAAAGGCAATGATTGAGCCGGCGGAGGAGGTATTGGCATATTCATCCAAAACCACAGGTGCCTGTTCTAGGCTGACGTCTTTACCCAAGACTTTCTTGGCGATTAAGACGTTCATATTTAAATTAGCTTGATGGAGCCACATGCGTTTAAGGGCGTGAGGGTCAAGGTCATTGGCGGCGCATTGTTCGGTGATTAAATTGGCCACTAAAGGCACGACCTCTTTGAACACGCTGCGGCCATTTTGAACGAAGAGCTTATCCGTAAGGCCCTTTTTCCCGCGCTCACCTTTAAGGCCGTCATCTTCCGGGGCGCAGTGATTCAGAAAGCCAAAATTATTGCGAATATTATTGGAAAACTGCGTAACAAGCTTCGCGCCGATTACCTCCCAATGTTCTTTCGGCGCGACATCCTCATGCTCTAATAAGACGGCTGTAGCGACGTCGCCAAAAATAAAATGTGCGTCCCGGTCTTTAAAATTAAGGTGAGCCGTGCAAATTTCGGGATTAACAACCAAGATAGAGCGTGCCTGCCCGCCCATAATGAGACCTCGCGCGGCTTCTATGCCGAAAGTTGCGGAGGAGCAGGCGACATTCATATCAAATGCGAATCCATTTGTGCCTAATATGGACTGGACTTCAACGGCAATGGCCGGATAGCCGCGCTGTAGATTGGAACAGGCCACGATGACCGCGTCGACATCTTCGGGTTTCCGCCCGACGCTCTCTAAGGCTTGCTGCGCGGCATTGGAGGCAATCTCTGCCAAGATGGACGGTTCATCATCGGGGCGCGCGGGAATATGGGGCGCCATAATATTAGGGTCTAAAATTGGCTCTTTAGAAATCACAAAACGGGATTTAATACCAGAAGCCTTTTCGATAAAGGCAGGATCGGAATATGTTAAGGCGTCTTTTATTCCAGCCGTAATGTCGCTTGTGTTTTCTGTATTCCATTTATCAACATAAGCGTTGAAACTTTCGACAAGTTCCTCATTGTTGATTGAATTTTTGGGGGTCCAGAGACCTGTTGCACTAATAACGGCTTTCACAAAACTACCTTTTTCTTCGTCTTATCGCCTTGTCTTATGTATAGGCTAGGCGGGTATTACAAGCCAAATCAGAAAGGGTGTTTATGACTAAGACGGTTCTTATTACGGGGCGCTTAAGCGCAATGGGCAAGGATATAGCGGTGTATTTTGCGCAAAAAAACTATGATTCGGCGGTGGCCATACGCAATTTAGCGCGGGACGGTATTGACCTTGCTATCAGGCGATAAAGCTTAATCATCTAGGAGATGCGTCAAAACATTGGAGGTGCCGCCTAGGTTAAAATGATGAAAGATTAATTCAGCTTTAAAAAATTAGCCATCTTGAAGCTTCGTCTTGCCCATATCTTTAACAGGGCCATAGGCATGACATGTCGTCAAATGATCGTTAATCATGCCGACAGCCTGCATGAAGGCGTAAATAATGACGGGGCCAACAAATTTAAATCCGCGTTTTTTTAGGTCTTTTGATAGGGCCTCTGATATAGGGGTTTTCACGGGGCGCTGTTCGGGTAGTTTCCAGCTATTTTGGACCGGCCTGGCGTTAACAAAATCCCATAAATACTCATTAAAGTTTATGCCATCTTCATCGCGCATTTTAATAAAAACTTGCGCATTAGAAATAGCGGCGTTGATTTTAAGTTTGGAGCGGATAATGCCTGCATCTCCCATAAGGCGCGCCCGGTCTGCATCCGTATAATGGGCGATAATATCTGGATCGAGTCCGTCAAAAGCTTTGAGGATATTTTCGCGTTTCCGCAAAATCGTAATCCACGCGAGGCCCGCTTGCATACCGTCTTGAATGAGCTTGGAGAATAAGGCTTTATCATCCCAAATCGGGCGGCCCCATTCTGTATCATGGTAATGAGTGTATAGCGGATCATCGGGAGGAGCCCATCCACAGCGAGGCAGATCTGGAATATCTGTATACATAATTATATAATCTCAAAGTCTTCTGGGCGGTAGCCGGGATCAGGATATTGCGGATTTATATTTTCAAGGGCCTGCCGTACGAGGCCTGAGATAATCGCCCCGCGGGCGGCGCGGTTATCAGACGGAATAACATACCACGGGGCATGTTCTGTGGAGGTTCGCTGGAGCATAGTCTCATAGGCATCCATAAATTCCGGCCAAAGCTTACGGTCTTCAAGGTCGCCCGGATTAAATTTCCAGCGTTTACGCGGCGTAATGAGGCGATCACGAAGCCGCTCCCCTTGGATTTCATGAGAAATATGCAGCATGAATTTCAAAACGATAGTTCCGTTTTCCGTAAGGTGACGCTCGAAGTTATTTATTTGCTCATAGCGCTGCTCAGTGGCCGCCGCAGGGGCGAATCCACGCACCTTAACGACTAAAACATCTTCATAATGAGAGCGGTTGAAAATAGTGATATGGCCTTTCGGCGGACAATGAGGATGTATGCGCCAGAGGTAATCATGGGCGCGCTCGGTTTTACTCGGCGCTTTAAAGGCGGCGACATGAAGATTTAGCGGCGGTGTGCGGTGGAAAATCGCTGAAGTTGTCCCGTCCTTCCCGCTCGTGTCCATGCCTTGCAGGATAATTAAAAGACTTTTATCCGCCGCGCCGTAAAGCCTATGGGCGAGGCCCTTTATAGCCTTGGCATGGGTTTTTATCGCCGCCCGGGATTGGGTCTTGCTTTTATAAATATCACTAGAGGTCTTGTAATCTGCGAGGCGCGTTTGTCCGTCGACCGTAACGCGAAAAGGTGAAGGCGGCAGAAAAGATGACGGCATAGAAGACTCCGGTTAGGCGTGATGATTTTTTATATGTCTATCAACGGCTCGAAGAAGCACCATAGCGCGAAAACGGTAAAAATGAAAAGGCCTGTTAATGTATAAACGGGCAGATTAAGGCTCATGAGCGTCACCACATCAGATTGCGGGAATTGTGAGGCTGTTTGTTGGCTAAGTCGCGATATTGATGAGCGCCGTTAAACTGTCCATAGTCTTTGAATGCGTGGCCGTTCTATACCTTAAAATGAGCCATATAGTTAGGGGTATGATCGCAAAAAATACGATAGGCATTAAAACAATATCCATTTTATGTCTCCTTTGAGTTTATATTTGTAAGACGTCATGAGTCTGTCAAAAAGTTGCAATAATGTGATATCTTTTTACCGGCCTAGTTTTTGACATCTTCATGCCAAGTTCATAAACACTCATGCAAATGCGAGTTTAGCGAAAGGTTTTGATATGCGATTTTTTACAACGCTTACACTCTGTGCAGCTTTTGGGTTTGTAACAGCCTATGAAGCGAGCAGTAGCTCATATGCACCGAGTGTAAACTCACTTGCCGTACAAAGCCAATCCTCGTCTAAACCTCAACCGCCCGTAAAGCGCAAGCTTATTCGCACAAGTGAAGTTCAGGCGTCGACACAAGGACAAGCCCTTGAGAGGCAAAACGCAAATGAACAAGGTATATCCAAAGCTCCGCGCGGTAAGATACTTCCAAATTGGTCTATTCGTCCCGATGAAAGCTCTATTGTTTTTAAAGGCCGCCAAACCGGAGATGAGTTCACTGGTGAATTTAAAACTTTCACAGCGGATATTGTTTTCCATGAGGCCGCCTTGAAAGGTGCAAGTGTGGAAGCGGTTATTGATATGACGTCTTTCGATGCAGGAAATAAAGACCGTAATGAAGCTTTGCCAGGAAAAGAATGGTTCTTTGTTAAATCATTTCCGCAAGCAAAGTTTTCAGCTTACGGGTTTGCAAAATTAGATGATGGCCGTTATGAAACCCAAGGGGAGTTGACAATTCGAGATGTGAGCCTTCCCGTAAAATTACCTTTTGATCTGACCGTGAGTGATGACGGTGTTGCAGTCATGAAGGGCTCTGTTGAGATTGACCGCAGCCAGTTCGGCGTTGGTCAAGGCGCTTGGGCCAAAGGGGAATGGGTCGATTTAAACGTAATAGTTGATATCACGATTGTCGCAGATAAGCGCTTTTAGGCGCTGGTGCCCAAATCTTTTTAAACTCGCTTATTGTCCCTCTTTAAGCATTTCAAGGGTGAGCCATTCATCTTCTTTCTCCGCAAGCGCATTTTGCGCTGCCGTTAAATCTTTAACATATTGACCATATTTATCAGGGTTTTTGGAAAATAAGTCAGGGTCAGACAGCGCGGTTTCCAGCCGTGCTATCTCGCCCTGCACAGTTTCTATTTCTTCGGGGAGTTTACCCAGCCGGAATTTATGTTTATAAGAGAGTTTAGTTTTAGCTGTCGTGGGCGGCGGTGTTGTGGGGGTATCTTTCGCCTTTTCTTCTTTGGCTTTTTCTGCTGTTTTACGCGCCTTAATACCGGCGCCGCGCTGGCTGACCATATCACTATAACCGCCGGCATAGACCTGCCATTGACCCGGTCCTTCATAGGCAAGGCTGCGGGTGACCGTGCGGTCAAGAAAGTCACGGTCATGAGAGATTAAAATAACCGTGCCAGTGTAATCAGCAATAAGTTCTTGGAGTAAGTCGAGAGTTTCAAGATCGAGATCATTTGTCGGCTCATCTAAAATCAGCAGATTGGATGGCCGCCTTAAGCCGCGCGCTAATTGTAAGCGGCCCCGCTCCCCGCCGGATAATGCGTGAATGGGGGTTCGGGCTTGTTCAGGTAAAAAGAGAAAATCTTTCATATAACGCATGACATGAATAGAACGGTCTCCGACCATAACGAGGTCGCCGCCGCCCTCTGTCATGGCTTCACTTAATGTCCATTCAGGGTTCAAGCTTTCGCGTTTCTGATCAATAATTAAGGGCATAAGGCCTGTGCCCATCTCAATGGTTCCGCTATCTGGAGCAAGCTCTCCTGTAATCATTTTCAGTAAGGTTGTTTTCCCCGCGCCGTTGGGCCCAATAATCCCGAGCCGTTCCCCGCGCATAAGCTTAAGGGACAGGTCTTTTACAATAGGCCGTTCCCCATAGGACTTGGAAATGTTATCAAGTAGGGCAACTTTCTTGCCGGAGCTATCTGCATCGAGCGAGGTCATAGTGGCTGTGCCTTGAACACTGCGGTGTTCTTTGTACTGGCTACGAAGAACACCGAGTTCTTTAAGGCGGCGGACATTACGTTTACGCCGCCCAGAGACGCCGTGAACGACCCAATGTTGCTCCCGGTGAATTTGGCGTTTAAGCTTATGATGTTCTAGCTCTTCTTGCTGTAAAAACACATCGCGCCAATCCTCGAAATAAGCAAAATTTTTATTCATCATATGGGTGATACCGCGGTCTACCCAAATGGTTTTGCGCGATAGCTTTTCTAAAAACCGACGGTCATGGGAAATTAGCAGCAGTGCCGATGACATTTGCGAAATTTCCTCCTCGAGCCACTCAATCGCCGGTAAGTCAAGATGGTTTGTGGGCTCATCTAGCATGAGTATATCGGGTTCCGGCGCGAGGGCCTGAACGAGGGCTGCGCGGCGTATCTCTCCGCCAGATAAAGCCTGCGGGTTTTCCGTCCCTGTCAGGCCTAAGGCATCTAGTAAATAAGGGATGCGGTAACCATCATCACTGCCTTCGAGCCCCGAAAGAACATATTCATTAACGGTCTTAAATTGAGAGAGGTCGGGTTCTTGGCGCAGATAGCGCGTTGTTGTGCCGGGTTTTAGGAAATAATCCCCTTTATCGGCTTCGATTTGCCTATCCGCCATTTTGAGCAATGTTGATTTGCCCGACCCATTACGGCCGACAAGGCAAATACGGTCGCGGGGCATAACCGATAGCTCCGCCCCTTCAAATAATGGGGTGCTGCCAAATGTTAGGTGAATGTCTTGGAGGGTTAAAAGAGGGGGCTGTGCCATATTATATCTTACGCTCATTTAAGGCCCGTATTAGGCCGTCTTGCCAAGTGGGGAGTGGCCCAAATTGCGCCTCATAATCAGATATATCCATCACGCTATAGGCGGGACGCTTTGCGGGGGTTGGATAACCTGATGATGGAATATCTTTTACGCGGCAAGAGATATGGGCAGCTTTAAAAATAGCCCGCGCAAAATCGGCCCAGCTTATCGGCGTGCCGGAATTTGTAACATGGTAGATTTGTTTAATATCATTGCCGCTATGACGGCCTAGCGCAATATCTAGGCAAGCTTTTGCTAAGTCGGCGGCATAAGTGGGCCGTCCTATTTGGTCATTTACGACTGTAATGTCGCTGCGGTTTTGAGCCAGCCTTAACATGGTGTTTAAAAAGTTTGGGCTGAGCCCGTCATAAACCCAGCTTGTGCGAAGACATGTAGACACGCCTTGGCCATGATCTTTAACGGCTAGTTCTCCTTGGAGCTTTGTCGCCCCATATATGTTAATAGGGTCTGTTGCGTCACCGAGTTCATAGGGAGCATGGGCTTGCCCATTAAAAACATAATCTGTGGATATATGAATCAAGCCTTTACCTTGGGCTTTGCAAGCCTGCGCCATGTTTTTAGGAGCGTGGTGATTTAAGGCCTGCGCGGCGGCTTTGTCTGTCTCGGCTTTATCCACTTGCGTATAGGCCGCTGCGTTAATAACAACATTTGCCGAAGACTGAGTAATGAGCTCGTAGGCTTGCTGCGGATTTGCAGCGAGGTCTGCTGTGCTAGAGCCTATAAATTGCGCTGTAATATCTTGTATTTGGCATAGGCGCGATAAAGCTTTGGCAAGCTGTCCATTTTGCCCAAACACTAAAAGTTTAAGGGGAGGGGGCATTAGCTGGCTTTATTTTCCAAGCCAATACGCTTGCCGACTTTATCGCGGTTAAGCAAGGGGCGCCACCAAGCTTCATTTTCAAGATACCAATGGACGGTTGTCTCAAAGCCTTCATTAAAGTTTATCTTTGGCTCCCATGATAACTCGGATTTAATTTTTTCAGGATTAATCGCATATCGCCGATCATGGCCGGGGCGGTCTTTAACAAAACTTATGAGTGTCTCATATGATTTGTCTTTGCGTGGTTTGTAATTATCCATAATCTTGCAAATGGTTTTCACAAGCTCTAAATTACTTCGCTCATTATTCCCGCCGACATTATAGGTTTGGCCCGTTTGGCCTGTTTTAAGCACTGTTAAAATGGCATCGGCGTGATCTTCAACATAAAGCCAGTCACGAATGTTACTGCCATTACCATAAACTGGAATGGCTTGCTCGGCGAGGCATTTTAAAATCACTACGGGAATGAGCTTTTCGGGGAACTGATAAGGGCCGTAATTATTTGAACAATTTGTAATTAAAACGGGTAGCCCATAGGTGCGCTGCCAAGCCCGCGCTAAATGATCGCTCGCTGCTTTTGACGCTGCATAAGGTGAAGACGGGTTATAAGGCGTAGCCTCCGTAAAAGCGGGTTCGTCATGATCAAGATCACCATAAACTTCATCGGTTGAAACATGTAAAAAGCGAAAAGCCTGTTTTTCAGCTGTATTAAGAGCCTCCCAATAGGTCTTTGCTGCATGTAATAAGGTAAACGTCCCAACGATATTTGTTTGAATGAAATCGGCTGGGCCATCAATAGAGCGGTCAACATGAGATTCGGCTGCAAGATGTATGACCGCTTGAGGCCTATATTTATTAAATAATTTTATTAAGGCCGTGCTGTCACAAATATCAGCTTTCTCATGTTGGTAATCCGCGCAATCTTCATAATCTTTGAGATTGGCAAGATTCGCTGCATAGGTGAGCTTGTCTATGTTAATGACCTTATAGCCTGATTTTATAGCTTGGCGAATAACGCAAGAGCCAATAAAACCCGCTCCGCCTGTCACAAAAATACTCATATGCCTGTCCTAAAAGTCACTATTACGGGGGGTCTTATATGTTATATTAGCCCTCAGATGCTGACGGTAATGTTTTTTTGTTTCTATAATTTAGAATGCCCCATATAGATAGGTCATAATTGCAAAGAGACCGTTAGATTATGGCGATTAAACAGCGATATATAAGCCGAACTGTCGGGTGCTTTATTCTTTATGCCTTTACGGCAATATTTGTGAGCTGGGCGCAAGTCAGTGCGCCGAGTATTGCATTTCCTGATGCGCCTGTTTCTAACGAGGCTTTGCGCTCTGAACTTGCCGCCATTGATGCCAATGCGTCTTTAACGAATGAGCAGAAGGCATCCATTGAAACGATTTATAAAGCCGCCTTAAATGAGGTGGATTTAGCTCTTCAAGCTCGGCAAGATGCGGTTCGTTTTGAAAATGAATTGTCTCAAGCCGATACCACAGAAGCTGGCTTGCGCGGTGAAATAAGCCGGCTTGATGTGCAAGCTTTGGACGGGGATGAGCTTGATAATCTCGATCAATCTTTAAATGCCTTAGAAAGAGAACTCACCAGTTTAGAAGGCGAGCTGCGGGGTTACCGTACGGAACTTGCGCAATATGAAGCGACTTTGGATACGCTGTTGCAAAGACCTTTACAGCTAGGGGATGAGCTTGCTTTAGTGCGCAGTGAAGAAAATGAGCTAAGTCAAGAGCTATCTGAAATTGCCGAAGTAAATGAAGACCCGCGCGAGCAAGCCGCGCGCCGGCTTTTAGATGCACAATATCATCGCCGCCAGATACAGATTATTGCGATGGAGCGCGAACTTGCGGGTCTCGCAACGCGGCAAACCTTGGTCGGTCTTCGCCGCGATCTGGTTATCCGTAAAATTGCCCGCACAGAGAGGCGGGTGTTACTTTTACAAAGCCGGACGGGACAACGCCGCATTCGTCTTGCACAAGATGTGGTTAATCAGGCGCAGTCTGATTTAAGTCTTTTAGAGAAAGAACATGCTTTTGTCCGCGAATATGCGGTCGATAATTATGCCTTGGCCTTGAAACTGTCTAAAATTGCCGAAAATGGCGGACAATATCCGCGTAAACTTGCCAATGCACGGGATTCGCTTGAAATTGCTCGCGAAGACTTACGTTTGGCTAATCAACTGATCGAGCTAGGTAATCTAAACCGAGCATCTAATACAAACTTGCGGCGCATTCAAAGCAACCGCGCGCCTTTGAGTGCGATTGGCGTTGAGATTGCAAAGGTTAAAAAGGATATTGCGGACCAAATGCAATCTCGCATTTTAGCCGAAGATGAGCTTCGGGATTTAACGCTTCGGGGCAAAACTCTCAGTGGTGATTTTAACCTTTGGCAAGACGCTAACCCTTTGCAGGAGGAAATATCAGAGAGTGAACTCTCTTATCTCCGATCCTTAAATGAGCGTCGCCGCAATTTTTTGGAAGAACTTATTAATGCGTCTAATATCAATATTGAAGATGCAAATGGTCTTTTGCAAGTGCAAACGGAATGGCGAAGCCAAGTCACCGCTCTGCGAAGTGTCTTAAATAAAACACTTCTATGGACGCCAAGCTCTGAAATTATCGGTAAAAAATGGGTTGGACAAGTTTACCGCGGAGCCCGAAAACTTACGAGTGCAGAACAGCTGAGTTTGATTGTGCGAAATTTATCATCTGGCTTGTGGCGTTATCTGCCTTTGGTTTTGTTAGCGAGCGCCGGATTCCTCGCCTTAATCTCGCTGCGTAAAAACCTGAAAATTGCATTAGAAGATATTTCTAAAAAAGTCGGCCATGTTCAAGTTGATAGCTATTGGCATACACCCCGAGCCATTGCGATTTGCGGTTTAATTGCCCTTCCCATTCCCATTGTTTTTACCGTTATCGGCTTTATTTTATCGCGGGCTGTTACGCCAGACCCATTGGTTATGCAGCTTGGAGTTACTGGGCTTGATCTTTCGGGTTTTCTTTGGTTTTTCCTCACTTGGCGAGAATGGAACCGTAATCATGCCTTAATGGGCCCGCATTTTGACTTAGCAGAAGATATTCGTATTCGTGTCAATCAAGAGCTGCACTGGTTTATCCCTCTGGGAGCTTTTGTTATAGGCTGCGTTACGGCAACGCAAAACAGCCGAGATATTGACGTATATAGTGGATTTAGCGTTCTGGCCTTTATGGTCATTGCTCTGCTAATGTCTGTATTCACGCTACGGGTTTTTTGGGCTAAAAAAGACGCCCTGCAGCAGGCGGCTGATGAAGGTCATAGAGTCTGGCGCTACCGTAAAACCATTACTTTTGTTTTTGTGGCTTTACCTTTGCTATCTGGTATATTAGCCTTTCTTGGATTTTATGAAACAGCCCGTGTTTTACTCTCACGTTTGTTGTTTTCAAGTGGTCTGGTTATTTCCGTATATGTCCTTTACGGGCTTATTCACCGTACAGTTTTAGTGGCGCAGCGCCGCATATCCTTGCAGCAAGCTATAGAACGCCGTGACCGGGTTCAAAAAGCGCGGCTTGAAAAAGAGGCTGCTGAGGAACGCGGTGATGCTGTTCCGGCGCCCCCGCCGGTTGATTATGACCGCATTGATGTGGAGACGACATCACGCCAAACAACCCAGCTTCTAAATACATTAGTTTCAGTTGGCTTTGCTATTTTAATGTGGCTGTTCTGGCAAGATCTGCTCCCGGCGCTGTCTGTGTTTGATAATGTTAAAATCCCCCTTGGCCGCTCTATTGGGCCGGGCGGTGAAATTATGACGGATAGTTCAATTTCACTTTGGACGATTTTAAAGTCTATCGTTATTATAACCTTAACTATTATTGCGGGTAAAAACTTACCGGGCTTTTTGGAGGTCTTTGTCCTTGATAGTGTGAAATTAGAACCCGGGATTCGCTATGCGGTGATTACGATTTTGGGTTATCTTATTTTTGCTATTGGCCTGACGATTGCCTTTTCAGTGCTTGGGGTTGAATGGGCAAAACTACAATGGATTGTGGCGGCCTTGGGTGTGGGTATTGGCTTTGGCCTTCAAGAGATTATTGCTAATTTTATCTCGGGCCTGATTATTTTATTTGAACGTCCAATCCGTATTGGTGATTATGTTACAATAGGCGATCAAAGCGGAACCGTTAGCCGTATTAAGATACGCGCAACCACTTTGACGGATTTAGACAACCGTGAAATCCTTATCCCGAACAAGGAGATTATTACGGGCCGCGTAACGAATTGGACCCTAAGTAATGCTGTGACGCGGCTTAAAACTCATATTGGTATTGCTTATGGGTCTGACACGGATAGGGCCCGTGATGTTATGCTTGAGGTGCTTAAAAACCATAATAAAACCTTGCAGCAACCGGGGCCGCAAGTTCTCTTTATGGGCTTTGGGGATAGTGCTTTAGATTTCGAACTTCGCGCCTTTATCGCAAGTTTTGAAGACCGTTTCCCCGTTTTGGATGCGCTGCATAGCGATATTAACAAAGCGCTTGAGGCAGAAGGAATTTCTATTCCGTTCCCGCAGCGTGATTTACATGTTAAATATGACAGTTTCCCGCCTAATAATACGCCTGTTGAAACCTCAAAGGCGAAACCAAAAAGTAAACCAGGCCCGGTAAAGCCGGCTTAGACTGCGCTTAACAAATCTGCGCCTAATGAGCGGCTTTTACCATATCCTTTGTCAAGATTTTCGTCATGTACCCACCGACGTTTTTAAGAACGAGCGGGTCCATAATTTTACGAAAAAGCGGCGGGAAATAGGCGATATTAAACATTACCATATAACCAAAGGGTAGGTGAGGTACCGCGTTAAATTGGCGAAGATGTTGATAATGACGCGCAGGATGGGCGTGATGATCCGAATGACGCGCGAGATTGTAACTTGTGAGGTTAGTAATCAGAAGATTACAATTCCAGCTATGATGGGGCTGGCAGGGTAAATATTTACCATCAGCCCGCCGCTCCCGTAGAAGACCGTAATGGGCGATATAATTTTGCGAGCTGAGCGCCATAGACGAAACAAGCCAAGCTATAAATAAATAGGGCAGAACCGCCGCTCCAAGCCAAATAATCACGATGCTATAGAGCAAGATTTGTATGATAAGGCTCATGATAACTTCGTTTTTGGGTGAGAATTTTGAATAGCCTTTACGGCTGGCACGCTTGCCCTCAAGCCGCCAAGCGCGTGACCATGCGCCGGGATATTCACGCATAATAAAGGCCCAATAGCTTTCCCCAAAGCGCGCGGTCGCCGAATCGTGCGGTGTAGCCACATCACTATGGTGGCCGCTATTATGTTCAATACGGAAATGGCCATAAAAACTTGGCGCGAGCATTAATAACGCCATATATTTACTAAGCTTATCGGTTTTATGCCCAACTTCATGGCCGGAATTAATTGCAAAAGCAAGGCCCCAGCCATGGGCGACACCCAGAGCGATAAGTGAGCTAACGGGCAGGTCATAACTTGCAGCAAACCATGCACCGCCAAGCCATGTGAGGTAAATAACGGGTAAAAGCGCATGCACCATATATTTATAAAATGCAGAGAGCTGCGCCTCACTTTCCATTTGTCCTAAAATGTCATGTTTATCTTCGCCCAATAGGGTGTCGAGTAGGGGCGTTATAATATAAAATAAAATAATTGGGGCCCATGCCATATGCACATTCCCCGTCACCATAATAAGGCCCGCCCCCCATAATGGCGAAAGTGGATAACTCAGAGAGATAAGCCATAAATGCCGTTTATGCGTGGGGTTACGGGTAAAATAATTGGCAACGCTCATGGCAAATATCCTTATTGATAAGTTTATCATTAGGGGCTATGAGCGATTTTGTCAATATTGTTGAAATCATGTTAAGGCGTGACCATGACTGAAGATCTTCGCATCAGGCCTCTTGGAGCCAAAAATCCGCATCAACGCATGTCCCCTGAGGACCGTAATGCGCAGCTTTTAAGCTTAGCGGTTGAACTAACGGCTCAAAGAGGGGTGGGCCGGGTCGGGCATGGAGATATTGCCAAAGCAGCAAAAGTCTCGACAGGAACCGTGTTTAATTATTTCCCAACCATGGAGGCGTTAAACTCTGCAGTGATTGCCAAAGTACAGGCAGAAACAATGGGATTATTTACAGATGATCATGCGGGCAAAACGGCGGCAAGTGCTTTAATCTTTTATAGCCAAGGAATTTTGCATCTTGTCGAAACACAGCCGGCTATTTTCAAAGTTTTTTTAAATTGGTCACAAAGCTTTGATGACCCCTTTCGGACGCAATTCCTTGCGCTTAAAACCTATATTCTTGAGATATTAAAACCTCTTTTGGGGCTGCGGGGCCATGCGGATACTGACGTTCATATTATTTACGGTACTGGTCTTCTTTACGGGCAAATGAAACTAGAAGGTTATTCCGATAATGATTTAACCAAACTCGCCTCGAGAGTAGCTGAGCTTGTGACCTAACGCCAAATAGCGGCGTTCGCTGGGCCTAATTTATCTGTCCTGTAAATATAATCTGCACCGGGATAGAGCTGCGATAGATGAATTATCTTAGATCCGTAATTAAACGCAAACTTTAAGCCCCCGAATTGCCGAACTCGTAAGTCTTTGGGTAGCCATAATTGCGGTAAGCCGCAGGTATTTAAAACATGGGTTAAGACTGATTTAATTAAGCCTTTATCTGGCCAAACGGCTAAATAGCTTAGGCCGCCTTGGCTGATAAAGGCCGGATAGTCATCGGTGCAGCGCGCAATTACTGCCGTATTATCGGACGCTGTTTCCACGAGGTCACGCCAAATACAGGCATGGGCGGCGCTTAAGCCCATATTAATAGGAATTTTAACGGATTCACGAAGAGATTCGCTGCGCGGAATGGTAATATTAAGAACTGCCTCAAGCGAATTAGGACGAGGCATTAATTGGTAATCGCGGGTTTTGGACTGACTACGCGGGCCAAGCAGGACATGCGCGCCGGCCTTACTCGCACGGTTTAGAAAAGTTTCGGGTAATATGGGTAAGCTTGGGGCAGCAACAAGTTTATACCCCGTAAGCGGTGCGTCTGGCGATATAATATCAATATTAAAGCCCATCCGCCGCAGAACCGTGTAAAACATGAAACAGAGTTTCTCATAATGCCACGCCGCCCCTTGGGGCTGAATGTCAAACAGCCATTTGCTTTCATAGTCATAAATCAGCGCAATGGGGGCTTGATGCGTTGTTTGCTGCGAAAGGTCAATTTGAGATAATATGTCACCCGCAGCGGCGGCATCGACTCCGCCTTGGGCGATCTCTGAATTGGGATATAATAGGCCCGCGTGATTTTGTTCTTGGGCAAAGGGGGCCTGCCGCCAGCGAAAATAAGAGCAATATTCCGCGCCGTGGGCGGCGGCTTCAAGGGCCCATAAGGCCGCCATGCCGGCGCGCGGTGCGGGGTTATGCGGGGCCCAATTTACTGGGCCGGGCTGCTGCTCCATAACGCCCCAGCGTTGATTACAGCCCCGGTAAAGATCGTGATGGAAGGCAGCAAAATCAGGATGGCCACTCCGCATCCAGCGCTGCTTATCGGCCTCTTTCCACCAAGCTTGATCTAAAAACCCAAGTGGATAGCTATCCCATGTGAGTATATCAACATTACGGCCAAGGATATAATGATCAAAAGCATTAAAATGCCCCATAACATTATGGGTAATATCGGCCTTTGAGGCGTGGCGGCGAATAATTTCCGCCTGCGCCTTATGATAGCGGATCACTTGGCCGGAGCTAAAGCGCTGAAAGTCAAGGCGGTGGGCGGGATTGGCTTCGGTCACCGTCTGGTTGGGTAGATCAATTTCGCCAAAGCGGCGATACTCCATCGACCAAAACACAGTCCCCCAAGCAGTGTTTAGAGCGTCTATAGTCTTATATTTATCTTCTAGCCAAAGCCGAAAAGCCAGTCGTGCATTTTCCGAATAGCTTTCCACCGTATCATGGCAGCCAAATTCATTATCGGTCTGCCAAGAGGTAATAGCGCGGTGCGTGCCATATCTCGCGGCAAGACTTTCTGTAATGCGGCGACTTTCTTTAAGATAGGTTTGGGAGGAGAAACAATAATGCCGCCGAGAGCCAAAGCCGCGCGGCGCGCCGGCCGCGTCGATGGCTAGGATGTCTGGATGGGCGTCAATTAACCATTTTGGCGGCGTCGCTGTGGGCGTACCCATGGTGATCTCAAGGCCTTGGACGGCTAATGTCTCAACGGCTTTATCCAGCCAGCCCCAATCAAACTCTCCGCGTGAAGGTTCAATACGGCTCCAAGCAAATTCGCCAATGCGGACTTTGGAGAGACCCATATCCACCATGCGCCGCGCATCCTCGGCCCATATTGTCTCGGGCCAATGTTCGGGGTAATAACAAACGCCAAGTTTCATCATATTGCCTTAAAAATCACGGTAAGGATCGCCAAGCATGCTGGCGAGCCGCCGCCCATTTTCAGCCAAAGCGGCGGCGTCAATAGCTACGCCCGCTGAACAGGTTTTAAACCGCTGCTCTTCAAGGAAGTAACCTGCATTAAAAGCGCGGGTAAGGGTTTCACGGCGGGGGTCATCATTACCGGCTTCGAGTTGTAACATGCGTCCGGCAAAGTCACGCCAATATTGATCTTGTTCGCCAAAACATAACGCCCGAAGATAATGAAGTTGTCCAAGGTTTTTAATTAAAGCTTCTGTCACATCCGACATTTCAATCATTTGCGCTTCAATCCGTTTTTCTGCGCTTTCTCTTGCGGCTTCGGCGGCCTTTTGAGCCGCTTTTTGAGCCTCTTTATCAAGCGGTTTTATGTTCTCTACTATAGGCGTTTGTTCCTGTGCTTGCACATAATTGGGCACGCCGAGAGATGAAATCATGGCGAAAGCTATTACCGCCAAAATTGATATAAAACGCTGTGTTAACATAGGACTCACTTAGCTTGATTAAGATGTTTTGCCCATTAAAATATTCAGGCTCATTTTAAGTCTTTCCCCTGTATAGATGTTTCCAGCCATATCTCATATCCGTCCAGAATAACGTCGCGGGTCTTTGCCCAAATTTTCATGTGACTAACTTTGGATACAGGAACAAAAACGCAGTCTGCTGCGTCGTCCCCGGCGGTAGGCTCGCCGCCTGTCCATGTAGCGATGTAATCATGAAGGCGGTAATGATAGCCTTCGAAGATAGCTGGAATATCTGCAATCTTAGGGCCTAAATCTGCCGTAATGCCAGTTTCTTCCATCAACTCACGCAGGGCTGCGGCCTGTTCGCTTTCTCCGGGTTCTATCCGCCCGCCCGGTATAGACCACTCGCCCATTCGGGGCGGTTGTCCGCGCTTTATCATTAAAACATGATCGCCGCGAAAACAGATGACGCCGACGCAATCTGTCCACTGTTTTTCATCTTCTTGGGCCATGATTTCCTGTCTTTTTATGTTATGAAACATTATGTGCGGTCGATTCACATTAGCAAAACACTTAGCCGAAATTGCGGCCTATTTTAAGGCTAAAACAAGCAGGCCCGGTGATGACGGCTCGCCCCTATGGGATTGGGAGCCGCAATATAACATTGCCCCCGCCAGCGTTATTCCTGTGATTGCCTTTGATGGCCGAAAGCGGCGCAAAGCCGTGCCTATGCGCTGGGGGCTTCATCCCCATTGGAAAAAATCCCCGCCCGAAGGCCGCCCGCTTTTTAATGCCCGGGTTGAAACGGCTCATGAAAAGGCAAGCTTTCGCACGTCGTTCCAAAGACGCCGCGCGCTTATCCCTGCCAGTGGCTGGTATGAATGGGAAGGAGTCGAAAAGCCGAAAACGCCGTTTCTTATTCATGAAAAAGAGGCCGAGCTTTTTGCTTTTGCAGGGCTGTGGGATCAATGGCGCGTGAATGAAGGGATTACGCTGCTCACCTGTACAATACTTACCACCTCGGCGACGGGGCCGATTAAACATCTTCATCACCGTATGCCTGTTCGCCTCCCGCGGTCGAAATGGGATGACTGGCTGAATTGGGATGAAAAACCCGCAGATGTTTTGAAACATGTGAAATCAAGCCATGACCTTGATTTCTACGAAGTCGACACAGCCGTAAATTCCGGCCGCGCCAGCGGAGAAGGACTCGTGCGGCCGGTGTAGATATTATACGTTAGACATCATCCACGCTGCGTAGATAATCCGCCATTACGGCGCCGCGCTCACCTATGGGACGGTCAGGGCCTCGGGTTGTGTCCGTACTGGTATGGCGTTCCATTTCGCCGTTAATCTCTGCGCCCATGATAATTGCAAAAGATGTTAGCCAGAGCCAAATCAATAAGATGATCACCGCCGAGAGACTGCCGTAAGTCGCGTTATAGGTATTAAAGGCGGAGACGAAATATGAAAACCCTGCGGAAATAAGCAGCCATGACAGAGCGGCAAATAAAACGCCGGGTATAAGCCAGCGTAGTTTCGCTGGGCGGCGGCTGGGGCCGAACCGGTATAAAACCGCCGTCATTAGGGCAAACACCGTGACCAATAACCCCCAAGGCAGCCAGCGCGTTAGCACCCCGCTTATATCGTCTAATTTTAAGATATTTAATAATGCAGGCAAGCCGACAATCACGCCTAACGCGGCGATAATCACCAAAGCCATAGACAAGGTGAGGAGAAAGGCGAGGCTATAAAATTTTACCGGGTGGCGTTTTTCCCGCTCTTCATAGGCGATATTTAATGCGCGCATCATCGCTCTTATGCCCGCGCCTGCAGCCCAAAAGGCAAAGAGGAGACTACAGATAATCCGTAGTCCCAGCCCTGTTTTGGGCGCGCTGGCCACGCTTTGGACTTGGGCATTAATCAAACTCCAGGCTTCCGGCGGGAGCAGGTTGGACATTTGGTTTAAATGGTTTTGTGCGCTCGCCGGGTCGGCTAGATAGCCGTAGACCGACACACAGGCAGAGATAAGCGGGAACAAGGCTAAAAGCGCAAAAAAGGCAACACCCGCCGCAATGATCGGGACATTATCACGGCTGATCTCGCCCCAAGAACATTTGGCAATATGCCAAATGTCTTTGCGGGTAAACCTAAGGGGTGAAGCTGCATCACATGTTAAAACCATCAACCAATAATTCCTATAGCTATTGAGTACAGACGTGTAGGTGATGAAGCTTTATTCTATAAATATCATTATGAAGCAATTAAGCATTTAATGTCCAAGAACGGATTTCTATTAATTCGTTGGACATATAGACTGCGTCAACAAGAGCAAATAACTGTGTAGATATCTGTGTATTAATTATCTCATTACGTTCAAAGCCATTTTTAGCAATCTTTGTGTAATCTGCCGCTCTATCATTAAAGTTAATTACCATAAAATTAGGTGTGCCTTGAATAATTTTGAAGTTTAGGTAGTGCATCAGTTTGAAATCTAGCCTTTGATATTCTGTCAGACTTCCTATATGCTTAGCGTTAAGCAGAAATGGAGACTAATATGGGACGTGCTAAAGCTGAAATGATGGAGCAAGACGAACCATCTGGTATTGAATGCCCTGTATGTACTAGCCCTATATCAAAGGGCGATGTTGAATTTTTTGAAGAAGTCGGCGCATGCTCATATTGCAATCATATAATGACTAAAGATGACTAAAAAGCTCAAACGCCCCCGCGATGTAACAGGCGGTGCTGTATTCGATATGATGCGCCTTACTGGCGAGATTGAAGACGAAAAGCCCGCAGAATCAGACAAAGACCCTGCCGCCGTTGCTATGGGGCGCAAGGGTGGTAAGGCGCGCGCATCTAAGCTAACTGCAAAAGAGCGTAGCGAAATTGCAAAGAGGGCGGCAAAAAAAAGATGGAGTAAAAAGGAATAGTGGTTGACAAAACCATTAAATAATCGCATACGGTTGCTGCGACCACACTGCTACCTGAAAGAACGATATGTCCACAAGCCCAGAAAATTTTGTCAAAGACCAAATTCCTGTATCTTCTTGGCCCTCCTTTCCAACAATCCTAAAAACAGCCTATAAGGCTGTCGATGATTTAATGGCCAACAATCCCATGCTAATGGTAAATAGTGCACAGGACAACAAGGGCCGATTAATTTCTTTTGCTGTAGACCATGGCTTAGAACGCGCGATTCAGCGCGGATCTATAGATTGTGATTATCGATGGAAAAATTTTGCAAAGCCAACAGGTCGATATTTGGAAATGCGCTTTTCGCATTCCATAGCAACTGTTAGTCAAGTTAAAGACCCGCACAGGCAGCCAAGAAGCGTAGTATTCCGAGAGAATGCAAAAATCAGCAACACAGGGTCACTATTTCAGGGAATTGAAGGTTTTGATGATGAAATATGTGGGTTGCCACACATTCTTTTAGTTCACGGACATCAATCTTTAGATTTTTCTCATTTTGGCATACCTTCTCATTCCTCAAAAACAAAATATGAGTGGCTTTCTACTAACTTAATGAATATGCCGCATGAAATACCGTCTGAACTGCCACCGTCGGAAGACACGGATTCTAGTTTAGATGGTCTGGAATTACTAAAGCAAGATATAGCGCGATGGGAGCGTGATAACGATGGCTAATGATAACATCATTCAGTTTTCCAAGGCCGCCCAAATTAACCAAAATGGGCGGCTTTTGATTCCAACAAGACTCACCGAAGCTCGGCTAGCATGTAGACTCACTCAGACCGACCTAGCAAAAATGATTGGGTTAACTCGGCAATCCGTATCGGCGTATGAGCGCGGAGATAAGACGCCAGAGCCGTCAACAATGGCTAATATTGCTCGCTCATTAGAGCAACCAATTTCGTTTTTCACAAAAGAAGAACGAAAAACATTTGGTGTGCATAGCGCGAACTTCTTTAGGAAAACTGGCGCTGACACAAAGCGCAGGCGTCAAGCTTGTGAAATTTATGCGACCTGGCTTGCTCAGACGGCGTATGCTTTCGACTCTATTGCCAATTTTCCTAAGGTCGATATTCCTCAATTTGAGCCAAAGGGTGATGATTACACTCGCGATGAAATAGAAAACATTGCGGAGGAAGTTCGCATTCATTTCGGCTTAGGGCTTGGCCCAATCTCAAACATCATACGACTAATGGAGTCAAAGGGCGTTATTGTTTGCCGTTACAAAATGGAAGGAGAGCAAGTTGAGGCCTTTTCTTTTTGGTCGGGCAATAAGCCATTCGTTTTTCTTGCTTCTGATAAAAATAGCGCTGCAAGGGCTAGATTCGATGCGTCCCACGAACTGGCTCATTTGTGCTTACATAGATGGGTTGGCGCTGAAGAAATTGAGGATAAGGAACGGCTTAAGGTAATAGAGTCACAAGCTGATCACTTTGCGGGAGCCTTTATGCTTCCAAGAAAATCCTTCCCTAATGAAGTTTACTCTCCAAGGGCCGAATCTTTCATAGATTTGAAGGCGCGTTGGAAATCTTCCATTGGTGCTATGATTTATCGCTGCAAAGACCTTGGGCTTTTTGACGATAGACAGGTTTTGAATCTCTATAAGACTATATCCCGAAAAAAATGGCGAACTATTGAACCATTAGACCGTGGCGCTGATGCCCTGCCGTTTGAGGAACCTGTGCTGTTGAAGCGCGTGGCTGAATTGGTTTTTGAGAGTGGCAGATATAAATTCGAAGAGTTTAAGGCTGATTTGGCAATATCTAATGACGCTTTAAGTCAGCTTGTTGGAATAGACTTCGGAACCGAATATGGACAGGTAAATCTTGGCTACGAACCAACATTAAAGTGAACTAATGCTTGACGCTAAGCATAATGGTTCATATATTAAGTCTATGAACAGGCTTGATACAAAAACACGTGCTCAAATTCTTGGAATGCTTTGCGAAGGAATGTCCATGCGGGCAATCTCACGCTTGACTGGCGCATCATTCAACACAGTTTCAAAGCTTATGATTGATGCGGGTAAAGCTTGCGCGGCGTATCATCATGAAAACGTTGTAGGCGTTTCTGCCAAGCGTGTTGAGTGTGACGAAATATGGTCATTCACTTATTCAAAGCAAAAGAACGTAAAGACAGCTAAGGCTGCCCCAGAGGGCGCAGGTGACACATGGACTTGGACAGCTCTTGATGCAGATAGCAAGCTTATAGTTTCATATCTCGTTGGAGGCCGTGACAGCCGCTACGCTAACGCCTTTATGGAAGATGTGGCCTCTCGCCTTACTAATCGCGTTCAGCTCACTACAGATGGTCACAAGGCTTATTTAGAGGCTGTTGAAGGCGCGTTTGGATGTGATGTGGATTACGCTCAACTAGTCAAGATGTATGGCAAGTCACCTGAAAGCGCGAAAGGCCGCTATAGCCCCGCTAAATGCACTGGCATTAAGAAGATACCAGTTGAAGGCAATCCAGATGAAAAGCACATAAGCACGTCGTATGTTGAGCGCCAGAACCTAACAATGCGCATGCACATGCGCCGCTTTACGCGCCTAACAAATGCATTCTCAAAGAAGTTTGAAAACCACGCCCATATGGTCGCGCTATACACTGTCTTTTATAACTTCTGCAAAATCCACAAAACGCTACGCGTTAGCCCTGCGATGGAAGCGGGATTGACTGACACGCTAAAAGACTTTGAATGGATTGTTAGCCTCGTTGATGCTGCGGCTCCAAAAGTTGGACGCCCTAAGACTTATAAGAAGAAGATTTCAAACTGATGCACTACCGAAGTTTAAGGCAGCATGTGCTCTGTCTGTAGAACTTGTACCTTCGCCCCATGACCCAAGAATTAGATCAAATGTAGCGCCATGATCAGGACTATCGATAGTCCAGCCAACAAAATAAGCTGCAATTGTAATTTCTTCTTGGTGGATGAAGCCCCAGATTTTTTGTGTTTTTGTCTGACAACAATTACAGTGGCCGCTATCTTTTCCTGTTGGTTCAATTTGATAGTTTTGCCACTGATATGTTTTTGCCATAGTTCTATTTTTTCTTCGGCGGTTGCTTTCGGGTAAACACAAGCTCACTGTCGGTGGAGGCCGCTTTATCGAGCTTATAGCCGTCGGCGTTGAAATCTTTAAGGCCCCCGGCGCGGTCTACGCGGTTGTCCATAATCCAGCGGGCCATAGCGCCGCGGGCATGTTTGGCATAATACATCAATGCGCGGGCTTCGCCGTCTTTGATGTTTAAGAACTTCGCCGTAATCACATCGCGTCCCAAAGCTTTTTTATCGACAGCTTTGAAATATTCATTGGACGCCAGATTAACAATCGCTGCGTCGTCATGATCTGCCAAATCTGCGTTGAGTTGATCGGCAATCTTCGTGCCCCAGAACTTATAAAGATTTGCGCCGCGCGGGTTTTCAAGCTTTGTCCCCATCTCAAGCCGGTAGGGCTGTATGGCGTCCATTGGGCGTAGTAATCCGTAAAGCCCTGATAGAATACGAAGGTGATTTTGGGCGTAAGACAGAGTCTCGTCTTTCATTGTTTTGGCATCAAGCCCCCAATAAACATCACCGTCAAAAGCAAGCCCTGCAGGCTTGGCGCTATTACTCTGATTATTTAAATTAAAGGCTTTGAACCGTTCAAAATTAAGCTCTGCAAGATTATCGCTAATATGCATGAGGCGCTTTAAATCATCGGCGCTTTGCTGTTTGGCAACCGCCGCAATTTCGCGCATGTCGCCGTTAAGACGCGGCTGTGTGGCATCAAGACCTGTCTGCGCAGGGTTCATATTTAATTTTTTTGCAGGGGAGAGTAGTGTCAACATGAAATTATCCTTTCCTCCTAACATCTATTCGGCCCATCCGAATATGTATGCGTGGGTTAATGACATTGTGAGGTTAATATCGGTGATGAATGATATCAAATCACGCGCATACAAAAAAATGTGAGTGCCAGATTGTAAAGTCTATTGATTGTGCCGTTAAGTGACCCTGTTGACTTTATCTTTAAGTTTGATAAGTGGCCTTTAAATTGGAGATTGAAATGTTCTTTTTTAGAGAAAACCGCCCGCCATTTAACGGCTAACGCAGCCGCGTTTTCTTTAAGGGGTGGTTATAACTTATAGCTACCTGAATATTTTTAAGAGCCTTTGGGCTCTCTCTCTTATGGACATATCATGTATATACGTTTTGAGTCCTATCTTCGTGACAGGGACTATCCATACCGGCTTGGCATTTTCCAAGCCGCCTTTGCACTTCGCGGTAATGATGCTGTTGCGCCGTATGCGCGGGATGCAATGCGCGAAGATATTGACTGGTTTAAGGAACATCTTCCCTCTCCGGATTATGTTCATTTTTAACTGCGCCGTTTTGGCCGCCGAGAATGTTTGGGGGTATGCTGGTTTAAATATCAAGCTGTTGAAATGATAAGGCGAGGTTTTCTGATGAAAACCCGGCTTGAAGATTGGGGCTATCCGGTCACGGTATTAAAAAGCCGAAGGCCGGGGCGGATTAAATATCAAGATGAATTTCAGATTATTGTAAATCCTTACGGTTGATTTAAAAAAGATGACCGAGCCTAGCTTGGTCATCCAAACTGCTGCGCATGTGCACCTTAAAAATTTAGGATTGGATATAATAAAGCTCCCAAAACATGGGAGCTTTATGGTCTTATTTTACGCCGTGCAGAGCGGCGCACGTATTTTTACCAGAACTTTGCGTAAAGCGCGATTAGAATAAGGACTATGATAACTGTCCATATGTTAAACATCTTATTGGTCTTAAAATTGACATCTCCCATGCGCACAAGTTGTTCCTCACGAGGAGCTGTTGTTAGGGTCGATGCTGCAACGCCAAGGATCATACAAAGTAAGAACACCACCCAAATCCGGTTGACGAAGCTAAAGTCAGGTAGTCCAAATTTGAATACTAAAGATACTACGACAGAAACGATTAAAGCCGTGAACGCACCGGTTGAATTTGTTTTTTGCACAAACATGCCCAAGAGGAATACGGCAACAATGCCCGGCGCAATAAAGCCTGTATATTCTTGTACGGTTTGGAAGGCGCTTTCAAATCCGCCAAGGAAAGGTTTGGCGGCAATGACGGCGATAATCATGGCGAGAATAGCCGTTATACGTCCAACACTGACATAATGTGTCTCTGACTCATTAGGCTTGATCATGGATTTATAAATATCCATTGTGAAGATGGTTGAGATAGAATTAACCATAGATGCCAGTGATGATACGATAGCCGCCACAAGCGCCGCAAAGATAAGCCCTCTTAGGCCGCCTGGCATAATGCTCATAATGGATGGATAGGTTGCATCGGTCTTAGCATCTAAAACACTGGCATCTAACGCGCCAATTTCTGGCCGCGCGAGCATAACGGCGGCTATACCGGGCAGAACAATAATCAACGGCATGATTAATTTAAGGGCAGCCGCAAAGACGAGGCCTTTTTGGGCTTCTTGTACGTCTTTTGCGCCAAGGGCTCGTTGGATGATATATTGATTAAATCCCCAGTAATTTAAATGTAAAATCCAAAGCCCGCCAAGGAGTGTCCAGATACCGGGCAAGGTATCATAGCCTTTTTGGTCTTTGTCAAAAATCATATTAAACTTATCAGGAAGCTCTGTGTAAAGACGCTCAAACCCGTTGAAGAAATTACCATTACCAATCATATTTAGCGTTAAAATCGCAATGAATAAACCGCCAATAACCAAGATAACGACTTGGATAATGTCGGTAAGGGCGACAGCTTTCAGCCCGCCCAAGATAGAGTAAGCGATGGCAAAAGCGCCAAGTCCAGCCATGGCGATAACGATATTGACGCCCGTTAGGGTTTCAACAGCTATCCCCCCGAGCCATAAAACAACCGTTAAATTGACAAGGGTATAAAGGGCTATCCAATAAATTGACATTGTTGTCTTCACGCCGCGGCCAAAGCGTTGGTCGAGAAATTGCGGCATGGTGTAAATTTCACGTTTTAAGAAAATGGGCAGAAAATATTTAGCGACTAATATCAAAACAATTGCGGCCTGCCATTCATAGGCGGCAATAGCAAGGCCAATACGGTAGCCTTCACCGGACATGCCAATGATTTGCTCGGCTGAAATATTGGCCGCAATTAAGGATGCACCAATGGCCCACCACGGAAGGGATTTACCCGCAAGAAAGTAATCTTCCGTAGATTTAGCACGGCCTTTCGGCTCGCGGGAGACATAAATGGCGACCCCGAATAATATCACTGCATAAGCAATGAGCACAAAAATATCTAAGCCGTTTAATGACATGACGTTCTCCCTCTGAAACCACTTTGTTCGCGTTAGTTTTTATAATTATTCTTTGGGATTATATTTAAATACGACGAATTTCAATGGCTTATCGCCTGTATTTTTTATGCCGTGAAGCTCTCCGGGGACAGCAAAGAGAATATCTCCCGTCCTCGCGGGGCTTTCAACGCCTTCAATGCTCCATGTGCCTTGCCCCTCTATCACCATGAGAAATTCTTCTTCCGGATGTTTATGGGGCGGATGAATTTCTTCGCCAGGATTAATAATCGCAACGCCTGTTAAAATATCTTGGATGTGATCTGACCGCCCTTCATAATAGCTTAAAAACTGACCCCAAGATTCTTGTGCGGTTTTTGCGTTCTGCTCGGATATAACCTCGGTTCTCAGTTTTTGGGGGAGTTGATTGATATTGTCAGCTACGCTAGTCGGTCTCGGCGCGGTTATGCAAGCGGTTAAGCTCATGGCAAAAAATGCGGCGCTGAGACGAAGGTTCTCTGGGGTAAAGTTTGGCATATGTCCCTCTTAATTATGACCTTGTTAGATTAATTTTTAAGCTATCAAGATTGACAACGATGTCAATTCGACTATGTAAAATTATCGAGCTAAGTCATGGGGATCGCATAAGTGAATAAACTAAATTTTACAAAACGTGACACGATTAAGGCGCTTTTGGCAATCTCAGCGGTCAATGCACTGACGGCCTGCGCCCCTGAAAGGCTGGAAACAAGTGAAGCGTTGTTAAGTAATAAAACAGCGACACTCTCCGCAACTCATATTATGTTCCTAACAGTTTTAGCGCAGACGATTATCCCAAAAACAGATACAGGCGGTGCGGTTGAAGCGGGCGTTCCTGATGTCTTAGTTTCATTGATTACCAAATGGGGGGATTCGGATTATCAAACTTATTGGACGCGAGGGCTGAAGCAGCTGGCTGATATTTTACCCAAGGACTATGCCACTCGGTCTAAGAAGGAACAATATGATGCCTTGTTTGCTTATGATGCGAAGGTCTTTAGCGGCGAGGTTGAAAACGGGTTTTATAAAGATATGAAATCTACAATCGTTACAGCCTATTACATGTCAGAGCTCGGGGCGAGTGAAGAGCTGCAATATGAAGCGGTTCCTGGGGACTGGAAAGGCTGTGTTGATGTCGATGAAATTGGACGAGCGTGGGCGTTTTAGATATGGCTGATTTTGACGTTATTATTGTCGGCTCGGGTATGTCCGGAGGATGGGTTGCGAAGGAACTCTCAGAGCGAGGCTTTAAAGTGGGCGTGATTGAACGAGGCCGCGACACGAACCCGTTGGAAGATTACGGCGATCATCTTAATCCATGGGATATGCCGCATCTTAACCGTAAGACCGCTGAAGATCTTGAAAAACATCCGATTCAATCAACCGTTTATGCGTTTGACCAAGGCTCGAAACAATTTTGGGTCGATGACAATGAGAACCCTTATGAGGTGCCTGAAGGTCAAACATATACGTGGCGGCGCGGCTATCATAAAGGCGGACGCTCATTAATGTGGGCCCGTCAAAGTTACCGCCTCTCAGAGATTGATTTTGCCGCAAATAAAAAAGAAGGGATCGGTGTTGATTGGCCTGTTCGCTATAAAGACCTTGCGCCTTGGTATGATCACGTTGAACGGTTTGCTGGAATTTCAGGCTCTAAGGAAGATGTTGAAACACTACCAGATGGTATTTTTCAGCCGCCTCATGAGCTAACCTGCGCTGAAAAAGTTTTTAAAGAAAAAGTAGAGCAAGCCTTTCCAACTCGTAAAGTTATTCCAGGCCGTTGCGCGAACCTAACTGAACCGACCCAAGAACAATTAGATCTAGGCCGAGGCCGCTGCCAATCACGGGATCATTGTCATAGAGGCTGTGTGTTTGGAGCTTATTTTAGTTCCGTCTCTGCAACGCTCCCGGCGGCAGAGCGTACGGGCAATATGACGCTTATCCCCGATACAACAGTATTAAAGCTTGATTATGACGGGGCGGTAAACCGTATAACCGGCGTTCAAACTGTTAATATTAAAACGGGGGCTAAAAAAACCTATACATCCAAGGTCGTATTTTTAAATGCCGGCACAATCCCAACGACGGTTATATTGAAGAACTCCGCCAATACGGAGTTTCCAAATGGCCTTGCCAATTCATCCGGACAGCTCGGACATAACCTTATGGATCACATTGCGGGGGCGCGCGGTAGCGGCATTATGCCGGGCATGATGGATAAATATCATTATGGCCGCCGCCCAAATGGGTTTTATATTCCGCGTTACCGCAATCATCTCGAAAACGGGGACGGATTTAAACGCGGTTATGGATTTCAAGGCCGGATTTACCGCCAAGGCTGGCAAGCTTTACAAGGGCGCGCAGGGGTGGGGGCGGATTATAAAACCGCACACCGTACGCCGGGGCCGTGGTGGTTCTCAATTATTGCCTTTGCCGAAATTCTACCAGATTTTCGAAACCATATCCGCCTCCATCCTAATAAGACGGATAAGTGGGGTTTTCCCGTTCCGATTCTTGATGCAGTTATGCGCGAAAATGAGCGCGGCCTTATTTCCCAAGCGGTTCGAGATGCAAATGCTATGATGGCGGCTGCTGGCATTGACATTCATAACGCAGATAATCCTGAAAACCCTAAAATAGATGACCCAGGGAACGGTATTCATGAAATGGGCACGGCGCGCATGGGACATGATGCAAAGACGTCTGTACTCAATAAATATAATCAAAGTTGGGATATAGATAATTTATTTATCTCCGATGGCTCCTTTATGACGTCAGGTGGTTGCCAGAACCCATCCTTGACCTATATGGCCTTCTCTGCGCGGGCGGCCAATCACGCGGCTGACCTCCTGCAACAAGGTGTTTTATAATGTTCTCAAGACGTTTATTTTTGCAAATGACAGCGGCTGCCGGCGGGCTTGCTATTACGGGATGCCAAGAAGATTTACCTATAAAAGCCGCCGCCAGGCAGATTTCTAAAATCGGAATTCAAACTTATACATTGCGGGAAATTTTTAAACTTGACCCGCTTGCTACGCTTAAAATGATCAAAGCGGCTGGATATGATTATGTGGAATTAAATAACCGTAATTTCGCCGATCTGCCGCCCGCAGAACTGCGTGCAATGATTGATGATTTAGGCCTATATGCGCCGTCTACCCATATCTCATTGGACATGATTCAAGGGGATTTATCGGGCCTTATTGAGACCTGTAAAACATTGGGGGTTAAATATGCGGTTGTGCCTTATATTGATGACAATCAGCGCGGATATGACGATTGGAAATCCCATGCGGCGGCTATGAACCGCGCCGGTAAAATCTTAAAAGATAATAATATTCATCTTGCTTATCATAATCACCAATTTGAATTTGAAGATTTAGGCGGCGGTACAACAGCCATGGATGTTTTATTTGGTGATTGCCTACCTGAAAATCTTGATTTTCAACTTGATATATTTTGGACCGCCTTAGCGGATGTTGATATTGAGGCTTTATTGCGTGCGCATCCCGGCCGGTTTAAGCTGTGCCATGTTAAAGATATGAATGGTAAATTAGATCAATATCGTCATGCGTCTTATGAAGAGATTTCAGCCAATTTAATGGTTAACGTTGGGGAAGGCGTGATTCCGTTTGAGCGCTATTTTTCGCTGAATAATATCTCAGGCATGGAATATTTTATTGCTGAGCATGATAACCCGCGTAAGCCCTTTGCGCAGGCTATTAAAACTAGCTATGAGGCCATGAAGGCTATGCGGTTTTAGGCAAGCTTCTCGCTATTTATTTGGCGGCGCCGAAGTTGATGCACGCAAGATTAATTTGTAATCCATAAGTTCGACTGTGTTGACGGCATATCTTTGTCTTGACCGCGATCCGGCCATTTTAATTAAAAGTTCGGTTGAACGTTCACCATATTCAACCCGTGGTTGGCGAATGGTCGTCAGCGGCGGCCAAATACGTTCTGCCATTTCAGAATCATCAAAGCCAATTATAGAAATGTCATCGGGAATCTTTACATTATTTTTATGGGCTGCAACAATCACGCCGGCGGCCATGTCATCATTGGCGGCAAACACAGCGCTTGGACGGTTTTGCATAGTCATAATGGCTTCGCCGGCTGCCATGCCGCTGGCGAAACTAAACTCGCCTGAAAATACAAGTGAGTCGTCAACCGTAATCCCCGCATTATTAAGCGCATCACAATAGCCCTTAAACCGTTCATGTGTGGCGCTTTGGTTTTCTATCCCGCGTATGAAGGCGATATCTTTATGGCCAAGGTCAAGTAGATGTTGTGTGGCGTCTCTCCCGGCAAGCCGGTCATCAATTTTAACCGTAATGTTATTATCAATAATTTGATTGGGGCCAATACGCACAATAGGTAGGTTATGAACGTTTAAAAGCGAGTTAATTGTCTTATCATTTGTGTAAGGCGGCGTAAGAAGAATACCGTCAGGGCGCTTATGCTTAATAAGATTCTCACACCAGGCTTTTAAGGCTTTCGGATTATCCGCGACGTCAGGGCTAAGATAGTCCCAAAAAAAGTTATATCCTAAGTTTTGGCAAGCAACTAAGGCACCGGATTGAACCGAGTGAAGAAAATTACTTCGGGGTGAATGTGCTATAAAATGCAAAGCATAGGTTCGCCGGCTTCTAAGATTGCGTGCGGAGGCGCTGGGAACGTAACCTAATGTTTTGACTGACTCAAAAACACGTTTGCGAATATGATCTTTTACATGAGCTTCATTATTAAGTACCCGTGATACTGTTTTAATGGACACGCCTGCATGTTCAGCTACATCAACCATTTTAACCATTCGTGATGTCCTTATTTTGAAGTTTCGTGACGATATCTGAATGTGTATGCCGTTCTAATGGCAGTAATGTAATAGGTATAAGCGTAAAAATTAGTAATAAAGCGGGAAACACAGCGAGAAAAAGCGTCAGTTTTTCAGAACTTACGACAAATGTTCCCGTGGCTTCTGATACGCCAAAGGCGGCAAGCAGAAAGCCGATGAGCAGTCCCGTCATGGCTCCAGAGAGTTTTTGCGTCACCAATACGGACCCAAAAACGCCTGCTTCAGACCTATAGCCGCTGTCCATTTGCCCAAATTCTACGCAATCGGGAATAAACGCCCATATGATAATTGAAAATCCGCCGCCGCAGGCACCAAAAATTATAATTTGTATGGGGATGCCATAAACTGTGAGAGATGAGAATATGGCCATATGTATGGCGGCCAATGTGTAAATGCCAACTAAGAGTGCCCATATTTTTTTTCGTCCATAACGGTGCACTAAAAATGTCCAAACAGGTACGAAGATAAGCGTACATATAGCATATGCGGTTAAGACAGCTTCTTTTGAAGCAAAGACCCCCTGATTAGCATCAATAAAAAACACTAAGGTCAAGTTCAAACTTGCGCCTGCGATTGTGTTGAAAACTAAAAGATATAATAAAATACGCAGGGATTTGTTGGCGCGTATGTTTTTTATAATGCCGGCCCAAACTTTATTTGATTGAACGGTTTTAGGCGGTAGGGGTTGTTCCTTTGTGAGGATGAAACATAGCAATATGGCAAGGGTAGCGATAATGGCTCCTAATCCGGCCGCATGCTGAAAGGCTTTTTGTTCCGAGCCTGTTTTCTGGGTGAAGGCTTCGACGAGGGGCGGTAAAAACATTGAGACCATGAGCAAGCCAAGAAAGGCGCAAAACATACGTGCGCCAGAATAATCTGAACGTTCTATGCTATTATAGGTAAGGCGTGAGGCCATGGCTGCATAGGGAATTGCGACGATTGTATAGGCACTTCGAAATATTATACAGGCGAATATAAGATAGGCAATTAAGACTGACCCGCTGAATGGGGGCACCCAAAATAAGAGGGTGAAAGCCAGCCCTAAAAATATGGATCCATAAAGTAGGAATGGCCGGTAAGTTCCAAAACGTGACGTCACACGTTCGGATAAAGATGCAATAATGGGATCCGATATAGCGTCCCATGTCATGCCAATAAAAAACAATATACCTGCAATGCGAGGATCAAGTCCAACAACAATAGTGTACCAATAGACAAGATAAAGCGATATGGTTTTCCAATAAATATTGAGTCCAAAATCACCTATTCCATAACCGAAAAGCTTTTTAAGCTTATTCAAGACATTGCCCTCTCTAACTGGCCGTAATATCTGTCATATTAACCGACAAGACCATATAGGCAAAGACAGGCTAAAAGGCCAGTTATAGAAATAACGCCAGTGGATAGGGTCCAGCTTTTTAGCGTCTCATGCTCTGTTAAGTTAAACAAACGGCTAACCAACCAAAAACCCGAATCATTGACATGAGAGAACCCAGTGGCGCCTGCAGCAATAGCTGTCGTTAAAACTGCCAATTGCCATGGATTTGGATTTATCACGATAATTAAAGGCGCAATAAGTCCCGCTGCTGTAATCATTGCGACAGTTGCGCTGCCTTGAACGACGCGCAATAATAAGGCGAGTGTAAACGCCAGCAGAACAGGCGTTAATCCTATGTTGATGAAGTAATTTGCAATGTCTGCCCCCGCGCCCGTGTCGACAAGCACTTGTTTAAATGCCCCGCCTGCGCCGGTTACTAGAATAACGGCTGCCGTCGGTTCAAATGCGCGGGACAATGTTTTTTTCATGGCGCTGCGTTCCCCTGCTGTTTTAGGGGCGAGCAGAAACCAACTTGCGGCGCAGGCTATGATTAAGGCCGAGAAGGGATGACCGACAATGATGAGGCCTGTTTTAACGCTGCCGTCAACTAAGAACAGATTGCCGATAGTTGCCAAAATAATTAATATGATAGGCAAGAGCATAACGCTAAGCGCCAGCGGGAAGGAGATAGCGCTCTTAAGTGCGGCGCTCGTTTCGCTATCTTGCGCATGATTTAAAGTGATTGGCCCGCCGCCGATAATGCCGGGCAGGCGTCCGCTTTTATCAAGCCAAACCGTTAAAACAGGCCCAGATATAATAAGGCATATCACACTAATAAGGCCGCCCATGACAATAACATAGCCTAGTTTTGCGCCAATTAACTCTGCGATAGCTATGGGGCCGGGTGTTGGCGGGATAAAGGCATGACCAATAGCGAGGCCCGCGCAAAGGGGGAGGCCAAAAAATAACGGCTTCTTATTGACCTTTTTGGCGAGGTTCATAATGAAGGGCAGAAGTATTATCAACGCGACGTCAAAAAACACAGGTATGGCGGCAATTAATCCCATGAGGCCAGCGGCCATAGATCGCGGGCCGTCGCCTTTAACTTTATCAACCTGCCCCGCGAGAGTTTGTATCGCGCCGCTTTGTTCCATGATGGCGCCAAAGATAGCGCCAAGACCAATAACGGTGGCAATAAACCCAAGGGTTCCGCCCATGCCGTTTTGAACCGTTTTAAAGGCGGTGTCAGGGCTCATACCAGCTAAAAGGGCTGCTAGAATTGCGCATCCAAGGAGCGTTATAAATGCGTTGGATTTAAATTTTAATATCAGCGCCAATAAGACAATCAAGCTAAATAAACTGGCCCATATTGCGCGGTATTCAATTAAGAACGCCATGCAAGACCTCGGGTTAAAGTTTGGATTTTAACCAAGCGGTCATGGTTGGTGATAAACAAGACAGAACCGTCTTCACCAAAGGTACAGTTCGCGCTGCCTTTTCCAGTTTTAATCCGCCCCAAAACCTCCCCAGTTGGTGCAATAATAAACACGCCGCCTGGGCCTGTGGCAAATAAATGACCTTTGTCATCGATCACCATACCGTCCGGCAGTCCGGGCAGGCCAGAGGCAGCATAGGGTGCAAGATCAACAAAAAGCTCTTTTTGAGCATTAGGCTGTGTAAGGTCTAGGCGATAAATATGCATAGCTTTTGGGTCGGATTGTGCAACATATAACCACCGTTCATCAGGCGAGAGGGCAATACCGTTGGGGAAGGTTAAATCCGAAATGACTTGTTTGACCTGCCCGTTTTCACCAAGGTGATAAACGCCGTTATGGGCTTGCTCTTTGAGGGGGGAGTTGTCGAGGCCTTCTAGGCCGTAGGGCGGGTCTGTAAAATAAAGATCACCCGTGATGGCTTCAACCACATCATTTGGTGAGTTATAGGCTTGGCCTTGATAATTATTTGTCAAAGATGTGCGGGCTTTGCTGTCCAGGTCAAGCGATTCTAGCCCGCGTTTTCCGTGGTTGCATAATATGAGCCGTCCGCTACGGCTATAAAATAACCCATTGGCACCGGGTTCTCGAAACCCCTCAACAATGGCACCTGATGGCGAAAGAAACGTTTTAACCTCTTGCCCCGGCTTCCAGACATAAGCCGTGTTGCCTGGGACATCGGTAAAATATAATTGCCCGCGAGATTTATCCCATGCAGGACCTTCGGACCAACCATAACCCTTACCAAGGACTGTAAGGGACGCAGAGCTGTCGATTAGTTTAAAAAATTGCGGCGAGAAAGCGTCAAATGCATCTAATATAGAGCTGTTATCTTTTGGTGAGCTGGCTGTAATCGTCTGTGTGTTACTTTGACAAGCAGATAAAAAAACAGTAACTCCCAATAGAACGCGGCGTCGATTCATCATACGGTTTTCCAATCATATGCTAAGGTAGATATAAGTTTTCTCTTGCTCTTTATTGAGTTTTATAGAAGTATTTGTCCTACGTTGTCAATTTTAACTCATTGGTGATAACGCAAATATATTGAATGGGTTTTAAGGTCTGAACATGGATATCTTTAAGATAAAACGCAGTTTACTTCTTTTATCAACATCAGTGTTTGTGGTAGGATGCAGCGGTGGCTCGCCCGAAGGGGCTTTGGATGAAAAATCCAGTGTATCATCTCAAGTTTTGGCCGCTGAAGTGGACGCCGTTACCCCGGCACTTAAGCCTGAAAAATCTATTATTAGGCCCCGTAATTGGCCCGCCGTTAAGACCGCGCCGCTAGACCCTAAAGTCGAGGCGCGTATCGATGATATTATTTCAAAAATGACCCTTGAGCAAAAAGTAGGTCAAGTTTTGCAAGCTGATAGTAATGCGGTGACCCCGGAAGAAGTTAAAACCTACCGTCTTGGTTCTGTCTTAAGCGGCGGAAATTCAGCCCCCGGTGATCTGCCTTATGCAAATGCGCCGGCATGGATTAAGGCTGCTGATGAATATTATGCCGCTTCGGTTGATCCGGAAGGCGTTGAAGTTGCTATTCCAATGGTATGGGGCATTGACGCCGTTCATGGTCATGCAAACCTAACGGGCGCGGTTGTTTTCCCGCATAATATCGGTTTGGGCGCTGCCAATGATCCTGATCTTTTAAAACGCATTGCCGAAGTTACGGCAACGGAGCTAAGCGTGTCGGGCCATGACTGGACATTTGCGCCGACATTAGCCGTGCCGCAAAATGACCGCTGGGGACGGGCTTATGAAGGGTTTTCTGAATCGCCTGAAATCGTTAAATCTTATGGCGGAGCTATTGTTCGCGGCCTTCAAGGAGAGAAGGGTACGGATGGGTTTATGGCTGACGGAAAAGTCATATCCAGCGCGAAGCATTTTCTTGGGGACGGCGGAACAGAAAACGGCGTTGACCAAGGGGACGCGCGAATTACGGAAGCCGAGTTGCGGGACATTCATTTAGCTGGCTACCTCACAGCGGTTGCGGACGGTGCGCAGTCTGTCATGGCAAGTTTTTCCTCATGGGATGGTCAGCCCATGCACGGGCAAAAAGAGCTTTTAACAGATGTTCTAAAAGGGCGAATGAATTTTCAAGGGTTTGTTGTGGGCGATTGGAATGGTCATGCCCTTATTCCGGGTTGTACGGCGACAGATTGCCCGCAGGCGCTTAATGCAGGTCTTGATATGTATATGGCGCCTGACAGCTGGAAAGGGCTTTACGAGTCCTTGCTTATACATGTGAAATCAGGCCGGGTTCCAATGGTGCGCCTTGATGATGCAGTTCGCCGAATTTTACGAGTTAAGATTAACTCAGGCGTCTTTGAAAAACCCAAGCCTAGTGCGCGCAAATATTCAGGACAAACAGCCTTGCTTGGCTCCCAAGCCCATCGTGATGTCGCCCGAGAAGCTGTGCGTAAATCTATGGTGCTTTTAAAAAATGATAATCAACTGCTTCCCCTGAAGGCGGGATCAAATATTCGCGTTGTTGGTAAGGGCGCAGATAGCATTGCTAAGATGGCCGGAGGTTGGACGTTATCTTGGCAGGGCGGTAAACATACAAATGATGAGTTCCCCAATAGCCAAACTATTTTAGCCGCTATTCAAGAGGCTGCCGCCGCTGCGGGGGGGCGCGTAAGCTTTGACCCTGATGGGACATCTGCGCCGGGGGACGCTGATGTAGTAATTGCGGTTTACGGCGAAGACCCTTACGCGGAGTTTCAAGGTGACCGTGAGAATGTAGATTTTACGCCGAATGATTTCGACCCGCAAAATCTGAAAGCCTTCAAAGAGGCGGGCGTGCCGGTAGTATCTGTTTTCTTATCCGGGCGACCTTTATGGACAAATCCCGAATTTAATCTGTCTGATGCTTTTGTTGCCGCTTTTTTGCCAGGTAGTGAGGGCGGCGGTGTGTCGGATTTATTATTTCAAACTGAACCAAGCTATGACTTTACAGGACGGCTCTCTTTTTCTTGGCCAAAACTTGCAACTCAAAGCAAATTAAATGCCTATCATGCAAATTATGATCCCTTATTTAAATTAGGTTACGGGCTTAGCTATAAAGACGACAAAACGTTAGGTGAGTTATCAGAAGAGAGCGGAATTATTAGCGGTCCGGGCGGTGCGAAAGGTATTTTCTTTGAAAAGGGAGCCAGCCCGCAACCATGGCGTTTGGCGGTTAACGGTACGAATATTGAAACAATCCCCTATATCGACGGCAAAATAGATCTCGCTGGCTATGACCACACCGCCCAAGAAGATGGCCTTCGCGTGGACTTTAAAGAAGGCGACAATATTTTCTCAATTTCTTCACGTTATGGCCATGATTACCAGCGCGAAACAAATGGTGCGATGGAGTTGTCTTTCATGAGTAAAGTCATCAATGGGTCGTCTTCTGCGCAATTAGCTTTGGGATGCCCGGAGACAGGCGCTTGCGAAACTTTCCGCTCTGTAACTTTGACCCCTGAGTGGCGCGAAACCCGTATATCTTTAAAATGTTTTGACCGCGCCGGTGCGCAAATGGGGCAGCTTAAACAAGCTTTTGCTCTACAAGCCCCTGCTGGTACAAGCATTGCTTTGTCAAATATTCGCTTAAAAGAAGAGAGCGCTGCGGGTATTCGCTGCGAGAATTAATTTTTAAAATGAATTATTTAATCGGTGAATATAAACCGTAATCTGGTTAAGGATTGCGGTTTTTGTTTGATTGGAATTTACATCAAGGCCGCCTTTGGGCGGGGACCATGCGTTAAATTGACTGTCCATAAGGGCGGGCGGCATGAAGTGATCGCGCGCCTGCATACGCTCTAGGGCTCGGGCAGGGCTTAAGTTAAGTTTAATCCAAATAATCTTCCGTGTAATATCTGATATTAATTTGTTTTGAACGAAGCTTGTCAGGGCGGAGCATGATAGGATTAAGGCATGATCTGGGGCGTTATTCACGTCTTTGCAAATAGTGTTTATCCATGTTTCGCGGTCATTATCTGTGAGTGGTTCGCCGCTGGACATTTTTTTTATATTGGCCGGAGGGTGGTAATCATCTCCTTCTAAAAAGGAGAGCGATAATTGATCCGCAAGAGCGCGTCCAATCGTTGATTTGCCAGACGCGGATACGCCGCAAATTATAATAACATAGGGCAGGCTCATGACGGGCGGTCCCATAAGAACGTATTAAGGGTTATGCGTGCCGTCTTAAGGGTAATATTATCTGTTGTCCCGTTTGGGATGCAACCTGAATGTAAACTTTGCCCGCGGTATATAATTGCGCGGTCAGGGCGAGCTTTGACTTCACCAATCATCTCATAGCGGGGGTCATTCCCGTAAAAATATTGAGCTTTGGGGACACCAAACTCATCATTATCCGCTTCAAGACCTCTGCGGTAAGACTCGGCGCGGGCCTTTGTGATTGTCTCGAACCCTGTCCTCCGGTGCCGATAAAAGGCTGTGCCAGCATCTTTATCCCCTTGGATATAATGAAGCAGTGCGAAAAGTGTTGGCTCATGCCCGTCGTAATGGGGCAAGCGCTGTCCTATAGCTAATTTTTCGGGGGGACGATTGACAACTGCATACATACAGCTCTCTATATCAAGGCCATGACTAAGGCCAAAAACAGATGACATAATTTCTGGAAGTTCTACGCGGCGAAGGCTTAAATAATTTTTATCCCCCGTTGCCTGCAAGCCCGGGTAATAGGCGCTTGCAGGCGTATAATATTGTGATTTTCCATGACTTAACAAGAGGTCTAATTTCTCACTAAAATTATCCATGATGATAACCGGTTCTTTTTCTTGCCCGAAATTTTCAACAGAATATGTAAAACTGGAAACTGCCATTTAATGCCTAAAATAACCTCGTAGAGCTGTGCGGATTTACCCCATCTATATGCGTCTATGATATGATTGACAACCTTGTCAGACTTGCGCTTTACTCGGGTAAGCGCTGAAAATGCGAGTCATAGGGAGACAAATTGAAAAAGATTATTATCATAGGCGGCGGAACTGCGGGTTGGATGAGTGCCGCAGGTATATCATCCATGATGGCAGGGCTTGATCTCGATATTACGTTGATTGAATCTGAAGCGATTGGCGTTGTTGGAGTTGGCGAAGCAACCTTGCCGCACATTAAATTTTTCAATGAAACGATTGGTATTAATGAGGCCGAATTTATGGCGGCAACCTCAGCGACCTTTAAACTTGGAATCGAATTTGTTGACTGGGGACGATTAGGGGATAGTTATATCCATCCTTTTGGTGAGTTTGGATTGGCCAATGCAGGTGTGCCCTTTCATCAATATTATAACAAGATGAGCGATCAGTCAGATATCGGATCTTTGCAAGATTATTCTTTGCCGATTATGGCCTGCCGCGCTGGGAAGTTTGAACCGCCTTCACAAGACCCGCGGTCTGTTAAATCAACCTATCGTTATGCCTATCAATTTGACGCGATTAAATATGCGCCTTTTCTCCGCCGCCATGCAGAAGCGCGCGGCGTTACGCGAATCGAAGGCAAGGTCACCGAAGTTAAGCTTGATGCTGAAAGCGGTGATATTCAACGGCTGCGGCTTGAAAACGGGCGAGAGGTGAAGGGTGACTTATTTATTGATTGCACAGGGTTTTACGGCCTTTTAATTGAAAAGACCCTTAAGGCGGGCTATGATAAATGGACGAAATGGCTCCCCGTTGACCGCGCTGTTGCTGTTCCGTGTAAAAGCACGGGGCCGCTTTTGCCTTATACCCGGGCAACGGCAGATAAAGCCGGATGGCGCTGGCGTATCCCCTTGCAACACCGCACCGGAAACGGGCATGTTTATGCGAGTGATTTTATCTCTGATGAGGATGCACGGGATTCATTGATTGAAAACCTTGAAGGACAGATGTTATCAGAGCCGCGCCTGCTTCGATTTACAACAGGAAAACGCCGTAAGCTCTGGATCAAAAATTGCGTAGCTATTGGGCTCTCGGGCGGATTTTTAGAGCCGCTGGAGTCGACCTCTATCTATCTTATCCAAGAAGGTATAACCAAATTGATTGAGTTATTTCCGCGCCGTAGCGGGTTCAATATTGACCGCGAGGAATATAACCGTTTGATGGATATTGAATTTGAACGTGTTCGAGATTTCCTTATTTTACATTATCATGCCACGGAACGTGATGACACGCCGTTTTGGAATCATATGCGGCGGCTTGATATTCCCGATAGTTTGGCTGAAAAGATGGAGCTTTTTCGCTGCCGTGGCCGTGTGGCGAAATATGATCTAGGTTTGTTTTTAGAGCCAAGCTGGGTTGCGGTTTACATGGGCCAAAGATTTGCGGCGCAAGATTATGATCGCCGCGTTGATCTATTGCCCCAAGACAGTGTATCGTCACATATGAACGGGCTTCGAAATTTAATGGCGCAGACGGCGGCTAAAATGCCGTCCCATCAAGCCTATATTAAAAAACATAACATGCGAAGCCCTCACGGGGCTGTGACCTCGGCCTCTTAATGACAGCGCCGATTCGTAATATTACCCTTATGGGAGCGCCATTATCATGTGCGCTTGCCGCTGCCATGATCGCAGCGCGTTTACCCGCTGGTGCCTGTTATTTGGATGTTGTTCTGACAGGGTCAGACGTAAAAGACATTATTTACTCACGGCCCGATATTCGCCACGTCCACCAACTTTTGCAAATCACCGAAGGGGAGCTGCGCCAAAAAGCTGGCGCGCAAATGGTGATGGCGCTTCCTTATAGGTCTGGGTCAAAAGGCATTATCCAAGCGCCTCTTGGGGCTTATGGAATGCCGCGCCGAGGCTGTGAGTTTCAGCATTACTGGCGGCGTGCTTTCGCGGTATCAAAGGCGCAGGACATGAAGCATTATAACCTCGCTTTGCGGCTTCATGATGCAGGCTATGTTATTGCGGATACACCGCCGGACCTTCCTATTCTTGACCCAGCCTATAAATTTGATACCAAGGCATATGGCAGGCTTTTAATGGCGATTGCCCGTGAGACTGCGCCGCTTAATATTTATAACAATAAGGATGTTGTTTTAAAGGCAGGCCAACACGGGATCTATAACTTAGAGCTTTCAGGCCAAAATTATAGCGCAGACTTAATTCTTGATATGCGCATTGAAAGTAAACCCCAAAATAAATGGATGATGAATTATCTTCCTATCGATATTGATGACCATTTACCTGGAGTCTTGTTGCACCAGGTGAAAACAGCTATTGAGCGGCTTTTTTCATTATGGCCAGATACAGCCTATAATGCTGCTGAGCCGCGTGAATATAACCGCCTCACAGCGGAGCATATTGCACATATTGATGATATGCGGGCCTTACTGAGTGGTGATGAAAAGCTTGCATTAAGGCGTGAGCGGATTCGCCGTAAAATTAATCTATTTCAAAGCCGTGGACGTTTGCCTCTGGAAGACTATGATGTTTTTACCAAAGCAGAGTGGATAAGTGTTCTTCGCGGGGTCGGTGTCATGCAGATGGGTTATGACCGGCTGGCAGACCGCGAGTCGATAAGTGATATCCAGCTATGGCTGGAGACATTAAGCCTGAATATTGATAGGCAGATAATGGCGCTGAAAGGCGGTGTGAGATGAATATAAATCATAAGCAGGCACCGCCAGTGCGTAATGTCATTATTGTCGGCGGCGGTACAGCGGGCTGGATGACGGCTGCGGCTTTGTCAAAATATCTTGGTAAGACTCCAGTGACAATTACGCTTATTGAGTCGGAACAGATTGAAACTGTTGGCGTAGGAGAGGCAACGATCCCTGCGATTTCACAATTTAATTCCATATTGGGCGTTGATGAATTTGAGTTTTTAAAAGCAACCCAAGGAACTTATAAGCTGGGGATTGAGTTTGAAAATTGGGGTCATATTGGCGAGAGCTATTTTCACCCTTTTGGTGTTCACGGTTTTGACCTTGAAGGGATTGATTTTCATCATTTTTGGACGCGCCATAAAGAACTTGGCAGCACGGAGCCTTTGCAAAATTATTCTTTAAATACGCGCGCTGCCCATATGGGGAAGTTTATTCGTCCAGAGAAGCAACATGGTAGCGTCATTAACCGGCTGAAATATGCCTTTCATTTCGATGCACTGCTTTATGCTAAGTTTTTACGCCGTTATTCAGAAGCGCGCGGCGTTACCCGTCATGAGGGTCTTGTCGATAAAGTCGATGTTCGTCCCGAAAGCGGTTTTATTAACAAGATAGGACTGAAGGACGGACGTGAATATGCAGGTGATCTCTTTATTGACTGTACAGGTTTCCGCGGTGTGTTGATAGAGGGTGCACTTAAGAGCGGCTATGAAAACTGGCATAAATATCTCCCGGTTGACCGCGCAGTTGCGGTTACAACGGCCCGAACAGATACGCCGGCTCCTTTTACACGGGCAACGGCATATGACGCCGGCTGGCAGTGGAAAATCCCGCTTCAATACCGTGATGGTAATGGCTATGTTTATTGTCATGATTATTTGTCCGAAGATCAGGCGGAGGTTGACTTTCGCGCCCGTCTTACAGGCGAGCTTTTGAAAGAGCCTAAACACCTGCGCTTTACAACAGGGCGGCGTAAAAAGTTATGGAATAAGAATTGTGTGGCAATCGGTTTGTCAGGCGGGTTTATGGAGCCGCTTGAATCGACAAGTATCCACATGATACAATCGGGCATATCAAAATTGATTGCCTTATTCCCATCCAGAGACATGCCCCAAACTGAACAAGATGAATATAATCGTCTTCTGCATGATGATTTTTCTCATATTCGAGACTTTCTTGTGCTGCATTATGTGGCGACGCGCCGTGATGATAGCCCGCTTTGGAATTATGTTCGCAATTTAAAACTTCCGGATAGTCTGGCTTATAAAATGGAGCTATTGGCAGGGAATGGCCGCTTCTTTAAATATGATGCGGAGCTATTTGATGTGACAAGCTGGCTGGCTGTTGCTGCGGGTCAAGGTTTTGCACCTAAGGGTTATAATCCGCTCGTTAAAGGCCTAAGTGATAGTAATATTTCTCAGAGTCTTGCCAATATGCGCGATGTGATTGAAAAAGCCGTCACGGCCATGCCGCCGCATATAGATTTTGTGAACCGGTTTTGTAAAGCGGGCCCTGTTCATGTATAAATTACAGGCCTTTACATGATAGAAAAATTAGACAAGCTTATAATCCTTGGGGGCGGCACTACAGGCTGGATGACGGCTGCGGCCCTCGGCACTTTGCTTAAAGGTACGGGAACGCAGATCACTTTGGTTGAATCTGAAGCGATTGGAACTGTGGGCGTAGGCGAAGCGACGATTCCGCCGTTAATAGCTTTTAACGAGATGTTGGGCGTTGATGAAAACCAATTTGTTCGCGAAACACAAGCAACGTTTAAATTAGGTATTGAATTTATTGACTGGTATAAGCTTGGGCATAGCTATATCCATCCTTTTGGGGATTTTGGTATCGATTTTGATGTTCTCCCCTTTTACCAATATTGGGCTAATCTAAATAGCCAAGGCTTGGCGGGGGATCTTTTTGATTATTCTCTTATGGTGCAAGCTTGCCGTGCAGAAAAGTTTATGCGTCCATTAACAGACCGTCCGCAATCGGCCTTGTCGGGTATTAATTACGCCTTTCAATTTGATGCTGGCCAGTACGGAGCCTTTCTTCGCCGCCATGCAGAAGCAAAGGGGGTGCAGCGCGTTGAAGGACGGATTAATAAGGCTATACAAAATGCTGAAACGGGGCATGTTGAAACCCTGCATTTAGATGATGGACAAACGCTCTCTGCCGATTTCTTTTTTGACTGCTCGGGCTTTCGCGGGCTCTTAATAGAAGACACGCTTAAGGCCGGTTATGAAGATTGGAGTGAGTGGCTACCTGCAAACCGCGCTGTGGCCGTTGGCTGCACAAAAACCGAAGAGCCGATTCCCTATACCAAGGCGACGGCGCAAAATGCCGGTTGGCAGTGGCGTATTCCCCTCCAGCATAGAACGGGAAATGGTTATGTCTATTGTAATGATTTCATTAGTGATGACGAAGCGGCGCAAACTTTATTGAGCAATCTTGATGGTGAGCCTTTAGCTGATCCAAAGTTTCTGCGTTTTACAACGGGACGGCGAAAGAAATTTTGGGATAAAAATGTCGTGTCCTTGGGATTAGCCGCAGGCTTCATGGAGCCTCTGGAATCGACGAGTATTCATCTTGTGCAAACAAGTCTTGCACGGTTTATGTCCCATTACCCTGATAAGCGTATTTTACAATCTGATATCAATGCCTTTAATGAGAAAACTATACTTGAATATGAACGGGTTCGCGACTTCCTTGTTCTGCATTATTCGGCTACGCTACGTGACGATACGGCGTTCTGGCGTCATTGTCAGGCTTTGCCGCGCAGTGAGCATTTGAACCGTAAAATCGAACAATTTTCGCAAAGCGGGCGTATATTTGAAGCGCCGTCTGATCTCTTTAGTACAGCGAGTTGGTTGGCGGTCATGTATGGGCAGGGAATTGCGCCTAAAGGCTATAATAAAGTGACGGATAAAGCACCTTTGGATGTGATCCAAAAACGAATCAATTACATCCAAGATGTTATTATGAAATCTGTCGGCGTTATGCCGGGTCATAGTGAGTTTATTGCGGCTCACTGCCAAGCGGATATCTAATGTCGGCACAGTAAAACGCTGGGTTTGCAGCTAAAATTATTTAAGATATAGCTCTGTTTCGATCAATATGGTGGCATCATAGGTGACATGCTGTGAATATCGTAAAAAATTAGGGTTAAACTTGTGTAATGTGACGTTGAAGTCACACTATCAAAAAGAATAAATTTTTTGTGTTTGGAGGAATTGACTTAAAACCATGAGTTTTGCATTATGTTGACAACGTTGTCAGGCTGGCAACATACGCATTATGTATAAAATTAAAAAAATATGCGTTTATTTTTTTAACCGCGCTTTGGCGCAACGGGGATTATGATTATGAATCGTTCAAGACGTATTCCGTCAAAAGAAAATCTTAGAGTATTACTCGCCGGAGCGTCAGCTCTCGCGTTAAATCTATTCACATTAGCGCCTGTTTATGCGCAGGATGCCGATACGGTGGATGATGCAACTGATGAAGTTATTGCAACGGGTATTCGTCAATCCATTATTGATGCGTCTGACATTAAACGTAATGCGGATACATTTGTTGATGCGATTACGGCGTCTGATATTGGCGCGCTTCCTGATCGATCTGTCTCAGAAGCCCTGCAGCGGGTTCCGGGGGTTAATACACTACGATTTGCGGCCCCGAATGACCCTGATCACTTTGCGGTTGAGGGTAGCGGCGTTGTTATTCGCGGCCTTCCTTTTGTACGCTCAGAGCTTAATGGCCGGGATGTATTTGGCGCGAATACAGGCGGAGTTTTGGGGTTTGAAGATGTATCGCCTGAGCTTTTGAGCACAGTGAAGGTCTTTAAAAACCAATCGGCGGACCTGATTGAGGGCGGTATTGCGGGTACGATTGATCTTACGACACGTGTGCCATTTGATAAAGAAGGCCCGCAAGTCGCCTATTCACTCGAGCTGAATTATGGTGATAAAGCTGAGCGGGTTACGCCGTCAGGCTCTTTCTTGCTTTCTAATACATGGGAAACAAAAGCGGGTAAATTTGGCCTCTTGGGTAACTTATCTGCATCAGAATTAATTTCACGTGCAGATAGTACGCAGATCGCGGCTTTTGAATTGCCTGATCCAAATCAAGACATTAATAACGGTGTTGGTGCCAATCAACTTATTCCGGCGGGTGCAGGTATTCGTCAACAGGATTTTGAACGGGACCGCCGCGGTATTGCTTTAGCAGGCCAATGGGAAAGCCCCGATCAAAAATGGCTCGCCACAGCACAATTCCTCCGCTCGGACTCGACTCTGGAATGGGGTGAAAATGTTGTTCAAACTCAAGCCGACGGTACGCAGAATACGCGTGGTAACGGAAACTTCTTGGTTACAGATGCTGTATTTGATGACGAAGGGGTTTTCCAAACGGGAACGATTACTGATAATACGCAGTGGCGCGGGCCAAATGCGACGGCGGCATTATTACCAAGTAGCGGCGGGCAACAACAAGCCAGCACACGTAGCTTCCTAGAGGAAGATGAAACAACTGATTACGGCTTTAACCTTAAATATGCACCGACTGATAATTTGCGTTTTAACTTTGATGCGCAATATATCGACTCGTCTAATGAAGTGTCGCAAGTCGAAGTCATTCGGTCTTTCTTTTCCCGGGTTCGTATTGGCGAAGAAGAAAACGGTGTTCCGTCAGTGGAATTTCTTGTCCCCGATGGGGCGCCCGATAATTTCTTCGAATTGCCTTCGAGCCAGTTTATTCGCGCACTTGCCGACCAAAGAACATCTAATGATGCCGAATCTTTGGCTTTTAGAGGTGATGTTGAATATGATTTCTCGAATGACGGTTGGCTTAAATCAGTACGCGCGGGTGTGCGTTATTCCGATCAAGACACAGATATTCGCGAATCAGACTTTAACTGGGGAAATATCTCCGAAGTTTGGACAGGCCGCGATATCAACGGGACAGCTTTTGGCCCGGGTACGAATAATGATTTTAATGATGTTGAGTCGATCTTACTCTTGGGCGGCAACACAAATCCGGCGCTTAATGATGCGGTTAATGGTTTCTTTGGCCCGGTAGGGTTTAATGATTTCCAGCGCGGCGCAGACAATACGCCCGGATTTAACTCTATCCTCGCCTTTACAGGCCCTGGTGCGCGTGACTTTGAAGCCTTTGAGCAATTCCGCCGTGATTTGATTGCCGCAATACCTCCAGGAACGCCTACGGGTACGCGCGCGTTTTGCGGTGCAGGCTTTGTCCCGCTTGCAGACCGGCAATGTACGAATGGTGACCAAATTATTCCGGGAACGCCGTTTACAGAATCCGAAGTTACGAATCTATCGCGTGAAAACTTTGCCGCCTATACACGGTTTGATTTTGGTTTTGATAATATTGGCGGTTACGGTTTTACCCTAGATGGTAACATAGGTATCCGTTATGTTCGGACCGAACGTGATATTGATACAGTGCAGCTTTTGCCCGCGTTTGATGGTTTGTTCAATCAAGCAACGATTGATGCTAATGCAGTTGGTGGACCACTTGATCCATGTGATCCAAATGAGCCGAGAAACGCTGGCCAACAAATACCCGGTGCCTGTACGCTCGACCTTGCTGCTCTCCAAGGTATATTCGGTAATGGTAATGTTGTCAGAGTGCCAGTTAATGTCACTTATGATGAATGGCTCCCAAGTTTTAATGCAAAACTAGGGATTACGGATGATCAACTTGTTCGTTTTGCCGTCTCCCGGACGTTAACGCGGCCTAATTCTGATGAAGTTAATCAACGACCGTCTATTGGTACACTACAAGATACGGTCGGTGCAGGGCAGTTTAACACCTTTGGCGGGTTCCTTGGTACGTTTTCTGGGAATGCACAATTATTGCCGCAAACTGCCTGGAATTTTGATCTGTCTTATGAGTGGTATTTTAACGACTCTGGCTCCATCACCCTATCTGGTTTCTACAAAAATATAAATAACTTTGTGACGCAGGGCGCATTAACGGTACCAAATCCAGATGGCGGTGACGTCGTGATTGATGGCAATCCGATTCTCTTTAATACGAATGTTAATTCGGAAGAAAATGCCGAAATAACGGGTTTTGAGGTGGCTTACCAACAATTTTATGACTTCTTACCGGGCCCATTATCAGGACTTGGCGCGCAAATTAACTACACATATATTGACGCTGAAGGGGTTCCGTCACTTGCTGATGAAGCCTTATTCGTCGGGCCAGCCAGTGACGGTCTTAATCCAGCCGGTGTTAACTTTGACGTTGATGACGGAATTTTCCCGCGCGTGTCAGAGCATAATGTCAATATAATTGGTCTTTATGAAAAAGGCCCGTGGCAAGGCCGGGTGGCTTATAACTGGCGCGATGATTTCTTGGTAACGCCGCGAGATGTGATTTTCCCATTCTCGGCTATTTACCAAGAAGCGACAGGTCAAGTAGATGCTTCAATTTTCTATGCGGTCAATGAGAACGTCCGTATTGGCTTCCAAGGGGTCAATATCTTGGATGACATTACTGAAACCACTCAAACTATTCGTGAAGATGGCTTACGTGCTCCGCGATCCTTTATTCGAAGTGATCGCCGATTCTCTGCTATCTTACGGGCAACATTCTAGGGTTTACTTAGCCTAGACATAGAAGAAAATTAGCTTCCCCCCTTGGGCTCTCCTTCATAGGAGAGCCTTTTTTATTGGAGGAGATCTAAAGCTTGACTTTGATGACGTCCAAAATATGTAAGCAAGAATTATTTGGTCAGTTTTTTGCAGGAATAGCAGCTTTAGTTTACCAGTGCGGTAAGTCACTGAGCTTTATGGGCGTCTTTATTCTGGGTTTATAATTAAGGCCGGTCTGCCTCAAAACTATGGGTAACTTTAAGCTTTACGATTTGATTGCGCAGCCGCTCGAGGATTTCAAATCTATAGCCGTAAAAGGCAAAAGTCTGGCCTTCATCGGGGATGGTTTGCGCCTCATGTATGACAAGTCCGGCGAGAGTAACCGCTTCTTCGTCAGGTAAAGACCAATCGAGTGCTCGGTTTAAATCGCGTACGGGAATATCGCCGCGAGCAATGACGGCGCCGCTTTTTAGGCGCGTCAGACCCTTAATATCCGTATCATACTCATCTTTAATATCGCCGACAATTTCTTCGATGATATCTTCTAAAGTCAGCACGCCCATCAAAGCGCCATATTCATCAACCACAAGGGCAAAATGCTCTCTTTTTTGTTGAAAGGCGCGTAATTGCTGCACGACTGATGTGGTTTCAGGTATAAACCATGGTTCACGGGCAATGCGCTTAATATTTAAACTGGCCATATCTCCATCCGTGCGAGATAGCGCTTTAAGAAGGTCTTTCGCGTGTAAAATGCCAATGACATTATCCTTGTCGCCGCGCCATAAGGGCATGCGTGTATGACCGCTCGCTAGCACATCTTTAACAATTTGCTCCGGCGAATTATCGGCATCGACCATGGCGAGATTTTTACGGTGTATCATAACGGCTTCCACCGTGAGCTCCCCAAGTTCTAAAACGCCGATAATTTGATCGCGCGCACGTTTGGCTACATCACCTTCTTGATGCCCAAGGTCGACGGCGCCGCGGATTTCGTCCATGGCTGTGTAAGGCGAGGCTGTAATATCCACGCCAAAAAGACGGAGAGTCGCACTGACTATGGCCTGCACAACCGCAACAATCGGCGCGAGCAAAATGACGATAAAATTAATCGGACGAACAATATGAAGCGCCATTTTATCCGGCTGGCTAATTGCGTAGGTTTTGGGCAAGACTTCTGCGAAAATAACGATGAGCGCTGTTGTAATGATTGTGGCGTAGAAAATACCCGCGTCACCCACGATAGACAGCATAAGAACAGCCATAATTGATGAGGCTAATGTGTTGACAAAATTATTACCAAGTAAAATGGCGCCTAAGAGCCGCTCTCTCATGTTTAATAACCTACTGACAAGGCTGGCCCGTTTATCTCCGTCCTTCTCTAGCTGATGCATGCGCGCACGTGATGCTGCGGTTAAGGATGTTTCTGACCCCGAGAAAAAGGCCGAAAATAGAAGTAGTAAAATAACGAGGCCAAATTGCAAAAGAGATTCGGTTTGTAAAAACTTATCAAGCATGGCCCAGCCTTTTTGCGGTGGAAATAAGGTAATTGCATACAGCTTGTTTATCAGCGCGGGTTTCGACAAAGGCGTCGCCAATCTTGCGGGCGAGAATGAGCGTCAAATTTGAACTCTCATTTTTCTTATCTTGCTCCATATGCCCTAAAAGGGTGTCTGGATGTTTAAATAATTGGGCGATATCACCCGGGCGCGGCATATGTAGCTTTGTCATATGGGCTTTTAATTGGTCAATGTCACTTTGCGGGCAAAACCCTTGCTGCGCGCTGAACTCAAATGCCATAATCATGCCGATACTAACGGCCTCGCCGTGAAGAAGGTCGCCGTCATAGCCCGCTTCAAGCTCAAGGGCATGAGCAAATGTATGACCAAGGTTTAAAAGAGCACGCCGTCCGGTTTCATATTCATCCTGCGCAACAATGTGGGCTTTGGTTTGGCATGAGGTGGCAATGGCTTTCGCTGTTATATCCGTATTAAGGGATAAAACATCTGCTCCGTAATCATCAAGCCAGTTGAAAAAGGCTGAGTCCCCTAAGAGGCCATATTTAACAATCTCTGCATATCCGGCTTTAAGCTCACGGGGCGGCAATGTTTTTAGAACATCAATATCGGCGAGAACAAGACGAGGTTGGTAGAAAGCCCCGATCAGGTTCTTACCATAAGCATTATTAATCGCCGTCTTGCCGCCAACAGAGCTATCAACCTGCGCCAGTAGGGTGGTCGGGATTTGTATAAAGCCGCAACCTCTTTTAAAGATAGAAGCAGCAAAGCCCGTCAAGTCACCAATGACGCCGCCGCCAAAAGCTATAACGACATCTTTGCGGGATAAACCGGCTTTAAAAAAACCGTCCAAAACATGGTTTAAACCTGTAAAGCTTTTTTGGGATTCGCCAGGGGGAAGAATAATAAAACTATGGTCTATTTGGGCCGCGTCTAGGGCTTTTGATAATATATCACCGTGAAGCTGATGCACAGTCTTATCCGTTACGATTACAGTCCGTGCGGCGGATAAGAGCGGCGCTATGATCGTGCCTGCGCGCTCTAATAAACCCGCGCCGGTTATAATATCATAAGACCGCTTCCCCAAGGCAACGGGCACGGTTAATATTTTGCTCATGCGCCGGCCTTAGGTTTATGCGCATCAATAGGTTGAGCCTTGTCTTGGGTTATATTCGCAGCTTTGGTCTTGATGCTGCTTTCTTCCGTTCGGTGTATGCGGCGGCGCGGAGGGCGGCGGTTTTTATGAGCCTGTTCGGCGTTAGGATTTAAGTGCAGGTCAAGGGCCTTTATAACGCGGTTTACCGTGCGAATATGTGGGCCTTTGGCAATATTTACGGTAATATCGGCTTTAGCATAGACAGGATAGCGCTCATCCATGAGCTTTCGGTAGGCGGCTTTGGGGTTATCCACTTTCAAAAGAGGCCGGGTGTCTTTACGGCGCACACGTTCATATAATGTATCGAAATCGCCTTTTAGCCAAACTGTAATGGAATTTTTTAATAAGACCTTTTGTGTATCAGGGTAGATAAAAGCACCCCCGCCAGTTCCTAAGATAATAGTTTGGCCTTTAAGAAGGCGCGTAATAACCCGGCATTCGCCTTCCCGAAAAGCGGCTTCACCATGGTCTTTGAAATAACCCGCGACTGTTCGCCGTGATGCAGATTCAATTTCTTCATCAGAATCATAAAACGGCAAGTTTAATTTTGCGGCCAGACGACGCCCAACCGTCGTCTTTCCAACACCCATAAGGCCAACAAGGGCTATGGGTTTGTCAATTTTAATCGGCATATCTGCCTTTACCCTCTCAGGCTTTATCATATCTGTGATAAAGCGCGGACTATTTCCATGTGCCTGAACAAAAATTATAGGTCTTCGCTCTGGCTTATGTTCAAATTTATACTACTATGACGGTAAAATTAGCTTCGCTCAATAGGGCGGTGAAAATTTTTCGACAGATATAATCATTATAAGTTAATGTTGAGGCCTTTATGAAAAAGCTATTAATTGCCATAATGCTCATTTTTGTTCTTATGGGCGGGATATATTTATGGTTGATGTCACAAGGTGGAGCGGAGAATGCCGATCAAACGCCGGTGATAGTAAATTTACCGCTTGATACAGGGTCTTAACTAATGCGCCGTTTTTTGCTATCTTCTACGCTATGCCTCGCAGCTTTATCTGTCGGTATTATAGCGGATGGTCAAGTTGTTGTAGATCAGTTGAATGCGGCTCAACAATATGATTCTGAACCGCTAAACCCGAGTAATGGCGGACTTGATCCCGCTTTATGGCAAGGCGTAACGGCCTCGCAGGCTAGTGTGGCGCTGGAAGCTGTTGATTATGACGCGCTTTCGGAATTGCCTTATATGTTTATGCGGCGCGTTCTTTTATCTGCGGGCGTCCCGCCTCAAGGGGATAACGCCGCGCGGGCGGAATATTTAGCGGTTAAGACCCAGGCAAAGTTACAGCTTCAAGATTATACCGCCCTAAACAGCCTATCTAATCCGCAAAATCCGCAGCAAAGACAGGCCCAGTTTCGGGCAAAATTAGCACTGGCTTCGGGTGATATAGCGGCGGCTTGTGACGAGTCTGACCGAGAGATTGACAAGCGCGGGGCGGCTTTTTGGATGGAAATGCGTATTATCTGCCATATTATTCGGAATGAAGGACCCGCTGCGGAATTGACGCTCAATCTTATGCGTAGCCGTGATGATGCGAGCTCTGATTTTGTTGCGCTCGCCGATACGGCATTAGGGCTGCGTAAAGCCGCGCCCAAAAAGATTTCACAAAATACGGCCACCACAACGGCGCTACAAACACTTATAAATAAGGATGCAGCCATAACGGTTAATGATAATCTCGCCCTTGCTGTAGATGTACAGCGCGATCCTAATGCGCGTCTTGAGGCGATGTTTAAAACAAAGAACCGGCTGACAGTGGCGCAGGTTAAATCGATCTTTTCCTCCTTTATTCTGACAAATGATGGCCTAGCAGGGGGCGTTAATTTTGATATTGATACGGCCTTAGATGGGTTGAATGATGATAAGATAAGAGCAAAATCTGCGGGGCAGCTTTTTGCAATGTCAATGGATTACGGTAATCCACAAGAGCTTGGACGAGCGGTAGCAGCCTTGTTAAAACTCTCAGGTGACGCTGGGTATGGGCCGCAAATGATGCGGGTTTTATCAGACGCCCTACCTTTTATTAGCTATGAAGATCAAGCGCAACTGGATGCGCTTGGTTTTAGTTGGGCCGCTATTCGGCGCAGTGATCTATCGGCCTTAAGAGGACTATATCAAGCGCTAGATCCAAATGATCCCTTACGTGGCCGTATTGCTTTGGCCTCTGACGCTTTGGGTAATGGGTTCTTACTGGGTGAACTTGGCCTTGATATTGAAACGCGGCTTTTAGCAGATGAGGCCGCTCAAGATGATGCACGCCGGGATGCTTTAATTGGTCTGGCGCTAGGGGCGCGTATGTCCGATGCGGCATCAACGGCCTTTCATGCGTATAATGGCCGCGATTCCATTAACCCCCTTCATTTAGCACAGATAAACAGTGCTGCCGCAGCCAATGCGCGGGCGGCTTTATTAATTGAGATTGCAAAATCTATTGGAGGACGTGAGCTCAGTGAGCTGTCAAAACTCGAGATATATAGTTATATCAAAGCTTTGTCTACGGCGGGCCTGCCGCGCGAAGCTGGTGAACTTGCGGCCTATGACTTTATGTCCCGTATTACGGATAACCCTAACAGCGAATGATGGATGCGCAAATAGAGCGGTTTTTAGAGATGATAAGCGCCGAACGGGGGGCGTCTGATAATACATTATCTGCTTATAACCGGGATTTAATGGATTGGTCTGAGAGTTTACTGTCTCCGGTCGCGTCGATTACAGCGCCGGATATTGAAGAGGTTCTCGCAAGCTGGGCGGCCTCTGGCCTCTCGGCGGCGACAACGGGGCGCAAGCTTTCGGCGTTCAAACAGTTTCTAGGGTTTTTGCAATCTGAAGGGGACATTGCCGCTAACCCAGCCTTTAATATACGTGGGCCAAAACGGGGCCGGCCTTTACCCAAAGTCCTGTCTGAGGATGATGTCGAACGCCTGTTTGAAGCTGCCGAAATGGATAATAGTGTCAAAGGCATTCGCCGACAGTGCATGCTTGAAATTCTCTATGCGGGCGGCCTACGGGTCAGCGAGCTAGTGTCCCTAAAGCTTGCGCCCGTTAAGCGGGCGGCGGCTATATTGAAAATGGATGCACCGTCCCGAGAGGCGGCGCTTCGAAACGGGAATGGCTGCCTTATTATTAAGGGAAAGGGCGGAAAAGAACGGCTCGTGCCTTTGACGGAAACGGCGCTTGAAGTTATCGGAACTTGGCTAGATGCGAGGCAAGACAGCCTACCGAAAGGGATTGACGCCAAGAAACGTGCAGAGGGTTATCTTTTTCCCTCACGCGGAAAGCTTGGCCATATCACACGGGAGATGTTTGCGATCGACCTAAAGGCTTTGGCGATCACCGCAGGCTTGCCGCCGTCTAAGCTCTCGCCGCATGTGCTGCGCCATGCCTTTGCGACACACTTGCTTGCACGCGGGGCAGATTTGCGCAGTGTTCAGACATTATTGGGACATTCGGATATATCGACAACGCAGATTTATACCCATATCCTTGATGAACGGCTGAAGGCGCTGGTCTATAATGCTCACCCTTTAAGCGGTAAAAATACACCCTAGCTTTCATCATATAGAGACTTGTTATTCACGGCGCGGGCTTTTATGTTAACTGCGTTACAAATAAAGGCATAAGCCCATGAGTTTTGCGCGAACATATCTGAATTTTGAGCGTCCCATTGCGGAGCTGGATAGTAAAATTGAGACTTTACTTGAGCTGAAAGATGAGGCGGTTGATGTCTCTGCAGAAATTGCGCAGCTACGAGAAAAATCCGTTGAACAATTAACCCAGCTTTATCAAAAGATAGGGCCATGGGAGAAGACCCAAGTTGCGCGCCACCCGCTGCGCCCACATTTCACGGATTACCGCAAAGGCCTTATCACAGATTTCACACCCCTGGCGGGGGACCGTAAATTTGGTGAAGATCATGCCCTCATGGGGGGACTTGGCCGTTTAGGCGGGCGGCCCGTTGTGGTTATGGGGCATGAAAAGGGAGATACGACGGAAAAACGTCTTATCCATAATTTCGGTATGTCCAATCCTGAAGGCTACCGTAAAGCGGTGCGCCTCATGGAACTTGCGGAGCGTTTTGATCTTCCTGTTGTCTCCTTTGTTGATACGGCGGGTGCGTTCCCGGGGCGCGGCGCAGAAGAGCGCGGCCAAGCGGAAGCGATTGCACGGTCTATTGATAAAGGATTATCAATAACGTCAGCTTTTGTTTCTGTGATTTCAGGGGAGGGCGGCTCTGGCGGCGCGATTGCTATTGCAACGGCGGACAGTGTCTTAATGTTGGAACATTCGATTTATTCTGTGATTTCGCCCGAAGGCTGCGCCTCTATTTTATGGCGTGATGGTGCGCGGGCAAAAGATGCGGCTAAAGCGATGAAAATCACGGCGCAGGATCTGAAATCCTTTGGTGTGATTGATGGTATTATTGAAGAACCCATCGGCGGTGCCCATAGAGACAGGGCGGATATGATAAGCCGCGTTGGTGAGCGTATTGGGGCGGAGCTTGACCGGCTTGCGCAATTACCTCCGGCGGAGCGGGTGAAATTACGGAAAGAAAAATTCCTGAATATAGGCCGCAGCCTTTTAGGTTAACTGCAGCTTTATAAAGGTCCAAACATCCGCCCTTAGGCGGGGTTTTGGTTTTAAAAACGGGTCGAAATTCCCGTTCCGAACCAAAGTAAATTATCATTAGGCGTGATATCATTAGTGGTCGGAAAATCTAAGAAGTCCTCAGAGTTGAAGCTAAAATTTGTGCCAACATAAAATGATGACGTGTTTGTTACGCTGTAATTTAACGATGCCGAGGCGGTGGCCCATTCGTAATCCGTACTATTATCGGAGGTGACAAAACCGGCCGTTAGGCCCAAATTAAGATTAGTTTTATCGGCGATTGATAGGCTGCGGCTTATGGAGGCTGATAAAGTAAAGGCTTCAAGGGCGATATCGTAATAAGCCGTTATACTTGGGGATAAAGCACCGCTATGGTTGAGGCTAAAATAGCCCTCAAAGGAACTTGCATCGCCATTACCAAAATCGAACAGCCCGCCCGGTGTTTGCGGAAAGTGGTAAATTGTTGCGCCGAGTGTTGCTGATAAATTTGGCGTAATATTCCAGCCATAACTCCCATATATATCAATCTCGTCACTGGCATTGGCGGATGATTGCCCGAGTCCAGTTGACGCCCAAGCGCCAAGGGTGAACCCGTCTTTTGATATTGAAATGCTCGGTTGAATAGCCGTATTGGCAAAGCTCACCCCGCGAAAAACATATTCGGAAACATAATCCGCTGTGACAGATAGGCTCATATTACCGGCATGTGTGGGTGAAGATATTGCCATAAAGGCGCTCATAGCTGTTGCGGCTATTAAAAGTTTTTTCATGACCTACTCCCTTTGGCGGCCTGCTACCGCGCGATCTTGATAATGGGGGTTTAGGAGCCCGTGCATATGCGGTCATTCAAAAGGCTGGCTTAATCTCGTAACTAAATGGATTTGCCTTAGATATGTGCAAATTTTTTATGGATTTGTCTGAATTATCATCGCTGTAAGGAGCTGATTTAGACATTATAAAACCCACTTTTGATGCAAAAGCGGGTTTTATAAATATTTATAGGGGCGCGATGGCTAAGCGCGGCGTCCATGGCAATGCTTGAACTTCTCCCCCGAACCGCAAGGACAGGGGCTATTACGGGAGATGTTTTTTGTAAGCTCCGGCGCAAGCGGTTCTAGGGCTGGACCCGTGGTAACATTTGAACCTGTTCCGGATGCAATGGCATCCATCGGCCCAAGATTGGGGCGAGACTGAACGTGAGGGGCCGCTTGCTGCTGCGGTGCTTGTTGCGGTGAAGGGGGTGCCTGTTGTTGGCGCTGCATTTGTGCGTTAATTAAAAGCCGCGTCATAGTCTTGGTGACGTCCTGACGAAGATCGGTTAAAAGGTTATCAAATAGCGTAAAGCTTTCGCTTTTATACTCATTCAGCGGATCGCGTTGTCCGTAACCGCGAAGACCGATAACACCTTTTAGGGCGTCAAGCTGTTGGAGATGTTCGCGCCAATTTGTGTCAATAACTTGCAGCAAGATTTGTTTCTCGACGCGCTGTATCTCTTCTGCCTCAATGCCGCTGGTTAAATGTGTAAAAGCTTCATCCGTTCCTTTTTTAAGGCGCTCAAGCATTTCTTCATCGGCAATGCCTTCTTCTTCTGCCCATTTGTCAAAAGGGATATCCATCGCAAGATTATCTTTGGCTGCTTGGGTCAAGCCTTTGATATCCCATTGTTCGGCATAGGCTTTTTTAGGGATATGTGTGGTGATCATATCTTCACAGACCTGATAGCGGAAATCTTCGATTACATCGGAGACATCATCATCCGTCATAAATTCAAGGCGCTGTTCAAAAATTTGTTTGCGCTGGTCGTTCATAACGTCATCATATTTCAGAAGGTTTTTACGAATATCAAAATTTCGCTGTTCCACCCGAACCTGCGCACGTTCAACGGCTTTTGTCATGAACCGGTTTGTTAGGTTTTCACCTTCTTCCCAGCCCATTTTACCCATCATGTTTTTAAGGCGGTCACCACCAAAAATACGCATGAGATCATCTTCTGTGGACAGGTAAAACTTAGAGCGCCCCGGATCCCCTTGACGGCCTGTTCGTCCGCGAAGTTGGTTGTCAATCCGCCGGCTTTCATGCCGCTCTGTGCCCAAAACATAAAGCCCGCCTGCCTTTAAGGCTTGCTGTTTGAGGTCGCTCACTTCAAATTCGATTTTTTCGCGCTGATGACGTAAGCCCGTTTCATCAAGGCTGCTGTCAAGCTCTTGCTCTAGGCGCATTTCAAGATTACCGCCGAGCTGAATATCGGTTCCGCGCCCTGCCATATTCGTCGCGATTGTTACAGTGCCAGGAACGCCCGCACCAGCAACAATTTCGGCTTCTTGCTCATGGAAGCGGGCGTTAAGCACCCGGTGCTTTACGCCTTCTTGGGTGAGATAGCGGGAAATGAGTTCTGATTTTTCAATGGAAACAGTTCCGACAAGAACAGGCTGTCCTTTGTCTTGGCAAGATCTTATTTCCTTAGTGATCGCCGCAAATTTTTCTTGTTCTGTGCGGTAAATCTCATCTTCATCATCAATACGTTGAATCGGGCGGTTGGTTGGTATCTCAAGAACTTCAAGACCATAAATATCCGCAAATTCTGAGGCTTCGGTGACCGCCGTTCCGGTCATGCCAGAGAGCTTGTCGTAAAGGCGAAAATAATTTTGAAGCGTAATGGACGCCAAAGTGACGTTTTCAGGCTTAATGTCGGTTTTTTCCTTTGCCTCAATGGCTTGGTGGAGCCCTTCAGATAAGCGGCGACCATCCATCATACGGCCTGTGAACTCATCAATTAGGACGACTTCGTCATTTTTGACAATATAATCCTTATCGCGAATGAAAAGTTTATGGGCTTTCAAGGCTTGATTGATATGGTGAACAATGGTGACATTTTCGATGTCATAAAGACTTTCGCCTTCGAGGAGGCCGCGCTCACGCAGGATGTTTTCAATCTGCTCTGTACCCGCTTCGTTAAATGCTGCGCTGCGAGCTTTTTCATCGACTTCATAACCATCGTCATTAATTAGCGGAATAATTGTATCAATGGTTTGGTAAAATTCTGATTTATCATCGGTTGGGCCGGAAATAATCAGCGGCGTTCTGGCTTCGTCGATTAAAATCGAGTCAATTTCGTCGATGATGGCATAGGCATGGTCGCGCTGAAGCATGTCTTCGATTGAATATTTCATATTGTCACGCAGATAATCAAAGCCAAACTCATTATTCGTACCGTAAGTAATGTCACAGTTATAGGCCTCTTTACGCTCAGGCTGATAAGCTTCGTAATTATTGATACAGTCGACGGTTAAGCCAAGAAAACGGTAGACTTGGCCCATCCATTCCGCATCTCGTTTAGCAAGGTAATCATTCACTGTTACAACGTGAACCCCGCGTCCTGTTAGGGCATTCAAATAAGCCGCCAAGGTTGAAACGAGGGTTTTCCCCTCGCCGGTGCGCATTTCTGCAATCTCGCCACGGTGTAATGTAATACCGCCGACGAGCTGTACGTCGTAATGGCGCTGGCCGAGGGTACGTTTTGCCGTCTCGCGCACTGTGGCAAATGCCTCCGGCAGAATATCGTCAAGTGTTTCACCAGCTTCAAGACGATCCTTAAAGGCCTGTGTCTTGAGTTTTAATTGGTCGTCAGTTAGTTTGATAAAATCATCTTCCAATTCATTAATTCGATCAACGATTGGGCGGATTTTTTTCAGCTTTCGGTCATTTTCTGTACCAAATAGCTTCTTTGCGAGTCCCAGCATGTTTTGCCTTGATGTCATAAGCGGCCCGATATGATATAAGGCCGTATCTTTATTATACGTTGTGGTGATTTAGGCACGCAAAGGCGTCAAGTCAATGAGCGGGGCAGGGTTTGTCTGTAACTTTCCGTAAATTCTGATAGTTTAAGACCATAGGCAAGGAAGGTTTATTAATATGCTGCTTAAACGGTCTGTTTTATTTACGGTTTTGTTCTTAGGAGCCATGTCTTGTCAAAAGCGGATTATTGCCGATCAAGAGGCCCCGTTTGGGGCTAAACTAGTCCGCCTCGGTGATGTTGAGGTTGCGGCGGTGGACGGCACGTCAATTTACCTGAGTGATGTGGAACAAGCTGCCCGAGTTAAAGGGGAGTTAACCGCTGCGCAAAAAATTGATCCGGATACGGCTTTGTTTAAGTCAACGCTAAGGGAGCTTATAGATCAACGGGTTTTAGCTTTAGCCGCAATAAAAGAATCGCTTGACCAAAGCGAGACGGCCAAACGCCGGCGCGCCGCAGTTCTGGAACAGCTTTATGGGCGCTATGTTATTGAAAATGAGCTTAAGTTAAATGTAACAGACGAGGCGGTTAAACGTCTTTTTGAAGCCCAAAAAAAACTCAACAGCCGTAGCCCTGAACGGCGCGCCCGCTTGATTGTGGTCGCAAGCCAAGAAGATGCGGATGCAGTGCTGGAGCGCCTTCAAGCGGGAGAAGATTTCGGTGTTTTAGCGGGTATCTTATCGATTGATGAGGCAACGCGGCATAAAAACGGCGACCTTGGATTTTTTTCTAAAGAAATGTTGGCCCGCCCTGTTGCTAAAGCCGCGTTTGAAACAGCCGTAAACAGTCTTGCGCCCGTCTTTGAAACGGAAGTGGGCTTTCACATATTAGAAGTAACAGGGCAGCGTAGGCCGCCGCAAAGACAGTTTGAGGATATGGAGGCAGAGTTAAGAGAATTTCTGACGTTTGAAACGATTAATAATAAAATTAAGGCACTCCGCCAACAAAGTGAAATTCGCTTGAATGTCGCGAGCGCTGTTGATAGGCCGCAGACAGAACCGCCCGTTCCTGAGACCTTACCGATTGATGATGTTTCCAGTAATGCGCCAGAATAATCACAGGTGAAAGAACTTATGAGCGCATCACATATATCGCCTTTGGCGCCTAAAAACATAGTTGACCTGCCGCCAATAGCGGGGTTTGATATGGGTGCTATCGCGAGTGGAGAACGTTATGCTAACCGCTTGGATCTATGGGTGCTACGCGGGCAAAGCGGCACGCAAGCGGCGGGCGTTTTTACAAAAAACTCAGTGCCTGGTGTGCCGATTATCTGGTCGAAGAATGCGCTCAGATTATCAGCCCAAGGCCCGTGCCTTTTGGTTGTTAATGCAGGGCGCGCAAATGTTTATACGGGAGAGGCTGGCCGGAAAGTTGCGAGGCAGACCGCGGAAAAGGCTGCGCAATTATTTGGAGGACAGGCAGAGCGGGTGCTTTTGGCATCAACAGGTATTATTGGCCAATGTCCCGATATAACGCCCATAAAAACGGGCTTAACCGCTATATCACAAATAATGCAGCCTCATGGCTGGGAGGAAGGCGCAGAGGCAATTCGGACAACCGACACATTTGCTAAACGCGCGAGCGTCACCACGCAAATATATGGGCAAGAGATTAGGATTAATGGTATTGCGAAAGGCTCTGGTATGATTATGCCCGATATGGCTACGATGCTTAGTTTTATTGCAACAGATGCCGCAATTTCCCAAGGTGCCTTACAAGATATTTTAAAAGATATAACTGATATTTCCTTTAACGCCATTACGGTCGATAGTGATAGTTCGACATCTGATAGCGTTATTTTAATGGCAAGCGGGGCGGCAGGTCATAAACCCATTGAAGATGCTCATGATGCGGCTTTAGATGGGTTTAAAGCTGCTTTGACAGAGCTTATGCAAGACTTAGCCCAGCAGATTGTTCGGGACGGTGAGGGGGCGACGAAGTTCTTTGAGATTAATATTGAAGAGGCAAAAGATAATGCACAGGCCCGTGTTTTTGCGCGCTCTGTTGCAAATTCACCGCTCGTCAAAACCGCGGTGGCGGGAGAAGATGCAAATTGGGGGCGGTTTATGATGGCTATTGGCAAAACGGGGCTGCCATTGGATGAAGCAAACATCAGTCTTTATTTTGGCCCGCATCTAGTCGCCCGTCATGGTGCCGTGGATGGTTCTTATAATGAAGACATTGGCGCGGCATATATGAAAAACCAAGACTTACAAGTTACGATAAAGCTCGGTCAAGGAAAGGGTAAAGCAAAGATGTGGAGTTGTGACTTAACTCATGGGTATATTTCAATCAATGCAGATTACCGCAGTTAAACTTGTATTTTGTTAACCATATTTGAGAATTAGATATTAATGATTCTGGAGTAAGCATGCATCAAGACGTTATATTTGTGGTTGCATGTGCTCTTGTCGATAAAGATGGGCGCGTTATGGCCGCACAACGTCCAAATGGTAAAGATCACGCGGGTTTATGGGAATTTCCCGGTGGTAAAATTGAAGTTGGAGAAACACCGGAACGCGCAATTATACGCGAATTATATGAAGAGTTATCTGTTGAACCTTGTGAGACTTGTGTGCAGCCCTTAACCTTTACATCGCATAAGACCGCAGAACGGACGATAACTTTACTTTTATATCTTTGCCGGCAGTGGGACGGTTTTGTAAGGCCAACAGAAGGACAGAGCGTTAAATGGCTCTATCCGGACCGGCTAATGGAACTAAATTGGGTTGAGGCGGATATTCCGCTGGCCCGCTATATTAGAGATCACTTACCTAAGGGGTCTCGGTTTGTGAGGTGAATATGGGGCTAATGTATCTAAAAATTTATACACGGTCTTTCATAGCAGATGAGAGCGGCGCAACGGCTGTTGAATATGCTCTATTGGCCTCAATCTTATCCATTGGTGTGCTATTTCTTCTTGAATCTATTGGTAATAATATTTCAAATGATTTTATGCAAATAGGAAATGCCGTAAAATCTCAAAAGACTAATGCAAACGTCCCTTAGACTAAAAATATTATGGCTTGAAGGCTCGGCTTAAATGGATTTTTCCGCTACCTGGTTTTAAAGGTTTTTGCTGGCTTTCATGGGGCATCCAGCCGTTTGCCCATAAAACATCATAATGCGCAATATATTGTTCGTTATCACTAAAATGAGATTTATAGGCAGTTTTAACGTGGTTCCAATAATCGCGGTTTAGGGGCGGCGTTGATGTTGCGATAAGTGCATGGCTTTCGCCAAGGTCCCTGATGTCACTAATTAATGTTGAGAATTTTTTATAATGTACAGTTAACCTATCCCGGTCTCCGGATGTGAGGTTGAATCCGCAATGATTCAGAAGCTGAACATGTCTTTGAATATCCAGTAGAGGATGAAACCGCGCGGCAATGCCGCCAAAAAAGGCTTGGTCTGCGGCATAAAGGCTTTGGCGTAAATATCCTAAAGTTTCACCGCCAAGGCAAACAGTTATAATATGCCCATCATCAATTATGTGGTTTTTAAGTCGCCGCAATAATCCTTGCGGATTATTTTCATTATGATGGGCCATTACCAAAATGATGAGATCAAATTTATGTTTTTTGTGTTGATTTAGGGCAAGGCTCTGCAAGCTTGAAAAGCGTAAGTTTTTAGGGCGTTTATCTGGGTTGAGATGTGGTTTTATCAATATTTCAAACCCAGATGGGCAGATGAATAGAGCCTTTTCAAATTGACGGTTAATCATTGAAATACGCTGGGCCATATCTTCGGCTATGTGGGCAAGAATGAATTGTGGGTTTTTCAACCGTTGACGCCGCCGTGCGGCGCGCTGTTGATGCAGAGCTATACGTTTTGGATTAAAGATTTGCGGCGGCAAGCCTGGCGGTCTAGGCTGTAAGTCTATGGGGTTAGTTGACATGAAATATATATGGGCGTTATGGCGCAAAAAATAAAGATAGAAAGCATAAAGTCTTTATCTGGGAATGACATACATGCGCCGCTGCGCCGCCTGACGGCTCAGGGGCTTGATATTATATTTCCGCCCCAGTCTTTATGGCCGAATCTCGATGGCACTTTTAAACGCCAAATAAACTTTATTGATAAGCCACTGTGTGAAGCCTGCGGCTTTCCGTTTCAATATGATCTTGGCGATGGGGCCTTATGTGGTAATTGCAGTATAAAACATCCGGCCTATGATAGAGCCCGCGCTGCATTTATTTATGATGACATCAGCCGTGAGCCTATTTTATCTCTTAAACACAGCGGGAAAACACATGGTTTGGCGGTTTTTGCTCAGCAACTCCGCCGTGCCGGACGCGATTTAATTACAGCGGCGGATATACTTATTCCTGTCCCCTTACACCCCAAGCGTCTACGTGCGCGCAGATTTAACCAAGCAGCGCTTTTAGCGCGGTCTTTGTCGCGGCTTACAAATATACCTTACGATACGGCGGCCTTGACGCGGATTAAATCGACTCCGACACAAGGCGGTAAGACCGCCTCTGCGCGGCGCCGTAATATGCAAGGGGCGTTTCAAGTTGTGAATGCCCATATAGGGATTATTGAGAAAAAAAATCTTATTTTGATTGATGATGTTATGACGACGGGCGCAACCGCGCAGGCTTGCGCACGAGCCTTAAAGCGTGCAGGCGCTTTACGTGTAGATGTTTTAACGCTCGCCCGCGTTGTCAAAGATATGTCTTTAGATGAGAACTATGTAGACACGATCTTGTGAAGGGGCTTGCCGCAGCTAAAAATTACCTTAAATAAACCCATGAAAGTGAGACCCATATTATGGCCCAGCCCAAAATTGAAATGTATAGTAAAGCGTTTTGCCCCTTTTGTATCCGTGCAAAAAACCTTCTTAAAAATAAAGGTATGAGCTTTATTGATATTCCAGCTTCCAATGATGCTGAAAAACGCGCAGAAATGAATAAACGCTCCGGTGGGCGTAATACATTCCCGCAAATATTTATTGACGGAAAGCATATTGGCGGATGTGATGATATTTTTGCACTTGAGCAAAGTGGTAAGCTTGATCCGCTTTTAGGGCTCTAAGCCTGAATGAAACTAGCGGCCGTACAGTTATGCTCGGGCCTTGATATAATCCAAAATATCAAGGATGCCAGTATTTTAATTCGTAACGCGGCCGCGGCGGGGGCGAATTTTATTGCCACCCCTGAGATGACTAATATAATTCAGCGCTCCGCAAAGGGGCTGCACGGCGTTATAAGCCCGCAAGAATCTGCGGCAGAAGTCGCAGCGTTTTCAAGCCTTGCCAAGGATTTATCAGTTTATCTTTTAATCGGCTCGATGGCTTTTAAAAGTGGAAAACGGCGGGCGGTTAATCGTTCTATTTTATTTGCGCCCGATGGTCATATTGCGGCGCAATATGATAAAATCCATCTTTTTGATGTGACGATTTCGCGGACGGAAATGTGGAAAGAGTCCTCTGTTTATGACTGCGGTGATCAAGCGGTTATGAGTGATATGGACGGGGTAAAGCTCGGGCTGTCTATTTGTTATGATTTACGCTTTCCAGCGCTTTACCGCTGCTATGCTCAGGCGGGGGCGCATATCGTCACTGTCCCCGCCGCCTTTACCGTGCCGACAGGGCGGGCCCATTGGGAAACTCTTTTAAGGGCCCGCGCGATTGAAACGGGCAGTTTTATAATTGCGCCGGCGCAGGGGGGACTCCACGAAGATGGCCGCGAGACATGGGGCCGCTCTATGATTATCGGGCCATGGGGTGATATCCGCGCCCAAGTTGATCATAATCAGCCGGGGTTTTGTATGGCTGATATTGATTTGAATGATGTGACATCGGCGCGGTCTAAAATTCCGGCATGGAATTATGAACCAGAATATAAGGTTTTATGATAAAATATAACCTTATATGCAGCGCGGGCCATGAGTTCGAAGCTTGGTTTTCTTCAAGCGCGGGTTTTGAAACCCAGCGAGATAAAGGACAGATAGCCTGCATTATCTGCGGCAATGTCGATATTGACCGCGCAATTATGGCGCCACATGTTTCAACAGGTCGGCGGCAAGATGAAATTACCAAAGACCGCGCCCATAATATGCAAATGGTCAATGCGGCGGCAGACAAAATCCGCCGTGAAATTACACAAACCTGTGATGATGTAGGCAAAAACTTTGCCGAAGAAGCCAGAGCAATTCATTACGGCGAAAAACCTGTGCGGGGAATTTATGGACAAGCGGCCCCAAAAGAGGTTGCGGCCCTTCATGAGGAAGGTGTGACCGCCCTGCCATTACCCGATATTTTAATGCCAAAAGCGAAATCAAAAATAAATTAATCCCCTAAAGACGTAGCCCGTGGTCGGCCTTAATCATATCTGCGCCTTTTTCCGCAATCATAAGGCTCGGCGCGTTTGTATTACCCGAAATCAGATTTGGCATTACCGAAGCGTCAATAACCCGAAGCCCTGACAAGCCGTGAACTTTTAACCGTTCATTGACAACGGCCTGCTCGTCTTGGCCCATTTTACATGTACCGACTGGGTGATATATCGTATCGGCACGCGCAGATATATCGCGGCGTAGCGCGTTTTCATCATCACGATCGGATTCAAATAAAGCCTTGATGCGCGTTGATTTAAACTGCGGGGAGCGAAATATGCTTTGCGTGAATTTTACGGCTTTATAGAGCTTTTCAAAATCATCTTTTTCGCCAAAGAAATTAGGGTCAATGCGTGGCCCATCAAAAGGGTTTGCCGAATTGAGATTGACGGTGCCGCGGCTTTTCGGCCTTAAAACGCAAACATGACAGCTATAACCATGGCCGTAATGTATCTCTCGCCCATGATCATATACAATGCCGCGTACTAAATGAAGCTGAATGTCAGGGGAAGGCTCCTTGGGGTCGATATAAATAAATCCGCCGCTTTCTGCGTAATTACTCGTCAACATGCCCGTCTTAGTTTTGCGGTAAATAAGCGCTTCTTTAAGCAGCTTAAATGTACCCTTGAAAGAAAACCCTAAATTATCGAGTGAGCTGGATTTATAAGACAAAGAATAATCAATATGGTCTTGAAGGTTCTCGCCGACCCCTGGTAGTTCATGAACTGTTTCTATACCGTGAGGCCTGAGTTTTTCTGCCCCGCCAATGCCGGATAAGAGTAGGATTTGCGCGGAGCCAAATGTGCCGGCGGATAGGATGATCTCTTTATTCGCTTTAAGGCTTAAAGGGCGCCCTTTATGGCTAACTTTTACAGCGATAGCGCGTTTGTTTTTAATGATTATTTTTTCGCATTGTGCAGCTGTGAGGATAGTTAAATTTTTACGCTGTTTGATCGGATCCAAGAAAGCCTTGGCCGCAGAGCAACGTATACCATTTTTTTGTGTCACGTCATAATAGCCAACGCCCTCTTGTATCTCGCCGTTAAAATCATTGTTTCTGTGGATTTGATGTTCCGCACAGGCTTTAAAAAACATCTCATTTATGCCGCCGGGGGAGGGGAGTGCCATGACATTGAGCGGCCCGCCCTGGGCGTGATAGTTATTTGCGCCGGTCTCGTGATGTTGTGATTTTTTAAAATAAGGCAAAACCTCATCATAGCTCCAGCCTTTATTGCCCTGCGCTGCCCAATTATCATAATCTTCACGGTGCCCCCGAATATAGATCATGGCGTTAATAGACGAAGACCCTCCAAGCACTTTGCCGCGTGGCTGAAACCCTCTGCGGCCATTTAGGCCCGATTGTGGTTCTGTTTCAAACTTCCAATTTCGTTTGGATTTAACATTTATAAGTCCGGCTAGCGGAATATTCACCGACCAGTGATTATGGTGTCCACCGGCCTCTAAAAGACAGACGGATATATTAGGATCTTCCGTCAAGCGGTTTGCGGTAACGCAGCCAGCGGAGCCTGCGCCGATAATAATAAAGTCAAAGCTTTGGGCATTATCCATGAGCGTAAGTTTATACTGCGCGATTATGCGGCGGGGCGGGTGGCAACCGTCACGTAATTAATTGATAAGTCTTGTGAGTGTTTCCATGTTTGGGTCAAAGGGTTCAGGCTCATGCCTTCTGCGGGCTGCGGGTTTAAATCGGCCGTGCTGAGCCAACCGCTAAGCTCTTGAGGTTTGACGAGTTTATCATAATGATGGGTCCCCGTTGGGAGCCAGCGCAAGACATATTCTGCACCGACAATGGCAAAAAGAAAGGCTTTCATTGTACGGTTAATCGTTGAGCAGATCATCAGCCCGCCCGGCTTTACCATGGCCGCACAGTCTTTGATAAAATCTGGTGGATTGGCGACATGTTCTATGACCTCCATATTTAAAACCGCGTCAAAAGCGGTTTCTTTGGCGGCTCTCATTTGTTCGATTGTGCCGTGGCGGTAATCAATATCGAGCCCCACAGTCTGAGCATGAGTCTTCGCAGTTTTTACATTCCGCTCCAAGGCGTCAACCCCCGTGACTTTAGCCCCAAGCCGCGTTATAGGTTCACATAAGAGACCGCCGCCGCAGCCAATATCTAAAATGCGAAGACCTTTAAGGGGGAGTTCTGCTTCGGGGTCGCGGCCAAAATGCTCGCATATGCTTTGTTTTATAAAGTTAATCCGAAAGCCGTTCATAATATGAAGCGGTTTAAACATGCCCTCAAGATTCCACCAATCCTCTGCCATGCGCGAAAAACTTGCCATTTCTGCAGGATCAACAGAGACGGATGATATATGTTCGGGCTGTGTTTCGGAATAAGCCATATAAGAGCCGCCTTATGATCAGAACTTAAAATCTACATACACAAAATTTACTATTTGCGAAACTAAAACCATGCGCGTAAAAGCGCCGCGGTCACGGCTATGTGGCTATGAGGAAAAGGGTGTTTCGATGGCGCGCATCGTAATGAAATTTGGCGGAACATCCGTTGCGAATATAGACCGTATTCGCCGTGTATCCGAACTTGTTGACGATGAGGTTAAAGCGGGACATGAAGTTGCCGTGGTTGTCTCTGCCATGAGCGGGGAGACCAACCGGCTCGTCGAGCTTGTTGATGTCCTTGATGGTGACGGTGATCAAGGGGGGGCTATTGAGGATGAATATGATGCGATTGTTTCCTCGGGGGAGCAGGTTACATCAGGGCTTTTGGCGATAGCTCTGCGGCGGCGCGGGGTGAAGGCCCGCTCTTGGCTAGGCTGGCAAATTCCGCTTAAAACCGATATGGCCCATTCAAAAGCAAGAATTTCTGATATTGAAACCTTGGCGATGGATCCGTCATTAAAGGACGGCGTTGTCGGTGTTGTTGCCGGTTTTCAAGGGGTGTCCAGTGATGGGCGAATTTCGACATTAGGGCGGGGCGGATCAGATACATCTGCGGTGGCTTTGGCTGTGGCCCTTAAAGCTGACCGCTGTGATATTTATACGGATGTAGACGGGATTTACACAACGGACCCACGCATTGCCGAAGATGCTAGGCGGCTTGGTAAGATTTCATTTGAAGAAATGCTGGAGCTCGCATCTTTAGGGGCCAAGGTTTTACAAACCCGCTCCGTAGAGCTAGCAATGAATAATAATTTGCCTATTCGGGTACTCACAAGTTTTGCGCAGCCGGGCGAAGATAACCCAGGTACGATTGTCTGTAATGAGGAAGAAACAATGGAAGAACGTGTTGTAAGTGGCGTGGCCTATAGCCGAGATGAAGCGCAGATTACACTCTTAAGGCTAGAAGACCGTCCCGGTACCGTTGCGGCAATCTGCGGCGTTATGGCGGACGCTAATGTGATTGTTGATATGATCGTACAGGGGCGCTCCCGCGCGGAAAATGCAGCAAACCTAACCTTTACGGTGGGTAAGCGCGATTTGGAAAAAGCCCTCAAGGCGTTAGAAGCTGTGAAAGGGGATATCGGCTTTGAGGACATTATATCCGATAGTAAGGTTACAAAAGTGTCGATTGTCGGTATTGGTATGCGTAGCCATACGGGCGTGGCAAAAACTATGTTTGATGCTTTAGCGAAACGCGGTATTAACGTGGAAGTCATTGCGACCTCTGAGATTAAGATTTCTGTCTTAATTGACGCCGAATATACTGAACTTGCTGTCCGCACCCTACATAGTGCCTTTGAGCTTGAAACGGCTTAAGTGCTGATTTTATTTTAAATTTTATGTAAGAAACGCGCAATCATTTGCCTTTAGGCCGTAAGGTAGGCATATATGTTTTGTGAATAGAGAGACGATCATAAAACAGCCGCGTAACCTTATGGCGGCAATTCGCAAGGCGATGGAAGGAACCGAGTCGGTTCAGGAGCGCCTTGATGATTTTGTTGCGGCGATTTCAACGTCCATTAAAGTCGATGTGGCGTCTATATATCTTATACGCGGCAACAATAATGATCTTGAGCTGTCAGCGACCCAAGGGCTTAAAAAATCGGCGGTTCATAACACGCGGCTTAATCACGGCGAAGGCTTGGTTGGTCATGTCGCCCTAACTGCAAAGCCGCTTAGTTTAGCAGATGCGGCCTCTCATCCGCTTTTTTCATATCGTAAAGAAACCGGGGAAGACCCGTTTAAATCCTTTTTAGGTGTTCCGATTTTGCGCGGCGGGCGGGTCTTAGGGGTTCTTGTTGTTCAAAGCCGAGAGGCGCGAGAATTTAACGAAGATGATAATGAAGAACTACTGACGATTGCCATGCTTTTGGCGCAAATTATTATCGAAGATGAGCGTACTGGCGGTAAAAAAGCGGCCCTTAAAGGAATTACGCTTGCTCAAACGAAGCCTGAAACTATTCGGGGGAAGGCCTTTGCAGATGGCCTCGCCAGCGGACAGGCAATGTTGCACATCGTGCCGCTCTCGCCCAGCGAGCGCTTATCAAAAGATATTGAAGCGGAGGAGGCTCGGCTTGAAGACGGGGTTAAAATATTACGGGCCTCTGTCGATTCTATGGTCAGTGGTGAGGCGGCGTCATTAAACCGGGCGTCTAAAGAAATTTATGAAACTTACCGTATGTTTGCTTATGACCGCCGCTGGGTGGGGCGGCTAAGGGAAGCCGTGCATTCCGGACTAACCGCCGAAGCTGCTGTAGAGCGGGTGAGGAATGAAAACCGTGCGCGGCTGATGAAGGCCCGTGATCCTTATTTGCGTGCGCGTCTACATGATCTTGAAGATTTGGCCAACCGGCTTATTCGCGCGCTATCTGGAGAGAATATTACGGCGGGCCAAAAAGTCTTGCCCAATGACGCTATTCTTTTTGCCCGTGACCTCGGCCCGGCGGAGCTATTAGATTATGACCGTAAAAGCCTTCGCGCGATTGTTCTTGAAGAGGGGGCAGCCTCAAGCCATACGGCGATTATTTGCCGTGCCATTGGGATTCCCCTCGTCGGGCGCGCCGATGGTATTTTGGATTTTATAGAATCAGGTGATCCTGTTCTTGTGGACGGGGAATCGGGTATTGTTAATATTCGTCCCCTTGAGACGCAGGTTCATGGTTTTCAGCTGCGTATGCGTATTCGCGGCGAGGTCAATAAAGCTTTTGAAGCGATTAAAGACCGCCCTGCTATTACCCAAGATGAGCGGCATATTAGCCTGCAGCTTAATGCAGGGCTTGTGATGGACCTTCCACAATTAGACCAATCCGGCGCGGATGGTATCGGACTTTTCCGAACAGAATTTCAGTTTATGGTGTCTAATTTTATGCCGAAGCTTAAAGAGCAAACGGACCTTTATCGGCAGGCTTTGGATAAGGCGGGAGAACGGCCTGTCACGTTTCGCACGCTAGATTTGGGCGGAGATAAAATCCTGCCTTATATGGACCCTGTGCCAGAACAAAACCCAGCCATTGGATGGCGGGCAATTCGTATTGCGCTCGATCGCCCCGGGCTCATGCGCTATCAACTGCGTGCACTCGTGGCCGCAGGGGCGGGTAAATATCTTCGCATAATGTTTCCCATGGTCACAACTGTAGACGAGTTTACCGCCGCGAAAGCCTTATTTAGAAAAGAACTTGAGCGGGCCTCAAAATTTGGCGCAGATTTGCCAATAAAAATTGAAATTGGTGTTATGCTCGAAACTCCGGCTTTGGCATGGTCAATTAATGCTATATGTGATCACGCTGATTTTGTCTCCGTCGGGGCGAATGACCTTTTGCAGTTTTTCTTTGCCGCAGACCGGGATAATGTTCGTGTGGCCGATCGGTATGACCCGCTACACCCAGCGGCTGTATCTATGCTTAAAGATATTGCGGATGGATGCCGCCGTAATGATATACCGGTCTCAGTATGCGGCGAATTGGCAGGGCGCCCCATAGAAGCCATGGTGCTTGTCGCCTTGGGTTATAATACATTATCTATGCCGGCGATTGGGATTGGCCCTGTGAAAAGCGCCTTATTAGCCCTTAATGCTGAAAAGCTAGCGGCCTATATAAAGCCGCTTATTTCACGGGATTCCCGCCTAAGCTCTATACGGCAAGCGGTGCATAAATTTTGCCTTGAAGAAGGTATTCCGGTTTAAAGGTTATAGGGCCGGAATATGGCCATTGCGATCGTAGGTTAGCGACATGAACACATCTTCTAAATCTGGCTGTTCTGTACGTAAATCAACAATGGCGACGCCGCTGTTTTTGACATGTTCAATCAGATCGATAACGCGGGTTGTCGTACTACGGTAATTAATTGCAATATTACCATTCGACTTGAGACTCGCATCCAAATTATATAATTCTTTTGGCAGGGCCGTTAGTTCTGTCTGGGGGGATATAATTAATGTGCGTTGATCGAGCCGTGATAAAAGCGCTGCTGTCTCGTCATTGGCCACAATTTCCCCTTGGTCAATAATGGCAATGCGGTCGCAGAGGGCTTCAGCTTCCTCAAGATAATGCGTAGTTAAAATAATGGTTGTGCCTTTGGCGTGAAGCTCTTGGACATAATCCCACATCTGCCGGCGCAGTTCTATATCCACCCCCGCAGTGGGTTCGTCTAAAATAAGAACGGGGGGATTATGGACCAAGGCTTTTCCGATTAAAAGCCGCCGTTTCATCCCTCCTGAGAGCTGACGCACATAGGCATTACGTTTGTCATAAAGGCCGAGGGCTTTTAGGATTTCCTCACTACGCCGTTCAGGTTTGGGTACGCCGTAATAACCAGCCTGAATTTCAAGGGCTTGGAACGGGGAAAAATAAACATCCATCGCAATTTCTTGCGGGACAACACCAATAGAGGCACGGGCTTGGCGCGTTTGTTGCGTAATATCATAGCCGCAAATTTTTGCTTCACCGCTTGATTTAATCACAAGCCCGGCGAGGATATTAATTAACGTTGATTTTCCGGCGCCGTTTGGGCCTAGAAGACCAAAAATAGAGCCTTGAGGAATTGTTAGATTAATATTTTTAAGAGCCGTTTTTGCGGGGGCTTTCTTCGTCTTTTTATAGGTCTTTTTCAGGCCTGTGATCTCGATAGCCGGTGTCTGTGTCATAAGGTATAACGCTTTGGGTTAAGTTATATTTTAATGCGGCGTGGATTGACGTTCACGCGGCTGTGACGTAAACCACGCATTCAAATCCTGCAAGCTGATCGGGATTCTGTGTGACGTCAAGAGGCCGTAATGTCAAATAATCCTGCTGAAAACCCTGAACAAATCATCGTAACAAAAAAACGCATATCTTGCGACGGTGGTGTCGGCGCACTTGGACACCCTAGAGTATGGATGGATATGGGGCAATCTACGGCAGTCACATGTAAATATTGCGACCGTGAATATATATTGGATGAAGCGGCAAGCGCAGGTGGGCATTAATAGCCTCCAGAATTAAGCGGCTTAACGGCTTGGATCAAAGACGTAGGTTTTCCGTATATCCCTTGCGGGTATGGGGGTTCCGTTAAGTAACTGTGGATGAAACCGCGTATGTTTTGCGGCTCGGCGGGCGGCGCGCTCAAAATCTCGGCTATAACGCGGGGCCTCTATGGATATAAGCTCGATCAGGCCGACCCGTCCTCGTTCATCTATATTGAGGCTAAGCTCGACAACGGCGGGAATGCTCCGGCGGTAGGCGCGGCGCGGATAATCTGGTGCGCGGTTCCTGCGAATGCGCGCAGGCGTAATGCTTTGCCGAAGCGGGGCTGGCGGGGAAAGCTCGCGCGGCGCCGGCGGAATATAGCTTGGGGTAATAGGGCGTAAAACTCGTCCTCCGGCCATTTGCGATGCGTCTATAGTGTCGGGAATAGGGCTTTTTTCCGGAATGAAGGCACGGGTGATAATGGGTGTGTCTTCGCCGTTATCAAGGGCGGCTCTAAAGGCGGTGATATCCTTGTCGCGGCTGCCAAGAAGGCTCTCGCCCCAGATAGATATATAGTGCTCAAACTCAAATTTTTTATCCAAGGGCGTCTGGTTTTCTGCAAACATAACATCTGATAGCTTGGCCCAGTCTGCAGCTTCATAATCATCCATGACCCGTAGCTGCGCTTTTGCACTATTAATAACGGAACTTTGCTTATAGCTATCGACATAGTCTAGCAATAAGGCGCGGCGAATTGCGGGGCGGTTTTCTTCTTGGATATTGCGAAAAGCAGTTGTGGCCTCGTTTTGCTCTGCCGGGTGGGCCGTAATATTTGGCGTTTGCCGAGAGGTCCAAACGGCGACAGCCAAAATAACACTAAACCCAGTTATAACTATGAGCGTTAAAAAAAAGCGCGCTTTATGCGGCGGAGCTAGATTGGCATCTTCAGGCTCTTTTATGTCATCGATAGTTTGATACATAACATTTATTACACATTAAGCTGTGCCAAGGTCTATCCTTTTCATCATCATTACAATTATACCCCTATATAGGGCTAAAATATGGCAAACCCGTCTTTATAAAAACAGGTGATTACCGGAATGTGCCCTTGAAAAATTCGGCTTTGGCGCACAAAACTAGGACTAATGAGGAAGTGAGTCTATATGCCAAATTCAAATGAGGTTAACCGTCAGTCCCATGTCGTTTTGGTGGATGGGTCGGGTTATATTTTTCGAGCTTTTCACGCCCTGCCGCCTTTAACCCGTAAATCTGACGGCTTGCCGATTGGGGCGATTGCAGGGTTTTCTAACATGTTGTTTAAGCTTTTGCGCGGACAAACTGATGATGATCGACCGACTCATTTTGCGGTTATCTTTGATGCCTCCGGCCAGACGTTTCGCAATGACATTTATGATCTTTATAAGGCGAACCGCGGCGCGCCGCCAGAAGAGCTTGTCCCGCAATTTCCAATCACCCGCGAGGCCACCCGCGCCTTTGGAGCGGCCTCCATTGAAATGAGCGGCTTTGAAGCGGATGACCTGATTGCGACCTATGCCCGTCAAGCCGAAGCTAAGGGCGCGCGGGTGACGATTATTAGTTCAGATAAAGACTTGATGCAGCTTGTGTCCGAGCGGGTAACTATGCTGGATACGATGAAGGACCGCCGCTTTGGTATTGCGCAGGTACAAGAGAAATTCGGTGTTGGGCCAGAGCGGGTTATTGATGTGCAAAGCCTCGCAGGGGATAGTGTAGATAATGTGCCGGGGGTTCCGGGTATCGGGATTAAAACGGCGGCCCTATTGATTAATGAATATGGTGATTTGGATACATTATTAGAACGTGCGGGGGAAATTAAGCAAAATGCGCGGCGTGAAAAACTAATTGCTAATGCGGATATGGCGCGAATCTCCCGTGATCTTGTGACGCTTAAAACCGATATTGACGTTGAGACAACCCTTGAAGACATGGCCGTACGCGATCCCAACCCAGAGGAGCTTTTTGGGTTTTTGCGCGAAATGGAATTTCGGACTCTCACGGCACGGGTCACGGCTGCTCTGGGCGAAGGCCCAACGGAGGGCCTTCGCGGTGAAGACAAGGCGGACGCTATTCCGGCGCTGTCGGAGGTTCCCGCTAATGTTTCATTTGACCGTGAAAAATATGAATGCGTTCAAGACGAGGACCGCTTACTGGCGTGGGCGGCGCGTTGCCGTGAGGCGGGCGTCATTGCGGTTGATCTTGAGACAGATAGTCTTGATAGCGCGGCGGCGAATATGGTCGGCATATGTTTGGCGGCGTCGGATAATGAGGCCTGTTATATTCCGCTCGCTCATGTGGGCGGGGATGATATGTTTGGCGGCGGCGCACCGAAACAAATTGACAGAGATCGCGCGCTAGAGATATTAAAACCGATTTTCGAAGACCCTGCGATCTTAAAAGTTGGGCAAAATTTTAAGTATGATATCGGCGTATTTCAGCGCTACGGCGTTAACCCTGCGCCTTATGATGATACGATGCTCATGTCCTATGCTTTGGCCGGGGGGCTGCATGGGCATGGTATGGATTTTCTCTCGGAAACTCATTTTGCCCATAAGCCGATATCGTTTAAAGAACTGGCCGGAACGGGTAAAAAGGCCAAAACCTTTGACCAAATTTCCCTCGAAGAGGCGACGCCTTATGCAGCGGAAGATGCGGATGTTACTTTGCGCCTGTGGCGGTTTTTAAAGCCGAAACTGGGGCAAAACCAAGTGGCCACAGTGTATGAAACGTTGGAGCGAAAATTGCCTGCGGTTATTGCGGCCATGGAGAATAACGGCATTAAAGTTGACCGAGCCGTGTTGGCGCGGCTCTCCGGGGATTTTGCACAGAAAATGGCCGGACTTGAGGCTGAGGCCTATGAGCTCGCGGGAGGCGAATTTAACCTTGGTTCGCCGAAACAATTAGGCGAGATTTTATTTGATAAGATGGAACTTCCGGGCGGTAAGAAAACCAAGACCGGCGCTTGGCAGACCGGGGCAGGCGTGCTCGAAACCCTTGCGGCGGACGGCTATAAACTTCCGCAAAGTATTTTAGATTGGCGGCATTATGCTAAGCTTAAATCTACCTATACGGATGCCTTAACAGCACAAATTAATCCTCATACGGGGCGGGTTCACACGAGCTTTTCATTGGCGTCAACCAGTACGGGGCGGCTGTCATCCTCTGATCCGAATTTGCAAAATATTCCAATTCGTACGGATGATGGGCGGAAAATCCGTGATGCCTTTGTTGCCGAAGAGGGCAATGTTCTCGTTGCGGCGGATTACTCCCAAATTGAGCTGCGGATTTTAGCCCATGTCGCTGACCTTCCGGCGATGAAACAAGCATTTGCGGATGGGATGGATATTCATGCGCTTACTGCGTCTGAAATGTTTGGGGTGCCTGTGGATGAGATGGACCCCCAGACCCGCCGTAAAGCGAAAGCGATTAATTTTGGGATTATCTACGGCATCTCCGCCTTTGGTCTTGCAAATAATCTGGGTATCGCGCGGGGAGAAGCGAGTGATTATATAAAGAGCTATTTTGAAAAATTCCCCGGTATTAAAGACTTCATGGATAGCTGCAAAGCAGAAGCCAAAGAGTTTGGTTATGTGAAAACCATCTTTGGCCGTAAATGCCATGTGCGCGGGATTAATGACCGCAATTTCTCTGTGCGCGGTTTTGCGGAGCGCCAAGCGATTAACGCGCCCATACAAGGGGCGGCGTCCGATGTGATGCGCCGGGCCATGATCCGTATGCCAGAAGCTATAGCGGGCATAGACGGGGCGCGTATGCTCTTGCAAGTTCATGATGAACTGGTGTTTGAAGTGCCCGAAGGCCATGCAGAGATATTAATTAAAACCGCGAAAGACGTGATGGAAAATGCCGCTTTTCCGGCAGTCAATATCTCCGTACCTCTGGTAGTTGATGCCCATGCGGCGAAAAACTGGAATGACGCCCATTAATAAGCGGTGATGCGGGAAGGGCCCTCCCGCAAGTGAGTTTAGAAATTGGCGCTAAGCCCGACAAAGACTGTGCGGCCTGGTGCGTTAAAGCCGATGACTTCTTGGTAATCTTCATCAAATAGGTTTTCTCCGCGAACGGATAAACTGACAATATCATTCACATCATAGCGGATATTGGCCCCCAAGAGGGTAAAGCTATCAAGCTCGACATTGCTGAATATAGCGAAATCCGTATCAAACTGGGAACCTGTATGATCGAGGGTTCCTGTGAGGGATATGTCATCACGGGGCCGCCACGTGGCTTGCGCGCTAGCGGTGAAATCAGGGCGGCGAATTTCCTCCGCGTCGTCTTCTTCGGCGTCTAAAAAGGTCAAGCTTCCGCTGAGATCAAGATTACTGACGGGAGACCACTGGGCTTCAATTTCAATGCCCTCGCGGGAGCTATCTGTGAGGCTGTTTTGAACGGTTGAGGTGAAATCGGGATTGAAAATCGTTAGGATTTCATCTTCTAGGTCAGATTGGAAATAATCCACCGAGACCGAGGCACTGCCGCCGAAAAATTCTTGGTTATAACCAATATTAAAGCCTTCGGATGTTTCTGGTTGTATATCTGCATTGCCAATGAAAGACCCGGGGAAAAAGCCAAAAATTTCTGTTAAGGTTGGGTTTTTAACCCCTGTCCCGTAAGAGCCGTAAAGCCGCCCGCCCAAAGCCTGTAGTGCATATCCGCCGCCAATGCGCCATGTGAAAGCATTATCAAAACGGTCATTAAAATCTTGCCGCGCAGAGCCGGTTAATGTGATGGGGCCTTGGCTGAATTTGTAATCGCCGGCAACGGCGTGATTCGTGATATTATTGCTTTGGTTCTGACCCGCGCCAATACCGCCAAAATTTTCAAAATTCTCATCTTCCACTTCGCCTAAAACGGTAAGGCTATGGCCTTGGGTGAGGTCGATTTTGCTCGCCCAATTAGCTTGCAGGCGGCGGCCCTGGGTGTCGTTTTGGAAGCTCGCATTGGGGTCGCGGGTATCGGTTTCCGTCAAAGATAGACTGATTTTATTTTCTGTTCTCAGGGCGTTGAAACGGCCTGTAATATTGGCGCGGCGATTATCGGTTACAAGGATATTATTGGTATTATTAAGCCGTCCGTCAAAGTCGCTATCGCTATCAAAATCTGAACGTAAATTGGACGCGGCATAAAGCGCGGAGAGGTTAAGCGGGCCAAAATTTACATTATTAAGCCCGAGTGATATAGAGCGGCTATTGCTGCTGTCGTCTTCACCGTCTTGGCCCGACACATCAAAACCATCCGTGGAAAACGCATTGCCGTTTATGGATAAAGCGGCGGTGCCAATGGGGATAACGGCGCTGACTTGGCCTTCAATGGTGTTATATGTGCCATATTCCACAGAGGCTTGATAGCGCTCTTGGCGGCTTCCGGCGCGTGTGATGATGTTAATGACGCCGCCAATGGCGTCGCTTCCCCAAAGGGCGGATTGCTCCCCGCGCAGGACTTCAATTTTTAAAATATCTTCACTGCGGATACCCGCAAAATCAAATTCGCCCGTATTGGGATTACCCGCTTCAACCCCGTCGATGAGGACAAGCACATGATTGGCCTCACTGCCGCGAACGCGAATTTGCGTAAGGTTTCCCGCCGGGCCAGAGCGCGAAACGGCTAGGCCGGGTAAGGCGCGCAGAATATCTGATAGAAAGGCTTGTCCGCGCGCTTTGATGTCCGCTTCATTCAAGATAGACGCGGCGCTGGTTAATGATGCTATGGATTGATCTGAAATACGTGAGCCGATTGTGATAATCTCATCATCTATATTAGGCGCATTGGCTAGATTTGTTTGTGCGTGGGCCGTTAGGCTTGTGAAGAGCGAGGCAAGTCCTGCTGTTAAAAGTAAACGTTTCATAACGACTCCTAATCCTGCGGCGTTAAAACCTGCAGGGTTTAATTAACGTGATGTCGTCATTGGTACGCAGATGCGTAATATCCATGCCATTGGGTACATCCCGCCCCACGGCGCTGGCGACGTTATTGGCAGGTCTTCTGACTTCCGGGTCAAGCGGGCGTTAGCGTCTTCCCAAAACAAAATTGTTTCAGTGACATATGCTAACCCCTAATCGGTTACAGCGGCGGGAGCCGTCAGGGATTTGATAAATCTCACCCTGTTCCCTTTTTAATCTCTCATATGAGAGAACCAATGAGAGGGCGCTTAATTGGTTTTTAAACTCGGGTCAAATGTTTATCCAGCGAGCGCGTAAAGGCGTGTGCCGATGAACCAAGTGAGCCATTGAATAATAAAGAAAATAAGAATCGGAGAGAGGTCAAGACCGCCAATAGACGGGATGAGGCGGCGAAACGGTGCCATGACGGGCTCGGTAATTCTATCGATTGCATTATATATTTGCTGCATCATAGGATTGCGAAGATTAATAACGTTAAAGGCGACGAGCCAGCTTAGAATAATACGGGCAATAATGAGCCATAGGAATATGTTCAGGGCCGGTAATATAAAAAATACAATAAGCGATTGTGCAATCGTCATGATGTTGATCTCCGTTACGGCCTCTATTTAGGGGGGCTTTGTCAGGGCTGCAAGCGCGAAACATGACAGTTTTCATAGGAAATTCGCGTTGATAAGACGAAATTAAGGCGAAAATGGCCAAAACTGTGCCATATTAAAGCTTTAGATAGGAAATCATGGCAGCAAGGATGTCCTTGCGGCTTTCATGAAGCAATCCAATAAAGCGGTAAGGGGGAGATAAAATGGCAAAAATATTTCTAGTTGATGATGACGAGAACATTTTGACGTCGGTATCCATGTTTTTAAACGAAGAGGGCTATGACGTTGAGGTGTTCCATGATGGGCATTCGGCGCTAAAGGCGCTCAAAGAGACGCCGCCAGATTTGGCTGTTTTTGACGTGAAAATGCCGCGTATGGACGGGCTAGAACTTTTGCGCCATCTTCGCCAAAGCTCAAACCTACCAGTGATATTTTTAACCTCTAAAGATGATGAGATTGACGAAGCTATTGGGCTTAATATGGGGGCGGATGATTATATTACTAAACCGTTCTCACAGCGTCTTTTAGGGGAGCGTATTAAGGCGGTACTTCGCCGGGCGGCGTCGCAGGGTCAAACCCCGCATATGCCGCAAGAAGGCGATGATAATATTATTAAACGCGGGCGCTTGGTGTTAGACCCTAACCGCCATGCTTGTAGCTGGGATAATATGGCTGTTCGCCTTACAGTTACAGAGTTCTTAATTCTAGAGGCCTTAGCACGCCGTCCAGGTTTTGTGAAATCAAGAGATCAATTAATGGACGCGGCTTATGATGACCAAATTTATGTGGATGACCGCACGATCGATAGCCATATAAAACGCTTGCGCAAAAAATTCAGGCGTGTTGATAAAAGTTTTGATGGGATAGAGACCCTTTATGGCGTCGGATATAAATATAAAGAAAGCTAAAACCTTTCCCTCTCGCGTCACGCTTAAACAGCAGCGCCGTCCGCGGCGGTCTGTGCTATTCTCGCGCCTATCGCGCATGATTATAATTTCCAATCTTATTGGGTTATTTATTCTGGTTACAGGCTCTTTGGCGATGAATGAGTTCGCCAATAGTTATTTTGACGCAAAGATGGAAAATCTGTCCTCACAAGCTGAACTGATTACATCTATTTTGGGAGAAGAGGCCACGGGGGTCTCCCAAGAAGCTATTTTGAATATTGAACAGACTCGGCAAATCGTCAAACGTGTTGACTTGCCTACAGGCTGGCGTATCCGGATTCATGATATCAATTCGCGTCTCGTTGCAGATAGTGAAGAATTAGATGATGCTATTGAGGTGAGTGAATTGGCCCCACCGGTTAGTGCGCAAAAAGATATAAATCCGCCGCAGCAAAGGTATTCGTTGATTAAATCTGTTGATGAATGGATTGAGGCCTTACCGTGGCAAAAAGCTCGCCGTGATGCCAAACGACGCAATGTTCGCAAGGAAGTCTCAAATGCTTTAGCTGGATTATCAACGCGCCAGACCTCTTATGATGGGGATGATGTTTTAATTGCCTCTGTGAGTATCCCTATCAGGCGGGTTCAAAAAATATTAGGGAGCTTGACCATTGAAACGAATGAAATGGCGCAAGTGATTACAAAAGAACGTCAAGCGCTTTTACCTTTTATTGGTTTGGCGGTTATGGCAGCCATCTTGTCATCTTTGGCAACCACTTTGTTTATTGCCATGCCTATTCGCCAATTAGCGCAAGCGGCAGAGACTGTGACGCGCTCGTCTGAAAAACGGAATGAAATTCCTGATTTATCGGGCCGTAAAGATGAAATTGGCGATTTATCCGTTGTTTTAGGGGCTATGACGCGCGGTCTATATGAACGGGTTGACGGTATCGCAAATTTTGCGGCAGATGTAGCCCATGAGATAAAAAACCCTCTGACGTCTTTGCGCTCTGCGAGTGATAGTCTTCAAGCCGCTAAGACTGATGAACAGCGCCGTAAGTTGATTTATATTATTCAAAATGATGTCCAGCGCATGAATCGTCTTATATCTGATATTTCACGCGCATCGCGGGTGGATGCGGCCTTAGCTAAGGAAGAAGTTCAGACTTTGGATTTAAATATCATGCTGCAAAGCTTATGTGATCTTTATACGTCGATTTTAACCGAAAAAGACATTTCTATGACCCATAAGCCTTGGCCAGAACCTGTTTATATTCGGGCTTATGAGGAATCATTTGCGCAAGTTTTGCGTAACCTCATAGATAATGCGATAACATTTTCACCGCAAAAAAGTGAGATCGAACTGCGGCTTGAGCAAATAGGTGAACATGTCCGTATTGATGTGCTGGATGAAGGGCCGGGGATCCCGCCCGATAATCTTGAAACCGTGTTTGAGAGATTTTATACGGAGCGTCCTAAGGGGGCGGTTTTTGGTGCGCATTCCGGTCTTGGGCTTGCGATTTGCCGCCAAATTGTTGCGGCCCATAAAGGCCGAATCTGGGCCGAAAACAGGGATGATAGGGGGGCGCGGTTCTCTGTCGAATTACCCGTGCAAAATGTAGAAACGAGCCATTCTGGACGCCCTAGAAAGAGCCGTGGATTGGCCCATAATAACCAAAATGAAAATAACTCGTCAAAAGCCGCATAAACAGCTTTGCAAGTCTGTATTTTCTTGATTAAGTAATTATCTTAAATTTCAAATCGAGGTAAGGTTTTGATCGGTTTAGTTATTGTAACGCACGGGAAATTGGCAATCGAGCTGCGAAATGCAACAGAGCATGTTGTTGGCCCGCAGGCATTTCTTGAAACAGTCTGTATTGGCCCTGATGATGATATGGAACGGCGCCGCGATGATATCAGAACAGCCCTTAAACAAGTTTCACAAGATCAGGGCGCTATTCTTTTGACGGATATGTTTGGCGGAACGCCGTCGAATTTGGCGATATCCATGCTTAGCCGCGATCAGGTTGAAGTGGTCGCAGGGGTCAATCTGCCTATGTTGATTAAACTAGCGGAGGCACGCCGTCACGCGAGTTTAACGCAAGCTGCACAAACGGCTAAAGAGGCGGGCCGGCGCTATATTGCGATTGCTTCCGAAGTTTTGGCTGGCGATGTTTAATGATGGCTAAAAGCGCGCTTGATGATGATCTGCCTATTCATGCAACGGCATCATATGATGATGTTTCTATCTCGGTTCGGGTGACTTTAACAAATATTCGAGGGCTTCATGCGCGGGCTTCGGCTAAGTTTGTCACCTGCGGGGAAGGGTTTGAATCACGTATTGATGTGACATCCCATAATGATGTTGGGGCAGAGACGGTCATTGCTGATTCTGTTATGGAGCTTCTCATGCTGGGGTCTGCGGTTGGTGAAGATATTACGATTACTGTGAGTGGCCCAAAAGACGATGCCAATGCCGCGCTTTTGGCTCTTAAAACCCTCGTAGAAGATAATTTTGGTGAAGGCGAGTGAGATGTGTTTTTATAAGCTTGATAGGCTTGGCGGTAGGAATATTACAAGCATGCGCCTCTGGACCACCTCAGTTTAAACCGAGAAGTCAATATCCACCTGATCCATGGGTGAAAGGCTATGCGAATCCAGATGATTGTTTGGGTGGAGAAAGACTTGCTGCCAGAAACATCCCTCTGCCGGATTACCCAAATAAAGCTTTAAAGCGTGGTAATCAGGGATGGGTCATTGTAAAATTAGATATAGGCGTTGGGGGTGACGTTTTAAATGTTATATCAGAAAGATCAGTGCCGCCTGGGGTGTTTGAAAAACATACTTTAAACCAAGTGAAAACATGGCGATTTGACCCGCCAAAAGGTGGCGGCCTTCAAAACTGCCGTGTTTTGATACGTTATAGATTAGGTGTTGTGTCGCTCGCCTAATCAACTCTTGGCCATAATAATGGTGCCGTCCCCTTTAACTTCCTTGTAAAGTCTTTCTGCTATTAGGGTTGTAAAACTTAAGGTAACTTATAATGACGATACGGCCCATCATACCTGTGATATTATCTGGCGGCTCTGGTAGCCGCCTTTGGCCGCTCTCTCGTCATGCAAGACCAAAGCAGCTTTTACCGCTTTTGGGGGATAACACTATGGTGCAAGATACAGTCTTGCGTCTTCGGGGGCCGCGATTTCTTGATCCTATTTTCATCTGTAATGCAGCGCATGGTAAAATTATTGCTCAGCAAATGAAAGATATTGCTCAGGCGGTATCAGCAATTATTATTGAGCCTATGGGCCGCAACACAGCGTCATGCGGTGTGGTTGCATCCTTGCAAGCCTTGCAACAGCAAAAAGATGCTTTGGTTTTACTTTTACCCGCAGATCACCATATAGCCGATGAGGCGGCATTTGAAAAAGCTATAATACAAGCAGCTATCGCGGCGGATGACGGGCATATTGTCACATTTGGTATTGAACCGACGCGGGCCGAAACGGGTTATGGCTATATTGAACGCGGTGAAGCCTTAAACTCTTCCGCTTATAAAGTGAAATCTTTTCGCGAAAAGCCGAATGGTAAGACGGCAAAGACCTATGTTGAAACGGGACAGTTTTATTGGAATGCGGGCATTTTTCTATTTTCCCCTCATGTAATGATGGCTGAAATGAAACGCCACGCTCCAGATGTTTTAACTCATTCTCAGGCCGCGTTTGATGATCTTCAAAAGGATGGTGTTTTTTATAATCTTGACAAAATATGTTTTGGGGAATGTCCGTCAATTTCGATCGATTATGCCGTGATGGAGAAAACACAACATGCAGCAACCGTTCCGGCGGATATTGGGTGGAGTGATATTGGCTCCTATGACGCCCTGCATAAGGCTAGACAGAACGCTGATAGGATGTCTTTAACCGGTGATATAATATTGCAAGATTGTGAAAATTTATTTGTCCAAAGCGATGGTCCCTTGGTTTGTGCAGTCGGAGTTAAGAACCTTGCGATTACAGTTTCTGACGGTAAGGTTCTGGTTACGGAACTTGAAGCTTCGCAAAATGTGAAAAACATTACTGACCGTTTAAAACAAGATGGGCGAGTTGATGATTTATAATCTAGTGCCCGGTTAAAATTTTATTTTAAAAACACAGGTTAAAATTGCAACAAGTGTAATAACACATTAAACTGCTATTTTTTCTACTTTTTTTTGTGTTTGGTATTACTATTGCATGACTATAGTCTCAAAATGAGTCATAGTGTGTAACTATAATTCTATGTGTCTCTAGGCATTATAGCTTAACACAAATCTATATGTGTGGGGAGGGTTTCGATGGCTAAAAAAGCCTTTTTTGGAACAGACGGTGTAAGAGGTTGTGCGAATAAAGGGAAAATGACGCCCGATATGGTCATGCGGCTCGGCATGGCAGCGGGGAAACATTTTCGTAACGGCGGGACGCGCCGTCACTCTGTTGTTATCGGTAAAGATACGCGGCTTTCAGGTTATATGATAGAGCCGGCCTTGGTCGCAGGCTTTGCTTCTGTAGGAATGGATGTTAGCCTTTTCGGTCCGCTACCAACCTCTGGTGTATCCCTTATGACCCGTACATTACGCGCCGATTTGGGCGTGATGATTACGGCCTCTCATAATCAATATCATGACAATGGGATTAAATTCTTTGGCCCAGATGGCCGAAAACTACATGATGATGTTGAATCCATTATCGAAAGTAATATGGATAGTAAGTGGAAAGAGGGCCTAGCTGATCCTGAAAGCCTTGGACGTGTTAAGCGTCTTGAAGATGTTCAAGCTCGTTATATTGAAATTGTGAAATCGACTTTTCCAAAATCTATGCGCCTGAATGGCCTGCGGCTTGTAATTGATTGCGCGAATGGCGCGGCCTATAAAACAGCCCCCGCGACCTTTTGGGAATTAGGCGCGGATGAAGTTATTACAATCGGTACAGAACCGAATGGCATGAATATTAATGCTAATTGCGGCTCCACCCATACGGATAGGTTATCTGCGGCGGTTCTGAAACATGGCGCTGATATGGGGATAGCACTGGATGGTGATGCGGACCGCTTGATTATGTGCGATGAAAAAGGCCATGTTATTGATGGGGATCAACTCTTGGCGCTTATTTGCACCGGTTGGTATGAGACAGGGCGGCTACTAAAGCCGGGCCTTGTTGCGACGGTTATGTCTAATTTGGGGCTAGAGCGTTATTTGAATGACCAAAAAATGAGTTTAATCCGCACAAATGTCGGTGATCGTCATGTGGCGGCCCGTATGCGGGCGGAGGGTTATAATGTTGGCGGCGAGCAGTCTGGGCATATTTTAATGACAGATTATTCGCCAACAGGCGATGGTACCATGGCCGCCTTACAAGTTGTTGCTGAAATTATCCGCTCTGGACGCCCCGCCAGTGAAGTTTTGCAAGTCTTTGAAGCTGTGCCGCAAGTTCTTAAAAATGTTCGCTTTGAAGGGGCATCGCCTATGGAGCATAATGACGTTGTGGCAGCTATTAATGATGGCCGCGTTGATCTTGGAAACTCGGGCCGAATCCTTGTGCGTCCATCGGGCACTGAGCCGCTTATCCGCGTTATGGCCGAAGGGGATGATTTCGGCCAGATTGACAAAATTACGGATTCTATTGTTGAGGTCATAAAAAAACTTGCCGCATAGACGAATAAGCGGTTCTGCTTTCGGTGGCCAACATTAAACGGACTTGCCAATCTATGCCTTATAGGCGACTCAGATTCATATGAAAACGAAGTGATTCGTATGACAAGGTGAGGATGACAACGGTTAATGCGGCAGGCAGCGATGATATCCCCGATGTTGACCGTTGGTTTTGCCTTTATGATTGCTGGGCTTTGCCTGTTCTTTTTGCTGAAAAATTGGTTGTCAGACCGCCCTGCCTTGCAGCGAATAAAAAAACGCCATAGCCAAAGTGAATTTCGCGCAGGTCATCTTGAGGCTATTTTATCATCATACCCGGGCATTGCGATTGTCTGGGATCAATCACCTAAACTTATTGATGGCCTCTGGTCGACGCCGCGCTTGATGGGCTCCCCGGCAACTTTGGCGGCCTTGCAATCGGCCTTTGATTTAAAGCCTGATGCTAAATTCGCTGATGCCTTATTGACCTCCCTTTGCGCCCTTGAGGCGCGGCATATGTCGCCGAATAAAACCCTAGGCCTTCGCGGCGCAATTATGCAGCTATTGGAAAGCGGGACGCATTTCTCCGCCGGACTTGAAATGCCGCAAGGTCATAGAGCCGATGTTGAAGGGCGAATTGCTCAAAGTCAGGCAATTTTATGGATTAATGATAATTCTGTTCGCGGCCCGAGTGAAGAATTGGCAATTAAGCGTATTGATCGTCTTGATGTTCACGAAGAGCAAGACTTGATTGCCTTTATTGAAATTTTAAATCGCGCCCCCTTTCCTGTTTGGCGCTGTAACGCCAAAGGCTATATGGTCTGGGTTAACCCCGCCTATGTTAAGGCCGTGGGAGCAAGCCGCGCCAATGATGTTATAGAAAATCAATCGCATTTGCATGAGAGTGTGACTAAGCAAATTAATGCGGCACTTTCTGGACAAGCCAAGCAAGAGAGCCAAGCGCATATTATTATTAATGGCCGCCGCCGCGCTGCGCGTATTGTCACTCTACCCGTTCCGGGCGGAGCAACAGGATTTGCGCTCGATGCTTCCGAAGCGGAGAGTTATAAAGAAACTCTTGCTCATCATGTGCGGGCCCATGATGAGCTTTTAAATAATATGGATGAAGCGATTTTAGTCTTTTCATCCAATCAGAAAATGACCTTTCGCAACCGAGCGGTTGAAAAGATATTTGCCTTGCCGGCAAACTCTATACGTTCTGACCTGACCCATAGTCAGTGGCTGGATCACATGCGCGGGGCCCGCAAATTGCCAGAGCAGCAAGATTATAGCCAATGGAAGGCCAAAGAACTGGCGCTATATTCAAACTGGCCAAAAGAAATGGTTGCAGAGCGTTGGGATTTGCCGGACGGAAAAGTGCTTAGGCTGATGCGAATGCGTGATGCGGGCGGCTCGATTAGTCTGTTATTTAGTGATATCACAGATAAAATGCGCCTGCAGCGGCAATATAATACGCTGCTTAATGTTCAAACTGCGACACTCGATAAATTAAATGAAGGTATTTCTGTCTTTGGTACGGATGGACGGCTTAAAATTTATAATTCAGCCTTTGCGAAGCTCTGGGGGCTTGCACCTGAAAAGCTTGAAGGAGAACCGCGCTTTGATGATATCATCAAAGATGTCATGCCGCTTTATCATGATAAAGTCTTTTGGCGGGAGCTTAAAGGAAGAGCCACAGACCCTGACCCGCAAATTCGCCAGCAGGTTCAAGGGGAAATCCGCCGATCCGATGACAAAGTTATCTCATGGTTGTCCAAGCCCTTGCCGGATGGGGCGACGCTAATGGCATGGGATGATGTGACTCAAGAGCGTAAAACGGAAGCCGCTTTAATTGAACGCGCCGCTGCGCTAGAAGCGGCGGATGCAATTAAATCTGATTTTGTTGCTCATGTAAGCTACCAACTCCGAACACCCCTCACGACAATCACAGGCTATGCCGATTTTCTGCAAAACGGCGGAGCGGGTGATTTATCGGATAAACAAAGCGAATTTGTGTTTGCCATACAATCTGCGTCTGAAGATCTAGGTAAAAGTATTAATGATATTCTCGATATTTCTGCGATTGAAGCCAATGTCCTCGACCTAGAGCTTGGAGATGTTGATATTTATGATCTTCTGTTTAATTCGCTCGATTATGTGGCAACAAAGGCAGATGATACAAAAAAGACCTTAAGCCTGGATTGCCCAGAAAATATTGGGGTTATTCGCGCCGATGAAAAGCGCCTTAAACAGGTTATTTATAATCTTTTAACCAATGCCATTCGGTTTACAAAGCCCGGCGGACATATAGTACTCGGCGGACGGCCAGCAGATGGCGGCGGCGTAGAAATTTGGGTAAAAGATGACGGCGTTGGAATACCATCGGATCGGCAACCCAAAGTGTTTGAGACGTTTCAATCCACGCGCGGCGGCGCAGGCTTAGGCCTTGCCCTTGTGCAGCGCTTTGTTGAAGTCCACGGTGGCTGGGTGGATTTAGACTCCGAAGAAGATGAAGGCACCCATGTGACCTGTTACCTACCCCCTAAAGCGCCCTATACGGATGGGCGACCTGAACTCGATTTATAACCATGTTATGAAAACTTACTTTAAACAGCTTATACTCAAATATTTAAAGATAGCCCCTTTAGCTTTAGGCGCAGCATTACTCATTGGGTTTAATGGGGCCGCTCCAGCTATATCTGCGCAAGAGATAGAAAATGAAAAGGCGGCTATGGCTAAACTTGACTTTTTACGGGGTCACTGGGTTGGCCCTGGCCTGTCCTATACAGGCGTGTCCGCTGAGAGTTCCGGCACAGCACGGCCTTATGTTGATACAGAAATTATCCGTTATGATTTAGACGGTAAAATCATGCTAATTAATGCAAGCGGACAAAGGGATGGACAAATAAGCTATCAGCTTCATACAATTATTTATTACGATGTAGATAAAGCCCGCTATATTTATACACCCTATGCCGGGAAGGCTCCGCGCTCTTTTGAATGTGATCTGGTGAACGCAGCGCTTATATGCCTGACGGAGGCTAAAACCTTTCGCCTCACATTTCAGCGCTTGCCGGATGGCCGCTGGAACGAATTTGGCGAGCGTTTATTTGGCAATATTTGGCGCAAGACTTTTGAAACCAAATTAAATTCTGCTAATTAAAAACTTTGCTGCAGCGCTTATCTAATCAATACATAAGTTTAATTAAGAGGCAAGTTTAACTGAAACATTTAATGTTACGGTCTTTGTAATGAATGAGCCAAGTTTTTAAATTATAATATGAATGATGAAGGCGTCGTCATCATGAAAACTAATAAACTGTCTTTATCTCTTATGATTTTAATGATCACGGGCTTAACGGGCTGTCATGAAAGCGCTAGTCAGGCGAGTGTCAATACGGATATTGCTGATGTGCAATGCGCTGAAATTAGCGATACGTCAAAAATTTTGAGCGCCATAAAAATGGAGGGATTTATTTACTTGGCGAACGTCACGGGACCAAAGAAGCGCCGCAGTTTGCAGCGAATTTTACGTGTAATCTCGCGAATATGACGAAGAAACCGACGATATTGTTATATGAAAACCAGTATTTAAATGAGCGTGTTGTTAAGGGTCTTGAGGGCGTCGAAACAACCGAAGTAGAAACCTATCTGTGTATAGCTATGGATCGTTTCTGGCGTGGAAATTCTCATGATGGCCGAGATAGTCAAGCCATGATGGAATCATTAAAATATGTTATCGCGCTAAGCTGAACAAATCTTGATATTACGATTGGGCCGACATTTACCGGTTGGGGACAACTTGATGTTGATCCAACTGACATATCTTTGTCCATTCAAGACTTGTCTAACAATATATATGAAGTTGAAGCAAAGAATATTCTCAAATTTAGTGAAGACTATGACAATGTTGTTGTTTTAATCGGAAGAGTGCATAGCATTAAACAAAGTGAGTATTTTGAAAAAAATGATATAAAAAAGATTGTATGCATTTTACCTTGGCCCATGGCGGCGGCACGGAGTAGAATTGCCAAACAGACTGTAAAATCCGTGAAACGACCGGTCTTTATGAACAGCTTGTCCCTTATGCTGATGGGAAAACTTTAATTGTGCTTGATCAGAAAAACAGCGGGCTTGATGGCGCTTATGTGTTTGATAAAATAAACGCATCCCTGCTTTATGCGGATACCCAGCAATAGGCTGCGCCGATTCATTGAAGGCGCAGCTATAATCGTTTGATTTGCCGTTTGCCTACTGGCTTTCAGGGGTTGTGACTGTGATCCCGTCAAGCTCGTTTGACATGATGATTTGGCAAGATAGCCGTGATGTGTCTTGCACATTTTCCGCAAAATCGAGCATGCTATCTTCCATATCATCTTTGGTTTTTAGCTTTGCGGCCCATTCGGCGCCCACATAGACATGGCAGGTGGCACAGGCGCAGGCCCCGCCGCAATCGGCGTCGATGCCGGGGATCATATTTTGCACAGCTGCTTCCATGATAGAGGTTCCCGCTTTGGCGTCAACTTCGCGGCGCTCTCCGCTATGGTCGATAAAAAGAATTTTAGGCATGTTATCTCCGATTTCTGTGCTTTGGCCTTATGTATGACTTTGCAATCATTTTGCAAGCGCGTATCACTCTTTTATGTCAGAGCGATTCCTTACTTATTTTGCTGCGGATGTGGCCGCGCTTATGGCATTAGGCGCAAGACTATGTCCGCTTTTAAAGACGGGGGATGTGTTAACCCTTACGGGGGAGTTAGGGGCGGGTAAAACGACCTTGGCGCGTGGGCTTATTCAATCGGCATTAGGCACGGCGCAAGATGTGCCGTCCCCGACCTATACGTTAGTGCAAAGCTATGAGCTTTCGCATTATGAGCTATGGCATTGTGATCTTTACCGGCTCGCCGCTCCTGATGATGTGTTAGAGCTTGGCCTAATAGACATGGAGGCGGATATTGTTAGCCTGATTGAATGGCCGGATAAAATGGGCGGGCATTTAAACCCGCAAGCGCTGAATTGCCATATTACCTTCAAAGACGGTGGGCGCGAAGTTGTGCTATCGGGGCCAGCGCATTGGCGTTCGCGCCTAGAAGGGTTAGGGATATGACAATGCGCAGTGATCTTCGGGATAAGTTTTTAACGGCGGTGTCATGGGATAAAGCCGATATCGCGCCAATTCCGGGCGATGCGTCTGCGCGGCAATATTTCCGTCTCTTGCAAGAGGAGACGCCGGCGATTTTAATGGATTATAACCCGGCGGATGAGCCGTCCGGCGCAGCGCAGGATTATATGCGCCGTGCTCGGCTTGCGGGGACGAATATGAATAGCTTTGCGGCTATCGGAACAGCCCTGTATCAGCGGGGGTTTTCGGCCCCAAGAATTATTGCGGCGGATACGCAAAACGGGTTTTTACTGTTGGAGGATTTATCTATTTCGCGCGGGCAAAATGTTTACGCCCGCCAGCTTGAAGTGGTGCCTAGTGATGAACCTATGCTTTATGAAGCCGCCGTAGATACACTGGCGGCCATATACCGCAGCAGTTTCGCCCCGCAGCTTGAATCTCGACATGGTCATTGGACAGTGCCTGTTTTTGACATAGAGGCGCAGCTTGCGGAGTTGACTTTATTCATTGATTGGTATGTGCCTGATATTGGCGTGGACTTGCCCGCGCAAGCCCTCAAGGAATGGGAGGCTATTTGGCGTCAAATGAGCGGCCTGTTATCGGCTCACCCCCACGGTCTTGCTTTGCGAGATTTTCATGCGGAGAATTTATTTTGGCTCCCACGGCGCAGCGAAACGGCTAGGGTCGGCCTGATTGATTTCCAAGACGCAGTTATAATTCACCCGGCCTATGATTTAAACTCTTTACTCGAAGATGCGCGGCGAGATGTTGACCGTGATCTGGCAGATAGGCTTATCAACCGCTTTTGCGGCAAGGCGGGCCTTAATGATGATGAAAGTTTCCGCGCTGCTTATGCCGTAATGGGAGCGCAGAGGAAATTAAAAAACATGGGCTTTCCCGTGCGCTCCGACATGCTTTACGGCAAACCGCAATATCGGGCCTTACATCCCCGGTTAAAATCCCATCTTGCGGGTTATCTGAAACACCCGGCTTGCGCCGACCTCGCAGATTGGCTCGCCCGCTACTTACCGACAGAGGCCTTGGGGTGAGCCAAATTACGACAGCTATGGTAATGGCGGCAGGTCATGGAACCCGTATGCGGCCTTTGACCGATGACCGTTCCAAAGCTATGGTGACGGTTGCAGGCCTACCGTTAATTGAACATATGCTGCGCCGCCTTGAAGCTGCGGGCATCGAGCGGGCGGTTGTTAATGTTCATGCCCATGCGGATCATCTCGAGGATTATCTATCGTGCCGTCAGGGGCTAAAGATCATTATATCTAATGAACGAGAAGATTTGCTGGAAACAGGAGGTGGGCTAGTCAAAGCCCTGCCGCTTTTGGGGCATGCACCAATATTAATCTGTAATATTGATGCGGTCTGGATTGAGTTTGTACCTGCCTTAAATGCGCTTATGGCAGCGTGGAATCCAAAAGTGATGGACGAGCTTTTAATGCTAACGCCAACAGGGCAGGTCTTAGGCCTAGAGAGCCAAGGGGATTTTGATCTATCCAGAACGGGCCAGATTTCATACCGCCGCCAAAATAGGGCGTCTCATTTATATTGCGGGGTTCAAATTTTTAAACCTGAACTCGCCAAAGGCTATCCGCTTGAGCGGTTTTCGCGAAAAAAAATATGGGATAAAACCTTATCTAATGACCGCGCCTTTGGTCATGTGATGGAAGGCTACTGGATGCATGTGGGTGATCCGCAGGCGCGGCGCTGGGCTGAAGCGGTCATAAAGCAAGCCCGTAAAGGCGGCCATAAGGGGGCGAGATAGATATGAGCAAAACAAACGCGCATATCCCAGCCGTTATGAACATGGCGAGCGGGGTTGATTTCCTGCCGGCTTTGGCGTCGGGTCTTGATAATATATTTGGTGAAGACTTACAAAAGGGGCTAATCTTACTCCCAACCCGTAGGGCTGTTAGGGATTTATCTGATAGTTTTACGCGCCATGCCCAAGACCAAGGGCGGGGCGCGCGTATCTTGCCGCCAATGCGCCCGCTGGCAGATATTGACCCAGATGAGCCGCCTTTTGAACCCGGCGAGCTTGCTAGTGAAGTTCTGCCAGCTGTTTCAGGCTTGCAGCGCCGTTTTGAGCTTTCAAGTCTTGTTCGCCGTTATTACGAAGCGGTATCGGGGGAGGCATTGTCTCCGGCAGTGGCTTTAACGCTCACCGATCCGCTTTTGCGAATTATTGATGATGTCGCCATGGAAGGCCGGGGGGAGATTGACCTCACAACCCTGGACGAGATATCAGACAGAGCCGCCATACACTTTCAAACGGCGGCAGAGTTTTATAAAATCATTCAAGGCTTCTGGCCTGCGCATTTATCGCAAATGAAGCGGCTTGACCCTATGGCGCGGCGGGTGGCACTATTAAATGCACTTACACGCCAATGGACAGAACAGCCGCCAAATTACCCGGTTATTATAGCGGGATCTACGGGTACATTGCCGGCCACGGCGCGGCTCATGCGCTGCGTTATGGGCTTGCCGAAAGGCATGATTGTTCTGCCGGGGCTCGCAACGAATATGCGCCCGCGCGCATGGGAAAAAGTGAGCGCAGACCATCCGCAGTTCTCAATGAAAAGATTGCTGGATGTTTTGGGGTTAAATTTTGATGAGATATCAGACTTTATTGATACGGCAGGACTGCGCCGCCAGATTGACGGGCAATTAAATGCAACTGCCTTAAGGGCGCGGCGGGCCGTTATCTCCGAAAGCCTTGTGCCCGTTGAGGCCACTGAAGAGTGGCTAGGCCGAATTGAGACTATACGAAAAGATTTTAAAACTGCAGACGCCTTTGATCTCGCCCGTGAAAGTTTTGCGCTAATCGAAGCGGATGACGACGAAGAAGAAGCGCTAACTATTGCGGTGATTATGCGCGAGGCGCTAGAAGACCCTGATAAAACGGCCACCCTTGTGACCCCTGATCCGGCCCTTGCACGGCGGGTGAAATCACGGCTTTACCGATGGGGCGTTAGGCTAGATTCATCTGCCGGTGAGCCTTTGGAGGAAACGCCGACGGGCGCATTTTTATCCCATATTTTACGCCTTATGAATGATCGCTATAACCCCGCTTTTCTTTCGGCGCTAATGGCCAGTCCCTTTGCTTTATTAGGCCAAGAAGCAGGCGATGCCCGGAAAGACTGGCTTGCTTTTGAAAAAGCAGAGCTACGCGGCCTGCGTAAAGATGATGATATATTGGCTAGCCTTGCGCTGATCACGTCGCTGCATCAGGCGGTGTCGCCATTATTTGCCATGCCCGAGACGGCTCCGCTTGCAGATTGGGCGAAAGCTTTAACCCAGGCCGCCGAGAACTTGGCTCGTAGCGAGTTAAATGGAAAGCCCCATCATGGAGCGCAGATCTTATGGCGTGGAGAAGCGGGCGAAAGCGCCGCAAGTTTACTTACGCAAATTATGGGCTATGGCAAAGCCTTAGGGCCCTTTAGCGCCGCCGAGTTTCAAGAGTTTTTACAGGTCTTGATGCGGGGCCAAGTGGTTAGGCCGCGTTTTGGCACCCATCCGCAGCTGCGTATTCTAGGCCCGCTCGAGGCCCGTATGCTCTCAAGTGATGTCACAATTTTAGGCGGATTAAACGAAGGATTATGGCCCGCTACGCCCTCCCATGATCCGTTTTTATCACGCGCGATGCGAGAGAAATTGGGATTAACTCTGCCGGAGCGGCGCTACGGCCTCTCAGCCCATGACTTTGAAGGTCTGGCTATGGGGCCAAATGTGATTTTAACCCGCGCTAAACGGAGTGACGGCACGCCAATGGTGGCGTCTCGTTGGCTTTGGCGGCTAAAAACACTGTTTAACGGCGCTTATAGAGACGGGGCTTTGGCGGCTGAAAAAGATATAGCGGCTCAGGTGTTAGCGCCGAAAACACCCTATTTGAACTGGGCGCGCAGCCTTGATTATGTTGCGCCAGACGATGTTGTCCCTGCGCCCCCGCCTAATCCCAAACCACCGCTTGAGGCGCGCTGGCCACTGCGTGAAAATGATGTCGTGTCGGTGACAAAATTTAAAATATGGATACGTGACCCCTACGCGGTTTATGCGCGCCATGTTTTAAAGCTCAGTCCGCTGGATGATTTGGATATGAAAATCGGCCCGCGCGAATATGGCACGGCCCTGCATAAGGCCGTAGAAAGCTTACTTAATGATAAGCTTAGCGGTCATGCCGCCAAAAACATTGCACGGCTAAAGCTTGAATTTATATCGGCTCTGCGGGCGCAGGGGTATGAGGATTTAAATTTTATCAAAGAAGACGTTCGCCTTGATCAATTATCACAGGCCGTTATCGCCGATTTTCATGACCGCCGCGAACGGGGCTTTAAAAATATATGCGGAGAAACCGAAGGAAGATTATATTTGCCCGAATTAGACCTAACCATTATTGGGTCTCCTGACCGTATTGATAAAGGGCCTAATGGGTATGAAGTGATTGACTTTAAGACCGGGCAGCCTCCCGGTAAAAAAGAAGTTATTGTCGGTTTTGACCCACAGCTCCCGCTTTTGGCGCTTATGATAGAGCAAGGCGCATTTAAAGGTGTGAAACCTGGGCCTGTAGATGAGCTTAGCTATAAACGTCTGCGCGGTACATCCGGCGGGTATGAGAGTTTTTCTGTGATCGAACATAGCGCGAAACATGCATTTTCTGCACAGGATCATATCGTGAAGACCCGCGAAACTCTTAAACGACTTATGGCGCAAGCCCGGGATATTAACGCTGGCTATCCGTCGCAAATTCGGCGCAAATGGGCTAATGTTTACGGGGATTATGACCTACTCGCGCGCCGTGAAGAATGGTCACAATTAACCGAGGCAGATGGGCCATGAGCGACGCGGGACTTATCCAAAAACTTGCTGCGGCTAGTGCCGCCCAAGATCATGCGTCTGACCCTGCTGGTTCACGCTTTGCGTCGGCGAATGCGGGATCGGGTAAAACTCATGTTTTAGTCAACCGCGTTTCGCGTTTATTGATTGCGGGCGTTGCGCCCGATCACATTTTATGCCTGACCTATACCAAAGCGGCAGCAAGTGAAATGCAAAGCCGTCTTTTCCAAAAACTTGGAACATGGTCAGTCTTGCCAGAGGCGGAGCTTGATAAAGAACTGGCTAAATTATTTGGGCGCGTAGATCACGGTATTGCGCTCCCCACGGCGCGGGCGCTTTTTGCGAAAGCGTTAGAAACGCCGGGTGGACTTAAGGTTCAAACCATTCATGCCTTTTGTGAATTTGTTCTCTCGCGCTTTCCAATCGAAGTTGGTCTATTACCAGGCTTTGACACCCTCCAAGATGAAGAGCGGTTAGAGCTTTTGGCGCAAACGGAAATGCAGCTCTTGCAGCAGGCGCATGATGCGCCAAATAGTGATGTCGCGAAAGCCTTTCGCTTTTTTGCCGCGCAATCATCCGACCGAACCATTGCGGATTATTTTAATTGGATGGGCCATAATCTCTACGCCATAGAGCGCTGGAAATCTCAAGGCGGTTTGGCGCAGCTCGCATTGGATTTAAACTTAAGCTTAGAGATGTCGCCTCAAGATATTTATGCGCAAAGCTGGCAAGAGACAGATCAAGACCTGCTAAGGCAACTCTGCGCGGGATTAATTAACAATAATGCCGGGACAAACCAAAGAGTCGGCGCGGCACTAGACGAAGCTTTAATTTGCCCCGACCCCGCGAAAGCTTTTGAGCTTTATAGTGATATCTTTTTTACCCAATCGGGAAATTTGCGGACCAGCATTGTTACGGCAAAAGCTGATGAATCTGCGCAAATGTTTCTTGGCGCAAAAGCCTATATGCCAACCCCAGAAGTCTCGCGGGTTTTAGCGCAAATGGATAAAATTAAAGCGGCTGAATTACTACAGGCAACCTCTGCCTTTTATACTTTGGCTGTTCCTTTCGCTGATAAGTTTAGCGCCGCGAAAGACGCTATGCGGCGAGTGAGCTTTGATGACCAAGTGCAGCGCGTGCGCCGCTTGTTGACGCGCTCTGAAGCGGCGGATTGGGTAAGCTATAAACTTGACGGCGGCATTAGCCATATTCTTGTTGATGAAGCCCAAGACACGCCCCCAGTGCAATGGGATATTTTAGATGCATTACATGATAATTTTGATCCGTCTTCGCGCCATGAAGATACGGGACTGGCGAAAACGTTTTTTGCTGTCGGGGATGAGAAGCAATCGATTTACTCTTTCCAAGGGGCGCGCCCAGATGTGTTTTTGGCGAAAACGCAAAGCCATGATGACGGCGTTGATTTTAAAGCGCCGCGTATGCGAACTTCCTTTCGTTCGGCCCCCCAAGTTTTGGAATTAGTGGATGAGATATTTATTGGTGGGGCAGGGAGCGAACGTATGTTTGATACAGATAATTTTGCCCCTGCCGGGGACCATATGCGTCATATAGCAATCCGCGAAGATGCAGGCTATATAGAGCTATGGCCGCTCTCACCTTATGACCGTGAAGACGTGCCCGAAGAGGCTGGGGACTTGCGCCCCCTTGACGAGCTTGCCGCCAGTGATGCCCGCGAAGTTTTAGCGGCTAAGATTGCGGTAGAAATCAAATCATGGCTCGCGCAAGGGCGCCTTGTTTTTGACCGTGACTTAAAAGCATTACGGCCTATACGGGCCGGGGACGTAATGGTCTTAGTGCAAAAACGCGGTCCGCTTTATAAGGCACTTCTGCGACGTCTTAAAATGGCCCATGTTCCCGTGGTCGGCCCAGACCGCCTTAAATTGAAAGATGCGCTGGCGGTACAAGATTTACTGACCCTTGCGCGTTTTACCTTACAGCCCGGTGATGATTTAGCCCTAGCAGAACTTCTTAAGGGGCCGTTTTTTGGTTGGAATGATACGCAGCTTTTTGACCTGGCTTATGGGCGAAAGACTAGTTTGTGGACGCAATTACAAGCAAGTGAATCGAAGGCTGCCGCTCATGCAAGCCGCGTTTTAAAGCGGGTTTTAACCCGCGCTCTGCGTCTTGCGCCCTATGAGTTTTTTGCGCGGTTTTTGGATGATACGGACAAGAGCGGAATAAGTCATTGGAGCCGAATTTACTGCCGCCTTTCTATGGAGAGTAAAGATGCGGTGCAGAGCTTTTTAGCCCGCGCCCTCGCCCATCAGAGGCAAGGGGTTCCGTCCTTACAAGATTTCACTGCGAGTTTTGCCCTTGATGAAACGGAACTGAAGCGTGGGCTTGATAACGTCCAAGACCAAGTGCGAGTTATGACCGTTCACGGGGCCAAAGGACTGGAAGCGCCGATCGTGATTTTACCGGACGCCTCTGATCCGCCGCGAAAATCTGACCGCAAACAACCCGTCCAGCCCTATAAATCGGGCTTTGTATTTGCGGGCTCTGCGACGCGGGGCCTAAAGCTCGCGGATGATATATTTGAAGGCCAAAGCATTCTTGAGGGGCAGGAATATCTGCGCCGGCTTTATGTGGCCTTGACCCGGGCTGAGACGGAGTTGGTTGTTTGCGGCTATGAACGGGGCGTAAGTACAAAACTTATAACATGGTATGATGATATTAAAGCTGCGCTTGAGCGGCTAGGCGGGGCCGCTTGTAAGAGCCCCTTTGGTGACGGCCTATGTTTCGGCGCTCGCGCTCAAGATGAAATAGTGCAGCTGAAACCCGCAGATGAAACTGAATATGAAATGCCTTTATTTTTAAGCCAAATGGCTCCCGTTCTGCGCCCATCTTTACGCCGGGTGACGCCGAGCCATATGGTCGGCGGGCTAGAGGCTGACCCGCTTGATATGGCGCTTCATGCTGCGCCTATGCGCTCTCCGTTGATGCAAACGCCGGATAGATATCGGCGCGGAATTTTAATTCATAAACTCCTTGAGTTTTTACCGAATATAGACTTTGCCCGCCAAGATGATGCAGCGGTGAATTTCCTAAGTGCTCATGATGATTTAGAGCCGGATCAGAAAAGTGATATTATATCGACGGTGTTTGGCGTTTTGCGCCATCCCGAGTTTAAAGACTTTTTTGCTGCGCCGAGGGACGGCTCTTCACTGATTGAAAGCCGGGCAGAGGTGTCGATTTCGGGCATGGCTAAAACCTTGCCAAATGATATGGTGATTAGCGGGCAAATTGACCGTTTATGTCTTTACCCGGATAGGGTTTTAATTTTGGATTATAAATCTAACCGTCCGCCGCCCTTGCGTGAGGCCGATGTTGCGCCGCTATATATGATGCAAATGGCGAGCTATTCTGCTTTGATGAAAGAGGCCTATCCAGACCATAAAATAGAATGTGCATTGCTATGGACCGATGGGCCGCGCCTTATGACTCTATCTGAAACTTCTATCGCCGCCGCCTTGACGCGGATTAATCGGCTCCCTAATTAGAAAGCAGATAACATTAGGAGTACGCTATGCCCACAGTTAAAGTCTCAGACGAAAGCTTTAAAGCCGACGTCATCGAATCCGAAAAACCTGTCCTTGTTGATTTTTGGGCAGAATGGTGCGGTCCCTGTAAGCAGATCGGCCCGGCCCTAGAAGCACTATCCGATGAGATGGGTGACAAGGTTACAGTAGCGAAAGTCAATATTGACGATGACCCGCAAACGCCGACTAAGTTTCATGTGCGCGGCATTCCGACGTTGATGATCTTTAAAGACGGTCAAGTGGTTTCAACCAAGGTCGGGTCTATGACAAAAACAAAGCTCACCGAATGGGTTGAAGAATACACGTAAATTCGCGTTTAACGCCTTTGTTTACGTCTTTAAGCCGTAGATTTATTCTACGGCTTTTTTTATGATTTAATATTTCAAAACCTCTCCTGCGAGGTAAAGTGAACCGCAGATTAAAATGCGCGGCGACGGGGCAAGGTTATTATTGGCATTTGGTGATGAGGCCGCCGTGAGAGCTTGCCGAACGGAACTGAGTATAGTCTTGGCCTTTTGCGCTGTAAATCCATGCGCCTCGGCATGAGTAATTATATCGGCAGGCGTGAAACTGGCGTGGCCATCAATATTGACGGCAATAATTGTGCTTGCAAGGCCTTGGAACGCTTCGAGGTATCCGTCTATGTCCTTATTAGCGAGCATGCCCATGATAAGGATAAGTGGGCGCGTATCGCGGGCCTCTAGGTCTGCCATTTTAGCGGCAACGGCGCGGGCAGCATGGGGATTATGTCCGCCGTCTAGCCAGAGCTCTCCGCCCGCCCTCGTCACCATCTCCGCGAGTTTTCCTGTTGTTAGATATTGCATGCGGGCGGGCCATGAAACGATTTCTAGGCCGCTGGCAATGGCTTTATCGTTAAATTGTAAATGCCGTGCGCAGGCAATGGCGAGACCCGCATTATCAATTTGATGCGCGCCGGGCAGGCGCGGCATAGGTAAATCAAGCAGGGCTGTTTCGTCCTCATATACAAGCCGCCCATGTTGTGAATAAGCCCGAAATTCTTGGCCGAAAATTTGCGGTTTTAAGCCAAGCTTATTACATTCTGCGTCGAGCACGGCTGTCACCAGCGGGCTTTGCACGCCGATAATGGCCGGAACGCTAGGTTTGAATATGCCGGCTTTTTCCCGGGCAATACCGGCAAGGTCTGTGCCCAAAAATTCGGCGTGGTCATAGGCTATTGGCGTGATTGCCGTCAGTACCGGATGGATGACATTTGTAGCATCATATCGCCCGCCAAGACCAACTTCGATGAGGCATAAATCGGCAACGCTTTCAGAAAAAGCCAGAAACATAGCCGCTGTTGTGGCTTCGAAAAAAGATAACGGCGCGTCCCCATTGGCTTGACGCACACGGCGTAGCACGTCGATGAGGGCGTTATCGTCTATTTGTTGTGAGGCCAGAGTAATACGCTCGTTAAAGCGAACTAAATGGGGGGAGGTATAGACATGGCAGCGCAGGCCTTGGGCCTCGGCCATGGCGCGGATATAGGCGAGGGTTGAGCCTTTCCCATTTGTGCCCGCGATGTGGATAATGGGCGGGAGATTATCTTGCGGATTACCCAGCGCTTTTAACACATGTTGAATACGTGAAAGACCCAGATCAATTTTTTTGGGATGCAGGGCCGATAGCTCAGTGAGGGCCGCTGATAGATTATCAGCGGATGTCATAGCCTGTCACTGAGCAGTTGCGTCATTATTTAAGTGTCACTACGGGGCTGATTAAGCAGCTGTTTGAGTTTTCATAAGAACGGATAGGATATTCGCCAAAGTTTCGCGCATATCTTTGCGGGCTACAACCCGGTCGACCATGCCTTTTTCTTCTAAAAATTCAGCTCGTTGAAACCCTTGGGGTAGTTTTTCGCGAATGGTCTCTTCGATCACGCGCGGCCCAGCGAAACAAATCAAAGCGCCGGGTTCTGCAAGATGGATATCCCCGAGCATAGCATAGCTGGCCGTGACGCCGCCGGTAGTCGGATCGCAAAGCACCACAATATAGGGAAGACTTGCGTCTCTAAGGGCCTGTACTGCGATCGTCGTGCGGGGCATTTGCATGAGCGATAGAGCGCCTTCTTGCATGCGCGCCCCGCCGGCTGCGGTAAATATAATCAGTGGTAAATTATGATCTACGGCATAATTGGCGGCTGTAATAAAGCCTTCCCCTGCTGCCATACCAAGTGAGCCGCCCATAAAGGCAAAGTTTTGCACAAGGACAACGGTTTGATTGCCATGAATATTACCCACGCCAATACTCATGACATCGTCATCACCTGTTTTCGTGCGGGCAGCTTTTAGGCGGTCTGTATATTTTTTGTCATCTCGAAATTTTAAAGGATCAAGGGCCACAGCGGGTATGGGCACTGCCGTATATTCCCCATCGTCAAATGTATATTGAAAGCGTAATTCTGGCCCAATGCGCATGTGGTGGCCTGCGGGGGTCACATGCAACATGCTTGGAAGGTCTGCAGAAAATACCATTTCACCAGATTTAGGACATTTAATCCAGAGATTATCCGGCGTATCCTTTTTAGTGAAAATATTTTTAACGCCGGGCGGCGCGAGTTTAGATAACCAATTCATAAAACGGCTTTTGCCCGATTGATGCCAGAAGAGCAAGAGAGGATTGCAAAGCGGATGTTAGGTTTTTTAACAAAGGCAATAGTTTTTATCGTTTATGTCATGACTTTGCTTGCTCCGCGTTAGGCGGGCTGATAAGAGCTTATACTATGATAAATAATAGAAAAACCCTAATTTCACCCTCTATTCTATCGGCAGATTTCGCCCGTCTTGGCGAAGAAGTACGCGCCGTGGATGCGGCTGGTGCAGATATGATCCATATTGACGTTATGGACGGCCATTTTGTGCCGAATATCACCATTGGCCCTGATGTGCTTGCGGCCTTAAAACCCCATTCTCAAAAACCCTTTGATGTGCATTTGATGATTTCTCCTGTGGATCAATATATAGATGCCTTCATTGATGCAGGTGCGGATATTCTCACCATTCATCCTGAGGCGGGCCCGCATTTCCACCGCACAATTCAGGCAATAAAAAAACGCGGTATTAAAGCTGGTGTTGTTTTAAACCCTGGAACGCCAGCGGATATTGTCGATTATGTTATGGATATGGTGGACATGATCCTCGTGATGAGTGTTAACCCCGGTTTTGGCGGGCAAAGCTTTATCCCTAATCAACTTGATAAAATCAGCCGCCTGAGAGATAAAATTGAGGCAACGGGCCGCGATATTATCTTGGAAGTAGACGGCGGAGTGAACGCCTTAACAGCGCCGCAATGTATTGCGGCGGGGGCGAATGCCCTTGTTGCAGGAAGTGCTGTGTTTAAAGGCGCGGGAAATTATGCTGAAAATATAGCCGTGCTTCGCGGTGCCCAGCAGCGCAGTACAGCATAATTAAGGCTACCGCTTTGAACTCGCGCATATCACCTTTGTCAACGGCTTGGAAGTTTAGCCGTAAAATATTTCACGGCCTTGCTGTGGATATGGGCGGGCCGATACGAGCGGTGAATTTACGCACAGGCCGCATCCCCGTATTATTTGATGGGCGTGTTAATCTTATCGGCGGAGATAAAAACCTTGGCGCTGAGTTGTTAAAAGGGCATTTTTCTTATATTGGCCAAAACCTTGATGTCGGCGCGCAGGGTGATCCGTGGTCAATACCTGCACCGTCAGAAAGATTTGCCGAATGGCTCCACGGCTTTCACTGGATGCCAGACTTATTGGCCAGCAAGGACAAGGCGGCCATGATTCGTGCGCGCTATCTTGTTGATCGCTGGATAGATGTGTTTGGGCATTGGAATGCTTATACATGGAATAATGACATTCTAATCCACCGTTTGTTTTATTGGCTGGCTCTGTGGGCGCCGGCTTTGTCGCTGGATAGTCTATCGGATGCCTCTGCGCTTCGCCGCCGAGCTGTTGTAAGGCAATTAAAGCGGCTTAGAAATACCTATAGCCGCTTGCCCAAAGGGCCCCTTCGGTTAAAGGCTGCGGCGGTTCTAGCCCTTGGCGGTTTGCGGCTTGAAGGCCGGGATGATCCGTTTTACCAAAAGGGTTTAGATCTGCTTGATGATGAAATCTCTCTTCAAATATTCTCTGATGGCGGGCTGATTACACGAACGCCGGGTGATATTACGCAGACATTAACGGTGTTTTTAGCACTTGAGGCAATTATTCAAGCCCGTGGCGTTGAAGGCTCATCTGCTTTGACCCGCGCCATAGACCGTATGTTGCCAACCTTGGCTTTCTTTCGCCATACAGATGGCGGGCTTGGCTGTTTTAACGGCAGTGGTGAAGGGAACTCTTCCGCTATTGATAAACTTTTAAAAGGTGCGGACATACCCGAAAAGCCATTCTCTGTCTGTCCGAATACAGGCTATCAACGGGTTTCAGCTGGGGATATAGTTTTATTAATTGATGCGGACGGAACGCCGCCTCCGGGCTATGATACGCAAGCCCACCAAGCGCCTCTAGCGTTTGAAATTTCAAATGAAGCGGGCCGTATGATTGTTAATTGCGGCTGGACGGATGCGCAGCCGCCCCGGTGGAAAAACCTTATGCGCCAGACGGCGTCTCATTCAACCTTAATTCTAGATGATAGGCCTTTGGGGCAAATTATAAAACCCGGCACGGGGGCCGATGTTCACGGCGATGTTTTTACCCAAAGCGTTGGCCGCGTGACTATATCGCGTAAGGAACAAGCGGAAGGCACATGGATTGAAGGGGCGCATAATGGCTATGCAGCGGCTTATAATTTGGCGCATCGCCGCCGGTTTTATGTCAGTGCGGACGGTAAAGATATTCGCGGCGAGGATACAATCTATCTACCTGGAGGTACAACGCCAACATCGAATAAAGAAATTCCGTTTACGATAAGATTTCACCTTCATCCAGATGTGATTGCCACTTTGGCGCAGGATCAAAATAGTGCGCTTATTATACAGCCGGGCGGCGTGGGGTGGCGACTAAGAACGGATAATGGCCCCTTAGCTATTGAAAAATCTGTTTATTTTGGTGCAGGATATCGCGGACAAGAATCGCAGCAAATTACCATTCATGGCGCTGCATTTGCGGATGGGGATGGTGAGGCGAAGCCTAACCGCGTGCGTTGGTCTTTGCGCCGCTTAGAAAAACGGTCTCATGATGGGTAAAAGATTATCACGTCAAAGCTTTATGCGCCGTTATACTCCGCATTCTTTCAAGAGCTTGTATTTGCTTATATTGGATGCGTGGTTTGGTTTTATTGCCATGTTCCTCGCTATAACATGGCGCTATGATTTTGAGAATAAATCTATACCTGATATGCTTGACTATACAGCAGGGCTTGTTTTCGCCGCTGCCGTAATTTTGACATGGCTATGTCTTCGTATTCATCGGGGCGTGTGGCGATTTACCTCTTTAAGTGATATTCGAATTTTACTCATGGGTGTGTTTTTAGTCTCATTAATTACGCCGCTTATTATGTTCTTGTTTTTTAACCGTGGAGAGAATTTCCCGCGCTCTGTTCCTTTTATAGCGGGGCCTTTATTTTTCGGTATTTTAACCCTCACACGTATTGCAGTTTTATTATATCATAACGGCGATATTCGCGCGGTTTTTCGCCGCCGAAATATGAACTTACCAGATGCTATTTTAATTGGGTCTGAGGCGTCAGTGAATAATTATATCCGCGATGTCAGCCGTAAAGCGGTGCAGGCGTTTAATATTCGCGGTATTATTTCATCGGGCGCGCGGCTTAGGGGGCAATCTATACGCGGCGTTCCCGTTTTGGGAGAGTTATCCGATATTCAAGATGTATGTGCTCGGTTTGGAACGGAACCGGGGCGTGTTACACTCATTGCGACCCAGCCCAATTTGAAACGTGAACTCTCTGAACAGCTTGTAAGAGTGGCCGCGAGTTTGGGCTTACCTCTATCGCGTGTGCAGCCCGGCGGGGCAACTGATCTTACGCCGTTTGAAGCTGCTGATTTAATTGGCCGCCCCGTGCAGCATCATGATATGTCACCTGTCCGCAAAATGATGGACGATCAAGTGGTTATGGTTACGGGAGCAGGCGGGACTATTGGCTCTGAGCTTGCACGGCAGATTTTTGCTTTAACGCCTAAAAAGTTAATCCTATTAGATATATCCGAGTTTAATACATATCAACTTCTTCAGCATATTGACCCTGATACGGTTCATCAAACGTCAGGGCGGCTTTCAGCCTATCTTGGGGATGTCCGCGATATTGACCGAATGCAACATATTTTTATCAAAGAAAAACCTGACATTGTTTTACATGCTGCGGCCTTAAAACATGTCCCGCTCGGAGAGATGAACCCGCTTGAGACTTTGGGTACAAATTTAGTAGGAACAGAAAATATTTTGGCAATGGCTGTTACGCATAAGGCTAAAAGCTTTACCCTTGTATCAACAGATAAAGCCGTGAAACCCACAAATATTATGGGCGCGAGTAAACGTTTGGCTGAAGTTTTAACCTTATCGCGCCAGGCGCAAAATAGTGGCTTATCCGCCAGCTGCGTTCGTTTTGGTAATGTCCTAGCCTCTACAGGCTCTGTTGTACCGCTATTTGAAAGCCAGATTGCCAAGGGCGGGCCAGTGACTGTGACCCATAAAGATGTTGAACGCTATTTCATGACCACCCAAGAAGCTGCAGCCCTTGTCCTGCAAGCCGCAGCTATGAATATGACAACACATATTGAAAAAGGTGCGGTTTATGTTTTGGACATGGGCGAACCCGTGAATATTGCTCGCCTTGCACGTCAACTTATTCGTCTTCGCGGGTTCATGCCGGACCGAGATATAAAGATTAATTATACAGGGCTTCGGCCCGGTGAAAAATTAACGGAAGTTTTAATCGGCGACCAAGAAGAGCTAACTGAAACTTCTGTTAAAGGGGTGTTATGCTTTACGGGGCTTTTGGTTGACCCAGTTTCTATTGATCGTCGTATGACGAAACTTATAAGAAACATCAAAGCCAGAAATTATGATGATATTCGCAAAGGCCTAGCGGATATTATTCCTGAATATGACCCGAACGGAACGCTTTCCAATCCATTAGACTCGTGCTAGGGGCGCGGCGATAAAATAAGGCTCTCTTGGCCTACCGCTCAATATGTCTTAAGATGATCTTAAATAAGGACTTCATATGCCCGCGCCTAATCCCAATCTACCCGTTTTTGATCCGGCCCGCCTAACCTCCGTCAAGCGCGCGCTTTTATCCGTATCAGATAAATCCCGCCTCATTGACCAAGCTAAAGCCCTTGCAGCGCGGGGCGTGGAGTTAATTTCAACGGGCGGCACAAAACGCGCCATTGCCGAGGCCGGGCTTGAGGTTAAAGACGTTGCCGATTTAACGGGCTTTCCTGAAATGATGGACGGGCGAGTGAAAACGTTGCACCCTATGGTGCACGGCGGTTTGCTGGGTGATCGTGATCTTGAAAGCCATATAAGCGCTATGGGAGAACATAATATCTTGCCGATCGATTTACTTGTGGTGAATCTCTATCCGTTTGAACAGGCTGTTGCGAGCGGCGGCGCTTATGAAATGTGCGTAGAAAATATTGATATTGGCGGCCCCGCCATGATCCGCGCGGCGGCAAAAAACCACGCCCATGTCGCGGTCTGTACGGACGCCGATGATGTGGACGCTGTACTGGCGGATATGGACGCGAATAGCGGGCAGGTGAGCGGGACATTGCGGCAGAAACTCGCCGCGAAAACCTATGCCCGAAGCGCCGCTTATGATGCGGCGATTGCGAATTATTTTGCGGATTATCTGGGTGACCCTGCGCCCACTTACCGCGCTCAGGCGGGGACGTTAAAACAGTCTTTGCGCTACGGCGAAAACCCACATCAGGCGGCAAGCTTTTACGCTGATGGGTCTGCCCGCCTTGGCGTTGCTACCGCGCAGCAGCTGCAAGGCAAAGCTTTATCTTATAATAATATAAACGACACAGACGCAGCCTATGAACTTGTGGCGGAATTTGGTGATAATGCAGAGGGCCATAAACCGGCGGTGGCGATTATTAAACATGCCAATCCTTGCGGCGTAGCCACGGCGGATGATTTTATTACCGCTTATAAAAACGCGCTGGCTTGCGATCCGGTCTCGGCTTTTGGCGGGATTGTCGCGCTGAATGGTAACCTCGATCCAGCTACGGCAAAGGAGATCGTCAAAGTATTCACCGAAGTCGTTATTGCCCCGAGTGCCGATGATGATGCGGTGAAAGTCTTCGCCAAGAAGAAAAACTTGCGCCTCTTAATCGCGGGCGGCCTTCCCGATGTCAACGCGCCAAGCCTGACCCAGCGTAATGTGGCAGGCGGCATTTTAGTTCAAGACAGAGATAATGGCTATGTCGCAGATGCTGACCTTAAAGTCGTGACAAAACGCGCGCCGAGTGATGCCGAGATGGCGGATTTGCGCATGGCGTGGAAAGTGGCGAAACATGTCAAATCCAATGCGATTATCTATGTCAAAGACGGCGCGACCGCCGGGATTGGCGCGGGCCAAATGAGCCGTATTGACAGCGCCCGCATTGCCGCCCGTAAAGCGGAAGACGCGCAAAAATCTGCAGGATGGGACGCCCCGCGTACCCAAGGCTGTGCCTGTGCTTCTGATGCGTTTTTCCCCTTTGCCGATGGCATGCTCGCCGCCGCGAGTGCGGGGGCAACTGCCATCATACAGCCCGGCGGTTCTATCCGTGATGATGAAGTCATTAAAGCCGCCGACGACGCTGGCCTCGCCATGGTCTTCACCGGCATGCGTCACTTCCGGCATTAAGGCTTATCGTTCCCAATAGGGCGTGCCTTTGTATCGTGCGATGAGGAAGTCGACGAAGGCGCGGACTCGTACGGAGAGGTGGCGGGTGGGGGGATAGACCGCATAAGCCGAGATTTGTGGCCATTTATAACCAGGCAGAATTTCGGTTAAAGAGCCGTCCTTTAAGTTTTTGTAGATGATAAAGCGGGGCTGAAGTATAATGCCTTGGCCCGCGATGGCGGCGTCTCTTAGAAATTCGCCATTTGTTGCCTGTAGGCGCGGCGGAATTTCGATTTTGCCGTTTATGCCATCCGGAGACTTATAGGGCCAAACTGGGCTTGCGCGGTATCCAAAACGCAGTTCTTTATGGGCTTTTAAATCATCAGGTGTTTGCGGCGTGCCGTGGGCCTCCAAATAAGCTGGACTGGCTGCGGCGACGATGGAAATATTGGCGATTTTGCGGGCAATAAGGCTCGAATCTGACAGCTCGCCGACGCGGATGGCAAGATCCATGCCTTCGGTAATTAGATCAATTTTTCGGTCGCTGAAATCTATATCAAAATCCACTTTGGGGTGTTGCTGCATAAAATCAATAATTGCGGGGCCTAAATGGGTGATGCCAAAGGTTGAGGGGGCTGCGATGCGGATTTTCCCGGCTAGCGCCGCTTGGGCATTGCTCGCTGCTGCTTCCGTTTCCGCCCAATCCGCCAATAACGCCGTAAAGCGGTCATAGAGCGTTTTCCCTGTATCGGTGAGAGTAAGCGTGCGGGTCGTTCGAATCATAAGCTGAACCCCTAGCCGGGTTTCTAGCTCTTTGAGCCGGCGGCTGACGGCAGATTTAGCGAGCCCCAAATGTTGCGCTGATTTTGTGATAGACCCCGCTTCGACGACGCGAACAAAGGTCTCTATTTCTTCATATTTACTCATTTGTTCTATTTAGCAGAACAATATTTTGAAAAATAGCCCTCTAATTCTTTTAAGTGAAACTATCTATATGAGGCTTAACACATCTTAGGAGATAGATATGACACAAATAAATAATATACTTCGTCTTGATTCAAGCGCGCGTAAAACGGAGTCCGTGACCCGTAGCCTTGCGGATGAAATGATTGACCGTTTGGCGGAATTGGGCCCGATTAAGCTTGAAAGCCGAGATCTGGTGAGCGGCCTTCCATTTGTTGATGAAGCGTGGGTTGCGGCTAATTTTACCCCGGCGGAGGTTCGTTCGCAGGCGCAGCAAGCCAAGCTGGGTTTGTCGGATGAGCTTTTAGCGGAGCTGAATAGAGCCGATACGCTGGTTATATCTGCGCCGATTTATAATTTTAGCATTCCAGCCACTTTGAAAACATGGATTGATATGATTTGCCGCGTCGGGCGTACATTTCGTTATACAGAAACAGGCCCGGTTGGATTGCTTGAAGGAAAACGCGCCATTATTCTTGTGGCGTCAGGCGGCATTATTGTCGGGAGTTCCTATGATTTGGCGACGCCTTATCTGAAACAAGTTCTAGGTTTTATTGGCATCACAGATGTGACGATTATTGCGGCGGATGCGACCACGGATAAAGCCGTTGAGAAACGAGCCGAGGCGTCTGTTCAAATTCAAAATTTTAAAGGCTGGATATGATGACAGAGTTTATCGATGAATATCTCATAGCCCGCAGATTAGACGGAACGGAGCTGAAAGATATTGGCCATCGTTATTTTCTTTATCTTGCGATCATTTTGATGACTCTCTTGATGTTTACTTTAACTATTTTGACGATTGTGACGTAAATTGCGCTTAACATTTGGCGATCTATTGGCCTGCTTTGTTGGTGTTATAGACTTAGACGTAGAAATTAGGTGAAATGATTAAGACCCTACTTTATTGTGATGATTTTGCGCTTGCGTCCCATGGCCGTCAAGATTAGAGGGGCAGCGCGCCTATATAGGACGCGACAGACATAAAGGATAACCGCATGGCTGCGCCCGCTGGTAAGGGAGTTTCTCCCCGTATAGAGACAAAATCCCAAATGATTAACTGCCTCTCGCGCGGCTCGAAACCGAAATCGCAATGGCGTATTGGGACAGAACATGAGAAAATCGGGTTTTGCTTACAGCGCAAAACCCCGCTACCCTATGAAGGCCCTTGCGGGATTAAGACTATGCTTAAGGGCTTGGAGCGCTTTGACTGGGAACCGGTTTTTGAAGGCGAGAACGTCATTGCCCTTAAACGCGGCGGAGCATCCGTTTCTCTTGAACCCGGCGGGCAATTAGAATTATCCGGCGCGCCGCTAGAACATGTTCATCAAACTTGCGGCGAAGTTCACCGCCATTTGCGTGAAGTTAAAGAAGTTGCCGATGAAATGGGCGCGGGGTTTCTCTCTCTTGGTTTTCGCCCGGATACCAAATTAGAAGATGTGCCGGTTATGCCTAAGGGGCGTTATAATATCATGCGGGCCTATATGCCCAAAGTCGGTACTCACGGCCTTGAAATGATGTTTCGCACCTGTACGGTTCAAACGAATCTCGACTTTTCATCGGAAGCGGATATGGTGAAAAAGTTACGGGTTAGCCTGGCTTTGCAGCCGATTGCTACGGCGCTTTTTGCTAATTCACCGTTTACGGATGGCGTGCCCAATGGGTATAAATCTTACCGCTCGCGTATTTGGCTTGACACGGACGCGGATAGAACGGGCATGTTGCCATTTGCCTTTGAAGAGGGATTTGGCTTTGAGCAATATGTTGATTATGCCCTTGATGTGCCGATGTATTTTGTCTGCCGCGGTGATGATTATTTGGATGCCTCTGGTAAATCCTTTCGAGATTTCTTAGATGGTAAACTTGATATTCTACCTGGTGAGCGGCCGACAGAGCAAGATTTTGAAGATCATATATCGACAATTTTCCCCGAAGTCCGCTTGAAATCCTTTTTGGAAATGCGCGGCGCAGATACGGGGCCGTGGACAGAGCTTTGCTCGCTTCCCGCCTTTTGGGTTGGTTTGCTCTATGATCAAAGCGCGCTGGATGCAGCGTGGGATTTTGTTAAAGACTGGAGCGAAGAGGAGCGTTTGGCGCTTCGGGTTGGTTCGGCAAAACATGGGCTGCAAACCCCGTTTCGCGGCAAAACCCTACAAAACCTTGCAAGAGAAGTTCTTGCGATTGCCAGAGATGGGTTGCGCGCGCGTGGGCGGCTGAATGCGCATGGGGAAAGCGAGACAATTTACTTACAAGAGCTCGATCAATTTGTCCGAAGTGGTAAAAATAACGCAGACCGCTTGGTTGATCTTTATCATGGGGCGTGGGGCGGCGATATTTTGCGCGCTTATGAAGATTGCCGTTATTAGCTTTATATCCTTTGTTCTGTGATATTAGAAATTACCGCTAAGGGTCAGTCGCAGGGCCCGCCCGTTTTCAAGCTCACGGCGCTCATTAAAATCAAGTGGATTTAAATCTCGGCGGCCTGTAAAAAAGTCTCTGTCTGTGACACGCCGATTATTTAAAATATTATTCAAATCAAGGCGGGCTTTGACGCCAAAAATGTTTTGATGCTCGATAAATATATCCCAGCTAGGCCGATCAGGATTGTTTTGCTCTGTTGTGTTAACGCGAAAGTTTCGGGCCCGAAGGCTATAGTCAATATCAGAGCCAATCGCCCAATTTGAGTTTTGAAAATCATAGCGAATATCAGAGCCAAGGCGAAAACGGCGCTGGTCATTCACCCGGCGGTTATTACCCGTTAGCGGGTCTTCAATCGTAGAGCCGCTGATAAAGGCGTTGAAATTCCATTCAAGGCCGGGAAAATTAAAATCAACCCCTTTTAAGGTCCCGTTTATAACTGCACCGTAGCGGTAAGCGGGATCATCAAGATTACCGATGCCGTCACCGTCCAGACCAATCGGAATAGAGTCGATCACGTCATCCACGCGGGAGCCAAGCAAGGTCAGCCGAAGATTACTTTCTTTCCAAAGGGTCTTGTCAAACTCAAGCCGCGCACTGGTTGTTTGTTCGGGCGTAAGGTTAATATTTCCTGTGCGGTTAACCTCGGAATCAAGGCTTACACTGGCGAGGAATGCAAAAAAGTTAAGCTGGCCGACGGTGCGCTCAAGGTTGAAACGAATGTCAAGGCTCTCATCATAGGCGTAGGTGGCGCTAAACCGGCCGCGTGGGCGGAAAAATTCTCGGGACTGACGAAGACCGGAAATTGTTTCAGATGAAATCTCTGAATACTCACCAGTGGCGTCGAGTTGGAAATCCCATTTTGGCCCGAGTTTCCAATTTCGTGTGACTGTTGCAATGCTGCGGATTTCTTCAACGAGGGTATCGCCAATACTGTCGGGCTGAAGAATAAGCGCCCCATTATCGTCTTCCCGTGCGAGAAGCTGCGATTCGTCAGTTAGATTATTAAAGGCGGTTTCAAAAGCCAGCGTCCAGTCGTTTTTACTCTCACCGCCGAAGCTATATTCAGCCCGGCCGATATATTCCCGCGTTGAAACTTCACGCTCAAAACGGCTCCCTGAAAGGTTACCTAAAAGGTCAAATTGGTCGATTTGCGATCCAGATTCGGATTCAAGAAAACTCGCAAGGCCGATTAATTTAATCCGCCCTACACCTAATGGCTGCTCATAATCAAACCCGGCTTCACCGCCAAAAGCATCTTGTCCGGCATTAAATAAGAGCAATCCCGATTCTCCGCGCGGCGTTAACGCGAGGCGATCAGTGCGGGTGCGGTCATTAAAATTTTGCGTCCCAAAAGAGGCGTTGAGCGTTAAAACCCGCTCACTATCCGGCGTCCATGTGCTTGTGCCTGTTAGGGTCGGATTGGTGAAAAATATTTGTACATCATCAAAACGGTCTTCGAAAACAACGCCGTTGATGTCGCTGCGTAGCTCTTGCCCCGTTCCGCCGTTTCGCCCGCCATTATCAGAAAGACTGACAGAATAGGTTAAATTCTGTGCTTCGCCGGCCAAGGAAAGACGAAAATCATGCAGCCGAGGTTGACGGCGCTCGCGAAATTGCGGACGCCATTCCCATGTCCCCGTTAGCCCGCCAGATTTTGTAATTACATTGGCCACATCCCCCGTGAGGCCCGGAATGCCCAATGTGGTGCCGTCGATGATTTCAATTCGGACGACTTTATCGACGGTAAGCCGCTCAAGCTGCTCCCCGACATTAGAGCTCTTACTGGAGAGCTGCCGCCCGTTTAGCAGGACATTATCTGTTCTTTGTCCAAGGCCGCGTCCATCGCTATCGGAAATACGAAGCTGAAACCCTGGAACGCGCTGGATCATATCAAGCGCAGATTGCGGTGCAAATTCTGTGAAGTAATTTGCGCTAAAACTCTGCCGGATGCTGTTATCGTCCTGCGATGTTTGTGCGTAACTTAAGCCCGCAGCACTGATGCACGCAGATATAGCGACAGCGGAGATGGTCTGGCGAAGCTTTTCCTGTAAAATATGAAACACGCGCAATATCCTGTTGCGGATTATAAATGAAACCCAATCAAACTTGCGTCCCGCCTAGTCTTATAAGATGATTATTCCAAGTAAAAAAGACGTTAAACGAAAAACATTTTAGCCTAATCATGAAAAATAACTTGTTTACCCTGGCTAGACAGGGTTAAACAAAAAGAAAAAATCTGGGAATCCTATGTTTTATCTTGTTCTAGCTACTATCGCTATTATTGGCGTGTCAATGGCGCTCTATCAAATGAGAAACCACCCTAAAGGGTTATATATCTTGTTCTTTGCGGAGATGTGGGAGCGCTTTTCTTACTACGGTATGAGAGCTCTTCTTGTTTTATATTTAACAAAACATTTCTTATTTACAGATGGACAAGCCTACGGAATTTATGGGGCTTATACGACGCTTGTTTATGTAACTCCTGTTATCGGCGGTATGTTAGCAGATAGATTTCTTGGGCAGCGTAAAGCGGTTTTATTCGGATGTATCCTGTTGGTGTTGGGCCATTTGGGAATGGCTATTGAAGGTGAGCCTGTTCGAGATGCCGCCTTGCGTGATGCGACGGTTTTAAATATTTTCTACTTCTCACTTGCTTTAATTATTGCAGGTGTTGGTTTCTTAAAAGCCAATATTTCAACGATTGTTGGAGAGCTTTATGAGAAAACAGACCCACGCAGAGATGGTGCTTTTACGCTGTTTTATGTCGGTATTAATCTTGGTGCCTTCGCAGGTGCACTTATTGCGGGTTATCTTGGTGAAACGTTTGGATGGAAATATGGGTTCGGCGCGGCTGGCATAGGCATGCTTGCGGGTCTTATCGTCTTTGTATGGGGCAAGCCTTTGCTTATGGGCGCCGGAGAAAGTCCGAATCCGATTGCACTTGCTAAGAAACGCTTTGGCGGATTATCAACAGAGTGGGCTATTTATCTTTTAACATTTGTGGGTGTCGTTGCCATTTGGTTTATGATCCGTGATGAGTCGATTGTTAAATATGTACTCTATGCGGCGATGTTAATTGTATATGTTTATATCATACTGACATCAGTTCTGACTTTGCCTCCCCATCCACGCAATAGAATATTTGTCGCCTTATTCCTTATTACAATACAGGTTCTTTTCTGGGCTTTGTTTGAGCAAGCCGGGTCTTCACTTAGCCTCTACACAGATAGAGAAGTTGACCGCACAATATTTGGTCAAGAAGTTGTGGCCTCAGTATTTCAGTCTCTCAACGCTATGTATATTGTTTTGCTTGGGCCTTTATTCGCGATGTTATGGGTGTGGCTCGGTAAAAAAGGATGGGAGCCTAATGCGCCTTTTAAATTCGGTTTGGGCGTTATTCAGCTTGGACTTGGGTTCTTAGTCCTTGTTTGGGGTGCAAAGGTTGCGGGTACAAACTTAACACCTGTTATCTTTATATTCTTGATCTACCTTCTTCATACAACAGGCGAGCTTTGCCTTTCACCAGTGGGTCTATCTGCGATGACACGCTTGTCTGCACCGAAAATGGTCGGATTAATTATGGGGGCTTGGTTCTTAGCGTCTGGTGCTGGTAATTTTGCAGCGGCGCAAATTGCGAAGCTTACGGCTGCGGGCGAAGGTGGTGAAGGCCAAGTTCTGTCTGTTTATTCTAATGTTGGATGGGTTGCCGTTGCCGTGGGCGTGGGCTTGATAGTCCTTTCACCGATTGTTGGACGGTTTATGCATCTAGATACGTTGGAGCAAGATACGCAGGCATTTCGTGAGAAAGAAGGTGCGGTTAAGACGGATGTCGCCGAATAGTCCAAGCCTGTAAAACCATAAAAAGCCCGCCGGAGATAATCTCTCTGGCGGGCTTTTGTTTGGCTTGTTTAGTGTGCGGCGCAGGTGTGTTACAGCACTGCGTTTGGGGGTATCACCGCATCATGCCTTTCATGGCCATTTTAAGCACATCATCCATCACAGAACCGTTGCCGTCCGCATCCAGAAGATTACCGAGCATGCCGAGGCCTTGTTGATGGGTTTGCTGTTGTTGACGGGCTTGACGTCTTTGCCCGCCAAGTACGGCTCCAAGAAGTCCGCTCAGACCGTTCGTTTTCTGGCCGCTGGCTTTTTGGCCGCCGCCCATAAGCTGCCCCATAGCGAGTCCGGCAAGCCCTTGCGCCATAGACGGCTGTCGAGTTTGTTTGGATAGGCTACCCATGGCCATAGCCGCCACCATGGGGAGCATTTTTTTCAAAATTCCCGCGTCCATGCCGGTTTGCTGCGCCGCATGTCCGGCAACGGCGCGGCTGACGTCCTTGGAGCCAAAAAGATGGCCTAAAATCGCATTGCCTTCACTGACCGCTTGCGGCTGGGCGATGGCTTGCGGATTGTCTAGATATTGATCATGTCCGCCCTTTTGTAGCGCCCCTAAAAGCCCTGCAAGACCTTCAGGCCGCGCCGTGTTTTGCTTAAGCGCCGATGAAATCGCGGGGAGCAAAGCCGCAATCGCCCCTTGGCTCTGCTCTTGTGAAAGGCCGAGCTGCGCCCCTGCTTGCTGGGCGGATGCGCCGCCATTAGCGCTCATTATCATATCCAGTAAGTTCATTCCGTTCATTATATCCTCCTTTAAATAATGACAGGAGTGTAACGGACTTTACGAACGGCGTAGAGTCGAAACTACAGATGGGGCCCAGCAGGGTATAATCTATTTATTATTCAAAAAGAACGCGGTGATGAGCAAGGCGATCTAAAATGGCGGCGTCGAGCTGCGCTGGCGGTATATTGTCATAAATAGCTTGCCCTCCGATCCAGTGGAACTCGCAAAACCTGCGCGGGCGTGCACGGTCTTCACTCTCCGCTTGGCAGGATTGTTGGGTTTTGAAACGGACCTGTTCGGCAGGGGTCATAGGGCGGTAATATTGCGTGTCTTTTATTGTGTCCAAGGGCCGATAAAGACTATTCCATAATCTTGCGGCACTAAACCCGCGCGGCGGTTTGATTTGATAAATTTTTTGATTGTTTTTGCGGGCAAAGCGAAAGCGCTCCATATGGCTCATGGGGCCGAGTTCATCGTCCTGAATAACGCCAGGAAGACTTACGAGGTTTTTATCCGCCCATACACAGCCATAAGGGCGATCATTATAGCGGTCTTGCGGCGTTGTTATATCCTTACCTTGCTGCCACGTGCCAAAAACGTCCGATTCGTGTAAAAGACGGGTCGAGACTTTACGCTCTGTATTTTGGCTGTTGCTCGGCATTGCGAAACTATAATGCAGCCGCATCACGCCGTCTGGGGCGTCCATGGCTTGGCGCGGGGCCATCATATGATACGCCATCATCAGTAAAATCAAAGCCAGCCCCATAAAGGCTTGAAGTCCCACAGGAAAGGGCCGTTCACCGCGGCGGCGATACCGCCATATATTGACGGCGGCCCAAATTATAAAGGCCGCGACGGATAAGGTTTTTAGTCCCAAAACAAAGCGCGGCGACATTTGGGCTGTGCCAATGTGATAAAGCGCCTCAACACAGGGGGCTTGCGTCAGATTGAAATTAAAAAGAAATTGGAGCGTGAAATACCAAATGAAAATAATCACCAGTAAAATAATAATATCTACGGGGTGAATACGAGTTGTTTTTGCTTTTCGTGCCGCAAGGTATCCCATTCTGCCTCCTATCATTAATATAGGAAGCGGGAGACTTTAATCAATATAATATAAGGCGGGCTTACCCCTCACTGCCGCCGATGGTCATGCGCTCCACATAGAGTGTGGGCTGGCCGACGCCGACGGGAACGCCTTGACCGGCTTTGCCGCAGACGCCAATGCCGGGGTCAAGTTCCAGATCATTGCCGATATGGCGAATTTGGGTCAGAACGGTTGGCCCGTCCCCAATGAGGGTTGCGCCTTTGACCGGCTCTTCGATCTTACCGTTTCTAACCCGGTAGGCTTCGGTGCATTGAAAAACGAATTTGCCATTGGTGATGTCGACTTGTCCGCCGCCAAAATTGACCGCGTAAATACCGTCTTTAAGATCAGCAATGATCTCGCTGGGATCTTTATCCCCGCCGAGCATAAAAGTATTGGTCATGCGCGGCATAGGGGCATGGGCAAAGGTTTCCCGCCGCCCATTTCCAGTCTCCGCCACGCCGAGGAGCCGTGCGTTGAGGCGGTCTTGCATAAAGCCTTTTAAAATTCCGTCTTCAATTAATGTGGTGCGCGAGGTCGGCGTGCCTTCATCGTCCATGGTGAGTGAACCGCGCCGCCCATCGAGCGTGCCGTCATCGACGACGGTGACGCCGGGGGAGGCGACCCGCTCCCCTATCATGCCCGTAAAAGCGGAGCTGCCCTTGCGGATGAAATCTCCTTCAAGGCCGTGGCCGATTGCTTCATGAAGCAAAACCCCCGGCCAGCCAGGGCCGAGCACCACGTCCATTTCCCCCGCAGGGGCCGGAACCGAATCAAGATTGACCGTGGCTTGGCGAAAACTTTCACGGGCGACCGCCTTCCAGTTTTCTGCGGAGAGATAATAATCATAAGGCACACGCCCGCCGCCGCCGCCGTAGCCGCTCTCGCGGCGGCCATCACGCTCAACGGTAATGGAGATATTTAACCGCACAAGGGGTCGCTCGTCCGTATAGGGGGCAAGGCCTGCTTTCAGAATGGCAATGGCGCGGCGAGAGCCGGCCATAGAGACGCTGACCTGCACCACGCTTGGATCCATAGCGCGGCAAAAAGCGTCGATTTCTTGCAATAGCGCGACTTTATCCCCAAAGACGGGGGAGGCGACCGGGTCAATATCTGGGTAAAGGCGTTTATTTGTGCGCGGCGGCGCGGTGCTGTCTGTGGCCTCATGGCCAGCTTTGACCAAAGAAACGGCGGCAGCCGCATTTTTAAGCGCCGAGGGGGTCATGTCCGTGGCTTGGGCGAATCCCGTCATTTCACCAGCGACGCAGCGCAGGCCAAAGCCGCGAGAGCTGTCGAAATTCGCGGATTTAAGCCGTCCATCATCAAAGACGAGTGATTCTGATTGGCTCCGCTCGACAAAAAGCTCGCCGTCATTGGCCCCGCTGAGGGTGTCTTGGAGTATGGATTGGGCTTGGCTCTGCGCAAGGTCACAATCTTCGAATAAAAAAGAATCCATAAGGGCTTAAATCCTGTGATGTTTGGCTTAAGATTGGCCCTCAAGCTCAGAAAAGCAAGCTTTGCCCGCGCGAAGTTTCATGTTTTTAACATCTATCTGTATTTCTGCGACAATCTGCGCGGAAAAAAGACACTGTTTTCTTGCAATTCTTACTATATGACGACATAACGCGCCGCAAATGGCAATCTGAATATAAGGAAAGACCACATGCGTCTTATATCTAAATTAGGTTTATACGTCTCGGCCCTTGGTTTATCGAGCCTCGGCTTATCCGGTTTGGCCTTAGCCGCGCAGCCCAAAGATGGTTCGATTGGCTTCCAAGAGGCCGCTACCCCTGTGATGGAACGGCTCGTCGCGTTTCACAATGGCCCGGTGATGTGGATTATCACAGCCATTACGATTTTTGTCTTGGCCCTTATGATTTTTATCATGGTGCGGTTTAACGAAAAAGCCAATCCTGTGCCGTCAAAGACAACTCATCATGTGGCGCTTGAGATTGCGTGGACAATTTTACCAATTTTGATTTTACTAGGCATGGTTGGCCCGTCCATGAAGCTTTTATATATGCAAGACCGCTTGCCGGAGACAGAGATGACCATCAAAGTCACAGGCAATACATGGTATTGGTCTTATGAATATCCTGAAATGGCTGATCAAGTTGAAGCCTTTGATTCCCTGCTTTTAGAAAAACCTGACGCTAAGGCGGCGGGTAAGCCTTATTTGCTCGGGACAGACGCCCCGCTTGTGGTTCCAGTTAATACTAAAGTCAAAGTCTTGGTGACCTCTAATAATAATCTCCATTCTTTTGCAGTTCCGGCCTTTGGTGTAAAAATGGACGCGGTTCCGGGACGCCTGAATGAAACATGGTTTGAAGTGCTGCGCGAAGGCACATTTTACGGCCAATGTTCAGAGCTTTGCGGCGTGAAACATGCCTATATGCCGATTGAAGTTCAAGCTGTGAGCAAAAGTGAATTTGATAAGTGGGTGCGCAATGGCGGCGCCTTTACAACGAACACCGCGCAAAATAGCGCCGCCGCAGCTTCTGCGGCTCCGAAGTAATCGAAAAGCGAGGATAACGACATGGCAGTTATTGGTGCAGACGACACAGGTTATGGCCACGATGATAAGCCAGGCTTTTTTGCGCGTTGGTTTTATTCAACCAATCATAAAGATATTGGCACGCTTTACCTGATTTTTGCGATTTTCTCAGGGATTGTTGGGGGTTATTTATCTTTCATGATGCGCCTAGAGCTTGGTGAACCCGGGGTTCAAATTTTTGAAGACCTTCATACTTATAATGTCTTTGTTTCTATGCATGGACTTATCATGATTTTCTTCATGGTCATGCCGGCAGTTATTGGCGGTTTTGGGAATTGGTTTGTCCCGATCATGATAGGGGCGCCGGATATGGCCTTTCCGCGCATGAACAATTTGTCATTCTGGCTTTTGCCTGTGGCGCTCATCTGTCTATTGATCTCCTTTTTCGTCCCCGGCAGTGCATCGGGTAACGGATTTGGCGGCGGCTGGGTGATGTATCCGCCGCTCTCCACAACAGGCTCGCCGGGGCCATCTTTTGATTTTATTATTATTGGCTTATTGGCGGCGGGTTTCTCGTCTATTTTCGGCGCGATTAACTTCATCACGACTATTTTAAATATGCGTGCGCCGGGTATGACGATCCATAAAATGCCGCTCTTTGCGTGGTCTGTCTTGGTCACGGCGGCTTTGCTGCTCTTGGCTTTGCCTGTACTCGCAGCAGCGCTATTTATGCTGCTGACCGACCGTATCGAAGGCGGAACAGGGTTCTTTGATCCGGCCCGAGGCGGTGATCCAGAAATGTTCCAGCATTTATTTTGGTTCTTTGGTCATCCTGAAGTTTATATTATGATCTTACCCGCCTTTGGGATTGTATCCCATGTGGTCTCGACTTTCTCGAAAAAGCCAATCTTTGGCTATCTCGGCATGGCTTATGCGATGGTTGCCATTGGCGTTGTCGGCTTTGTGGTCTGGGCTCACCATATGTACACAGTCGGTATGGATGTGAATTTGAAGGCTTACTTCCTTGCGGCGACCCTTGTGATTGCGGTGCCGACAGGGGTTAAGATTTTCTCATGGCTTGCGACGATGTGGGGCGGCTCTATTCGATTTACCATCCCCATGATGTGGGCGATTGCCTTTATCTTCCTCTTTGTTATTGGCGGGGTTACAGGTGTTGTGCTTGCCAATGCCGGTATCGACGTGGCGCTGCATGATACATATTATGTGGTGGCTCATTTCCATTATGTGCTGTCCATGGGTGCGGTGTTTGGGATTTTCTGCGGCTTTACCTATTGGTTCGGCAAGATGTTTGGCGTACAATATAATAAATGGCTCGCAGGGGCGCATTTCTGGACCTTCTTTATTGGCGTGAACCTGATCTTCTTCCCGCAGCATTTCCTTGGAATGCAGGGCATGCCGCGCCGTTATGTGGACTACCCAGAAGAATTTGCTTATTTTAATAGCATTTCAACAATGGGCGCTTACTTAACATTGGCCTCGGTTGTGTTGTTCTTTGTTTGGCTGGCTGAGGCTTTGATTGTCCGCCGTAAGGTTGAGGATAATTATTGGGGCGAAGGCGCAAATACGCTGGAATGGACCTTAAGCTCCCCGCCGCCTTATCACCAATTTAATCAGCTTCCTGTGATTAAGGATGATGACGGTCATTAATGGGCCGCAGTTTAAGAGGGTCATGTGAACGCCAGTTCGACATCGCCAAATTCTGAAAAGGCCGCTCTGGAACAAAGGGCGGCCTCAATCATGAGTGATACTGTCACCCCCGTGGGCCTAAGCCTTGCGGAACCGTCTGACTTTTTTGCACTCATGAAGCCCCGTGTCATGAGCCTTGTCGTCTTTACCGCTTGGGTTGGTTTGGTCTGCGCGCCGGGGACCGTCTCGTGGTTCTCTGGGGCTATGATTATCCTGTGTATTGCCGCAGGCGCCGGGGCCGCAGGGGCGCTGAATATGTGGTATGACGCCGATATTGACGCCCATATGACCCGCACCAGAGGCCGCCCGCTCCCGCAGGGGAAAATATCCGGTGAGGCGGCTTTAACCTTTGGCATTTTTGTGAGCGCCATTTCCGTATGGGGTCTGTATTGGGTGGCAAACCTAACAGCGGCTCTATGGCTTGGGTTTACGATCTTTTTCTATCTTGTGATTTACTCCATGTGGCTGAAACGCCGCACGCCGCAAAATATTGTAATCGGCGGCGCGGCAGGTGCCTTTCCGCCAATGATTGGATGGATTGCCGTAACAGGTGATGTGCCGCTGAATGCTGTGCTGCTTTTTGCGATTATCTTTATCTGGACGCCGCCTCATTTTTGGGCCTTGGCGCTCTATAAGCGCGGGGATTATGAAAAGGTTGGGATTCCCATGATGCCTAATGTTAAAGGAGCAGCATCAACCCGTCATCAAATATTGGCTTACAGCGTCCTCTTAGCGGCCGTGACTATGCTGCCGGTTTTTACTGGGCTTGGTGGGGTGATATATGGCGTGATTGCCGGGCTGTTAAACGGGGCGTTTCTTTATTTGGCTTATCGGGTTTGGCGCTCTCAGGCGGGAGATGAACCGGCGAAAGATAATCCGCAAAGCCTTTATGATGTGCGCCAAGGGAATAAGGTGGCCCGCGACCTATTTGCCTATTCTATTCTCTATCTTTTTGCTATATTTGCTGTGCTGGCCTTTGAAACGCTTGTGACAGGTTGGATTGGATAAGATATGCCGCATGAAGAGTTCCCAGAAATTTACCAGCCAAGTGAAGCTGAACTTAAAGCACGTAACCGCCGTAATATCGCCCTTGCGGTTGTTTTGGCTGGGTTCATGCTGTTTGTCTTTGTTACCATGATAACCCGCAGCGGCGCATTGTCATGACACGTCATAAACTTACGGCTCGTATTTTAATTGGCGTGGCCGTTGCTATGCTGGGCCTCGGCTTTGCCTCAAAACCGCTCTATGACACCTTTTGCAAGGTGACGGGCTACGGGGGGACGACGAAACAGGCGGAAACAAATCTGTCGGAAATCCTTGACCGCAAGGTGAATATTTATTTCGATAGTAATGTCCAAGTGGGCTTGCCGTGGGATTTTAAACCCGAACAAGTGAAATTAACCGTGAATGTCGGTCAATCAGGCCTCGCTTATTACAAGGTCAAAAATACGTCTGATCGGGCGATTACAGGCACAGCAACTTATAATGTTACACCCACCAAGGCCGCGCCGTTTTTTATTAAAACAGAATGTTTCTGTTTCACCGAGCAGCGTATTGAGCCTGGGCAAGAAATTAGCTTCCCGGTGCTTTTTCATGTTGATTCGCAAATAGATGAGGATAAGCGCCTGAAAGACGTGCGCGATATTACCCTCTCTTACACATTTTTTGATATTGATGATGAAAAAAACGCAAAACCGAGCGTGCAGCTTTCGGGCGTAAAAGAGAGTTTAAATTAACAGGGCCGCAAACGGCTAGAAACTATTGCGAGCGGGGCAAAGCCGCGTTATAGCAAGGCAAAATTGGCGAGAGCCGAGATGCGTAAATAAGACCCGGAGGGCAAGATGGCTGGACATGCCGTAGAACACGACTATCACCTTATTCCGCCAAGTCCGTGGCCGTTCTTATCTGGCTGCGCGGCTCTTATTTGGGGCCTTGGCATGGTCACATTTTTCACCGGCCTTGTTGACCGCACCGGAGATAACCCTATGGCAGAGTTTTTCTTTGCCCGCGGACTTGATACGATCCAAGGGCGTGAGGGTGCGGGTGGCGGCTGGATTATCCTTGCCGTTGGATGTGCTTTTGCCGCCTATGTCATGTTTTGTTGGTGGCGCGATGTTGTGCGTGAAGCCGAGGCAGGTGATCATACGCCGGTTGTTGAAATTGGCCTGCGTTACGGCATGATTATGTTTATCGTCCAAGAAGCCATGTTCTTTGTCGGCTGGTTTTGGATGTTCTTTGAAGCGGGGCTTTTCCATAAATTTCGCGCCACATGGGATACAAATATCCTTGAAAACGCGCCTGCTTATGCGGATTCTATGGCGCCGGGTATTACAGCGATTGACCCGTGGCACTTGCCGTTGATGAATACATTAGTTTTGCTGCTGTCTGGAACGACCGTGACATGGGCCCATCATGCGCTTATTCAAAATGATCGTAAGTCTGCGAAATGGGGTCTTATCCTAACTGTAGCTTTAGGCATCTTTTTTACCTTCTTACAGGGCATTGAATATATCGAAGCTTTTGCGCACCGCGAAGCGGGAGCGCCGTGGCTATCGACGGATATTTACGGGTCAGCCTTCTTCCTCGCGACAGGGTTTCACGGTTTTCATGTATTGATAGGAACCATCTTCCTCGCGGTCTGTCTTGGTTTGCTGCTAAAAGGTAAGTTCAGACCTGAGAAGCATTTCGGCTTTGAAGCGGCGGCATGGTATTGGCATTTTGTTGATGTGGTCTGGCTCTTCCTATTTGCTTTTGTCTATATCATTTTCGGATTTAGCGTTTAACGCGCAGGCCCTTGGCAAATCTATTTAAATCAGCCCGCAGCCTTACCGCTCGCGGGCTCTTTTATTGAGCCTTTTGAGTATGCGCAGATTTTATTTTCGCCCCCATATTATTCTCTCACTGATAACGCTGGTGGGTTTGGCTATTTTGCTGAAACTAGGCTTTTGGCAAAAAGACCGCTTGGCGTGGAAAACGGAGCTTTTGGCCGCAGTTGAAGCGGCGGCGCAAGCGGAACCGATAACATCGACTGCGCAGATTACCGCGCTTTTGGATGACGGCGCGTTTGCAGAGTTTCGCCGCGTAGATTTAAAAGCGCAAAGCCTACCGATTGATGCGCCGTTCCTTGTCTTTACGGCCCGCAACCGCGATATTACGTGGCGGGTATTTCAGCCCGTAGACAGCGCAGGCCATATATTTTTTGCTGATACTGGCTTGATTGCGGACGCTGATAGAGACGGCGCTGCAGCGATTACCGCGCAGCCTCTTCGGCTGATTGGCTATGTCCGAACCGCCGAAAGACAAGGCAGCCCGCGCAGTGAAAGCACGCCGCAGGCGAACCGATGGTTTGGGTTTAATCCGATGATGGAGCGCTATGATTGGGCAGCCCTAAGCGGTTATGATGCGGATATGCGGTTTTTTATTGAAACGGTTCCCGGCGTCACCCGCGCGGATGATCTGCCGCCAAAAGAGCCGAACATTGCGAATAATCACTTTGAATATATGCTAACATGGTTTTCACTCGCGGTCATGTTATGTGTGTTCTATATCTTGATTCACATAAGAGACGGGCGAGCGGGGCGGCGAGTTTAAGGCATACCCCCGATTTACTCTAGGCGCAGGAGATGGCCGTGGCGGCTGATATTCATACGGTGTTACAGACCAATAGCCGAGGCGGTGCACTTTTAATGCGGCATCCGCGTTGGGCAGATTATGAGGACTGGGCGGCCTTACGTGAAAATAGCCGCGAGCACCTAAGTCCGTGGGAGCCAAGTTGGAACCCGGATCATCTTTTGCGGCGAAATTATAAACACAGATTATCTGTGCTAAAAAGACAGGTGAGTAGGGGCGATAGCTTTTACTTTCACTTATTTCGTTTGCCCGGTGAGCGTTTAATCGGCGCGGTGAACGTCACCCGTATACAGCGCTCTGTAGCGCAATCGGGGCAGCTTGGTTATTGGATGGGGGAGGGTTTCAGCGGCCAAGGCCATGGGCGCGCCGCTGTTGGGCGGGTGTGTGAGTTTTGTTTTCAAGATTTAGGCCTGCACCGGATTGAAGCGGCTGTGCAGCCAGAGAATGCGCCGTCTATGGCGCTCTTGTCTGCGCTTGGGTTTAGGGCCGAGGGCACGGCCCGAGGTTATCTTAAAATTAACGGGCAATGGCGAGACCATATTATATATGCGAAATTGTCCAGTGATGGGTAATTCAGGCTTGGCCACCAACGGCTGAGAGTTGCTCGGGTGAAATGCCAAGGGAACGCACAGCGCGCGCCCACTTTCCTTTGTGGTTCTGGCTAAAGATAATGTCTGGGTCACTCTTTGCGGTAATCCACGTATTATCTTGAATCTCGCGCTCAAGCTGTCCGCCGTTCCATCCCGCATAGCCGATTAATAAAAGCGCTTTATTAGGCGCATCGCCGCTAACAAGGCTTTCTAAAACGCTGCGGTTAGATGATAGATAAAGTCCGTGGGGCATGGCTGTGCCTTTATCGCTAAGCTTCGTATCATCACTATGGAGCACAAAGCCGCGGTCAATATCTACGGGGCCGCCCATTAAGACGTGATTATCTGTGCTTTGAATATCACCCTCTATCCCGATTTGCGGGAGCATGTCCGATAGGGTTAAATCCCCTTTGGGTTTATTGATAATTAGGCCCATCGTCCCATCTTGGTCATGATGACAAATAAAAATCACGCTTTGTTTAAACCGGTGGTCCCCCATACCAGGAAGGGCTATGAGGAATTTATGGGTTAAATCTGATATTGTATCATGGCTCATACTCTATATATCAGGATCAAATTTCGAATTTCAATATCTTGAAATCATAAAATTCATTCCTAAATTATATAAATAGACGGAGAGAAAAATGAGCATTAAAATCGGTGATAAACTTCCGCAAGCCAGCTTTATGACGCTCGGCGCAGATGGCCCAGCCCCCATGAGCTCCGATGATTTATTTGCCGGTAAAACAGTGGCTCTATTTGCGGTGCCCGGCGCGTTTACGCCGACGTGTTCGGCGAAACATTTACCGAGTTTTCAGGCTAATGCAGCGGCGCTTAAAGCCAAAGGCGTTGACATAATTGCGTGCTGCTCGGTTAATGATGTATTCGTTATGGGCGCATGGGGCGAAGCGGAAAACGTTGGTGATGATGTGCTCATGCTTGCGGACGGAAATGGTGATTTCACCAAAGCGATTGGCCTTGAATTGGATGCTAGCGGATTTGGCATGGGCGCACGCTCACAGCGTTATTCCATGCTTGTGAAGGACGGTATTGTGTCTGAGCTGAATGTCGAAGCAGGCGGAGACTATCATGTTTCCTCCGGCGATTACTTATTAGAGCAGTTATAGCTCTATTTACAGTCTCTAGGCGGCCTGTTTGGGCGGCTATATATGCGGGTTAACTTATGGCGAAAGCTGTGGGAGCGATAGGCTTGACCCTAAATATCTTGGAGGATTAACATATAACAGTCAAACGGAGGGATACTCATGACAGCAGGTAATATCATTACAATTATTTTGGTGGCCTTAGCGCTCGTTATACTTATGCGCGCCATCAAAGCTGTGCCGCAGGGCATGGAATATACAGTCGAGCGCTTTGGTAAATATATCCGAACGCTCCGGCCGGGACTATCTTTTATTAATCCGTTTTTCGATTCAATCGGTTATAAAATGAACATGCGCGAGCGTGTGATTGATATTCCGTCCCAAGACGTGATTACCAAGGATAACGCTATGGTTACGGCTGATGCGGTGGTCTTTATCCAAGTGGTCGATGCCCGCCAAGCGGCTTATGAGGTCAATAACCTTGATAACGCGATTAAAAATCTTTGCCTGACCAATGTGCGGACAGTTGTCGGCTCGATGGACCTTGATGAGACCTTATCCAAACGTGATGAGATCAATGCCAAGCTTTTAACCGTGATCGATTCGGCGACAGACCCATGGGGTACAAAAGTGACGCGGATAGAGATTAAAGACCTCTCCCCGCCGGCAGATATTACCCAAGTTATGAACCGCCAAATGAAGGCAGAACGTGAGAAGCGGGCTGATATTCTTTTAGCCGAAGGTCACAAGCAGTCACAAATCCTGAAAGCGGAAGGTGAGAAAGAAGCGGCCATTCGCGAGGCCGAGGGCCGCAAAGAAGCCGCCTTCCTTGACGCCGAAGCCCGTGAGCGCGAAGCGCAAGCTGAAGCGAGCGCCACTGAGATGGTATCTAACGCTATTGCGCAAGGGGATGTGAACGCCGTGAATTACTTTGTGGCGCAGGATTATGTCAAAGCCTTTGGTAAGCTTGCGGACTCGCCGAACCAGAAAACACTGATTGTGCCTGCGGAGCTATCGAGCCTTGCAGCCACAGTGGGCGGGCTTGAAGCGCTGCTAAATGCCGGTAAAAAGGAGACCTAGCCTATGATTATGAATAGTGATGGAAATGTGATCGTCCAGCTCCTTGAGAGCATGGACGGCGCAAAATGGCTAATCCTTGGCGTTGTGCTGCTTGTATTCGAAGTCTTGACGGGAACAACCTATATTTTATGGGTGGCCGCTGCGGCGCTTATTGTCGGCGTCTTGGCTTTTTTTATCCCCGTCATCGGCTGGCCAGTTCAGTTCTTGCTTTTCTTTGTGCTCTCTGTCGGGCTGCTTATTGCCGGACATAAATATTTCCGCCCTAATATGATGGGACAAGAAGATTCGGATTTAAATGACCGCGCAAAATCTATGGTGGGTATGCGTGTAAAAGCGATTGCTGATTTTGAAACGGGCCAAGGCCGGGTACAAGTTGGTGATACCCAATGGCGCGCGGCCATGGATACGGGCACAGCCAAGGCCGGAGATGAGCTTAGAGTGTCCTCCGTTAAAGGAACAACTTTAATGGTCGAAGCCTTAACGTAATTTGGGCCAAATTTATTTTTTAAAACCCGCAGTAAAGCGGGTTTTTTTATGGCTGTTATTATGCGCGATTGTCACACTTACTGTAAAATTACTGTCAGGCTTAAGGATTAGCTTGAGTTTCATATATTTGTCACTTATCGGGCACTTATTACACTTAAGGGAGATATAAGCTGTGATAAGACCTTCTAAAACACCCCTCATGATATCGGCGCTTGCCTTATCTATTAGCTTGCCAGCTACGGCCCAGACATCAGGCCTTGAATTTGATGAAGTCATTGTAACGGCGACAAAACGGGCTGAGAATATCCAAGACGTGCCTATTTCAGTTTCTGCGCTTCCGAGTGATACATTAGATTTAATCGGCGGGGCTGGGGATGATATTCAGTTCCTGTCTGCCCGCGTGCCAAGCTTGATTATTGAAAGCTCTTTTGGACGTATTTTTCCGCGCGCTTATATTCGCGGCCTTGGGAATACAGATTTTGATTTAAATGCGTCCCAGCCTGTCTCTTTCATTTATGACGAAGTGGTTTATGAAAACCCTGTTCTTAAAGGTTTTCCTGTTTTTGATACAAAACAAGTTGAAGTCCTGCGCGGCCCGCAAGGGACGTTGTTTGGACGCAACACGCCTGCCGGTATTATTAAGTTTGATAGCGTTAAGCCGGGGGATGAGCTCGATGCTTATTTGAAAACAAGCTATGGTAATTTTAATACTGTGCAGCTTGAAGGGGCGGTTGGCGGCCCTGTAACCGAGAGTGTGTCTATTCGGCTATCTGGCCTTTATCAACGCCGTGATGACTTTATTGATAACCAAGTAATTCCCGGCTCTGATGGGGATGCTGGCGGATTTGATGAATTTGCTTACCGGGCCCAGCTTTTATATAAACCTACAGACCGTTTTAGCTGGCTTATCAATGTTCATGGCCGTGATCTTGACGGCGGACAAACCAGCTTTCAGGCCAATGCGCTTGTGACGGGAGAAAACGGCTTTCGCGACGGTTTTGACCGGGAGATTAGTTTTTCTGATTCGGCCGCAGACAGCACGCTTGACCTGCAAACTTTTGGGATTACGTCAAAGGCAGAATATGATTTCGGTGAGGTTACAGCGACTTATGTGTTCGGCGTTGAAGAGGTGGATGTGTTCTCCCGCGGCGATGTTGATGGCGGCTTTGGCGCGGCCTTTTTAGGTGAGGGCAATTTTGGCCCAGGCGTCATTCCTTTTCCTGCGGAGACGGCCGATGGGCTTGAGTTCCACGAGCAAATCTCTCATGAGTTCCGTTTGTCTAACTCCAAAGCAAGTGCACTTAATTGGACTCTTGGCGGATATTATTTCAAAGAAGATTTGGATATTACATCGTTTAATTTTGATACATTAGCAGGCGGTGCGGATAATGGGTTTGTTATCCAGTTCCAAGATACGGAGTCCTTCGCTCTATTTGGTAATGTGTCTTATAAGTTAACAGACCAGCTCACTGTTTCAGGCGGCCTACGTTATTCCGATGATGATAAAGACTTTGTTGCGAACCGTACGATTGCGCCGTTTACGGGAACGGCCGGAGCGCTGGGCCCAATCGAAGTGAATGTGGGTGATGACCAGTTAAGCTGGGACTTGAGCGCGACTTATGCACTGAATGAGGATATAAATTTTTATGGCCGTGTTGCGCGCGGCTTTCGCGCGCCGAGTATTCAAGGCCGTATTCTCTTTGGAGATGTGGTCACAACCGCGGATTCCGAGACCCTTGATTCCTTTGAGGTGGGCGTAAAGTCCTTCCTCTTTGATAATCGGGTTAAGTTTAATGCCTCGGCCTTTTATTATACCATTGACGATCAGCAATTAACGGCCATTGGCGGCGCAGGTAATTTCAACCAACTCCTGAATGCCGATCAGGGGCGTGGATTCGGATTTGAAATTGACACCTCGGCGATTGTAACGGAAAATATCACCCTAACCGGTGGTTTATCCTTTAATGATACGGAAATTCAAGATGAAGGCTTGACGGCAGGGACTTGCGGCGCGCCCTGTACAGTTCTGGATGATATTGACCCTGTGACAGGCGGTGCGCTTATTGATGGGAATCCGTTCCCTAATGCGCCGAAGTGGATTGCAAATGTGGTTGCAGATTACCGCCGCCCTCTTGGTCAAGGTGAGTTTTTTGCGACAACAGATTGGGCTTACCGCTCTGATGCGAATATCTTCCTTTACGAATCCGTTGAATTTGAAAGCCAAGGCTGGATCGAAGGCGGCGCACGTATTGGTTATAGTCATGGGCCGTGGACAGGGGCTGCTTTCGTGCGTAACTTAACGGATGTTGACGGACTTGTGAGCGCGATTGATTTCAACAACCTTTCTGGAATTGTTAATCAACCACGTACATATGGCGTCCAACTTGAATGGGCGTTCAAATAGTTTGAATGACTAAGTCTCTCTCTCCTCCTCCTTTGAAATGGACTTAGTTTGGAGCCCTGCCTCTGCGGCAGGGCTCTTTTCATAAAAGTTTTCACTGTTTTGTGAAGCGCTGTGGCTTGTCTGAACCCCTGTGCTACGATTAAGTTTATATTGTTACTTTTCTACAGGTGGGTTTATGCCGCATATTTCAATACGTTCTAGGCTTTATCTTACATCTGCGGCCATTGCGGGGCTCATGATGGCGAGTTCATTTTCTACTGCGCAGCAGGCTTCGGATGTTGCACAGCCGGCTAATGCGCCCGACAGTCTTGCTGAGAGCCTTGCTGAGAATACGCCCAAAACGTCCTCTGAAATTGTGCCGCAAAACCCAGAGGTTGCTGCCCCGATTTCGGCTGATGCGGACGTTGGAACTGATGTTGCGACTGACGCGATTACGGAGCCGCCTGTTGATTATACAATCATGAACCGCTTAATGGAGCGGCTTTCTGTGAATGAGAAAGGCCGCCCTGCGATTGCTTATAAACTCCTACGTGAAAAAGGCTTGCCGGTTGTATCAGAATATGAATCCATGCTAACGGCTGTTGATACCGCCAGTCTTGATGCAGATGCGCGTTTGGCTCATTGGCTTAATTTACAAAATATTTTGGTTGTCAAGGCGATTGCATCTGACACAAAGAAAACGAACCTTAAATCTTTTCGCGGGTCCGGTGAAAAGCCAGGGAAGTTATGGACGAAAAAGCGAGTCGATATAGACGGGCAAAGCTATTCCATCGCAGATGTCGAAAATAAGATATTATCTGAATTTGATGACCCCAATGTTCTTTACGGACTTTATCAAGGGGTGAAAGGTGCACCGTGTATTAGTGATACGGCCTATCAAGCAGAGAGTGTCCATGAGCGCTTGGCGGAGTTAGGTATGCGCTATGTTAATTCACGCGGTATTGTCTCGCCTAATAAAGGGGTTGTAACCCTCACCCCTATTTATGATTGGTATAAAGAGAGCCTATTTAAAAATGATGATAAGGCCATCATGAAACATGTCAAAAGCCATGCCAACACCGCCCTGCGGGGGCGCTTAAATACAGGGCGTGACATTAAATACACTAAGCTCAATTATACTGCTGATAACTATGTTGTACCTAAAGGAACAAAACTGGCTACACCGCAGCGCCGTCAAGCGCCGCAGCGGCAATCCCAGCGGCCCCAGCGGCCTCAACAACCCCCGCGCGGCGGCGGTAGTTACGGCTCCTAGATTGTATATGCCTTAGAGGGCGGTTTACATTTTACCTATGACACAAGGTCAAAGCTATATCGGCTATATCAGCGCCCTTATTGGGGCGGTCATGATTTATATTCGGTTTTTATCCGGCGGTTTTGTGTTGGGAACGACTACATTTGATCACCCTTATATTCAATTTTCTGCGGCGCTTTTCATTGGTGCCTTATTTGCCATGCTATTAATCACGGCGCTGAAATCAACAGACTTACCGCGGCGCGGACTTTATGGTTTATTGGCGCTGGGCCTTTTATACCGGGTTTTATTTATAGGCTCTGTTCCGATTTATGAAGATGATTGGAACCGTTATCTTTGGGACGGCGCAGTGAGCGTCCAAGGCCTTAATCCTTATGATTATTCGCCCAAAGAGATCATAGACGGCGCAGCCAGCGATAATGTTCAGATTCGTCAGCTACATGAGTTTGATAACGCGCAGGGCCAGATAACCTACCGAATTAATTACCCAGAACTCCGCACGATTTACCCGCCGGTTGCCCAAGCAGTTTTTGCGGCGGCGGCCTTGATAGATCCGCTAAATTTAGATGTACTGCGGATAGTTTATATTTTGATTGATGGTTTGGCTTTATTTCTACTGGTGAAGACATTACAGGCCTATGGACGAGATGGTAAATGGGCCTTGCTATATGCGTTGAACCCGCTGTTGATTTACAGTGGGTATAATGTCGCCCATATGGATTTAATCCTCGTGCCGCTTATTTTGTTAACGCTGCTTTGGGTCAAACGCCGCGCCCCGCTTAAGGCTGCAACGGCTTTATCGCTTGCGGCGGCCGTAAAGCTTTGGCCGCTTTTACTTGCACCTATACTCTTTCGGGCTTGGCGTAGGCAGCCTGTTTTTTACATCTGTATTGCCGGAATGACGGCTATTTTATCGGGCCTATTTAATCTACCGCTTTTATTATCGATTGGCGAGAATAGCGGCCTGACAGCCTATACAGGGGAATGGCAGCGTAGTAGTTTTATCTTCCCGATCATCTTTGCGGCCTTTGAGCCTTTTACCATCGCGCCGGGCCGTTTAAGCCGTATTTTCATTGCCGTAATATTGACCCTTATGTCTCTTTATTACGGTTTTGTTAAAAAGGCCGATGACGAGACCTTGCCGGCGGCTTTAATGGTGGTGACGGCGGCTCTATTGTTTTTATCTCCGACGGGCTATCCATGGTATTTATATTGGGCTTTTGTATTTTTACCCTTCGTGCCGAGCTACGGATTAACCCTGCTCAGCGGAACGATTGCGCTTTATTATGTGCGCTATGCGATGGGTGAGCGCGGCGTTTATGAATATTATTCCAATATTGTCGTGCCGCTTCAATTCACTATTCCTTTGCTCATTATTGCCTATGAAATCTATAGGAACCGCCGTTATGGCTGAGCGGAAACCAGTTATAAATGTTGTTATTCCTGCAATGAATGAGCAAGAGGCGATTGGCAAAGTTATTGCTGAAATTCCTGACCAAGTTTCCCGAATTATTATTGCGAATAATGGCTCAACGGATAATACGGCTGCGGTGGCCCGGGCTGCGGGGGCGGAAGTAATTGATGTGCCCGAAGCGGGGTATGGCCGCGCCTGTCTTGCGGGGATTAAGACGGCCCAGCCTTGTGATATTATTGTGTTTATGGACGGGGATGCGTCGGATTACCCCGAGGAGCTAACGGCGCTTGTGCAGCCGATTATTGACGGTGATGTCGATTTTGTTATTGGCTCGCGGTTATCTGGCGATGTTGAAAAAGGCGCGCTAACTGTGCCGCAACAATTTGGAAATGCGCTGGCATGTTGGCTGATGAACTTGTTTTGGGGCGGTCAATATACAGATTTAGGCCCGTTTCGCGCAATAGATATGAAATCCTTAGAACGGCTGAATATGCAGGCGCCAACTTTTGGTTGGACTGTAGAAATGCAAGTGCGGGCACTTAAACACGGCCTGCGTTATAAAGAAATTCCTGTACGCTATCGTAACCGTATTGGGACGTCTAAAATATCGGGTACAATCCGCGGCGTTATTATGGCAGGGACTTATATTTTGGGCACGATATTTTATGAGGCCGTATTTAACCGTGTAAAGATCGAAAATAACAATTAATAGAGCCGGAACTTTGCCGCGCTCTGTTTATTAACTGGCGGCGCGGTTTAAAACTTCTGTTTCACATGGAGCAGGCTCAGTGATAAAACTTAAGCTGAAAACAGAGCCCTTTTTAAGTTCAGATTTTAATGTGATATCACCTCCCATAAGCTGCGCAAGCTTGCGGCTAATAGTTAGCCCAAGCCCCGTTCCCGCTGGGGTATTTGGCGTTTCGTGATCTGCTTGAGCAAACCGGCCAAAAATATGAGCTTGCTTATCGGGTGAAATCCCTGGGCCTGTATCGGCCACATGAATAATGACGCGGTTATCTTCCGGCTCCATCATTGCAGCAAGGGTGATATGGCCTTGGTGCGTAAATTTAAGGGCGTTTGTTACAAGATTTGTCACGCATTGCCGCACGCGGGTTTCATCATATAAAAGCTGCTGCGGTATATCCGGCGCAACGATAAATTTAAGGTCGATGTCTTTCTCTGCGGCAATGACTTTTTGCGAGTCGATGATAGATTTCAGCATCTGAGCTAAGTTGTTATTTGAAAGATTAATCTCAACTTCGCCGGCCTCTATTTTCGATAAATTAAGAACATTATTAATCACCCCGCTGAGGTGCTGGGTTGTTTCAACCAATATAGACGCGAGCTGATCGAGTTCAGGCGTATTTAAACTCTGAAGTTTGCCTTGTAATAATTGTGATGCAAGAAGCACGCCGGATAAAGGCGTTCTAATTTCATGAGACATATTCGCTAAAAATTCGGTTTTAGCTTGATTGGCAGACTCAGCAGCCGAGCATGACCTTAGGAGGTTTTCTTCATTTTTAATGCGTTCCGTAACGTCCGTGGTTGTTACGATATAGGCGCCTGATGGCGTTCGGTCATATGAGCTATTAAGTTTAAGGCCCGAAGGCGTAGTGACTTCTAATGTACCAGAGTTTTTTATCATATCATAAATATAGGCAGCCTGCTTTTGATATGTGCCGTGATCAAGTGCTGGGTAGATGACCTTGACCTGAGCCAAAATGCTGGCTTCCATAGTCTGGCCTGCATCAAGACTCGCATATAGGGTGGGCAGGTAGCCGCGAATGGTTTTATTGGCAAACACCAAATTCAGCTCATTATCATAAAGAGCTAAACCTGTTTTGATATGATCCATCTCTTTATAAATATCCTGAGCGGATAATAAAGCGAGGGCATTACGTCTATGACCATCATCAGTACTCATAGCTCAAAGCTATATAAACTTTATGGAAAAATCGTGAATATTATGGGTGAAACTGTAAAATACCGCGCAATATAAGCGAATTCATAGGTTATGGTTAATAAGTCCTTTTAAGGTCAATGCAGCGTATTAAACTGGTTTTTCAGCCCTAAAAGCCTTTATTCGCTTTAGGCCTTAGGCCGCTCAATGTCAAAGATAAGGATGGGTAATATTAATGACCCAATCAAAACGAGTATGAGCCATAAATCAATCTTCGGTTTATGTCTTTTCATAACGAAAACCCTATTCATTAGGCATAAGCGGATAGGTTTATATGCTATTGGATCAGAGCAAAACCTATAATGAATTATGATATCTTTAACGCTTAATCCCGCGCCGTGCGAGTTCATCAGCGCGTTCATTGCCTTCAACGCCCGCATGGCCTTTTACCCAATGCCAATTTACATTATGCTCTTGATTGAGCGTATCGAGAATTTTCCATAGATCGCTATTAATGACGGGTTTTTTATCTGCTTTTTTCCAGCCCCGGCGCTTCCAGCCATGAATCCATTCTGTGATCCCCTTCATAACATAAGTGCTATCAGTCCATAAATCTATGGAGCCGCTAAAGCCGGGTTTTACCGCGCGTAGGGCTTCGATAGCGGCCATCATTTCCATACGGTTATTGGTGGTGTCTGGCTCCCCGCCGTAAAGCTCTTTTTCATGGCGGCCAAATTTCATCAAAACCCCCCAGCCGCCCGGGCCAGGATTACCAGAACAGGCCCCGTCCGTGTAAATTACAAGGTTTTCACCCCCCTTGGAGCCAGCTCTATTGAACTTAACCGCACGGGACTTGGTTTTGTTTTGAGGCGTTGCAGGACGCGGCATTACGCGGCAGGCTTGCTGCGGAGTTGACGCGGCAAGCGGAAGATTACATTTTCTTTTACGACTTCAACTTCTTGAATCGTCATATTATAGCGGCTTTTAAGGGCTGCAATCAGCCCGGTTGTGAGATATTCTGGCGCACTCGCCCCTGATGACAATCCAATAGTTTTTGCCCTATCGACAATGTCCCAATTCAAATCATCGGCGCTGGAAACTAACATGGCTTTGCTTGCTCCGGCCAAGGCCCCAACTTCAACGAGGCGTTTAGAATTAGATGAGTTTTGGGCCCCAATCACGAGTAATAAATCACAAGTTTCGGCAATAGCTTTGACCGCTGCCTGACGGTTTGTCGTCGCATAACAAATATCTTCCTTATAGGGCAGAGCAATATTTGGAAATCGGGTTTTCAGGATTTTAATAAGCGCCGCCGTATCATCAACAGATAAAGTCGTTTGGGTGACAAGGGCTAGATTTTCTGGATTCTTCGGTGTGAAGTTTTTAGCGTCATCTTCAGTTTCGATTAGGCTCATATGCCCTTTTGGTAATTGTCCCATGGTCCCGATAACTTCGGGATGACCTGCATGACCGATAAGTAAGATGTGCCGTTCGTTTTTAGCGTGGCGTTCTGCCTCAATATGGACTTTTGAGACAAGGGGGCAGGTGGCGTCAAGGAATGTCATGTCTCTGGCTTGGGCGGCGGCCGGGACGGATTTGGGTACCCCGTGAGCACTAAAAACAACGGGGCGATCATCCGGACACTCATCAAGTTCAGTAACAAAAATAGCGCCCATATTTTCAAGGCGGCTCACGACGTGGCGGTTGTGGACAATTTCATGGCGGACATAAATAGGAGCGCCATATTTCTCGAGTGATTTTTCAACGATTTGTATCGCGCGATCAACACCAGCGCAAAAGCCGCGCGGAGAGGCGAGAAGCAAGGTCTTCTTAGCTCGAGCCGTGGATTTTTCAGATGTTTGCATTAATTTATCCTCATTTGCACGGCTTTCGTGTTCGAATCCGTTGCGGCGCAGCGATGAACTGTTTATGAGGCTATTAGATAAGGGCTAAAGCTTCGCCCGTAAAGACAATGATGATAGGGCTATCATGCCAAAAAGACAAAATATACTCTCTACGGCTTTAATTATTGGGCTTGCGCTAACAGCCTGCCAATCGACACGCGATGCTCTGGCTATTGGTGAAGCGGCTGAACGAAACCCTGCGCCTTGCCCGCGGGCCTTTGCTCTTTATGATGCCTCCCGTATTGTAAATTTTGACGGTAGTGAAAGTTTTTCAAATGTTGGTTTTACTGCTGAAATTTCAGATGTAAAAAGCTTGTGCCGCTATTTCAGTGATCGCCCGATTGTTGCTGATTTGGAAATTGAATTTGAAGCAGGCCGGGGGCCCAAAGCACAAGGTGATACCCATAGTTATAATATGTTTGTCGCTGTCACCCGCAAAAATATCGCGGTAATTGAAAAGCTTGAATTTCCAGTTGTCGTTAAATTCCCCAAAGGCTCTGACCGTGTATCTGTTAAAGAACGTATAAACCGCATTGAAATTCCCCGCGCGGATAGTGGTACATCTGGTGAGAATTTTGAGATTATTGTTGGCTATGTGACCACGCCTGAACAGCGGCAATTTAATGCAGACGGCAAACGTTTCCGCCCGTCTGCGGGACAAAATTAAAGCTGTATTATTCTCGGTTTTAAACCGTAAGGTTTATGTGTTTAATTAGGATTGCCAAGGGGGCTGTCTGATGACTGTTTTAGATCACTTAAATATGGCTGTGACAACAGCCTTTGAGGCGCTCGGCTATCCACAAGGTTTTGCCAATGTTGTTGTCTCTGCGCGCCCTGATCTGGCGCCCTTTCAATGTAACGCAGCCATGCCTGTGGCGGGATATTTTAAAAAACAAGGCGAGACAAAAAGTCCGCGCGATATTGCAGCGGCGATAACTGGACAGCTCGAGGGTCATGCTGATATAGCGCAGCTTGAGATTGCAGGGCCGGGCTTTATTAATATCCATCCATCTGATGGGTTGATTACGCGGGCGGCTATCGCTTTGGTGGGGGATGAAACCACCGGCATTGTCAAAGCCGAAAAGCCTTTGACAGTGATGGTAGATTACGGCGGGGCGAATGTCGCTAAGCCCATGCATGTAGGCCACTTACGTTCAGCGGTTTTAGGCGAAGCGATAAAGCGCTTGTTTCGTGTCCAAGGTCATCAGGTAATTGGCGATGTTCACATGGGTGATTGGGGGCTTCAAATGGGTCACCTCGTCTCGGAATTAGAAGATGAGCAGCCAGAGCTACCTTATTTTGATCCCGAATTTAGCGGCGATTATCCGGCGCAATCTCCCGTAACTATGGATGATCTTGCGCGGCTTTATCCGCTGGCTAGTAATAAAGCTAAATCAGATCCAGACCGCCTTGAGCGCTCCCGCCGCGCTACCGCAGAGCTACAAGCGGGGCGGCGAGGTTATCGCGCTTTGCTCGATCATTTTATTGCCGTCTCTGTTGAGGCGCTAAAAATTGGTTATGGCTCTTTAAATGTTGAGTTTGATCTGTGGAAAGGGGAGGCGGCGGTTGACCCGCTGATACCTTCTATGATCGACGGCCTCGTTAAGGCGGGCATAGCCGAAGATAGCGACGGGGCGCTGATTATTAATGTCGCGCAGGATGATGATAAAAAAGACATGCCGCCAGTGATTTTACGGGCTTCGTCTGGGGCGGTGCTTTATCATACAACTGACCTTGCAACCTTGGTTGACCGGAAAGCTGAATATAATCCCGACCTTATTTTATATGTGGTCGACCAACGCCAAGCCCTGCATTTCCAGCAGGTTTTTCGCGCCGCTGTAAAAGCGGGGTGGTTCAGGGCCGAGGCTATGGAACATATCGGCTTTGGTACGATGAACGGTACAGATGGCAAACCGTTTAAAACCCGTGAAGGCGGTGTGTTGCGGTTGGATGATCTCATCGCCATGGCCAAAGATGCGGCTTTGCAGCGCCTAAAAGATGTCGGTATTGGTGATGATTTCGATGCCAATGAGATGGCGGATATTGCCCATAAAATCGCTGTAGCCGCCCTTAAATTTGCAGATCTTCAAAACCAGCCCTTGACCAATTATGTGTTTGATCTTGACCGCTTTACATCTTTTGAGGGTAAAACTGGGCCCTATCTTTTATATGCAGCGGTGCGGATTAAGTCCATTTTGCGCAAAGCCGAAGCTGCAGGGCTTGAGAGCGGCGCGATAAGGCCGGAACATAGTACAGAAAAAGCGCTTGTTTTGGCCCTAGATAGCTTCGGACGGGCCGTCGACGGCGCGGCCCAAAAACGCTCTCCGCATATTTTATGCGAGCATATATTTAGCCTCGCCCAAAGCTTTTCACGCTTTTACACGGAATGCCCGATCTTGCAAGACGGCATAGAGGCGGATGTAAAAGCCTCGCGCCTTAGTTTGGCGCAAACGACCTTGCGCCAGATTGAAATGGGCCTTGATATATTGGCGATTGAGATTCCTGACCGGATGTAAGCCGCGCTAGCCCTGTTTAAAAGATTGCTGCATTGTCTGTTGTTGTAACTGTGCTTGAGCGCGGGCTTTCGCCTGAGCCTGAGCCTGAGCCTGAGCTTGGGCCTGCACTTGCGCTTGAATTTGGGCCTGTTGCATTTGCACGGCATTAGGCTGCGGCGCGGCTGTGGCCGTATTTTGCGGCACAGCTTGAGCAGTTGATCGTCCCGGTGTTTTGACCGGCGCATCAATACGGTTTTGCCCCGGATAGGCCCGCAGTCCTTTGGCGGCATCCAAACATTCTGCGAACATATCAAGGATTGAGCCGAGGTTTTTCTCCCCCCAAACCCCTTGGCCTTTCAGCTTATTAACCAAAGCAAAGGCAATTTCTGCCTCTGATTTTCCTGAACCGGAACCGGCCATATTCTCGTCTGACATCGTTATTTTCCTTATGTTGCTGTCCCTATACCTCTAAAAGATGAATAATTTGCTGCATGGATTAGATTGACTCGTAAAAAAGAATCCCGCATATGGCTGCTAACTCTTCCAAGCGGGAGAGCGTCCTTAGCTTAAGGGCCGCCGAAGGAGCAACCGCCACCGGAAACTCTCAGGTAAAATGGACCGCTTGGAGGTTAAAACGCTGGAAAGCGGGTGATTTGGTGAAACGCCCCGCCGACGGAGTAAGCGCAGACCCTTCGCGTGAATCTCTCAGGTCCGATAAGACAGCGGGTGGCACTTATAACGCGGAAGCGGAAAGTGCGCCTATGTCTGATCTTTTGAAAACCAAACTCTTTGATAAACATGTGGCTTTAGGGGCGAAAATGGTACCCTTTGCGGGCTATGACATGCCCGTGCAATATCCGCTCGGCGTGCTGAAAGAACATATCCATACCCGCGAGCAAGCCGGATTATTTGATGTCTCCCATATGGGGCAATGTTTTATTTTCGCCGATGACGGTCAGTTTGAGACGGCAGCAGCAGCGCTCGAAAAGCTTGTCCCTGCCAGTATTTCCGATCTGAAACCCGGCCAGCAGCGCTATAGCCAATTCCTGAATGAAGACGGCGGGATTTTAGATGATTTGATGATCTCCCGCCTTGGGTTTGATGGCCATACTCATAAGCTTTATTTGGTCGTTAATGCAGGCTGTAAGGCGGATGATTTTAAACATATCACAAAGCACCTCCCAAGCGGGGTGAGCTTGGATGTGGCCGATGACACGCTCTCGCTGATTGCGCTGCAAGGGCCAAAAGCGGCAGACGTTCTAGGGCGGCTTAATCCATCGGTGAAAGATTTAGTCTTTATGACCCATACGGATTTGCCCTTGACGCCGTCCATATGGGTGCATGTCTCCCGCTCCGGTTATACCGGGGAGGACGGCTATGAAATCTCCGTCAAACATGATGATGTGAATGAGCTTGTGGATTTGCTACTCGCGGAAGATGAGGTTGAAATGATCGGCCTTGGGGCGCGCGATAGCCTGCGCCTTGAAGCGGGGCTTTGCCTATACGGCCATGATATCGACACGAAAGTGTCGCCGATTGAGGCAGGCTTGATTTGGTCGGTGCAAAAACATCGCCGCAGCGCCGATGCGGGTTATCTCGGCGCGGCGCGCGTCGCCGCCGATATGGCCGATAAATCCACCAAACGCCTTGTCGGCATATTGCCCGAAGGCCGCGCACCGGCGCGGGAGCATACAGAGATCCAAGTCGGCGGTGAGGTGATCGGAGAGATCACATCTGGCGGCTTTGGCCCCACTGTCGGCGGCCCCATCGCTATGGGCTATGTCGCGCGGAAATATGCTAAAGCGGGTACAGATATAGAATTAATGGTGCGCGGCAAAGCGCGTCCGGCGAAAGTGGTAAAACTCCCTTTTGCGCCGCATAATTATTACAGAGGAGCTTAAAATGACGGTTAAATATACAGAAGAGCATGAATGGGTCAAAGTGGACGGCGACACAGGAATAATTGGTATTTCCGTCTATGCGGCGAAAGCGCTCGGGGATGTTGTCTATGTGGAACTGCCCGAAATTGGCCGCGATATGGCCAAGGGTGATGAAGCCGCCGTGGTCGAATCCGTTAAGGCCGCGTCCGATGTCTATACCCCTGTTGCGGGTGAAGTCATTGCCGTCAATGAGGCCCTTGAAGATGCGCCAGAGACGGTCAATGCCTCTCCCGAAGGCGAAGGCTGGTTTTTGAAAATTAAAATCAAAGATGCGGGCGAGCTTGACGCCCTGATGGACGCAGCGGCTTATAAGAGTTTTTGTGACGGGCTTTAAGATATCCCCTCAGGATAAGGGCTAAGATTAAATGAATGGTCTCCGCAGGGTGAGAGCTTCAGTTGAATAAAAGAAAGATAATTAAATGCGTTACCTTCCTTTAAGTGACCAGAACCGCAGCGAGATGCTGGCGAAAATTGGTGTGTCTCATATTGATGATTTATTTCAAGATGTACCCGAGTCGGCGCGGCTTAACGGCTTAATTGATTTACCGAACCATCAATCCGAAGCTGCCGTGGAGCGTTATTTCGCTAATCTTTCTGCTAAATCAACCGCCGCAGGGAGCGGGCCGTTTTTCTGCGGGGCGGGGGCTTACCGTCACCATATCCCTGCGAGTGTGGATCACCTTATACAGCGGAGTGAATTTCTCACCGCCTATACCCCCTATCAGCCAGAGATTTCCCAAGGCACGCTTCAGACGCTTTTTGAATTTCAAACCCAAGTGGCGCTGTTAACGGGGATGGATGTGGCCAATGCCTCTATGTATGACGGCTCGACTGCCTGCGCCGAAGCGGTGGTGATGGCCAAGCGCGTGACGCGCAAGAAAAAAGCCATCCTTGCGCCGGGGCTTCACCCCCATTATGCGGCGGCGACTCAAACCCTCGCTTCGACATTGGATATTGATATTAATGAGCGGGGCTGCCGTCCGGGCCGCGATGATAATGTGATTGACCATATTGACGATGACACCGCCTGTGTCGTTGTTCAAAGCCCTAATGTATTCGGCGAGATTATCGATCTCGCGCCGATTGCGGAAAAGGCTCATGCCCATAAAGCCTTGTTAATTGCCGTTTTCACAGAGCCTGTTGCACTGGCGGCCATTACGCCGCCCGGACATCAAGGCGCAGATATTGTCGTCGGCGAAGGCCAAGGCCTCGGCGTTGGGCTTAATTTCGGCGGGCCCCATGTGGGACTTTTTGCCTGCCGCCAAAAACTTGTGCGGCAAATGCCGGGCCGGGTCTGCGGCGAGACGGTAGATGCCAATGGTGATCGCGGCTTTGTGCTGACGCTTTCCACGCGGGAGCAACATATTCGCCGCGAAAAAGCGACCTCGAATATTTGCACCAATAGCGGGTTATGCTGCCTTGCTTTTACCATTCATATGACCCTCTTGGGCGATGCGGGCATTCAGCACATGGCCGCCCTTAATCATGAAAACGCTTGTGATCTGGCGGATCGCCTCTCGGCGATTGACGGCGTGGAACTGGTGAACGACACATTCTTTAATGAGTTCACCCTAAAGCTCAACCGCCCCGCCGTGCAGGTTGTTGACGCCCTTGTGGACAAAGGCGTGATTGGCGGCGTGCCGCTCTCGCGCCTTACGGGGGGGGATGATGACGGCTTGCTGCTTGTCTGCGCGACGGAAACCAATTTACCCGAAGATATTGCTGCCTATGAGGCGGCCCTGAAGGAGGTGTTGTCATGAACAACCAAGGACGCCCCACGACACCTGCGGCTATAGCTGCCAATGGAAATGCACCAGAGACCATGTCAGGCTCTAAAGCCCTTAATCAGGTTGAAAAATTGATCTTCGAAGTCGGTACGCCGCAAAATACGGGTGTGGATTTACCGGCGCCCAAAGGCGGTGCGTCTCGTCTCGGTGCTCATGCTCGCCAAGGGGAGATCGGCCTGCCAGGGTTATCAGAGCCGGAAACCATGCGCCATTACGTGCGCCTGTCTCAGCAAAACTACGCTATTGATCTCGGCGTTTATCCGCTCGGGTCTTGTACTATGAAACATAATCCGCGCCTTAATGAAAAGATCGCGCGTATGCCGGGCTTTGCCGATGTGCATCCGCTGCAGCCCGTGCAGACCAAGCAAGGTGCCCTTGAGGTGATGTATGATTTGTCCCATTGGCTTATGACCCTGTGTAATATGCCCGCTGTAGCGCTAACGCCCAAGGCGGGAGCTCACGGGGAGCTTTGCGGCATGATGGCGATACGGGCGCGGCTAGATGCGGACGGCGAAACACATCGCCGCCGCGTGCTTGTGCCCGAAAGCGCTCACGGCACTAACCCGGCCACGGCGGTGCAATGCGGCTTTAACGTCGATGAAATCCCCGCTAATGACAAAGGCCGCGTAGATATGACGGCCCTGCGGGCGAAGCTTGCGGAAAAATCTGATGATATTGCCGGGATTATGCTGACCAATCCGAATACTTGCGGATTATTTGAAAATGACATTATCGAAATCGCTGATCTTATTCATCAGGCGGGCGGTTATTTTTATTGTGACGGCGCGAATTTCAACGCCCTCGTGGGCCGCGTTCGCCCCGGTGATCTTGGCGTGGATGCCATGCATATTAATTTGCATAAAACATTTTCAACGCCCCACGGCGGCGGCGGCCCCGGCTCTGGCCCGACAGTTCTCTCCGATGCTCTGAAAGACTATGCCCCTGTGCCTTATGTGGTTAAATCAGATAATGGCTTTGATTTGGTGGAACATGTCGAGGGCGAGGCGGCGGCGAGTTTTGGCCGTATGTGCGCCTTTCACGGCAATATGGGCATGTATACCCGCGCACTCAGCTATATGATGAGCCACGGCTCAGACGGCCTAAAACAGGCGACAGAAGATGCGGTGCTCAATGCAAATTATGTGCAAGCGTCTTTATCTGATGTGATGACAACCGCCTTTGACGGCACATGTATGCACGAAGCTTTGTTTGATGACCGCTTCTTGAAAGATACAGGCGTCGAGACGCTTGATTTTGCCAAGGCGATGATTGACGAAGGTTACCACCCGATGACTATGTATTTCCCATTGGTTGTCCACGGGGCCATGTTGATTGAACCGACCGAGAGCGAAAGTAAGCAAGAGCTTGACCGCTTCATTCGCTCTATGCGTCATCTGGCTGCCAAAGCCAAAGCGGGCGAAAGCGAGATGTTTAAAGCCGCGCCCATTCACGCGCCGCTTCGCCGTCTTGATGAAACTCGCGCCGCCCGTAAGCCCGTTCTGCGGTGGACGCCGCCGGAAGACTTACTCGACGCTGCCGAATAGGCACGGAACCTTTAATTTTTCCGCCCTGCGAATACGGATGAGGTTAATATAGGCCCATAAAAGGGTTTTAATTAAATATCTTTTTTTGAAGTAATTTTGAGGCCCTCATTAGGGGGGCCTCTATTATTTTATGCGTCAAGCCTGCGGCTGCCACAGCGCCTATAAGGCAAAGCGGCAACATAATAAAATTATCCCACTGGCCGGGTTGATCATAGCGGGCCCATATACGGCCTATAAGGCTCAGGCTTAGGATATGGGTGAGGTAAAGGGCATAAGACCAATCACCGAGACTAACGCTCCATTTTGGTGCGAATTTTTCATTATACTCTAACATATATGCCCCCATTAGAAGCACTAATGCACTAATGCCAAAACTTGCGACCCGTAGCCAGCCCATGCCAGGATGGGTTTGGCCGCCGGATTGAAACGCGGCAATGCTAAGGCTGAAAATTAAAACACTTAGCAGGATATAGGCCCATGCAATGGGTGGTGCTTTATTTGGTTCTTGCGCGGTAACGCCGTAAGCAAGTAAAGCGCCTAAACAAAACTCAACTGTTAGAGGATGAGATAAAACACGGCTAACAGGGCCTAAGCTAGCAGCGCCCATGAGATTAGCCGCAGTAACGCTGATTGCCCAAGCTATGATGAGGACAGGGCGAACGCGGCGCGGCGCGATAAGGATCAGCGCAAAAATAAGATAAAAACTCATTTCATGAATAAGCGTCCAGCCAATTTCTAATAATGGAAAGGCTTCATCTGGCCATAAAAGAAATGACTTTAAAAGATCGGGTTCATTCCAGATACTGGCCGAAAAAACAAGATCAGGCCGTAAAAGATAAAGCCCCAATAGGGGTAGGGAGACAACCCAATACAGCGGATAAATACGCAAGGCCCGGGCACAGATAAACTTTGGAATATGGCGGCCCGCGCTAGATTGCCATTTATGGGTGACATAGACCATTATAAAGCCGGAGATGACAAAGAATATATCTACCCCCGCCATGCCAAAGTTTAAAATATCCGGCAAGATTTGATCCTGGCTATATTTTTTCTCTATAACGAATAAATGCGATAACATCACGAGGCAAGCAGCGAGCCCGCGCAGGGCTTGGATGTTCTTCAACCGCGCAAGCGGGCCGCGTGAAGACAGGTTATCAGGAAAACCACTCATTCAAAATGATATAGAGCCGCAGGGCGTGCGGCTCAACATAATTTAGCTGTATGATTTAATATTAAGACAGTGTCGATGGTAGGCTATCAATGCCTTTTTTAACGAGCGCCGTATGATTGGCCGCTGTCATATTGTTTTCAAGTAAGCGGGCTGCAGTTTCAATCGCGGCCTTGGCGGCTTTGGCCTTAACCTCTGAAAGCGCTTGAGCCTCCGCATTGGCAATTTTCGCCTCTGCCAAAGCGGCCCGGCGCTCAAGCCGGTCTTTAAGGTCTTTGCGGGCTTGTTCCGCCATAGACTCGGCATCTTTGCGGGCTTGACGAATAATATGTTCGGCTTGTTCTTCGGCTTCTTTTTGCTTGCGCTGAAAAGAGGCAAGTAGCGTTTGTGCTTCTTCACGTAGGCGGCGGGCTTCATCAAGTTCATTGCGAATGGCGTCAGCGCGAGCATCAAGACTGCTGCCAATTTTCTTGTGAATACCGAAATAAATAAGTGCGGCGAAAAAGATGACAACCGAGAGGAAGACCCAAATTGTTGGACTTGCTGGATCAAAATCAAAATGCATATTTGTCTCCGGCCCTAGCCCATAACTTTCTTGACGGCGGCAAGGGTGATTTTCTTGCCTATCAAGGTCTCAACAGTTGCTTGTGCAGCTTCAGCGGCAATATTGTCAATATTTGCCATGGCCTCTGTGCGAATCTTACGAATGCGTATATCTGCTGCTTCCGCCTGTTTTAAAGCTTGCGTATCGGCGATTTCTAATTCTTTTGCAAGTTCAGCGTCAATGGATTGACGTGTTGTTTCTGCGTGATTGCGTGCTTTGGCTTTAGCATCGGCCAAGGCACGTTCATAGGTTTTTTCTGCATCTTCGGCTTCGCGCTGCATGCGTGATGCGCTGTCCAAATCATCCGCAATGCGGTTATTACGCTCTTCAATGGTTTCACCAATACGCGGCAAGAGAACTTGGCCAAGGATGAAATATAACGCAAAAAAGCTCACAAGGAGCCAAAAAATCTGGGATGGGAAATATGTCGGGTCAAACGGAGGAAAAGCCTTGTCGCCCGCATGCTCGCCGCCGTGATCTCCTTTTGGAGCTGCAGCGGCCAGCCTTAATCCCGTAAGCATAATCGCATTTAACATAGCGAAGCCTTGCGTTGAATATCGTTATTAAACGACGAAAAGCAGGATAAGCGCGACGGCGAAAGAGAAAATGCCGAGCGCTTCTGTTACGGCAAAACCAAAGATAAGGTTTGAGAACTGACCTGGAGCGGCGGATGGGTTACGGAGTGCACCTGAAAGATATTGACCGAATAGATTACCGACACCGATACCCGCGCCTGCCATACCTAAACAAGCCAAACCGGCACCGATGAATTTTGCTGCTTCTGCTTCCATGATGATCTCCTATGAAAAAAGCGTTAATTGCAGTTATTAATGACCTGGATGAAGCGCGTCAGATAGATAAACGCATGTCAAAAGGGCAAAGACGTAGGCCTGAACAAAGGCGACAAGAAACTCCAATGGAGTCAGCGCCAATGTCATAGCATATGGGACGATCGCGCCAAGCGCGCCGGGAAAAAAGCCGAGAGCCGTCACCATTGAAATGGCAAAGCCAGCGAAAAGTTTAAGCAGAACATGCCCTGCGAACATATTCGCCCAAAGCCGAACAGAGAGACTGATGGGTCGGGAAATGAAGGAAATAATCTCAATGGGGACAATCAAAACGACTTTTAAGATGATCGGAACCCCGGATGGCCAAAATAGTTTTAAAAACCCAAAACCATTTTTCCAAACCCCGTATAGTACCACAAGACCGATGACGAGCATGGCAAGGGTAAAGGTCACGATAATATGGCTGGTGGTGGTGAAAAAGAAGGGGATCATGCCAAGTAAATTGGCGAAAAGAATAAATATAAAGAGTGAGAATACAAAGGGGAAGAAACGAAGCCCGTCTGTTCCTGCAGAGGAGCGGATCATATTGGCAACAAACTCATATGAAAGTTCGGCAATAGATTGGGCGCGGCCTGGAATTAAGGCACGTTTTGATGATAAAACAAGCCAGGCGCAAATACAGACTACAGCAACAACCATCATTAAAGACGAGTTTGTGAAGCTTAAATCAAACTTACCAATCTTCAGCTCAATGAGCTTGTGGATTTCAAATTGTGAGATGGGGTCAAGACCAGCTGCAATCACGCCCTATTCCTCATTCGTTTCGGGAAGGTCTTGTCCAAGATCTTCCGTTGCTAAGGTCTCTTGTGCGGCGCGGATAATGTTTATAACACCGCCGCCTAGACCTAATAATAAACCAATAAGCAAACCCCACGGAGACGAATTAAGGCCTTTATCTACGGCATATCCAAGAGCCGCACCAACCAAAACCGCCGCGCTAAATTCGCTTGCGTATTTGAAACCTTCCGCCATCCGTGAATTTGATGCATGAGACGTTTCAGGCGCGAGACTTTGCCGCTTGGCGTTAAGTTTCTTGCTTAATTCATCCAATCTTTCGGTATCTGAAAGATTTTGCATATGTTCTTCTGTGTCCGGCATAATGTCCCAGTCAACGCCTCGCAGGTCACCCTGAAAAGCGCGCGCAACTTACTCGCGGGTCTTTATGAAGTCAACTGAATCCTGCCATATCTATCTCTTTGATTCTAATGGCTAATTTCAATTAGTTTTGAAAATTAAACGGGCGGTTTATAACGCTTTGATTATGGCCGTAATTTTCGCCCGTGAGTCTGTTACTCTGCAGCGACGAGGCGCTCGGCATCATTTAGCTGCATAGACAGGAGCTGCGAGACCCCTTGTTCCGCCATTGTGACGCCAAAAAGCCGGTCCATACGGCTCATGGTGACGGGATTATGGGTAATGGCAATGAATTTTGTTTGCGTCTGCTTGGTCATTTCATCCAAAAGATTACAATAGCGGGCGACATTGGCATCATCAAGCGGGGCATCAACCTCATCGAGCACACAAATCGGGGCTGGATTGGATAAGAACACCGCAAATATAAGCGCCGTCGCCGTTAAAGCCTGTTCCCCGCCGGACATAAGGCTCATAGAGCCAAGTTTTTTACCGGGCGGGCTTACCATAACTTCAAGCCCAGCCTCGAGGGGGTCGTCAGATTCGGTGAGAGCCAAAGCCGCCTCGCCGCCGCCAAATAGCGTTGTGAAGAGACGGCCAAAATGTCCGTTGACTTCGTCAAAGGCGGCCAAAAGCCTCTGGCGGCCTTCACTATTGAGCTCATCAATACCTTCGCGCAGGCGGGCAATCGCGGAAATTAAGTCTTGGCGCTCATCATTCATGGCGGCTGCGCGCTCTTCTTGCTCGACCACTTCTTCATCAGCGCGTAGGTTGACTCCGCCAAGGCTCTCGCGCTCCCGGCTTAGCCGTTCTAATTTACGTTCAATGTCATGTTCAGATAATTTCGATTCGGGCGAGAGATCCCCAAGATGTTTGATAAGCTCATCAGGCGTACATTCTAATGTCTCGGCAATGCGGGCTTCATTTTCAGCTAAGCGGTTTTGCGCTGCTTCTAAATGGGCATTGGCGGCGGCGCGGGATTCGCGGGCTTGGCCGTGGGCAGTTTCGGCGGCGCGGGCGGCAATATCGGCTTCGCGGGCTTCACTCTCTGCGGCGGCTAATCCGTCGGCGGCGGCTTGGCGGCGGCTCTCGGCTTCAGCTAGCTCGGTCATAAGGGCTTGGCGGCGGCCCTCGAATTCATCCGGGGCCATGCGGGCATCGGCTAAGGTTGTTTCTGTTTGGGCTTGCCGTTTTTGCAAGGTTTCAATGCGGTCCGCCGCTGTCTTGCCGCGTCTTTGCCAATCGGCGCGTTCTTTTTCTATGGCGGTACGGCGGGCGGCGCGGGCTTCAAGCTCACGTTTCAGGCTCCGGTAGGCGGCAGAGGCATCATCGGCGATTTCACGGGCAGTTAAAAGTTCGGCTCGAAGGGCTTCGCTTTGGGCGGATAAATCTTCGCTATTTTCAAATGCCCGCAGCAAATCTTCCGCGCGATCATATTGGCCTTTTACGTCGTTAAGTTCCATGTTGAGCCGGTTAAGGCGATCTTCAAGAGCGGCTTTTTGCGCCGCTTCTTTGGCGATATCCGCTTCATATTGAGAGACAGCGGCCTGCGCCGCGCGTTCGCGTTTTTCAAGATGTGGCAAGGCTTGGCGGGCGGCTTGAGCGGCGTCAACAGCGGTTTGCCGTGCCGTTTGTGCGGTGTTAAAAGCGGTCTGCGCATCTGCCAGCTGGCCTTCACTGCGGGTAATTTCATCCTCGAGTTGATCGAGGCGGTTTTGTTGTTGTAATCGTTTGGCGGCAGCTGTTTCTGCATCAGGGCGAATTTCAAATCCGTCCCAGCGCAGAACATGGCCGCCTTGTGTTACAAGGCGCTGTCCCGGCGCGAGCTTGGATGCAAATGCGGCCGGATCGCCCTCGGTGAGTCCAATTTGCGATAGCCGCGCCCGTAGCGCGCTTGGGGCGTCGACAAGCTCAGAGAGCGGCGTCACCCCAATAGGCAAATCTTGCTGCGGCTGTTTTGCACCGGCCCAATGTAGCGGTGCGCTGCCGTCTAGACTACCGTCAAGGTCATCTCCAAGGGCGGCGGCAAGGGCGGTTTCAAAGCCGGCTTTGACTTTCATTTCGGCCAAAACCGGCGTGAAAGTGCCTAGGTTGGCAGTCTTAAGAAAATTTTGCAGGGCGTCGCGCTCCGCCGTTAGCTTGCCAAAGCTTTGGCGAATATCCGCGAGAGCATCGCGGGCCGCGTGGTCAACGGCTTCGGCGTCTGCGCGTTCTTGCATCCGTTTTTGCTCTGTTTCCCGAGCTGCGGTAAGCGCCTCTAGCGCCTCTTGCGCGGCAGAGATGAATAGATTCCCCGATGTTTTATCGGCGCTATCTGTGCTGAGCCTGCCGAGTTTAAGTCTGACCTCGTCGCGGTCTTTTGTCACCCGCTCAAGCCGCTGCCCGCCGCGTTCTACATCTCTAAGAGCGGCGTCTTTACGGGCATTTTTATCGGCCATTTGCCGGGTCATATCACTATAGCGCTGCTCAAGCTCCGTGCGTTTTTGTGCCGCTTGTCCCGCTTCAATTTCGGCGGCGTCGACGGCGGCATCATTATCTTCCGCAGAGGATAGGGCGCTGAACTCTTCAGATAGGCGGCTTTCGGCGTGGGCCGCATCATCAACAATGCCGCTCTCGCGCTGAATATCGCCCGTAAGCTGCTCTAATTGCTGGCTGAGTTTTTCAATATTGGATTTAACGCTGGATTCTTCTGATTCAAGCGCTTCTTTGGCTGCGTTAAGGCGGGCTAGAACGGCGGCGGCAATAAGTTGTTCCTCGCGGCGCGGATCTAGCTTTTCGGAGAGTTCTCCGGCGAGGCGGGTGGCCTGTGAGGCGGCTTTGGATAAATCTTGGACTTGGGTTTCGCACTGGGATTTGGCATGTTTGGCAGCCTTTAATGTGCTAAGGGAATCCTGCCAACGTTTAAGCCATAATAAAGAGCGGTATTCGTGAATTTCCCCCGCAAGGCGGCGATAACGTGTGGCTTGGCGTGCTTGGCGGCGGAGGGATAATATTTGGCTTTCGATTTGCGCAATCACGTCATCAAGGCGGGAAAGATTATTTTCCGCAGCCCGCAAACGCAGCTCCGCTTCATGGCGGCGTGTATGCAAGCCTGAAATCCCTGCGGCTTCTTCCAAGATACGTCTGCGCGAAGATGGTTTAGCGGAAATTAGCTCGTTAATTTGGCCTTGGCGAACAAGCGCGGGGGAATTGGCACCTGTACTAGCATCGGCAAATAAAAGCTGAATATCTTTGGCCCGTACGGTCTTGCCATTGACTTTATAGGTGCTGCCTTTGCCCTTGGTGATAATGCGGGCGACTTCGAGGGTATCGTCATCATTAAACATAGGCGGGGCCAAGCGTGCTTTATTGTCAATGGTCAGCATGACCTGCGCTTGATTGCGGCCTGGGCGCTGTTTCGTGCCGTTAAAAATAACATCGTCCATCGCCGCGCCGCGCATAGCTTTGGCGGAATTAGCCCCCATGACCCAGCGGATGGCTTCGAGAAGATTAGATTTACCGCAGCCATTAGGTCCAACGACCCCTGTGAGGCCCGGTTCAATCACAAAATCGGTTGAGTCGACGAAGGACTTAAAACCGGTCAAGTTGATTTGATTGAACGCGAGCGTACCCATTAGTGCTGGCCGTCCTCCGCAGAGGGGCTGTCCGCATCATCGGGCTTGGTCTCTGGCGGGGGCGCGTCATCACCCAAAAGCGGGGCGAGATATTCATCCCATGATTCCATCGTAAAGAGCTGAGAGCCGCTAGCGGTGCGCTTTACATTTTCGCCGTTGACGAAAAATGTTGGCGTTGAAGATACGCCGGCATCAACGCCTCCTTGATAGACGGCTTTGTAACGGGTGATTTCCTCTTCATTTTGAAGACAAGCATCAAACTCGTCTTCCGATAGGCCTGCAGATTTGGCAATCGCGATATATTCTTTGCGCACAGTGCCATCGCCTGCGGCTTTGAAAATCTGTCGTTGGCGTTTAAATTGTAAGGAAATATTATCAAAGAAGCGATCTTCGGCGGCGCAATTAGCGATTAAAAACCCAGCTTGTGCAAGGTTTTCCGGCGCAGTTGGAAACTCTCGAAATACAAAGCGTACAAGCCCGCTATCAATATATTTCTTTTTAAAGTCCGGGTAGACGGATGTATGAAAGTTGGCGCAAGCCCCACAAACAACCGAGGCATATTCAACCACGGTAACTTTGGCATCTGGATTGCCAATGGCGTGATCGTCTTCGACTTCATAGGCCGATTGCGCGCCGCCGGAGCTAGCTTTTGGCCCATCATTGCCGCAGGCGGTTAAGGCCAGAGCGCTGGCTATTCCGGCGAGGATAAGGCGCCGCTTCGAATCAGTATGGAATTTAATAAACATAAGTCAGTCTCGCAATTTGGCGGTAAAAGGCAAGTTGAGTGTCAAATTTTGTGACAAGAATAACGGCTTTTACCCGCTCTTATGTGGATAAACCGCCCTTTAGGCGGCTCATTTGAAGGTTGTAAGGTAAAATTTGGGCTTAAGGCGCAGAGACGCCGGCTTTAAACTGTTTTGATAAGTCTTTGGCGGTGACATTCCCTTTATAAGTCTCACCGTTTAAAATAAAGCTGGGAACCCCTTGAAGCCCGCCGGCTTCTGCGCGGGCCATTGAGGTCTCTAGCCGGTTGAAATGGCTTTGATCTTCGAAACAGGCGGGAAGGTCTTCTTTCTTTACGCCCGCGATCTCTAGGGTAGAATCGTAAACCTCAATACCTTTACCCGCTTGCAGTCCGCCAAGAATGTTCTTTTGCTCCGCCATTTGGTGATAGATAATATCCATATAGTTTTCTGTCTGGCCGCAATTAGCGATGGTGAATCCAGTGACAGCCACTTGCGCCGGGCCGGTTATAAATTCTCGAAAGACGACCCGAAGCTCTCCGGTGTCAATCAACTCGCTTTTTAACAGGTCCCATTCTGTTGTGAACCATTGGGAACAATGGGGGCAGGTGACGGAGGCATACATAATAAGTGTATTGGGCGCGGTATCAGAGCCGATAATATGCTCGCCGGGGGCTTCGAGAAAGGCATAACCATCGTCAAAGGGCACGGCGGCAATAGAATCTGGTACTTGGGCAGAGATTGTAGGGCTGAGAGTGACAAGACCAGCAGAGAGGAGGGTGAATAAAAAACGGCGCATATATATAGTCCTTATTATCATTATCACTGTCATTTTCAGGGTTAGAGGTATGACAGATTATATCTTAACGGCGAGTGTATAGCTTTTTTCCAAGTTTTTCGAGGGCGGGACGCAGAGCTTGGTGTTTGAGTTTTGAAAGATTATCCTCAAGCTGCGCATGTTCACTGGGAGTGAGGCCGCGCTGGGCGGCATATTTTTTAGGAGCGTCTATGGGTGGCTGCTCGCGGTTGCGGCGGTGAATGACTTTAAGATGAGCAATATCATGCGGGCCGATCGCGGTCTCTATGCGCTGTAAAATCCGCGTGCTATTGGAGGTAATGAGCGCTGCTGCCGCGCTTGGGGCTTCAATTACGAGTGTCCGCCCGCGTGCGCCGCTGGCAAAACGGGAGGGCTTGCTAACACGGGCAAGTTTATCGCCAACGATCTGCGGCCAATGGGGACGCAGGTTCGCCGTGCTGCCGCCGGCTTTTTTAGCAAGAGGTTTAATCAGCTTATTCACCGCACGGGCGGCGCGGGGGGGCGGGCGATATTGCGCGCGGCCGCGCTGGGTCTCAAGCCAATCGGTCATGCGCGAATTGGCGCTGCGGTGACGCTCACGTTGATTGCGGCCCAATGTTTTATCAAGTGTTTTATCAACAGATGCCTTATTGGGCGCATTATTATCGGGCTTAGGCCTATCCATAGCTTGTCTCATGCCGTATTCCCGCCGCAGGGTAAAGTACGGAGCCATATATCTTGGTTAAAATTTGGTCAGATGCGCAGATTAAGACGCTTCGCGCGCAGCTTTTGGACTGGTATGACCGTATGGGCCGAGCCTTGCCGTGGCGGGTGCGCCCCGAAGACCGCGCAAAAGGACAAATGCCTGACCCTTACGCCGTATGGCTATCGGAGATTATGCTTCAGCAAACGACTGTGCCTCATGCAGCCCCTTATTGGGAGAAATTTTTGCGCGAATTTCCAAAAGTGACTGATCTGGCGCAGGCCGACCGAGAGCAAGTTATGGTGATGTGGGCCGGGCTTGGGTATTACGCGCGGGCACGAAACCTTTATAAATGCGGGCAAGTGATCGCTGATGATTACGGCGGGGTGTTCCCGCAAAGCGAGGCGGAGCTGCTGAGGCTGCCGGGCATTGGGCCTTATACGGCAGCGGCTATTGCGGGGATTTGTTTTGATGAACCCACAGTGGTGGTCGACGGTAATGTCGAACGGGTCATAAGCCGCATGGCTTGTGTTGATGTGCCTTTGCCCAAAGGAAAAAAAGAGATCAAAGCCGTGGCCGCGCAAATCGCCGACCCAAAGCGGTCAGGAGATTACTCCCAAGCCCTAATGGATTTAGGGGCGACAGTCTGCACGCCGCGCAGCCCGAAATGCCATATCTGTGTCTGGGCGGATTTTTGTACTGCCCATAAACGAGGGGAGGAAGAACGCTATCCGAAAAAGCTCAAGAAAAAACCCTTGCCGAAGCGCTGCGGCGTTGTCTTTGTGCTGCGCGGCGCGGGACATGTGCTGTTAAGGCAGCGGCCTGATGAGGGCTTGCTTGGGGGCATGGTGGATTTTCCGGGGACTGAATGGACAAATTCGCCGCCAGACTCGATGTTAAACTATGCTCCTCATTCGGCTGATTGGGCCCGCGCCCCGCAGCAAGTTGTTCACGTCTTCACCCATTTTGAATTGACGCTGGATATTTATACGGCGGATGTGGGTGACCTTGACGTGCTGAAAATGGCCGCATCAAAAGCGGATGATTTATTCATTGAAGCCGAGGCAAAACTGAAAACCCTCGCCCTGCCAAGTGTCATGCAAAAAGTCTGGCGCAGTGTTTTGGGTTAGTTTTGGATTATTAATTTGCTATGCTCAAACTCTGACTTGTAAAAGTAAATAGATTCCCGCTTTCGCGGGAATGGACGGATCTTTATGGTTTTAGCTCATTCAATTTAGCATCATCACTTTCTCCCGTACATTCCCGCGTAGGCGGGAATCTCTCGCATAGGTGTTTCGGTGTTATAGATTCCCGCTTTCGCGGGAATGGACGGAGTTTTATGGTTCTAGCTCATTCAATTTAGCATCATCACCTTCCCCCGTGCAGTCCCGCGAAGGCGGGAATTTCTAGATTGGAGCTTTTGACGCCTTGCATCCCCGCCGTAATACATCCCTGTGAAAACATGGACGGGAATGGACGGAGTTTTATGGTTTTGGATAATTCAATCTCATCTTAAATGGGAGTTGAATATACTGTGTTTCGGTTCATTTAATTCGGCACTTAACATCCCTATCCACCGTGCATTCCCGCGAAAGCGGGAATCTATTGCATGCGTTAACCTGCATAATTTCCTCTCATAATCTCATTCCGTATAAAAACAGAGCGGCGGGTGAGTTTGGCCTTTTAAAACAGGGGCGCAAGGCTTATGGCTCGGTTATGAAACTTGATCCTAAAACTCATGCTTGGCTGACTGATGATGCGGCGCAAAGCTTGTTTGCGGCCTTTCCAGACGGGAGCCTTCGCTTTGTCGGCGGCTGTGTGCGTAATGCGCTTTTGGGGCATGAGGCGGGCGATATTGATCTGGCCGTACAGCTTGAACCGCCTGTGGTCATGGCGGCGCTCACGGGCGCGGGGATACGCTATGTTGAAACAGGTCTGGCCCATGGTACACTAACGGCGGTGATCAAAGGCGTGCCCTATGAGATCACATCTTTACGCCGCGATGTGGAAACCGATGGCCGCCGCGCTGTTGTGAGTTTTACAAAAGATTGGGCCGAGGATGCCCAGCGCCGCGACCTCACAATCAATGCCCTCTACGCGGATATGTCGGGGCAAATATTTGACCCTTGCGGTGAGGGGATAGGCGACATTCAGGCGGGCCGCCTTCGTTTTGTTGGAGAGGCGCAGGCCCGTATCCGTGAAGATTATCTCCGGCTTTTGCGCTATTTTCGTTTCACCGCATGGTATGGAGGCGATAAGCCTTTGGATAAAGATGCGCTTTCAGCGGCGCGGGATTTGCAATTTGGCCTTAAAACCCTCTCTGCAGAACGGGTATGGGCGGAGCTTAAGAAATTACTGACTGCGCCCGACCCGTCCCGCGCTGTTCGAATTATGGGGCAAAACGGAATTTTAGACACGCTTCTGCCCGAAGCGAGTAATAGTGATGGTCTTGATCTTTACACGGCCCTAGAGCGCCGCGAAGGCTTTGCGCCTGACCCCCTCCTGCGGCTTATGGCGATGAGCGCTCGCGATTCCTTGCAAATTAGGCGGCTTACCGAGCGGCTTAAAATGTCCAAGGCAGAGGCGGCGCGGCTACGGGGCTGGGCAGATGATGGCTCGGCCCTTGATCCTTATGCGGATGAGCGCGAGACATTTCAGACGTTTTACAAAGCGGGGAAAGAGGCCATTATTGACCGCGCGCGCATCCGCGCTGCCGGAGAACCAGATGTGATTAAATCCGCCCACTGGATAAGCTTTGCGGATAAGGCGGCGAATTGGATAAGGCCGGAGTTTCCGCTGACGGGTAAAGACCTAAAAGCGGCAGGCGTTGAACCCGGCCCCGCCATGGGGCGAGCGATGAAAGCTCTTGAAGCGCTCTGGCTGCGATCGGGCTTTATGGCGGATAAGGATAAGCTCTTAACGGCGCTCAAAATGTTTGGTATGTAAAGAACAATATAAAAGATGGGGGATTTATGCATTTTGTTATTGGAGTATTAATCGCCATTGCGAGCCTGATATATTGGCTAGGTATGGCTTCAAGGGGCGCGCGTGAAATTGGAAGCTTGGCGAGTGATGTAAAAAACATGCCGCGGCGCCGCCGGTTTCAAAAAAATGCCGCCAAAGAAGCCCTTGATGTTATTAATGATCCTGTGGATGCAGCCATCATTTTAATGATCGCTGTGGCCCGCTCTGATCGGGACGGTAGAGTATCCGACGCGGAAGATACTATGATTTGTACGCTATTAGAAGAGACAATGCAGCGGCCTAAAGACGAAGCGGCGGATTTACTCCTTCAGCTTAAGGCCTTGACGAGCCAAGTTACTTTGCAAGATACGCTTTTGTTTCGCATGATTGATGTGCTGCGAGGCCAGATTTCACCGGATGAATCCGCTGAACTCGCGGCTATGATGGAACAAGTCGCGCAATGTGAAGGCCCCGCGAGCTTGGACCAAACAGAGATTATACGCCGCTTTAAAGAGCGTATGGGCATTGGCGGTTAATTATGACGGCTCTGCTCTTGGTCACAACAAGCTGCGCTGATAGTGCGCAGGCGGAGGCGTTGGCGGCGTATATTATTGACATGCGCTTGGCGGCTTGCGTGCAGGTGACGCAGGTTGCCTCCCATTATATATGGGAGGGGCAGCGTCAAACGGCGCAAGAATTTAAACTGGAATTTAAATCGCTGCCTGCTTTGCGGGCGCAGATCGAAGCGGCTATTTCAGATGCCCATAGTTATGAGTTGCCGGAGATTGTTTTTATGCCTGTTTCCGCAAGCGCGGCTTATGCAAAATGGGTTAAAACAGCCGTAAAACCTATGCTATAGCGCCGCCTGAGATGGCCTCCCACACGGCGGAGAGGGCGGTGAAATCACAGCTTTCATCCGGGTCTTGGTCGCGGTCAAGATTGGCAGGACTATTGCGGGTAATAATAATGCCGAGGGTTTCGCCGGTCTCAAGGGAGCGGACGCGCCCGCCGCTCATGCCTGTCACAACAGGTTCATCAGGCGTATCAATATGCATAATCCATGTGCCCGGGGCGCGCTGGAAATATACTTTACCGCGGCGCTGCTCAAGGTGGCGGGAGCCTGCGGGGAAGCCTTCGGCCATCACCGCTTCGCCTTCACGGGGCGGGCGGGGCTGGCGCGCAGGGAGGCGGCATCCGATTAAAGCCGCATCAAACCCGTTTGGCCATTTAATAAGCTTACCAGATGCAAAAGGCGGTATATGGTCTTGTGCCTCTGTCATGCAATGCCCCGCCGTTATCCAGCCTCCCCAATGGGGAAAGAAACTGGCATAGCATTGAAAACGGCCTGTATTATAAAAATGGCGGCGAACTTGACCTTTTGTGGTGGCTGGGGCCGGGCGGGGTCTCGAGGTTTGAGGGGCACTGACCTGCGGGATTGACACCGTATCAGAGCGGGGTTTTAGGCGGCTAAATAATGTTTTCCACATAAAGACCTCTCCCCATATTATTATTTAACCTGCAGAATTGTAATAAACTTACAATGTTATCATTAAGCCCGCAGGGAGGCAGCTTGACTTTCAACCCTGCCTCGCAGCACTATGATGCCAAATGAGTTAGGTTATTTATAGGTGAGATATGCGGCAATTCAAATGGATAATTACGGGATTGGCGGCTTTGGTAATGATGGCGGGTTGTAGCGCGAATTATACATCGAAAGCGCCGCAAGCTTATTTCTCCCCGCTCAGTCAAACCCGGCCTATCCCGCGCCATATTTCAGGGGAGCCTATGCCTTTTTTTGCTGGTGATGATGCAAAAGCTGATTTGCAATCCACGTTCGCTGCGGCGCAGATAAGCGGTAAGAAACCGCTGATTATTATGGGCGCAAATTGGTGCCATGATAGCCGCGCTCTTGCGGCCCATTTTGAAACCCCGCGCTTTGCCGCCTTAATAGAACATCATTATCAGCCCGTATATATTGATGTGGGGATGAAAAACCGGAATCTCGATATTGCGCGGCGCTTTGGCTATAATTCTATTGATGGAACCCCAACGGTTATTATTTTATCAGATGATCAAACCTTCTTAAACCAGAAGACAGCGCCGACATGGCGTAATGCGGCGAGCCGAAGTGCTGATGATGTTTACGCTTATTTTCGCTATTTTTCCCAAGAAAATGCTCGGGCAGAATAGCGCAACATTATGAAACTTTATGGGTGAAAAATAGCATTATTCACCTAAAAACTGTCGAGCACCAGACAATAGCGCACTATATTTCTTAAAGGTGATAGTTTAATCTCCTTAAAAAATTAAAGGAAGTTATATGTCTGCTATTTTACATCTTGCTATTCCGGCCGGTGATTTAAAACATACGGTGAAATTCTACACGGATGTTCTCGGCTGTACCTTGGGCAATAGTGAAGAAGGCCGCTGGGTTGACGTTAATTTTTGGGGTAATGAGCTGACTTTACACCAAAGCGAGGAGCAACTGCCGAATGTGCGTCATGATGTTGATATGGGCGCTGTGCTTGTACCGCATTTTGGTATTCATCTGACTCAAAGCGATTTTGATGCGGTTAAATCCCGTATCGCAGATGCGGGGCTTAGCTATATTGATGAGCCATATCGCCGCTTTAAAGGGGATAAATATGAGCAAGAAACTTTCTTCATTGCTGACCCGAATAATAATGTTTTAGAAATTAAAACCATGAAAAATCCTGAGGTCTTATTTCTGACGGAATAAGACGCCAAAACAAAGCGCGTGAATCAATAAAAGGCAGTCATTCTAAATCAATATTGACTGCCTTAAAGTTATAGCTGTCATTGCAGGCTATTCATTGAACCCGCAGTCCCTTTGAGGCTTGCGTTCTAAACTCCACGCTTTATGGAGCGTGCATGTTAACGATTACTGACCTTGATTATGCGGTGCAAGGCCGCCCTTTGTTTCGCAATGCGAGTGCCCGTATTGCGGCAGGCTGGAAAGTTGGGCTGATTGGGCGCAATGGCACGGGGAAATCGACCTTATTGCGGCTTATCCGTGAAGATATCCAAAGCAGCCATAATGACGTCAGTATTCGCCTGAATAAAAACGCGCGGCTGGGATGGGTAGCGCAGGAAGTCGATGCAGGTGATGAGACGATCATGGAGGTCGTTCTGGCGGCGGATCAAACCCGCCATCACCTCATGAAACAATCGGAGACGGAAACAGATCCAGATAAGCTCGGCGAAATTTTTGAACGGCTTACGGATATGGATGCGTGGAACGCCGATACCCGTGCTGCCATTGTCCTCATGGGTCTTGGGTTTAAGACCGATGATTTTCACCGGGCTACGAAAGAGTTTTCAGGGGGCTGGCGTATGCGCGCCGCCATCGCCGGGGTTTTAGTTGCGGAGCCAGATGTGCTGCTACTGGATGAGCCGACAAATTACCTCGATCTTGAAGGAGCCGCATGGCTTGAAGGTTATATCCGTAAATATCCTCACACGGTGATTATGGTCAGCCATGACCGCGAATTGCTGAACCGCTCTGTTACCCATACTCTCGCGCTGGAGCATCAACAGCTCACCCTAACGCCAGGTGGCTATGATGATTGGATGAAGCTACAGGCGATTAAAACGGCGCAGTTAACAGCACAAAAGGCTAAACAAGATGCGGATAAGGCCCATCTACAGGCTTTTGTTGACCGCTTCAAAGCCAAGGCATCCAAGGCGCGGCAAGCCCAGTCCCGAGTTAAAATGCTTGAAAAAATGCAAGACATTGCCATTCCGATTGCCGAGCGCACCACGCCGTTTTCTTTTCCTGCGCCAAAAGGAAAACTTGCGCCGCCCATGCTACAATTAGAAGAGGCCGATCTTGGATATGGCGCGGCGGCCAAGATTTTATCTCATGTGAACTTGCGCCTTGATCCTGATGACCGGATTGCGATTATTGGTGCGAATGGTCAGGGCAAGACGACATTGGTGAAATCTATCGCCCAGCGCCTCCCGCTCATGCAAGGCGCCCGTAAAGCTTCGCCGAGCCTGCGTATTGGTTATTTTTCCCAAGATCAGCTTGATGAGCTGACTTTTGGCGAGACGGTTCTTGACCATGTCACGCAAAAACTGCCCAAGGGCACGCCGCAAAGTAAAGCCCGCGGAGCGGCGGCGCAAATGGGATTTTCCTATGAAAAGGTTGAGACCCGCGTTGAAAAACTCTCTGGCGGGGAGAAAGTGCGGCTTTTACTGGGGCTTATGTCGATAGATAAACCCCATGTACTTATTTTGGATGAGCCGACGTCGCATTTAGATATTGATAGCCGAGAAGCCTTGATCTATGCGCTGAATGATTTTCCGGGCGCCGTTTTGCTAATTACTCATGATGTTTATTTGGCCGAGGCGACAGCAGATCAACTATGGCTTGTTAAAGATGGCCGCGCGCTACGTTATGATGGAGACCTGCGGGATTATAAAAAGCTGATTATGCAGGCGGATAGGTCTTAAATTTTGGCTTTGGCCGGCAGGTTTACCGCCTATACCGCTATAGTGAAATATCTAAGCCAAAGAAGCGCATGCGAGGCGAAAAATAATGTTGACTTTGGTTTTTCCCTGCCTATGTTGCGCGCTTCGAATTTGAATGCGGGCAAAGCCCTGAAGGATTTGTAAAATGGCAAAACCAACCACGATTAAAATCCGTCTGAACTCGACGGCGGGCACGGGTTATTTCTACGTGACCAAGAAAAATGCACGGACGATGACGGAGAAAATGGTCAAGCGTAAATATGACCCCGTTGTCCGTAAACATGTGGATTTTAAAGAAGGCAAGATCAAATAAACATTTGATGACCTTTTGACGACCAAGCCGCAGTAATGCGGCTTTTTCTTTGGGTCAAAATAAGTTAGGCACTTAAGCGGCTTGGTTTAAATCTTCCGCGGGCATGACTTTATTACGGCCTTGCTGCTTGGCCCTATATAGAGCTGCATCAGCGCGTTTGAAAACATCACGGAGTTTCTCGCCGGGCTGTACTTCGGCAACTCCGGCGCTCGTAGTGATAATGTGGGCTTGACCGCCAATATAGACAGGAGTGCCGCCAACAAAGCTTCGTACCCGCTCTGCGGCCAAAAGCGCTTCAGCCGCATTTGTCTTTGGCATCGCGATAATAAATTCTTCCCCGCCGTAACGGCTGACGATATCCATTGCGCGCATATTAGATACAAGGCGCGCGGCCACTTCTTTTAAGATGGTATCACCCATGTCATGGCCCAAGATATCATTAACCCGTTTAAAATGGTCAATATCGAACACCATGATGGAAAAGGCTTCGCCCTCATTTTCTAAAAGCTCAAAAAGTGTTTCGATTTTACGGTCAAAATAGCGGCGATTACCAAGCCCTGTTAAAGGGTCAGAGATTACCATTTCGAGGTTTTCATTAAAATTATCCCGCAGGGAATCTGTGAAAAATTTACGGCGTAACTGGCTGTCAACTCGGGCTTTGATTTCTTCGGTTTCAATCGGGCGCAGGAGTAAATCATTCACCCCAAGGTCATAGGCTCTAACAAGGCGAGATTCGTCCTCAAGATCGCCAAGGGCCAAGATGGGAATATCTTTAGTTTTTTCATCAAAGCGCAGAGACGCGCAGACCCGAAGTCCATCAAAATTTGTTGATACAAGACTGACAATGATTGTATCTGTCCCAGCTTTTGCCGCCTGTATTGCAGCGCGCGGGTCGCCTTCTATGCGTATCAGATGTTTGTGATGAAAAGGTTCTGATAATTTTCGAGCGCGGGTTTCATTATCTTCAATAATAAGAATGCGCGCTTGTTGTTGGCCAATCTGTTCTAATACGCTTTGTGAATTTGCAACGGAATAACCTGTGTGGCTGAGCAGTTGATCGGTAATCATTTTAATACGGAGCTGCGCCCGTACACGGGCCATAAGAATGAGGTCGTTAATCGGCTTGGTAATGAAATCATCTGCCCCGACTTTAAGGCCTCTCACCCGGTTATGGCTCTCTTCTAAGGCCGTTAACATAATAACCGGAATATGGGCGAGATTAGGATCGGATTTAATCTGGCGGCAGACCTCAAACCCATCCATTTCAGGCATCATCGCATCGAGTAAGATTAGGTCGAGTTTTTCTGTTTTCGCAATGTCTATTGCGTCATGGCCGTTTGTTGCGGTGACGACGTCATAATATTCTGCCGTTAGCTTAACTTCAAGCAAGCGAATATTGGGAACCAAATCATCGACAATTAATATACGTGCACTCATGCTCCGTCCTATCTATGCCGCATCAACAAACTTTCGGACCGTTGAAAGAAAAGACACAACAGAGATGGGCTTTGAGATATAGCCTGCGCAGCCGCCGTCGCGTATGCGTTTTTCATCGCCTTTCATGGCAAAGGCTGTCACTGCGATAATCGGGATATCCGCGAGGCTGTCATCATTTTTGATCCATTTTGTCACTTCAAGCCCAGAAACTTCCGGGAGTTGAATATCCATTAAAATAAGATCAGGCCTAAATTCTTTCGCTAGCGAAATGGCCTTAAGCCCTTCGCGCGTTTGAGCTGTATCATAGCCATGCGCATCGAGCAGATCGGAAAAGAGCTTCATATTAAGCTCGTTATCTTCAACGATGAGAATTTTTTTAGGCATTTTTTTTAGCATTTTTCCCAGTTCACCTGTTACGCCAAGTCTTATATAACTTTGTCCGTATGTTCTTGATACACTGATAGTGTTAAGTAAGCGTTGTTATCCCGTTAGGATTACATTAGGAAAGAACATAATGCGAACAAGCTAAGGAATAGTAAAGATGGGCCCTGAACGGCCAAATTCTGAAAATAGTGAGTTAACGCGGCTGTGCCGGGATTGCGGCTTGGCGCTAAACGGCCCTGCGGCCTGCCCGTCCTGCGGCGGGCGGCGGCATATTACCCACCCAGAGCTTGGCGGCCTCTCCATTGCCCATGTGGATTGTGATGCATTTTTTTGCAGCGTGGAGAAGCGCGATAATCCGGCCCTTAAACATAAACCGGTCGTTGTCGGCGGCGGCCAGCGGGGGGTGGTCGCGGCGGCCTGTTATAAGGCGCGGCTTTACGGTATTCACTCGGCCATGCCGATGTTTAAGGCCTATAAAGCCTGTCCAGGCCTCGTGGTTATTCGCGGCGATCATTCAAAATATTCCCGAGAAGGGCGGCGAATTAAAAACATCATGCGGGATTTAACGCCCTTGGTTGAATCCCTCTCTATTGATGAAGCTTTTCTTGATTTGACGGGCACAGAGCGGCTCCATGGCCGCAGCCCCGCCCAAAGCTTGATCGCCCTACAAAACCGCGTCCTAGAGGAAGTCGGGGTGACTGTGTCAATTGGTTTATCCTATAATAAGTTCCTCGCGAAAACTGCCTCTGACCTTGATAAGCCCTACGGCTTTGCGTTGCTAGGCCGCGCCGATGCGCTGGATTTTCTGGCGGCAAAACCTGTTGAGTTTATTTACGGCATTGGCCCGTCCTTTGCCCGTAAGCTGAACAAGCAGGGCATTATGACAATCAACGATGTACGCAAGCGCTCCGACAGAGAAATGGCGCAGCAATTTGGTGATTTGGGCCTGCATTTGGCGCGCCTTGCCCGCGCGGAGGATAATCGCCGCGTCACGCCGCAAAGCGAGCGCAAATCTATCTCCGCAGAGACGACCTTTGACCAAGATATTGCGGATGTTCAGCTGTTAAAAGACCGCCTATGGCAAGTCTGCGTGAAAGCCTCTGACCATGCCAAGCGGCTCGATATGGCCGGGCGGGTTGTGACCCTAAAGCTTAAAACCAAGCAGTTTGAAACTCTGACCCGCCGCCGCACCCTCATGGAGCCCGCCCAATTAGCCGACCGCCTGTTCCGCAGCCTTGAACCTCTCCTTGAAGCGGAGGCCAATGGGCGAAAATTCCGCCTCATCGGCGCGGGGTTCTCATCCCTATCCGCCCACAGCTATGACGGCGGCGGAGACTTGTTAGACCCTAAAGCCGCCAAACGCGGCCAAGCGGAACGGGCCAGTGATGAAGTGCGGGCAAAATTCGGCCACTCAGCGGTGGTAACAGGACGAGAGCTACGGCGTTATCATGTAAAGAAAGAGAAGAAAGAACTGGAGTGAGCGCCGCGGCCGGAGCTTAATGGTGAGTGGGGTGGGTGTGTTTATCCCCTAAGCGGTCATTAGCGAGTGTCCTATTTTGGGCAATTTTAAGCCGTTCTATTTTGACTGCTGTGGTGTAGAAACGAGCATTAACATTAATCATTCTCGCACTTTTTAAGAAGATAATAGTCCGTGATTTCACCACTATCCGATAATTTAGCATCATTCCTTTTGGTGGACGTTCCAAACAGAAGGCCATCTAAAAATGGTACATATGTCGGATGAAATTTATATCTATTATGACTGATATATTCCCCCACAGGGGGTTCCCATATTTTTGTAGCTGAGGAATTTTCAAGAATCTTAAAAACGCCGTCTGGCTTTACATAAAGAAGGTTCTGACCTGCACTTAATAATTCTCTAGGCACCCCAAATGTTGACTTTGGAAGGTCAGAGATTTCATTAAGAGCACCATTGCTTAACTCAAAAGGCTTGCCGTCTATAAAAACAAACTGTCTACCTAACAGGCTCAAAACACCACCATTCACATTCCTGAATTTTGGGGTCGACATTTTTTTCAAATAGTAACCGTCAAATGTAAAAAGTTGCCCAGATGATTGAAATAATGCCGTTCGGGTCTCACTGTCATCCCCTATATACTTCATATCTTTAGGGGCCTTCACTCCCTTCATTTTTACTTGACGACCATTCCTAAGATATTTCCCCCTCGAGCAAAATATTACTTGCTTTAAAATTGGACTAAAAACCTGACAGCTGCCGGTAGACCTGAATGGAAAAAGGGTTTTTGGTTTGAATTTTTTCTTCTCAGTCATTGCGATGCCTGCTTGCGTTTTTTCAACACGAAAAGTGGTTGTATAAGTAAAATAACCGCCGTCGAAACCATCGTGATATACGCGGCCAACGTTTCCAACATACCAACCTTCGTCAGCAGTAGCGCGTAACGTGCTTACGATTGTTCCTTTGGCCACAAGAGGCAGGATGTCTTTTTTCTTAGGGATGACAGAGTTTACTCTGTTTGAACGCATAGCATAATACTTGCCGTCAAACTTTATGGCCAATGTTTCGCTAAAGACATTACTTTCCCGCGTTTTGTTCATTGGTATGGATTTGGCAGTTCCATTAGTGAACAACATCTTATCTCTGCCAAGTCTCAGAACTGGACTATTAAAATATTCTTCCCAATTGAGGGAACTGATGCCGGGTTTTTCAAGGTTAAAGTCTTGTGAAGTCCAAACCTTTGGAGCTGCATTGTGGGGGATTTCAATAAGTTGGGTATATGAGCGCCCCGACCCGGTAGTATTTAGTTTTTCTGAATTGACTCCTGTTTCAAAGTAATTTGATTTAGATATTGGATCATAAATAACTTTAGGCGTGCGATTGCCGCTACGCTCAAAGGAACGATAGGAATCCTGTTTTAAATCGAATGGGCCAAAGAAATTTCCTGCCTCATTCAGACTCCAAAAAACATGTCGCGGTTCTGGGCGAGGACCATAATCTTTGGTCTCAACACGATAGCCATACCCGTCGCGTTGAGATGATTTATTGTAGAAAATTGGCGTGCCTTCATTGAGTGGTGCCACAAGATGTGTGGGTTTCAAGTTTATATCTGCGGCGCGATTAACTTTTTCGGGAGTTTCAAAGTTTACAGGGGTTGAGCAAAACTCATTCGCATTTACTGATGCACTGGAAAGGGCTATTAAGATCAAGCCACCTGTAAGTATAGTTTTATAATGGGCCATAATATCACCTTCACCATAAGACTAATGGTTTGAGTGTTAAGGTTTATAAAATACTAAGCAAAAAATATGACTGAACATTGATTTTCTAATGTCTATTTTGCACCCACAGCCAATTAAACGTAAACCACCCTAAAAATCCTCATAGGTCAGGGCGAATTTATTTCGCTGCCAGCGGGAGTAGAAGACCTTATTGGGCGGTTGGGTGTGTTTGAGGTAATCTTTTAAAACTTGAAGCATCATATCCGTCGCCCGTGCGGTTTTAAGGGCTTTGATTTGCTCCCAATCATAC
>CALFVT010000010.1 GCA_937928165.1 uncultured Caulobacterales bacterium
ATATCACCCACTATTTCCGGAGCAAGCCAATGTCGGCTTTGCGCGGGTGGACGCCCCCGATAAAATCCGCCTGCGCGTGTGGGAGCGCGGCGTCGGCATGACGCTGGCCTGCGGCACAGGGGCCTGCGCCGCCGTCGTCGCCGCCGTTCGGCAAAAGCGAACCAAGCGCCGCGTTACCGTCGATGTTGACGGCGGAACGCTACATATTGAATGGCGCGAAATCGACGACCACGTCATCATGACCGGCCCCGTCGAGGTTGGGTTTAAGGGTGAGGTTTAATCAGGGATTCTAATCCGCACAGCTCGCGTGTGGCTTTTACGGTCCCACGGATAAATACCGTCTTTAACCTTTAAAAGCGGAATAATCATGAAAACCCATAGGCACAATGTTATATAAGCATGTGTAGCGCGGGCCCCAAATTTAGGCTCGCCCATATTTGCGGGAACAATGCGGTAACCCATAATATATTGCCCCGGCGTGGCCCGTCCTTTTTCTGCATGTTTATAAAAGTAATAATGAAGGCCATAAAAGCACCCTGTAATCATGATGAAACCTAACACATCCCGCATAACAAATTTCGGCCTTTCATAAGACCATTGGAACAGCCCCGTAGCGAAATATTCTATGATAAGAATAAATAAAATAAACACAGCAAGACAGCCGCCCATCGCAATATAAAGATCAATAAGACCCGCTATCGTTCGCCGCCTTAATCCAACGGGGTTATGATCATCATCAATCGTTTTGGGTTTGGGTAAAAATAATAAAATCCCGCTCATGATAATCGCCGAGACAACGGCCTGCGGGGATGACATCACAGAGCCGTTCAAATAATGAATGCCGCCGGATGAAATAATCAGCGCCCCGCCGATTATAAATATCACCAAAAAGATTATCCGATATGATAACATGAATATAATATGCTATAGGGCAATGAAATTTACAATCATTACATTACGACAAGCGTGGCAGCTTTTGCGGATATTTGCTATGCAGCCTTAAAGCCGAAGGGCTAAATCTTCACGCAAGTTTTCAGGGCGCGGGCGGCCCACATTATAGGCCCAACCTATTTTCTCAAGCCCGCACATAATCCACCACGCGGGGTCAATCTGGCCCTTTTGCAATCCAATTTGCGCCGATTCTGGAAAGGCGTGATGATTATTATGCCAGCACTCACCATGAGTGATAAAGCCTATCCAAAACGCACTTGGCGCTGATAAATTCGCCGCCTGCACCCCTGCGCCGATCACGTCCCATTTTCCCGCGCCTGGATTATGGCAGATATAAGTTACCGTCCAATGCCCCCAAATACTGACGAAAACTCGCAGGCACACACCCCATAGCACCCATGGCAAGCCGCCAATCATAAAAAAAGCCAAAGCCAAACCGCATTGCAAAACCCGCCAATGACGATCAAAAAACCGCAAATAAGTATCATTTAAAATCTCATCCTCAATCATGATCTTCGGCGGGTGGTCATAATCAAAGCGGCAAAATAATTGCCAAAATATATCGTGGATATAACCTCGGCGATGGGCGAAAAAGTCATGACAAGCGGGTTGTCTTTGAGCCCAATCCCGGCTGTCATGGACATTGATAATCGCGTGCGGGCCGCCCATTCCGACAAGGACGCCGATAAAGATTAAAACACGCTTCACCGCCAAAGGCGCTTTAAAACTACGGTGTATCATCATGCGGTGCAGGCCAATGCTATGGCCAAATAATAAAGTAAAATAATTCAGGCCAAAAAATAATAAAACCGCAGGCCATGTCATGAAAAACGGCGCCATAATAGACCCGCTGACCATGAATATCACCCAAAGAGCTTTTGGAGCATCCAAACGCACACGCCCTTTTACGGGGCAAGCCCCTTCACCATCCACACGCAGAACAGGCTCCATCATAGTCAACGCCTCCACATGCAAATTAACACGGCAGATATCACCATCAATAGATATATCGCCGCAGGCTTGCGCTTAGCTTTATAACAAGACCGTAATATCGATTATCTTAATGGGGAGAAAACCCACCGACCATCTCTATATTCTGCAGGATAGCAGCTATAATTATCAACTGCACTTTCCAGATAAGTATCCCCTTCGCGTTTAGGCGTTTCGCACGGTTCATCCTCAGCATCAAAGCACACACATACACCCCCAATTTGATAGGGCGTATCATCACGTTTATTAAAAAAATAAGCATGGTAAATTTCCGAATCATCAACATTATGATCACTCGGCAATACTGATTTAAAATCAGCTATAAGAGTATCATTTTGCAATGGCGTTGGCATAATTAATTCTTCATCTCCATAAGAACTTATGTGGCCCGCAACAGGCGGTCGTTTAACTGTGAATCCCGTGATGTAACTATATTCTAATTGCGTGGCTCTATCAGTACATATAATAATATCATCATCTTTCAAAAACTTGTTTTGCGGCACACCTGAACAACCTGCATCATATTGTCCCACCACCGTAATCGTCGAAAACCTAGCAAGGCGCTCCATGCCTGTATCTATAAAAGACACCCCAAAACATAGCCCTTCATTACCATCTGCATAAGGGTCTACAGGCTCAACCCCATCACAAATTTCACAGCTATAGCCAACACATTCATTAAAGACCCCGGTAATCTTGACCGTTTCATCATGATAACGCCATGGGTTTGATAATATCTTTTCGACAGTTAAAGATAATGGCGCTTGATATGTAGGAACTTCCCGCGCGGTAACAGGCACAGCCCATAACATTATGATTATTAGATAATATAATGAACCTCTCATATTAACCCTATAACACATCACCGTGAAGCTTCCAAATCACAGTTCACCCCTTATCCGCAACAATCATATCTTGATAACTCCGCCCGCCTTTTCTTGCCCAGTGGCCTTCGTGGATTTGCGGTGAGGACAAGCCGCTATTTTCATAGAGCCTTAAAACAAAATCCTTATCAAAGGCCAACGCCGCTTCGGGGTTGGATTTAAGGGTTGTCCATGTCACCGCGTCATAGGGATGGGCAAAATCAAGATCCGGGGCCTCGGCCTCTCGCATAATGAACCATGTAATCACGCTGCGCCCGCCGGGTTTCAACACGCGCTGAATTTCAGACAGGTAGTTCGCCACATCCTCTTGGAACATGTGGGTGAAGACAGAGGTTAGAAACACGAGATCAAAGCTATTATCATCATAAGGAAAGACGTAATCTTTCGCGGCAACATCGCCGCCGCGATTATAGCGCGCATTGATAATATTGGCGTGGCGAAAGCTAAAATTCGACACATCACCGTAATGGGTTTGGCACCATTCAATGCCGCTTTTGACAATATCAAAGCCTGCGTAACGCCCCTTCGCCGAGAGGTAACTCACAAGGGGGCGCGCCATACGCCCTTGCCCGCAGCCTACATCCAAAACCGCCATATCCGGCGTTAGGCCAAAATCTTTTAACTGCGCAATAAAGCCGTCGCCAACGGCGACAAAATCCCCCCCGCCAATAAAGGTATGGCGGCGCGGCGGCACGCGGGGCGGCAAAGGCCCGCCGATGATATCCTCCCATGCGGCCTTCGCCCATTTTATTTTAACGCGCAGCGCCAGCGGAATCATTTGTTTTAAAAACCGTTTCATAGTCAGCCCATAGCCGCCAGAGGCGTTAATGGAAAGACATCACACATGTTTTACCTTTATTTGCGGTTTCGTTTTACATGAAATCCGCCTATGAGGGCCTATGAAATATTTTACCCTTGCTCTCTCTGTCTCTGTCTTGGCCCTTGCGGCGCTTGGCCTTGGTTATCATTATTGTCCGCCCGAAGCAGGCGCCAAAGCGCAGACCGCTAGCACGGCGGATATCACGGGCGTTGACGGCGCACCGGTGATCATGGCCAAAACTGAAGTTAAAGCCAAGGGCATGGTTGTTGCGGCCAATCCCTACGCCACCCAAGCCGGCGTCGAGATATTACAAGCAGGCGGCTCCGCCTTAGATGCGGCGATTGCTGTGCAGACCACCCTTGGACTTGTCGAGCCGCAAAGCTCCGGCCTTGCGGGCGGGGCGTTCTTGGTGACTTATGATTCCAAAACCGGCGAAGTCTGGAGCTATGACGGGCGCGAAACCGCACCCACCGCTATTTCTGATAAGTTATTTTATGATGATGAGGGCAAACAGCTTCGCTATTTTGACGGTATTGCCTCTGGCCGCTCAACGGGGGTTCCGGGGGCTATGGCCATGTTGCATTTGGCCCATAAGGATTACGGCACATTAGATTGGGGCAGCGGTGGTCAATTTGATTTTGCCCATAACCTTGCGGCAAACGGCTTTAACGTGCCGGGCCGCATGGCCAATACGGCGGCGCGCATGGGCCGCTTTGTCCTGAACCGCTCAGAAGGGGCAAAAAATTATTTCTTCCTTCAGGACGGCACAACCATCAAAGAAGGCCAGCTTCTAAAAAACCCTGACTATGCACAGGTTTTAACCGCCCTTAAGTCCAATCCCCGCGCTATGCTTGAAGGCCCGATTGCGCAGGCAATTATTGATGAGATTCGCCAAGAGCCATATCCGGGTACGCTTACTCTTGAAGATATGGCCGCTTACCAGCCTGAAAAACGCCCCGCTTTATGTTCGCGTTACCGCGGCCATATGGTCTGCGGCGCACAGCCCCCTTCCTCCGGCGGAATTGCGGTGCAGTCCATCTTGCGCACCCTTGAAAACTTTGACATGGCCGCCAAAGGCCCCAGTGTTGATGGCTGGCATCATTTTATCGAAGCGAGTTTTCTAGGCTATGCAGACCGCAGCCAATTTGTCGCCGACCCCAAATTCGTCGATATTCCCGTCAAGGAATTATTAGCCCGTGACTATCTTAAAAGCCGCGCGGCCCTGATTGATCCGCAGGCGGCTATGGGCGCATATAAAGCTGGAGACCCGGCCGGTTTTGCGCGCGGCCAAGACGCCACCCCCGACAGCCCCGGCACGTCTCATTTTACCATTATCGATAAGGACGGCCTTGTGGTGTCTATGACCACTACCGTCGAAGCGCCTTTGGGGAGTCAGCGCATGACGCGCGGCTTTATGCTTAATAATCAGCTCACTGACTTTTCTTTTCAAAGCATTGATGATAACGGTAACCCCATTGCCAATGCCCCCGCTCCAGGCAAACGCCCGCGCTCCTCCATGGGGCCCGCGATTGTTTTTGATAATGACGGGCAATTTCTTTTTACCAGCGGTTCCCCCGGCGGCAATTCTATCATTGCCTACACAGCGAAAACTATTATTGGCATGATCGATTGGGGCCTCACCCCGCAAGAAGCCGCCGATTTGCCCAATGTCATTGCCCGTAGAGGGCGCGTACGCATGGAAGCCAAAGGCCTTGTAGATGAGGATACCAATGAAATAATCCGCACGGGCCCCGCAGCCGAATTTGGCGTCTCCCCTGAGATCGTGGCAGCCCTTGAAGCCAAAGGTCATAATATATCAAAATCACGCGGAGAAATTTCCGGCGTGCATATTATTTACCGTAACCCAGACGGTAGCTTAACAGGGGCCGCCGATAAGCGCCGCGAAGGCAATGTCGGAGTGGTTGAATAATTACGGTTAATCACAGGCCTATCATAGCCTTACGCAGCCGCCCCAAAACCAAGCTCACAAGGCCTAGTTTAGAAAACCAGGTGCATTTCATCTTTCTTTGCGTTAGAGATTAAGCCGCATAATCATGAGGGACTCATATAATGAGCGATATTGTGGAGCCGCAAATCATAGAGGGCATACCCCTATCAAAGCGCGGGCAAAAACGAACGCGGCGGCATTTATTTGGTGCTTTCCTTGACGCCTGCCGCACGCAAGGGGCGGAAAAGGCCATTATCACCGACGGAGATGAGCGGGTATTGAGCTATGGTGATTTGCGCCGCGCCGCCTTTGCTCTATCCGCGCCTATTCAAGACATAAGCTCAAAAGGCGAATCTATCGGCATTTTACTGCCAACCGGCGCGGGCGCCGTTATTAGCCTTTTATCTATTCACGCCGCTGGGCGCACTCCGGCTATGCTTAATTTTACCGCTGGCGTTAAAAATTTAAAAGCCGCTGCAAAAACTGCACAAATTAAATATGTTATTACCGCCCATAAATTTGTTGACATCGGCGGGCTTGAACCGCTGATTAAGCTCCTCTCTGGAACAGTAGAGTTTTTATATCTCGAAGATATGAAAGAGGGCCTTGGCACCAAAGCGAAACTTCGCGCGCTCTTTGGGCCTTACCTGCCCAAATTTTTAACCCCGCAAGCTTCACCAGATGACCCCGGCATTATTCTGTTCACCTCTGGCACCGAAGGTCTGCCCAAAGGCGTGGTCCTTAGCCATGCTAATATCCTCGCCAATATTGAACAAATTGAAGAACATGTGGAATTGCTCCCCAGCGACATATTTTTTAATCCGCTCCCGACATTTCATTGCTACGGTCTCACGGCAGGGACATTATGGCCCATTTTAAGCGGCTACCCAGTGGTGCTTCATCCTTCACCGCTACAAACAAAAACTGTTGCTAAGCGCATTTCTCAGACCCGCTCCAGCGTTTTATTCGCAACGGATACATTCCTACAGCAATATATGCGCGCCAGCGGGGACGGCGGGTTGAGTAGTCTTCGCATCGCCGTTTGCGGAGCGGAACGTGTCCGTGATGAAACCCGCAAGACCGCCGAAGAACGTTTTGCCTTTGAGGTTCTTGAAGGCTACGGCGTGACCGAATGCGCCCCCGTCCTCGCGGCTAATCAGCCGGGGGATATTCGCGGCGGCACGATTGGTAAAATGCTTCCGGGGCTTGAGGTCAAACTTATGCCTGTTGACGGGCTTGATGGGGCTGGAGCCCTTTGGGTGCGCGGGCCCAATGTAATGACTGGCTATATATCGCCTGATGATCCGGGGCAGGTTATCGCTCCCGAAGACGGCTGGCATGATACAGGCGACGTTGTCTCTGTAGATACGGATGGTTATTATATTATTCGCGGACGGATTAAACGCTTTGCCAAAATCGGCGGGGAGATGGTGTCTTTAACAGTGGTTGAGAATTGCGCCGCCGCCGTCTGGCCAGATTCCATGCACGCCGCCGCCATTGTTCCTGACCCCAAAAAAGGCGAGCAAGTGGTGCTTGTCACCGAAGAGCCTGACGCCAAACGGCAAGATCTTTTAACATGGGCACAAAACCATGGGGTGGCTGAAATTTCTGTCCCGAAGAAAATCATTCATACCGACGGCTTGCCCGTTTTAGGCACAGGCAAGCTTGATTATGTCTCGATTACAAAACTGGCTAAAAACGCCTTAAACGTTTAATGGCGCGGCACAAGGTTTGAGATTAAATTCAGCGGCAGTGATGATGTATCTTTACTTTGGCGCAGAACAATGCGGGATTGCACATCGGAAATAAGATCAATCCCCAATAAGACTTCGCGCAGGAAATCATCATAAGCATGCATATCTTTGGTAACAATTCGAAGCATGAAATCCACCGCCCCCGTCACCACAGCGCATTGCACAACCTCCGGCATTTGATTAACCGCTTTTTCAAACCTTTCCATATTCACGCGGTTCGGCAGCGCCAGTTTCACGGCTACGAAAACTTCGAAATCAAGGCCGAGTTTTTCCCGGTCTAGGATCGTCACCCGGTGTTTGATAATGCCGATCTCTTCCATACGCTTGATCCGCCGCCAACATGGCGAAGAGGACAAGCCCACCTTATCAGCAATATCTGCCACAGATAACGCCGCATTATCTTGTATAAGGTGAAGAATTTTTGCGTCTATACCATCAATTTGCTCGGGCATTTTATACCTATTATACAATGATTTATGTAATTTCGTTCCTCCTTTAGGAGGTTTACAAAAATTTAGCAATAATTTTCACCTGTTAACACATAATTTTTGTGTCATCACACTTATGACGAAAGACCTTTTCACTGTCCAAACAGAGCGCTTTAAATTTCAACATATCATCGCGCCGTATAAAATATATTTAGTTTAGGGTGATTATTGCTATTATTTGGCAAAATTCAGTATATAATTTCTATTATTCATCAAAAAATACTTATAAACTTAATGACATATCTTATAATTTTAATAAATTATGCCACAAATATATAATAACGCCCTCTCAACACTAAATTAGGCGCCTTATGACCAAAAAACCAAATACGTCGCGGTTACATATTCCTGAGCCTCCCTTTCGCCCAGGCGACACACCGGATTATTCGCATATTTCCGTGCCCGCAGAGCACACATTAGCAAAGCCCGACACATTATGCGAAGGCCATGAAACGAGCCAACACGCGCTGGGACTTATTCGCGTGCTACGCTTTAACGGCGAGGCTGTTGGCGAGTGGAATCCGAACCTATCCGAAGAGCAGCTTTTAAAAGCGCTCAAGGATATGATGATGACCCGCGCTATGGACGCACGTATGTTTACCATGCAGCGCCAAGGCAAAATGTCGTTCTATATGAAATCCACGGGCGAAGAAGCTATGTCGATTGGCCATGCCATGGCCCTACGCAGTGATGATATGGTGTTTCCCACCTATCGCCAACAAGGAATTTTAATCTCTCGCGGCGCCTCAATCAAGGAAATGATGTGCCAGTGCCTATCTAATGCGGGTGACCCGCTAGATGGTAAATCCATCCCTGTGTTATATTCGTTCAAGAAACACGGTTTTTTTTCGATTTCCGGCAATCTTGGTACGCAGCTTATTCAAGGGGTCGGCTGGGCGATGGCTAATGCTTACCGGGACGAAGACGGTATTGCCTCTGTGATTACCGGCGAAGGTTCTACGGCAGAGGGCGATTTCCACTACGCCCTAAATTTCGCCTCAACTTACCGTGCGCCCTGTATTATTAATGTAGTCAATAACCAATGGGCGATCTCAAGCTTCCAGGGCATTGCCATGGGCGAAGGACAAAGCTTTGCCGCGCGCGGGACAGGCTACGGCCTTGCGACCTTGCGGGTAGACGGCAATGATGTATTAGCCGTTTACGCTGCGACCGCTTGGGCAGCTGAGCGGGCACGGCGCGGAGGCGGGGCTACGGTCATTGAGCATTTCACCTACCGCAAAGAGGGTCATTCTACATCGGATGATCCGAGCAAATACCGCCCCGAGGATGAGCCGGATGTCTGGCCCTTTGGCGACCCTATTGAACGGTTGAAAGCCCATATGATCCTTTTAGGTCTATGGGATGAGGATCGCCACGCAGAGCAAGAAGCGGCGTGCAAAAAAGAAATCCGCGAGATTTACAAACAAGCCGAAGCCATGGGAAGCCTGTCAGGCGATACCAATGTCAATGATTTCACCATGTTCGAGCAGGTCTATGAAACCCCGCCTCGGCACTTGAAAGATCAAATTGATATGTTCAAAGCGGAGCAAGACTAATGCCTCAAATGAATATGATCGAAGCCATCCGCGATGCGCTGGATGTGAAAATGGGTCAAGACAAAGATGTGCTCGTCTTTGGTGAGGATGTTGGCTATTTTGGCGGTGTGTTTCGCTGCACAGCAGGACTGCAAGAAAAACACGGCCTGCACCGCTGTTTCGATACGCCCATTTCCGAAGGCGGGATTGTCGGCATCGCCGTCGGTATGGCCGCAAATGGCCTGCGCCCTGTCGCTGAAATTCAGTTCGCGGATTATATCTATCCTGGCTACGACCAGATTGCCTCCGAGGCCGCGCGGCTGCGCTACCGTTCAAACGGTGATTTCACCGCGCCGCTCACCATTCGCACCCCCGTAGGCGGTGGGATTTACGGCGGCACCACTCATAGCCAAAGTCCCGAGTCCCTTTTCACCCATATTGCGGGACTAAAAACCGTTATCCCGTCCAATCCCTATGACGCCAAAGGATTGCTGATACAGGCGATTGAAGATAATGACCCTGTTTTATTCCTAGAGCCCAAACGGCTTTATAACGGCCCTTTTGACGGCGACCCCCATAAGCCCGCTGTGAGCTGGGCCAAGCATGAGCTCGGCGACGTTCCGGCCGGTCATTATACCGTGCCTTTTGAAAGTGCGCGCAAAGTCGCTAGCGGCGATGATCTGACCATTCTCTGTTATGGCACCATGGTTTGGGTGGCGGAAACTTCAGCAAAAATGATGGGCGTTGATGCGGATATCCTCGATTTACGCTCACTGCTCCCGCTTGATATTGATGCCATTGCCGAATCCGTCAAGCGCACAGGCCGCTGCCTCATCTTGCACGAAGCAACCCGTACCTCCGGTTTTGGAGCCGAGCTAGCCGCGCAAGTTGCCGAAGCTTGTTTTTACTCCCTCGAAGTGCCTATATTTCGCGTCACAGGCTGGGATACCCCCTATCCGCATGCCCAGGAATGGGCCTATTTCCCAGGTCAAAGACGTGTCTGCGGCGGCATTCGAACCATTATGGAGAGCCAATAATGGGCGTCTATAAATTTAAACTTCCTGATATCGGCGAAGGCGTGGTCGAAGCCGAGATCACTGCATGGCATGTTAAACTCGGTGACCGCGTCGAAGAAGATGACCCGATAGCCGACGCCATGACCGATAAGGCCACGATTGAGCTGACAGCGCCCGTGGACGGTATCATCACCACTATGGCCTGCGAAGAAGGTGAAACCTTAGCAGTCGGCGCGGATTTAGTTATTTTCGATACAGATGGCGATGAAGCGTCTGTAGACGAGACGCCTTCACAGCAAGCCCCCGCGCCGCAAGCTCAATCCGCCAACGCACCCACATCTGGCGGCGGTATTCACCGCTTTAAGCTCCCCGATATTGGTGAAGGGGTTGTCGAGGCCGAGATCACCGCATGGCATGTGAATATCGGCGACAAAGTTGATGAAGATGATCCTATTGCCGACGCTATGACCGATAAGGCGACCATTGAACTCACCGCGCCCGTTGCGGGTATTGTTGCTAGCCGCGCCTGCGAAGAAGGTGAAGTTCTCGCCGTAGGGGCTGATCTGGTGATCTTTAATGTTGAGAGCGGCGGCGAAGCGGCCTTAGAGGCCGTACCAGATAATCTTACAACGCCCGAACCTCAGCAGGATGATAACGGCGCCCAAACCGCTGACAGCGCCCAAACCGCTAACAACGAAGTCACCCCGCTCAGTACAGCTATTGCGCCCACGGGTAAGAGCAAAAGCTTTGTCCCCAAGCCGATTAAAAAACCCGTCCGCCGTAAGGCACAAAGCGCAGCCCATCAAAACACATCTCACAATACACCTCTGGCCTCTCCCGCTGTGCGAAAGCGCGCCAAAGACGCCGGCATTGACTTATCCAAAATATCAGCCAGCGGCGCAGACGGGCAAATCATTCACGCGGATCTTGACGCGCTGGAAACGCGCCTTGCCCCTGTCGATGGGGAAACACGGATTAAAGTTATCGGCTTGCGGCGGGTAATTGCCACGCGCATGGCCGAAGCCAAGCGCCATATTCCTCATTTCACCTATGTGGATGAAATTGACGTTACCGCGCTTGAAGCCTTGCGAAAGCGCGCTAATGAAAAACGCAGTGAAGGCCAGCCTAAATTAACCGTCCTGCCCTTTATGATCCGCGCCCTTGCGGCAACCTTGCAAGACTGGCCGCAATTTAACGCCAAATATATGGACGCAGAGGGTTTTGTCAGCCGCTTTTCCGATCTTAACCTTGGCATAGCCACCCAGACTGATAATGGCCTGATTGTGCCTGTCTTAAAACGGGCCCAGACCCTTAATATTTGGGAGATGGCCACAGAGATTGCCCGCCTTGCGGAAGGCGTTCGAACGAATTCAATCTCCACTGACGACTTAACCGGCGCAACAACGACCCTAACCTCTCTTGGCCCGCTCGGCGGCATTGTCACCACCCCCGTGATTAATCGCCCAGAAGTCGCCATTTTTGGCCCAAATAAAATTCGCCCTAAACTCGTGCTAGAGAACGGCGAAGTTAAAGAAAAGCTTGTGATGAACTTCTCAGTCTCTTGTGACCACCGGGTGATTGACGGTTATGACGCCGCCAAAATGGTGCAAGACCTAAAAGCCCTAATCGAAGACCCAGTCTTTATGTTTATGCGTTAGGATTTTATAGGCCTTAAAACCCGGCCCGTAAAAAGCCTGTAATTTGCCTAAAACTAGGGCTTGGCAAATGGCTGTGTTTCGCCTATATCGCCGCACGCAAGGTTAATACCTTGCGCCTGTAAATTGGATGGTGGGGTAGCTCAGCTGGTTAGAGCGCAGGACTCATAATCCTGAGGTCGGGTGTTCAAGTCACCTTCCCACTACCAATTTTTACAATAAAAACAATTACTTAATAGCCACTGGTTTTATTGTGCAGGCTTCTGAAAATTCGGTAATGGGTCAGTTTGAAATCCTGCCCTTTAGTTTTTCCAGTTCAATTTTTGCCATTACAGCTACACGGTCTAAGTCTTTTTTCAATTCGGTTACATGAGCATCAATTTGTGAATCCGACATCAGTTGAGGTGTAATAGCGACAAATCCGTTATGGCTTGGAGTTCTGTTTTCTAATATTATTTCGACAAATGATGAAAAGGGCCTACCGCCTTTTTCAGCGCCGCAAGAGTCAACATCAAATTTATGTATATGGTCTCTCATTAGTGAATACTCTTTTTCTTATAAGGCCCGCGCTTTTTCGACATCTTTGCCTCCTCTGCTTCAATCATAGCAACAACGTCTGACATCTCCCAAAGCTTTTCTGTGGCACCAGCGGCCATTGCAGGGGGGCAGTTTAGTGTCTTATGCATCTTCACAAAATTATAATACATAATGTCTGGCGTCAACGCCGATGAGACAGATTTAAGTCTGGGCTAAGCGAGGGTTTTTGTTGATCTTCATTCTCATGGAGAGGAAGATGATTGATAAGGGCAAAGTTTTTGGCGCTCACCCTTTAAAGATCAAGAGAAACGCGCTTAAACAATGTTAACTCATGTGATCTTGCTGCGTGCCAGTTATGTTTGCAGTCAATTTTGCTGATAGAGAGAATATTATCCCGGTATCAAACATTGAAATAAGGGGCAAAGCGTTTATTACCATAACAGTTTAAGTTTAAGAAAATATAGGCGGTTTAGCATAACTTTGCAAATCGTCTCTTTTGTTTTGCAAATAATATTTCATTCATACGGCGCTATTGATAATTTGTCGTTTTTTCGCTCACTGCTCTTGTAAGTTTTTGTTACATTTTGATAATGTTTATCTGACGTAACAAATTCATAATGTCTTGATTTCGCATTTCCTAAAAAATGTGTTTTTCAAGTTGTTTTCGTTGATACGGCGCAATTATGCGTCTTGTCTTTATCTAAAAAACCCCTTTTTAGGGATAATCAATGCTCCTCTCAGGCGAAAGCCGGAGACATCATAAGAGGAAATCATGGACACAGTTTATACTTATTTAGCCCTCAGCGGCCTGCTTACAATTCTACTTTGGACGCCATATATCTTGGCACGGCTTTTTGTTTGGGGTCTTCCGACCTTTTTAAATAATTATCCCGAAGGCTTTCCTGCCAAACAACCAGAGCCGCCGCTATGGGCGCAACGCGCACAGCGGGCACATTTGAATATGGTTGAGACGATGCCGGCCTTTGTCGCGGTTGTCTTAGCCGCATCATATTTTGCGAAGGCGGATGCGAGCATTATTCCGGTTGTCGCGCAGTGGGCGATGATTTTCTTTATTGCGCGCCTTATACATGCGGTTGTTTATATCATGGGTATCCCGTTCCTACGTACGCCGGTTTACCTCGTGTCGTGGCTTGCCGTTCTTGTTATTGGTGCCCAGAGCATTCTGTAACTGACCTTTAGGAGGTCTTTATGACAAGCTCTCGAGCAGCTGATGAGACATTCCGTGTTCTTATTCAGTCTGTGAGGGAGTGCAAAGTCTGTGAGGACCTCCCCCTTGGCCCCAAGCCTATTTTACAAGGGGATCCAAGTTCAAAAATTTTAATTGTCGGTCAGGCCCCTGGCCGCATTACCCATGAAAAAGGCATAGTTTTTGATGATCCCTCCGGCGTCAGGCTTCGTCATTGGATGGGGGTCACTGAACAAGTCTTTTATGACCCTAAGAAAATTGCTATTTTACCAATGGGATTTTGTTTTCCGGGAACCGGTAAAAGCGGCGATCTCCCGCCGCGTCAAGAATGTGCTAAAACTTGGCGGCATTTGCTCCTCGAACGTTTTGACAGCGTTGAGTTAACTTTGGTGATTGGTCAATATGCCATTGACTGGCATATTCATGATGGTGAGAAAATAACCTTAACGGAGCGGGTCTCTCGGTGGCAGAGCTATATGCCGTCAAAGCTTGTTATGCCGCACCCAAGCCCTAGAAATAATAGATGGCTCAAGAAAAATCCATGGTATGAGGCTGAAGTTATACCGTGCCTTAGGGATAGAGTTTCCCATGTTTTGAGGGGTGAGGTGGCGTAAACCTTGGCCGGTTTATCTTTTTATAGCCCTATGAAATTGGGAGCGCGCTCGCCATATTGCGCAGAACCTATTAAATGGGTTTTTTAGCCATATCAATAAAGGCCCGAAGCCGCCGCGTCATATGCCGTTTATTCAAGTAGTTTAAGGAATAACGGGGAAAAGGCGTAAGATGCTCATCTAAAACGTTTATGACCTCAGTTGATTTAACGAAGGGAGCTGCAATTTCTTTGTAAATATAAGCGAGCCCTAATCCCTGGCGGGCATAATATAAAAGGGAGCGCATATCATTGGCGACCAATTTAGGTTTAGGCTGAATAATATAAGGTTCGGGGTTTCCTTTAAAACTCCAAGGTGCGAGCTGCCCACTGCGTCCAAAGGCATAGCAAAGCGTATCATGGGCCATTATGTCTTGGGGCTGCACCGGCGCAGCTTTACGGTTTAAATAGTCTTTTGATGCAATAATCGACATTTTTAAAGCAGGCCCAACGGCAACTGCGAATGTATCGGGCTGTAATAATGTACTGGAGCGTATGGCGGCGTCTATGCCGGAGGCTTGTAAGTCGATTTTATTATCGTCATAAATTAATTCGACATCAACCGTTGGATATTGTTGTGAAAATTTTACGATTAACTGATCTAGAAAAAAAGGGCCCGCACTATAGGGCGCAGATAGTTTCAACGTCCCAGAAATTTCGTCCTTTTGCGCGTCGATATCGCTAACGGCGTCTTCAAGTTCGCGAATAGCGGGAAGGCTACGGGCGTAAAACTGTTCGCCCATTTGCGTGAGCGTAACAGAGCGCGTAGAGCGCTCAAAGAGTTTAACACCCATATGGTTTTCTAAGCGCTGAATGGCTTCGCTGACCGATGCGGGGGATTGCCGTAAATATTTTGCGGCTGCCCGAAAGCCGCCTGTTCGGGCAACTTGGGAAAAAACGCGAATATCGCCAAAATGATTACGGCTCATTGATCGGGTTTCCGTTCACTGTGTCTGGTAATAGGCTATTTAAAAGGACGATAACATTGGTTTATTGTTATCACAAGCTAAGAAATGAAAGAGCTAACTTATCATGAGACTTAGAATGAGGAGAACTTTATGACTGAATATGAACAAATTGAAGCGGCCATTAACGCTTGGAATAACGGACTCGACTCCGGTGATATAGAGGCCATGGTGCAAACTTGTCACGCCAATGTTATGACCGTGAATGAGCGCCAGCCTGTAACCGTCGGTGTCCAAGCTATCCGGGATAAATATAACCCGCGTATAGAAGCGGCAGATATTACCTCCGGCTTTGATATCCAAGAGCTACAAATCTATGGTGATACAGCTGTGGTATCTGGGCATTTTTATGGAACCATGAAGATGCGCGCGACTGGAGACGTGCGACGCCCTAAAGGACGCTTAGTGTTGGTCTATCAACGGGATGAAACCGGTATGTGGAAAATGATTTTGGATATTGATAATAACGGCCCGGCTTAGTTTCAACGGGCTGTTTTAAACCCGGCGGCAGGCTCTGGCCACGTCCTTCGAAGCCCCAACAGCGTCCCCCTGCGAAGAGTTGGCTTTAAATATTAGGGCTCACTCTTCGCTCAACCTGACACATTGATGATTTAACTAGAAAATAGAGAATATTATGACCCAATATATTGCGCGCCAACCCCGTGAAATCGCTGACTGCGTGAATGCTTATCTTCAAGAGGGTGATCTTGAAGGCATCACAAGCTTATTCCACCCTGATTGTAAAATATTTTTCCCGCCAGACCAGCCGCCTAATGTTGGAATAGAGGGTGCGCGGGCGGCATTTGCCGGTTTTATTGATATAAAGCCCGTCATTAAAAGTGAGGTCTTTAGCGAAGTTATTATTGGCGATATCGCTTTGTTAAAAGCAAATTGGCAAGTTGTAACACCAGATGGAAATATTATGGCAGAAGGCCAATCAACGGAAGTTGCAAAGCGGTTAGATAATGGGGGATGGGGTTATTTGATTGATTGCCCCAACGGCCCGCCGCGTCTTTAAAGCCTCATTTAGATTTGTGGCCTAAAGTTAAAGCGCTTCGAGGTAAAAGCGCTTTTCACATTTTATCCATAATAAATGATTTGACTTTATACGAGCCATGGGCTGGCTATTAAATAAATATATTTGACTTATAGGGATGATAAATGAGCGTAACTGGATTTACCTACGAAACGGCGGTTCAAAAAGTAAGAGCCGCAGAGGATGGATGGAATGGGCGCAATCCAGAAAAAGTCTGCTTGGCTTATACCCCCGATAGTGTGTGGCGCAATAGATCTGAGTTCGTTAAAGGCCGTGCGGAGATTAAAGCGTTTTTAACGCGGAAATGGGCGGCTGAGCATGATTACCGCCTGATAAAAGAACTCTGGGCCTTTGGTCAAAATCGTATAGCTGTCCGCTTTGCCTATGAGTGGCGGCGTGATGATGACCAATGGTTTCGGGCTTATGGCAATGAAAATTGGGCGTTTAACAAAGATGGGCTGATGCAAACGCGCCATGCGAGTATTAACGATATTGCCATTACAAATAAGGAGCGGCTTTTTCATTGGCCCTTGGGCCGCCGCCCAGATGACCACCCAAGCTTAAGTGAGCTGGGTTTATAAATATAATCTATTAAATAAAAAGGCTCACATGACAAATAATGCTTTCCATAAAGGTGAACTTCGCTTGCAAGATGAAATGGGGGTACGGAAAAAGATGGCCGTGGCTGCAAAATTTATGATGCGCGATTTTATGCCGGACCAACACCGAGAATTTTTTGAAGGCCTCGAATATATATTCTTAGGAACTATTGATGAGAAAGGGCTGCCGCAGGCGGCGATCTTAACCGGGCCGCTTGGGTTCATTACCTCGCCCGAGCCGGCGAAATTAGTTATAAAAATACCGGATTTACGGAATAAGCCTTTTCTTGGGAATTTGACTCCAGGAGCTTATGTGGGGGTCTTAGGCCTTGATTTATCTAATCGGCGGCGAAACCGAATGCACGGGCGGGTGAGCGCTATGGATTCGGATATTATCACAATCACGGTTGTGCAAAGCTATGGAAACTGCCCAAAATATATCAGCGTTAGAGATATTGCGCAGCGTGATGTCCCTGTTCAGAATAAAACCACAGAAAATGACGTCCTTAGCGGCGAAGATATGGCCTTGATAACATCCGCGGATACTTTCTTTATTGCATCCTATGTGAACAACGGATCGGACGCGCCCTTTGAAGGGGTCGATATGAGCCATAGAGGCGGAGAGCCGGGGTTTGTTAGCCTTGATAACGCCTCGCACATAACTATCCCGGATTATAAAGGAAATAATATTTTTAACACATTGGGCAATCTGCTGGTCAATCCCAATGCCGCTTTGTTATTTATTGATTTTAATACTGGCGAGCAATTACATATTAATGGGCAAGCTGAGCTAATAAATACGCCGGAGGAAAATGCTAAATATCCCGGTGCCCAGCGTGTCCTTCGGATTAAGATCGGCCGTGTCCAGCGGGCTAAAGCTGCGGTGGGCTTAAGATGGAAATTTATTGAAGGCTCTCCGTTTAATCCGGCTTTAACGCCGTAAGATTAACGCCGAGTCGATTACGCCTATTATAAAAGACTGATTTGCTTAAGAAGATCGGATAAGATTAGTCTTCATATAGATAAGCGAGTCGTCATGAACATCTTTAAAATATTTCGCATGCCTGAATGGCAAGACTTTGAACGTAGCGGTGTGTTTCGCGGGAGCCCTGATGACCTTCGCGATGGTTTCATTCATTTTTCGTCCGAAGATTATCTTTTGGGAACATTGGCCCGTTATTTTAAAGATGAAGACGAGATTATCATTGCTCGCGCCGAAAATGCGGCGTGGGGGGATAAGATGAAATGGGAAGCCTCTCGCGGCGGCGGCCTGTTTCCGCATTTATATACAGCGCTATATTTAAAAGATATAACCCAGTCATGGCATTTACAAAACCCGAATGGTAGAACATGGGACGTTACGCCGGTGGCAGCGGCGCTTAATATTCAGTTTGCACCGCCGGATGTTTAAACGGACCGACTAGCCTGCGGGATTTAATAGGGTCAAAGGGAGATTAACATGAGCTTTGTGTATAAGATTGCAACAGCCGCAATGCGGACAATGCCCGCTGAAAACGCCCATAATGCGACCCTAAAAGCGCTTAGGGGGGGATTTGGCCCTGTATCAAACATGAAAAATGATTCGGCTTTGGCGGTGAATGTGGGCGGGATTGATCTGCCCAATCCAGTTGGCCTTGCGCCGGGCTTTGATAAAAACGCAGAGGTGCCTAATGCCATGTTAGCCGCAGGTTTTGGTTATGTTGAATGCGGAACCGTGACCCCGCGAGCGCAAGATGGAAACCCTAAACCAAGGCTTTTTCGCCTCACAGAAGATAAGGCGGTGATTAACCGTATGGGATTTAATAATGAAGGCCTCGCGCGTTTTGCCGCGAGGCTAGAAAAACGAGACCCCTCTAAGGGCGTTTTGGGCGCTAATCTCGGGGCGAATAAAGATAGTGCCGATAGGGTTAAAGATTATGTGACGGGGCTGCAGCGATTATGGGATTTGGCAGATTATTTCACGATTAATATAAGCTCCCCGAACACGCCGGGTTTGCGCGATTTACAAGGGGAGACGGCGCTGGATGAACTTTTGGGCCGCTTACAAGAGGCGAGGGCGAGCTTAACCATGGATGGCCGAAGTAAACCGCTTTTCTTAAAAGTTGCGCCAGATTTAGATTTTTCCCAAATAGAACGGGTTGTCGAGCAATCGCGAATGTATGGCATGAACGCGGTTATTATATCTAATACAACAACGGCGCGGCCAAAGAGCCTTAAAAGTGTTCATGCATCCCAAAGCGGCGGATTATCGGGCGCTCCGTTATTAAAACCATCGACGGAGATTTTAAAAGAATTTAGCGCCGCCGCAAACGGGCGAATTGATTTAATTGGTGTTGGCGGCATTAGCTCCGGTAAAGATGCCTATAATAAAATCCGCGCAGGGGCGAAAGCTGTGCAGCTTTACTCGGCCCTTGTTTATGAAGGCCCGCAGCTTGTTCTGGATATTCGTAAAGATATGGCGGCACGCCTTAAAGCCGACGGGTTTAAACATTTATCAGAGGCAGTCGGCACGCTTTAATGAAGCTGTAATAAGGTTTGCCGGCGCAGGCCCGGATAAGCCGGCAGCATGGTTACCCAGCGGGCGATATAATAGATCACAAAAGCGGCCCAAATGCCGTCTGCACCCATATGCGGCGTTAGGGCATAATGAATACAAAGATAAATAATAACGGCGATAACGGCGCTATTCCGCATGGCCGCTGTTTGGGTTGTTCCGATATAAATCCCGTCAAGCTGCCACGCGGCAAAACCTGCGATTGGGGTGAGGGCGCAGAAGATAAGATAATAATTGGCGCTGGCCCGAACGGCTTCATCAGGGGTGAGGGCCGAGATAACAAAGGGCCCCAGGGTTATAACGGCCAGAGAACATAACACGGCAAAAATAAGTGAAAATTCACTGGTTAGCCGAACGGCGCGGTCAAAAGCTTTGCGGTCTTTTGCGCCAAAAGCGGCCCCAACACTGGCCTCGGCTGTATGGGCAAACCCGTCAAGCACAAGGGCGATTACGGTGATAAATTGCATTAAGATGTGGTAGCTTGCGAGGAAGGCCTCGCCTTGCCCAGCTGCCGCATTGCCAAAAAAACTAAACCCAATGGTCATAGCAATCGTGCGAATGAAAATATTAATATTACTAACGCTGAGCCGTTTAATATCCTGCCACGCCAATAGGACTTTACGGCTTAGGACATGGGGCTGTAATCCACCGCGGCGCTTTATTTCTTTGGCGGCTAGAAATAGCCCAGCGCTAAACCCGGCCCAGTCGGCGATAGCCGTGGCGATACCGACGCCGAAAATGCCCCAGCCAAAACTGATGACGAAAAGTGGGGAGAGCAAAATATTGACCGCATTGAGCCAAATTTGCATGGTTAAAGCGCGCCTTGCTTGGCCAATCCCAATAAACCAGCCCATGAGCGCAATGCCGCCAAGATAGGCGGGCAGTCCCCAAACCCGCGCTTGTATATAGTTTCGGGCGGCGGCCTCTATGGGAGCGCTGGCGGTAAATATTTTAAAAAGCCCCGCTAAAATGAGTGTTTGGAAGATGAAAATGAGAACGCCAATAAAAACCCCTAGCGGGACAGCGCGAAATAAATGAGCCTGTACATCTTTTAGGTTTTTCTGTCCTAAAGACTGCGCGGCAAGCCCAGCTGTACTCATGCGCAGAAAGCCAAAACCCCAATAAAATAAAGCATATATAACGGCGCCAAGACCAATCCCGGCAAGAGCGGCTGTACTGCTGAAACGGCCTATAACAAATGTATCGACAAAGCCGACAAAAGGTGCGGCCGCATTGGCCAGCATAATGGGCCAACTCATCATAAAAACGGTTTTGCGCGATAACGGGGCGGATGTCTCACTCGGGCGGGTCATGGCTTGCCGCTATAAGGTTAATGATTGGCCCCCGCAATATGGATTTAGGCCTATTTCTTTTGAATGAGGAAATGACCATGAAAAGCAGCGATGGGTGTATCAGGCCTGTCTTGCCAAACTTCGACATTAACATTGACAATGCGGCGGCCATGGCGCGTAATTTTTGCACATGCATAGCAATCTTGCGGTTTACCGCGCCGTAGGTAATCAATATTAATTCCAATGGTTTTTGCAATGCCCTCTTCGGGATGGTCAAGTAAGATCTGGGCGACGGCTGCGATTTCCATAAACCCGCCAATGGCGCCGCCGTGCAGGGCCGGAAGAATTGGATTACCAATATTACTCTCTTTGAATGGGAGTACGAGGGTGAAATTATCCCCCATAAATAAAGGCTTTACCCCCAATGTTTCGGCATAGGGAATTTGCTTTAAACTGGTAATAAAGCGGTCTTTATCGGCTGGGCTCATGGGGTGGCCTCTTGCGTCTCAAGTTTATAGTTTTGTATATCTCCAGTGTGCATAAATGTGGCTTGGCTGATAGCGATGGGGTCGGTCTCATCTCCGTCATGGGCGATGCCGCGGATAAAGGCGATGTCGCGGGTTACTTTATAACTACTGGCCTGGCCGATAATGGTCTTGCCCGGCGTAGCGGCGCGCATATAGTCAATGGAGAGGTTAAGGGTCGCAACCGCAGAGATGGGATTAAATGCGCTAACGGCCGCAAGGCCAGAGGCTTGGTCGAGCAGGGCTGTGACAACGCCGCCGTGAACAACTCGGCTTTTCGCATTTCCGCTGAGTTTATGTGAATAAGGCAGGCGGAGTGTTGCGCGGCCAATATCAATGGATAAAAACTCAATACCAAGCTTGGCGGAATGCGGGGTTCCGGCAATAAATTTAGGTGCGAGTTCCCATAGAAACTCTAGCGTTCCTTGTTCCATTTAATCCCCTTATTTATAATGATCTGGCCATGAACCGAGAGTCCATAGGGTTATCGTAATAACGCTCTATATCTTTAAACCCGAGGGCTTCATATATTGTATTGGCATGAACGAGCCCGTGGTCTGTATCAAGATATATTTTGGCATAACCTCTGTCTTTTGCATCTTTTAAGCAAAGCTCTATGAGTTGTCGCCCAAGGCCGTGACCACGCGCGCCTGGGCGGCAATATAGGCGCTTAAGCTCGCATATATCATCTTTAAACGGTTTTAGCCCGCAAGCCCCAACAGGGTTTCCGTTGATTTTAGCAATATAAAGCGCGTCATAAAACTTAGGAAAGCTTGTGAATTCTTCATCAGTTTTTTGAAATTCAAGGCTCTCGCCTAAGAAGTCTTCAACAAAATTAAGATAATCCAAGAACAACGCTTTCACGGCCAAAATATCGGCTTCATGAATTACGGTTTCGATTGTAATTTTATCAGAGTTAAAAGCCATATAGAATGAAGACGCAAAATGATAATATAAAAAAAGGCAGCCCCGTCCCCGGCGCTGCCCATTAAATTAGAGGATTATGTCTTACCCGTCGAGTTCGACACTATGCGGATAAGGAATTGTAATCCCGTCTTTATCAAAGGCTTCTTTGATAGATTTTTTCAAATCAAACATGACATCCCAATAATGCTCCGGCTTACACCAGACGCGGCTTTGAATATCGACAGAGCTTTCATTCAAGGTGACAACCTTGGCCCAAGGCCCATGGGGCTCGGACAGGACATCAGGGTGTTTACCGGCAACGTCATTGATAATTTTAATCGCCTTATCAATATCATCATCATAATGAATGCCGTAATCAACATCAACGCGGCGAAGGCCCAGAGATGTGAAGTTTTTAATCGTCGAGCCCCAAGCTTCGCCGTTCGCAATGATAACTTTTATATTGTCAATGGTGGCTAAATTAGTGGTGAAGATATTAACGTCATCAACAACGCCCTCTTGTCCGGCAACTTCGACATAATCACCGAGTTTATAGGGGCGGAATAGCATCAACATCACGCCGGCGGCGATATTGCCTAATGTGCCTTGTAAAGCGAGGCCGATGGCTAATGTCGCAGCGCCGACCATGGCAACAAGCGATGCGGTTTCAACGCCGAGCTTGGTGATGGCAAAAATAAAGGTCAAAGCCGTGATGACATATTTACCAATGGACGCGAGGAAATTAGCTAATGTATCATCAATATTGGGGGCTTTAACCGCTTGTTTTTTAATCAGTTTATAAACCCATTTGGCAATTTGTAGGCCAATCCAAACAATAATTAATGCGAAGAATAGCTTTAAAACATAGGGTGAAACTGTTCCCCATATCCCCATAAGGCCTTCGGGCGTAGTGAGCGCCGCGACGTCAAAGCCTGCGGCGCTATTGGCCGTATTTGCAACGCCTTGCGCCGCGTCTGTTGCGGATTGTGCCATGAATTAATCTCCCAGGTTAAGTGTTGTTGAGGGCTTTAAGCCGCGCAATGCGGTCACGTGCCTTAGATGTTTTAACATGTTGTTTGATTTTAACTTCATGCGGATAAGGAATGCCGATGCCGGCTTTATCAAGGGCGTGTTTAACCGGCTGTGAAATTTCAGTGCTTAGGGCTTTGTAATCTTTCGCATCGCACCATGTCCGAAGCTGTATATCAACGGAGCTATCCCCGAGATTTACGACTTTGGCCCAAGGGGCAGGCTCACTATGGGTGCGCGGATTATCCGCCGCTGCTTGGGTGATAACCTCAATAGCTTTATCAATATCCCCGTCATAGCTAATGCCGAAATTAATGTCGAGCCGCCGTAATTTAAGCGATGTATGGTTTCGGATGGTTGTTCCCCAAACTTTGCCATTAGCAATGATAACCTCAATATTATCGGCGGTTTTAAGCCGTGTTGCCGTAAGGGCGATTTCAAGAACAACGCCTTTCAAGCCGCCTAGGTCTATTTCATCGCCTATATTAAAGGGCCGGAAAAGAAGCAACATGACCCCGCCGGCTAGGTTCGATAATGAGCCTTGCAAGACAAAAGCCAGGGCCGCGCCAAGACCAAGAATAGTTGCGCTTAATGCGCTTGTATCAACACCCAGAACATTCAAAGCGGCAATCGCGGCGGCAAATAAAACAAGATAATGGATAATACTGGCGAAAAACCGCGAAAGAGATGGGTCAGATTTAGGCGCTTTATTCAGCGTAGTTTCAAAGCTGCGGCTTAATTTGCCGGCAATCCATTTACCAATGACTATGATGATGAGCGCTATAACAACGGGGATAGCATATTTTGCGGCAAGGCTGATTATGTGCGTAAAATCCATTTGAGCTCCGATTTATAACTGCGATACATAAGACTCGCGCGTTATCAAGACGACATTATCAATCGGGTTAATATTTGGCAATGTGTTAACGCAGTAAGAACGAAGGCGTTTACGTTGCATTCATGGCTAAGGCGCGGCGGATTGGTCAGCTGGATTTACGCGCCTGCTGCTAGTTCTAATTGCTCTAATAATACTGTATTAATGCGCCCTGTTTCGGGTAGGCCATTTGCTTTTTCAAACGCAATAACCGCACTTCGTGTTTGCGCGCCGACTTGTCCGTCCGCTGCGCCGACGCTGTAACCCAGGCTGTTGAGTAAGGATTGCGCCTGTGCAATTTGCCCGTCTTGATTTGGGTTTTTATTCTGTGTTTGCCAGGGCAAGTTTTCGAAAATACCATTCGCAGTTTGATTGGGTTTAACCGGTTTAAAGCCGTCAATACGCTTTTTTGCATTTTCAATTTCTACGTCTGATAATGTTTTATTTAATAGTGTAATCCGGCGCGTTGCTTCTGTATCACCTTGTTTGGCGGCAATGCCGTACCAGACATAGGCTTCAACAAGGTTTTTCGTCACGCCAAAGCCAAATTCATAAAGATAACCTGCGTTATATTGCGAATCAACGACACCGCGTTCGGCGGCTTTTTCAAACCATTTGGCCGCAATCGTCAGGTCTTGCTCAGCGCCGCCGATCCCATTTGCGTAGAAATTGGCGAGATCATGCATTGCAATTCTATTGCCGCTACGAGCAGATTTTTCGATAAGATCTTTTGCCGTTAATAAATCTTTGGTAACGCCATTTCCGGTTTCATATAACTTAGCAAGGCGGTATTGCGCAGCGGGCTGTCCTTTGTTAGCGGCATTTCTTAAAAGCTCTAATGCGGTGTTTACATCACCGTTTTGGAGTTTAATTAACCCAAGTTGATATTCTGCAATATCATTACCCTCTGCGGCGGCGGCTTCTAAGGCGGATTGCGCCGTATTTGTATCATTAATCGGGCGGTTTAAATCCTCTGGATAATTCCCGATAGGCTCAAGAGTTTCTATTGAAGTTTTATTTGGAACTGTTGAATTTGAATTATCAGCCACAAGATCAGAAGTGGGTGAAGATTCGACAAAGACATTATCAGGCAAGCTATCGCCCGGTGCAGATGTTGCTCCGATGACTTTGTTATAGACAAAATAGCTACCCCCTAAAACGGCAACCCCTAAGACGGCGGCGCGTAGATTGCTTGGCGTAAACATTGCGCTGCGTTTCTTGCGGCTTGTTTTTTTATTAACGGGGCCGCCGGGACGGGCTTGCTCCATTGTTGGCTGGGTCTCTGCATATGCGGGGTCTGCATAGGGCATATTATCATAAAGCGCTTCGGATATAGGCTCCGTTAAAGGCAGAGCGATGTGGGATTCGACTGGCCCATATGGAGAGCTTAACTCCAAAGCCGGCCTATCTTGCATAGAAGCGGCCGCCGTAGCAGGGGTGTGATAATAAGGATCATGGCCTGTTTCTATATGTGCGTAAGGATTTGCGCTTTGATTATCACTTTGGGAATTGGGTATGGGGGAATTGGGCGCAGGGGAATTGGGTGCAGGGGCTATGGGGTCGTAACTAATATGGCTTGTAAAAGCGTCGTCTTCGGCGCTGCCCTGCGGCAGTATATCTTCACTTGAAGGCGGGGGAGTTTGGCTTTCTACAATATCCGCGCCGTAAGGCTTAAAGCTATCTTGCGGGTCTGCAGGCGGGGTAAAAGCGTCCTCAACCGCAAGGCTTGGGGCGGCAGCGATTGGGCTCATGCCAAATTCAAGGGTCTCAAGACGTGTTTTAAGATTTTCAAGATCTTGCGTGAAATCACGTTTTTCCGCTTCATGGGCGGCTTGCATGGCTTCAATGTCGCGGTCAAGCCGCTCTCTGTAAAGATCAAAATTACGCTGCGTTTCAAGGGCAATGTCTGAGATTGTCGTTTTGATTTCTGTTTGCTGCTCTCGGCGTGTTTCGACTGCGGTTTGGGCAAAGACGGCTATTTTCTCGCCCATATCCCGCAGGGCCGTGCTTGTGTCTGTCTCAACGGACTTTAACTGTGCCGCTTGAGCTTTTAACGCCGCTGCATGGTCATTGATTGCGGCTGACTGTGTATCAAGGCTGGATTGAAACTGATTCTGCTTAGTGTTAAGTGAGGCCACTGCGGTTTGCCGCGCCTTGCGTTCTTGCCCAAGATTTATATCCACCTCGCGGGCTAGATTTGCGATATAGCCCTGAAGCCGAGCAAGGTTTTGCGCTTGCTCTGTCTCCGTCTTGCGCAGGCGCGTATCTGCAGAGTCTATAGCTTGGGCCAATGTTGATAGCCGGGGGTCATCCAATACAGCCTTAAGATCTGTATTAATGGCCTTTTGCGTATCGCGAACTCTTGCGGTGAGATGGGATTGAAGCGTTGAGATTTGACGCTCTAATGCGGCGTGGCGCTCTTGCGCGGCAAGGCTGTCTTTGTCGCCATGTTGCGCGAGGGCGTGAAGGGCTGTCTTTAAACTCTCGACACTGTTTTCTGTGGCATGATTAGCCGCCTGCAATCGAGACGTGATAGCGCCTAAATCATAACGTAGAGCTTTTAGGCTGTCGCGCTTGCCATTTGGTGTCTTTGACCCGTCAGTCATAGAGGTAAAACCTTATTTTTACATGAGCGCTATAAAAACGTCCCTTTAACCCAATGTATAAGAAGCCGTGATTTGGTTAATGTGGGGTTAAGACGTTAATCTTTTGTGCAATTTATTCGGTGTTTTTGGGGCCTCAAGGCTTGGCTTACGGCGTATTCGCCAGATTTATACGGGCTGGCGCATAGCGTTAAAATATGGTTGACGTTAACGTTAACGTTAATTATAAACCTAGTGTGATGACTGAAACCAAATTATCCGCAGTGTCGAAATGGAGCATTCGCGAGTTTGCAGCCTTATTTGACATAACGCCGCGAGCCATCAGGTTTTATGAAGATAAAGGCTTGATTTCGCCGTCCCGTGAAGGCGGAAGCCGTGTCTTCGGTGCGATAGATTATTTACGGTTTGAACGTATTTTACGGGCGAAACGGCTGGGCTTTACTTTGGACGATATTAAAGAAGTCCTTGAGGTCACAGATGGGGATGTGAGCGACCGAGCGGAACTTCTCCGCCGCCAAGGCAATTTTCGGCGGGTCATCAAGGGCTTAGCGCGCCGCCGCCAAGATATTGATGTCCTTACTGCAGAAATGTCAGAAATTTGCGATCTTTTAGATAGGCATCTGGCCGAAACTGACCCGCAATCCCACGGCCTTGCTTTTGCTGCTGATTATGACGCGGTGTTTCGGCGTTATCTTATTGATGGTTTTGAACCCGATACAGCCCACGCTCCAGAGACAGCCTGCGCCCAAGATACGGGCCACGCTAACCCCCCTGATTCTTAGAGACTACTGATAGAGGAACACTAGATTATGCCCATTTATAACGCCCCCCTTCGTGAAATGAAATTTGTCATGCAAGAAATGCTCGATGTCGGTCATTTGACCCAATATGAGCGCTTTGCCGAGGCCGATACGGATACGCTGGACGCGATTTTGGAGCAAAGCGGTAAATTCGCGAGCGAGGTTCTTACCCCGCTGAATGTTGTCGGCGACCATGAAGGCTGCACACGTCATAAAGACGGCTCGGTTACAACGCCGACAGGCTTTAAAGAGGCCTATAACCAAGTTGTTGAAGGGGGCATGATGGGCCTCGCGCATGATCCGGAATATGGCGGCCTTGGCATGCCGGGGGTTTGGGCGCTGGCGACAGGCGAGATGCAATCTTCATCCAATATGGCCTTTGCCATGTATCCGGGCCTGACCAACGGCGCGGCAAAAGCCATTCAAATTGGCGGCTCTGAGGCGCAGAAAAACACCTATCTGCCGAAAATGGTCTCCGGTCAGTGGACGGGCACCATGAACCTAACGGAGCCTCACTGCGGCACGGATTTGGGCCTTTTGAAAACCAAAGCGGTTCCCAATGCGGACGGGTCATATAAAATCACGGGCCAGAAGATATTTATCTCGGCCGGTGAGCATGACATGTCAGAAAATATTATCCACCTTGTCTTGGCCCGTATTGAAGGCGCGCCGGAAGGCGTGAAGGGGATTTCGCTCTTTATTGTGCCGAAGTTTAAATTAGACGGTGATGAAAACCCCGGCGAGAAAAACGCTGTAAGCTGCGGCGCGATTGAGCATAAAATGGGGATTCACGGTAATTCCACTTGTGTGATGAATTATGATGAGGCGGAAGGCTATCTGATTGGCGAGGAAAACAAAGGCCTGCGGGTGATGTTTGTCATGATGAACCGCGCCCGTCTTGATGTGGGTATGCAGGGCTATGCACAATCTGAAATCGCTTATCAAAATGCGGCGAGCTATGCCAAAGACCGCCTTCAAGGGCGCAGCTTGACAGGGCCAAAAAATGAAAACGGTGCAGCAGATCCCTTGATTGTTCACCCGGATGTGCGGCGTATGTTAATGGAAACCAAAGCCTATAATGAAGGGGCGCGGGCGCTGGCCTATTGGGCGGCCCTCATGGAAGATATAGAGCTTGTCTCAGAGGATGAAAAAACCCGCGAGAAATGTGATGACCTTTTGGGACTTTTGACCCCTGTGATTAAGGGCTATCTGACGGATATGGCGATGAAGACGACCATTGATTGCCAGCAAATCTTCGGCGGCCACGGTTTTATCGAAGAATGGGGCATGAGCCAATTTGTCCGCGATACCCGTATTGCCTTGATCTATGAAGGCGCAAACGGCGTGCAGGCACTTGATTTGGTCGGCCGTAAACTCGCCCGTAAAGGGGGCCGTGCCTTGATGTCCTTTAACGCCGAAGTCGAAGCCTTTATGGCAGAACATGCGGATAATGAAAATATTGCTGATTTCATGAGCGGGCTTGAAGGGGCGAAAAAACAGCTCACGGAAGCGACCATGTGGCTGATGCAAAACGGTTTGAGCAATCCCGATAATGCGGGCGCAGGCTCGACGGATTATATGCATATGATGGGCCTGACATCCCTGGCTTATATGTGGGCGAAAATGGCCGTAGTAGCCCAAGCGGCCATTGACGGCGGTTCTAATGATGAGTTTTATGCCAATAAGCTGATTACAGGCCGTTATTTCGTCCTGCGTATGCTCCCGCAAATGGGCGCGCATTTAGCGAAACTTAAGACAGGCGCAGAGCCGCTCATGGCCCTCGATGCGGCGGCGTTTTAGGCCTTAATTAACCTAACGCGGTTTCCATATGTGCCCTTTGGGGCGCAATCATCTTTTGAAAGACATTTAAATGCCCGCACTCGATTTTAAGAACCCAGATTGGTATAATGAGGAAGATATTAATATCTTCCGCGAAGCTGTGCATGGCTTTTATGCCCGTGAGATGGCGCCCCATTCGGAAAGCTTTCGTAAGAATAAAAAGGTCGACCGTAAGTTTTGGAATATGGCCGGAGAGATGGGCCTTTTAAATTGCGCGATCCCTGAAGAATATGGCGGCGGCGGCGGGGATTACCGCCATGAAATGATTATTATGGAGGAGCTTGTCAAAGCCAATGTCGACGGCTTTGGCCTGTCGCTACATAACGCTATTGTCGCGCCTTATATCCTGCATTTCGGCACAGAAGAGCAAAAGCAAAAATGGCTTCCGCGCATGGCCAGCGGCGAGCTTGTCGGCGCGATTGCGATGAGTGAGCCGGGTACGGGGTCTGATCTTCAAAATGTCAAAACCAATGCCAAAAAAGACGGCAATGGCTGGGTGATTAACGGCTCAAAAACCTTCATCACCAATGGCGGCACGGCGAACTTAATTATTGTCGTGGCCGATACCGGCGGCGAGGGCAAAATGTCCAAATCGCTATTCGTGATTGAGACGGATGATCTGGACGGCTTTCGGCGCGGACGTATTCTCGACAAAGTCGGCATGGACGCCCAAGATACGGCGGAGCTGTTTTTTGACGATATGAAAGTCCCCGCTGATAGTCTTTTAGGCTCTGAAACAGGTCACGGCTTTATCCAGCTCATGAAAGAGCTCCCCCAAGAGCGGCTTAATATTGCCGTGCAAGGCCTCGCGCAAATGGAAGCGGCTTTTGAGCTGACAGTGGAGTATGTCAAAGAGCGAAAGGCCTTTGGCAAGCGTATTCTTGATTTTCAAAACACGCAATTTGAGCTGGCGGAATGTAAAACGATTGTCCAAATTGCGAAAACCTTTGTCTATGACTGCGCGGAGAAACATCTGCGCGGGGAGCTCGATACAGTGACCGCGAGCATGGCTAAATATTGGGTTACGGATAAAGAATGTGAAGTGATTGATCGTTGCCTTCAATTACACGGCGGCTATGGGTTTATGAACGAATACCGCATTGGCCGCATGTACCGCGACAGCCGCGTGCAAAAAATCTACGGCGGCACAAATGAGATCATGAAAATGCTGATTGCGCGGAGTTTGTAAGATGAGGGTTGAGCCTTACCTATTTGTGGGCATGTCTCTTGCGGCTTTAGTCAGTCTCGGAGCCTGTAGCGTTTATGAGGATAGTTTTACCGCGCGCGGGCAATTATGTAAAAATATCAGTGGTACTTATGGCGTAAACCCTGAGTGTGAATATGACGCCTTGATGGATGACACTATAGACCAAACGCTAAAACCTGACCTGGTTGTCATTGATTATTATCAGGTTTATGATCATTCATGTCGATTAGATGATGTTCAAAAAGATGGTAGCGGGTTTATTCTAAAGCCGCCGTTAACATGTCGAGACGGACAGTCAAAAGAGATTGATCCGTTTCATGTTCGCGTAGAAGCTATCAATGAAAACGAAGTAAAATTTCAAGAAACAGGAAAAGCTTCCGTAACGGTTTATCGTTGCGGGTCAAAAGTTAATTAGGAGACACCCTATGGCAGACGCATATATTTTTGACGCGGTGCGAACCCCGCGCGGTAAAGGTAAGAAAAGCGGCAGCTTACATGAAATCACGGCGCTGTCGCTATTGACCCAGCAGCTTGAAGCTTTGCGGGACCGTAATGATCTCGATACGTCAAAAGTCGATGATGTGATTATGGGCTGCGTATCGCCTGTGGCGGGGCAGGGGGCAGATATTGCCCGCGCCGCCGCTATTCACGCAAATTATAATGAAAAAGCGGCGGGCGTCACCATTAACCGCTTTTGCGCCTCTGGCCTTGAAGCGGTGAATATGGGCGCGGCCAAGGTCATGTCCGGCATGTCCGACATGGTGGTTTGCGGCGGTATTGAAAGCATGAGCCGCGTGCCTATGGGCAGTGACGGCGGCGCTATGGTGGCCGATCCTAATTTTGCCTATGAGCATTATGTTGTCCCCCAAGGGGTATCGGCAGACCTTATTGCCACGCGCTATGGGTTCACCCGTGATGATTGTGATGCCTATGCGGTGGAATCGCAAAAACGCGCAGCGAAGTCTTGGGAAGACGGGCGGTTTGAAAAATCAATCGTTCCCGTTAAAGACCAACTTGGCGTAACGATACTCGATCATGATGAGCATATGCGCCCCGGCACAGACATGCAGTCCCTTGGCTCGCTCAATCCGGCTTTTGCCGCGCAGGGACTTGTCATGCCGGGCTTTGATTATGTCGCGATCCAGAAATATCCAGAGCTTGAGAAAATCAACCATGTCCATCATGCGGGCAATAGCTCCGGCATTGTCGACGGTGCGGGGGCCGTGCTGATTGGCTCCAAAGAGATGGGCGAGGCCTTAGGCCTTAAAGCGCGCGCCAAGATTAAGGCGTTCGGCGAGATCGGCAGTGAGCCGACGATTATGCTGACGGGGCCAGAATTTATTGCCGCAAAAGTGCTGAAACGCGCTGGCATGGAGGTGAATGATATCGACCTTTATGAACTGAATGAGGCCTTTGCCTCTGTGGTTCTCCGGTTCATGATGGCGCATAATATTGACCATAACAAAATTAATGTGAACGGCGGCGCGATTGCGATGGGCCATCCTTTAGGGGCAACCGGCGCAATGATCCTCGGCACCATGGTGGATGAGCTTGAGCGCTCGGATAAAGAAACATCACTCGTGACATTATGCGTCGGCGGCGGCATGGGCGCAGCGACCATTATTGAACGGGTGTAGAGGTCATGCTCCCCCGCCCGCGGGGGAGCTGCCGGCTTGCCGGCTGAGGGGGTGAGATGCGAGATCGTGAGAGACAATCCCAAGCCTTCGCAAAACACCTTCGTCAACATCAAACTGAGGCAGAGAAAAAACTCTAGTATGAATTAAAAGGTAAAAAACTAGGCGGTTATAAGTTTCGGCGGCAAATGCCAATCGGGCGATATATTGTAGATTTTGCATATATCTCCGAACGGCTTATTATTGAAGTTAACGGCGCAACACATGGCAGCCTTGAAGAGCGTAAAAAAGATGAACTGCGGACGGGATTTTTATCCCATGAAAATTGGCAGGTTATCAGATTTACAAATGAAGATATTTTTAGGCGGCGGCGTGACGTTTTAGATCATATTCTAAAACATTGCTCCCCCTCCGCTCCCTAAGGGAGTACCTTCCCCGCAGGCGGGGGAGGATTAATTAGGAGACATGATATGAAACATTTCACATTTGAGATTGACGATAGCGGCATTGCTTTGGTCATATTTGATAGCCCAGGGCGGAGCATGAATGTGCTCTCGAGCGAAGTCGTCGCAGAGCTTGCGGGAATTGCGGAAACTTTTAGCACGGATGACGCGATTAAAGGCGCGGTGATAACCTCTGGCAAGGCGGCTTTTTGCGCCGGTGCTGACCTTGAGGAAATGGGCGGTCATTTCGCCGCCGTGCAAAGCTTGATGAAAACCGACCCTGAAGGGGCGAAGAAACAGCTTTTCGAAACCGTATTTGAATTAAATAAAGCCTTTCGCGCGATTGAAACTTGCGGGAAGCCTGTAGCGGCGGCGGTGAACGGCCTGGCCCTTGGGGGCGGATTTGAAATGACGCTGGCCTGTCATGCGCGCTTTGTTGCCAGTGATAATCCGAAGTTAAAACTCGGATTGCCCGAAGCCCTTGTTGGGCTTTTACCAGGCGCTGGCGGCACTCAGCGTTTGCCGCGTATTTTGGGCCTTATGAACGCTGCGCCGATCTTAATTCAAGGTAAGCAATTATCTGCAAAAGAGGCGGCGGCGCAGGGCGTGGCCACAGGTGCAGTGCCGCAGGCCGATCTTATTGAAACGGCGAAACAATGGGTCAAAGATAACCCGAAAGCCAAAGCCCCATGGGATGAGGCGAAATTTCGCTATCCCGGCGGCGCACCCTATACACCCAAAGGCCTGCCGATGTTTGCAGGTGCTAATGCCATGGTGCGCAAAGAAAGCTTTGGCAATTATCCGGCCATGGGCAATATCTTAAAGGCGGTTTATGAAGGCGCGCTTGTGCCGATTGATGCTGCCCTTCGAATTGAAAGCCGTTATTTTTGTGATCTTCTGCTGCGTCCTGAAAGCGCTAATATGGTGCGCTCTTTATTCCTGTCCAAACAGGCGATTGAAAAAGGCGCGGCCCGGCCCAAAGGACAAACCTCCGGCGAAATTAACAAAGTCGGCGTCATCGGCGCAGGCTTTATGGGCGCAGGGATTGCCTATGTGTCCGCCATGGCGGGGATGGATGTTGTGCTAATTGACCGTGACCAAGAGGGGGCGGATAAAGGCAAACAGTTTACCATTGATGAGCAAACCAAGCGGGTCAAACGCGGACGCACAAGCCAAGATAAAGCTGATGCGATCATCAACCGTATCGAAGCCACGTCTGATTACGCCAAGCTGAAAGATGTTGACCTGATCGTTGAGGCCGTGTTTGAAAACTCCGAGCTGAAAGCCAAAATCACCCAAATGGGCGAAGATATTATTGGTGATAAGGCCGTGTTTGGCTCTAACACATCGACCATTCCAATTAGCGACCTGGCGAAAGCGTCAAAGCGGCCTGAAAACTATATTGGCATTCACTTCTTTAGCCCAGTTCACAAAATGATGTTGGTCGAAATTATCAAAGGCGAAAAAACGTCGGATTATGCCATTTCGCGCGCCCTTGATTTTGTTATCCGCCTGCGCAAAGTGCCGATTGTGGTCGAAGATACCCGCGGGTTTTACGCCAATCGCTGCGTGATGCGCTATATCCAAGAAGGCTATAACATGCTCTCGGAAGGGGTGAAACCGGCCCTGATTGAAAACGGCGCAAAAATGGCGGGCATGCCCGTTGGCCCGCTCGCCCTTCAAGACGAAGTCGCGATTGATTTAGCCTATAAAGTTATGACCCAAACCAAAGCGGATTTGGGCGCGCAATATCCCGTCAATAAAGGGGATCCGATTATTGAGGCCATGTACGGTGCAGAGCGTTATGGCCGTAAAAACGGTAAAGGGTTTTACGTCTATAATGGCCGCGACAAACAGCTTTGGGATGAGCTTGACCAATTTGCTGTGGGCGGTCTGCAAGAACCGCAGCCCGATGTGCAAGAGGTAAAAGACCGCGTGCTCTATGCCCAATCTATTGAAGCCGCCCGCACCATGATGGAAGGGATTGTCCACGACCCGCGCGAGGCGGATCTCGGCTCTATCTTTGGTTGGGGTTTTGCGCCCTTCACTGGCGGCGCGATTAGCTTTATTGACATGATCGGAACGGCTAAATTCGTGAAACGCGCCGATGAGTTAGCGGTTAGTTATGGCCCGCAATTTGAAGTGCCCAAAGCCATGCGCGATATGGCGAAAACAAATGAGCGCTTTTACGCACGGTTTAAGCCTACGGTTTAATTCATACAGAGCCGCATGATTTATGGTGCGGCTCGTTTAATTTTGGGAGGATTTATGACAAAGCTTGTGAGTTATACACTGAGCGGTAATGTCGCCACGATTGCCATGGATGATGGTAAGGCAAATGTCTTATCAACGGAGATGATTGCGCAGTTAAATGGGGCTTTTGACCGCGCCGAAGCGGATGAGGCGATTGTTATTTTAACAGGCCGCGATGGCATGTTTTCCGGCGGGTTTAACCTTAAAGAAATGCAAGCCGGGCCGAAAGAAGCCCTAACATTGACTTCTAAAGGCTCAAAACTTGCCCGCCGTATTCTAGCCTTCCCCAAGCCCGTTATTGCGCTAGCCACGGGCCATACAATCGCCATGGGCGCATTTTTAATGCTCGCCTGTGATTACCGGATGATTGTGGACGGGGATTATAAAATTGGCCTGAATGAAACCATGATTGGCATGACCATGCATAATTTCGGTATAGAGATTGCGCGCTATCGTCTGGCGAAAAACTATTTTAACCGCTGCGTGATTAATGCCGAGATTTTCAACCCAAAAAGTGCAGTATATGCGGGGTTTTTTGACCGTGTTGTCCCCGTAGACCAAGCGGCTATGGCCGGGCCTATGGCGGGGCAAATGTTCGGGCAATTAAATGCTAAGGCTTTTCACAGTACAAAAATTCGCAGCCGGAAAGACATATTTGCTGTGCTAGATCAAGCCATTGAAGATGATCTTAATCTTGATGAAATGTATGCTGCCTGATGACGGAAATTGCGCCTTATGAGCGCCGCTTTTACGGGCTTGATGACGGCGAAATTTCGGGTCTTCATTTTGGCCAAAACCACGGCCCCGTTAAACTGATCTTTCTTCATGCGAACGGCTTTAACGGGCTAAGCTATCGGCGCGTTTTAGAAAGCTTACCTGTCCACAGCGTCTCTCTTGACTTGCGGGGGCATGGGTTTTCGCGCTTGCCACTGCCGAGTGTACCGCTGGTGAATTTTCATATCTTCCGCGATGATGTGACCGCATTTATGCGCCGCTATATTGACGGCCCTGTGATGATTGCGGGCCATTCTTTGGGCGGTGCGGTGGCATTGCTCGCCAATCAAAAGAATAGTTCACTTATTCGCTCGGCGCTTATACTCGACCCGCCGACTTTGCCGTCGATCTGGCGTTACTTTTTTCGTAAGCCGCGAGTGAATCAATGGCTGATGGAAAATTTTAAATATGCTAAAAAGGCAAGGAGCCGAAACGCTATATTCCCAAGCCATGAGTTTTTAAAGGCGCATTATGCCAAGAAGAAACTCTTTCAAAACTTTGTGCCTGATATGCTTGCGGATTATATCGAAGGGGGCACGCGCCCTCATAAGGACGGCATAGAGCTGTGCTGCGCGCCGGAGTGGGAAGCGCGGGTGTTTTTAGGTCATGATAATGATATTTTCGGCGCGGCAAAAGCTTTGCCGCAACATAGCCGCTATATTATTGCCGCAGAGCCTTTCGCCTCAACCCCGTCTACGCGGCTGCGTATTCGTATGATTTTGGGCAAAGAGCGCGTGGAGGTTGGCGCGGGGCTTAGGCATCTTTTCCCTATGGAGCAGCCCAATTTTGTGGCGGGGCATATTACGGCGCTGATGAAACAGTCGGGCCTTTTAAGCGGATAGATCAGCAATCGCGTGGTTTTGAAGCTCCTTGAGGACGGCGGGGTCTGCGGGGGTGATTTTCCGCGCGGTTAGATCAAGTAAAGCGGCGACCGCGTCCATTGTGGCCAAGGATTGTCCGTTGATTGGGTCGATCATATTATGAATAAGGCGGCGGGTGCGCGGATTGGCGGATTTAACGCCGGAGTAAAAAATAAAGGGCTGCCCGGCGCTCATGGGGCGGTGGCAGATAAAGCGGCATTCGAGCAAAACTCCCATGATATTATGATCTTCTTGCCCGAATTTATGGGCCTCTGGCCAACCTGCCTTGTAATGGGCCACGCAATCAGAGGCACGCCCCAAGGCAGCCGGGGCCATGATGCGCCCAAATATATCGGCCTCGCTGGGTTGAAATACCCCGCGCCCAATAGGCTTTATGCCCCAATGATCTAGTTGGGTTTGATTGGGGACGCGGCTTTCTCCCCACGGGTCAAGACTTCGCGGGGCGGCAAAATTAGGCATGTCGACATGGTGGTTTTCTGCGGCTTTAACAACCCGCGCCGGCCAGGGGAAGCTCGCCCCTGTTGGGAGGTAAACATGATCTATATTTTCAATAATCGTCGCTGAAACCTGCCCGCCTATATGGTAAATGGCATGAAGCAGGGTCATGCCGCTTTTGCGCATGTCTAAAATGCCGGTTTCTATGCGTAAAAGCTGCCCGGGGCGGCTCTCGGCTTTATATTGGATGTGGGCGTCCATGAACTTTACCGTGCTCGGATGGCCGCTTTGAAAGGCGCTGTGCAAACCGAGCCGGATAATGAACATCTGCCGCGCTTCTTGCGCTTTATAAAGATAATGACGCATATTCAAATGCCCAAGGGCGTCGCATTCATGGGCCTGCGCCTCGCCTGTCCATGTCTCAATAAAATTGCTCATGACGCCGTTTAGGCTGCTATGGGCGTAATTCCTATGGCTAATTATGTATAAATAGAAATTAGCATTGAAGACCATGTGTTTTTTAGGTAGGAGGCGTGGAATTTTTTTGGTAACTCACCAGTAATTTAACGAAAGAGAAGAAAATGGCTAAAACACCTGCAACAGGTAAAAATGCGCCCGCACAAGGCAATTTGTCAGTGACGGGCAATGTAATGTTTTATGAAAACCCGCAACCTCTATCCAAAGAAAAGCATAAAGGCTTTGGGGTTGCGCAAGTTGATAAACCTTTTGAATATATGTCCCAGCAGCATTTCATGCCGTTAACGGCGGCTGAATTTGGCCCCGCCGCTGCGTCATACCCTGTTGTCTTTGCAGGGGAGGAGCGTAATCCGATTGGGATTATGGGTATTCGTGCGAATGAAAACCTTTTTGTTGAAAACGGGCTATTTAACACAGACTTTTATCTTCCGGCTTTTGCGCGCCGTTACCCTTTCGTGCTGGCAGGTGATCAAGCGAATGACCGTTTTGTTGTTTGTGTGGACGAGGCCGCGGAATGCGTGACAAAAGATAATCCTGTAACAGAGTTTTTCACCGGAGAAGATACAAGTAAATTTACCAAAGATGCTTTTGAATTTCTTCAAGGTTTTGAACGTGACCGCCAAGCAACGAGCGTTATGATTGCGCGGTTTAAAGAGCTTGATTTGTTTGAACCTAAAGACATGCACTTCCAAGGCCAGAACGCGGATGGAACGCCTGCTGAACGTCAGAAGATAGCCGATTATTTCGCCGTATCGACTGAAAAACTTGCCGGTCTTGATGAAGCAACATTAGCGGAGCTTGTGACCAAAGGCTATATGGCAGCGGCTTGCTCTCATCTTGTTTCGCTTAATAATTGGCAGCGCTTGGTTAATATGACCTTACGCAAAGCGGCGGCGGCACAGGCGAATTAAACTCAAAGGCTGTAATTTAACTATTGGCTAAGGCTTCGCCTCACGGCGGAGCCTTTTTTTATAAACTCTGTGTGAGTTCATGTAAGCTTTGCTTCCCATTAATGTTTGATGTCTATATATCAGCGCCGTAGGAGTCTGCATATGCGGCGTATATTCTTAAAATTTTGGCTCGGCCTTATCGCCCTGTTGAGCGCAATATTTGCAGCTCTGCCTGCATCTGCGGCCAGTTCAGACGCCGTAGATACGGGTAAGGTCTTGGCGCAGCTTGTGAGCTCTTATGACACAGTGGAGCCAGGGCAAAAATTTTATGTCGCTCTAAAAACCACCCTTGATGATCACTGGCATACTTATTGGCGTAATCCCGGTGATAGCGGGGAGCCCGTTCATATTGAGTGGGATTTACCGCCAAATCTAAGGGCAGATGGGGATATCATCTGGCCGCTCCCTGCGCCGATTGCGACAGGGCCGATTATTAATTATGGATTTGAAGACACGCCTTATTTTCCGGTTCCCTTTACATTGTCTTCGAAGGCCAAGCCTGGTGATCTCATTGAGATCAAAGCCCATGCCTATTATTTGGTTTGTTACGATGTGTGCATCCCCGAAGATACAGAGCTTAGTTTAACGATGACGGTGGGTGCGCCGCAAATAGATGTTCTAAGTAAAGCCGGCATTGACAACGCTATTCTTGATGCGCCGAAAGCGGGTGCAGCCACAGGCGGTATTGAACTTAAAGGGCAGGATATATTGATCACGATTAATTCTCTGCCCGGTGATGTTGATCTCTCAGAGGCCTATTTCTTTCCTTACGAGCAAGGTTATATCCTTCATAGTGAGCCGCAAAAATTAACGATTGGCAAAGACGGAATCTCCCTTGAAACAAAGGCGGACTACCGCTGGGATGAAGGCGCACCAAAGGCCCTAGAGGGTGTTGTCCGTTATAAACGCCGAGGACGGTTTGAAGGCGAGATTATAAGTCTCCTAGTCGGAACTTCCGTTGCCATAGGCCCTGCACAGGCCTCAACCGGGAGTGCAGCCCTCGGCAGTAGCGCTAGCGGGGCAGGAACCAGTCTTTGGATTGCGCTGATTGGAGCGTTTTTAGGCGGGCTTATATTAAATATTATGCCCTGTGTTTTTCCTGTTATTTCCATAAAAGCCCTCAGCATTGCGCAATCTGCGGATAAAGACATAAAAACCATACGCCGAGAGGCGTGGGCCTATACGGCCGGCGTCTTTGCCGCCTTCATGGCGCTGACATCATTATTAATCCTCCTTAAAGCTGGCGGCTCGCAAATTGGATGGGGGTTTCAAATGCAATCCCCGCTTGTCGTCGGCGGTTTGGCCCTACTTGTCTTTGCGATTGGCCTTAATCTACTCGGCGTTTTTGAAATTGGCGGCTCATTACAAAGCGCAGGAACGACGCTAACCCAAAGCGGCGGCGTCAAAGGTGCATTTTTTATCGGCGCCTTAGCGGTGGTTGTCGCCACGCCCTGTACGGCCCCCTTTATGGGCGCGGCGATTGGCTATACCCTTGGGCAATCTGCGCTGGTGACGCTTATTGTGTTCGCGGCTTTGGCCGCAGGTTTCGCGCTTCCCTTTATTCTAATTGCTTATGTTCCTGCTATTTTAAAGCGTTTGCCAAAGCCCGGCTCTTGGATGGTACGGTTTAAAGAATTTCTTAGTTTCCCAATGTTCGCTGCCGCCGTGTGGCTCACATGGGTGGTGAGTGCGCAGGCAGGCGGTACCGGGCTTATCATCTTATTATCACTCATGATCTTGTTTGGCTTTGCCCTATGGATGCATAAAAATTCAGTTTCGCTCATAAAAAATGGTGCGGTAACAGCCGCTTTACTCGCCGTTTTGATTGTTTCATTTGCGAATCCTTTAGAGCGGTTTTCACCGGCCGATAAGCCTGTGGAAAAAACCGCGTGGTCGCCAGCCGCCGTTGAACGCGCCGTCAATGACGGGAAAACGGTGTTTGTCGATTTCACAGCCGCATGGTGTATTACCTGTAAGGTGAATGAGCGTGGGGCGCTGGCCAACCGTGAGGTTAAAGCCCGCCTCGGCGATGATGACGTGGTTTTCATGATCGCTGACTGGACGAGCAAGGATGATATTATCGCTGCTGAGCTTGCCCGTCATGGCCGCGCAGGGGTGCCGCTATATCTTGTTTACCGCGGCGCGGGCGATAATCCGATGACGCCTCATATTTTGCCGCAAATTCTGGATAAGGAAAAAATATTATCCGCCCTTGCCCCTTAACCGTATGAAATCTGTAACTTAAATTCTTAGGAGACATATTATGAATATGAAACTAACCGCTTCCATCATTAGCATGGCCGCCTGCGTAAGCCTATCATTACCGGCGCAAGCTAAATTTGAAACAGGTCAAACCTTGCCCGATATGCAAGTTGTTGACTCAAATGGTGTCACGCATAATCTGTCTGATTTTGAGGGTAAAAATGTGGTTCTCGAATGGACGAACCATGACTGCCCCTATGTTAAAAAACATTATAACAGTGAATTTAAAAATATGCAGGGGCTTCAAAAGCAAGCCGCCGCCGATGATGTCGTTTGGTTGTCTGTCATTTCGTCCGGTGTTGGTAAACAGGGTTATGTTCAGGGGGATAAAGCCAATGCTTTAACCGTCTCCAGAGATGCCGCGCCGGCGGCGGTTATATTAGACCCCAATGGCACCGCAGGCCGCGCGTTTTCTGCGCAAACCACGCCGCATATGTTTGTGATTAATAAAGACCGCACACTTGTTTACCAAGGCGCGATTGATTCCAAACGCAGCACGCGGGCCTCTGATATTCCGAAGTCGCAAAACTATGTGGCGGCCGCGCTGGAAGCCCTAAAAACAGGCGCAAAAATAGAAAAATCTGAAACAAAACCTTATGGGTGCTCGGTTAAATATGGCCAAAAAGCAGCTTCGCTTGAAGGCGAAACCTATGTTAAATATGCACAGGCTTACGGCAGCGGGAATAAGACCAATGCTAAACCTGGCCAAAACGCGAAGAAATTTCAAGTTAAGAGCCAAGCTGAAATCTCGCGTATGTCACCAAAAGACCGGGCGAAATATCAACGCGATTTGGCGGCGTATAAAAAGGCCAAACAAAAGGCGAGACCTCAGAAAGCTTATGGGAGCTAGGCTTTTATAATCTATTGCTCATTATAATCTATTGGTCAGGGCTTTAAGGGCCGTGGCCAAAGTGAGCCTTTCATTCGTGGCTCGATTTGACATTGCGGCGGCTTAAATTTTCTATACAACGCAGCTATATTTTTATGCATAAACACAGGTATAGCTATGTCGCGCCTCCAAGACTTTTTACCCGAGCTTTCTGAGTATAAACTTGATAGCAAAAATATTTTAAGCCTGTTTAAGCAAGAGCCTATGCGCCTTTCGCGCTTTGTGATTGAGGAAGGCCCGCTGCGCTTTGATGGCTCGAAACAAGCCCTAAGCACCGCCGGACTTGATGCGCTTTTAAGCCTCGCTGCCAAAATGGATTTAAACGGTTGGCGCGCCCGCTTCTTTGCGGGTGAGGCGATAAATACATCCGAAGACCGGGCTGTGCTGCATCCGGCTCTGCGCGGCGTTAGCGGCTCGCCGGAGGTGAAGGCGGCGGTTGCGGCTATGCGGGAACATATGCGCAGCTTTGCGAATAAAATTCGCAGCGAAGGCCAGTTTAAATCGATTGTGCATATTGGGATTGGCGGCTCTGATTTGGGGCCGCGCCTTGTGGCCGACGGTTTTGCTGCGAGTCAAACTCAGGCGCTTGAGCTGCGTTTTGCGGAAAATGTTGACGGCGCGTCAATTAATGATGCGCTTGATGGGCTCGATGCGCAAACAACTTTGGTGGTTGTGGTGTCGAAATCTTTCACAACCCAAGAAACCCGCATGAATGCAGAAACGGCGCGGGCATGGCTGAAACAAAGCCTTGGCGATAAGGCAGGGGCTCATTTTATTGCGGTGACCGCCAACCGTAACGGAGCCGAGGATTTTGATATTCCGGCGGATCAAATCTTTGATTTTTGGGATTGGGTCGGCGGGCGATATTCTGTCTGGTCGGCGGTGGGACTGTCCTTGCAAATAGCGTATGGCCCCGATGCTTTTGATGATTTCCTGAAAGGCGCGGCCCGTATGGACCGGCATTTTCGAGATCAACCGTTAGGTGAAAACATCCCTGTTATTATGGCGATGATCGGTATTTGGAACCGCAATATGTTGGGGTATGAAAGCCTCGCAGTTATTCCCTATGCGCGCCGCCTGCGTAAATTTTCGGCCTTTCTCCAGCAGCTTGAGATGGAAAGTAACGGTAAGGAAATCACGCGCGGTGGCCATGACGCGGGGGTTACATGTCCGGTAATTTGGGGCGATGAGGGCACGAATGGTCAGCACGCCTTTTTCCAATGGCTCCATCAGGGGCCGAAAGGCGCGCCCGTCGATTTTGTCGCTGTGCTCCATGACCATGAAGCCCGGCCAGACCATCATCAAGCGCTTTTGGCGAATTGCTTTGCGCAGTCCGAAGCCTTGATGTGCGGGAAGTCTGAAGATACCGTCCGCGCAGAACTTGAGGCGGCGAACTGGGCGGCAGATAAGGTCAGCATTATTGCGCCGCAAAAAACCTTTAAGGGCAATCGTCCGTCTTCAACGATTACATTGACGGAATTATCACCTTTCGCATTGGGGCACCTGATTGCCCTTTATGAACATAAAGTCTTTGTGCAGGGCGTGATGTGGGGGGTGAATAGTTTCGATCAATGGGGCGTGGAACTTGGTAAGGTTTTGGCTAAAACGATTTTAACGGAAATGAAGGCCGGCGCGGTGGGCGATCATGACCCAAGCACGGCGGCGTTAATGGCCTTGGCCGCTCAAACCTCGCCGCGGCCTTAGGGGACATCTAGTGCCAGAGCGTAAATGGCCAGATCACTTTATTCCCTCGCCGCCGCGCGCGGATGACGGCAGGCTGACAACCTCTGAGATTGTTGCGATGGCTTGGGATGATGAGACTAGTTTTGATGATATAAAATCACAATCGGGACTGGCGGAAAAAGAAGTCATTCAAATCATGCGCGCCCATATGAAACCGAGTAGTTTTCGTATGTGGCGCAAACGTGTATCGGGCCGCGCGAGTAAACATCAGCAAAAGATAAACGGCACGTAAAGGGCTGTAAGTAAACGGCTGAGCGGCCTATTTTTTAGGCGGTGGGGATTCGCTGTCTTTGGCGGCCCAATGACGGCGGCAGAGGCTAATATAGCGCTCATTGCCGCCAATTTCGATTTGCGTGCCGGCGCTATCGGCTTGTCCATCGGGGGCAATACGAAGGGTCATAATGGCTTTACGCCCGCACCAACACAGGGTTTTAATCTCTTTAATATTATCAGCTATAGCCAATAAGGCAGCGCTGCCCGTAAAAAGTTCCCCTTTAAAATCTGTCCGAAGGCCGTAGCACATGACGGGAAGGCGGGTGGTATCCGCCACGCGCGCAAGCTGCCAGACTTGCTGGGTGGATAGAAATTGCGCTTCATCGACGAGGATGCAATTTAGTGGGGTCTCAGCGTGTTTTTGTTTGATATAGGCCTCAAGATCCGTTTCGCCGCAGAAGTTATTGGCCTCTCCGGTAATGCCTATACGCGACGCAATAGACTCGCTCTGCTCGCAGCGGTCATCAATGGCGGGCTTTAGCAAAAGCGTGCGCATGCCCCGTTCATCGTAATTATAGGCGGCCTGCAATAATATGGTTGATTTGCCAGCATTCATGGCGCCGTAATTAAAATAGAGCTTTGCCATTTATCCCGCCTCCTATGCTATGCGCGCCTCCCATGTTATGCGCGAGCTTTCTTTTGTCGTGAGTCGTAAAATCCCGCTAGGATGATTTTGGCGGAAATATGTATTTCTGTTTAGATGCGGCGGAAAAATTCATACTTCCAATCTTGCGAAAAGCCTTTAAACCCGCGCCTATAAGCTGCATATGTGCGAATGAAGAGATGAATATGAGTAAAACCAACAAACCCTTCCGCCCTAAGGCGCGCCGACCGCGCGGATTTGAAGACCGCCCGGCCGATATATTACGCGCCGAAGATGCCCTAATAAAGGCGGCTTTTGGTGTTTACGACTCCTTTGGTTTTGAGCCTTTGCAAACGCCGGCCTTTGAATATGCGGATGCACTTGGTAAGTTTTTGCCTGATGAAGACCGGCCCAATGTTGGGGTTTTTGCGCTGCAGGATGATGATGAGCAGTGGCTCTCTTTGCGCTATGATCTCACCGCGCCGCTAGCCCGTTATGTGGCTGAGAATTATGACGGCCTTGCTAAACCTTTTCGCCGCTATCAGGCAGGCCGTGTGTTCCGTAATGAAAAACCGGGGCCGGGGCGGTTTCGTGAATTTACCCAATGCGACGCGGATAGTGTCGGCGCAGCCGGCGCGGCGGTAGATGCAGAGATGATTATGATAGCCGCAGAGGTGATGCGCGCGGCGGGGCTTAAGGATGAGCAATATGCGGTGCGAGTGAATAACCGAAAATTACTCGACGGCATTCTCGAAAGCTCAGGTGTGCCCAATACGGATGACGGTGCGCAGCAACGCCTACAAGTGCTGCGCGCAATTGATAAGCTTGACCGTCTGGGCCCAGACGGCGTGGCTGCGCTTTTGGGGGACGGCCGTAAAGATGATAGCGGAGATTATACGCAGGGCGCAAAATTAGGCGCAGATGGTATTAAAGCCGTGCTAGGTTTCACAACCGCTAGCCGCGCAGGCCGGGTTGAAACAATCGCTGCTCTTGAAGCCCTTGTTGGCACATCAGAGCGCGGCCTTGCAGGATGCCGCGAGCTTGCCGAGATTGACCTGCTTTTAACTGCAAGTGGTTATGGCCCTGAGCGCGTTAGCTTTGATACATCGATTGTGCGCGGGCTGGGCTATTATACAGGGCCAGTTTTCGAAGCGGAATTATTAGCCGATATTAAAGATAAAAAGGGCCGCCCGGTGCGGATTGGCTCCATTGGCGGGGGTGGGCGCTATGATGATTTGGTCTCGCGGTTTCGCGGACAAGCGGTTCCGGCCACGGGCTTTAGCTTTGGCGTCTCGCGCTTTGTAACAGCGCTGCAAAAAATGAACGCCCTAGAAACGGCAGCCAAGCCGCCCGTTATCATTTGTGCCTTTGACCGCAGCCTTATGGCAGATTATTTTAAAATCGCCGCAGAGCTTCGGGCGGGCGGGCTTCGGGCCGAAGTCTTTATTGGCGCAGGGAATATTACCAAACAGATGAAATATGCAGATCGCCGCGGGGCGCAATTTGCGGTCCTCATGGGTTCTGATGAACAGGCCGCAGGGCAAGTGACCGTTAAAGACCTTTATCTTGGCGCGGAAATGGCAAAAGCGATTGAATCTAACGCAGAATGGAAAGCGGCGCGGCCTGCCCAAGAAACCATTAAGCGCGCTGATTTGCACTCATATCTTCAACAGGCTATAAAGAGCGGCACATAAAAAAACGCCGTAAGCTAAAGCCTACGGCGCAAGTCATAAGAGAGAGACAACTCATCAAAGCGATAAGTTGATATTCATATAGGATGTGGGGCCTGAACCGAGTCTGAATGAACGCCGCATAAACACATGAGGCATATTTACGAAAGTTTAATCATGAGTCAGCTTGACCTGCGGGTTATCCCCGTCACGCCGTTTTCGCAAAATTGCAGCTTGCTTTTCGACACCCAAAGCAAAGAGGCCGTGCTTGTTGATCCGGGCGGCGAGGCCGATAAAATATTAGGCGAGATAAAAAATTTGGGTTTAACCCTTAAGGAAATATGGCTCACCCATGGACATTTGGATCATGCCGGCGGAGCCGATGAAATCCGCGAAAAAACAGGCGTATCTGTCATTGGCCCGCATAAGGACGACCAGTTTTGGATGGACGAGATTGAAACCCATTGGGCCAATTACGGTCATGCTGGCATGGGCCGAAACCTTGTGCCTGACCGTTATTTGGAAGACGGCGAGCAGCTCTCACTGGGCGGTGCAGTTTTTAATGTTGTTCACACGCCGGGCCATACCCCGGGCCATGTGGTGATCTATAACCAAGATATGAAAATTGCTTTTGTCGGGGATGTGTTATTTCGCGGCTCCATTGGGCGTACGGATTTTCCGAAAGGAAGCCTTAATGATCTTGTGAACTCTATTCGCACGAAATTATGGCCGCTTGGAGGAGATATGCGCTTTATCCCCGGCCACGGCCCGATGAGCACGTTTGGCGCAGAGCGGGCGGATAACCCTTTTGTCGGAGACCGTGTGATTGATCAGGCCGCGCCCAATGATTCGGGCGTGATGTAGCTTTAAGCTGCAGCCTTTTCCATGGCTTTTGCCAAGGCGATATCTTTATGGGTAACGCCGCCTGCGTCATGGGTGGTGAGGGTCACATCCACGCGGTTATAGACATTAAACCATTCGGGATGATGATCCATTTTATCTGCAATAATCGCAATTTGCGTCATAAAACCAAAGGCCGCTGCGAAATCGTCGAATTTAAAAACCTTCGTAATAAAATCATCCCCACCCGTCCATCCGGTAAGGTCATTGACGGCGTCTTTTGGGTTTAAACGTTCCATGGTGCATCCTTATTTAATTTACATTTTACAGCGTCATAGCGCGTGACCTTTTCACTGTTAAGAGCTAAAGCGCGTTCATTGTTATAATAAAACGAAGCCCGTAATATGCGTTTATTGAAAACCCAGTATGCCTCATATGGTTTTAAACTTGTTTTTATTGCGGCCGTTACCGTTATTACGTTTGAGTCTTTGATAGCACCTATCCATAGCGCTACGCCGTCAACTCATGATAAATTAGTACATTTTGGCGCTTATTTCATTTTAAGCTTACTAGCCTTCTTGGCCTATCCAAAGGTCAAGCTGTGGATATTAGGTTTGGGTTTACTTGTCCTTGGCGGTGGTTTGGAGATCGCTCAAGAGCTGATGAAACAAGGCCGCGATGGCTCGATTGCAGATCAGCTAGCAAATGGCGGCGGCGTTGTTCTCGGGCTTATATTAGTTAAAATTTTTATGGCTTTTTTTAACCGCTCTAAACCCTAAAATAATTCACTTGTTTTTAGCCAAAAAAAAACCCGCATGACGCGGGCTTAAAGGCGTTATAAGGCGGTGTGCCCTATGTCTTATTATCGATAATGGCGCCGTCTTTTTCCGCTTTTAGCTTAGCAAAATAGTCTTTTGTGAGTGCAAAGACCAAGGGCGAGAGCAGGATAAGCGCGATCAAGTTTGGTGCGGCCATCAGGCCGGTTAAGGTGTCAGCCATGAGCCAAGCTAAATTAACTATATTGGTAATACTGCCTTCAAGCATAAGAACAGCGGAGCCTAAAAATACGACGATAATCCAGCATATTCTAAAAGGTAAGATAGATTTTTCTTTGAATAAGAAGGCGCAACACCGCTCACCATAATAGCTCCAGCCTAATATAGTTGTAAAACCAAAGACGATAAGGCCGACGGTAACAATATGTTTCCCGATACCCGTCAATGTTGCGTCAAAAGCAGCTGCAGTTAAGGGGGCTCCCGTGTCGCAACCTAAAGGTTGCGTTCCTGTTATAAAGGTTGAAAGGGTTTCACTATTAGGAACACATTCGGGCCCGACAATACCAGACGTTAAAATGATAAGTGCCGTGACTGTACACACAATTAGCGTATCAATAATCGTGCCCAACATGGCAATAATACCTTGATTAACGGGGTTGTTGTTCTGCGCGGCCGCATGGGCAATCGGTGCAGAGCCTTGCCCGGCTTCATTTGAGAAAATGCCGCGGGCGACACCCTTTTGCATAGCGAGCATAATAAGGCCAATAGAAATGCCGGCTCCAGCGCTATCAAAACCAAATGCGCCCTTAAAAATTGCGCCAAAAGCTGCGGGAACATTTGCGGCATTTAAAAAGATAATTAAAAGCCCTGCACCCATGTAAGCAATAGCCATAATGGGGACAAGCTTACCTGCAACACCAGCGATACGTTTGACGCCGCCTAAGATAACAGCTGCGGCCCCAAGAGCTAGGACAATACCTGTAATCATGGGGGATAGCCCATATGTTTCTTTGACGGCATCGGCAATGGAGTTTGATTGGATATAAGCACCTGTACCCCAAGAGGCTAAAACGCCAAAGGCTGCAAAAGTTCCAGCAAGCCACATCCATTTTTTACCAAGTCCATTTTTAATGTAATACATCGGGCCGCCAACGCGGTTACCATTGGCATCAATTTCGCGAAATTTAACCGCTAAAACACCTTCGGAATATTTTGTGGCGGTACCGACAATGGCTGTCATCCACATCCAAAATACGGCGCCGGGCCCGCCAATGGCAATGGCCGCTGCAACGCCTGCGATATTTCCTGTCCCGATTGTGGAGGACAGAGCCGTCATAAGTGCTTGGAACGGCGTGACATCTCCATCCTCAGCCGAAGGGTCGCGTTTTTTAAATAATTCTCTGAAGGCGTAAGGAATTTTTGAAATAGATAAGCCTTTAAGGCCGATTGATAAATATAGGCCTGTCAATAGGAGTAAGGAGAGCATAGGTATGCCCCAAACTTGATCGTTCACCTTTTGAATTAACTCTTCCATGATTGTCCCTTTAGCCGCATTTTATTATTTGCATCAGACCATAGTTAGAATTGCCTGCCGATCAAGGAAATAAACCGTGAAAAGAGCTTTTCAAATAGGGCCGCTTTGGCTAGGGGCTTGGGTATATTTATTGCGATAGAGAGTGATATTATGTTTGAAGCGCTTATGGCCCGCCCCCCGGATGCGATTATGGCCCTCATGGAAATGTGCCGTTCTGACCCAAACCCGAATAAAATTGATCTGGGTGTGGGTGTTTATAAAGACGAACAAGGCCGCACGACAATTTTGGACAGTGTCAAACAGGCCGAGCAGCTTTGGCTCAATGAAGAGCAGACAAAGACCTATATAGGTACAGTCGGAAATAAGGTGTTTTCAAATCATATGATGGACTTGATTTTGGGCAAAGATCACAAGGCCTTATCAGAGGGCCGGGTGGCGATGTCTCAATCCGCCGGGGGAAGCGGGGCGCTACGCCTCGCCGCTGAGCTTATCAAAGAAGCCGCGCCGGAGGCCGTTATTTGGGCGAGCACGCCGACATGGGCCAATCATGTGCCCCTCATTACCTCTGCGGGCCTTAAAATGGAAGGCTATCCCTATTATAACCGGGAGACCCTCTGTGTTGATTTCGAGGATATGATTAATCACCTTGATTGCAAAGCCAAGGCGGGGGATGTGGTTTTGCTTCATGGCTGCTGTCATAATCCCACAGGGGCTGATTTATCTGATAAACAATGGGATGTTTTGGCAAAGTTCTTGGCGGATAAAAAACTCTTACCCTTTGTTGATTTGGCCTATTTTGGGTTGGGGCGCGGCCTTAAAGAAGATGTCTATGGCCTGCGTAAAGTCGTGGCCACTTGTCCTGAAGTTCTTATCGCCGCGAGCTGTTCAAAGAATTTTGCCCTTTACCGGGAACGCACAGGCATGGCCGCCGTTGTGACAGCAACGCCCGAGGCGGCCAAGGCGGCGCAAAGCCAATTTGGCGCGATACAGCGTAAAATTATCTCCATGCCGCCCGATCACGGCGCAGCGGTCGTCGCCCGTATTTTAGGGGATGCGGCCTTGAAAACCCAGTGGATGGCCGAAGTGGACATGATGCGCGGGCGGATTACAGATCTTCGCAAAACGTTATCAGATGCACTCAATGTGCAAGGCGGGGAAGTGGTTGCTAAGGCTGTGCGGGAGCAAAAGGGCATGTTCTCAACCTTGCCTGTCACCCAAGCGCAGGCTGAAGCTCTGCGCACGCAGCATTCCGTTTATATAACCAATTCGGGACGGGCGAATATTGCCGGCGCTAATCTTGAAAATATCCCGCGTCTTGCGGAGGCTATTTTAGCCGTTCTCTAAGCTTCGCCAGGATTAGAGCTCTCTAAAATCTTAATTTCAACGCCGCCGCATGATGGCGGCGCGCTTGTTTCGGCGAGGCGGTCGAGCCGAATGAGGGCCATGCCTATATCCCCTTGTGCATAAAGGCAGTCCCCAATGACGCGCTCTGCGGATAATATGGGCCCCGCCGCAAGGGGGGCTTGAGCCATAATACTGCGCATTCTTTTTCGCACGGTTGTTTTGCGCTTCATGCGGCTAACGACTTCTTGGCCGACAAAACAGCCCTTTTTAAAATCTACGCCGTTTATTAGGTCCATATTGGCATCGGCAGGAAACATGGTTTCAGTTTCAAAGTCATAATGGCTGTCAGGAACCCCAAGCCTGAGGCGGTGGGCGTTATAATCCGCCTCGCTATGGCTGGTTTCAATAATATCAGCGGTCAATAGTCGCCGCCCAAGGGTTTGGCTGCGCGGATCTATGTGGCCTAAATCCCCCGCTCCGTCCCAAAGCACATATAAATTATAGGCCGCCGAAATATCTGTTATATCAATTTTTTCGCGGAGTTTATAAATTTTAAGCCGTTTGCGCAAAGGGTCCGCAAATTTAGGTGCGCAATCGATTAAAAGGTCATTCCCATCATGAGTTATAAAAAAATCAGCAATGATTTTCCCTTGCGGCGTTAACAGCGCAGAAAAACTTAAGGGATTTGATAGATTATTCGTTATCAGCCCATCAAGCCAAGGATAAAGCCCTGCGCCCGAGAGGCGAAACATGCTGCGTTCAATCTGGGCAAGGGGCATGATTAACCGAGGCTCCAAGCTAAAGTTTCGCCGCTATGAAAAGGAATAACCTCATCTCCGGCAAGGGATAATCTGTCTGGGATATCTTGCGCCCGCCGCGTGAGGGTGATGGTGTCTTTATTGACGGGCAGGCCGTAAAAACCGGGCCCATTCAGGGACGCAAACGCCTCGAGCTTATCAAGGGCATTTTCTTCGTCAAAAATCTTTGCGTAGCTTTCTATGGCGTGGGGGGCGTTAAATATACCGGCGCAGCCACAGGCCGATTCTTTGGCGCCAATCGTGTGTGGTGCCGTATCTGTACCGAGGAAAAACTTGGCGTTTCCTGATGTGGCGGCTTTACGCAGGGCGATGCGGTGTTTTTCCCGCTTTGCGATGGGCAAGCAGTAAAAATGCGGGCGTATGCCCCCTTGGAAAATGGCATTGCGGTTGAAATCAAGATGATGCGGGGTGATGGTCGCGCCGAGCTTATCGCCGCCCGCGCGGACAAAATCAGCGGCATTTTGTGTGGTGATATGTTCAAACACGATTTTAAGCTCTGGAAACTCGCGGGTGAGGCCCGTCATAACCTCATCAATAAAGACGGCTTCGCGGTCGAAAATATCCACCTCTTTATGAGTGACTTCCCCGTGAACCAGAAGCGGCATGCCAATGCGTTGCATGGTCTCTAAGACGCCGTGAATATTTTTAACATCCGTCACCCCATGGGCGGAATTTGTCGTGGCATTGGCAGGATAAAGTTTGGCGGCGGTAAACACGCCTTCCGTGTGGCCGCGCTCTATTTCTGCGGCGTCCATATCATCGGTGAGGTAAGCCGTCATAAGCGGGGTGAAATCATAGGCGGGATTGACGGCGGCCAAAATATTATCCCGGTAAGCTCGCCCCGCAGCTACGGTTGTAATCGGCGGCTTTAAATTGGGCATAACAATGGCGCGGCCAAATTGGCGCGCCGTGTAATTAACAACATCTTTAAGCATAGCCCCGCTACGCAGGTGAACATGCCAATCATCGGGACGGGTTATTATAAGGCTATTTGTCATGACTGTGAGTTAAGCGCAGACGGCGAATAAAGCAAGCGGTGAGCGATGCCCGTGATATGTTTTCTTAAGGTCTGTTTTATGCGCTTTATTAGATGGTTGGGCTTTGCCTAAAGCAGGCATGATAGCTTAATTAAATAGCTTAGATAAATCCACCCCCCCGAACCCCTATGATATCTTACCTCCATCACCTGTTTGGACAGTTAGAACTAGTTATGCTGACGTACAGATGAGATTGGCGCGGATCGGGCATAGGGTTAACTGTCTATGCGTCCCGCTGTACCCCCTGTCTGCTCAGGTGAGTGCCTTAGCAGCGGTCCCAAAAGGGCTGAGATCGGATAGACCCATTCTTGTCCGGGGGCTGCGAAAAAGTCAATCGATGAGGCGCCGCGTTTTCTGCCATATTGGCAAATGTGGTCTGTAGTCAAAGTGCCTGCGGAGCCGACCTTGTAAAATATTTTAAAGATTTGGTAACCATCAAGGCCGGTCGCCCCATCTGTCCAACCTGTTTTGAAAGGAGCGGGAGGTTTTGCTATGCCGTCGTCAAAATGATGCCGCCCAGATATGCACGCATAATTTTGCCGCCTTGATTAATTTTGCGGGGCGGCTCCGTCGTGCCGATTTCAAATTGACGCGCCCCGCACAAGAGCTTAGACCCGCTTCATGCATATACCAGATAGTAAACTCTCCCAAGTCGTTGACCGTTTTGAACAGATTGAGGCCCGTATGGGCGTCACGACGGAGGCGAATGAAATTGTCCAGCTTGGTAAGGATTATGCGGAGCTACGCCCGGTGGCGGAAGGGGTGAGGAGACTGCAATCGGTTCGAGCCGAAATGGAAGATTTGGCAATTATGCTCGATGATCCAGAAATGGGGCCGATGGCGAAAGAAGAGTTGCAGGCGTTAAAAGATAGCTTGCCTGCGCTGGAACATGAAGTCTCGATCTTACTTCTCCCCAAAGATAAAGATGATAATGCCTCAATCGTGCTTGAAATCCGCGCGGGAACAGGCGGGGATGAGGCGGCTATTTTTGCCGGTGACTTATACCGCATGTATGCCCGCTATGCGCAGCTCCAAGGCTGGAAAGTTACCATTGAAAGTGAAGCCGAAGCGGATATGGGCGGCTATAAAGAAATCGTGGCTTCTGTGTCGGGGGCCGGGGTTTACGGCAAGCTTAAATTCGAATCTGGCGTTCACCGGGTGCAGCGCGTACCTGTGACGGAAACACAGGGGCGTATTCATACCTCGGCGGCGACTGTGGCGGTTCTGCCGGAGCCGGAAGATATTGATATAGGTTTTTCCATGGGCGATGTGCGCGTTGATACGATGCGGGCATCCGGCGCGGGCGGGCAGCATGTGAACAAGACCGATTCGGCTGTGCGCATGACCCATATCCCAACAGGCGTTGTGGTTGTTTGTGATGCGAAGTCTCAGCATATGAACCGCGCTAATGCAGAGCGGCTGTTGAAAATGAAGCTTTATGATATTGAAAAGCAGCGGATTGACGCAGAACGCTCCGAGGAGCGCAAGGGGCAGGTCGGCTCCGGTGATCGTTCCGAGCGGATTCGTACCTATAATTACCCTCAAGGGCGGGTAACAGATCACCGCATTAATTTGACGCTTTATAAACTTGATAAAATCGTTGCGGGGGATGAGCTTGGTGATGTGGTCGATGCGTTGATCGCTGAAGACCAAGCGGCAAGGCTTGCTGAAATGGCGGAGAGTTAATGAAGCCGCATAAAAAATAGCGCCAAAATTGACGCCTTAAACAATAAATTTGGGGCTGTCCTAGATAATGCATTTTATGTGTTATGAGGGACTATGAGGAAGAGCCGATTAAGTTGGTCAAAGCAGCTGCGACTGATTGAGCATTTTGTATCTGGCAGCACGGCCCGCTGCGCTTCGCGTCTTGTCGG
>CALFVT010000011.1 GCA_937928165.1 uncultured Caulobacterales bacterium
GGTGTTCCGAAGGCCCATTTTGGCCTATATTTGAAGGAATGTGAGTGGCGTTTTAACAACCCAGACCCGCTCAGCCAATTACAACAGTTAAAACAATGGGTTAAAAAGAATATGAGCTAGTTATCTAGGACAGCCCCATAAATTATTTTGTCATATAGGGGCTTTCGCCCATATGTTTTTTAAGGAATTTGTCCATTTCCATATAAAACTTTTTTGCATTTTTCTCATGTGATAAATAATGATCTTCTTTATCAAACTTTACAGCGGTCACATCAGCAGATGATTTTTTCAAACCTTTTTGCATCCGTTCAAATTGATCAAAGTGAACGGCTTGGTCATAAGTGCCGTGGGCAATAAATGTAGGTATTTTCATTTCTTTTGCTCTTTTGGCAGGAGAGAATTTTTTCATCTCAGCACGGTCTTCAAAGCCGGCTAGGATAGAGTTTTTGGCGCGGATATTACCAAAACGGTATTTACGTTCGTCTCTAACAAGGTCGGCAAGGTCGGTTACGCCGGCCATGCTTAGAACGCAGCTGTAAAGATCGGGGTGTTCAATGGCTTCCATAAGCGCGGCGTAACCGCCAAATGACCATCCGGCGACGCAGAGTTTTTCAGGGGATGTGTAACCTTTTTCGACGAGCCAACGTGCACCGTCTTCGACATCATTAAGCATAAGCACCCAATTTTCGCGCCCAGCTTTTTCATAGGCTTCACCATAGCCCGCTGACCCGCGAAAGTTCATTTGTAAAACCCCGTAACCCCGTGAGGCAAAAAATTGAGAATAAGTATCAAAGCGCTTACTCGTTCGGGCATAGGGCCCGCCGTGGGGCAGAATGATGAAAGGAACATTATCGAGTTTTTGGCCATCCAGCATAGGCGGAACAGTCACAAAAGCGGGTATTTTAGCCCCGTCCCGCGCAGGATATCTAATGCTGACGGTTAATCCCATGTCATCACTTGGCAAGTCTTCACGGTAAGATAAAAGGAGAGTTTCTTTCATCGTGCGTCCGTCAATCATCATGAGGTGACCGGGGTCATAGGCATTTGAAAGACGGTAAATTAACGTTGCTTTGTCAGCAGACTGATCAATGAAATCAACTGTATAACCCTCATTTTTTTTACGAACACGGTCGAGGATTGTCGCGTTTTCATCAAATAATTCAACTTCACTTTCTTCGGCGGTATATTTTGCGCCGATAACTTCACTGCCGTCGCCGTTAAGGACAATGCCAGAAGCATCATATGTATCATTTTCAAATAAAGTGCGCGTATAGGCTTTGCGGCTAAGATCATAGATATAGAGGCCTGTTGTATTGCGGCCTTGCCGGCGCGTGCCAACAATCATCTCATTTGGGTTGGCCATGAAACCGTGAATATTGACGTTTGAACTTAGGTTTGGATATTTTTTTGAATCAATCCATTTATCACTTCCGGGCTCGCGTATGATCATACGGTAGCGAATTTCACTCACCGAGTCTTCATCAAGACCTTGTCCGACTCGGACGGCTCCGGTTAAATCCGTGTGCCACCATTGTACGTCAGGACGCCCGCGTACGATGGTTTTAGAAATTCCGCTTGCGACATTCACGCGCTTAACATCGGGTTTTTCGTTATTAGAATCATCACTACTAAAGGCCATGAGAATATGGTCAGGATCATTGCTGAGGAAATCGACAACAACATTATTAAACTGGCGAAAATATTTATCTGTTCTGACTAATATTTTACCCTTCATAGCCGCAGTATCTAAACTATATAAAGACCCCACTTGTAAAGGTAAGCGATTATATTCAATACTTTGATTAAAGCTAACGAGAACCTGCTTATTATTCGCCCATTTTATCCATAAAGGCGTAAGACTCTCACCAACTTTAACGAGACGAGGTTCAACACCTTTGTTTTTGAGATCAATGATTCGAACAATCCACGTGCCCTTATAACTTTCGACCACTGCTAACTCACTGGCATCAGGCGATAAGGCTGCGTCAGCTATTCGGGCATGTTTGCCAAATATTTCAGCCGCGGGCGCTTTGCCATAAGCTAAATTAAAGTTTAGCCCTAATGAAAAGATAATAGTTGATAATATCAATAAAACCCGTGTCATACTTCCCCTCCGTTTTCGTGCTGGGAGAGTTTATAGGTTAAAATCAAAAAAATAAAATTATTTTTTTCTAAGCTTAGATATTAAAATGTTTAGATAGGCGTAAAGATTGGCCTTGATAATTAGACCCTGAATGCCCGTAGAGGGTTTTGGGGATGTCTTGCATGGGTTCAAATACAAGACGGGCGACGGCTTGGCCGTGGCGTAGCATGAAAGGAACGTCGCGCCCGCGTACTTCTAGTACGGCTCTTGAGGGTTTTGAGCCGTTAGGGTTAATGCCAAAGCCGGGATCAAAAAACCCTGCGTAATGGGCACGAAATTCGCCAATTTCTGTCGCGATGGGGGCCATTTCTGCCGCTTGATCGGCGGGGATCGATACAGCCTCTTTTGAGACGAGGATATAAAACTCATTGGGGTCAAGAATTAAAGATTTATCCGGCGCATATATGGGCTCCCAATAATCAAGTGCCTTATGGCCGGCGATAGCGGATATATCTACAAGCCCTGAATGCCGCCTTGCACGGTAGCCAATGACAGCACCGCTGGCTTCGCCTTTAAGGTCTATACTGACGGTTTCCGTTTTTAGTATTTTTTGCGGGCCATTGCGGAACCTGATTTGCGCGAGTGTATCGCCTGTACGGACTAGGATGCTAAATGTACGCGGGGCGATTTCTAAATATAGAGGGCCTTTATAACCATGAGGGATAGCGTCAAACTGGCTACAGCCATCACCAATGACGCGGGTGAACACATCGAGACGCCCAGTGGAGCTTTTGGGATTTGCTGCAGCGCTTAGGTTTTGCGGTAGGTTTAAATGCTCGAGTAGCGGCACAAGATAAACACAGCCCGTTTCCAATACGGCGCCGGCTTCAAGATTAATTTCGTGCATAGATACGCTTTGAAGGCAGTCTTGAACGTTACGCTCTGTGCCCGGCAAAAAACTGGCTCTTAGGCGGTAGGCTTTGCGTCCAAGGCGCATGTCAAGACTGGCGGGCTGAATCTGGTTCTCATCAATGCTGGTCTGGTCAAAACCTATGTTGGCATTTGCGATAAGCCGCGCAATAGATGACGCTGATAAAATTCCGTCTAACATAACTACGCCTCTAGCACTTCACTCGCGTCATGCAAGAATGAACTGTAAAAAGATAGCCCTATTGAACTTAAGGGCTTGCACATAAGTTTTAAAAGGCGTCTATCAGGGCGAGTCTTATTTAAGGTATAGCTATGTTTGAACAAAAAACAGGCGATGTTATCGTACGTGTTGAACCGGATTTCCTGCCGGAGCAATCATCGCCTAAGGATGATCGATTTATTTGGGCCTATACAGTTGAGATTGAAAACCAAGGCGATATAGACCTTCAGGTTGTAGAGCGCTTTTGGAAAATTGCCGATAGCCGCGGCCAAGTCCAAGAAGTTCACGGCGAAGGTGTTGTCGGCGAGAAGCCTGTACTGCGACCCGGCGAAACTTTTCGCTATACATCCGGTGCGCCTTTATCTGCGCCGTCTGGCATGATGCTTGGCACATATTCATTAAAGGCGCCGGACGGAGAAAAATTTGCCGTCGATATTCCGGCCTTCGCCCTTGATAGCCCGCTCGGATCGCGCGTTATTCACTAGAAAATTGCGTAAGGTTTAAAACCTCGTTAAACTCGCCATATGATTACGCGCTTTGCTCCGTCACCAACGGGTTATTTACACTGGGGTCATGCTCGTGCCGCTTTCGAAGCTTTTAATGCCGCGCGACGCGAGTCAGGGCAATGTCTTTTGCGTATCGAAGATATTGACCATACCCGTTGCCGCCCGCATTTTACAGACGCTATTTATCAAGATTTAACTTGGCTCGGGTTTCATTGGCCCAAGCCTGTTCGGCTACAATCACAGCATATAAATGCGTATAAAGATATATTGATGCCGCTAAAAATACAGGGCCTTATTTACCCCTGCCATAAAACACGTGCCGAAGTGGCGGCGGATAATGCGCGGCGAGATCTGGCACATTATGTGAAAGACCTTAATGAGCCTTATCCGAAGCATACTGCCGGTGCTGCATGGCGATTATCTATCGCCGCCTGCCGTGATCACTTGGGTGAAGGCTTTGATAATTTAAACTATATTGAGCAAGATAAGGATGGAGGTCTTAAAACCTGCACTGCAAATCCGGCCCAGTTTGGGGATGTGATTTTAGCGCGTAAAGATATTGGCGTCTCTTATCACATCGCCGTAACCCATGATGATTATTTGCAAGGGATCACCCATGTTATTCGCGGTGAGGATTTAAAAGCGCAAACAGATATTCATGTTCTGCTACAAAAGCTCTTGGGCTGGCCCGTGCCGATTTATCACCATCACGGCCTTGTTATGGGAGCGGATGGAAAAAAGCTTGCCAAGGCCCATCATGATCCGTCACTTAAAGCCGCGCGGGAGTCGGGTATGACACCGGAGCAGATTTGGGCGTCCGTGCTGACACCGTAATACTTATATGTCTCATGGGAGATTTGTAATCTGGCTGTAATATTGCATGAGCAATAATGTGTTTAAATATGAACCGAAAATAAACAAAGCTTTCAGCCTTGCCTCAGCTGGGTTATTATATTGGAGTAATATGACGATTCTGCCCCTTTCTTTTCGTGCTTTGGCGCTTAGCTCTCTATTTATAACCGCGCCTTTAAGCCTCTTACCGCAAGCTTTCGCTAATACGGCTGTCCCGCTCCCGCAAATTTCACCAGAGCAGATTTCACAAGATATTGAGCGCCGCCAAAATCCGGCGACCGGCGCGGTTGAATTTTATGCCCCGAGCTTTGATCCGTTTGAGTCTATTGAAAATATTGCGGGCACAGTGGCGCTTCGCTCAAATACGCGCATTACAGCAACGGATGGCCATATCCTGCGCGGGGGTGCGCTTTTGGATATCAATTTTTTTTATACAACTGAGTCGAGTGATCCCTATGATATAGCCGAATTTGACCAAGCTGTATTTTTATCGGGAGATGACGCTCAATCCGTTTTTTACGATAACCGTATTATAGAATGTTCCGAAAAAGTCAGTGAAGTTGTTTATGATAAGCAATATTATAACGGCGCAAGTTTTGGCGTCTTAGGCGGGATTTACCGCCCGTTCCCGCGCTACCGCGGGCATCGGCATTTTGGCAATCGAGGGTTTGGCTATGATTGGCGCTACCCGCGCGGATTTTCTGGCCGCGGCGGCTTTAATCGCCGTAGCGGGTTTAGCCGTCATAACCGTTTTATTGGCGGGCGTGGATTTAGTCATAACCGCGATGATCAATTTAGAGACCGCGGCGAAACGGGCCGCCGCGATAGGGATGGCCGCTTTGGCGATAACCTGCGGCGTGAAGACAGAGGCCGTCAGAACTTTAACAATCAAACACGCCGTGAACGTGAAATAGACCGTCATAATGACCGCGGAGGCGATGAAGTCCGTGAACGCTATGGTTATGATGAGTATGGCCGCCGTACGGGCGGTGGTCGTGGCCGTAGAGGCGATGACGCCCGCAGAGACAATCGACGTGATGGGCGTCATGGTCATGGGGCGTCATATGATGAGAACCCTGATAAGTCCGATTACTCGCCCCGCCGCGGGTTAAGGACAATAAAAGGTGGCCCGCGCCGCAGCCGCACAAATGATCGCCGCAGCCGCTCAAGTGAGCGCCCTATTAAGTCACAGCGAGGCATTGCCGCTGCGCAGGGCAGCGAGACGATTAAAAGATCGGCTCCAGTTAAAGCGCGAGGGAATAACCAAACTCAGCCAAGGCCCATAAAGAGAGTGACGTCCCAACCTAAACGCTCTCAGCCTAAACAATCTCGGTCAAAGCGCTCACAGCCTAAATTTTCTCAGCCTCAAAGATCACAGCCAAAGCCTTCGATTAATAGAGCTGTTAATAAAAGTTTTCGCCGCAGCCACCGCTCCAAAGGGGCAAAAAAACTTAACTTTTTTCCTCAAGGCCTAAATTACGGCGGCGGCGGATATGTAGCGAAGACGGTCACAACTTCGCGGCGTTGTGCCCGTGAAGAAAACCTGTCGATATATATCCCGCGAGACCGTCTTGATGCGGCGCGTTATGACGGCCTTACCGTGCTCGTTCTTGACCGGGACGGCAAAGACATACCCGTTTATATCCCCCCGAACTATATCGAAGGCTTTCGCTCTACTGTATTTGGCGCAGCGTCTTTATCACAAGCGCCGCTGCCGCCTTCCGGCTATAGCTTTGGCCCGGCTACGCCTCAGCCGAGCTATAAGCACTCTGGGCATGAACAGCGGGAATCAGGCTCCGTTACTTATGGCAGCGCCAATTATGAGAACGGCGCTGTGCTTGCTCAGGAACAGGCGTTATCTCAAGGCGGCATAGAGGATATATCTTCTCGCCCGGTTATTTACGGTGATCCGAGCCCATCTGGAGGCTTTTCAGCTGAGCCACTAGAATCTGATCGGCTAAATGAATAAGTTATATCCTATTATGGGACATATCTGTCTCAAATTGAAGGTTTTACCAGATATAAAGCTCATTTTTTGATCTTATTGCCGCAAATAACCCGTTTAAATTTGGCATGATGATTGCAGAGTAAAGCTTGAATAGGTGAGCCATCGCTTTTTCCCATATTAAGCCTTTTCCCGACTTGGCTTAATTTTTCAAGTTAGTTCAACTCATACCTCCTCACGATGTGGGGAGGTTTTTTTCTGGACTTAAGCTCTGGCTTTGCTTGACCTTAAAAGCTTAACTTCTATTGTGTCTATATAACAACAGCGGACGTATCATGGGTATTTTTCAAACATTAAAACATGAATATTGCTATCTTCGTGATGTGACCCGCATACTTAGATCCGTAAAACACATAGACCCAAAGTCCCACCACCTTGTGTGTGATGAAATGGAGGGTTGGGTTGATAAGCATAAAGACCGTATTGCGTTGATTGATGATAGCCGCGAATGGAGTTTTCAGCAAATGGATGATTACGCCAACCGGGTTGCTAATTGGGCTTTGCAAATAGGTCTTAAACCCGGTGATACGGTAGCTATTTTTATGCGCAATAGGCTCGAATATATCCCACTTTGGTTTGGCTTTACAAAAATAGGGGTTCTGCCTGCTCTTTTGAACTTTCAACTCCTAGATACGGCTTTGGCTCATTGCATAAAGATTTCAGATGCGCGCGTTTTAATCTTAGACCATGAGCTTGCAGAGCAATGGGATAGCGCCAAAGATAAGCTTGATAATCTCCCCGATACCCATGCGGCTTTTGGGGAAGTTAAAGGCTACCCGCGATTTGAACTCGCTTTAAATGATATCCCGCCCAGCCGCCCACCGCGAACCCATCGGGCGGGGATTACCGGCGCGGATCAATGTATGAAAATGTTTACATCGGGAACAACGGGCCTGCCGAAAGCGGCCAAGGTAACCCATGTTCGCGCCCTGAACTACCTAATTGGTTTTGGTTCGGCGTCTAATGCAAAACCGTCAGACCGAATGCTTATGGTTCTGCCCCTTTACCATGCAACGGGCGGCCTTTGCGGAGCCGGAGCGGCCTTATCCAAAGGCGGGGCTGTGATCGTGCGGCCTAAATTTTCGGCGTCTAAATTTTGGGATGAAGCGGTTCAATTTGACGCGACTTTATTTATGTATGTCGGCGAGCTTTGCCGGTTTTTACTCTCGACGCCGCCCCACCCGAAAGAGCGCGCTCATAAAATCCGCTGGATTATGGGAAATGGCCTGCGGCCTGATGTCTGGGAGGGGTTTGTCTCACGGTTTAATATCCCCCATGTGATTGAATTTTACGGCGCGACAGAGGGTAATGTTAGCCTGATGAATGTTGATGGGCCCGTCGGCGCAGTGGGCCGTGCCCCGTCCTATCTACGCTCTCGGTTTAACTGTGATATTATCCGCTTTGATGTGGAAAGCGGGGAGAACATCCGAGGCTCGGATGGGTTTTGCGTTCGCACAAATGAAGGTGAAGTTGGGGAGTTGATCGGCGAAATCCGAATGGATAGCGCCCGGTTTCGCTTTGATGGTTATGAAACAAAATCGGCTACTCAAAAGAAAATACTCCGAGATGTCTTCAATAAAGGTGATGCGTGGTTTCGCACGGGTGATCTTATGAAACGCGATGGTCTTGATTATTTTTATTTTATGGACCGGGTTGGGGATACGTTTCGCTGGAAGGCGGAAAATGTGGCCACCGGAGAAGTGGCGGCTGTGTTATCCGCCTTTCCCGGCGTGACCCAAGCTAATGTCTACGGCGTGGCCATACCGGGCTATGACGGGCGCGCGGGCATGGCCTCTATTGTCTCAGAACAAGACGTGGATATGGCGGCCCTTAAGGCGCATATTACAGTGTCTTTGCCGCATTATGCCCGCCCTGTATTTTTACGGCTGTCGCAAGAATCCGAAACAACGGGAACCTTTAAGTTTAAGAAGACTAATTTAGTGAAAGCGGGTTTTGACCCAGCTAATGTCTCTGACCCGCTTTATGTTGCCATAAATGATGCGACGGCCTATCAAGCGATTACGCTGGAAATTTATGAGAAAATTATAACCGGAGAGATACGTCTTTGAGCCTTTCGTCGCCAGATATAGATGGTATTTTATCATTTTGGTTTGCCGAGGCGGGGCCAAAAAAATGGTTTGCTGTGAGTGATGAATTTGACGCGCAAATTCGCCGCCGTTTTGAAAGCCTGTCCATAGGGCTTGCTGCCAAAACAAAACTATCTTTTGAGAACCCTAATATGGGCTTGGCTATGATTATCGCGCTTGATCAATTTCCACGCAATATGTACCGCGGCACGGCGGCGGCTTTTGCTTGGGATTTAAAGGCGCTTTCATGCGCGCAGGCGATGACCCAAAAAGGGTGGGATTTGAAGCTTGAACAAAAGCAAAGATCATTTGTCTATATGCCCTTTATGCATGCAGAGGATAAAGCCATGCAAGCGAAGTCTGTGGATTTAATCGACCGCTATCTTGATAATGCTAACACGTTATTTCATGCAAAAGCGCATCAAAAGCTCATTGAAGATTTTGGCCGTTTTCCCCATAGGAATGAAATTTTGCTCCGTCAATCAACGCCGCAAGAACTTAGATATCTTAAGAGCGGAGGCTATGTTCCGTGAAAACCCCCCTTGACATTATAGACAGGTTAAAAGGGCAGATTGATATTATTCGCCCCCAATTCGAGAAACTAAAACCGGAGACTCTTTCGGTTAAAGCCGTTCACCAAACCATGCGGCGTATGACGCGCCAATTTGATGAAGCCGGCCCTGTCATGAAAACGGTGACGGATATAACTCTGCCGGGGCCAGCGGGCGATATTTCAGCTAGGCTTTATTGTCCGCATGGGGCGATGAGTGATGGCGGCCCAATATTTATTTATTACCACGGCGGCGGCTGGGTGACAGGTTCGATTACCAGCCATGAAAGCCTTTGTCTTCGTATAGCCAGCGGCGCAGCGCTTCGGGTATTATCTGTCGATTACCGTCTTGCACCGGCGCATCCATTCCCGGCGGCTATTGATGACTGTGAAGCGGCATTGCTTTGGGCGCTGGGTAATCACGTCGCGGATTATGGTATTGATTCAAGCCGCGTCGCCATTGGCGGTGATAGTGCAGGGGGCAATATGGCCGCCTATCTTGCGCAGCATTACCGAAAAGACTTACGGGCCCAAGTCTTATTTTACCCGGTCATGCAAATGTTGGAATTAAAGCCGCAAAGGCCGGGCTTACAAGATAGACTGCAGCTTGGGTTTATTGCGCTGAAATTTATTGAAGAACATTATCTCGCGGGCGCGGATAAGACAGACCCTAAAGTCTCGCCTTTATTGGAAGATAATTTGAAATGTCTGCCGCCGGCCTATGTCTTAACGGCAGGTCTTGACCCTTTGCGCATTGAGGGTAAGGCTTACGCCGATAAAATGTTGGCTGCGGGTAATCATGTTGCCTATTACCATGAAAAGACTATGCCGCATGGGTTTTTAAATTTTGCCCGCGCCTTTCCCTCCGCGAAACGTGTTTCAACAGATGTTGCAAGTTTTCTGCGCGCCCATATATAAAGCTTTGATTTAACCTTAAACCCTTTGGAATTTGTTATGACGACGATTTATTATCACCCAATGTCTTTTCCGGCTCTTGCTCCTATTTTTGGCGCAGAAGCCATGGGAATAAAATATGATAAAAAAGTCGTAGATTTGATGAATGGTGAGCAAAAAAGTAAAGATTATCTTGCGATTAATCCATATGGCAAAGTCCCGGCCATGGTAGATGATGAGTTTAATATGTCCGAAGGCAGTGCGATATTGCGTTATCTGGCGCGCCGTGAAAACTCACCGCTTTACGCCGGGGATGCCAAAGCACAAGCCAAGATTGACCAATGGATGGACTTTATTGTCCAGCATATCCGCGTCAATGTTGCACGGGTGCAGTTCAATCGTGTTTTGGCCCCAATGGTCGGCCGCGAGTCGGATCAATCCTCTGTTGATTTAGGCCTTGAGTTTTTAGCGCAAAACTTGCCGCAAGTTGAAGCGCAACTGAGCGAGACTAATTTTCTATGCGGTGATGATATGACCCTTGCTGATATTGTTCTTCTTGCGTCAATGGAGCCTTCGGATATGGCTGGTCTTGATCTATCGCCATATCCCACATTACAGGCGTGGTTGACCTCTATTCGTGAAGAGCCGTTTTATACAAATGTACATAGCCATTTTGGCGCGGAGCTTGGGTTATAACTTATCTTTCCTCCCCAATTATAACCGAATTAGGGGCTGATTTTTACGACCCGGTTGAGGCTGCTAATTTTCCGCAAACTCGCCTGCGTTACCGTCATGATAAAGCGGCGAGCTTAATCGGGCTTGGCGAGTTATCCGATGAAGCTTGGGCGGAGCATTTTGGCCGCTTTACGCCTTTGGAGGATAACCTGCCTCAACCTCTTGCGCTGCGTTATCATGGTCATCAATTTCGTCATTATAATCCTGATTTGGGTGATGGGCGCGGGTTTTTATTTGCTCAGTGCCGCGCGCGTGATGGCCGTGTTTTAGACCTCGGTACAAAAGGGTCTGGCCAAACGCCCTATTCTCGGCGTGGTGATGGACGGTTGACTTTACTCGGCGGAGTTCGAGAAGTTTTAGCTACTTCATATTTGGAATATCTCGGGGTTAATACATCCAAAAGCTTATCACTCATAGAGACAGGCGAGGATTTACACCGAAGTGATGAGCCATCACCAGCCCGTTCGGCTGTATTAGTGCGGCTTTCTCATTCGCATATTCGCTTTGGCACGTTTCAGCGGCTTAGTTATCTGGAGCAGAAAGATAATTTGGCGGCGCTAACGGATTATGTTTGCCGTCATTATTACTCGTCATGCGCTAATGCCCAAGAGATGTTTGAGGCGGTTATAACCAATAGCGCCGATACGGCTGCAAGCTGGATGGCGGCAGGATTTGTTCACGGGGTGATGAATACGGATAATATGAATATTACCGGGGAGAGTTTTGATTATGGCCCTTACCGCTTCTTGCCTGTTTTAGAATTTGATTTTACGGCGGCTTATTTTGATCATCATGGCCTTTATGCCTATGGCCGCCAGCCAGAGGCTATGTATTGGAATCTGGGGCAATTGGCCCAAAGTCTGTCATTTATTACAGATGATAAGGCCTTGATTGCGGCTTTGGATGGTTTTGCCGGTCAATATAAAGACCGTTTATGCCATCACATATTTGCTCGTCTTGGTGTGACGCGCAAAAGCCTAGATGAGGATTTAGCCCTTGTTTTTGCAAGTTTTAAATATTTGCAAGCGGCCCAAGTGCCGTGGCCGCAATTTTGGCATGATTGGCGCGGCGGCGCGGGGAAAGAGGCGCAGTTAAAACATTCGCCAAATGCGGCCTATTATAAGGGGGATAAATTTGACGCATGGCATCAGCGTTTCAAAAACTTTGAGCCAAAGGCTGCGCCCCATAGCTCTGATCGGCCGCCAAGCCTGCTTTATGATGAGATTAAATCTTTGTGGGAGCCTATTGACACGGCGGATGATTGGACAAAATTTCACGAAAAAGTTAAGAGCTTTACCGCTTAATATGCCGTTAATAGGCAAAGGCTCGCTGCATGATGTTGGTGGTTTTGAAAAGAAACAGAGCTAGCCGCTGTAAAAGGAGACAAATATGTCAGTCATAACACGAAAATCAGTATTTATTCCCATGATGGCTTTCATGCTTATCGGGTGTTCGGCGGCGAATGAGGCGGTGAACACAGCGGCGTCTGCGGCTTCATCTGAGGCGGCGTCTTCATCTGCGGCGCAGTCTACAAGCCAAGCGGTTAAATCCGCCCTTGAGCCTGCGGCGAATATTGCCGATGCGCCGTCGGGTGAATATGAAGACCTAGCGGGACATGCTTATATTGCCATGTCATATGACCATCAGGGCTATGCCCGTCCGATATTGCGCTGGGGTGATTTCGATGCGTCTGTCACGGTTGACAGTGAAAACCCTGAAAACTCATCATTAGAAGTCGTGATTGATGCCGCCTCTATTGATAGCGGCGTTGAGCGCTTTGACCAACATCTTGTCAGTGCGGATTTTTTCGATGTTGAAAACCATCCAGAGATTACGTTTGAGTCGACCCAAATGAGCCAAATTGTTCAAGGCCGTGGTAAAGTTACCGGCGATTTGACTATAAAAGGCATTACTAAGCCTGTAACCATGGACGTCACACTGAATAAAGTCGGTAAGCATTTTCAAAATGGCCAAGATATTTTTGGCATTTCGGCAAAGACCATGTTGCGCCGAGATGACTTTGGCGTTGGTAAATATGATATTGTCGGCCAAGAGGTCGAAGTACAGATCGAAGTTGAGTTTTTAAAAGTTGAGTAGAACCTCAACAGCTGACTTTCGGTTACCCCTATAAAATTCATCAAACCCGTCGTGAATTGCGGCGGGTTTTTTGTGGCGGGAATTTAATTGGCATGTGGAGTTGAATTTGGTAATGTGACCTATGCGCGGGTTAATATATATATTCTTAGTTTTGACTGCGTGGCAAGGTCTGTCGGCCTGCGCGTTAACAAAGGCTGTTGACGAATATGACGAAAAAGAATGCGAAGAAATTCGTAAAATTGCGCAAGAGGACTTCTTATCTGGGCAGCAAGACGGCTCCTTAAGGCCGCATGATGATAGTGACATTGCGGATGCGTTTTTTAGGCGTAGGGTTAAGCCGTCAGATACAAAACGCCAAGGCCGTCGATTGTCCTATAAGCAGCGCTGCCGCTAGTTATTTCTTTTAAAAAATGTGGCCTAGTCACGCGGGCCAAGGGTGAGGAAATATTCATTATGCGCCAATGATATCGGGGTGACGCTTTTGTGAGCGATAATGGCAAATGGTGAGGTGAACTGGCTTTAAGCGTCAGGCTAACCCTGTTAGAGATTCGCAGCTTATTGCAATATGAAGCTATTCTTGCCCATTTTTGTGCAATTTTATGTTCAAATTATGTGCGAATGACATAATTGCGACAAAAATGACACGCTGAAACCGTCAATTATGTCAAAAGCTTAATAAACTCCTTGTAACATAAATGTGTGGGTTCTAAGAGAAAGCTATAAAAAGAGCTCAGTCTAGAGCTATAATTCGGTGCGAGGACATTTATGAATACTGAAAATTTAAAGAAGCTACTTCTAGGCACGACTTTATTAGTAGGCTTTTCGGCTGTAAACTTTGGTGCAGCATATGCCCAAGACAGTGACGATGATGTGGAGCAAGTTGCAGAGGCAGCGGAAGAAGAAAAGAGTGATGAAATTGTCGTTACGGGTTCACGTATCAAGCGCGATACGTTCTCATCAATTTCACCAATTCAGGTTTTAGACTTCGAGGTCGAGCGGGATAACGGTATTATTGACCCGGTCACAATTCTTCAAACATCTGAGGCGGCCGCTGGTATCCAAATTGACTCATCATTCTCTGGCTTTGTTCTTGATAATGGTCCGGGTTCTGAAACGATTAACCTTCGGGGTTTGGGTGCCGCTAGAACATTGGTTCTTCTGAACGGACGCCGCCTCGCACCTGCCGGTGTTGAAGGTGCGCCTGCGCAGCCATCTATTAACTTGCTACCGTCCTCACTCATCCAAAGGGTTGAAACGCTAACAGACGGCGCGTCATCAATCTATGGTTCTGATGCGGTTGCCGGTGTTGTAAACGTTATTCTACGTAAGGATTTCGATGGTTTTGATGTTCGCTTGACAACAGACCAAGCCCTTGAGGGTAGTGGTGATGACTATAATGTTGCGGGCTCATATGGTGTGAACTTTGACCGTGGTTTCTTAGGTATTGGGGCTGAATATGACTTCAGAGATAATATTACAGCGGCTGATAGGGACTTTTTGGCAGGGTGCCAAACAAATTTAGAAATCACAACAACAGGCGAAACTCGTGAAGTTAGTGTCTCTGCTCAGACAGATTTTGATCAGCGGTTCGGTAATGGGTTTCTTACCGCTGCGGACAACGACAATCCTTGTGTGATTCAAGGGTTTTCAAGACGTATCTTTGTTCAAGGCGGTAATGGGTCGCCAGGTAGTATTTATTTTGTTCCCGGTCAAAGTAATACGGGTATACCAAACTTTGTCGACCAAAACGGTCCTTTTGGTGTGCCGATTGATAGTGATAATGACGGCGTACAGGATTTTGGCTTCCAGGAATTTAACCTAAACGGCTTAGATAGCCTTAATCAGCTTCGTGATATTCTTAACCAGCAAGACCGTTATAATGTGGCGGCTTTTGGTGAATATACACTTGAAGGCGAAAATAATATCACGCCTTACTTTGAGGTTGTATATGCGCGCACTGAAACAGAGCAGCAAACAGGTGCGCCGCAAATTTTCCCTGATGTTGGTGTGGATAATCCGTTTAACCCATGCGGCAACTCTGGTATTGACTGTGTCAATGCATTTGAGGCAGCAACTTTTACAAATCCTGGGTTTCTCCGCGTATTTGCTCAAAACTTCGCAGGTCTTTGTGGAGCCAATGGTATTCCAGCAGCTGGATGTACCCCGGCGGCATTTGGCCTAGCGCCGCGCGTCGGCGGAGCACGTGCAGTCACGCCGATCGTGTCGATCCAAGGGGACAGGAATAATATTCAAACTTCAATTGATCAAACTCGGATTGTCGGTGGTTTTACAGCAGACTTACCGCAATTAAGTTATGGTAACTTTACGGATTGGAGTTTTGAAGCTTCTGCCGCGCATTCAGTTTCCAAAGGATCTTCTGTAAGGACTGGTATCCGTGAAGATCGTCTTAACTTTGCCCTTGGAAATTCTCAAATTGCTATTGATAACGATGGTGATGGTTTCAACGATGTCGTACCAGGCGACCCTATAGCCGGTTTGCAGCCTTGTCAGGCTCAAGCGGGTGTAACCTTGGCCGCTGATGTGACGCAGGGATGTGTTCCTGTGAACCTGTTTGCGCCGTCTGTCTTGGGTGAGGTAATTGGTGATTTTGCAACGCAAGCCGAGCGTGACTTTTTAATCGACGAGCGCAGTTTTGATACCGAAATCAACCAAACCGTACTCAATGCTTATGTTACAGGTAAGTTGTTTAACCTTCCTGCTGGCTCTGTTGGTGCTGTGTTTGGTGCTGAGTATCGTAAGGAGACAATTAAATCCCGACCAAATAGAGTGGCCTCTGAGGGTTTATTGTTTGGTTTCTTTAGTGATGCAGGTACGAATGCGGATAGAGATATTATCGAAGGCTTTGGCGAAATTGACATTCCTGTTGCCGCAAATTTACCCTTTGCGGAACAAATTGATCTTAACCTGTCTGGCCGTATCTTAGACGATGAAGTTGGCGGATTTGCAGGTGTTTATTCTGTCAAAGCAGGTTGGCGTCCCGTGTCACCGCTTCTCTTGAAGGGCTCATTTGGTACATCATTTAGATCACCAAACTTGCGTGAAGCTTTCTTGGGACCGCAGTCAGGATTTGTTAATGTCAGTGATCCTTGTATTGTGCCTGCCGCGGCTATTATGACGAATCCGATTACAGGTGCTCAAACAATTAACCCCACGCTGGATTTACGTGATCCCGCTGTTCTTGCAGCCTGTACCCGCGAAGGCCTTAACCCGTTAACATTTGGTATTGGTGCAAATGCTGTGAGTAATATTGAAGTTTTCCGTCAAGGCTCAGAGCTTTCCGATGCGCCTCTTGATAATGAAACATCAGAGGCTTTAACATTGGGCGCGTCATTTGACCAACCCTTTACAGATTGGTTTGATTTAACCCTTGGTGTTAACTATTATGATATCCAAATTGAAGATCAGGTTATCGCCGTTGGAACCCAATTTGCGGTTAATGAATGTTTTGAAGTCGCAGGTGTAAGCCCAAATAGAAGCCGGTTTTGTGACTTGATCCAGCGTAATCCAAATACCCAACGTATTGCGAGTGCAAACCTTGATTTCATCAACTTGACAAGCCGGTCTACGCAAGGACTTGATTTCAATGCCCGCTTTGATAAAGAGTTTAGAGCCTTTAATCAAAATTTTGATTTTGGTGTTGATGTCAGGGCAAACCATTTGTTAGCGTCTGATACCGAATTAGTTTTGGCGGATGGTTCACTTGATGAAGATAGCTTTGAGGGCGAATTTGGCTTTCCAGACTGGACAGGCTCGCTACGGGCACGTCTTGGATTTGGTGATTGGAGCGTGAACTGGTTCACCCGTTACCAAAGTGGTCAGGAGCAAGATGCCGCCGGTGTTGATATGTTTGGTAATGCTGCTTCCACAAATGATGGTACCGATATGGTTCCGTTCGCTGATACATGTGCGGGGGCAACATTTAACGATGTGAACTGCCGCGACCTCGGTGAAGTGGGCGATTACTTCCTTCATAATGTGGGTCTGCGCTATGAGCATCCGACAGATAATTGGGGTATTAACGTGAACGTGACAAACGTCTTTAACGAAGAACCCCCTCTGGTCGACGGATCTGAAGTAACATCTGTCTCTAATGTGCCAATTGGTGCTGGTTTTGATTTATTTGGACGTCGTTTATTTGTTCAAGTACGTAAAGCTTTCTAAAATTGTAAACTTATCGTTAGAATGAAGCCTTGTGACATTGTCACAGGGCTTTTTTTATATATGAATATACTGGTTAAAATATGCATGTGAATTGGAGTAATAAATGACTCATAAGTTTCTAAAAACATTAATGCTAAGTTCTGTCTTGGTTTTGCCCTTATTAAGTGTGGCAAATAACGCAAATGCGAAGTCAAATTCCTTACCTGTGGCCTCTGAGCCTTTACCATTAGAATATTGGGCCGTTCGGAGTGCTTTGAATAATGTTCAAGTGTCCCCTGATGGTAAACATGTTTCCTTCATGAAGATTAATTCAAAAAAGGGAAACCCTATTGTTGAAATTTACAAAACTTCTGATTTATCGAAAGAGCCCGTTCGGTTTAATGCAGGTAATCTTGAAATCACAGGTTACAACTGGATTTCTGATGAAGAAATGATCGTATCTTTCCGTGGGCAAGTGAGTAAAAAGATTAAAGGCTTTAATCAAGGTGCTTTTAAGAATAAACTCGCATTATATAGCTTAGAAACAGGTAAGTTTAACGAGCTAACTAATGATAATTTATCAATTAGTCTTGTGAATGCTTTGCCAGATGAAAAAGATACGGTTCTTGTAAATTATAGTGAATTTAAAGAAGGGCAGAGCTTTAGAATCCCGTCTTATTATAAGATGAATGTTAAAACGCGGGCTAAGACACTGGCTTTGAAAGGCGTCCAAGGCCGCGGGGGTTATCGATTTGATTCAAAGGGGAATGCTCGAATTTCTGCGACATTTGATAACGCGGCCGAAGAGACTGTGTTTGAATACCGTAAACCTGGTGAAACGAAGTGGACTGAATATTACCGTCAAAGTATTCATGATTGGGATGAGTTTCGTTATGCTGGATTGGTCGAAGGTAATGACGATCAAATATATGTGATTGCAAATAATGGCCAAGATAAAGCGAGCTTATGGCGTTATAATTTAAGCACAAAATCTTTTGGTGAACAGGTCTTTAAACATAATGATGTCGACCTTCAATCGACCATGAGGCATACTAATTCTTGGAAAAACCCAGGCATTGTAACGGGTGTGAGTTATTTCAAAGATAAATTTCATAGACATTTTTTCGATAAATCCGAAGAAGCTATGATGAAGCAGTTTGAAGGCGTTATTCCAAACGCTCATCTTACATCGATTACAAGCCGTTCAAAAGACGGCAATGTAATGGTGGTAAGAAATATAGGGCCAAAAGACCCTGGTACGTTTTATATTTTCAATAATGGTAAATTCAGCAAGCTTGGCAGTGTGAATGGCCTTTTGAAACCGAGTGATTTATCTGAATTAGAATATATTACTTACACAGCGCGTGATGGTAAAAAAATACCGGGCTTTGTAACAAAACCAAATGGGCCGGGGCCGCACCCTCTTGTTGTAATGCCGCATGGAGGACCTTTCATTGGGGAGGTTATTGTTTTTGACGAATGGGCTCAATTACTAGCTAATAATGGCTATATGGTTCTGCAACCTCAATATCGTGGATCGAAAAACTACGGCCTTGATTTTTATAAATCTGCTTTCATTGACGGCGGTGAAGGCGGCGGAAAAATGCAAGATGATAAAGATGACGGCGTCAAATATCTTATCGACAAAGGCCTTGTCGACCCTGACCGTGTGGCTATGTTTGGTTGGTCATATGGTGGTTATGCGGCATTAGTTGCGGCCTCGCGTCCTGATAATCTTTATCAATGCGTGATTGCCGGCGCAGCGGTCGCGGATAATGAGCAGCAAGTTAATTATTATAGCGACCGTATCAGAGGTATTCAAAAAATTGAGCAACTTAACTTTTGGAATGACTCGGTCAACCCAATTAAAGAAGCGGAAAATGTAAATGTTCCGCTTTTATTGATCCATGGTTCTATTGATCAAAGAGTGCCGATTAAGCATTCTGAAAGATATAAGAAAGTTTTGGATAAGGCCGGAAAAAACTATAAATATTTAAAGCTTAAAGATGCTGATCATTTTAGTAATACGCTTTTTTATGATCATAAGATAAAATTCTATCCTGAAATGATTGATTACCTTAAAAATGATTGTGGGCCTGACGGCTTATAATTATATGATTTACAGCCGCGAAACTTTTGTTTCGCGGTTTTTTTTATGTTCTGTTTAATTAGTATGCCCCTATAAAGCTGTCTTTGAGGCATTAATGGTTTTGGGCTAACTATTTTGTTAAGATTAGTTTATGTGACAAATTAGATGAAATAGTGTATAAGTCTTACAAATACTGGATTATTTGATTTGTGATAATAGAATTGTAAGAATTCAACTGCAGGGTAATTAAGATGTCTATCAAAATTAAAAGCCTAGCTATAATTACGTCAGCAATATCAAGTGCAGCCTTATTATCCTCAGGTCATGTATATGCACAGGTTAATAATGTTGAACATAGTTCATCTCAGATCGTTCAAACATTAAATAGCGGTAGCCAAGCCTTACCCGCCAGAGATTATTCATTATTCACGCCAAGACCTAATGATCGTAAGCGGTCTATGGACTATAGCATTTTGGATGAGGCGCTAGATAAAGTTGTTATCGACCTTGGCCCATCTACGCGTATTTGGCAATCGCGGCCTGTTGGTGATACGGGAACGCGATTTAAACGTGGGCATAAATCGCCTTTTCGCCTTGAAGGCAAAAGGTTTACGTTTTCCTTTATTAATGAGGACTATGCAACGGGGTTAACGGAATATAGGCAAGACCTCGAAAATATTGCGACCAAGCACGATATTGCAACATTCCCTAAAGAGGAACAATTAGCGTTTTGGTTTAACCTTCATAACATTGCTGTTCTTGAGCAAATTGCTCTTAAATACCCTGTCAAAAGGCCTCAGAATATAAATGTGGTTACACCTTATGGTAATAGGAAATTAGACGAAGCCAAATTTATCAATATTAAGGGGCAATATCTCTCATTACGTGATATACGTGAAGAGATCGTCTATAAAAATTGGGATAATCCCGATGTGATTTATGGATTTTTTCGTGGTGATATTGGAAGCCCTTCTATTCAAGAATATGCATTTACCGCTGACCGTATAGATTACATATTGGAGAGTAATGCCGATGACTTTATTAACTCTTTACGAGGATATAGAAAGTCAAAGGGGTATGGCGAAGTCTCGAAAATTTTAAAAGAAGACGGCCGGTTTTTCTTTCCAAATGGCGATATGGATTTAAAAAAACATTTACTGAAACATGCGAAAAAAGAACTGCAGTCTGAGATAAATAACTTAACAGTTTTCAAGGCGGCCCGCTATGAAACTGTTATTGCTGATTTAGCTGGCGGAGATTGGCAGAGAACTAAAAACCTGAATGTTCAATCAAGTGTCCCATTCGATTTTAATGAAGGTAATTTATCACCTGAAATAACTCGACTACTCCGTGAGTTACGCCAGAAATACCAAGTGCTACGACAGCAGGGCGTGATTGGTCCTGTGTTAAACGGAACGGTTACAATTATTGATATTGAGACTGATGACGAAAATGAAAGCTCAGATAGTTCTGTCCCTGATGTGACAGAATAGAGTCCTCAGCCTTATTAAAACAAAAAAGGGATGCGTCATTATTGCGTCCCTTTTCTTATTTCATAATGCGAGTTATATTTTTGGAGCCTTTTAAAGGTATTTGTAGATTACTATTAAATATTTATACATGCGGAGATGGCTTTGAACCTACGGCAGTTTAAACAACGCATGTTGCTATTATCTGGAGTCTTTGCAATGAGTCTCTCAGCCTCAAAGATGCCGCTTGAAACAAAACTCATTAAGGGCGAAATTGACACGGTTCGTGAAATTGTAGATGGAGACACCCTGTTTTTATCGAGCGGCCTTAAGGTTCGCTTGTCTGGGATTCAATCTCCGAAACTATCCTTGGGGCGGGATCATGTCGATGACTGGCCATTGGGGCAAGAGGCCAAGGCCGCCCTATATGAGTTAACACGGGGGCAGACATTAGGCTTATTTTATGGCGGTGAGCGGCGAGACCGTTATGGACGTGCTTTGGCTCAGATCTTTACGCTAAATGATGACGGGTCGCAGGACTTATATATTCAAGAAGAAATGCTAAAGCGGGGCCTGGCGCGTGTTTATACATGGCCTGATACTTTTCAAGACTCTGCGCGGTTACTGGCAGCAGAAGCCGGCGCAAGGCGTCAAAAGAAAGGCATATGGGCGTTAGATTTTTATAAGATACGCCGGCCAACCCCAAATATTCTTGCGCAAGATGTAGATAGTTTTCAACTGGTGGAAGGGATTGTCACATCGAGCGCGGAAATTCGCGGCCGTATCTATCTTAACTTTGGTGCAGATTATAAAACAGATTTTACTATTGTTATTGATGCGGATGCCCGAAAGCATTTTGAAACGGTTGATTACGATCTTTTAAAATTGGAAGGGGCGAAACTGCGGGTAAGAGGTTGGATAGAGCTTAAAAACGGGCCAAGTATATGGCTCACACATCCAGAGCCATTAGAGTTATTAGACCGCCGTTAAAGGCTGACAATTTATATCATTTAAGATTATTTTTTTTTGTGTATCTTTTCGAATTAAATAACATTCAGGGCCTGCCATCATAAGCTCAAATAATATGGGAACAGCGAAGTCTTGCTGATTAAAAGGGGCGCCGTTAGGGCTTATGCTTTTAACGGGAAGAACACTTATTACCGAAGAGCGGTTCCAATCCGTCGCGCCAAAAACAATATTCTTGCGCTTCATATCATTTTCTATGGCTGATTTAATGCGGTAGAGCGAGGCGTCATCGGCCTTAACAAGCTGTGCGGCTTGAGGCTCTGGTGCGGCTGATATTGTGTGGCAGGATGATGTAAGCGTAGCGGCCAAATATATGAGCCGCTGGAGATGATGTGATAATATGTTCTTAGCCATAATTATGTTTAAGGCCGGTCATCAGGCATTGTTGCGTCAAGATAGCTATCTACTGTAATCTCTAACGGATCACCTATCGTCTCTATGGCCCCAAAAGCTCCCGGGGCGCTTAAGACTTTTGTATAATTTGCATCTGCAGATTTACTATTATTTGCATTTATAGGGCAGCTATTATTATCTCGGAAAAAAAGTGCAGTGGAAAACAAAGCTTCTTCTGGGTCACCAAGCTCCCGGCTTAGATCATCTGAAACCGTACACCCGGGGGATTTTTCGCTAAATCTATTTGTTGAATCATTGGGTGAAAACCCGTCGGAGTAATCGCCAAATCCAACATCATTAACGGAGCGGAACTGAATCGTAAAATAAGTCCGGCCGCAATTATCCGTAGGCAAAAACCCATAAGGTTTCCCGCAAGTCGTATCACCAATTAATATAACCTCAAACCCAATACCGCGAAGGCTATTTATAACGAGCTCACTGGCGCTACATGTACCCTCTGTTGATAAAATGAAAACGCGAGGCAGGTCTACGGTCGCTAAAGGCTCACCGGAGGGTACGGAAAAGCCCACTCCTTCATTGAAAAACGGAAAAGGTTCGACGACCTCACCTGTTATAGGATTACGGTTGCCTGCGGCTTCATTATATTGAAGCAGGCTCGCTGTACGTCCGCGTGTTCTCTGCCGGCCTGCAATCATAAACCCAAGCTGGGCGGCCACCGCAACAAGTCCGCCGCCATTATAGCGAAGGTCAAGCACGAGATCGTCAATATTCTCATCCTCTAGCTCCGCAAAAGCATTATTAAGGGAGCGCTCTGATTCTAAAGGGCTAAAGGTATTAAACAGCATATAACCGACGCGGCCAGTCGGCGTATCAACGATCCGAGTGCGGTTCACGGGGGATTGGGCAATATCTGCAGACTGTATGGTAAAGGTTCGGTCCGATGTAGCGCCAGCGTCGCGTACAGTGAATGTGTGTGTTTCACCTGCGCGTGCGGGGGATAACCCTGCGTTTAAAGCAGCTGTATCAGTCCCATTGATAACATCGACGCCGTCGATCGTTATAAGGCGCGTGCCGCGCGGAAAGTTCACTTGACCATTTTGTGCCTGCGAAGCGGGTGAATTAGGTTCAGTGAATAATACTCTTATATCTCGCGGCGGCGTATTTCGTAGAAAGCTAAACCGGGCCCCATAACCTGATGAAGCGACAGAATTTCTATTTTCAAAAAATTCTTCTGTTGATTGGCTAAAGTGGAAATCATCTTTCTCGCGGCCTGAACCGGTTTCAGATAACTCATTTGTTTTTAGGATATCGAAATAAGGAACGCGGCCCGTAACCGTATCGGGGTCTGTATCAATGATTTCGTCATTCCAAAGATAGGTTTCATCGGACCATGAGCGAAGCCAAAACTTTTCTAATCGTTCTGACCCGGCCTGGTCAGGCCATGGGTTGCCGTCTGGGTTGTTTCCGCTGCGCGGGTTTTCGCATTGCGCCACAAAATCTTCCATCGGCGCAAAGACACCAGGGGTGAAACTGACGCTGCCCTGGACGGGCGGCGGGGGAGGAGGGGGCGGGCCTTGTGCGATAGCTGAATTTGGGGAGCTTCCGCCACCGCCGCCGCAAGATGTGAGGGCAAGCCCAAGGGCAATGAATGAGATGGACGTGATCGTTTTAAACGACATATTATGCTCCCTGCGTAACTCCCCTTTTCTTAATAATAACCTTTCACCGATTAATGTAAAATAAAAATATCAGAAACAAAAAACACGCCGCATGGGGCGTGTCTTAAGTGTAACATAAATTACAGATAGTTAATTTAATACTTGATTTACGCTGCGGCTTCTGCATCGCCGTCTTCAGCCTTATTTGCGGCTTCTTCTGCGGCTTTAGCGGCTTGGCGGCTACGGGCGATTGATAGTGTTTCAAGGCAGTTTGTCATGGCTGCATTATAATCTGTTTTTTGTATGGCGGCGACTTCGCGGACCATGCGGTCAAGGGCGCTTTCATAAAGTTGGCGCTCTGAATAGGATTGTTCAGGCTGCGCATCTGTACGGTGAAGATCACGCACGACTTCGGCGACGAGGATTAAGTCGCCGGAGTTGATTTTAGCTTCATATTCTTGCGCGCGCCGACTCCACATTGTGCGTTTAATACGTGCACGGCCTTTTAATGTGGTGAAGGCGTCTTTTAGAATATTTTCATTGGACAAAGCCCGCATACCAGAAACCGCGGCCTTGGCCGTTGGAACGCGCAGGGTCATTTTTTCTTGTTCAAATGAGACGACATAAACTTCAATGTCAAATCCTGCGATAACTTCTTGCTCAATACCTGTTACGCGGCCGACGCCGTGGGCCGGATAGACAATAAATTGGTCTTTTTTAAAACTAACTTTTTTTACTTTTTTAGCAGCCATGTGGGGCATAACCTTTTGTTGATGTGTAGGCCCATATGGGCGTGTCTAACACGTGGTAAATAAAAAAGGCCCGGTTGTTTAAAAGGCAACCGCGCCGTTATCTAGGCAGCCTCGTAACAGAAAAATGACGAAAAATCCACTCGTTTCGTGTAAAAAATAAAAACATTTAAAAATATGCGCTAAATTGGCTGTATTAATAAAAATTATATGCCGGACAGGTGAGGAAGGCTTTAATCCCCTTGTCCGGGCTTCTCACTGAAGTATTTTTCAAATTTACCCGTTTCGGATTCATATTTTTGATAATCTGGCAAGGGATCACGCTTGACAGTAATATTGGGCCATAGCTCTGCATATTTTGTATTAATCTCCAGCCATTTACCGTCTGGATCATCTTCCGTATCCGGCACAATGGCGTCAACAGGGCATTCAGGTTCGCAAACGCCGCAATCAATACATTCATCAGGATGAATGACGAGGAAGTTTTCCCCCTCATAAAAACAGTCAACAGGACAGACTTCAACGCAGTCTGTGAATTTGCATTTAACGCATGAATCCTTGACAACATATGTCATGGTAAACCTCTTTGTCTTAATATAGCTGCATCTGGCGAAGTGTAAGGTGTTTGTCAACCATTAGTGGCCGTCTGCGGTTTCATGGGTGTAAAACCTAGATTAACACGAGCTTAGTCGGTGCGTTAAGCCTGACATCGTTCATAATGTAGCTGCGCCGTTGATGCAGGGCCGCGGCGAAGCGGATGTGATATAACTTCGATGTTAATTAATTCTCTTTCGCGCATGAAGGTAATAATATCTCCAGCGCGGACTTTGGCATGAGGTTTTAAAATGCGTTTCGACTCCCCTTGGCGCGTTAGCCGCACGCGGCCTTTGCGTATCGTGCGTGTTGCCAATGCGCGGGTTTTTAAAAGCCGCGTGCGAAAGAGCCAAATATCAAGCCTCTGTGTCTCTATTTCATCAGGGCAGGGTAACATCAAAGACGCAGGTTTAGTCAAGTCCGATTAGTCCTTTTTAGGGGTTTGTAATGCGGCAAGGGCTGCAAAAGGGGAGTCTTCTATTTTACGTTTTGAAGGAGAGGCGGCGTAATGTTGTCTCCCTGATTTATTCTGCCCTCCTGACCCCTTTGGTTTATTAGGGAATGATCTATTTTTTTGGTTTTGGGTTTGAGATGTTTTTTGCCCTCGATAGGGCTCTCTTTGAGGGCGGCGTGACGGCATAAACCAAAATTCTGTATTGGGCTTATCAATGATCTGCCCGTCTTCTAAAGTTTGACGTTCGTGATGAACATTTAGGGGTTTGCGGTGAGGCGAATGAGGTTTATGTAGATCAGGCTTATGTGAAAGAAGCTGGGATGTTTGAGTTGGGGGCTCAGATATTGTTTTTGCGCTTTCAACGGGTGGTTCATCTGCCGATACTGCGTCTACAGTCTCCGTCTTGACGGTGTTTTCGTCTTTAACTATTTCGCCGCTTTGCTCGGATTGAGGGGATACCGCCTCTAGAGCCTTTGCGCGCTCCGCGGCGCGTTCCGTTATAAGTTTTAATTCTGCAGGGGCGACCTCCCCTTGTTGGGACTGAAAGCCCATTGCCGTTAAAACGCCGCGAACCTCTTCAAGACTAGAGCCCAGTAAAGATAGCATTTCTTGCATGATTTGAAAGCTATTACGCGGGCCGCGTTCTTGGGCTTGCCGAATAAGCTTTGAAAGGCGGTCTAGGATATCGAGCCGTATGATTCGCGGGCCTAGGGCGGCGTAACCTGCAATGCGAATGGCTTCAGGCGCATAAAGAGCGCTATCCATATCGCCCTCGCTTTTAAGGGAGGTCATCCCCGCAAAAGGAATAAAAGGCTTTTTATCTCCGCCGGCCCCATATGATGTAAGTAAAGATAATAGGGTGGCCGGCTTAGGCTTCATAAGATCCCGCAGGAAAATATGATATTGCCCAAATAAGATACCTACGCCGCGCAGATGAACGCGCATGTCTTGTGTTAAAGCTTTAATCTTTGCGCCGTGAAGTTTACGCTCAAGCACGCCGTAATTTTCAAAAATTTCAAAAGCGATTCCGCGCACTTCCGCCGGCATATTCGGGCTTTCGGATAGGTCTTTAAGCGCTTTAAGCGGGGCAAGCTTTTCCTCAACTTCAGCCCGTAAAAAATCTCTCATGCGCATTTGTGCCATGTTTTGCAGGTTTTCAGCCCCAAGCTCACCGCCGATTAATTCTGCATCTGGGGTGAAGACAGTGCCGCCCTTACCAATGCGTCCTACACTTCGTCCGCCCCACATAATTTCGCCTGTATTTGCGAGTGAGAAAATAGCATGTGTGCCGCCGCATAGGCTTGTCAGGCGGCGGTCTACCTCAGGACTAACGGCCGTCTCAGCCGCCGATTTTAGCGTTTTATTTTCAAGTTCAGACCCGCTTTCAGCCATAGTGAATTTAAGCCCGTCTAACTGGCCGATGGCGTGCTCATCGACGGTAACTAGTCCGTCGTCTAAAATTTTTACGTCCATTTCTTTTCCGGCTCCGATCGTCTTTAATAGCGCGTGTGTGCGTCGGTCAACAAAACGTGCAATCAGGCTTTCATGTAATGCGTCGGATAATTTGTCTTCAACCTGCCGCGTTTTATGTATCCATTCTTTTGCATTTGACATCCACTCTATTTTATTCGTGCAATAAGTCCAAGTTCGAATTTGAGATAATCTCGCAGATAATATGTCGATGCTAACCCCTGTGACGTTAAGCGTGTCAGAAAGGCGGTCAACTTGTTTCGCCATATAGTCTTCTGGGATTTTTCCACCGCATTTTAGGCGTAACCTGTATATATCCTGCAAAAGCCGTAGATGGGCGTCAATGGTCATATTACGAAAATCAGGAATTTGGCAAACTTCCCAAAGGCGGCGCACATCAACGGGAATATTAATGCCTGACATAACCTCGGGTATAGCTATCATGCGCTCAAATGAAGCCTCGTCGATTGCGCCCTTAATGCGGCGTAAGTTTCGGTTGGGGCGCGGGGCGTAAAGGGTCTTGCGTAAGCTCTCTATGGAGGTCGTATCTAAATCCGTATTGCGCCATTCGGCCTGAAAAAAAGCGTCGTAATTATGATTTTCAACACGGCTAATCGTGTCTTCATCAAAAGCGGGGCAATCTCCTGTTGTTCCGAAGCTGCCGTCCGTTCGAAACCGCCCGGCACGGCCTGCGATTTGTCCGATTTCCATGGGGTTTAACATCCTGCGCCGCCGTCCGTCAAATTTTCGGTTTTGCGCAAAAGCGACATGATGGGTGTCAAGATTAAGCCCCATGCCGACGGCATCGGTTGCAATGAGAAAATCCACCTCTCCGCTTTGGAAAAGCTCGGCCTGAGCATTTCGGGTGCGCGGAGATAGCCCACCCATCACGACGGCAGCGCCGCCCCGATATCGGCGCATAAGCTCGGCAATAGCGTAAACATCTTTGGCAGAAAAAGCGACGATTACGCTGCGTTTGGGCAGGCGCGTGATTTTACACGGCCCGCTATGGGTTAGGGTTGAAAACCGCTCTCGGCGCTGGATATGCACGTCATTGAGCAAGATTTTAATGAGCGGCCCTGCTGTTTCAGCCCCTAAAAAAAGCGTTTCTTCTGTGCCGCGCGCATGAAGCAGCCGGTCGGTAAATATATGGCCCCGCTCTGGGTGGTTCATAAGCTGAATTTCATCAACCGCCACAAAAGCAAAATGACGTAGCGTGCCCATACCGCCTAGCGGCATAGCTTCAACGGTGCAGACAAAAAACCGGGCCTTTGGCGGAATAATCTTTTCTTCGCCTGTAATCAACGCGCATTGATGAGAGCCTTTAAGGGCGCAAATACGGTCATAGACTTCACGGGCTAAAAGGCGCAGGGGCAGGCCGATAACGCCGGAGCTATGGGCGAGCATGCGCTCGATTGCGTAATGAGTTTTGCCCGTATTTGTTGCGCCTAAAATAGCTGTGACACGGGGTTCTAAAAACGACATGGCCATAGCTTTATGTTTGGCGATTCTCTGCGCCGTATCAATATTTAAATCTGTTTAAAAACGGCAAAAAATCTAGCGGCGGATATCGCGCCCATTAATTCGCATATCTGTGACTTTAATAACGGCCTTAAATCCGCTTATTTTATATGAAAAACGGGTTGGGATATACATATCAAGCTCCTCTGACTTAACCATATGTACTGTCACCGGTGTGTTGGCTTCTTTCTGGCTCGGTAAATCCTCAGGATCAAAGCCTGAAATAGGTAGGTAATAGACATAACATGTGAGGGTTTGTTGTTTTTCGCCTAAAAACTTTTTGCGGTCTGTTTTACCTTTGGCCATACGCAAGGCATAATGTTGTTTGCTATCGAAAACTTTGACATCGCCTGTGCATAAGGGGGCATCAATATGGCCTTTATGCCCTTGAGTTTGGCGCATCATAAGGTTCATGATGGTCGATAAGGTGTCATCGGCATCAAAACGTTCCTGATCTGTTGCCGGGGGAACCCCTTGAGAGCCGATGCGCGGGTTTATGGCGACGTCAACTCGGCGGGTATCATAGTTATAAGTCATTTCGACTCGGCGATTTTTTTTATCAAGATTTTGCTGTGTGTGGGTGAGCGGATATAGGCCGCTACGATCGTAACGACCATGTGTTATGGCCCATATCTTTAACTTTTTTAGCAAAGCCCCGAGTCCAGCTGTCTTGAGGTATGAACGTACGGTATAATCGCCGTTTTCCATGACGCCTTCATATCTAGCGTTAATCATTCGCAGGCCAAAGACATAACCTTTTAAGTCAAAAGTAAAATGCGTATTGCCGAGCGTGTTCCCCGGCATAGCGTGCCAAGCTGCGTCATAGCCGTTCTCATCCTGAATGCTGGTATCGCCATAAGCATTACTCGCAGCGGGCGAGAATAGCGCCGCATTTATGAGGGCCAGACCTAAAACTAATTTTTTCACGACCATTCCCTTTTGGCGGCCCCAAGGACCAAGCGTTTATATTTTACCATAGCTTGCATGATTCACTAGAGTCTGGTGGCAATAACTACAGCTATATCTGTATTTTTAAGCTATTTGTGTCATCAAGGTCACAAAGGGGTTGAACAGCTTGCAGATTCTGATTGAAAAGAGCTTGACCTTATGCGGCTCACTCGGTAAAGGCAGCCACTAAATATTGGCCCGCGATTGTGTGCGGGTTTTTATATGCCGAACGGTATATAGTGTAACAAAATTAAGGATAGACCGATGTCACGTCGCTGCGATCTTTTAGATACAGGCCCAATGTCAGGCAATAATGTATCTCACTCTAATGTTAAAACGCGCCGCCGTTTTGAACCTAATTTATGTAATGTCACTTTAGCATCCGAAGCTATGGGACAAAATTACAAACTTCGCGTAACGGCGGCTACTCTACGCACGGTTGATTTTAAAGGGGGGCTTGATGCCTTTCTTATGGGTACGAAAAATGCCAAATTAACGGATAAAGCCAAGAAAATTAAAAAAGCGCTCATTAAGCATCAGGCCGAAGCCGCCGCTTAAACAAAGTGTTGACCGAATTTTATCAAGACCGCCTTTATGGCGGTTTTTTTGTGGCCATGAACCTAAATAGATGGCTAGCTTGGGCCGGCGAAGGAAAACAGTTAAGTTTTGCAGTTAAAGTCCTGCCCGGCCGCTGTCATTTGGTCTTTTGGAATTTGCGATAGCCCAGTTAGAATGCGGCAGCGCTGCGGGTTATCTAACCGGCGATCTTGGCTTAAATCTTGTAAAATGCGCTGCGGCGTTTCTGCAGTGTTTTTTATATATACACCGCCGTCATTATCACTGTCAAAATGCATTATAGCCGCATTTTGCCGATAGGGTGGCCATGATGGCCCGCCGCTTGTTTTTGGCACGCCGCTCCGTGCAAATTCAGCCCAATAAGACCCCATAATACGGCTAAGTTTATCCCGTGATTTCAGGGTATTTTTTTTAAACATTATGCGGTCGGCATCCCCCAAAAGTTTAAAGCGGTTAAAGACAAAGGGAATTTCAAGACTATGGGCGGCGCCGAGGAGTTTGGATAAATCTGTGGTCAGGAATTTACCCCCTTCATCCCAATCAAAGCGGTAGCCGTAAACGGGTTTATGCCCGGCCGCATTCATTAAGGCTGCGGGCTTATCCACTGCGCCAATCCGCCAATTACGCGCGGAATAGTCAGAGGCCGCATCATATAACGCTTGATCTCGGGCTTTAAATAACATGCCAAAACTTTTTTTGACGAGGTCTTCGTTAAATAGAAAAAATAATTTTAACTCATCGCGGTTGGTTCCGGTCATGACCGGAACTGCGTTAAAGCTATTTATGTTCTTGAAAGCGTCAATCATGGAACCCGCCGGAAGGGATACCCCGTCTTCTATCATACGCGGGAGATCCATATAGCCGCCGCCGTCAAGGTCAAAGGCCGCGAAGACTTGTTCCAGACTGGCGGTATGGAAGTTTTCTATGCCAAGCCGTGCCGCAATTTTTGCGGACGGGTTTGGTAGAGGGCTATCCTTGTTTTCTGCATTGGCAATAGCGGTGCTATCGAAACTGCCTGATTGAATAATGGCTTTATGGAACATGCCTTTGGCCAAGGGCGATGCGAGCAGAGCGGCGACGTTATGCCCGCCTGCGCTCTCGCCGAAAATAGTAATGTTGTTAGGATCCCCCCCAAAGGCAGCAATATTATCTTTTATCCATGTGAGCGCTGCGATTTGATCTAACAAGCCGAAATTTGCGGCTTTATCAAGCGGTGTTGCCGCCGTCTTGCGCAAGGCCTCATGGGAGAACCACCCAAGGGGGCCAAGGCGATATTGCACGCTTAGAATAATCACATTTTCATTTACCGCAAGCTGATCGCCGACATAAAGCTGTGATGCGCCGGAAACATTACTACCGCCGTGAATCCACATCATAACAGGCAGGTTTTGGCCTTGGGCCTGAGGGGGAGCGTAAATGTCAAAGACAAGGCAATCCTCAGAGCCTTCAAGGGTCCAATTCGTAAAGCTGGCTATGGGCGTAAAGGGCGTGGCGATTTGCGCGCAGGCAGGTGCAAAATCAAGGGCTTCTCGCGCGGCATTCCACTTTGGGGTAGGGCGCGGGGCGCGCCATCTATTCTTACCGGAGGTGTCGGCGGCATAAGGCACGCCGCGCCACACATGCGCCCCTGTTTCGGATATAAAGCCTATGAGCTCTCCTTGGGCGATTTGCCGCTTTGTCAACAAATCGGGTTGCGGCGTTGACTCTATCTTTGTTTGAGCGCCGCAGGCTATGAGCATAAACATAAACGCAGCAATGAGATATTTTTTCATTTCATGGCCCTTTTTATAATATTATATGATGCCTTCAGCGCGGGAGAGTCAAGACAATAGCGGGCAAAGACGTAAAGGGACGGATGTCTAAATAAAGGCAAGTTATACCGAATTATCTACGGTTTACGGCGTTAAAAGGTGTTTCTTTCTTGCGGCTATATAGTATCAGCTAAGCATGATTTTTTGATTGGAGCAAAGACGTGTCCCAAGATTTATGCCGCAGTAAGATTATTGATTTACAGCGCCGTGATGAAGCGCAATTAATTATGGCGCTTAAAAACCGTGCGTCAATCGATACACAGACACATAATGCTATATCGAAACGTGCCTTTGATCTTGTGAGCGCAGTACGCGCGGATGAAGCCCCCGGGTTAATGGAGGTTTTCCTCGAAGAATATGGCCTGTCAACCGATGAGGGCATTGCGCTGATGTGTCTTGCGGAGGCCCTTTTGCGCGTGCCCGATACACAGACGATAGATGAATTGATTGAAGATAAGATTGCACCGTCTTCTTGGGGGGAGCACCTTGGGCAGTCAAGCTCGTCTTTGGTTAATGCGTCGACATGGGCGTTAATGCTAACCGGGCAGGTATTAAATGATGAGCGCCATGACGGCTTAGCGGGGCTGTTACATGGGGCGATTAAACGCATGGGGGAGCCGGTTATTCGCGCCGCTGTCTCCCGCGCGATGAAAGAGCTCGGCGCGCAATTTGTTTTAGGACAAGATATTGAAAACGCGATGAAGCGCGGGGCCAAGCAAGAAGCCAAAGGATTTACTTATTCCTATGATATGCTGGGGGAAGCAGCAATGACCGCGCCGGACGCCGAGCGTTATTTCCAAAAATATAAAGATGCGATTACGGCTATCGCAAAAGCGGCGCAATCTGATACGCCGCGTGAAAACCCTGGTATTTCGATCAAGCTCTCTGCGCTCCACCCGCGTTATGATATCGTGCAAAAACGCCGGGTTATGACAGAGCTTGTCCCGCGTATTTTAGAGCTTGCCCTTATGGCGCGCAGCGCCCAAATCGGGCTAAACATTGATGCCGAAGAAGCAGACCGTCTTGACATGTCTCTCGATATTATAGAGGCCGTGATTGTAGATGAGCGCTTATCTGGCTGGGACGGGTTTGGTGTTGTTGTGCAGGCTTATGGGAAACGCTGCTCCGCAGTGATTGACTGGCTATATAACCTCGCACAAACTCATGATCGCCGCCTTATGGTTCGGCTGGTTAAAGGAGCCTATTGGGATACGGAAATTAAAAAATCGCAGGTGGAAGGGGAGGCTGATTATCCCGTTTTTACCCGCAAGGCCGCAACGGATGTGTCTTATATTGCTTGTGCAAAGCAGCTCTTGGGGATGACAGACTGGCTTTATCCGCAATTTGCAACCCATAATGCTTATACGGTTGCGGCGGTGTTAGAATTGGCGGGTGAGACTAAAACGAGTTTTGAATTTCAGCGCCTTCACGGTATGGGAGAGGCTTTACACCGCCTCACTTTACAAAACGAAAAAACGGCCTGCCGTATTTATGCGCCGGTTGGAAAACATCGTGATCTCTTGGCCTATCTTGTGCGAAGATTACTTGAAAACGGGGCAAATTCATCATTTGTCAATCAGATCGTTGATGAAGGTATTCCTGTGGCTGATATCGTCCGAAACCCGTTTGAAATGGTAGATAATCATGGAGTGAAATTGACTAAACCAAGAGATATCTTTGGGCCAAAACGTCATAACGCCCAAGGCTGGAATATTAGAAACCATGCGGATATATCAAGTCTTGAAGCGGAGCGGCACAGGTTTAAATCGGTTTCTTGGAGCGCAGGGAAAACCGCGCTCGGCGTGAAGCCTAAAGACGTGTTAAATCCATCAAATCCAGATGATATCGTCGGCGCGGCCTATGAGTTATCTTTAAAGGCAGCGCATAAATTAATTGATAAAACCCAGCCTTGGGCTAAATCTTCGGCGCAATCCCGTGCAGATATTTTACGTAAAGCAGCGGGCTTATTTGAAGCCCAAAGTAGTGAGTTTTTTGCCTGTATGGCCCGCGAAGCTGGGAAGTCATTGCCGGACGCCATTTCAGAGCTTCGCGAAGCCGTAGATTTTCTGCGCTATTATGCCAATGAGGCCGAGCGTCATGGTGACCGCCCCGCGCGCGGCGTTTTTGCTTGTATATCGCCGTGGAATTTTCCTTTGGCTATTTTTACAGGACAAGTGGCTGCGGCGCTTGCGGCGGGGAATGGGGTTGTCGCCAAACCTGCAGAGGCGACACCTTTAATTGCGGCGCGGGCGACGGCACTGCTGCACAAAGCGGGCGTGCCGAAATCCGTGCTTAAACTCGCGATTGGCAGGGGCTCTGTCGTGGGTGATGCCATGACCTCTAATCTTAATATTAAAGGGGTGTGTTTTACAGGCTCTACCGCCACTGCGCATGTGATTCATAGAAATATGGCGCAGCATCTTTCGCCGAACGCGGCGCTCATAGCTGAGACCGGCGGGTTGAATGCGATGATTGTGGACTCGACGGCCCTGCCCGAGCAAGCGGTCCGTGATGTTCTTGCATCCGCATTTCAATCGGCGGGGCAGCGCTGCTCTGCATTAAGGTTATTATATATCCAAGAAGATGTGGCAGAGCCTATGCTTGAAATGCTTTTTGGGGCGATGGATGAGTTATTGATTGGAAATCCATGGGATAAGGCCGTAGATATTGGCCCTGTTATTGATAAATCTGCCGAAAGTGATATTTTAAATTATATCCAAGCCGCAGATGATGATGGCCGGGTTTTAAAACAATTAAATGTCCCTAAAACAGGAAATTTTGTACCGCCTAGCGTTATTAAAGTTAACGGCATTGCCGATTTACCACGCGAGATTTTTGGCCCTGTTTTACATGTGGCTGTATTTAAGGCCAAGGACTTACCGCGCCTTGTCGATGACTTAAACGCACGCGGCTACGGCCTTACCTTTGGGGTGCATAGCCGAATTGATGACCGCGTTGAGCTTTTGACTCAAAAGATATGCGCAGGTAACTCATATGTGAACCGTAACCAAATCGGCGCAGTTGTTGGCTGTCAGCCCTTTGGCGGTGAAGGCTTGTCAGGAACAGGGCCAAAGGCCGGCGGGCCGCATTATCTCAACCGGTTTTATGCACCCGCGCTGCAAAAAATTAAGGAAGCAAGCACTGCGCCGCTGGGTCTTAAGGCGCTGCAAGATAGAATAAATGAAACGCCGCGCGATTTATACCACCGCCTTTCCCAGCAGCAAATGGACGGCCCAACAGGGGAGTCGAACATGTTATCCTTTTATGGGCGCGGGCGGGTTTTATGCCTTGGGCCTGGTGCGGATACCGCGCAAAAACAAGCGGATATTGCTCGCGCACAAGGCTGTAGCGCTGTGATTATTCCGGAAGCGGTTGCGCCGAATGATTTAACACAGGCGAAGGGGTTTGACCTTGCGGCCTATGATGGGGATGACGAAAATTTGCGGGATTACCGCCGTGCCTTAGCGTCACGCAGCGGCGCTATCATCCCGATTACGCGCTCGGTTGATTTAGCGTCATATTGTATCATTGAGCGCCATGTTTGTATTGATACTACGGCGGCGGGGGGGAATACGTCCTTACTGGCCGGCGAGTCTTAAACTGCGAATCTTAAATTGAAGCTTAGGATGGCTTTCCGACAATCCAGTTAAAGGGCCGCAATAAACTGACGCCCGGTAAGCCTTCGCGGACAAATGGGTCTTCCGCGATCCAGCTTTTTGCGCGGCTTTCACTCTTAGCCTCGATTAATAAGACACTGCCTTTTGAAATGCCTTTATCATCTGTCCACGGCCCTGCCACATGAAGCGTAACGCCGTCATGATCGCTTTTTAGCCATTCTCTGTGTTCTGCTAAAAAAGGCCCGCGTTTATCTCTGTTCTCAACGGAGTCCTCTGTGTAAATTAAAAAATACATCTTATTTTGCCCCTAAAAATTTAAAATATCCGGCACAGCCATGCCACGGCGGTAACATGCCGCAATAACTGTATTTCTAAGCAGGCAAGCTATTGTCATCGGCCCAACGCCGCCGGGTACGGGCGTAACAGAGCCTGCGATTGTAATGGCTTGGTTATAATCGACATCACCAACAAGCATAGTTTTGCCCGGACGCTCTGGGTTGGATATACGGTTAATACCGACGTCGATCACGCAAGCTCCGTCTTTAATCCAATCAGCTTTGACCATATTGGGCCGCCCGACAGCAGCGATAAGGATGTCAGCTTCGCGGCAAATAGAGTCGATATTTTTTGTTCGTGAATGCGCTATCGTGACGGTGCAATTTTGCTCCAAGAATAAGAGTGCCGCGGGCTTTCCCACGAGGATAGAGCGCCCAATAACCACGCAATGTTTACCGCTTAGATTACCAAGTTGATCTTTTGCGAGCATAACGCAGCCTGTTGGCGTACAGGGGCGTAGACCTGTCTGTCCAAGGCTTAGGCGGCCTGCAGAGACATCTGTAAGCCCGTCAACATCTTTGGCCGGGTCGATTTGTGCAATGACGCTGTCACTATCAAGGCCCTTGGGGAGGGGGAGCTGCACTAAAATCCCGTCGATATTATCATCCGCGTTGAGGCTGCGGACAATATTAATAACGTCGTCTTGGCTTGCGTTTGCAGGGAGACGATGCTCGACGGAACGCATGCCCGTCTCTTTGGTAAATTTAATCTTATTTTTGACGTATACGTGGCTGGCGGGATCATCGCCGACTAAGACAACCGCGAGGCAAGGTTGGACGCTAAGACCGGTGACAGCCTTGGTTATACGCTCTCGAAGGTCAGCGGCATAAGCCTTTCCGTCAATTTTTTGAGCCGTCATCATCAATCCTTAGGCAAATTATTACATATAACTTTAGATAGAGAATCCACATGGGCATGAAAGGGGTCGAAGCTAAGATATATCTTGGCGTATGCCGAGGCCCCCTATCTATCGGTGCGGGGTAAATAACTATGACCGCGCGGTCAACTCTAAGCTTAACATAAACTGTGAATTTAACGGTAAGCTGGCTGTGCTGTTTCGGGCCCTAGCCGCGTTATAATGATGTGCGGTATTGTTTTGTGACGGATTAGCTTTGAACCCTTCCAAATTAAATGATATAGGGCGCTAAAATGCGCAGTAGGCTTTGTGTCAGATATTAAACCTTATATGCAACCAAATATTATGCTCCTCGCTGCAGGGCTATCATCGCGTATGGGCGGTGTGAATAAGCTATTGTTACAGCATGAAGGGGCCGCTATGATTACCCATAGCGCCCAGTTCTTTCGCGCTCATTTTCAAAATGTATTCATCATTACTGGGTTTGAAGCAGATAAAATTAAGCAGGCCTGTAAGGGTCTTGATGTGCGGTTTATCTATAACTCTGATTTTACGCAAGGGCTTGAAACGTCTTTCAAAGCTGGACTGAAAGGACTGCCTCGTGAGAAGGCACCGCTTATGGCGGCTTTGGCGGATCAGATATTTTTAAACGCCGCAGATATCGCTGCCGTTCAAACCGCATATGCGCGGCAAGGCGGCGAGAAGGTCATTATTCCGCAATATCAAGGCCAGCGCGGCCACCCTATTTTGTTTCCGCCCTATGCCTTAGATATTATGCGGGCGGGACCACCCGTGATGTCGGGTCGTCAATTTATTAACAGGTACTCGCAATGCTGTCACTTTATCGAGATGGGGCAGGCTCATTGCATTCAAGACATTGACACACCCGAAGATGCACGGCAGCACTTGCGGCCATATGAAACCTAAGATGATATCGCATAAAGTTTTGAATTATTATGTCCATCCACATGATATATTGGGTTATATATTGGCGTGTTACGATAAAGGGCAAGCGGCAGCACTTTGTATTATAACGGCCACCGCCGGCGGTGGGGTCAGAGCGCCGGGCGCGTGTCTTGCGGTCAATGAAAACGGGGATATGGCGGGCTATATGTCCAATGGCTGCGTTGATGCAGATTTAGCGCTCCAAGCTCAAGATGCGATCAAGCATGGAAAAGCGCGTCAACTACGATATGGTGCCGGATCGCCCTTTAAAGACATTCGCTTGCCTTGTGGCGGCGGGGTTGATGTGATGATTATTCCAAAGCCGGATATAGATATTATCAAAACCGCCGTAGAAGCTTTGTCTGCTCGAAGGGCTATTATGGTGAAAATTAGCCGTAGTGGTGATATGACATGCCATAATGATATGGAGGCGATTGAACGGGCGGAGGGTGACTTATATTTGCAGTTAAGACCACCGTTAAAACTACATATCGCGGGGCAAGGGGCCGAACTAATGGCGCTGGCACATGCGGCGCGGGCGGCTCAATGCGAGCTTTTGATTGAAACCCAAGACCCGCATTGTCTTGATTATGCCCGCGCGAATGATGTGCCCTTTTTCGACCTGAGGTCAAATGATGTGAATATAAAGGCCCAAGCGGATCCCTTTACGGCCTTTGTCATGTTATTTCACGATCATGACTGGGAAGGCCCACTGTTAAAAAGAGCCCTTAGCAGTCATGGGTTTTATATTGGAGCTATGGGCAGCCGTAAGGCGCATGAGCGCCGCTGTGCAGGCCTTCAATCTATGGGGGTAACGGATGAGGATATCAGCCGGATACAGGCCCCGATTGGACTTATACCCGCCGCTCGTGACGCCAATATATTAGCTATATCTATTATGGCCGAAATCTTTACGATATTTGAGGGGCAGCCCGGGAATAAAGGGGCGCATAATGAGTGCTAGTTTACAAGATAGTTTTGGACGAGATATTAATTACCTTCGCTTGTCTTTAACAGACCGCTGTGATTTGCGATGTATCTATTGCATGGCGGAAAATATGACGTTTTTGCCTAAGAAAGACCTCCTCAGCCTTGAAGAGCTAGACCATATGTGCGCGCAGTTTATTCGGCGCGGGATTAAAAAAATACGGCTGACGGGCGGTGAGCCCTTAGTGCGCCGAGACTTCATGACATTAATTAAAGCTTTGTCACGCCATTTAAAAACGGGCGAGTTGCATGAATTAACGCTGACGACAAATGGCACGCAGCTGGCCCGCTTTGCAGCGCCCCTTAAGGCGGCAGGAGTTGAGCGCATTAATGTATCACTTGATAGCCTGAATAGAGATGTCTTCAAAAAACTAACCCGCCGTGATGCGCTGGATCAAGTATTAGGCGGGCTTGATGCGGCCAAGCAAGCCGGGCTTAAAGTGAAGATTAATACGGTGGCCTTAAAGGATATGAATATAGCAGAGCTGCCGTCTATGATGGAATGGGCCCACGGGCAGGGCTTTGATATGACCTTGATTGAGGTTATGCCAATGGGCGACATTGATGAAGATCGTCGCGATCAATATATGCCGCTTACGGTTATATATGATGAGCTGGCGGCGTGCTATAGCCTTATGGATGATGCGCACCGCACTGGCGGGCCGGCGCGCTATGTGAAGGTGAAAGAAACCGGCGGGCGGCTCGGTATGATTACCCCGCTGACGAATAATTTTTGTGCAGGCTGTAACCGCATTCGGGTGACCTGTACGGGGCGAATATATATGTGCCTTGGGCAGGATGACTATGTCGATTTAAGGGCCGCCCTCAGAGGCCCTAAACCAAAAGAGGATTTGGACGCGGCGGTGAACCGTGCCCTTCGTAAAAAGCCAGAAAAACATAATTTTGAGATTTCTGAAAACCGGTCTGGCCCTGCTGTTGGTCGGCATATGTCTTTAACGGGCGGGTAATGAAGTGCTGCGTTAGCTTATAAGGCCCAGCCACCTTATCATAAGCCTTATGGCGACAAATATAATTAAAACGGCGGTCGCGCGTTTAAGCCATATGTCCGGTGCGCGGTAAACGCCCATATGATTGCCAATAAATCCACCGATTAAAATAGCGGGAATAACTGGCCAATAATTCAATGCGCTTGTGAATATGTCGCTGCCGGCAAGTTTATTATATTGCCCCAATAATCCTGAGGCTGAGTTGAATAGAATAAACAGGCTGCATGTGGCTGCGATAGTTTTGGCGTGACCCCATTTGACCATATAGAGAATGGGCGCGAGGAAAATCCCGCCGCCTATGCCGACAAGCCCTGCGTAAAACCCAATGCCGCCGCCGATGAGCGCTGTTATTGGTAAGGGCAGGGGTTTTGTGATGAGCGCTGTATTATTCTGGCGGCGGCTATCATGCCAAAGCTTTGTTCCGGCGATGAATAAAGCCGCCCATAACAAGCCAATAAAAACCATTTCTGAAATGACGAGGCGTCCGCCCAGCCAAGCGGCTGGGATAGAGATAATTAAAAGCGGCCAAATTCGCCCCCAGTCTATAAGATTTGCGTGGTGATAGCGTAGGCTATTTCCGCTTACGACAAGGATATTACAACATAGAGCGATGAGTGGAATAACACGGTAATCCGCGCCGAATAAAATTAAAAGCGCCGTATATGTTGACCCGCCGCCAAAACCGATACTGGCATAAAGCCCCGCCGTCAGCCAAAAACAAATTGCCAGAAGTGTGATTTTCATAAGGCGTGAATTAAAGGCGCAATCGGCAGAACATTAATCTTATCTCCCTTCGCCCATGGCCCGTTATGTGGTGGTAAGCGCAGTAAAATATTGGCCCGGGCATAGGGGGTAATTAATCCGCTATCTTGACGCGGAAAAGGCTCGGCTCTTAATTGCCCATCATTACCGATATAACTATGCCCGCGCAGGTAAGTCTCTCGCGGGCCATTTGCCTTAATGTCGCGGTCAAGCACTGCAGTGGTAAGTTGATTGATTTGCCCTAAAAGCGGGCGAAGGAAGATATGGGCGCAAACAAGGGCCGACGCCGGGTTGCCGGGAAGGCCAAGAACCATACGTCCTTGTTTTTGCGCAAGCCAGGCCGGTTTTCCAGGACGTATGGCGGTTTTAGAAAAAATAATCTCATAGCCCATATCCGTAAAGACAGGCTTGGCAAGATCATGCTCGCCAACAGAGGCGCCGCCAATAGGAATGATAATATCTGCGTCAATATTGGGACTTTCGGCATGAATAATGCGGGCTGTGAAATTATCTTTATGATCCGGCGTAATGCCAAGATCAAAAACGTGCCCGCCCCATGCGCGAAGAAGCGCCGTAAGGGCGGGGCCGTTTGAATTAATGATCTGACCGTCTTTTACATCTGAGCCGACGGGTTTAAGCTCGTCACCATTGGATAAAAGCGCTATTTTTAAAGGCCTGAAAACATTAAGCTGCGGGATATTTCCGGCGGCGGCAACGGCAATATGGCGCGGGGTGAGGCGCGTTCCTGCTTTGATTAAAATATCTTCGGCCTTAAAGTCTAACCCGGCCCGCCGAATATGCTTGGCGCTGTCTTGGGATGTTAATATTTCAACCTTATGTCCCAATCGTTTTGTGTTCTCTTGAATGACCACCGTATCGGCCCCGTTGGGCACAACACCGCCTGTGAAAATCCTCACGGCTTCACCTGAATGAAGAGCTTGGGTAAAAGGGCGGCCTGCTTGGGCTTCACCAATATTTGTGAGGACTGCGCCGGGCGTTTTTATGTCTTTTAACTTTACAGCATATCCATCCATAGCGGACATATCGCGGGGCGGGTGGGTAAGCTGCGCCCGTGCATCTTGTGAAAGCTCATAGCCCAATGCTTCATCAAGCGGTATAGACATGACCGCGTGGGTTTTGCGCAAAGATTGCGCGGCGATATCTATGTGGCCAAGGGCTGTTTCGACTGAGATCATAAGGTCTATATACAGTCATTTTACCGGCTGGCCATACGGATTTTTGATCGCTTGTTAGGTGACAATAGAGGCGAAACCGCTTAGAGCTGCATTTATATTAATGCAGCTAGCTTTAAGGTTAAATCATGGCAGTCATATTATTCTTTGGCCGATTAAGCGAGCTTTCTGCTCCGCTTGATATTGATCTGCCCAAAGATATAAAGACAGTAGATGGGCTTATTATTTGGCTTGAGGAAAACTATCCCGCGCTTAAATCAGGCCTGAAACATAAGGGCAATCGTATTGCCGTTAATCATGAAATTGTAGATTTAAAGTCGCTTGTTTCGAATAAAGATGAGATTGCATTTATGTCCCCTTTAAGCGGCGGTTAAGGGGATGCGGCTCCGTGGTGAAAATATCATTATAACGCCCGACCGTTTTGACCCTGAAGTAGAATTGGCGGGTTTTCGCCGCTGGCCGCAATGCGCCGGGGCGGGCGCTATCGTGAGTTTTACCGGGCTTGTGCGCGGGGAGGCGGATGGTTTAACCTTGTCCCACTATCCGGGTTTTACGGAGTTGCAAATTGAAAAAATGGCGCAGCAGGCTATGCAGCGTTGGTCTTTACTCGGCTATAAAATTATTCACCGTATTGGTGATATGCGGCCTCAAGACCCGATTGTTTTTATTGCTGCCGCCAGTCCCCATCGCCGCGCGGCTTTTGAAGCCGTTGACTTTATAATGGATTATTTGAAATCACAGGCGGCTTTTTGGAAGCAAGAAACACGCGGGGGTGAAACCCGCTGGATTGAGCCTCGCTGTGAAGATATGCGCGATTTAAAAAGATGGAGTAAATAATGGCCGGAATTGATAAAGACCTTATATTCAAACCGCTTCGTATTGCTGTGCTGACTGTGTCGGATACGCGCACAGTCAAAACCGATAGCTCTGGTGATCTTTTGGCCGGACGGATTGAAACGGCGGGCCATAAACTGGCGGGGCGTAAAATTGTTAAAGATGATAAAAAAGCTGTCACCGCCCATGTGTCTGAATGGATTGATGCATCTGATATTGACGTTATCATTACCACAGGCGGCACAGGATTAACGGGCCGTGATATTACCGTCGAAGCGGTCAGCCCTTTGTTTGAAAAAACCATTGATGGGTTCTCAGTTATTTTCCACAAGCTTAGCTTTGAGAGTATTGGCGTTTCAACGTTGCAGTCCCGGGCGTGTGCGGGACTGGCGAATAATAGCTTTATTTTTTGCCTTCCCGGGTCAAACGGTGCGGTGAAAGATGGTTGGGATAAGGTTATTTCCGCCCAGCTTGATAGCCGTCATCGGCCTTGTAATATGGCGGAGTTAATTCCGCGCTTATCGGAGCGTTAAGATGATATCCAAACTGACCCATATTGACGCGCAAGGCCGCGCCGCCATGGTGGATGTATCGGGCAAAGCCAGTACTGCCCGCCGCGCTATGGCGGAAGGCTATGTTGTGATGTCAAAAGAGACTTTAGCCTTAGTCGAAATGGGGCAAGTTGAAAAAGGCTCTGTTATTTCAATCGCCGAGCTGGCGGGGATTATGGGCGGAAAAAAAACAAGCGAGCTGATACCGCTATGCCACCCTCTGCCGCTTTCAAAACTGCGCGTTGAGATTACGCCCGATAAAGACCTTCCGGGGCTTCATATTACGGCTGAGGCGAAAACAACGGGGCCAACAGGGGTTGAAATGGAAGCTTTAACTGCGGTGAGTACAGCCTGTCTGACCGTTTACGATATGTTAAAAGCGGCGGAGAAATCTATGGTTATTCGCAATATCCGCCTGGTTGAAAAATCTGGCGGTAAATCGGGTGAATGGTACGCAGACAGCTTAGGCTAAAAGCCTTTAGCCTAAGCCCAAATTGATAGTTTTACAGATAGAGCTGCAAGCGCCATTAATAATATGGCCCATAGTGCCGCATTAATTTTAACCGCGCGGCTGGCCTTTTGCTGAGAGAGCCATGTGCGCGGGCGCACGCCTTTGAATACGAATACAAGCTGGGCTGATAAAACGGCGCAGACAACATTTAAAGCTAAAAGCAAAGCGGCCCCTGCGGCTTTATCTGGTTCTCCCGCACCTAAAAAAAGGGCTGAAGCAACAGAAGGCGGGAGTAAAGCCACGGCCACCATAACGCCGACAAGCGCAGATGATATGCCTGTTGATAGGGATAAAGCGGCGGCGGCTCCGGAGGCGAGGGCGAGGGCAATAATTTCTGGGCCAATGATTGTCCGCGAGACAAGTTCTAGGCTATCAATATTCACAGGCATAAATGTTGTAAGGCCTAGTGCAAATAAAAACCCAATGGCAAGGCCTGTAACAGCCGTTTTTGTCGCCTGTTTCATGAGAGATAAATCCCCCAAAGCAGTTGCAATCGCAAAGGCCAAGATTGGCCCCAAAAGCGGTGCAATCACCATGGCAGCAATAACAATCGCCACGCTGTCCTCATTCAGGCCAATCGCCGCGACGATTGATGACAGGATGGTCAGGATGATAAAATCCCAATTTAGGCGGCTATCGCCGGAGACTTTTTGATATAACTCTTCTCTAAGGGTTGTTGTATTTGTTGTCTTTTCATCTTTATTGGTTTCGGCTGTATTTTGCGCCATATCTTTTCGCGGCAATGTCGCTTCAATCGGCATGACGACAACGCGCCAATTATCTGAATCTGAGAATAAACTTTGCATGGCATCTAAAAGCGGTTGTCCATGCCCTTTCTCAATGACGATCTCAATAGCTTTTTCATAGCGGCCATAGCCGTTATCCATTGACCAATCAATGGGTTCGGCCGCTTTGACAATATCAATAACGGCTTCGGATTGGTCTGCCGGGAAATTGATTTTTATAAACCGCATATAATGGCCATAAAATATTGCTTGCTTTTAAGCTAGGGAAATATGCGGTGACATTTTAGGCATGCTCTATGAGAAGGCATAAAAAAGCCTATGCGGAGCATAGGCTTAGATGTTTTAATGATCTTAAATTTACTTACGAATAGGTAGGTAAACGTCCGACTGAGTTGTCGTTGTTGATGTGTAACCTGTTGGGGCTGCATCACCGCTATAGATTGTGACATCGCCGCCGCTGTAAGTTGTGCCTGATCCATAGCTTGAGTTAGAGACTTGCATACATGTGCCGTCGCCAGCGTCTTTTGTTCCCGTCGGACATTCGACAGCGCCGCCTGAATAGCTAGACCCAGATCCATAACTCGTTGTTGTGGTGCCTGAGCTATATTGCGCGCTTGATTGCAGACATGTACCATCGCCGGCATCTCTTGTGCCTGCAGGACATTCAATGGGGCCTGAATATGTTGTTGCAGTACTATAGCTTGGTTGGCTGTAAGTTGTTGTGTGCGAATAACTTGTTGCCGTTTGCAGACAGGTTCCATCAGAACTTGGTGTGGTTCCGGCGGGGCATTGTGCCGGCGCACTATAAACCGGTGCGGGCGCTGTGTAGGTTTGCGTGACAACAGGCGCAGGCTGTTGATAAACTTGAACAGGCGCGGGCTGCTGAATAACGGCTGGGGCGCAAGCTGCGCTGACGCCGCAGTTTCCGCCGCTCTCGTAATCATAGATATTGCCGCCGTAGCGAGAGCCGTTTTGCCCGCTGGCGCAGGCTGTTAGAGTCATTCCAGCAACGGCCATCGCGGCGATTGATGCTGTTTTATAAAATTTCGTTGTGCTCATTTCGAGCCTCCCATTTTGAAACACTTTGTGCACAGAGATGCAAATATAAGGCCAAAAATACTGCCCCATAGATGAACCTAGCCTGTTTTCTCTAGAATAGCGGTGAAAAACCCGTCCATTCCGCCTAGATCACTCCGAAAACTTGGGCGAGTCCGTAAGATCCCGTCCAAAATTATATCTGAGTCTATATCTAGCAGAGATTTAGTTAAAATGCGATTAAGGCGAAAATCAGACCGTTCCTTTAAAAAAGCTGTAATTTGGTCTTCACCTTCTGCTTTTTGCAGCGAACAGGTACAATATGTTAGCGTTCCGCCCGGTTTTAGAGCCATACTAGCCGCTTTTAAGAGCCGCTTTTGCAATTTTATAAGCGCGGCTTGGTCTTTCGGTTTTCTATTATAAAGGACTTCGGGGTGGCGGCGAAACGTGCCTGTCGCCGTACAGGGGGCATCAAGTAAAATGTGATCGGCTTGGCCAAGATCATTTGGTAAATTCAGTACATCTGCTGTAATAATATTGGCGTTGAGCTGGCAGCGCTCCAAATTTTTCTTAAGCCGATGAAGGCGGAACTCTGATTTATCGACTGCGGTGACTTTTGCGCCAAGATCAGCCAGCTGAAGCGTTTTTCCGCCGGGTGCAGCGCAAAGATCAAAAATATGCTGTCCGTCAAAACTGCCGAGATGCTCATGTAGTAAATGAACGGGCAGGGAGGATGCAAGGTCTTGCACCCACCAATCTCCTTCTGAAAACCCTTTAAGTTTTGTGATATTACCGGCATGTGGTCGGCGCAATGTTTGTGCGTAAACGGGCTCTGCCTCTATGTCCTGTGCAAGTTCAGACGTGTTTATGTCTTTTTTAACACTTATATCAAGCGGCGGAATTTCAACGACTTGGCGGGCAATGCGCCGGGCTTCCATACGGCCATAATCTTTTTCCCATTGTTTTAACAGCCAGCCCGGTACATTATTATGGGGTGGCACAGCGCCGATATGTGAAGCGCCGGTTTCAGTTATGCGCCGTAGAACCGCATTGGCCATGCCGACAAAACCGCGGGCGGAATCAACCGCTTTCATAGCGTCAACGGATTCGCCGACGACGGCGTGGTCAGGCATTTTTAAAAAAAGACTCTGAGCGGCGGCGCTGCGTAAAATCGCCATGATAAATGTCGGCGGTTGTTTTTTTAGATATTGTTTTAGGATATAAGTAATCTGTCCCCAACGGCGAAAGGTCACGGCCGTCACATTACGCACAAAGGCTCTGTCGCGGGTTGAAAGCTCATGAAATCCGTTTTGTTTTTCAAGAGCGTCTTCAATACTGACCCCTTGCCCCCAAATGGTTTGTATGGCTCTGGCTATAATCAACCGGCTTTGCGCGCCGGGGCCTAGATTCCAGCCATTATCCCTTCGGGGGCGCTCTGCACCGGCTTTAGCGGCCTTATTATAAGAAGGTTTACGGCTATTGGCTTGGCGCCTATCTTGCGCCCCTCGTTTTTCGCGCGTTCCCGCTCTTGAGCCTTGGCCTGAACGTGGAGGTGAAGCTTTGGGGCTGTCTTGAGATGACGGGTGTTTATCCATGAGCTTGCGCCTATCAGACTGTGCCCTTTATGAACAGAGGCAATAGGCAGTCTTTAGGGTAAATCTTAATACCGTCTTGGTCATTATGCTTAACAAGTCGCAAATTCTATCTTAAGTAAATTTTATCCCCGATAGTGTATCACCACAATCCAGTGACCTGTTCATAGGGATGGGTTTGACGTGTTTATATTTACAGCGTAAAAGGCGGGTATGGATGACCAATACCCCCCTCACGCTGCGACGGGCAAAGTTTTAAGCCCGGCTGCGAAACGCGCTTTGAAAGAAGCCGCCGATCGCCGTAATGCCAAAGATACGTCAAATCGTTCCCATGAGAAAAACGGGCCAAAAGGCGAAGAACCCACTCGTTATGGCGATTGGGAACGCGGAGGTATTGCGTATGACTTTTAATCGAAAGTCATCCTGCTAATCCGAAGCCTTTAATTTAACGGGCCTTGGCCCCAAATGGTGACGTTGACCTATGAAGACATGGGCAGCATTAGTGGGAGTACGCATATGCGTCGGTTACATTTAGGTTTTACGGCTCTGAGTAGTCTTGGTTTAATGATGGCGGCGCCGGCTGCTATGGCAGGGAACTGCGCTTCGGGTGGTGGGCAAAATTGTCATCCGGGCGTTGTTTATAATGCAGCAGGTGCGCCAACACTTGATCCACTACTGATCAATGTGCGTCAACCGCTCGAAGATTTACGCTCAGTCCACATACGCACGGCTCCGGCCGTATCTATTACGCGGCTTTATGGTCAGCAGCCTTTAGCCGGCCTGCAAGATGCACCGAGTGGGTTTCAAGGGGGATGTCATCCGACAACGACGCAATATTGCCGGCAAAATATTGCCGCTCCGGCTTCTTTCGCTCGGCCTGTTCCGGCCCCGGCCCCTGTTGTTTCACCGGTTATAACACCGCGTGTGCAATATGGCGGTGGATATAATCCGCAAGCGTTTCAACCACGTCAATATGGTGAAAATATTTTCACCCCGGGTATTGCTCATATTCCAACCTCTTATGTTGACCGTAGCCCCCATACAGCTAATCGTTTGTTGGCCTCTGGCTTAACTCAGTCCTATCAGGCGGTTTCGCATCATAATGCTTCACCTTTTACGGGGGGACAGGTTCAATTATCACAGCCTGCCAATGTAAGCTCAACTCATAGCCAAACGAGTAATGCGGTGAGCCCCGTGGCATCAGACGGCACATATTGGGAGCAAGTCTCGGGCCCGACATTATTTGGTGATACATTAGCCACGCAGGTTGTCTGTAAGCGCCAAGCCCCTGTGCGGCAGGTGCAAACAGTTCAAGTGCAAAGACAAGTGGTTCGCCCGATTATCCCTGTGCCTGTTGCTGTGCCCGTTCACTGCGAGAATACGGTTGTTAATAGCCGTTACGGCTTAAACGGTGCCTCGCAGCCGGTCCAAAATTTTGGCGGCCCAATTATTCAAGCGCCGCTACAGCGCGCGCCGCAGCTACGCCCATTTGCAGGGCAAGTGCAATTACCCCCGCAGGCTCAAGGCTGGGGAGTCCAGCCGCAAGGCCGCTGGACTTATTAGGCTGATTTTATAAAGCTTTATGAAACGCAGTCTCAGGGCTGCGTTTTTTTTGCCTATATGAAATGACAGCGCTTGATGAAATGACAGCTCTTGGCATGGATATTGCTTCGGTCTTTCTGTATTGTTTCATTATGCAAGGAGGGACCAGCATGGCCCGTCAATTTAAAAAGATTATGGCTGTGTCACTTTTTGGCACAATTTCAGCATTGAGCTTTGCCGCACCGGCGCAAGCAGCATGTAACGGGGGCGCATATTGTAACGCATCAAGCGGGCAACATGCGGCCTATCATCCGCCGGCTTTATCAACATGGTCACATCATAACGTTCAGACCCAAAATTATGTCACGGCGGCCCCGCGTCATGTAACTTATGCAAAAACATCGCCGGTTCGCTATACGAATGTAAGTTATTCCGGCCCAGTTACATCATCGCGGCAGGCACCATGCCCCGCCGGCTCTACTCGCCAATCAGACGGGATTTGTTTATCAACGATGTCCATGATGAGCTCATCTCACACGGTTGCGCCGCTAACACGCAATATTGTCACAGGCCTTGGCGTCAATGAAAGTTTACGCCCGACAACTTGCCCCGTTGCTGTTCATAACCCTAGCGGAGCAAAAGTCCTTGGCTGTTATAACGTTGTTAAACCGAAACCGATTGTCAGAACTGTTGTTAGAACTGTCCCGACGGTTTACCGCGTTGTGCGCCCCATTGTTTATGTGCAAAGGCCTGTACCCGTTTGTAACACATGCTGCACACCGACAAAGATTAAATCGCGTTACGGCGCAATAGGCCCCGCTGCGCCGAAATGTGGCTGGTAAGCTTTAGATTATATAATTAAACTGAAACTCCGCCCTGAAGGGCGGTTTTTTTATGGGAGGTCAAAGCTTGAAATTAGGTGGAAACCCCGTCACTTATGGCTATGTCTTTTTGTCTTGAAAATGATATTCTCTCCATAGGCTTTACCCAAAGGGGCGGCGCTTTGACATTTGCGCGCCTTAAAGACGGACGGGAATTTTTACGCGCGGCGCCCTTAAAGGCTCCTTTCGATATTTTGAACCAAGCTTGTTTTCCGATGGTGCCGCTTTGTAACCGGATCGGCGGCAATCAATTTAACTTCGACGGTGAGGCCTATTATTGCTGCGCAAATAGCTCTATTGATCCGTTATATATCCATGGTGATGGGTGGCTATCCGAATGGGATGTATTGCGGCGCTCTCATCAAACAGCGGTTTTAGAATTTAAACAACCAGCCAATAAACTGACGCCCTTTGCTTATATAGCGCGGCAAGAGATAACCCTAGAAGGTAACGCTTTGAAGATTACATTAAGTGTGACCAATATAGGCCGTAAAGCCCTGCCTTTCGGTTTTGGTTTACACCCTTATTTTCCGCGTAGCCCGGCTATGACAATTAACTTTGACTCACAGGGGTATTGGGACAATAATGATTCTAATCTTCCGGATATATGGGTGCCGTCAAATGGAATAATGGATTTTAACTTGCCGCGTAGATTGCCAGGCAGGCTCATTGATAATTGTTTTGCGGGCTGGAATCATGACGTGCTGATGACTTGGCCGGAATATGATATGGCTGTCAGCCTTAGAGCTGATAACATATTTCAATATTGCCAAATATTTGCGCCGCAAGATCAGCCATATTTTTGCTTTGAACCGATGAGCCATAAAGCCGGCGGATTAAACGAAGTAAATCACCCTGGATTTATAACCTTAGGGCCGCAAGAGACTTTATCGGGCAATGTAAGTTTTAATATTCACCCTAATCTTCATTCGGCAGCGCGCTGAATGGAGGGGGCCATGAAACTGCGAAGCTCTGCGGCAAGGTTAATAAAACAGGCCTGTAGCCGCTTAAATCCCGGCGTAAGTTTAAAACCAGCTGGGTTCATATATATATTGCGGTTAACCTCGATTTGAATCACATTGATTCCTTCATTGGGCTGGCCATAGGTTGAGGTGACATATCCGCCCGCATATGGGTAATTACGGGCCAAACGATAGCCTGCTTTTGTAAAAACTTGCTCAGTTAAATCAACAAGTTCTGGTGTGGCGGATGCGCCGAAACGATCGCCTAAGATAATATCATGACGTGGCCGCCCTGATTGGCTAATTCCCGGCATAGAGTGGCAATCGAGTAATAATGCCTGCCCCGCAGATTGATAGGCGGCGTTTAATAAATTTTGCAAAGCGTCATGATAAGGACGATAAAGGCTCTCTATACGGGCTTTATAAACGTCTTTGGTTAAGGGGTTTTTATAAATTTTAAGGGTTTCCGTAATCATAGTTGGGACCACCCCAAGCCCCGCTGCGCCGCGCGGCGTGGTTGGCGCATTATATTCCCCCCATGCAGGCAGGACCTCATCAGCGGCCCGGTTTACGTCAACATAACAGCGCGGAAAATTGGCTTTTAAAATAGGAATGTCTTGTTTTGCCAATGGCGCAATGAGTTTATCAATAAAAGCATCCTCATTACGCCGTAATGTGGATAAAGGCAGGGCTGTTCGGGTGATGAAAGCTTTTGGGTAAATCCGCCCACTGTGAGGGGAGGCGGCGATGAGACCGCATTCATTAAAATGGGGGCCTTGCAGCTCTACGGCGGGGCTAAAGCTATGTAGGGTTTGCGCTTCGAGCCGTTTGTGAGATGAAAAACTTATCATAAGATGATAAAGCGCAATATTTATGCGGCTGTCAAAGAAAATGATCGCCATTTGGGGTTTATATTTATAGTTTATTAACCATAAATAAGATGTTGTGAGGATTATGGCGTTAATCCTGCATAGCTTATTTTAATATGCCGTAGGTTTACTGATTTGAAACATCTGCTGGCGTAAATAACGTGCATAAGAAAGGTGAACAAGCCTGCTGGCTTGTTAAGGTGATGACGATGGCAACCATACTTTACGCTGAAGACGATGATTCTATGCGCCGGTTTTTTGCGGCAGCTCTTGAAAAAGCGGGTCACCATGTTGTTGCCTGTGATGACGGAGAGCGGGCACTTCGGGCCTTAAGATTTGCTGATGGTGCGTTTGATATGCTGCTGACGGATATTATGATGCCCGGTCTTGACGGTATTGAGCTGGCTAAAATGGCAGAGACCCTGTCGCCGGGTATAAAGATTATGTTTATTACGGGCTTTGCGGCTGTTGCAAAAAACAATACCGAAACCACTGATGCCCATGTTCTGTCTAAACCGGTTCACCTGCGCCAGCTTGTTGACGAAGTTGACCGTCTTATCGCGGCGTAATTAAGCCGCTTGGTTCGTGAAAAATGTCTTGATTATCTGTCGGTGCGGCTCTATATCGCGCTGTCTCATCATCCCATAGGTGATGTCTTTGAAACGGATGGGCGATTAGCTCAGCGGGAGAGCACTACATTGACATTGTAGGGGTCACTGGTTCAATCCCAGTATCGCCCACCATTACACCATTTTGAGGTTTAATTAGCTGAAAAAGCCTTACTGGCTCTGCGATTTGGGCGGTTCGATAACCTTCATTTGGACAGTATGCAATGCGCTTAGGAAATACTAGGCGAAGTAACAATTTCTGATATTCGAGATTGCCAGATTCCCATAGTTTCCAAGGGCTTGAGAGGAATTCACAAGTGGTTCGATAAGTTCTTGAAAAGCTATATTTTGGTTCCATAGATTTAGTAACATTTTCACGCAAAATAGCCTTTTCTTGCTCTAATGCATTGATCTGTTTTTCATAGATTTTAATCATCGAAGAGCTATCGGTATTGGTTAGTAAGTCTACCAATTTAGCCGTTTTATTCTCTAAGCCAGCTATCTTTCTTTTTGTTTCCTTAGCATTCACCTCAACGCTTTTAATCACTTGCTCCCACCTGTCTTCCATCATTGCCAGAGCAAGTTGAAAAAGGTTTTCAGCAGGTTGAAGTTCTTGAAGCAAGTCTTCAAATTCAGATTCAATCTTCTCTTTACGAATATTCCGCTTTCTGTCTTCGCAATCTTTTTGCTGACAGAAATAATATCCATATAATTTCGTTCTTCCTTTTGACCACGCGGCGGTCATAGGAGAATGGCATGTGGCGCACTCCACACAACCACGAAGAGGAAAATCATTCGTAAAGTCCTTTCTTGCAGGCATGCTCACTTTACCATCAAGCTTTGCTTGTACCTTTTTCCAAGTTTCTAAGCTTATAAGAGGTTCGTGCTTGCCCTTTTTAAAGAAGATATCCCACTTTTTGACATTGAAATATCCAGCATAAATAGGTGAACGAAGAACATTATATACAGATTGCCATTGCCTTGGGTTTCCATTCTTTCGCGTAATTGTAGAAGGATGAGCTTCAAAGAACCTTTGCACCTCATTTGTTGTTTGAAATCGGCCTGAAGCGATACCTTCTAACGCTTCCTTTACAATAGAAGCATTGGGTTCTGATGGTGTAAGCATTTTTCCACCATCATCCATTTTCTTGTATTCGTAGCCAAGTGGTGGTTCACCAAAAACGTAATACCCTTTATCAACACGAGCACGCATTTTTTGTCTGGTTTGCCGCGCGCCTTGTTGCCGCTCAAGTTGCCCATGAGCAGCAAAGATTGTTTCCATGAATTCGCCTTCAGGTGAATTTTGGAATTCAAAGTTCAAGCATTCTCTTTCAGCATTTCTTGAATACATTTCTCCACGCAATTTGAGATGAAATAATGTATCACGAGCATAGCGCTTTAAATCATCGAAGATCACAATGTATTTTTCATCTGGGTTAGCATCCAGATAATCTAATAAGGCAACCATGCCCTTACGTGCCATAAAGTCACCACCGCCACTAGCATCATCTGGGAAAACACGCTCTACCAAATACCCTTTGCGCAAAGCGTATTCACGACACCGATGTTCTTGGCTATCTAGGCCGCTACCATTCTTTACTTGTTTAGTATCGGAAACACGACAGTAAATGACTGCCTTTTGTATAGAGGCTGATGTTGAGTTTTTTTGATGTTTCATACATCAACTCCTTCTATTTGTTTTTTAATTTGATTACATGCAACACCTTCAAACGCAGCTTGGAATGTAGCTTGCTTAACATTTGAAGTAAGGGTTTTATTTGCACCGGTTTGTTGAAGGGGATGAACCCCTATTCCAAGATCAACAAAATTTACTATCACTTCCCACAATGCCTGAATGACTTGTTGTTTTTCCTCATCAGACAGACCGGAATTATCAAGGTAACGTTGATACCTTTCATAATCCACTCCTACGCGCAGACTCTTATTAGAACCTTCTTTATCATCTTTGACAATTATTTTGTCTATTTTGGCATATTCACCATTATCCTCTATTCCATTCACAGTCGTTTTCCTAACATCAATTTAAATAAAGTCCATCTGTTTCTCCCTTTCATGAAACAAGAACAAAAAAGGAACATTATCTGAAATTTTGTTCTTGCTCAAGAAAAATAGATTTTACGAAATGCGATGTGAATTAACGATCCAGACTAAAGTCTTTTTCATGATTGCGAGCTTTGCGATCATCTGTCGGATGTGTCCGGTCAGTATCTGGCGTTTGTTCTTGAGAACGGCCTTGCTGCAATTCACGCGTCTTTGTTCGCGCTTCTTTGGCAAGTTCAGATACTTTTAGAAGATCGTTATTGGTGAAAACATTTGTATCGCGTAATTCACCGTTTTGATCGCGATATGTTTTGGCAAGAGTCGTAGTGAAATATGTACCTTTTTCACCTTGGTTTTCCCAAATAGTTGCTTTGATATTAGTGTCGCGTATTACAGCCGTAGGTGGCGTTGAACTCATATAGTAATCCTCCATTGAATGAGTTTCAGACAATAGAAATCCCTTTGCAGAACTTGATAGCTCACGCACTT
>CALFVT010000012.1 GCA_937928165.1 uncultured Caulobacterales bacterium
AAGCCTAAAAGACGGCTCAAACGGGAAAAACCTGATGCTCTGGCTGTTCCAGAGACTGTCAATGAGATGTGGTCCATGGACTTCATGCACGCCTGGCTATCTGATGGTCGTAGCTTCCGCACCTTCAATGTGATCGATGACTTTAATCGCGAAGGGCTTGGTATAGAGGTGGATCTGTCCCTACCAGCCTTACGAGTGATCCGTAGCCTCAATCAAATCATTGAATGGCGAGGTAAGCCCAAGGCTATCCGATGTGATAACGGCCCTGAATATATCAGTCATGCCTTGGCAAGCTGGGCGCAGAAACATGGCATCATCCTAATGTTCACCCAACCCGGCAACCCGCAGCATTTGGAGCGCCCGCGCGAAGCGATAAAAGGGCGCGGAATGGCTTATGTGGAACGCTATAACCGTACAGTGCGGTATGATTGGCTGAACCAACACATCTTTGCTACCATTGAATCTGCACAACTCTCAGCCACAAGGTGGCTCTGGACTTACAACAATGAAAGGCCCAATATGGCCATAGGCGGCATAACCCCCGTTCAAAAGCTTAAGCAGCACATGAAACATGCTGCTTAAAAAACAGTCTACTTCTGACCCCCACTAAAAATGGGGGTATTACCATATGTCGCTCAATTAATATACCAATATCTCACTCAGCAGGTGCAACTGCCATTTCACCCCAATCAATAAGTATGCAATCTTTTCCTTTAAACATCCAATTATTGGGATGAATATCACCATGTGTTAATGTCGTTTTGTTGATATTTATTTTATCTGATAACTGGTGCATAATAACTAACGACTTTTGCGCCTTAGAATTGTTACACTGAGGGTGTTGATGTAACATTTCCAAAAGTGCGGTAGACCATTTACCCCAAGCCCAAAACGGTGCGTCTGCTTCTAGATTTACGCGTATACCTTCAAATGTGATTTGGTGCTGCTTTAAAAGTAGTTGGGCTATATATTTCGCTGAAGAATTGGTTGTATCCTCCTCAAGCCATTCAGATGCAAACCAATATTTAGGTTTATCCGAGTCAGGTGATGCGTGAATACCGAATGTTGAAAGTAGGGCGCTAGAAGCGTAGCTCTCCGACGCAGGGAGATCCTTAAGATAAGTATCAAGCCAGGTATTCCCTATCTCGATCTTTTCATTGTGAAGTCTCATTAGTTCGTGACATAGGATGTCGCGATTTACATGTCTGTCGCCTTCCAATGAAGATGATAGATCTTGAATTTTAGGCTGTAGACTTTAGAGAGTGAAGCAGTCTCTACTTTATATAATTTACCTGACTGAGTGATAAATTCAGGAGTCCAGTGAGAATTTTCAGCTTCGGCATACAGTAGCTCTTCAGCGATTTCGCTGAGAAATCTATAATCATATTTATTAGTCAAATTCTACACTGGGGCCTGAACTGACGCCTAGCGTGAAATTCTTAGAAACGTCTTTCTCAAGTCCCGCACGGAAACGCCCAGCGGGAGATAAATTCTCAAAATTAGAGTTGCCTGTATCGATTCGTTCGTACCTCAAACCAGCTCCAGCACTTACGAAAGGAGAAAAGCTTTTAGTCTCTTTTCGAATGATCAAGTCAGCAAAACCTTCTACAGTCTGGTAATCAACCTGATCTCCAAGAAGTGCTTCTGATGATTCAGTAATGTTTGAGACACTTCCTTCTCCGGCACCACCAACCAGTGACAATGCTAACATGACATCACTCTCACCCAACTCAGATAACTTCCTTTCCGAATGAATACCAGCTTGTATGCCCTTTACATCCTTAAGTCGGATATCAGTTCCATTTTCTGAGACATCAATATTGTCTTCGTAGAAGCCACCAAATTCCAAACTCGTTTCTGTATTGACTTGAGAGTAAGCGGGGAGAGCAAATGCCGCATTGAGAATAAAAATAAAGAAAAACCGATACAACATAATTACAATCCACTCCGTCTATTCATTAAGAATGTATCCTCTTACAAAAACAGCCTTATCAGATGATGTTTGTCCTAAAGTACTTCCATCATGTATCATATTTTCAGTAGGTGCAACATAAAATTCTAAAGGCTTTATTCGCAACCTGAATACGACTTCGTTAGAGTAGGCTTGAAAAAAAGCGCTGACAATGTCGTTATTAGATTTACTACCACATCTTTTCATCATATCCGTAATGGTCTTAGCAGTTCGTGGTAAAAACAGTAAAAAACGATCTTCTATACCGGCATTGTAACCTATCCTATTACTACGAGCTAGTGACTGTGACCTGCGCCCTAAATTTCCTACCAGTTTTTGGTAGAGTCTTTTGATTATTTTAAAATAGGAAGTTTATATATATATTTGGTGGGCTATTATGAGACTTAAAAAACAGCTTGATTAGATGTCTACTATGAATTCCTAGATGCGTAGTCTGCTTCAACTAGCGCTTTAAAGTTCTTGTGGCATTCTTTATTATAATCCTTTGCTGCCTTTATAGTTTTTGACTTTACTAACCAAACCCAAAGTTTTGTCAGTCCTTTATATTGGCATCGAGAGGTTTGTTTAAATTCCGTATGCGTCTCCGAAATTTCGGTTAAGACATAACTAACCTTACCGTCACAGAATCTAGACGTTGAATGCCACTCAACACTCTGATTTTCAGTATACTCTATTATCTCGCTAACCTGCTCAAACTTCAATCCGTTTAGATCAAATAAACTTAGATATTTTGACCCAACCATATTTTCACTTTTTGAAATGACCTCATAATGGAGAAGACCTAGAACCCATGTTGTGGCAAGATTAATGTCAAATAGAGTTTTAAAAACTAGACTTACTGGTGCTTTGATTAGTGTCGTATTTGATGTTTCCATACCTGACGCCTTGTACGGTTTTCAAGAAGTAACTAGCCTTTATAAGACTATATTAAACAGAATTTTGTAAGAGAGTCTATTGGAGGACACATTCATATCTATGCAATAAACGAAAAACACCCTCATAGGAAAACCACTTTCTTGCAATAACCATCTTCCTAACCATCAAAATCACTAAGTAAAAGATAGTTTCGTTTAAAGAGAGCAGGCACAACAGCATATCCTATGCGGTAAAATTAAATACCTTACGTTGGGCCCTTAAATGGTGAAATCACATTTTCTCCATTATTTGCTTTGCCAATATCCCGGCCTTTTTTATAAATCCGAATAGTATCGTCCTTGCCAGCTTTGGAAACCCGCATAACACCATTAGCGAGTCCCTCATCAAAGGTGCCCTCTAGCGTGTAGCTACCTTCCGGGCCATGTTGGATAAGATAGCCTGCGCCTTGCGGTTTACCGTTTTGTGCATAGCCGTAATATTCTAGCGCCGAAAAATTACTTCGCAACACCCCCATACCCGCACCATTGGCAAGACCATTTTTGCATATACCTATCCATATGCCTCTGATAAACATGCCATTATGGATATATCCGCAGCGCGTCGCAATCCTATCAAGGGAGCGGTGAGTGTCTTGATAAAGTGTCTGTAACTTTTCGCGTAAGTCTTCATAGCGAATGGCCGTAATCGTTTCACTGGAGTCGATTAGGTTAACTTGCACAGCGATTTGATCGTCTATGGCCGGGAGAATAGCTGTAAAATAATTACTGCCAATGAGGCGTTTCTGGCGTGCGAAAGAAGACGGGTTTGCCCCGGACAAAAGCAAACCTCTCAGCAAAGCATTTCTGGCCCGGGCTTCTTCGGGGGACCGGGGCCGATTGCTGCGTGTGGCCGAAGACGCTGCGGCCACGGCGATTGTTTTTAAAATGGCGGCCGCCGTAGAAACATTTTGCTTTCGCGTGAGTTCGCGTCGTTCTTGTAAAACTTCATATTCAGCATTTAAAGTTTCCCTGACTTGCGCACCAAGCTCGCCATTATAGACCCCGTCATATAGACGCAGGGATTGCACTGAGAGATAATTCTGCTCGGCCTGAAGCAAGCGAGCCGCATAACGCTCACGAACGATATAGTCAGGGTCGGTTGATCCGATAAGCGTTAGCGGGCCAAGACTTTCATCAAATTTTGAAATGGCGGTTGCATAATTAATCATCGTTGCTTTTTTGATGTCGATCTTATTAATCATGCCCACCACTTGATTGGCAAGTGAAGCAGAAAACTCCTCTTCAAGCGGGTCTTCTTTCTTGACGTCGACATAATTTAAGTTGGCAATCTTTGTCCCATCCAGACGTATTTGCTCAAGAGGAAGCCTTGAAATCGTATTATCTGCGGCGGTTTTTGATAGCTTTTGCGAGAACACACGAATGGGTGTCGTATTATTTAGCATCGTGATAAAATCTAGTTCAAGTTCATTTGTCTCGAATTTTCCTAATTCAAGTTCAAAAAGATTTTGCTTTACAGTTTGCCGGCCATTAGCCACGGCGCCGCGCAATGTTGGATGGCTCGTGAGTAATACGCCTTGGGTTGTAGCAGAGGCGCGGTGATCTGTGCGCACAGTGACCAAAGGTGTTATAACGTCGCCAAATGAAACAGGCTCGCCTTCAAGCATGCGTTTAGCATCTGGAAAAGAGTAAGCCATGAAGTCAATACTAAGAATATTTGGCAAGGTTTCGGCTTTTGTCATCGGCTTTGATGTTAAGTCTCCGCGCTCATCAAGTATAATGGCGTGAGGGGAAAGCAGTACGGAATGTTCAGGTAATCGCTCGACCAGTTCTTTATATATAGACAGCGCAAAGTAATTTGATTTCAGCAGCGTAACATCTGCAATCGCCGCCGTTTCTTGAAGCCCGGCATCATCGGAATAGGAGACGCTCCCAATGGTACGGTTAGCATATAGGGTATAAAACTTTTCTTCTGCAGCGTCATCAATATAGGCAGGATAGCGTATAATAGCCATTACGGTTCCAGGGGGAACATCTGTTGTTAATTTTTGCGGCGCTGTCACGGCGTTAATTCGAGACTTTTTAATGCCGCTCGTTGTTGTTGCGCACCCCGCGAGTAGAGCAGCTAAGCCAAACATAACTGCAATACGCAATAAAACTAGTTTTATGAAACGGCTCATACGGCTCTTTTGATAATTATATATTTCGCTATAATAATCTTTAAGCTAAAGGACGTTCAAAGCTATAGGTTTAATATTAAAATTGATTTAGGACTGGTTCAGCTATGGCTGCATCAAAGCCATGTGCCGCAAGTTTCTCAACCCACAAGCCCGCACCAAATTATTTGTTCGCTAAGGCGTGTTGCTAGGTTTAATTATAGCCGCGTTTAGGCGCAGTGATGAAACATTCAGCCAAACCCCCAAATTGACGGGCCTCATCATAAACGCAGTTAGAAATATTAAGCTTGGCAAAACGATCCCATGGATTCGGAAAACTAAGCTACTTCATTTCAACTGGTAAAATAACATCATAGATACTGCGCGTGACAATGGCCTGATATATTAAAGCGCCCTAAGATAAAAAAGATTGTGGAATATATGAAAGTTTTAGAGCTAACGAATACCCCTACATCATAAGGCAGTAAGCGGTTTATATTGGCTGGCTGCAATTCGTCTCGCTCAGGCTAATCATCAATGCTAATGAAAAGGGTGAAATCAAGGCACTTTTCAAAATTATTAATGGCCGCAAAATAGTTCGGGGCAAGCTCTCTAACGGCGCTAACCCTTTAGGTTTTGTCTTTATAGGCGAGGACGCGCTGGGCCTTTTTAACCACAGGAGCCTCGATAAATTTACCGTCCAGCAGCACAACATTTCCGCCCGCAGATTGATAGGCCTCAATCACCCGCTCTGCATAAGCGATCTCATCCGCGCTTGGCGTAAGGGCCGCGTGAATACGGGCAATTTGCGCCGGATGGATGGCCGACCGTGCATGGATACCAAGGGCTTTGGCGCGGCGCGTGCTCACCTCACAATCATCCAAATTACGAACATCAATATGGGGCACATCAAATAAATGCACATTAAAAGCCGCCGCCGCCGCGACGCATTTTGACCGCGCATAGAGATGGGTCTCCCATGACAAATCACAATCCACATCCCCTGCGTAATCAATCGCGCCATACATGCCAAACTCGACGCGCGGCACAGCAAAAATCTCATCTGCATGTACAAGCCCCATAGCGCTTTCGATAATCACAAAAAGCGGCCCAAGAGCGCGGGGCAACTCGTCCGATAGCCCTGCAATATCAGCGCCCGATGCGGCCTTGGGCACCATAATAAAAGGCAATATGAGGCCGCAAGATTTAAGCGCCGCAATATCCGCCTGCCCGTCTTCGGTATCCAGCCCGTTAATCCGCAAGGAGACATGTTTATGATCCGTAGTTTCCAGCCAGTTTAAAACCGTTTGGCGCGCCGCATCTTTCTCGGCCAGCCCGACGGCATCTTCAAGGTCAATACAGACAAGATCAGCCCCCGCTCTACAAGCCTTTTCAAAACGGTCAGGGCGGTTTCCGGGAACAAATAATTGGGAGCGGTAAAACATAAGGGCTGGTCTCTGTGCGGAATCATCGTCAATATTATGCCGTAAAGTCTAGCGGGGTTCAGCGCGGGATGCAAAATATCTTGCAATATCGTCGCGCGGCACAATTCAAAGCTCTAGGCCAAATTCATCATAAACTACGTCTTTATCTAGCCCAATGATAAGGCGTTCATAAATATGCACCTTGCGTAATCCACCTCATATCTGGCGTAAAAAACAGCGGGAAATAGACTTTCATATCATCACCAAACATATGCCCACACCAAAATTATCGGAGTCATCATCTCAATAGTAAAACAAATCTACCGTGCCAAATTTTTACGCAAATGGTCTATATGGGGATAACACGATAAACAGCCCAGCAGTTTTAGATTGCGAGTTTCCAATCGATACCTTAGCCTGTTAGATAAAATTCGATTTTTTATCTTCATCCATAAAAGCTCTTTAAGCGGCAGGTAGCACTCTCCACTTTGCCGAAGTAAGATATCTTGGCGCTCATAAAATACGGCGCAGGCTCATAATTGTCCAAGCCTATTTATTGATACTCGCTTTAATCATACCATATCTATGCTTACTCATTTGCCGCTAATTTTTGCGTCACGTCTTTGACATTATCCGTCAAATTTCGCTCAATTAACAGCCGTTTTGGATCAAGCAAAATATGGGTTGGCCGCTTGTCCAAGGTAAACTCTAGGGTGGTTTCGGCTTCTGTGATTTTCATAACTTTGCTAAAGAACGGGTTTTCACCCAAAGTTTCCTTAGGGTCTTCGGTGTAAAAGGCCACTTCAACCCATTCATTCAAATCTATACCCGGCATTTCGGTTATGGATGTCTCTTTGCCGTCTTTTCGCGCTGCGTATTTTTTATCAACGCTAATCGGCAAGCTCACATCAAATTTTTCGCCATTTGCCGTAACATCGACATCATCCTCGATTTTAAGCTCCCAAAACGTGATCTTATCAAAATAATCTTTTATAAGCTGATGATAATCAGGGCCTAAAGTTTCCTTTAACTGACTGACAAGCTCCAATGTCGTTGGGTAAGGCGGGCCCGATGTGCCGTGTTCTTCAAGGAATTTACGCACAGCGGTTTGAACCGTTTCTGTTCCCGCATAATTACGCAGTCCCCAAAACACCCAACTCGCTTTATTATAAACCAAGAATTGCTGACCATTTTCAGCAAGGGCCAAAGGCTCCTCGCCTGTTTGTCCAAAAACGCGCCCTGTCAGATAGCTCCGTGTTGTACGTTCCTCATGCAAGCGGCGCGCGCGGGCATGGCCAAAGGCCGCTTCATAGGCAATCATAGCCGCATTTTCTGTTAGGCCTTCCGAGAGGACATTCCCGCCTTTGGCATTACCAGCCACAAGTTGATGCGCAAACCATTGATGGCCAATTTCATGCATTGTGACATAGCTAGCAAAATCAATACGTTTGTCATCATCGGCTTTTCCGGGATCTTGAACAAAGCCAATGTTTTCAGAAAACGGAACCGTTCCCGCAAAAGCTTGGGCAAAGCTTGCATATGGAAATTCCATAATCCGGAGCTGCGCATATTGGTAAGGGCTAAACACATCCGTATAAACATCAAAGCTCTTTTTCATCGCATCAAGCATAAGGTCGACGTTAAAATCATGCTCTGGATGATAGTAGATCTCCAAGGCCACATCATCGCCTTTTGGATTCTCCCAAACATCTTTTTTCACCGCATAATCTGCAGTTAAGAAAGAGAAGAAGTTGAGGATTGGGTTAATCGCCTTAAAATCACGGCAATCCCGTCCACCTTCGCTATATTCGCGGATTTGTTTCCCCGGCGCGATGGGAATTTGCCCCTTATCTGTGCAAACCGTTGCTTCGAAATCAACATAGTCAGCAAACCCCGTAATAAAGTTACGGCTACGGGCGTCTTTACTCCAGCGCTTCGGTAGTTTCTCACGTTTTGGTAGATCAAATTTTCGACGTTTATCAGGGTTGGTTAGGTAAAATCCCTTTGAAATTCCAAAAGACGGCATCAATGCAAAGTTACTTACAAATGTCCCATTTTTAGCAATCGCACTGCCGCTTGTGATTGTCGGCGGGTTTACGCGCGTTTTAAAGCTAATATTTCTACGCTCACCCGGCGCGAGGGCTGGGGTGAATTTATAGTCCATAATGTTATATTCAGCGAGAGCTACAGAAAACTCTACTTTAGGGTCTTGTTCTGCGCCTTCCATAGAAAATTCCAGCAGGTCATCAAAATCAACTGGGCTTGAAATAAATACCCGCTCCAAAGGTTCATTCAAAACATTTTCAATGACGTAAGTGCCTGTTAACTCTGCGCGGCGCTCGGATGGATAAAACTGCATATTCGCCGTCACGGCTTTTACCCTTGGGAGTTCCAGATCATCATAATCCGTCACAAGTTTTTCATAGGCTACCTGCTGTTTTTCGCGTTGATCGGCATTTTGATAATCATTTGCGCGGTAGCTTTGCAGGCCCATATAGCCCGTCCCAATAAAACCAGCGAGCGCGGCGGCGCTAACGGCTAGGGACGGAAGGCTCATATTGGCACGCATATGTTTTATCCGCGACATTAGGCCAACTTGGAGCCCGCGCCGCCAAATCCATATTGTCGCCACACCCAAGATAATTACCATCGCAATCCAGTAAGCAAACTCCCAAACAAAACTACCCGTGTTAGAGAAGCCGGCCATTTCAGAATAAGCGCCCGCGGATGGCGTTCCAAAATTCATAAGTGGGTGATAAAAGGGAAGATTCCCCAAGAAAAAGATCATTCCAAATAAAATAGCTGCCGCGCCCAACATACCAATCACGCGGCTCGGCATAAAGTTTTGGATAAACATGACCAACATGCCTTGGAAGAAGAATCCAATAAAAAAGCTAAAGATACCAATAGCCAAATATGTGCTTGGAACCGCAGGAACTTTACCTCCGCTGGCAATAATCTGCACAAAAGCGGCGACGAATAAGCCAAGTATAACAATCGTGAGCAAGACTAAAGCTAAAGCGCCCCATTTTGCCAATAAAAGAGATATATTTTTCACCGGCGTCGCATCAATAATTTTATGCATATTCGCCACACGGTCTCGCCACATGATATCACTGCCAAAGAACACCATGATGATAACCATGGGTAATCCCATTGAATTTAAGGCTAATTGAGTGAAGACGCGGCTTGTCGGCAGTGTTGGGTTTGTATCCATAAAGAGTTGCGCCCAAACGCCCAAGCCAAACAAGACAAGCGAAAGGCCGATTAAAATCACAAAAGGAACTGTTTTAATGGTTCGAATATATTCAAATTTAAGGCGGTTTAGAAAAGATGTTTGATTATGAACAAATCCTATATCCGGCGTAATGGGTGTAAAATCTTTAATCTCTAAGTCCTCGTTAAGGCGCCCATTATCTTTAACGTTACGCATAGCAATGCCGCGCGTAGATAGAGCAAAAGCCGCCGCAAACATAATAAGACCAAAAAGACCAAAGATTAGGCGATTAAGCCCAACCCAACCCATAATTGGCGCCATATTACTATTTTGCTCTGCGGGTGGCCAATAGCGCGTCTCAACGCCAAGCGCCCCTAAACCTAAAGGATCAATAACCGCTTGAACCCATTCGGGTGGGTTTTCACCCGCTATAATCCCTGAACCAATAAGTATAACGATAAAGGCGACAGCGCTCACATAAACTAAGGCGCGATTTCGCGTCACGGCGGCGACAAGTGTATAAACGCCGGACACCATAAGCGAATTAACGACTACAAAGAGCATGATGGGCTGTAGGTAATGTAGCAGATTAAAAGATTGAAACGTCTCTTGGTCCGTCCACGGCATAAATTGACCCGCCATTAATCCAGCCACGCCTGCAATAACACAAAGTGACGTTGTCATCCAAACCCCTATCATTCGGGTCATCAACATTGTCGGCGTTTTAAGCGGCGTTGCATGTATAATCTCAAGTGATTTATGGGTATCATCGCGCATGACGCCCGTGACGACGAAGACAGCCGCAAAGAAAATAGATAAAAGACTTAAAAACCCGACATTTAGGGCGAGTGGAATGGCGCCGTTATTTTTGATACGCGATCCGCCCTCAAGCGATAAAGAAATAAAATCCGTTGATGATATCAATACCCCAAACAACACCATGACGAGGCATGTGATCCAAAACCCGACTTGGCGCATATGAAGGTTCAGTTCAAATTTAAGAAGTTTTCCAAACATAGCCGGCCTCCTTAAACAATCTTGTAAAGATGCGCAAAATAGGCATCTTCGAGATTTGGGTCGACTTGCTCAAACCCGGCCTCCGGCGCATTATCCGAGAGCACAGATATAACCACACCGCCCATTAAGCGGCGAGTTGCGAGGACACGCCCGTCATATTTTTCTTTCACCGCGTCGACCTCGGACTTTTCAATTTTCTTACGCCAAACACGGCCGCGGATTTTATCAATGAGAGCCTCTGGTGCGCCGCGGGCAACAATTTCGCCCTGCCCCATAATCGCCATATCCGCGCAGAGGTCGCGCACATCTTCGACAATGTGGGTTGAGAGGATAATGATCTTCTCCTCACCAGCTTCTGATAAAAGATCAAGAAAGCGTTGCCGCTCAAATGGGTCAAGCCCAGCCGTTGGTTCATCAACAATTAGAACTTTCGGATCTCCTAATAACGCTTGCGCCACGCCAAATCGTTGCCGCATACCGCCGGAATAGGTCGCAACAGAGGCTGACTTATGAGTGAGCAAGTTTACATTCTTCAACAAAGATAAGACCTGATCTTTACGCTCTTTCGCGTTATTAATGCCTTTTAATACCGCAATGTGGTCCAGCAAAGCTTCGGCGCTCATTCGTGGGTAAACGCCGAAGTCTTGGGGTAAATAGCCCAAAACACTACGCATAATATCGGGCTCTTTTGTGATATCAACGCCGTTTAATGTAATCTCACCTTGATCAGGATTCTGCAGGGTTGCGAGCGTACGCATTAGAGTCGACTTCCCGGCACCGTTCGGCCCCAATAGGCCAAATAAACCTGGTTTTAAGTCAAGGTTTATATTATTCATCGCGTGAACATTGCCAAACCGCTTGTGCACATTCTTAATTGATAACATGGTCTCGTCCCTTTAAGTCTGGCGTATTTTACGCTCATTATATTATTCCTCTTGTCCAAGAGACTAACAGCTTTGCCTCTGCACGACTAGAAAAATCTTACTTTTCAAAAAACTTGGCTAATGAAATATAATATTCAACTTTATTATTTAAATACAATGATTTAATGATAAAATACTCAATATTAAACTTTAGTTTTATTTTCGTTTATCAATAATTGTTTTTATTGATAAACGAAAATTGTCAAAAATTCATAATTTTTCCTAACTGATTCATTTGTCAAATTTCCAATATAAAGTACCTGCGCCCGTAGGAATGGATAATGCTATGTCCAAAACTTAATCCTTGCACAGACTCAAAGTTTCGCAGATAATAAGTTCATCAAAGCCGTCTGATAACCAGGCCGCGTAATCGAAAGGAGGTGTATCTTGTTTATCTTTTTTGAGGGGTCTGCCCAAAGCTAATATTTAGTCCTTTCGTAAACGCGAAATTGGGTATCTAAATTATTCATAGAGAAGCGGGCATGACGTCCCGTTAGACCCAGACTTAAAACGAGGCCTCCTGATACTGTCAGGAGGCCTTTGCTATATCGATGATAATTTTATAGACACAGCAAACCCCAACGCATCATTTATGCTGCATCCGCATTATTTTATTGCGCCGCAAATTATCGGCTCTATATTATTTCACATCTGAAACAATAGAGGCTTTTATGGCTATTGCCCGTACTGTAGATCGCCGTTTATTTTTTCTATTTAACCGTGCTCATACCCAGCTCGCAAAATTTGCAGATTATCACCTTGCAGGCTCATCCGGTGTCAGCACATCCCAGGCCGCCGTATTAACATATCTAGGTTATCATGACGGTTGCCGCCTGAGTGATTTAGCCAATGGCGTTGGGCGTAATAATTCCGCAATCACGGGCCTTGTAAGCCGCATGGAAAAACTAAGACTTGTCTCCCGTAAAAAGACATTAGATGGCCGCTCCCGCGCTGTTTACCTCACTGATGAAGGCTGGCGCCTAAGAGAGATTGTGCGTGAAGACTTTCGTAGCTTTAATGAAAAACTGACCCGCGGGCTTACGGAAAGCGAAGTCGATGCCGTTATAAAGTTTCTAAATTTATCGATTGAAAATGTTGCACCTCAAGATAAGTAAACCACAGAATTAAGCACGGCTAATAAATAACACATTGACAGATTATAATAAGACCCATTTATGACAACCTCCACCACCACGGCGATACGAATTGATATTATATCTGACATTGTCTGCCCTTGGTGCTGGCTTGGCTGGCGGTATTTAAAAGCGGCAATAGATCAGACGGCCATCCCGGTAGAGATGCGCTGGCGGGCCTATATGCTAGATACGAATGTGCCCAAAAACGGGACTGACTATAAAGCTTATATGGCGAAAAAATTTGGTACAGCACCCGACAACCGCTTTGCTAAGATGCGTGAGCACCTCGAAGCCGCTGCCCCTGACGCGGGCATAGAATTTCGCTTTGACGGCATCCCCAAAAGAGCCAACACTCTGGCCGCCCATCAACTTATGCACTGGGCACAAGAGCAAAATACACAGGAGCAAAATACACAGGGGCAAAACAACGCAAATGATATGGCCGAAGCTTTATTTACGGCTTTTTTTAAAGATCACCTTGATATAAATGACCAAGATGTTTTGCTCAATCTGGCCAGCGAATTTGGGATGGATACGGATTTAATCAGAACACTTTACAGTAAAAACGCCGATGAAACTGTTATTATGGAAGACATCGCTGCCGTGAGCCGCGCCGGAATACGCAGCGTGCCCTCTTATATATATCAAGGAAAATATCTACTTCAGGGGGCGCAGCCCGCAAAAGCCCATTATGATATGATAGAAAAGCTATCATCTGACACCAATAGCACATAAGGATAGAGCCTATGACTCTTTTTGAAATTACGGGCTTTTATGCCGCTTTAAATATTTTGCTTCTTCTTGTTCTCACCTTTCGGGTTGGGCAAATCCGCCTTGGCAAGAAAATCAATCTTGGCGACGGCGGTAATGATGAAATGTATCGCCGCATTAGAGCGCAAGGGAATTACACAGAATATGCACCTTTATCCCTCATCGGCCTTTATGCTATGGCAAGCTTGTCGGCTCTGCCCATTATCTTACATATATTCGGGGCAATATTCCTCATTGGGCGTATTTTACATGCTATAGGCATGAACGCCCCTAAAGCCTCTGGCAAGGGCCGTTTGATCGGGATGGTATTGACTATCTTGACATTATTCGGGCAGGCTGGCGCCATTCTCTTTCTTATTTTCACGGCTTAAAGGACAATCTTTTGCCCAATCCAGAACTTGTAAAAACACTCGATAACTTACTCAGCAAAGCCCGCGCCGCAGGCGCCGAAGACGCAGACGGCATTGTGACCTATGGCCGCTCACTCTCTGTGTCAGTTCGCGGCGGTGATCTTGAAGATATTGACAATAGTGAAGGCCGCGATGTGGGGCTTCGCGTCATAATCGGCGGTCGGCAAGCTTGCGTATCAAGCTCTGATATCTCCGCGCGGTCTTTGGATCAACTCGCCGAACGGGCGGTTGCCATGGCTAAATTAGCTCCGGTTGACCCATATTGCGGCTTACCCAATGGCGTTAGCCTTGCCGTCGATGCAGCCCCCTATGATCTTCATGACAGCCACATCCTTAGCCCGGACATCTTAAAGTCCCGCGCTCTTGAGGTCGAAGCGGGCGCGCTGAGCATTGACGGAGTGGCGCAAGCTATGGGCGCATCTGCCTCCTTTTCCCAAAGTGATTTCACCTTTGGTAATAGCCGCGGCTTTCGCTCCGGTTGGGCATCGTCACGCCACGGCATAAGTACCATGGCGATTGCCGAAAAAGACGGCGCTATGGAACGCGACTTCGATTATGCAGCGTTTCGTCATTTTGATGACTTACCAGACCCGCATAAAATTGGCCAAACCGCTGGGCAGCGAGCGGTTGCGCGGCTGGGCGCAGAAAAAATTGCGTCCGGCCCTATGACCGTGTTTTACGATCAGCGCAAAGCCAGCTCCCTTCTCTCAGCTTTTTTAAGCGCTATAAACGGCAACGCCATTACGCGCGGCGTCTCATATCTAAAAGATAAAATGGGCGAGAGCATATTCAACAAAGATGTTAATATCATTGATGATCCCTTTATTATTCGCGGGTTAGCAAGCCGCCCTTGCGATGGTGAAGGAGTGGCCGTGCGTAAAAGCCATCTCATTGAAAACGGTGTCTTACAGCAATGGCTTTTAAATACATCCGCCGCTAGACAGCTTGAACTCAGCAGTACAGGCCATGGCTCTCGCAGTATAAGCACCCCCCCTGGCATTGGGCCGTCCAACGCCTATATTGCAGCGGGAGACGCCTCTCCGCAGGCCCTATTTACCGAAACGGGGCGCGGACTTTTAGTGACAGATATGTTTGGCCCCAATGTAAATGCCAATACCGGCGATTATAGCGTCGGCGTTAGCGGCTTTCTAATAGAAGGCGGGCAAGTCACAAAACCTGTGAGCGAAATTACAATCGCTGGCAATTTGCTTGAGATGTTTGCAGGCCTCACCCCAGCCAATGATCTTAAGTTTGATAGTAGCATCAACGCCCCAACGTTACGGGTCGAAGGAATGATGGTTGCCGGCCTTTGAATCATATCAAGACGATCTTGCCCTTATAACAGATGCGGTAAAGGGCGCAGGACGGATCGCGCTCAAGGGCTATAATGCCGTCAATAGACAGATTTGGGATAAATCACATAACCATCCCGTCACTCAAACCGATATTGACGTGAATGATTACCTACAAAACCGTCTTATACAGGCCCGCCCTGATTACGGCTGGCTATCGGAGGAAACCAAGGACGACAAATCTCGTCATCAATGCCGCCGCAGCTTTGTTGTTGACCCGATTGACGGCACCCGCGCCTTTATTGATCGCACGCCGCATTTTGCTATTTCTGTGGCCGTTATCGAAAACGGCCTGCCTATTGTCGCTGCCTTGTATAATCCGCTTAAAGATGAGTTTTACACAGCCATTAAAGCTAAAGGGGCCGCTTTAAACGGGACACCAATTAAGGTTAGCCCATGCAACGCCATTAAAAATTGCCGCATGATTGGTTATCCGCGTAAATTTCGCCGTCTTGGTTGGCCGCCCATGAATGTTTCCGTTGTGAACTCAATGGCCTACCGCATGTGTCTTGTCGCGTCAGGCGCTTATGACGCAACGATTGCCTTTACGCCAAAGTCTGATTGGGACCTCGCCGCCGCCGTCCTAATTATATCCGAAGCCGGGGGTATCACCACGACAATTACAGGGGCCCCCATCCGCTTTGATGATGAAAAGACTTCAAATTTAGGCGTGATTTGTGCTGGCCCGAACCTACAGCCTTTGTTACTAGAGCAGATAAAGCCACTTATTGATGCTTTTTATAAAAGCAATAATAAGGTGCGAGATTTTTCACATCTGGGCACAACGCCCGAAGATCGACAGGAGAACAAGAGAATGCAACTCTTACATCTGGTTATTGGCGGGGAACTTATTGACCCGATGAAAACAGAATTTAAGGATTTAACCGCCGTAGATTTTATTGGCGCGTTTCCCAATTATGAAAAAGCTTGCGAAGCTTGGAAAGCCGCTGCCCAGCGCACGGTTGATAACGCCCATATGCGTTATTTCATTCTTCATGCCCATGAATTAATTGACCCAGATAAAGACGGAATTATCGGATAAATCATTGATGGCGAAACGCGCCCATCACCTTAACACAGACCGTAGCCGTATATCGCGGCTATGGCATAATTATATCGCTCCGCAAAAAACAACGCTCATTATTGCTGTTATCTTCATGCTAACATTAGCGGGAACCCAAGCGGCCTATGTCTCATTCACGCGCTATGTCATAGATTTTGCCGATAGCCTGAGCGCGGCAGGGGACGCGCAAGCCGCCTCTTTTGATTTCGTCAAAATTACCGTACCAGCGCTTATTGTTCTGACGCTGATATCCGGCGGGTCTATGTTTGCCCAAACGGTTCTCACCAATAAAATTGCGCTGAATACTATCGCGGGACTTCAAAAAGATATGGCCCAAAGCGCTCATGGGGCGGATTACGCCTTTTTTGCGCGCGGAACTGTCGGGGACTTACTCTCCCGTTTCACCCATGACGTCAACGCTGTAACCCAAGCGCTTTTGCGCAGCCTTTCTAATCTCTTCAAAGATGTTTTCACCATACTCGCCGTTTTAGGCACGATGTTTTATATGGCGCCTAAGCTTTCCCTTTTAATCCTAGTTATATACCCCCTAGCCGCTTGGCCCATTATTAAACTCTCCAAAGCCTTGCGCGGGAATGCGGGCGAAGCCCAAGCCCATATGGGACGGCTCACCGCACAGCTTGATGAAAGCTTTTCCGGCGCGCGTATGATTAAAGCCTACGGCCTTGAAGGGCATGAAATTAACCGCCTTGATAGCGCCTTTAAAGAGCGTGTGCGGCTTTACTTAAAGCTTGTCACAAACCAAGCCCGCGTTGACCCGATGATGGAAGTCTTCGGCGGCCTCGCTATTGCCGGTATTTTCGCAGCAGGGATTTACCTCGTTAGCGGCGGCGAGATTACGGGCGGCACCGTCGCAGCCATTTTAGTCGCCGTGCTTATCCTCGCCCCGCGCCTTCGCGCCCTTGGCACATTAAATAACGTCGTCCAAGAAGGCCTCTCCGCCCTAAGGCGCATATATGACGTCATTGACGAAACCCCGCAAATCACAGACCACGAAGACGCAAGGGAGCTTACAGCGCCTAGCGGAAAGATTGTCATCGATAATCTTTCCTTTGCCTATGAAGATGAGAGCGTCCTTCACGGTATTTCCATGACCGCAGACCCGGGGCAGACCATTGCCCTTGTCGGCCCGTCCGGCGGCGGTAAATCAACTTTGATAAACCTCATCCCGCGGCTTTATGATCCCGCCGCAGGCCGTATCACAATAGATGGCCATGACATTAAAGGGCTGAAGCTTCAAAGCCTTCGCCGCCATATCGCCCTCGTCTCTCAAGATGTCACGCTATTTAACAACAGCATTGCCTATAATATCGGCCTTGGAGACGCGAATGCGCCGCGCGAGGAGATGATAAACGCGGCCAAAGCCGCCCATGCCCATGAGTTTATTATGGCCCTCCCCCAAGGCTATGATAGCATTATCGGGGAAGACGGCGACCGCCTGTCAGGCGGGCAAAAACAGCGGTTGTCAATCGCCCGCGCCCTCTTGCGCGATGCCCCGATTTTACTGCTCGATGAAGCCACCTCCGCCCTCGACCGAGAATCCGAAGCCAAAGTCCAAGCCGCTCTTGATAAGCTCAGTCAAGGCCGCACAAGCCTCGTCATCGCCCACCGCCTATCCACCATTGAAAAGGCCGATAAAATTTATGTTCTGGGTAAAGGAAGTATCGTAGAAAGCGGGACTCATAAAGCTTTACTCAAAAAGAAAGGCCTCTACGCCAAGCTCCATGCGGGGTTTAAGTAATGTCAGAAGACTTACTAAAAACATATAGAAACATAATTATAGGTATGGAGGTAACTAATAGTTGGAAAGGTTACGGGTCTACTATTTTCATTGAGTTGGGTACATTACATGATGCTAAAAACGGCAATAAACTTAACAATGCTAGTGGGGAATATACAATTATGGTCGAATGGGATTGGCGCATTGAGTTAGAGAGAAAAATACTATTTGGAAGCTCGAGTGAAGACAAAGCAATCGAAGCAGGTCTTAATCAAATCATAGGTCATAAGATTAGTGCCGTTAACATAACAAACCTTATTCCCGAACTTGAAGTGACTTTTTCAAATAATTCGATACTGCGGACATTTATGACGAATGAAGATGACCCTCAGTGGGCGATTATGGATTATTTAAGTGAAGACAATCAAAAAATTCCGACACTGACAGTTAAAGACGGTAAATTAATTTCGTTGTGATTATTCCCGCTTCAACACCCCGTCCGTTAACACGCGGCCCCACCATTTTGACATGAACTCTGCTTTCACGGCGGGCGGGTCATAGACCGTTTTCACCCACTCGCTAAAATCGATTGGATTCGCGGCGTTATAATCAAGATAGGTTTGGAAAAAATGATCGAGCATTCCCGTCTTACCCGCCTTGACGTGTAGATATTTAAAAGAGAGCTGCGAGATGGCGGTTTCAATATCATCGCCCATTTTATAATGGCGATAAAGTACGCCCATAATACCTGTGCGGTCAGAGCCGGATTTGCAATGCATGACGCAAGGGTATTCTATCTGCTCAAATAAAGCTTTCGTACCAAGGAGCTTTTCGCGGCTATGCACATCACGGGAATACATACGGTAATCCACAAGCGTAATACGGTGGGCGGCGCAGGCCTCTTTTTCCAACAGGTAATAGCCTTTGGGACTTTCCCCGCGCAGGTTTAAAATCGTCTTGATTCCCATGGCCGCCAAGGCCGCAATATGTTTCGGCGAGGGTTGGTTCGCGCGGTACATACCGCCGCCAATATCGTGCATATTGTCAAAACGCGCCCGTAAAAACCCGTGGTCACCCCATGTTAGCTCTTTATAAGCTTGTCGGCGTCCCGCCTTTGTGTTGAGGTCAATCGTCATATAGCCTATGGGTCTCTTAAATCGTGCCAAATGTGAAGGGGGTTAAATGTTAAAAAAAATCATGCGATCCCATGCCGCTCAAGTTTTTATTGGACTTTGTGTTGCGGCCTATATGGTTCTTATCAAATATTCAACCCGCTGGCGATTTGACCGCAGTGATATTGCAGCTCCCGCTATCAAAAAAGGGCAAGGCCTAATCGCTTTGACCTGGCATTCCCGCTTTATGATGCTGAACTCGGCGTGGAACCGGAAAACATGGCCCCATCCCCATGTACTAATCTCGCGCTCCCGCGACGGAGAGATTGTCGCCCAAACCTGCCGCTTTCTCGGGCTATCAGTTATTCGCGGCTCGGCTAAAAAAGCGGTGAAGCGCCAAGATAAGGGCGGCGCAAAAGCGGGGCGCGATATTATTGAAACCCTTGACGGCGGCGGCTGCGTTGTGATGACACCGGACGGGCCGCGCGGGCCCCGTCAACGCCTTGGCCTTGGCCCTTTGCGTCTCGCCCGTATGAGCGGCCATCCAGTTCTGCCTTGTCTCTTTGCCATTAAAAACCGCAAGCAGTTTAAGTCATGGGACCGCTTTGTGCTGCCGCTTCCTTTTGGGCGCGGCGATATTATTTGGGGTACACCTGTTTATATAGCGCCGGGTACGAGCGATGCAGCATTAGACGCCTTACGCGGGCAAATAGAAATGGAAATGAACGCGCTCCTCGCGGTGGCTGACCACCGAAGCGGCCATAAAGCCACAGAGCCCGCGTGATGGGAAAAACACTTTTACTCCGTCTATATTCCGCCGTTATGCGTATGGCCTCACCGCTGCTTCCGCTTTATTTAAAGCGCCGCGCAAAACGGGGCAAAGAAGACCTTGCCCGCCTTAAAGAGCGCTTTGGTTATAGCGCGCAGCTGCGTCCAAATGGGCCGTTGATTTGGATTCACGGCGCGAGTGTCGGGGAGACCCTCATGGCTATCCCCCTCATAGAGCGGTTACTAGAGGATAATTCCAAACTTCATGTGTTAGTTACGAGCGGCACTGTGACATCTGCGAACTTACTCACCCAGCGTCTTCCGTCCCGTGCCTTGCATCAATATGTACCGATCGACACCCCTCAATCAGCGGCGCGGTTTTTAAATCATTGGCGCCCTGATTTGGGGCTATGGCTAGAATCAGAGATTTGGCCGCAGCTTATTTTACAATCTAAGGCGCGAGATATTCCGCTCGTTTTACTTAATGCGCGCCTATCTGAAAGCTCCCGAAAGGGATGGGAGAAACGGCCAAAATCCGCCAAAGCTGTGTTCGCTGCCTTTGATGATATTCTCCCTGCTGACCGCGCAACCGCCCAAAGCCTGTCAAAAATCTTGAGCCGTCCCTGTTGTATATTTGGGAATTTAAAACTAACGGCCCCACCCTTAGCGGCCGACCCATTAGAGGTTGACCGTATAAAATCGCAAATAATCGCACGGCCCGTGTGGTGCGCCGCCAGCACTCACGCCGGTGAAGACGAGGTTATATTAGACGCTCATGCGGCTTTGCTTGAATCGCGTCCCAATGCCTTGCTTTTACTCATCCCGCGCCATCCAGAGCGCGGGGTAAATATTGCACACATGATAGATAATAAGGCTTTGTCATTTACGCGGCTTAACGGGCTTGTAACTGAGACAGAACAAATTATTTTAATCGATAATATTGGGAAAATGGGACTGGCCTACCGCCTTGCCGATATCGTTATCATGGGTGGGTCTTTGCGCCCTCATTTAAAGGGTCATAACCCTTATGAAGCCGTGCAGCTTGGCTGCGCTGTCCTTAGCGGGCCGCATGTAAGCTCCTTTGAAGAACTATATGCAGATATGAGCGCCGCCGGAGCAGTTAAGATTATTACCCCCAATGCCCAGGCTATTGCCGCTCAGATTACAGCCCTTTGGGACGCAAGCGACACACGAGATCTATTACAGCAAAACGGCAAGACCTTTACACAAAAACAATCCGGCAGAATGAATATATTATTGACGCGGCTCGCGCCTTTCATTTCCTCATTAAATCGGTTATAAATAGTTATGCGAGCACCTGAGTTTTGGAACATACGCGATGGGCGCGAATCCGCCCCGGCCATTCGGACGCTGTTGAAACCTATATCTTGGGTTTATGGTTGGGCGAGCGCACGGCGCATTAAAACAACTCAAAGCTATAACTCAGGTATTCCTGTCATTTGCGTGGGCAATATCACATTAGGCGGCACAGGGAAAACGCCCGTCGCAGCCTATCTCCTTCATAGCCTTCGCCGCATGGGCATTAATGTGGTCGGATTATCACGCGGCTATGGCGGCACTGAAAAAGGGCCAATCCCCGTGCAGCGCCATCACACGGCCGTTAATGTCGGCGATGAGCCGCTTTTACTCGCACGCAATGCACCGGTTTGGGTCTCCGCTGGACGCGACGATGGGGCCCGCGCCGCCGTCTCATATGGTGCAGAAGTAATCGTCATGGATGATGGCCATCAAAACCCAAGCTTGCAAAAAGACCTGTCGTTAATCGTTGTCGATGCTGAGGTCGGTTTTGGCAATGGCTGCGTCTTTCCCGCAGGGCCACTCCGAGAGAAATTAAGCGCCTCATTAGAACGGGCCGATGCGGTTATATTAATGAAACCAGAACCCGGTTATGAAATTAACGACCACCTTGCGGCGCAGTTAAAAGGCCAAACCGTTATCCCTGCTTACCTTAAAACGCCGCCGCAAGCGCCAAAAGGAAAGCTCTTTGCCTTTGCCGGTATTGGGCGGCCTAATAAGTTTTTCGATAGCCTAAGGCGGCGCGGCGGTAAGCTTGTCGAAGCTTTATCCTATAGCGATCATCATCCCTATAATCAGCAAGATATTCAGCGCCTGCAAACTCTATCAAAAGAATATGACGCCCAATTAATTACAACTGAAAAAGACTATATACGCCTGCCCAAATCTTTTCGAAAGAATGTTAAAGTTTGGCCTGTTATGGTGCAATTTGAAGACGAATTAACCCTTCGGACGCTTTTACACCCCATTATTAAACGAACGGGCGTAAATTTAAATAAAGCGGCGGATAAACGGTAATGCCGCCAATGTCCCGCCGCATCATTTGGCGGCTTGAGGCCTTGGCCTATTCACTCGTTTGCGCCGCTGTTTTTTTCATACCTTTTCGGGTTCTATCGCGCCTTGGCGGCGAAGCTCTAAAACTCATTGGCCCGTTATCATCTAAACATCATATTGCGAAAACCAATATTAATATCGCGTTTCCGCATTTATCGCCTGATGAAAAACACTCATTATTGAAAGACCAATGGGAGAATTGCGGGCGCACGTTTGCGGAGTTTCCCGCCCTGCACCGCCTCAAGGCCTTTGGCCCCAAAAGCCGCATTACCGTCGATGGGCTTGATATCTTAAAAATTCATAACCCTGCCGTTATCATCACAGGTCATTTCGCAAATTGGGAGATTATGGCTCTTGTTATGACCCAGGCAGGCCTGCCCGTACATATCACTTACCGAAAGATTAATAACCCCTATATCGACGCCCGTATTCGGCAGCAACGAGAAGCTTATGGGACAAAATTGCTCGTGCAAAAGTCAGGGGTAAAAGGCGCAAAAGAGCTGTTAACCGCCATAGAAAATGGGCAAAGCGCCGCTTTGTTAAACGATCAAAAATTTAATGAAGGACTCAGCTTGCCGTTTTTTGGGCAAGAGGCGATGACGGCGAGCGGAGCCGTCAGATTAGCCCTTAAAACAGGCCGTCCTTTAGTGCCTTTATCCCTAATTCGAAACGGTAGCCGCTTTCATATGACGGTACATCCACCGCTTAAATTTGAAACTTCAGGCTCCCGCCACAAAGATATTGAGACGGGCGTTTTAAAAATTAACCGCTTTATAGAAACCATCATTAAAACGCGGCCCGAGCAATGGTTTTGGGTACACCGCCGCTGGCCAAAATTTCTTTATAGAGATAAATCATGAGATATTTAATTTCCGCCGTGCTCATCTTATGCCTCGCAGCAGCTTGTGGGCGCGGAAAACAATCTTCAAGCAAAAAAGCCGCTTCTCGGGCCGTTAAAACCGCTCAACCCAATATCCCGCCTGAAGGCGAGATTTACCTCAATCAAATCGGCTTTGAAACGTCGGGGCCAAAAATTGCTATTATGCAAAGCCCGTCGCAAACGCCGCTTATATGGTCACTTTTCAACAAGAATGGTCAGTCTATTTTAGAAGGCAAAACAGAGCCTCTTAGTGTCTCCCCGCAAGCCCGGCAAGCTTTACATAAAATTGACTTTTCAAGCTTTGTGACAGACGGAGAGGATTATAGTTTAAGAGTTAAAAACAACACATCCCCGCCGTTTAAAATAGGCGATGATTTATATAAGCAGATGAAATATGACGCCCTTGCTTATTTTTATCATAACCGCGCCAAAGACCCTATTAAAGCCGAATATGTCGGCGCGGCCCACGCTCGCCCCGCCGGTCACCCTGTTGAAATGGCCACATGTTTTTCAGGGCCAGATGAATGGGGGGCAATATGGTCAGGATGTGATTACAGCCTTGATGTTAGCGGCGGGTGGTATGACGCAGGCGACTTCGGGAAATATGTTGTAAATTCAGGTATTTCCGTTTGGACGCTTTTAAGCACTTATGAGCATTTTAAAACGGCTTTCACAGACGGAAGCGCTAAAATCCCCGAAGCCGGAAATGGTGTAAATGATCTACTTGATGAGGCCCGCAAAAATATTGAATTTATGCTCGCCATGCAGGTTCCAGATGGAGCTTTTCTTGATGTCGCCTCGCCGGGCCTACAAGCCGATGGAGTCCCCTTATCGGTTCAGAAAATTAACGCAGGCGGCCTCGTCCATCATAAAGTTCATGCTAAGGATTGGCCCGGCGAGGCGGTTATGCCTCATAAGGCCAAGGGTGAAAGATTTCTTTATCCACCCAGCACAGGCGCCACGTTAAATGTCGTAGCTATCGGCGCTTATTGCGCCCGTATTTGGCGCCGTCTTGATGATAAGTTTGCGTCCCGTTGCCTCAACGCTGCGCAAAAGGCTTGGCGCGCGGCAGAAACCCATCCCAAAATTTATGCCTATGGTAATTTTAACGGCGGCGGCCCCTATGGGGATATTAATTATGACGATGAATTCTTCTGGGCCGCGCAGGAGCTTTGGCTCACGACAGGCGCAGCAGATTATAAAACTGCCGCTGTTAAATATAAAGCAAAAACTCCAGAACTTACGGAAGCAAGCCAAGCTAGTTTTAATGATATAGCCATATTAGCTCATTTATCCGCCCAAAACCGCACACACATTATTCGCGCCGCAGAGCTTATACTCGCGGACACACCCAAAGAACCGCTTAACATACCTTATTACAAAAAGAGCTATAAATGGGGATCAAATTCAGAATTGGCGAACCGTGCGATTATATTAGGTCATGCTTATAAACTCACAAAAGTTCAAAAATACCGCGACGGCGTCGTGCATTTAATGGATTATCTTTTAGGCCGTAACCCGCTGGGGCAAAGCTATATTTCGGGCTATGGGACGCAAAAGTTTTATAACCCACATCATCGCCATTGGGCACCGTCAGTGCGTAATGGTGCGCCCCATGTTCCTCCGGGCGTGCTTTCAGGTGGGCCGAATAATGATTATATGGCAGACCCGATTGCCAAACATCAAATTGGCAAATGCGCAGCTCAAACTTGCTGGACAGATCATTACAAAGCATGGACACAAAACGAAATTACAATTAATTGGAATGCACCGCTTGTGTGGATGAGTAGCTTTCTGGATGCAAGCGCAGAGTAAAGCTAATTAATTGCGCGTTTCGTCCCAAACGTCAAATTCATGGGCAATGCAGCGCTCTATAAGTTTACGCCAGACAGGCTCGGCAATATCGGGGGATAGCCCCGCTGTCTTTGCCTCAGCTAACACCTTGCTGACCACATCTTCAATACGCGGCGCATCATAAACAGCATCCCGGTTAGGTTTAATGCGCGCAGCGGCTTTCATATAGCCTTGGCGGATGACTAAAAGCTGGACAAGCTCGCGGTCAAGGGCATCCACGCCGGCGCGGACTTCGGCCATAGTTTGGCATTGATGGGGAGGTTTCGTCACGCTTTTATCCTATTGGTGCGAATGATCTTCGCTATGGCTCGCGTCATGGTCTGCATCTGGCCATTTTGTCAAGAGCTCTGGGTCAAGATTTCGGTTCCGCCATTTTAGCCGCCAGCATAAATGCGGCCCAGTTGAGCGGCCTCTTGAGCCAACAGCCGCAATCTTCTCGCCTTGTTTCACCGCTTGTCCCGGCTCAACGAAGATTTCGCTAACATGAAGATACATGGAATTTAGCCCCTGCCCGTGGTCAAGCATAACCATCGCCCCTTCAAAATAAAGATCGTCATCAGCGAGGCTCACGATACCATCCGCCGGCGCATAAATTGGCGTACCAACTGGCGCGGCAATATCAACCCCGTAATGCGGGCGTTTCGCCTCCCCGTTTAAAATCCGTTGCGCCCCAAAAGGCGAAGTTTTGCGCACCTCTTTGAGGGGGTAAATAAATCCATCTTTGAGGCCAATGGTTTTGGCGCGGGAAGCAAAGCCTTTTTTCTTGCGCGTTGTTGAACTCCGGATTTTCTTTAGCTGCTCATCATTAAAACTCGACACTTGCGAGGGCGGCAGACCGTCAATGCGGGAAATATCATATTCCCGAGGATCAAGTTGAAAAGTTACTCCATAATTATCTATTCGAATAGTTGTTGGTAACTCATCCCGGTCAAACCCAATAATTAACTGACCATTTATATCGGCCGTTTCGTAAAAGTAATCATCTTTAGCTCTGGATATTTTTACTTTTTTAAACGGTTCCGTTTGACAAATTACAACCCCACCTTGCTCAGCAACGCCTTTACAATTTACATGATGTTCGCGAATATAATGCAGGACATCCGCTACTGTTGGGATATCTTTTCTTTGGGGCTTCTGCTTAGGGCTTTCAAGCTCAATAACCTCAACATCTGCTTCATTGACGAGAATATTATCACCCGAAGCGATATTATCATCTTGAGCACAGGCACTTACGCCCATAAACGCTACCAGCAAGAAACCCAACCAAAGCCGCATTATCCTTGCGCCTTTTTCCATGCTTCTAGGCTTGCCGCCGCGTCCCGATACGCTTCTTGGCGCTCTGCCGACCAATAACGTAGTTGATTAAGCGGGATCGGCTCTTTTGTGACGGCGCATTTGATAAACTTCCCCGTTTCCAAAATCGTGAAGTCTGCATCGCCAAAATGAATTTTAGCCTCACCTTGAAATAAATTATTCATGCGTATTCCTATTTGTATAGACGCCAGTTTCGCCGCCTAATTATTATCTATCTTAGCCGAGTTTCATCAGGTTCAAAAGAGGCCCATCTGCGATTTATCGTCTCGCAGTTTTATAGCCTTCTTTTTAGGTTTAGCCGCTTGAACGGGCGCTGAACTCGTCCCATCCAAAACTGCACCATCCAGAACTGCACCTCGAGGGCCATCCGCAAATGTCAGCATCACCTCATCACCCTTTGCCCCCGTCATATTTGAACGCATAACTTGCCCCGAACTATCTGTGACAAGGGCATAGCCCCGCGCTAACACCCCTTGGTAGCTATAGGCCTCCAAAAGCCCCGCCGCACGGGTTAGCCGCGCTTGCCGCTGGGACAAGCCTGCGAGCAAAGATCGCTCAGCCCGCGCCATGAGCCGCTGGGGCTGCTCCGATTGACGGGATAGTCCAGCTAAAATAGGATCAGGCCGCAAGCGTTTGGAAAGCGCCGATAGGCTTTGCTCATCTTGCCGCAGCCCCATGCGCAAAGCCGGTGTTAGCCGCCCTATCAGCGCCGAAAGGCGGCCGGATAGCGGCGATAAAACACGCAGCATATTGGGCAAACGCGCCGTGAGGAGTCTTAGTTTTTGCTGCTGCTTTTCAAACAAGCTATTGGCTTTAGGCAGTTTCGCCGCCGCAATATCAAGGCGCTGCTGCGGGGCCGATAAAATATGTTCAAGCCGCGGCAGGCGCGCCGCCGATAAAGCAGCCGTTTTCTCCGCAAGATTACGCCGCAGCCCGCGCGAAAGCCGCAGGCCGTAATCGGTAAGGCTGTCTTGCCAATCTTCCAAAACCGGGACTGCGACTTCTGCCGCTCCCGTGGGTGTCGGCGCGCGGTAATCGGCCACATAATCAATGAGTGTCCAGTCAGTTTCATGCCCCACCGCCGAGATCAGCGGAATATCAGACGCTGCCGCCGCGCGGGCGACGACTTCTTCATTAAAGCACCAGAGGTCTTCCATAGAGCCCCCACCGCGCGCAACGATCAAGACATCTGGGCGGGGGAAACCCTCCCCGTGGTTAAAGCCTGTAATCGCTGCTGCAATTTGCTCAGCGGCGCGGTCGCCTTGGACTAAGACAGGCCAAACCAATACATGCGCCGGAAAACGGTCAGAAATACGGTGCAAAATATCGCGAATTACCGCCCCGGTCGGCGAGGTTACAACCCCGATTGTTTTGGGCATAAAGGGTAGCGAGACTTTACGGCCCTCATCAAACAGGCCTTCTGCCGCCAGCGCCTTTTTACGCTTTTCATAAAGCGCCATGAGCGCCCCAGCCCCGGCGAGCTCAAGGCTGTCGATAATGAGCTGATAATTCGAGCGTCCCGGATAAGTCGTCAATTTACCCGTGACGATCACTTCCATGCCTTCTTCGGGACGCATAGACAGGCGGCCCATAACCCCTTTCCAGATGATTGAATTAATCACCGCACGGTCATCTTTGATATCAAGATAACAATGACCGGATTTTGCCACAGTGACGCGGCCAAGCTCCCCGCGCACCCGCACATGACCAAAGGTCTCTTCGATTGTGCGTTTTAACGTCCCCGCCAATTCGGAAACCGAAAACTCATAAGCATTTGAAGTCATATCCGTCACAAACAATCCTTGGATTCGCCTCCTCTTATAGACTATGAAACGGCAAAGTGAATCGACAAATAAGGGAATATCATGAAAGTCCTTCTTATTGGCTCCGGCGGGCGTGAACATGCCCTTGCGTGGAAGTTAGATCAAAGCCCATTGGTGACCGACTTAACCTGCGCGCCGGGCAATGCGGGCATCGCCGAAATAGCCTCCACTGTTGCCATTGCCGCCGATGATATCCCAACCCTGCTGGGGCTGATTCAGCGCGAAAAATATGATTTTGTCGTTATTGGCCCCGAAGCGCCTCTCGCCCTTGGATTAGCGGATGAGCTTATAGAGCGCGGCGTCAAAGTTTTTGGCCCCACACAAGCGGCAGCGCAGCTTGAAAGCTCCAAAGCCTTCACCAAAACCCTTTGCGATAAATATAATATCCCCACCGCCGCTTACGGCGTGTTTACGGACATAGAGCCTGCCAAAGATTTTTTGAAAACCATGACGCCCCCTTATGTCCTCAAAGCCGACGGGCTCGCGGCGGGAAAAGGTGTTGTCATTCCCGAAACGCTTAAAGAGGCCGAGCAAGAGCTTGCAGATTATTTCTCGGGCAAATTTGGCGACGCGGGACAAAAAGTTCTGATCGAAGAATTTATGCACGGAGAGGAAGCTAGTTTCTTTGCCATTAGCGATGGGAAAACCGCCCTGCCCTTAATTGCAGCCCAAGACCACAAACGAGCCTTTGACGGCGATAAAGGTCCTAACACAGGCGGTATGGGGGCTTATTCCCCCGCCCCCATTTTCACGCAGGATGTTTTTGACGATGTCATGACCAAAATCATACAGCCAACAGTGGACGGCATGGCCAAAGACGGCCACCCGTTTCAAGGGGTTTTATTTGCAGGGCTTATGATCACAAAAGACGGGCCCAAGCTTATTGAATATAACGCCCGCTTTGGAGACCCCGAGTGCCAAGTTTTAATGCGCAGGCTGGACTCCGACCTTATGGATATTTTTATCGCTGCTGAGGCTGGAAATCTTGATAAGCTGTCTGCGCCTAAATGGTCTAAAGACTCTGTAGTTAATATTGTCATGGCCGCCAAAGGCTACCCCGTAAGCTATGAAAAAGGCACACCCATAGAGGGTATTGAAACTGCGGAGCACCAAGATGAGCGCGTTATTGTCTTTCACGCCGGAACGCGCCGAGACGACAGCGGCGCTTTACTTGCAAATGGGGGCCGCGTATTAAATATTACGGCCTCGGGTGAAAACATCAAAGACGCCGTAGAGCGCGCATATAAAGCCGTTGAAACCATTGACTGGGACGACGGATTTTACCGCAGCGACATTGCTCACCATGCCTTAAACCGTAGCTAAATCATTACAAAAGCCTCATGAATGGGGCTATTCAGCAAGGATTAAGACAAATCTACCCATAATTTCACACAAATCATGGCATTATTTCATAATGCCTTAAAGTTATAAGTGCTGTTGAAATATGATGCAATTTTGCAAATTTCTTTTGTTAAAACCCGCAGTTATTATGTGGTTATGGCTGACTGCTGCTTGGCTTACGGGAACTCCAGCCCAAGCGGATGACTTTAACAAAGACGGCGTGCGAGGGGATAGCTATTGTTTTCCCGCAAAATATGCCGCCAAAACGATCCGGGCCATGGCCAATATTCCCTCCGAGAAAAAAGATATTGTTGCTGTTAATATGAAACCAAAATTTCGTATTTATGACGGTGGTGATTTACCTGATCGCTATTATATCATTGACCAAGAGACATCACTTGATTTTACAGTAACGCCTAATGGAGATGTGACAGATTTTATTGATATCGTCTCACAGGCCAATCAAAGCGCAGATTTATGCATAGACGATCCCGCTCGCGCCGGACTCGAATATGATGACGAAAGCCTATATTTTGAAATGGGCCTAACGCCTTTTTATAAAAATACATCAGGACGTCACGATATAACCGACCTTAAAAAGGGATCAAAAGACGGAAGGTTTCATTATAAAAAAATGATCCCATCCGCTATACGATTTTTTATGCCAGATACACGTTGCTTACATATACGTTATGAAGCCGTTGACAATATACCGCAGATTTTTGCAGATGTTTCTGGCACGTTAAAACCCATCAAAACTGAATATTATAACGAAGGCTATATTTTACATCTTGATGATTTGGAAAAAATAAATGCGGACGCACTTATTATTCAAGGTGGAGCATATAAACTATCACCTGTTCCGAGTATCAAAACCATGAAGCGTTTTGGCATCGGCCTCCCGCGGGGGGCTAAGGCAAAGTTAAATGCGGCGAAATAATTACCGCCTTATATCCCCTTAGGATAAATCCATTGTAATATAGTCTCTCGTCACTATTGCTCCAAAGACTATCACGGGCCATAAAGAGTTAAATTATAAAAGGGACATCTCATGACGTTTAAACATATTTTTGTTTGCGGGGCTGCGTTTACATTGGCAACAAGCGCTGCAATCGGGCAAACCGCAAATGAAACCGACCGCAAAGACTTTACCCTTATCTATGCGGGGCAAGTCATTGATGTTCCCGGACAAAAACCCAAAAGTAATCAAACCATTATCATTCACGACGGTAAAATCATTGCCATAGAAGACGGGTTCGTGACCGATGACAAAGCGGTTATTCTTGACCACCGTGATATGTTTTTCTTGCCCGGCCTCATTGACAGCCATGTCCACCTACGCGGTGATCGGGACAGCGGAAAGCCCGATGATGATGTCCGGCTTGAAGCAGAAGATGTTGCCTTACAAGCTGCGGCCCATGCCCGTACCACACTCATGGCCGGTTTCACAGCGGTGCAAGACGTAGGCGGGCCCAATGCAATTTTCGCCCTTCGCCGCGCTATTAATAAAGGCCTTGTGCCGGGGCCCCATATCAAAGCCGCTGGTTCTGCCATCTCCGCAACAGGGGGGCACGGCGATGTTCACGGATTTAAAGATGATATTTTAAAAATGATGGAATCAGAAACAATCTGCGACGGCGTCGCCGATTGCCGCCGCGCTGTTCGCCGCGCAGTTAAAAACGGCGCCGATGTTATTAAAGTCACGGCAACGGGCGGGGTTCTCTCCAATACTAATGCCGGCACAGGCCAACAATTAATGGATGATGAGCTTGAAGCTATTGTCCAAACCGCGACATCTATGGGCCGAAAAGTAACGGCTCATGCCCATGATAAAGGCGGCATTGAGGCCGCTCTTCGGGCCGGCATTCAATCGATTGAACATGGCTCTTTCATGGATAAGGAAACCGCGCGCTTATTTAAACAAAAAGGGGCGGTGCTCGTCCCCACCGTTTTAGCCGGTAAAACTGTCGAAAAATGGGCTCAAGACCCTGATACATTTCTACCGCCCAATAGTGTTAAAAAAGCTCTCGAGGTTGGCCCCGTCATGCAAGACATGGCCCGCCTTGCCTATGAGAACGGCGTGACCATCGCCTTTGGGACAGATTCCGGCGTATCTAAACATGGCGATAATGCCGAAGAATTTATCTATCTTACTCGCGCGGGTATGAGCGAGATGGAAGCCATTGAAGCGGCCACAACTGTCGCCGCAAAACATATCGGCCTTGATAACGTTATTGGCACACTAGAACCCGGCAAATTCGCGGATCTCATTGCAGTAGATGGCGACCCACTCAGTAATATTTCAGAGCTGCAAGATGTTGATTTTGTTATGAAGGGCGGCGTGGTCTATAAGACGCCCTAAGAACTTCATTTCGTTATCTTTACCGCTTTAAAAGGCCATTCGTTCATGAGAATATTTAAATTTGCCCTCCTTAACTTAACCGCTCTTAGCGCAGTGCTTATTTTAAGCGCTTGCCAAGACATTTCACGGCAACCGCAGCCTTCGGCGCTACAAACTTCTCAAGCTAAAACAAAAACAGTGGCCGCATCATCAACGGCCACCCGTACTTTGAATGCCAACTTAGATTACCCTGGAGATATCGCTCCGGAGCTTGCAGAGCGGTTTTCCGCCCTTGCTATTACCTGCGTTCAGCAGGAGTTTCCCAATAAAATTTCTCGCACCACAGATACAGCCGAAGCGATCGGGCGGCCCAAAGATATCTTTCCCGTGTTTTATGGCTGTTTTGACTGGCATAGCGCGGTCCATGGCCATTGGCTTTTAGTACGCCTGCTCCGTACGGGCCCGCAAGATGCCCCGTGGCGAGAGGCAGCCTTGGAAAAACTCAACCAGAACTTCACCGCAGATAATATCGCCGGAGAAGTCGCAAATTTTAGCCGCCCCGCGCGCGGTTCATGGGAGCGCCCTTATGGCCTAGCATGGTATCTCCAGCTTACGGCGGAGCTACGGGAGTGGGCCGATGAGGGCAATGCGCAAGCAAAGACGTGGCTTGATCGCCTCACTCCTCTTGAAACCGACATTGCCAATAGCCTGAAGGACTGGCTCCCTAAACTGGCCTATCCCATTCGCCTTGGCACCCATAACCAAAGCGCTTTTGCCTTTGGCCTTATGCTCGATTGGGCCCGTACTATTGGCGACAAAGACATGGAACGGCTCATCATATCGCGCTCCAAGGCTTTTCACATGGGCGATAAAAACTGCCCTCTTGCTTATGAACCCAGCGGGGAAGATTTCTTATCTCCTTGTCTCATGGAAGCGGATTTAATGCGCCGTATTCTTCCCTCTGATGAATTTACCCAATGGCTTTCAGGTTTCATGCCGGCCATCCCAATGGACGGATCAGGCGATTGGCTGCGGCCCGGTATTGTCAAAGACGCCAGCGACGGAAAACTCGTCCATTTGGACGGCGTGAACTCCTCTCGTGCGTGGAACCTATATAATATCGCCCGCGCCCTGCCCCCTGATGACCCACGTATAGCCTCCCTTGTTACCGCGGCCAAAATTCACGCCGATACGGGCGTGGCCGCCGTAAGCGCCGAGCATTATTCCGGCTCTCATTGGCTGGCAAGTTTTGCCACTTACCTCATGACAGACCGCGGCTGGGCACCTTAATATGCTATTAGAGACGCCGCAAATCGAAAGCCCTTGCAAGCTCATATGTCAGCTTGACCTTAAAACAAGTCTTTGCCTTGGCTGTGGCCGCTCCCGCGAAGAAATTGCCCGCTGGACGCGCCTCACCGATGCGCAGCGCCGCAGCATTATGCAAGAGCTTGACGCCCGCATGGCGGCCCTGCCCGCACCCCAAAGTTTTCCAACGCCTTAGATGCTCACAGCCTGGTCTATCCCGCTTTTGGGTCCTCTTGCCTTTGCCGGATGGAAAATTGATGCCCGCCGCAAACTGCGCTGGATGGCTCCTTATATTCCCGCATTCGCGCGGGCCATAGACATAGGCAGTGGCCCCGGTAGTTTGCTCTCTGTCATGCGCAGTGCAGGCTATGATATTGACGGGCTCGATATCCGCGATAGCGCCTATCATCACAGCCTTAAAGCGCAGATCTATGACGGCGTAAATATGCCCTATGAGGACAAAAGCTATGACACCGCTTTGCTCTCGACCATGCTTCATCATACCCCTAACCCCGATCATATCTTGCAAGAGGCCGCCCGTATTGCGTGCCGCTTGATTATTATTGAAGACGTCTATGACGGCCCCGTTACGGAATGGCTCACTAAGCGGTTTGATAGCTTGATGAACCTTGAGTTTCGCGGCCACCCCCATAGTAACCGTCGTGATAAAGCTTGGCGCGAGACATTTGCCCATATGGGCCTCATCCTCACGGCGGCGCATATTTACCCAGTCGCCGGAATTTTCCGCCAAGCGGTTTACATCCTCGATACGCCCCCAATACCGCCCCAAACTTGAATTTGGCGCAAATCTCGCTATCTATAAAAGACGGAGAGAAAAATGAGTGACGACACACCCCCGCAGCCCACACGTAAAGACCAAGCGGTTAAAGCCGCCCGTCAGGCCAAAGATACACTCGATAGCCTCAATACAACGGCAGAGACGGTCGGCTCAGCCTTTAGCGCCATTAAATGGACCGCCATCGCCGTCAGCCTCGGGTTTATTTTCGGCCTTGGCTGGATGGGCTATAAAATAGTCTCCGCCCCCGCCAAAGCCGCCGCCAATGCAACAGAAAGCGTGACTGAGGCCGTGAAATCAGGCGCAGAAACTGTTTCCCAAAGCACATCAAATATACTGCACCGCCTCACCATTCCAAGCCCGAACCCGGCGCTCACCAATAGCCTCTCTGAGACCGCTTTTTCCCGCCTTAATAATATGACTGCCGCGCCCCCAGACAGCCTCAAAACGCGCACGTTTTGGGCGGCCAATTTGAAAGGCCATGAGAACCGGGTCTGCCATCTCTCCCTTGACTTTGGCGGCGGCGGCGTGCCCATTTTGCTTGCAGCGGATAACAAAGCCTATGCCAAATCAAAATCTTTAGGCTCGAATAACAACCGCCTCATCCGTGTCATAATCCGCGCCGAAGGAGATGATTTGCCGCTACGGGTTGAGTGGGACGAAGACGCCGCCGCATGGATGATGAAATGGCGCGCCACGACCACGAAAAAACCCCTCGAAGATGATGTCGTCGCCGCGCGGCTCAGCGATATTTTAACGGCTGCCAAAGCCTGTTAAACTGTGGACAACGGCGTCAAAATGGACTGGCTCATGGAGGACGCGATTGCTCAAGGCGCGGGACTCAGCCTCGCTAAAATGAGCGTCGCCATTGGCATAACCTCAGAGCGCCACCTCCACACAAATTGCACAGAAACCATCCATGTCCTACAAGGCCAAATAAAGCAGCGCATTGGCGAGAAATGGATATCCATGTCCGCTGGTGATACTTGTCTTATCCCAAAAGATACGTCGCACCAAACCCGAAATATCGGCCCGCAAACTGCGGTCATGATGATTGCCTATTCTGCGGGCGAGCGGGTTTATATAAAAGATGAATAGCGGGTTTTGTTTTCCTTTCTTATGATGTGAATTAATTATTTACGCCTAATATTATTAAACCTTCTGTTTACCAGCATGAGATTCCCGCATGCGCGGGAATGGACGGAGCGTTTATTTAGTCATCATTCTATCTTACCCGTGCATTCCCGCGAAAGCGGGAAACTCCTAACACTGTAGCTATAGACCCACGGATCAAGTCCGAGGTGACAGGGGGTTAGCTAAGAGTTTATTCTCAATAGTTCTCCATTAATTCTATTCTTTCTGTCATTCCTGCAAAAGTAGGTGTCTTTTAAACCACAATCATAGGCCCTAGACTAAGGTCGAGGCGACAAAACTGTTAAGCAATTAATTATTCCGACCCTTTAATCATTCCCATTTCCCAGCGCCAAAACCCTCACCCTTTTCAAGGTTAGGCCAAATGGACGATATGGACGATATGGACCATCACGAAGCGAGAAAACCGCAGGTTACCTAAATATCTATATGTTCGCAGCTTACCGCTTCGCGATGACACATTTTTTGCAGTCCAGGACCGGAATGGTTCTATCCGCTGCAACCAAAGTACGGCGGTACAGCCAGCAGGCATAACTCCGCTGCGTCTACCGCATGTGCCGCCACCCTTAGAGCAAACCAATGCGCATTTGCCTGTCCCAAAAGGTGATAGGATTAAGATAAGGCATAATTCAAGGGTGTGGATTTATCTGGAGTGTTTTGTTTGAGGGGTCCCTATTTTCATAGGCACTAACTTTATGTAGGCGGACTTCGGCGAAAATTTCAAGAATAACGTCACAAGATTCCGGCTTTCGCCGGAATGAACGGAGAGGGACAGATAAATGAATAAGTGAATAAATATTCCGTGCATTCCCGCGAAAGCGGGAATCTCTTAAAGGAACAAACGCAGTTTCAAGTCTTATTTACATGACCTTAACACCGTTTTCCACCGCTCGACCTGCCGCTTGACCTCACTTGGGGCTGTGCCGCCGTAAGAGGTTCGGCTGCTAGCGGAGGCGATAGGCGTGAGTACGCTGTAAACATCTTGAGTGATGCGCGGTTCTACGGATTGCATATCAGCGAGTGATAGGGCATCCAGCATTTTGCCTTGCCGTTCAGCCAGTGCGACGATGGTTCCTGTGACATGGTGAGCATCGCGGAAAGGCATGCCCAAAATCCGTACAAGCCAATCGGCGAGGTCTGTCGCCGTTGAAAACCCGTGACCTGCCGCCTCCGCGAGGCGCGCTTTATTCGGCGTCATATCGGCAACCATGCCCGCCATAGCCGCGAGGCCAAGGTCAAGGGCTTCGAAGGCGTCAAAGACCGGTTCTTTATCTTCTTGCATATCTTTAGAATAGGCGAGCGGCAGGCCTTTCATCACTATCATCAAACTGGTCAGCGCGCCCATAATCCGTCCAACTTTAGCCCGTACAAGCTCCGCTGCGTCCGGGTTGCGCTTTTGCGGCATGATCGAGCTGCCAGTAGTGAAGGCATCGGTCAGGGAGATAAAGCTAAATTGCGCGCTTGTCCAAATCACGATTTCTTCGGACAGGCGAGATAAATGGGTGGCACAAATCGCGCAGGCGGACAGCGCTTCGAGGGCAAAATCTCGCGCCGACACCGCGTCAAGAGAATTAGCCATAGGGCGGTCAAATTCCAGCGCCGAGGCGGTCATATCGCGGTCAATCGGGTAAGGGGTTCCCGCCAGTGCCGCCGCCCCGAGGGGGCTTTCATTCATCCGCGTACGGGCATCTGTCATGCGGGCGCGGTCACGGGCAAACATCTCAAGATAGGCGAGCATATGATGGCCAAAGGTCACGGGCTGGGCGGTTTGAAGATGAGTAAAGCCCGGCATAATTACATCTGTATTTTGCTCCGCTTGGGTCAGGAGCGCCTGCATGAGGTGGGTTAATTGGCGCTCGAAATGGTCGAGGTAATCGCGCACCCAAAGGCGAAAATCTGTCGCCACTTGGTCATTACGAGAGCGTCCCGTATGGAGCCGCCCCGCTGCATCGCCGATCATCTCCCGCAGGCGGCCTTCGATATTTAGGTGAATATCTTCTAGCTCATCGCGGAAATTAAATTCCCCATTTTCGATCTCTTGGGCAATCTCTTTCAGGCCTTTATGAATCGCGTCCCGGTCATCTTCCGTTATAATCCCCCTGGCCGCAAGCATATCCGAATGAGCCAGCGAGCCGCGAATATCTTGGGCCGCCAGTCTTTGGTCAAAGCCGATAGAGACATTAATCGCCTGCATCAACGCCCCCGGCTCTGCGCTAAATCGTCCCCCCCACATAGATTGCCCTTTGACGGGGTAGTTTTTTTGATTTTTTTCATTAGAAGACTTAGTCATGACGACACCTAAATTTATGACCCTCGGCAATGCTATTCGCCTCATGGTATGTATCGGGCTTGTAGCCTGTTTTCTGGTGATTGTGCAATCCTGCCAGAAACCAAAAACAGGCCTCGACCGTTTCACTATTGATAGCCTAAAACGGTTAACAGAAATTGAGGCACCGCCCACTCAGCCGTCAATGGAATTTAAAACCTTTGATGGGGAAACCATGCGCCTGACCAATTACAAAGGGCAAGTGATCTTGCTTAATGTTTGGGCCACATGGTGCGCGCCCTGCCTAAAGGAGATGCCGAGCCTCTCGCAGCTTCAAACTTTGCGCAGCGGGCCGGAGTTTCAAGTGGTCACCATCAGCCTTGACCGTACGGCGGAAGACGCCAAATTATGGCTGGAGGATAAAAACATCACCAACCTAACGCCTTGGCATGATAAGAGCTTCGGGCTTAATGCGGCCATCAAAGCACCCGGCCTGCCGATGAGTATTCTTTATGACCGCACGGGGCGCGAAATAGCCCGCCTGCCCGGGGATGCCCAATGGGATAGCGCCGAAGCCCTCGCTTTGATTGATTATTTAGTGTTAAACTAAGTCTATGACAGATAGTAAAATTATTCCCGCCAATACTATTCGCGCCCATGTTGTTGACGGCGTTCATATTAATATCAGCGAGCACATAAGGCCCTCTCCTGTCAAACGGGACTGGATGGATGCGGTTCCAAGTGGTTATATCTACAGATGTATTCCCATGCTTGCGGCTAACACTATGGGATGGGAGCTCCTAAATCCGGCTGATACAGCGATAATATGGGACGGAGGCGAACGCATTGAGAATTTAAAAATTGCCTGCCAAGAGCGCGGGTTATTTACAGCTAATTCTCATTTCGGAAGCGGAATTGCCACTTGGTATGTTCCCTTTCTATTTAAAACTTCTCCAGATTTAGGACTTTATGTTTGCGGCCCCACAAATCATGAAAAGAAAAACGCCCGCGCCCTTGAGGCTTTTGTTCGCACCGACTGGCTCCCCTTTCCTTTCACAGTGAATTGGCAGGTTAACCATGCAAACACCGAGACATATTTCAAAAAGGGGGAACCTATCGCGCAGATTATCCCCTTCCCTCTTAGGCTTATCGATGAAACCCGTTTAGAAATTACCACCCTATCATCTGACCCAGGGTTTAAAGCCGAGGTTGAAGCATTTGGAAACGCCCGCGCGGCCAATGTCGCCGCCCAGCGCGCCAATATTGCTAAATCAAAAAACAATGATAGCACCCCAAGCCAAGAGGGCGTTTACAATGCCCAATATGTTAAATCCAAAAGCAACAAAGGCCACACACCGCATCAAACAATATTTAAACCCAAAAAACCCATTGATATTCGATAAATAGAATGCACAGCTCGCCGCCTCATATGCTTAGCCTTCAAAATTTCATCTCTTATGGTTTTGACATAATAAAGCGAATACTACGCCTTTTATTTTTAGTGATTTTTATGAATTTATTTGCGCCCTTTAGCACAGCTCAAGGCGCCTCCCCTTATGAGTGGAGTCACCGTCCGGTCTATATCTTCGCGCCAAGCGTAAACCATCCAGATTTAGGCCTGCAAATCAGTGCCTTTCTCGCGCAGCCTCTTAACTTAAAAGACCGCCAAATTGTACTCATTTCTATTGCAGGCAATAAGGTGGAAACCCATTTTGGGCCAAATGAAACGCGGTCTGCGCAAATCTTACGGCGAACCTATAATATCGACCCCAATCTATTCACGGTCATTTTAATTGGCAAAGATACGGGGATGAAAGCCCGTCACGATAACATTATAAAGCCGCAGGATATCTTCCGGCAAATTGACGCTATGCCTATGCGGCTTCGTGAAATGCGTCAAAACGAACCCCATACAGGCCAACGCTGATATGGAATTTAAACAACATATCATCAAAGCCCCCTATGCCGCGCCGCAATAAAAAAGAAGACGCGCTTTTTGATAAAGCATTGGAGGCGGAAAAGCAGAGCCTAAGATATTGCCCGCTCTGTGCGCGGCCCTTAGGTTCTGTGATTGAGAAACATCACATTATCCCCAAAGCCAAAGGGGGGACGGAAACTGTGGAGCTTCACCCGATTTGTCACCGCAAGATCCACAAGGTGTTTCGCAATACAGAACTTGCGCGGCGCGGCACGATTGAGGCCCTTAAAACAGACCCTGATATCGCCGCCTTTATTAAATGGCTAAGCGGTAAAGACCCAGACTTTTACCGCAAGTCCCGCTAGCTATTTTAGCGCCGCTAAGACGCTCGCTGTAAATTTTGGACCATCGAAATAATTCGCGCGGTAATCATAGCCGCGGCGGACAATAACGACATCTTGGCTTGGGACGATAATCACAAATTGTCCGCGGTTACCAAGGGCGGCATAAGTGTCATTGGGCACGCCCGGATAATTTTTATATAGCCAAAACTGCGCGCCGTAACCCCGGCCCGGGACCTCCGGATTGCGTGCATAATTATCTGGCTGATCGCTTGCCGGCGCGGCCACATAATCCGCCCAGCCTTTAGGCAAGATTTGCTCCCCGTCCCAAACGCCGTCATTGAGATAGAGCTGCCCAAGGCGGGCTAAATCCCGCGCCGTTGTCCAGACTTGTGAGGATAGTACAAAATCACCATTCCAATCCATTTCGGGGAAAGTATGATACATCCCAATTTTATGGAGCAGATTTTTAAACGGATATTCCCAATAGCGTTTATCATGACCCACCCGCTCACGCAGGACCCGCATGGCGAGCATGGTATCATTATTGGCGTAATTCCACCGCTCACCGGGCGGCGCTTCAAGAGGATTGCGGGTGGCATTATGACCTACAAGGCCGCCGCCGAAATAAATTTGATCTGTGCGGTTGCCCGCAATCGGCGTATGAAGTCCGCTATTCATATGTAGCAGGTTTTCCACTGTGATGGCTTGGCGAGGGTCACCGCGCCGTGACCACGCGGCAAGCTTTGTTTTATCTTTGACATTAATAAGACCATCCTGCACCGCCGCGCCTAAAATACTGGCGGCGATAGATTTAGCCACAGACCATGTACGCTGGGAGGTAAATTTCGTATGACCATGCTTATAACGCTCCCCTAAAATTTGGCCATCTTTCATAATAAGAACCGCCGATGTGCGGCCCATAAAGTCTCCACTAAATGCGCCGTCGATAGCCCCGCTCAAAGCCTCTGGCGCCTCACCGCTCAGCCCGACCCCTTCAAGGGTTTTATCACCCATAGGCCACATAACATCCGACATATCAGGGCGCTGGGTTTTAAGTGAAATATGCGGCAGTTCTTTGATAACATCATCACCCGCCCCTTGCGGCAGGGCCGAGCAGCCCAAATGGGGCCGCCATGCAGAGAGGCGCGGCGGCATATCGGCTGCAAAATCAACCGCCACCGTTTTGGCCTTGCGGTCAATGACCGCCTCGCCGACATCATCCAAAAGCGGCTCATAGCCGGGATAGATATGTTTAAGTTCATCCACCGCAATATCGTCCAAGGCCTTGCCGCCGTTAAACACAGCGGAGCAGGTGAACATGGCCTTATAACCCGCCGCTAAAGATAGCTCTTGGCGGCTGGGCGGTTCATTATCTTGGGCGTAAATTGGCATAGCGGTCATAGCCGCAAGACCAATAAAAAGGCTCAGACTTAAAATTTTCTTCTGACTCATATCGTCACCGTCATTGCGTTTGTAATTTATTTATCTGGCAGATATCCAGTTTTGAAATTTTACATCCTGATACCCAACATTAATTTGTAACATTTTGCCTTATTTCCCTTACAGAAAAAAGGCGAAATATTCAGCAAAAACTTTCTTTATATTGCCAAGGCTTAACATTCATTCTGCCATAATCACGCCGCATAATTGCCGTTTTATCTTAACCTTTAGATGAACTTTTGCTCACTTGAAAGCGGGCTTGGTCTCCTACAGCCTATATATGCGGCTCGGGGGAGCAAAATATGACCTGATATTGGAGAGATAAAATGCAGATCATGACATCAAAAATATTATTATTAACCGCCCTGACTTGCGGATTATCAAGCGCAGCTTATGCGCAAGACACGGGCAATAGCGCTGGTGATACCGCCTTTGTTAAAGCCGATAAAAATAAAGACAACAACCTTAGCCGCAGTGAATTTAAACGCTTTACCGCCCTTATGGCAGAGGCTGGTGACACTGAATACACTGCCATAAATAAGACCGAATATGAACATTTACATTTCTCGGGAAAAGACATTAATCGTGATGGCCTGCTGACGCAGGATGAACTGGCCTATAAAGTTATTTTAAACGATAAACCCGCCGCGATAAAACCGAGCTATGGTTCATCCAATGACGGCGAGATTCTGCCAAGCACGGATACGCCCGCAGATGATAATGCCCCGTCAGAAATTGA
>CALFVT010000013.1 GCA_937928165.1 uncultured Caulobacterales bacterium
CATTACAAGTGGCATGATAAGGTTTAAAAATAAGAACCAAATTGTTAATCTTATGCACTGCATTGGATCAGGAAAACTCGCAAAAAATGATAGAGTCCAACCTAAAATCCAACTTCCCCACATAAGGGCTATTAAAAGCCCGAAAAACCTAAACCACGCTTTGAACTGGGTACGGTAATTCTGAAGCGTCACCTCCCCCTCCTAACGCATCACCACAGCGTAAATAATTTACGATGTTCATGTTTTCATTCAGATATAGTAAAACACCTCTACTTGTCTTTCTTCTTTTTCTTCTTACTGCCAAATAGACCGCCGATAAGGTCTTTGGCGAGGTCTTCGGGGTTTACCTCTTCGGTAGGCTGTGGTTGGCCTGACGGCGCTTGACCTTGCGGTTGACTTTGCCCTTGATTGGGCGCTTGAGCGCCGCCGCCGAGAAGACTACCGAGAACATTATTCACATCTGGCGCCCCGCCTTGCCGCGGCGCTGCACCTGCGGCTTGTCCGCCGCCCAAAAGACTGCCAAGAACCGCGCCGGCTGTTCCCCCGACTTGATCTTGGATGAGGCTTTGCGCTTGGGAGGCGAGCAATGAGCCGACCGCATCTTGGTCAAGGCCCGTTTTAACGTTAGAGAAGCCGCCGCTCACCCGTAATGGAATACCACTTTTGGCAATGCCGCTGGCATCCGCCGTGGTGAGGCGTGGTTTAAAGCGAAAGTCGATCTGTTGATTACCAATATCAACACGCCCGCCGCCAGCCGCCGCAACGCCAAGCGCGTCAAAGCTAAATGTATCAATGCTCATCACGCCGTTATTCATCGAGAATTTACCAATGATGTCTCTGAAGCTCGTAACTTTACCCGCGCCGAGACCATCAACGGCGCTTTGCAGGGATAGCCCGCCTTGTGAAAACCCGCTTAAAGTGGCGGCCATATCAATCCCGCGAACTTGTCCGTCGCGAACGCCAAATTCGCCGCCGCCGCTTAAGGACTTCATCAGGCTGTCCATAGAGAGACCTGCACCGCGAATTTTAAAATTCGTCGCGCCCGTCCCGCTTGCATTAGCAAAGGTAACAAATTTAGAGACAACACTTTCCGTATCTAAAGACGCGAGATTAACATCAAGATCCAGCGCCGGATTGCGGCGTCGAGCATCAACGCGCATTAACAAGCGGCCACGGCCCCCATAAAGTGCCATGTTTGGAAAATCGACCGTAAGCTGGCTGTCTTTAATCTTGGTTTGAATATTCGACTCTCCGAAGCTCACAGAGCTTGTCAGGAGTTTTTGCGTCGACAAGGTGATATCCGCGTCAAAGTTTTTAAGCGCATCAACATTCAGTGGTTCTTTACTCCAGCCTTCCGGCTTGGGCGCATTAGGCGGCGGCGCATAGGCAGCCTGGTAGGGGCGCACATCCAAGTTTGGAATATTAATATTACCGTTTAGGCTTGGCTTGGCCCCCGATAGCGCAGCTGTAAACTGCCCTGAGCCAGAGAGCGCATCAAGGCGCATATCTGATAAGGTGACATTTAGATTATTTAAATCACCACTTATCGTGCCGTTGACATTATAGGCTTCAAACACTTGTCCTTGCGGCGTACTGGCCGGAAGCTCCACATCAAAGACGGCAGCCGTGCGGCGAAGGCTTGCGCCGTCAGCTTTGAAACTGCCGCTAAGGGCGGTCTGGGGAGTCTCGCCAAGGGTCTGGGTGAGATTACCGATATAACCGCCGTTAAGCGCGCCGTCTGTGAGATTAATATTAACATTTTCAAGCGCAGCGCGGCTGCCGTCATAATCCACGTTTAGAGGCCCGCCCAAGGACACGCGGCCAATCATGGCGGCGGCTTTGGCCTCAATACCTGCCTTTTGCATGAGGGTAGCGGCAGACGGAATATCAAGCTGCGAGACAGTGCCCTTCGCGGCGATGTCCTCACCGCGCATGTTCACGCGGCCTTGATAAGCGGCCGTAAGGTCGGGGCTGGTGATTTGGGCTTCATTGAAATTAAGACTGATCGCCTCTGCACTATAATCAACATCCCCCGAAACTTTGGCTTTATCTAAAATTGCCGCTTGTTTCACATCAAGCTTAAGGGCTGTCATTAGCGCAGGGATTTGCTGCGCATCGGCGGAGAACCGGCCTTTGGCGCTGACATCTTTGCCGCGCATTGTCACGCCGCCTTGATAGCTTCCGCTAAGGTTCGCACCGGCCACATCGGCGCGGGATAGATCAACATCGATTAGCTCTTCACTATAAGATAAACGGCCCGCTAGGTCGGCGCTGTCGATAACGACCTCTTGCTCAATCTCAAGCTTAAGGGCTTTCACAGCGGCGGGGAGCTGCTGGATAGAGGCGGTAAAATCCCCTTGCGCGGTAACAACATCGCCAATATCGGCCTGTCCTTCATAGCTAGCTTTCAGGTTATCCCCGCTTACCTGCGCGGTGAGGTTACGGGCGATAAAGCCTTTGTCTTTAGCGGATAAATCAGCGGTAACATTGGCGGTTTTCACAAGCTCCGCCCCGTCAATATTTTGCTCCACAGCCCTTAAAAGCGCTGGAACATTATTCACATCCGCAGACACCCGGCCGGAAAACACCGGCGCAACATCCGCCTGCGCAAGGTTAATTTTGGCATCCCCTGCATAGCTAGCTTCAAACAAATTACCTTCAAGTTTTATATTGCTATTAGCCGCCGTGACCTGCGCGCCGTCATATGCAAAATCACCGGAGAATGTGCCTGCGTTTAAAAGCTCCGCATATTTAACTTCTTGGGGGACAAGGGCGACTAAGGCAGCTACGTCGCGGATATTGCCGTCAATATTGGCGTTAAAGGCAATGTCGGCGCTTTCTGTAAATTCGCCTTTAGCATCAAGGTCAGCAAATTCTGTTGCCAGTTTAGCCGTGAAATTCGCCACGCCGCCGCCGAGGAAATAGCGCGGCGTATCCAGCATAACATCCAGATCAATGGGCGTACCATCGAGGGTCATCGCCCCGTCAATCTCGACGACTTCATCAAGAGACGGCAGGCTGAAAGACAGGCTCGCATTGGTAATGTCATGGGCCGTATCAGCGGCATTATCGCGGTAGAAAATCTGGCCATCCGTTATTGCAAATTGTCCGATTTTTGGATCAAAATCATTAAACCGTCCATCTCGCTTAAAACCCTCCGTTTCGGGCTTTGGCGTCTCGGCAGGCTCCTTATCGCCAAACATCCAGTTGACAGAGCCATCGGCTTTTTTCTCGAGATTAATGACAGGGCGCGTTAGCTCAAACTTTGCGACTTCGACGCGCTTGGAGAATAAAGGCAAAAGACGAATGCGCGCATCAAGCCCCTCCATTGTGATGAAATGCTCGGCGGTAAACCCGTCCGCATTATCAATTTCAATCGCGCCGGTTTGGGCTTTAAGGACAGGAAAAACAGAGAGCTTCACATCACCTGTAATGGCCACATCTCGGCCCAAGGCAATCGCCAGTTGGGATTCAATTTTTTCTTTATAAGCCGACGCCGGTACAAGACTTGGAAGAATGAGAACCGCTCCAATGAGTAATCCAATAATAACGACAATACCGATAAACAGCTTTTTCATAGCGTTCTCCAATGCACAGCAAACCCGAATAACGAAGGCAATATGAATGATACCCAAACAAAACGCTTAATAACAAACAAGGTTCCGTGAACCCCGCTTGATTATAGCTTTTTAAGGACGAAACCAGCGCGGCAAACTAAGACAGGCCTAAAATTTTCCGTAAAGTTTGCGCATCTGTCGCCCCGCCTGCGAAATCATCAAAGGCATGTTCCGCTTCGCGAATCATGTGAGCTGCGATAAACGGCGCGCCTTCGCGGGCCCCATCTTCGGGATGTTTAAAGCAACATTCCCATTCCAGAACGGCCCAGCCGTCAAAGCCGTATTGGGTGAGTTTTGAGAATATTTGTTTGAAATCAATTTGTCCATCCCCAAGAGAGCGGAACCGCCCGGCCCGGTTGCGCCAATCTTGATATCCCCCGTAAACCCCAACACGCCCGCTTGGGATAAATTCCGCATCCTTGACATGGAACATTTTAATCCGTTCATGATAAAGATCGATATAGTGAAGATAATCAAGCTGCTGCAAAATAAAATGGCTTGGGTCATAGAGAATATTGGCGCGCTTATGATCGTCCACTGCATCTAAGAACATTTCAAATGTTGCCCCGTCATGCAGATCTTCACCCGGATGGATTTCATAGCATAAATCCACCCCGTGATCTTCATAACAATCCAAGATAGGCCGCCAACGCCGCCCAAGCTCCGCAAAGCCTTCTTCGACTAATCCCGCCGGTCGCTGCGGCCACGGGTAAACCGTTGGCCATAATAACGCGCCAGAGAACGTCACAGACGCCGTTAGTCCCATGCGCTCACTGGCTTTGGCTGCATATTTAAGCTGCTGCACCGCCCATTTTTGCCGCTCATCAGGTATCCCCCGTAAACTTTCGGGGGCAAAGGCGTCAAATAAATCATCATAGGCGGGATGGACGGCCACAAGCTGCCCTTGTAAATGGGTCGACAACTCTGTGACCACGCAGCCTGCTTCTTCGCAAATCCCGACAATTTCATCGGCGTAAGTTTGGCTCTCTGCCGCTTTTTGAAGATCCATACAGCGCGGATCATTAGACGGAATTTGCAGGCCAACATAGCCCGCATCCGCCATCCATTCAGCCGCCGTTTTAAGGGTCGAGAACGGCCCTTCATCTTGCATAAATTGCGCGAGGAAAACCGCCGGGCCTTTCATGCCTTTTTGCGCCTTCAGCGCGCCAAGCTCTTTGCGTGAGAGTGTCTTTGTCATGTCTAATCCTGTCTTAATATCCCATATCCAGCCACGCGCCCCCTTGGGCGGAGCTTTCAACAACCCGTTCAATAAAAGCCATGCCCCGCAAGGCCTGCGTAATATCGGGAACAAAATAATCCCCCTCACCGCGCAGGCTTTTGGCAAAATCACTATAAAGCGTGGCAAAGGCCTCCAGATAGCCTTCCGGGTGTCCGCTTGGGGTGCGGCTTATGCGGGCGGCATCATCTGATAAATTCAGCCCCGCGCGGAGCCGTTCTTGGCGGCCATCAGCATATTTCACCATCAGCGTATTCGGCTCTTCTTGGCACCATTCAAGCCCGCCCTTTTCGCCGTAAACGCGAATGCACAGCCTGTTTTCCTCGCCTGCGCAAATCTGGCTTGCGGTCAAAACCCCTGTGATGCCGCCTGTCTGTTTAAAAAACACCATGCCGTCATCATCAATTTCGCGTCCCGGAACAACCGCTTGGAGCCAGGCCCGCAGCTCGGTAAAGGGCTCCCCCGTAATATATTCCGTCAAGTTATGGGCATGAGAACCAATATCGCCCATACAACCCGACGGGCCAGAACGTTTCGGATCTGTGCGCCATCCCGCTTGTTTTTGTGCGCCTTCAATGGCGTCGGATAGCCAGCCTTGAGTATATTCCACATAAACCTTACGCAGCCGCCCTAATGCGCCGCTTGTCGCAACATGCCGCGCATGACGCACCATTGGATAACCTAAATAAGTATGCGTGAGCGCATAGCGCACATGGGGGTGGGCGTTTAAGGCCATTTCAATCTCACGGGCTTCATCAAGGCTGATAGTCGCGGGTTTATCACTGATGACGTGAAACCCCGCCTCAATAGCGGCAATGGCCACGGCTTTGTGTAAATGGTTGGGCGTTACAATCGAGACGGCTTCCATGCGCTCGCCTTCGGGGCGTTTGGCTTCCGCCGCCAACATGTCTTGCCAGCTATTATATATGCGCTCTTTGGGCAAGCCTAAGACCTCGCCGGAAGCTCGGGCACGAGCGGGCGTACTCGACAGCGCGCCGCAGACAAGGGTGCAATGACCATCAAGACGCAAGGCGTGGCGGTGAACCGCGCCAATAAATGCCTCATTACCACCGCCGACCATGCCGATGCGTAGCGGATATTGTTGTGCCGTTGGCATAGTTAAGCTCCTTTTAATGTGTAAGACCCATTACCATATCTTGCCACAGACACGCTTGTTATAGTCTGAAAATAAGCCCCTATCATAGGACCTATTTGTGGCCCGCAATATTAAAATTGTCAACGTTGTCAATTTGATTTCATAACCGCAAGCTTGAGTAATAACGCTATGGTTCAGAGCGATGTTTATTAGGGCCGCGCAATATATGATTGAAAGCCCGCATCCAGACCATTAAGCATAAGTTATGACAGCCCTTTCTCAAAATGTGATTCCCGGCGCGCCGGATGATTGGCTTCACGCCGCACGCCGCGATGTTAATCAATCCCTCGAAGCTTTAATCCCAGCCATTGAGACATGGCCCAAGCCCCTTCACCACGCGCAGCATCATGCGCTTATGGCCCCCGGTAAGCGCTTCCGCCCTCTTCTTTGCCTTGCCATTGCCGAAGGGCTCGGCGCGCCGCGGGGCTCGGCCTTGCGCATTGGGGCGGTGGCAGAGATTGTGCATACGGCCTCACTTATATTAGATGACCTGCCCTGTATGGATGATGCGGATTTGCGGCGCGGACGGGAGACTGTGCATTTAGCCTTCTCTGAAAGCACAGCAGTTTTGGCCGCCACGAACCTGCTTAATCGCGCCTTTGGGATTATCGCCCGTACCCATGACTTATCCTCCGAGCAGCGCATAAATCTTGTCGAAAGCCTCTCGCGCAGTGTCGGCTCTAGCGGCTTAATCGCGGGGCAAATCGCTGACCTTGCTAATGATGATATGAGTACGGGGGTTGAAAAAGTCGAACGGGTCAACGCCCTTAAAACTGGGGCTTTATTTGATTTCACCATCGAAGCCGCCGCTATTATCGGACAGGCCTCCGCCGCGCAGTCCACGCATCTTATGGGGTTTTCAAAACAAATCGGCCTCGCCTTTCAGCTCTTGGATGATTTAAAAGACGTGATTTTATCCGAAGTCGACAGCCAAAAATCCACCCAGCGCGATATTGGTAAAGCCACCCTCTTGGCCCTTGAAGGACAAGACGGGGCCATGCGGCGCTTATCAGGTTATATGGTATCAGCGCGGCGCTCGGTTATGGCCGCAAATTTGACCACGCAAGACACACTTTTACACGTCATTGATACGCAGTTTTCATTGCTGTCATGACCCCCTGTCTTGAGATTAAAAACCTCTGCGCATCTTACGGCGGGTTTCAGGCCCTTAAAGACATTAACATTACCCTTACTAGCGGGAGTATTACAGGGCTCATTGGGCCTAACGGTGCAGGGAAAACAAGCCTTATCAAAGCCATATGCGGACAAATTGACCTCAGCGGCGGCGATATCCATATCAAAGGTGAGCGCCTTAAACCGCGCAGCGATCGTGCGGCACGCATTGGCATTGTCCCGCAGGATATCGCGCTTTACCCGTTTCTAACCGCCCGCGAGAACCTAAATGCTTTTGCGCAATATCTGGCTTTACCCAAAGATCAGCAAAACAGCACAGTCAATACGGCCCTAGCGCAAGTCGATATGAGCGCCAAGGCGGGCACCCGCATCAGCCATATGTCGGGCGGTATGAAGCGGCGCATTAATGTCGCCGCCGCAATCATGCATGATCCTGACTTGCTTATTTTAGACGAGCCGACAGCGGGCGTTGATACCCCCGCCCGAGACGCTATCCACAGCCTTTTAAAAACCCTCGCCGCTCAAGGTATGACGATTATTCTTGTCACTCATGAGCTTGAAGAGGTTGAGCATTATTGCGATCATATTTTATTCCTCGCAAGCGGGCGGGTTCTCGCCCATGACCACGGGGCGCAAATCCTGTCGCGCGCCTTTGGGGATCGCCGAGAAATAATTGTTGATTTCGTACAGCCGCCCTCCCCGCAACAGCAGCAAATCATGCAAAGCTTCTCCCTCACTCCCGGCGCTGTGCCGACGCGCTGGCAGCTTTTCACGCCTGTGAATAATCGTGATTACCTCGCAAGGCTCATAGCCGCCACGGAACGCCTCCAGCCCGCCGTTAGAGACGTCTCTATTCGGCGGCCCAATCTGGCGCGGCTCATGGAGATTGTTGAGAAAACGGGCAGCTTTCCAACATGATTAGCGCGGTTCTTAAAACCATGTGGCTCCGGCTTTGGCGCGATAAAGGGGCCTTAATCCTCGCCTTTATCTTGCCGGGATTTATCTTCGCAGTGTTTGCCTCGATCTTCTCTAATGCAGCGGGCGGTAATTTAGATATTCGCGTCGCAATGGCCGTGAGCAGCCCAGACGCCGCCGTTCAGAACTTCGCCCAAAACCTACAGGGCAGCGCCGACTATAGCATCACCTTTAAATCTGATTTCACCAAAGCCGACATCAAAGAGCGCATCGCTCTTGGTACAGAAGATGTTGGCCTGATCATTAGCGGCCTCCCCGCTCTGGCCAATGACGCCCCCGCTCTTACTATTATAACCGAGCCAAGCCGAGACGTGGCGGCAACCATTTTAAAAGGCCAAATCCGCCAATTCATCGCGACGCAAAATATAGCCGCCCCAGAGTTTGACTTGATTGCAAGTGAATCGGCCATTGAAAGCGGGGCGAAAAAAGGGCCAAAAGACCCCTCCGTGACCTATTATGTCGGCGGGGTGGCAATTTTATTCCTGTTATTTTCGGCCATGCAGGGCGCAGCCCTCACCTTAGAAGAACGGGAAAGCGGGATGTCTCGCCGTATTCTACCCGGCCCGCTGAGCCTAATGAAACTTATATTCGGAAAATATTTATTCCTGACCTTTATTGGCCTAACGCAAGTCATCTTAATCCTCATCGTCGCAGCCCTGTTTTTTGATGTGGATATAACGTCCAATATAGCCGGCTTAGTCTTCGCCTGTTTAGGAACAGCGAGCCTTGCCGCCTCTATTGGCATGTTAACCGCGAGCCTGTGCCGTACGCCCGCACAGATGAATACGGTCTCCACCTTTATCGTCCTGCTCTGCTCGGCCATTGGCGGCTCTATGGTGCCGCGCTTTATGATGCCCGACTGGCTACAAGGGCTTGGGCGTTTCACGCCGAACCATTGGGCGATTGAGGCTATCTACGGCATTTTGGCGCGGGGACAAAGCCTTGGTGATCTGTTATGGGTCTGGCTGATTTTATTTGGGTGCAGTGCAGCGGCTCTATTTTTGACCGTTATCATCACCCATAGATTACGCCGCCTATAGACTGTGAGCCTATGAAACATGTGACGACATATCCCCAGCGCCCGACAGGCCTTGTGCTTGTAACTTTGCTGTTAAGTGTTTGGATGTTCGTGCATATTTATAGTGTTTTCTTTCACGATATGGCGGGGAATGTTTTTGTCACGGCAGGGCTTATTTTGTGCCAATGCTGGCTTTATACGGGATTGTTTATTTGTGCCCATGACGCCATGCACGGCACGCTTACCCCGGAAAATTCGCGGCTGAATGATGCACTCGGCACAGCCATTTTATTTTACTATGCGGGCTTTAATTTTCAAACAATGAAAGCGGCCCATATGGATCATCACGCTTTTCCCGGCACAGATAAAGACCCGGATTTCAACGCAAATAACCCGCATAAATTTTGGCCATGGTATTTTAAATTTTTCACCACTTACTTCGGTATAAAGCAGTTTCTAACTTTATTTGTCATCACTACCGCCTATTTGCTCTTGGGCGCGAGCTACGCCAATACAATTATCATGTGGGCGGTACCGGCGGTTTTATCCTCATTCCAACTGTTTTACTTCGGCACTTATCTGACCCATAAGCACGGCGGTAATTTTGCCGATGCGCATAATGCCCGCAGTAATAATTATCCCGGCTGGCTGTCATTACTCACCTGTTTTCACTTTGGCTATCACCATGAACATCACCTTTACCCGCAAGAGCCGTGGTGGCGATTGCCGAGCCGTAAACACCAAGAGCCTACGCCGTGATTGTTAATATCGCGCTCACCCTCGGCAGTATCGTTTTTATGGAAGTCTTTGCTTGGGCTTTTCATAAATATTACATGCACGGCCCTGGTTGGGGATGGCATGAAAGCCACCATGTGCATACAAATGGCCCGTTTGAGAAAAACGACCTTTATGCTGTGTGCTTTTCTGTGATTGCGGCGGGGCTATTTATCGCCGGTTCCTTGTGGTGGACGCCGCTTTGGTATATCGCGCTCGGTTTTACAATATACGGCCTGCTTTACGGCTTTGTCCATGACGGGCTTGTGCATCAAAGATGGCCGTTTCATTACAGCCCCAAAGCGGGTTATCTGTTTCGCCTTGTCCTCGCCCACCGGCTACATCATCACACCACGACCAAAGACGGCGCAGTAAGTTTCGGCTTTCTCTGGGCAGAAAACCCAGACCAACTTAAAACGAAGTTAAAGGCGAAATAATTAAAAGCCCTTTGCTTGCAATCCTTATTTGCAGCCCTTGTTTTTGGCCCGCGTTTTAAGTACTGCGCGCCGTACAGAGGAATAGCCATGGGCCGCAGCCAGCTTTTTCTCATGCTCACTCGCGCCGGAGATAAACCGCACAATCCCGCCGTAAGGTAGCACTGCATCTGCAAACTCTGCCGCGCTTCGGCCCGATTTTGTATAATGTTCATCGGAATCCCAATCAGGCCCCGCAAACTCCGTCAGAAACGTAATTTCATCTTGGATATCTTGGCAAGACAGTCCTTCTTTTACGTCATAGGGATTGCCGAGGTCTTTAAGTTCATCCGGAATTTCGCGCTTATTAATATTAAGGGCTTTAGTCGGCGCCGTCGCGACAGCTTCCGGTGTATCGGCCGCATTTTTTTTTACTTGGCTCGTTGTACAGGCTGCCAAAGATAATGTAATAAATGGCAGTAAAGCCGTAGAAATCGAAAATGTCCGGAACATTAATCACCCCTGATCAAAATAAGCCTTCACACAAATAAGGCCATATGTTAAAAATTGGCGTGACATATAAAACGCAATTATTCATATGGAAAGATGTTTATTTGCCTTAATGACATTTTATGCTGCCGCCCTTAAAATAGATGGCCTATGAACAGCTTTGGCCCAGAAGATTTACTTAACTGCTATCGCCGCGGCATATTTCCTATGTCCGATGATCGGGGTGATGAAACTATTTTCTTTGTTGACCCTCAAGCCCGCGGCATTATCCCGCTGGATGGACTTCATATCTCCCGCTCTATGCGCAAAGTCATGAAGGCCCATGATTTTGAGGTCACTTATAACCGCGCTTTCCCCGAAGTGATTGCCCTTTGCGCCCAAGCTGCGCCACAGCGTCAAACCACATGGATTAACCACGGCATTGAATATCTCTACACCCAGCTTCATCATATGGGCCATGCCCACTCCGTCGAAGTTTGGCGAGACGAGCAGATTATAGGCGCGCTTTACGGCGTATCTATTGGCGGGGCATTTTTCGGTGAAAGCATGGTTTCGCGGGCGGTTAACGGCTCCAAAATTGCGCTGATTAAATTGGTAGAGCGCCTTAATGCCTGCGGCTATGTGCTGCTTGATACACAGTTTTCAACCGATCATCTTGCGAGCATGGGCGGGATAGAGATCACCCGCGCGGATTATCAAAACCGGCTTAAAGCGGCGCTGAGCATAGAGGCTAATTTTTCAAAGCCCCTTTAAAGAAAGCCCTAGCCTTGAATAGCCCCGCCCTGACAGCCAATCACCCAGACATCATAAACCGGATGATCAAGTGCAGAGATAGCAGGCTTTGAGGCGAGCATCCATCCGGAAAATAGCTTAACTGGTTCAGGCTCCGTTTTAAGCTTTTCTCGCTCTTTCGGGCGAAGTTGCGGCGGTTCGAAAATCTGTAAAAAGGCAAAGGTTTCAGGAATCGCTTCCGGCGGCTTAATCTCGCAATGTTTAACATCAATCGTCAGGCTAGCGAATTTAAGGCTCTCGCCGATTTTGACATTAAAATCTTTGGTAATCGCCGTCACTTTATCAAGGGTACGCAAAACGGCCGTATCGCCAATCATATTGGGGCGCTGTTTTGGCGCGTTATCCACAAGGCCTTGATCATCTATAATCTCTACCTCTGTTTGCGTATCGTCATCAACTTGCGCATAGGCCATTTGATATGGCAAAGCGCATAGAGCGCTTATAATAAGCAAATGCTTCAACACAGGCATAGCAGGCCGCAGCGCGTTATGCATCAGGACTCCACGCCTCATAGTCACTGGCGGTTTTGTCACGCATGCCGCCTCTATCAAGACTACCCTTGGGCTTATAGGCATGGACAGTGCCTGTCAGGTTCGGCTGATGTGGAAGCTCCCAGTCTTGCGTTTTTAGCGGCACATCACTCGGCGCATCATCATACATATGATGCAGCCAACCATGCCATTCCGGCGGCACGCGCGAAGCGTCCGCATAGCCCGTATAAGTCACCCAGCGGCGCTTACGGCCATCATAGCCCTCGCCTTTTTCTTCGAAATAGCTATTGCCAAATTCATCTTCCCCGACCTTCGCGCCCTTGGAACGAATTTGCAAAAGCGTTCCAAGAGTTGCGCCGTTCCACCACGTAAATAGACGTTTGATAAAGCTCGACATAAAGGCCGCCATGTTAAAATTTAACTTCACTACATGCAGGTACAAAGGCCCGCATATACTGGCCTTATGGCCCGACTCAGCCGCAGGGTAAAGATGTGATGTGGAGATTTTATGGCAAGAATAGGCCAAAATTCAGCTTTATACAGCCTCTAGGGCTGCCGCTATGCTGCCCAACAAAGCGTTACGCCCATTATGATCATAAGTTATACCCACATATCCATTGCGGCAACTATTGCCCTTCCTTGACCCCATACTTATCTTAAGGTTAGGGAGTCGATCATGCTGATTAATCGCTATTACACCAAAGCGGGTCAAAGCCCCTACCAGAGCCTTAGCTTTGAGCCTCGGGTCAGTGAGCTACGTCATTTCGATGGCCGTTTGCTGCGTAAATCTGCCGAAGTCATGGTGCCGAGCACATGGTCACAGGTCGCAAGCGATATTCTCATTCAAAAATATATCCGCAGAGCCGGGGTTCCCTCTGATACAAAGCTTATCGGCGATAATAATATTCCCGATTGGCTACAAAAACGGCAAGCCACAGAAGAATCGCAATATGGCGGGGAGACCGATGCCCGCGCAGTGTTTAACCGTATGGCAGGCTGCTGGACTTATTGGGGTTGGCGCGGTGGTTATTTTAACGCCGAAGCCGATGCCCGTACATTTTTCGATGAAATCCGCTATATGTTGGCCGTGCAAATGGCGGCCCCCAATAGTCCGCAATGGTTTAATACGGGGCTAAATTGGGCCTACGGCCTCACAGGCAGCGCCCAAGGACATTATTATGTTGATGAACAGACGGGCAAAGCCAAAGCCTCCAAAGATGCATATTCCCGCCCGCAGCCTCATGCTTGTTTTATTCAATCTGTCAAAGATGACCTTTTATCATCCGGCGGCATTATGGATTTATGGATACGTGAAGCACGGTTGTTTAAATATGGCTCTGGCACAGGGTCTAATTTTTCTAATATTCGCGGCAAGGGTGAGCCGCTCTCGGGCGGCGGGGAAAGCTCTGGCTTGCTATCGTTTTTAAAGGTCGGGGACATCACCGCCGGTGCGATTAAATCCGGCGGCACTACCCGCCGCGCCGCAAAAATGGTGATCATTGACATTGACCACCCGGATATCGAAGATTTTATTGACTGGAAATCATCCGAAGAAATGAAAGTTGCTGCTCTTGTTGCGGGCTCCAAGGCCGTCAATACGGCGCTGAATAATATTTTATCTGCCTGCCAAAATGCGGAATTAGGCGATCCCTGCGATCCCGCCCAAAACATAGCGCTCGCCAAAGCTATACGCGCCGCGCAGAACCGCGCCGTGCCGAGCGGGGCCATTAACCGCGCCCTTGATTTGGCCAAGCAAGGCATAGACGAGATTAAAACCGATATTTTCACCGCCGATTGGGACAGCATCGCTTATAATACGGTGTCGGGCCAAAATGCGAATAATTCCGTGCGGGTGACTGACGCTTTCCTAAAAGCCGTGCAAAATGATGAGCAATGGCAGCTTCTTCGCCGCACAGACGGGGCCGTTTCGCAAACCATATCAGCGCGGGCACTCTGGCAAAAAATCGCGCGGGCCGCATGGGACAGCGCTGATCCCGGCGTGCAATATCATGACAATATCAACGCATGGAACACCTGCACAGCCTCTGGAGACATTCAAGGCTCCAACCCCTGCTCGGAATATATGTTCCTAGACGATACCGCCTGTAACCTCGCCTCGCTTAATCTCATGCGGTTCAAAGATGACAGCGGGGCATTTGACATTGCCGGCTATATGCAGGCTGTCAGGCTTTGGACAATCGTACTCGAAATTTCTGTGATGATGGCACAATTTCCGTCAAAAAACATTGCGCAGAAAAGCTATGAATTTCGCACATTAGGGCTGGGATATGCCAATCTCGGCGGGCTGCTTATGTCACGCGGCATGGCTTATGATAGCGATCAAGGCCGCGCCTATGCAGGGGCGCTCACAGCGCTTTTATCCGGTAAGGCTTATGAAACCTCCGCCGAAATGGCTAAACATTTGGGCGCTTTTCCGCAATATAAGAAAAACGAAAGCTCTATGCTGCGGGTTATTCGTAATCACCGCCGCGCCGCCGCCGGGGAGCAAGACTTTGAAGGCCTAGCCCATATCCCACAAGCGCTAAATATCGGCAGCTCACCCTGCCCAAATATCGTCAAAGCGGCGGCTGAAACCTGGGACAAGGCCCTACAGCTTGGGGAAACTCACGGCTTTCGTAATGCACAAATCTCCGTCATCGCCCCCACAGGCACAATCGGCCTTGTTATGGACTGCGATACGACGGGTATAGAGCCGGACTTCGCCTTAGTTAAATTTAAAAAACTCGCGGGCGGCGGCCATATCAAAATTATAAACCAAGCCGTGCCGCAAGCTTTAAAAACACTCGGTTATAGTCTTGATAATATTGATGATTTAACTCGGTACGCGCTGGGCCACGGCAGGCTCCCTTCCCAATTAGGCCCTGATGAGCCGGGTATTAGCACCGCCCGCCTGAAACATTTAGGCTTTACGGCAGAGAAAGTCGCGCAGATCAATACGCAAATAAAAGACGCTTTTGATATTCGTTATGTCTTTAATACAAACATAATCGGTGATCAATTTTGCCGCGACGTCCTGAACCTCTCAGAGGAGCAAATCGCCCATTTCGGCCATGACCTTTTGCCGGTTTTAGGCTTTTCCAATGGCGACATAGAAGCGGGCAATATCTATTGTAGCGGGGCAATGTCCCTTGAAGGTGCCCCGCATTTAAAGTCCAAACATTTGGCCGTATTTGACTGCGCCATGCCGTGCGGGCGTACAGGCACGCGGGCCTTATCCCCTGCCGCCCATATTGGCATGATGGCCGCCGCCCAGCCTTTTATCTCTGGGGCTATTTCCAAGACCGTTAATATGCCGCGCAGCGCCGCCATAAAGGATTGTGCTGAAATTTATATGCAGGCTTGGCGGCAGGGCCTGAAAGCCATTGCCCTATACCGGGACGGCTCCAAACTCTCACAGCCCCTCGCCGCTAGTCTGATGGATGAAGATCATTTAAATGCGATTGATGACGGCCAAGACGGCTCAATGGTAGATAAAATTAACCGCCACGCAGAAAATGTCACACCAAAGATCATTGAACGTATTGTCGAAAAACCTTTTGAACGTGACCGCCTTCCCGATCGCCGTACGGGCTACATCCAAAAAGCGAGTGTCGGCGGACATAAGGTCTATATTCATACGGGCGAGTTTGAAGATGGCCGCCTCGGCGAGATTTTCATTGATATGCACAAAGAAGGCGCGGCCTTTCGTTCATTGATGAATAATTTTGCGATCGCGATTTCGATTGGTCTTCAATATGGCGTCCCACTTGAAGAATTTGTCGAGGCCTTTGTGTTCACCCGTTTTGAACCATCGGGCCTTGTAAAAGGTAATGACAAGATCAAATTTGCCAATTCGATCCTTGATTATATTTTTAGAGAGCTTGGTATTTCCTATCTAGGATGGGATGATTTGGCCCATAATACAGGCTCTGGCGAGCCCCCCGATCACCTCGGGCGCGGTGAAGCAGAGCGAAACCCGGCCCCCAGCCAAGATTGGCGCAAGCCCAAGCTACTTCCGGGACAAAGCAAAGGCTTTCTGCGCGGCAAACCAGGGGATGATAACATTCTGCCTTTTTCACGCAAAGACAGAGGTGATGAAACCGCAAATATAGTCGATATAGCGGGCTCTGACACTGCGAATATGGATGTAAACTCGCAAGACGTCACCCATAAAGACGATAATAACCCTAATATAAAACAAAGACATAAACAGGAAACGTCACGGTTCAAAGGTTATACGGGAGATGCCTGCACAGATTGTGGGCATTTTACCCTAACCCGCAATGGTACCTGCCTTAAATGCGATAGCTGCGGGGCGACAACGGGTTGTTCGTAAGTGAAAACGGGGTGCTCGTAAATAAATGTGACAAATTTTGTGGCTGTTTCGCAACATAATCTGCATTTTTTGTTCAACATTACTTGGAATTTACTCGCTTTAAGCGGTCGTGGGCGCTAGTCTACAGCCTATGAGATGTCACTTTGTTAAAATTTTATTGGGTGTATCAACAAGTTACCTCTTTTTAGCAGGGCCTGCGGCTGCGCAGATCAAAGTCGATGCCCGCCTACACACATTGTCAGGTTCATGTGCAAGCTGTGATTTGTCGAATAAAACCATGACCCGTATGCAGTTGCAAAATGCAGATTTTTCAGGCTCATTTTTTAACCGCTCAAACCTAAGCGGCGGAAAATTTGATAATTCCAATCTCTCGGCCACTCATTTTCGCCGTGCCTATCTTGTCGGCGTTAGCGGCGAAAAGGTTAACTTCGAATCCTCCGTCCTTACAGACGCCACACTTATTGAGGCCAAGTTAACCCAGTCTAACCTTCGGCTCGCCAATCTAAGCCGCGCCGATATGACTCGCGGGGAGTTTCAAAATAATATTTTTAACGACACCAAACTTATTAGCGTTTCTGCGGAAGAGGCTGATTTTACAGGGTCTTATTTTATAAACGCGCGCATTGATCATATTGATTTAAAAAAAGCCAATCTCAGCCAAACAATCATGCAAGGGGTTAAATTCGGGAATGCCCTCCTCACAGATACAAAGTTTGACGGGGCCGACCTCTCCGGTGCAGATCTACGCAGTGCGTCCAACCTGACGCAAGCTCAGCTCGATACGGCTTGCGGGAGTCACAAAACACGGCTGCCGACGGGCATGTCGATCATGTATTGCCTTCCGGCCGCTGATACCATGACAAAACATCTTGAAAGTCATTTTGATAGCGAGCGCCCGCCCTATATTAATCGGGCGGCAGAAGATTTAGATGACGCCTTGAAATCAATCGAGACACTTTTATCCACGAGTGATAAGCCCTCTCGCCGTAGTCTACAGGCCATCCATGCTGATGTTATGGCTGCGCGTGATGCTCTTGAAGCGCAAACGCCTAAAGCCGGTAACTTTAAGCGGTAAAACCAAAGCGCTTGGTTTAATCTCTGTTTATTTGACCTTTGCGGCCCCGCGCCCTTTGGCCAAAGCTTTCACAATTCCTCTAAATGTTCGCACTTCTTGGGACGTCATTTTCGCCCGCATGAGCGGCGCGCGAATATTTTGGCTCATGAGTGTTTTTTTCTCCAGCGGGAAGAAAAACCCCGCTGTCTCAAGCTCATCTTCAAGATGTTCAAACAAGCGGATAAGGTCGTCTTTTGATGCTGGGGGATTGGCCCCCATATCTTCAAAGGTTGCGGGCGGGGCGGCGCTCTCAGCAGATTGCCAAATATAGGCAAAAATATTCACCGCTTGCGCCAGATTTAATGATTGAAAAGCAGGATTAACAGGATAGGTCAAAATCGCATCTGCCAAAACCACATCGGCGTTTTTAAGTCCCGCTTTTTCAGGCCCAAATAATATGCCCGTTTTCACACCGCGATTGGCCTTTGCGCGTAGGTCTGCCCCGACCTTACCTGTGCCAATAACGGGCACTTCAAGTTCCCTTCGCCGCGCCGTTGCCGCCAAAACATATGACAAGTCCGCAACGGCTTCTTCAGTTGTGCCGAAAAGCTTCGCATTGTCCAAAACCCGCATCGCCCCCGCCGCCATGGCGTCGGCGTCAGGATTCGGCCAACCATCACGGGGCGCGACAAGGCGAAGTTCTGTTAGGCCAAAATTCAGCATGCAGCGGCACACCGCACCAATATTTTGACCCAGCTGCGGCGACACTAAAATAACAACCGGAGCATTTTCATATTCGCTGTCTTGCGCCGCCTCGCGCCCTAATTGATCTTTGACACTACCACCCATCACAAACTCCTGAGGTGAGATTGCACAACTCGCTCTTTTCAAATCTGGCCGCGCGTGTTAGAGCCGCGCCAAATGTTAAATCACGGGCTATACAGAGGTTCTCATGGCTAAAATCAAGGTAAATAATCCAGTTGTCGACATGAACGGCGATGAAATGACACGTATCATATGGGATATGATCAAAGAACGGCTGATTCATCCCTATCTCGACATTGATTTGCTTGATTATGATCTGTCAATCCAAAGCCGCGACGCGACAGACGACCAAATCACGATTGATGCGGCCAATGCGATTAAAAAACATAATGTCGGTATTAAATGCGCGACCATCACCCCCGATGAGCAACGGGTTGAAGAATTTAGCCTCAAAAAAATGTGGCGCTCCCCCAACGGCACTATCCGTAATATTCTGGGCGGCGTTGTCTTCCGCGAGCCGATTATTTGCTCCAATGTTCCGCGCCTTGTCCCGGGCTGGACCCAGCCGATTGTTATTGGCCGACATGCTTTTGGCGATCAATATAAAGCTACAGATTTTGTTGTCCCGGGCAAAGGCACGGCGACGATAAAATTTGAAGGTGAAGACGGCGAAGTAATTGAACGTAAAATTTTTGATTTCCCCGGCGGCGGTGTTTTAATGGGCATGTATAACCTTGATAAATCCATCGAAGATTTCGCCCGCGCTTGTTTTAACTACGGCGTACAGCGCGAATGGCCGGTATATTTGTCCACGAAAAATACCATCCTCAAAGCCTATGACGGCCGCTTTAAAGACATTTTCCAGAGCATTTATGATAATGAATTTAAAGCCAAATTCGAAAGTTTTGGCGGCGAATATCAGCACCGCCTTATCGACGATATGGTCGCGGCAGCAATGAAATGGTCTGGCGGTTATATCTGGGCGTGTAAAAACTATGACGGCGATGTGCAGTCCGATACCGTCGCCCAAGGCTTTGGCTCCCTTGGCCTGATGACCTCTTTCCTCCTGACCCCAGACGGAAAAACCATGGAAGCGGAAGCGGCCCACGGAACTGTCACGCGCCATTACCGTAACCACCAAAAGGGTGAAGCCACATCGACAAACTCAACGGCGTCTATTTTTGCTTGGACGCGCGGCCTCGCGCACCGCGGCAAGCTTGACGACAACGAAGCGCTTGTGAAATTCGCGCAGGGTCTTGAGAAAACCGTCATTGAGACCATTGAAGGCGGGCAAATGACCAAAGACCTCGCCCTTCTTGTTGGCGCAGAGCAAGGCTGGCTCTCAACGACGGGTTATCTCGAAGCGATCGCAGAGAATTTCGAACGGAAAATGACATAATTTGTCTGGCCTTCGCCTTAATCAAGTTACGCTCGGCGCCAAAGATATGGCGGCGAGCATTTTATTTTATAAAAGCCTCGGACTAATACTGATTGTCGATAGCGCCCCGCGTTACGTGCGATTTGAATTTCCGCCTAATCCAAACGGCGGTGAGCCCGCAACTTTATCACTACATGAAACCCCGACAGATTGGGCCGCCCCGCAAGACGGAGCATTGATTTATTTTGAAGTCGATGATTTGGATAATTTTATTAAAGTCCATAATCTATCGCCGCTTACTCTGCCAAAAACCCAATCTTACTTGTGGCGCGAGGCCGATATTTTTGATCCGGCTGGAAACAAAATCCGGTTTTATCAAGCCGGAGGCACACGAAGGTTTCCGCCTTGGCGATTAAGTGATAACCAACCGCCTTAAATACACAAGCTCGATTAAATCTTACCTATTCCTGCTTATTATATTCCTTATATTCACGCCGTAAAAGACTAAGCTTTGGGTCAATATAGGTCTGGCAAAAAGGGCGCTCCGGGCCTTTTGCGTAATAGTTTTGGAACTGCGTCTCTGAGGGTTTAAACCTCTCCATTTGTAAAACCAATGTCACAAGCGGCTTATCAAACCCGCTAGATAATTCTTTCAAAACACCTTTTAGCCTATTGATTTCATGGGAATTTTGCACATAAACGGCGCTGCGGTATTTCCCGCGCATAGAATGTTGCGCAGTGCTCGCATGAGTGCGCAAATGTATTTCTATCAAGACTTTAAGCGGAATAATCTGCGGATCATAATGCACAATCACTGCTTCGGACAAAGCTTCATAAGGAGCCTTCGCCGCAATAAACCCTTGTTCCACTTTGGATACACCTGACAGAGCCTGAAACACCGCTTCAGTACACCAATGACAGCCGCCGCCAAATCCAATTTTCATAATCCCGGCCTCCCCATTGCATTACAGAATTGGTTTAAATCCTTATTTGAAGTCTGCAATTTCAAGCTCATATAGCTTTGGCCAATATTTACCCGTCACATATATCCGCCGCGTTTCGGGGTTATAGGCAATCCCGTTGAGCACATTATCAACATCATCGCTACCCTTCGTTGCTTCGACAATCTTAGATAAATTAAGCCAGCTTTTCACCTGCCCTGTCTGGGGGTCAATACGTGCAATCCGCCGTTCTTGCCAAATATTCGCCCAAAGCTCGCCGTTAATCCATTCAAGCTCATTCAGTTTAATGATCGGGCGGCCGTTATCCTTAACATCAAACGTCCGAACGATATTAAAATTAGCGGGGTCACGCACGTAAATACGGTCCGTACCGTCACTCATATAAAGGTGTTTTTCATCATCCGCGAGGCCCCATCCGGCTCCCTCATATTGGAAATATCCGGCCGGTTCTAATGTGCCCCGTTTCAGCACAAAACCGACGCCCGAGCGCCATGAAATGCCAAAAAGAAAATCATTAAACAGAGTCAGGCCTTCGCCAAAAAGTTGATCGGGATAAGACCATTCTTTTAGAACCCGCCCGCTACTCAGTTCTACGCGCCGCACCTTAGATTGGCGGTATTGACCTGTACCTTCATATAAAACGCCATCATGAAATAATAAACCTTGGGTGAAGGCCTTTGTGTCGTGAGGATAAACATTCGTCACTTTATATCCCGTTGGCGGCGCCGTTTTTTGCGGCGCGGGCGGCGGGCCAAATGATTCACCTTGCGCAAAGGCCGTGACACCGGAGAAAATTAGCGTGCAAAGGAAAAGGCTAAATCGGTCCATTACGCAGCTGTCCAAACCGCAAGCTCATTCCCGCTTGGGTCAATAAAGTGAAAGCGGCGGCCACCGGGAAAGCCGAATATAGGCACGGATATCTCGCCGCCTGATTTTTTAACCGCCGCTTCGCTGGCCTCTAAATCATCAGAATATAATATAACCAAAGCCCCGTTGCGGGACGGTTTACGCAGCGAGTCACGATCAAAGCCGCCATCAACGCCAGCGCCATGAATGGCCACATAGCTATCGCCCCAATCTTCAAAACTCCAGCCAAAGACCTGTCCGTAAAACGTCTTCATCGCGGCGTTATCAAGGGACGGAAGCTCTATATAGCTAAAGTGGTGATGGGTGCTCATGACCTATCTATAGCGTCTCTTTGTAAAATCGCCAATTGTAAACGCTTGATTTCCCGTAAAACTTCACGTCGGTTTAGGCGCATATGAAACCAAAGTTTTAGCGCGATTTGCGCCGAATTAAGCAAAACAACGCTCGCTGCAAAAAATATCTGATCGCGCGTCGTCTCGGCTCCAAAAAATCTGTAAATACAGTAAAATAACAATGCGCAAAACACTGTAATCCCCGCCCATAGCAGTATATTCATCCCGCGCTCCGGGCCTTTAAGACTCCCAAGGGTTTCGGTTATGACATTTTTATTCCCAAGGCTTTGTTCAATCGCGGCCTGATCACCTTCCGTTAAAAGCGCCTTTAGGCGGTCATCAAAATCATTCATTATGATCTCCTTCTGTGTTAAACTTATCTTTTAGCTGTTGCCGAATTTTAAAAAGTTTTGACTTCACTGTTCCATGCGGCCAGCCCGTGGCGGCGGAAATTTCGGTCCCGGTAAACCCATCAATATAAAACAAAATCAGTAATTGGCGATCTTGAGGCTCTAAAGCATCAAGACTTTGCCTCAGGCTCAGCGCCTTATCAATATCCGCATTATAACTCAATTCTGATAGGCTGTCGTGAAGCGCCACCATATTGCCGCGGCGTTTATGGCGGCGAAAATAATCTTGCGTGCGAAAGCGGATAATGGGTAACCCCATGCTGGGAAAGCTTCGGGGGCCCGCAGACGCTCTATCTTGCGGGCCATAATAATCGCGGTATTTTGCGTGATATCTTGCGCCGCCGCATGGTCCCCGCAGAGCCGAAAAGCCAGTTTTAAGAATTGTTTATGGTAAAGCCCGTAAATCAAAGAAAACGCCGCCCGGTCACCCGACATCGCCAGAGCCGTGATGGCGTGGCGTGTAGCCGCATTATCGGAACTGGATTTACCAAACGGAGGCATAATAACCTTTTACGATGTTTCAGCCTATAAGTCGCCTCAAACAGGTAAAAGGTTGCGCCGCCATGAAATAAATTTGACGGCGGCGTCTTTTATGGTTTTAAATCGCGGCCTTAATCGCCGCCAAAGCCGCATCTGCATTTTCGGGTTGAGAGCCGCCCGCTTGGGCCATACCAGGTTTACCGCCGCCGCGTCCGCCTACTTTTTCAGCGCCTGCATTGACCAAAACCGCCGCCGAATAGCGGTCGATTAAATCATCGGATACGGCCACAGCCACGGCAACTTTCGGGCCGTCTGTCGCGACAAAGGCAATAATACCCGACCCTAGTGCGGATAGCTGTTCATTAAGCATGCTACGCAAATCTTTGCCGGATACGCCGTCAATAACGCGGCCCATAAATCCGACGCCGCCGATATCTTCCGCGCTCGCTACGCTGCCCCCGCCCCCAAGAGCTAGTTGTTTCTTGGCATCAGATAGATCTTTTTCAAGAGCTTTACGGTCAGCGAGCAAAGCTTCAACTCGGGCTGATACGTCTTCGGGTTTCGCCTTAAGCTTATCCGCCGCCGCCCGGGCATATCCCGCTTGGGTTTCAAGATATTGCCGCGCGGCTTCGCCGGTAACCGCTTCGACGCGGCGTATGCCGGCGGCCACGGCCCCTTCGCCAGTGATTTTAAACAAGGATATATCCCCCGTCCGCGCCACATGTGTACCGCCGCAAAGCTCAACGGAATATTGTTTATCACCCCCATCCACAGGGCGGCCAAGGCCAAGCACGCGGACTTCATCGCCATATTTTTCGCCAAATAGCGCCATGGCTCCGGCGGCAATCGCCGCTTCGGGGGCCATAAGCTGCGTTTTCGCGGCCGAATTTTCTTGAATCACCGCATTAACTTCATCTTCGACGCGGGCAAGTTCTTCACGAGTAATTGCCCCCCCGTGGGAGATATCAAAGCGAATACGCTCACCATCGACCATTTGGCCTTTTTGAGTGACATGATCCCCCAGCACGCGGCGCAAGGCTTCGTGCATAATATGAGTGGCCGAATGATTATGTTTCGTTCGCTCCCGGTTCACGGCATCAACCTTGAGGGTTATTACCTCGCCGCGAGACGCAGGCGCAGTTATATGGCCGATATGAACATGTAAATCACCAGCGCGTTTTTGCACGTCCGTAACACGCATAACCGCCCCGCCTTGAAAAATAATTTCACCTTTATCCCCCGCTTGGCCGCCGCTTTCTGCGTAAAAGGGTGTGGCCCTGGTGAATAGCATAACTTCGCCTTCGGCGGCGGTGTCAACACTCACCCCGTTTTGAACCAAAGCCGCAGCGTGACTTTTTAGGGTTAAATCCAAATAACCAGTAAATTCTGTCGCGCCGTGTTCACCGCGAAGCTGTTTCCATATAGCATCTGTACCCGCATCACCGGAACCGGACCAATGAGCGCGGGCAAGCTCTTTTTGCTTATCCATAGCCCCGTTAAACCCGTCCACATCAACCGTCAGGCCTTTATCCCGCACCGCATCTTGGGTCAGATCAAGGGGAAAACCATAGGTATCATAGAGCTTAAAGGCGATTTCGCCGTCTACGACATCGCCCGGTTGAAGGTCTTTCACGGCCTCATCAAGTAGCACTGTCCCGCGCCCTAATGTGCGGCGGAAGCGTTCTTCCTCTTGCAAGAAAATTGCTTCAAGCATGGCGCGGCCCCGCTCAAGTTCCGGATAGGCATCGCCCATTTCGCCAATTAATGCCGGCACAAGCCGGTGCATGAGCGGTTCTTTCGCCCCTAGAATATGGGCATGGCGCATGGCGCGCCGCATAATTCGGCGCAGCACATAACCTCGTCCGTCATTAGAGGGCGACACACCGTCAGTCATGAGAAAGGAGCAAGCCCGAAGGTGATCGGCAATAACCCGGTGGGAGAACATAGCTTCGCCCTTTGCTTGAGTTCCTGTGGCCTCACTGGACGCCTCAATCAGGGCTTTAAATAGGTCAATATCATAATTATTATGCTGACCTTGCAAAATTGCCGCGATACGTTCTAGGCCCATGCCCGTATCAATAGAAGGTTTGGGAAGCGGGTTTTCGCTGCCATCGGCCTTGCGTTCAAATTGCATAAACACAAGGTTCCAAATTTCGATAAATCTATCCCCGTCTTCATCAGGACTACCCGGAGGCCCCCCGGCAATGTCAGGGCCGTGGTCATAAAATATTTCAGAACAAGGGCCGCAGGGGCCTGTATCACCCATAGACCAAAAATTGTCAGACGTTGGAATACGGATAATACGGTCATCAGATAGCCCTGCAATTTTTTTCCAAAAATTCGCCGCCTCATCATCTGTATGATAAACTGTTACAAGCAGCTTATCTTTTGGTAGAGCATAGTCTTGGGTAATAAGTGTCCATGCATGAAGAATAGCTTCTTCTTTAAAATAATCTCCAAAAGAGAAATTACCGAGCATTTCAAAAAATGTGTGATGGCGCGCCGTATAGCCGACATTATCAAGATCATTATGCTTACCGCCCGCACGAACGCATTTTTGCGATGTCGCCGCCGTGTCCATCGGCGCAGATAACTCACCAGTAAAATAGTCTTTAAATTGAACCATTCCGGCATTCGTAAACATAAGCGTCGGATCATTGTCAGGAACAAGGGAGCTAGATTTCATTACGGCATGATTATGCCGGCTGAAATAGTCTAAAAATTCTTGCCGAATATCGCGTAAAAGAGCCATGGTAAAAGGTCCTGTAAATTCATAACAGGATATAAGCAGAGCGCTTGGCTGTGCCAAGCGCTCATTTGGATTTGATGTTCAAAATCACTGTTTAAAACACCTCGATAGGTGATGTTAACAGGCGCTACTATAAATTAGCTCGCACTTGCTGCCGTGTCATCATCACCAAAAGCCTCTTGTTCAGACTTTGGCATCAGTAACTCATCTTCGATCAAACCTTCATTAGAGCGAATGCGGCGTTCAACTTCGTCGGCGATATCCGGATTTTCTTTTAAGAAACGGCGCACATTCTCGCGGCCCTGACCAATACGCTCATCACCATAAGAATACCATGAGCCAGATTTTTCAATAATTTCGGCTTTTACCCCAAGGTCGATCAATTCACCGGTTTTGGAAATGCCTTCGCCGTACATAATATCAAATTCAACTTGGCGGAACGGCGGCGCAACCTTGTTTTTAACAACTTTTACCCGCGTTTGATTTCCGACAATTTCATCACGGTTCTTAATCGCGCCAATCCGGCGAATATCAAGGCGAACAGATGAATAAAATTTTAGCGCATTCCCGCCCGTTGTCGTTTCAGGGGAGCCATACATCACGCCAATTTTCATACGGATTTGGTTGATAAAAATCACCATGCAGCCAGATTTAGAAATAGAGCCTGTCAATTTCCGCAAAGCTTGGCTCATAAGGCGAGCTTGAAGCCCCGGAAGGCTATCGCCCATATCCCCTTCAAGTTCAGCGCGCGGCGTCAGCGCCGCAACCGAATCGATCACAAGCACATCAATCGCGCCGGAACGAACAAGTGTATCGGCAATCTCTAATCCCTGCTCCCCTGTATCAGGCTGCGCAATCAGAAGCTCGGACACGTCAACGCCCAGCTTGCCAGCATAGACAGGATCAAGGGCATGTTCTGCATCAACGAAAGCCGCGACGCCGCCCGCTTTTTGAATTTCGGCCACAACATGTAAAGACAACGTCGTCTTACCAGAGCTTTCCGGGCCGTAAATCTCAATCACACGGCCTTTCGGGAGGCCGCCTATACCCAGAGCTATATCAAGCCCCAAAGACCCTGTTGAAATCGCTTCAACATCCATCGTTGTCTTTTGGCCGAGCTTCATGACGGACCCTTTACCAAAGGCCCGATCAATCTGACTTAAAGCAGCGTCAAGAGCTGCAGCTTTATTTGAATCCACTGTTGGTCTCACAAGTTTTAAATTTGACTTCTTTGCCATGTTACATCTCGCATAGCGCTACCGGAGCCCCTCGGCAAGCGGGTGAATAAAACGGCTTTAAACGGACTGCCGTAATATCTATGTACTATATTTGTTCTCAGCCTACAAGAAAAAAGAACAAACTTAGAACAACTTTATTTTTTCTTTATTAAACAATACTTTCGCCAATTTGCTCTTTCACTCTTTCTGCCAATTCTTTGAGGCCAAACGGTTTCGGCAGAAAACTCACATCCGGATATTCTGCGAGTAAGTCAGAAAAATCCTCTTGCGCATATCCAGAAATAAAGATGATTCGCGCGTCCCCCAACGCTTCTTTCCCTCGCTTCAGCAAGGTCGGGCCATCCATCCCCGGCATAACAACATCCGAGATCATAAGATCAAACACCGTCTCGCCGGCTTGTAAAATATCTAACGCTTCTTCGCCGTCACCGGCCTCTGTCACATGATAGCCTCGGTTCCGTAACGTGCGCGCCGCCATTAAGCGGACATCATCTTCATCTTCGACGAATAAGATATATCCTTGTCCCGCGAGATCAGCCGGCGCACGGGCATCATTCATTTGCGGTAGTTTTGCAGCGGCTTCGGCAGCAGCGCGGGCTATCTCGGCATCCACTTGCGGGAAATAAAGATGGAAACTCGTTCCCTCGCCCACAGTGCTTTCTACGGTTAAATGCCCCCCCGATTGCTGAACAATACCATAAACCGTTGCAAGCCCAAGGCCTGTGCCTTTACCCTGTTCTTTGGTCGTAAAAAATGGCTCAAAGATTTTTTCTAAAATATGCGGTGCAATGCCAGAGCCCGTATCGGACACGGTAATCACGGCCAAAGAATCAGACGTCAACCCTGATAAATCTTGCTGGAGCTGTGGGTCGGTAATCTCCGCGCGGTTGAGGGCACGAGTTTCAATCGTAATCTCACCGCCGCCTTGGGACATCATTGCATCACGGGCATTGACGCAAAGATTCATTAACACCGTCTCAAGTTGGCTTTCATCGGCCATAATATTTGGTACGCCTCGCCCAAAGATAATATCAAGTTTAACTCGCTCCACCATCACTTGCCGTAGCACGATCATAATATCTGATAGAGCTTCGCCAAGATCCAAAACCTGCGGGCGCAAGGTTTGCTGCCGCGAAAAGGCCAAGAGTTTTTTCACAAGCGCCGCCGCGCGGTTAATCGTGGAATTTATACTTTGTAAATCTGCATAGGACGGATCACCAATCGGGTGTCGCCCCAAAAGATCATCCGCATTAAGCCGCAAAGCCTGTAGAAGATTATTAAAATCATGGGCAACGCCGGCGGCTAATTGTCCGATGGCTTGCATTTTTTGCGATTGAGATAATTGCGATTCTAAAGACCGGCGCGCAGAAATATCTATGATGTAAATAAAGGCCCCGCCGTTAAGCTCATGATCTGGCGAAATATAAAGACTAATAGGCGTTTCATCTTTGTTTTTTAACCGCGTATCTATGGGGCGCGTGATATCTTCACTACCGCTAATGTGAAGTAAACTCGAAACATCGGCTCCGGTCTGTATTGGGGCGTGAAATATATGTTCAAAGGCTTTATTCACCCGAATAACTTTAGCGGAATTTAAATCAGCCTCATTAATTTCAATAATAGCCAATGGCGAGGACATATGACGCTCGCTTACCGCATAGGCTGCCTTTGAATTGCCGCTTGCGGCTTGACCAGTTTGGGTTTGTATATTGGAATGGCCGTGGATCGCCGTCACCGCCGTGAAACCGCCGTCCGGAGATTTTATCCAATTTACATTTAAAACCACAGGCACATGTACACCTGCGAATGTTATTAAATGGGTTTCGCCTCTTACCTTACGGCCCTCTTGCGGCGGGCTAGCGTTAAAGACATCATCCGTCTCAAGAATATCTTTCAAATTTAATGTTGGGTGTTTATCAAACTTTGCCTTTGAAGGCTCCGGCGCACCCATCCATGTCTTAAGGGCGTCATTCATCGCCAATATTTCGCCCTTGTCGGTTACATTCATCATGCCAATCGGCGCAGCATCAAATAAACGGGATGTTGGGTCTATAATGGGCTTATCAATAATTTCCCATAACTTAGTATCCCCAAGACCGCTCACCCGCAGTGTAAAAGCAATCGTAACCCCGTCGTCAGATTGCCTATAAAACTCAGCCGTCTCGGCTGAGGCATCGGCTCGTAAATTATGCAGCCGGTAAAGCGCTTGGCTGTCTTCATCTGAACGCGCGTGAATAAGCTTATCGACAGGCGGAACAATCTCTAATTGGACAGCTTGGTTATAAGCCTTAACGCCAAACAAACGCAGATATGACTTATTTGCGGCAAAGGGATGCTCATCTTTGGTGATAACAAAAGGAACATTATGTTCTGCAAATATTGCCTCAATATAATTCTGGCCGCTGTCATCGCTTTGGCGGCGCATAAACATGACCCCGCAAAACGCCAGTGCAGTGGACAGAACAAAGCCGCCCACAAGTAACGCCCAGCCTGTTTGCCCCAAATTCTGATCCGAGAATAAAGCGATTGCCAAAATAATCAACATAATGGAAAACACGAGCGCAAAAATACCCCAAAGCTCAAACGGAAGTTTTCGCCTTGCCATTCGCCGTTTGGCGTCTGCCGAAATATAAAGTCCAGACTTATCCATGACGTCCTTCATCACGTGTTATATCTCCCCTAATCTGCTTCGATGGTTCTGTCTATTTCCAATTCATAGTTTTACTTTGTCCGCTAAAATTTTTAGCTTATAAGAGTGAAAACAAGGTCCGCCCCATGAAAAAATATATCTCTATCATTGCGTTATCTGCGGCTTTGCTCACCACCGCTTATGGCTGCAACCCAAGCGCGAAAGACGGCTTATCACAGATTGAATATGTGCAGCGGGAGAGCCGTGTGTTAAACGTTTGGCTTGATGACCGCTTTGACGATGAACTCGCGCGCTCACCAATGTCGCAAACAAGCTTTGGACAGAAAACCGCCCTCACACGCCTTGATGATGTCTCCCAGCAAAGCCTTGACGAAATGGCGGCCCTTCTGCGGGGGTGGCGGCAAGATTTAACCGCTAATTTTGACATAGACCGCCTCGATGATAACGCGCGGCTGTCTTATGATCTATTCTTATATGATATAGATAACCGCCTGCGTAGCTATGAATTTGCCGATCATGATTATGTCTTTCAGCATATGTCAGGCCCCCACAGCAACCTTCCGGCGTTTTTAATCAATTTACATCCGGTGACATCGATTGAAGAGGCGGAGAGTTTTATTGCAAGGCTTGGCGCGGTTCCAGCCTATATGGAAGCTTTAATGAACCGGGCCAATGCCCAAGCGCAGACTGGCATTTTACTCCCCCGCTTTGTTTATCCCAAGCTAATCGAAGCGAGTCAAAATATCATTACCGGCGCTCCTTTTAACGGAACAAGTGACAGCCCTATATTAGCGGAGTTTTCAAAGAAAGTGATGGAGCTTGATGTTGATGACAGCACAAAAAAGCGGCTGATTAATGACGCTTTTAGTGCTTTGAACATTCATATCGGCCCGAGTTATAATAATCTCATTACGATGTTCCGCGCCCATGAAGCCTTAAGCGATGACCGAGACGGCGTCTGGAAGCTCCCGCGCGGCGCGGAATATTATCAATCCCGCCTTAAACATTACACAACAACTAAGCTGACCGCCGATGAAATCCATGAGATTGGCCTGAAAGATGTCGCCCGCATTCAAGATGACATGCGCGTCATTATGAAAAGAATCGGCTATGAGGGGAGTTTGAAAGAGTTTTTCACTCACCTCCGCAGTGATCCGCAATTTACTTTTGAAAACACCGATGAAGGCCGCGCCCGATATATTGAGGGGGCCACGCAATATATCAACGACATGCGCGAGCAGCTTGATAGCCTGTTCATCACCAAGCCCAAAGCCGATATCACAGTAAAACGGGTTGAACCCTACCGCGAGGCTTCGGCTTTTGGTGCCTTTTATAATCAACCGGCCCTCGATGGATCACGTCCCGGCACATATTATATTAATTTAAAAGACATGACGGAACTACCAATTTATCAAATGCAAGCTCTGGCCTATCACGAAGGCATACCCGGCCATCATATGCAAATCGCTATTGGAATGGAGCTTTCGGGCCTGCCAAAATTTCGTAATTTTGGCAGCCATACAGCCTATGTTGAAGGTTGGGCCCTTTATTCAGAGGCTGTGCCCCATGACCTCGGCCTTTATACCGATCCGTTACAAGATTTTGGTCGCCTATCAATGGAAATTTTTCGCGCCGTAAGGCTGGTGGTTGATACGGCTATACATTCTAAGAAATGGACGCGAGAACAGGCTGTAGAATATTTTTTAGAAAATTCGGCCAATTCCGAAGGCGATATTCGCGCGGAGGTTGATCGCTATATTGTCTGGCCAGGCCAAGCTACGGCCTATAAGATTGGAATGATAAAAATTACAGAGCTTCGGAAACAAGCCGAAACCGAACTGGGAGAGGATTTCAATATTGCAGAATTTCATGACGTTATTCTCGCAAATGGGTCTGTCCCCTTGTCAGTATTAGAAACCCTTGTAAATAAATGGATCGACACAAAGAAAAGAGATTAATATGCGCAAAACACTCCTTATGTCTGCGGCGCTATTCGCCCTCACCGCTTGCAATCCTGCGGATAAAACCAAAACGGCCCTAGATAACGCCGCTGAGGCCACCAAGAGCGCGAGTGAAAGCGCCGCCAAGACGGCAAATTCTGCCGTTGATACCGCCGTTAAAAATGTAAGTGAAACGGCAATAAAAGCTGTCGACACGGCTGCAAATATAGTGAAATCAGCCGATGATGCGAACCCGCTATCTCCTATGCAAGCCAAAATGAATGAATGGCTTGAAACTGAATTTGAGGCCAGCATTCGCCATTACCCCCAAGCCCTTGCTCAATTCGGCATTAAAGAGCGCACGGATGAGTGGAATGACCCCAGCCGCGAATTTGAGCTGGAGCGCCTTGAAGAGACCCGCGCGGCCCTTGCAGAGTTCAAAGAGGTTTTTGACCGGGAAAGCCTAAGTGATGACGGTAAGCTATCTTATGATCTTTACGTTAAAAATGCCGAGGATGAACTTGAGCGCGATAGTTGGCATGATTATTGGTACACATTCAATCAAATGCGCGGCGCACAATCATCCATTCCAACCTTTATGATTAATTTTCACCGCATTGATAATATTGATGATGCGAATGATTATATTACCCGGCTTGAAAAGCTTGAAGGTCACATGGGCGCGATCATCGCAAACGCTGAGAAAGCAGCTAAAAAAGGCATTATGGCCCCTAAATTCGTTTATAATCATGTCATTCGGGATGCGAATAATATTTTATCCGGCGCACCGATGGACGATAGTGATGATTTTAACGTATTGATGCAGGATTTCCGCGACAAGCTTGAAACTATAGAGCTTACGGAGGATCAAAAAGAAGACCTTTACTCCCGCACGATTGCAGCGCTTCTAACATCCGTCAAGCCTGCCTATGAAAATATTATTGCGCTCGCTAAAGATCACCAATCCCGCACAAGTGACGATGACGGCGCATGGAAACTGCCAAAGGGGGATGAATATTACGCCTCGCGACTCAAGCAAATGACAACAACAAACATGAGCGCTGATGACATTCATGAGCTGGGCCTAGAAGAAGTCGCCCGTATCCATAATGAAATGCGCGCGATCATGAAGCAAGTCGAATTTGACGGCGATCTTCAAGATTTCTTTGAGTTTTTAAAGACTGACCCGCAATTTACCTATCCGGATACAAGCAAGGGCCGCGCTGATTATTTGGCCGATGCGACGGATATGATCGACATTATGAAAACGCGCCTTGATGATGTGTTCTTGCGTAAGCCAAAAGCTGATCTTGAAGTCCGCCGCGTTGAAGCTTTCCGTGAAGAATCCTCCGGTAAGGCCTTTTATAATCGCCCCGCAACTGACGGCTCTCGCCCGGGTGTCTATTACGCCAATCTTTACCGGATTGAAGACATGCCAACCTATCAAATGGAAGCTCTCGCTTATCACGAAGGCATTCCTGGTCACCATATGCAAATCGCGATCTCTCAGGAATTAAAAGATATTCCAAAGTTCCGTAAATTTGGCGGCTATACCGCTTATTCCGAGGGCTGGGGACTATATTCAGAATATCTGCCCAAGGAAATGGGCTTTTATGAAGACCCCTATTCTGACTTTGGCCGCCTTGCGATGGAAATTTGGCGGGCCGCACGGCTTGTGGTCGATACAGGGCTTCACCATAAAAAATGGACCCGCCAAGAGGCCATAGACTACCTATTAGAGAACACGCCCAATCCCGAAGGCGATTGCATTAAAGCGATTGAGCGCTATATCGTTATGCCAGGACAAGCGACTGCTTATAAAATCGGTATGCTTAAAATTCTTGAGATGCGGCAAAAGGCAAGTACAGCCCTTGGGGATAATTTTGATATTCGTGAATTTCATGATGTATTTTTAGAGACTGGCCCTGTCCCGCTCGATGTCTTTGAGCGCCGGGTCAATGACTGGATTAAAAGCAAGGCTTAATCCATTAAAAACAAAATAAAAAAGGCGCTGAAAGGCGCCTTATTTTTTACTAACATTAATTTAAAGGCCTAAGCGCCAATTAATTCGCGCGCATCTTCTCACCGCGCTCATGCATAACCTGCGCTTCAATCGATAGAGTTGCTATTGGCCGAGCGCTAAGGCGGCCAACCCGTATCGGATCGCCGGTTTCATCACAATAGCCATATGTACCGTCTTCAATACGCGCGAGGGCTTTATCAATCTTATTTAAAAGCTTGCGCAGGCGATCTTTGGTTCTGAGCTCTAATTGCCGGTCTGCATTTGCCGCAGCCGTATCTGCGGGGTCAGGATGGGAAACATTTTCACCCTTCAGGTAATTAATAGTTTCTTTTGTCTGTTCGACAATATCATTGCGCCAATCCAGTAGCTTTTTTTTAAAAAAAGCCGTCATTACAGGATTCATAAATTCTTCTTCATCCGTGGGTTTATAGCCCTCAGGTAGAGCTGTTTGCATGTTAGACGACGCATTCATAATATGTACCGCTTTATGTCGTTCAGACGAGTCTTCTGAACAATTTTTGGCCTTCATATCCAAATTTTTCAAAAAAACAATACATAACTCCTGTGAACACATAAGAATGATAGCGAATCACCTATCAATGCTTGTTTCGTGAAGCTTGATTGTCTATCGCCCTATCATAAATTGTTGTTTTACGAGGCTATAATGAAATTTTCTGGCACAGAATCATATGTTGCAACCCAAGATTTAAAAATAGCCGTCAATGCAGCTATTTTGCTAGAACGCCCGCTTCTTATCAAAGGGGAGCCCGGCACCGGCAAAACTGTCTTAGCCCATGAAATCGCCAAAGGCCTCAGCACGCCGCTTTTGGAATGGAATATAAAATCGACAACCAAAGCGCAGCAAGGCCTGTATGAATATGACGCCGTCGCGCGGCTTCGCGATAGTCAGCTTGGCGAAGACCGGGTGCATGATATATCAAATTACATCCGAAAAGGTAAGCTGTGGGAGGCTTTCACGGCGAATCAACGCCCTATTCTCCTGATTGATGAAATTGATAAGGCTGACATTGAATTTCCTAATGATCTTTTACATGAGCTGGATAAAATGCAATTCCATGTTTATGAAACCGGCGAGACCATTACCGCCAAGCAGCGGCCGATTATTATTATCACTTCAAATAATGAAAAAGATCTGCCCGATGCGTTTTTGCGCCGCTGTTTTTTCCATTATATTCAATTTCCTGATGCGCAAACCATGCAGGAAATTGTCAATGTTCATTTTCCTGATCTGAAACCTCGCTTGCTGACGGCCGCGCTCAAACGGTTTTATAATGTGCGCGACACACCTGGGCTTAAGAAAAAACCTTCCACATCAGAACTTTTGGATTGGCTTAAACTTTTACTGGTTGAAGACATCGACCCGGAAACCCTCAAAGAAGTCGATCAGAAAAAGCTTATACCGCCGCTGCATGGAGCCTTACTTAAAAATGAGCAAGACGTGCATCTTTTTGAACGGCTTGCCTTTCTCAACCGCCGCAGCATGTAGGATATATAGCCGCAAAAACTTGATGGATTATCAGTCCTCTTCCCAAATATTAGGAACTTCTTTTAAAGCATCGGAATAATAGCGTTTGAAGCCTGGTAATTTAACCTGATTAAGAAAAGCCGAATAGGCGAGATAGCTCACGAGGAACCGTAAATCTTCCACCCAAGGGGGCAGATATTTAGGGGCATGGATCAGCCCTTCTTTACGTAAATATGCTAGCGCCGGAATATCCTCAACGTCCAATTTTCCAACAAAGAGCAAACGGATTAAATCGGCCCGTTTTAGGCTAACAACTGTGCGCATAAAATTATGCACACGCATCAACCCCTTGAGGTAAACGATGTCTTTTGTGAAAGGCGCACCGCCGCTAACGACCCCGCCGCGAAAGACACGGAACGTGTTATTATAGGCTTTGTTTGGATCGTCATAGCGTTCCATATAAACATCAAAAACATCCTTAAAATCAGCACCTTGAACTGACATATTAATAACGCGCACCCGGTCTGATAGCCGCCGAAACCGCACCGGATCCATCGCGCCGCTAATGATCTCGGCGAAGACTGCAAGGCCCTCTTGTATCTCTGTAGTTCCCGCATGGGCGCGCCCTAAAATAGGAAAGGCATCTTGCCGCCGCCCGTTCTTGGCTGTGCCTGCATGTATGAACGCCTCATGCTGTAAAAGCTGATCCACGTCCCGCGCCGTAAAGGCTGCGTCCGCGCGCAGGCGAATACGTTTAGATCCCGCGATTGCTTTGGCCGACAAGCTATCGACCACTTTGACAGCGGGGATATCCTTACCGAAATATTGCCGTAAAGCGGGTTGCAGGCGGTCTGCAAAAGCTTGGGCATCAAAACCTTCATCGGCCTTGCCCAAATTCAGATTATCAATCGATAAATCGGCAAATATCCCGTCCATATGCAGCGCCAAGTCGATTACTTTGGTTGTCCCATCGAGCATGACATCTTCAGGGGCACCGAAAAGCTTGGCTGAATATTGAAAAAAGCCCGCATGTCCGCGGTTATCCAAAAGATCAGCCGTAGTTTTAAGGGTCTGTGCCGTACGTTGTAGCCAGCTAAACACGGGATGATCACCCTTTGGTAGCTTCAACCCAGATAAAATATCGCGCGCCGGCCCCGTATCAACCGGCATATATATAGGCGTAGGGAGCGCCCTGGTTTTCAGGAATTTATCTTTGTCCCGCGCCGTCCAGCCCACGGAGCGTAATATGGGCAAATCCGCCGCCGCGCGCTCTAATTTACGAGCAATCATCATTGCGTTTTCAATATGAATATCAGTTAATTTTTCCATAAATCCTGCTATGGCTGTAAATTACTCTCTTTTCTACATAATTATGCGGCGAATATCTGAAATCCTTGTGAGATTCTGTCCAATCTTTCATTGGCCTTAATGAATTTGTCCGCTAAGAGTAAATTTGAATCATCCATTTGGGTTTATAAAAAGTTTTATGTTAATCAAACGCCTCCTATCCAGTGCCGCTTTCCCTTTTGCGGCCTTATGTTTTGCCCCTCTAGCTGCGGCGCAAACAACTGTTGACGCCGATAGCACAACGCCGCTCGTAACAGAGACGGATGGTGACATCACGATTAACCCCGGCATCACAATCGAGACCGAAGGCGGGACGATTGTTACGATTAATTCTGAAAACAGTGTCGGAAATGCTGGCACACTTCAAACTTTGAACGATGACGATTCAATAGGGGTTCTTATTACTGACGGCGCAGAAGGTAATTATAATCAAACGGGGAATATTGTTCTCAATGAAGACTTTACCCCCGAAGATGTAGATAATGACGGAATATTTGACGGCCCATTTGCTCAGGGCAACAACCGGATCGGCGTGCTTATATCCGGCGCGAGTCCCTTTGTTGGCAATGTTAATATTCAGTCGGGGCAAATTGGCATCGAAGGCAATGAGTCTTCCGCCATTCGGCTAGCTATTGATTCAAGTATTTCCGGGAATATTATAAATGAGGGTGCCCTTTCTGTTACGGGCACTAACTCTACAGGCATTGACATCGACGGCGCTGTCATTGGTCAGCTTGCAAATAACGGAATCATTAACATCCAAGGCGAAAATGCGAGTGCCATCGACATTGATGGCGACATAACTGGAAGCTTTAGAAATACAGGGCAAATCGCAAATTCTGGTTTTCGGTTTACCGTAAGACCTAACCTTATTAATCGTAACCTTGTTGACGAAGAAGATACATTACAAGCGGGCTCTGCAATTTCCGTAAACGCAAGTATCACTGAAGGTGTTTTCCTCGGCCAAAACATTACCGTTACAGAGAATGATGACGGCACAACAAGTACGACCCTCAATTCTATAAGTAATATTATTCAAGCGGGTCTCGCGCCGGCTGTGCTTGTTGACGGCGAAGGCACGCCCATCTCATTGGGGCTTGTTGCAACGATATCTGACCCTGACGATCCTGATTTTGACCCCGATCTCCAATTTGGTTTCATTAACCAAGGGCAAATCACCGCAAATGGTATTTTTGATAATATCGGCGCAACCGGAGTAGAACTTGCCGATGTCACCATTGAAGGCGGCATCTTTAACACAGGGGCTATTTCAACGACCGTATTTAGAGGTGGAGATGATGGGACAGCCGACACTCCGGGCCTTGATGGTCATGGACGCGGATTCTTTTTATCAAGGAATGCGACCGTTGAAGACTTTGTCAATGAAGGTGTCATCGCCGTATCAAACTCTGAAGCCGCTGACGAAATTTTCCAAGACCGAGACGCCATTATTCCAGCACGGCTCGTGCAAAGTACAACCATTGAAATTTCCGCAGATTCAGTTTTAGAGCGGCTCATTAACCGGGGCATTATATCATCCACATCATCAGCGCGGATTGCCAATACAACGGCGGTCCTTGACCGCTCTGGAACATTAAATACGATTATCAATGAAGGAAGTATTGTTGCCGCAAGTGTTGATTCCGACGCAGCGGGTGATTCCATCACCGACTTCACTGATGTTGCTATTGACTTATCTGCAAACACAAGCGGCGTGACAATAACCCAAGCATCTCCGATCGATACAACCCCAGATGATGACAATGCACCAACAGCGCCCTCTATCGTTGGTGACATATTATTAGGAAGCGGTGATGATACCATTACCTCAACCTCAGGCTCTATATTTGGAGATATAAACTTTGGCGCCGGCGATGACGTCTTATCACTCGATAACACCTTCTTAATTGGTTCACTCACAAGTGAATCAGGTACGCTTAGCCTGACAGCAGAGAACAATTCTACCATTGCGCAAACATCACTCACAGCGCTTAATGTCACGTCAGCTACATTTGACGACACATCAAGATTTCAAACAGCCTTAGACGGCGGCACGGGCGAGTCAGGCTCTATTGTTGCGACCGACACCATAAGCTTTGCTGATGGGGCTGAAATTGGCATCACCCTTAATAATATTCTCGAAGCAGGGAGTGAAAGCTTTGTTATCGCCTCAGCAGATAATCTAGTCATTGAGGGGGCTGTCCAAGACCTCGACACATCTGTTTCACCGTTCTTATATGATGTTAACTACACGCTAGACCCGAACGATTCGAACACGCTCCTTGTTACACTTGATTTACGCAGTACAGATGAACTGGGCCTTGATAGTCGTCAATCTGCAAGTTTTACGTCCGCATTTGAAGCTCTCGCGAGTAATGCGCAGCTTGGCCAAGCCTTTACAGCTATAACTGAACAACAAGACTTTAACGCCGCCTTTAATCAGCTTTTACCGGAAATTTCTGCTTCGCCGCTTTATTTCATCCAAGCTAATGTTGACGGCGCAATCGGAGCTGTTGGTTCACATCTTGATAATGCTCGCCGCTCACAAGACCGCTCTGGCGGGGCATGGCTCCAGCAATTCACATATTTTGCCGACCGTGAGCTTAATGGTTTATCAGAGCAATTTCGCGGCTTTGGATTTGGTTTCACCGGCGGTTTCGATACATCTTGGGGCCCATTCCATACTATCGGTGCCAACCTTGGTTTTGCGTCAACACAAGTTGAAGACGTCCTCGGAGTGGATGAGCCTTTAAATATTGTAACCTATCAAGCAGGCACATATGCTGGTGCGGAATATAATAATATCAGCCTCGACCTTTATGCAGGTGTTGGATTTTCTGACATTGAAAGCAATCGTATTGTAAGATTTGAAGATTTTAATGGCCAAGCTCGCGGTGAACATAATGCAACTCATATTAATGGGTCTGCACGCCTTGGATATACAGCCGATCTAAGTGAAAGATTCTGGATTCGCCCCGCCCTAAGCTTGGATTATCTAAGGCTTGACGAAGAAGCCTTCCGCGAAACAGGTGATACAGGCTTAACACTTGGGGTTGAATCCCGCGTATCTGACCGCGCAGGCGCATCTGCGACGTTAAATGCCGGAGCCATCTTTAATGGCCGCCGGACATGGATACGCCCCTCCATTCGCGCTGGTTATCGTAACGACTTCATTTCTGATCCGGTACTTACACAATTCCGCTTTATTAATCTTGCGGATGGGAATGGGGGTTTATTCGACTCTAGCCTTGCGGAGACAGTTAGCGCCGATATTCCCAGTGATGGTTTTATCCTTGGTTTTACGGTTGCGGCTGGTTCCAAATGGTCATCATTCTCTTTTGACTTCGATAGTGATATTCGCGACGGCTTTATTCGCCACACAGGCCGCGTAGTTCTCAGGCTCTTGTTTTAAGCCATGCTTTAAGCCGGCCTAAGGCCGTCTCAACTTGGTCTGTGGATTGCGGATAACTAAAGCGCACAAATTTATGGCCCTCAACGGGGTCAAAATCTATGCCCGGCGTTGTCGCGACCCCCGTATCACGCAAGAGCTGCTTACAAAATTCGAGGCTATTATCACCAAAGGCGGTCATATCCGCATAGGCGTAAAACGCGCCATCCGGCGGCGCAATATTTTTAAACCCAAGTGCTTCGAGGCCGGAGAACATCAGTTTGCGATTTTGTGCATATATATCCAAAAACCCGTTATAATAATTTTCATTATTCATCGCCTCCAACGCCGCCATTTGGCTCAAGGAAGGTGCCGTTAGAAAATAATTCGTCAGCCGCGCATTAACCGCATCGATCATATCATCCGGCACTACAAGCCAGCCGATGCGCCATCCCGGTAAGCAGAAATATTTAGAAAAACTATTCACAATAAACGCTCGTTTTGACAAAGCGCTCATGGATAAAGTCTCCATACCAAAACTCAGGCGGTGATAAATCTCATCGGATATAATACGGATATCATACTGCTTACAATAATCTGCAATCGCCCTCATGTCCTTCGGCGGGATAATCGTGCCCGTTGGGTTGGCCGGACTTGCCACAATAAGACCATCGGGTAAGGGATTGATTTGTTTGAGTTTATCCAAACTTATTTGATACCGGCTATCTATTCCGCAAGCGATTTCAACCGCCTTATAACCAAGGCCTCTCACCGTATTGCGGTAGGCCACATAGCCGGGGCGCGCCATCGCAATACGCGCACCGGGTTTGAACCCTGCCGATAAGGCCAAGACTAATGCAGGCGACGCCCCGCAGGTAAGAAAGATTTGCTCTGGACTTACATCCGCGCCGTAACGCAGTTTATAATCCATGGCCAAACTGCGGCGGAGCTCTGTGCTCTCCCAATAGCCAGGTACGGGTTTATCTATGGCTTGTTTGACGATTTGTTTAACAGAAGGCGGAAGCGGCGCTGTTGGCTGCCCATATTCCATATGAATGACGTCATGACCCGCGTCTTCCATCTCAATAGCAAGGCGGCCAATTTCAACAGCTTTAAAGGATTCAATTTCGTTCATTTTTTGTCTCTACACCACTCCGGCACTTGACCCAATACCCAAATCAGAGTCATTTAACGACATGTCTAATGCAGCCAAAAAAGATCCTATTTCGAGCGCGCAAAAAGCGGCAGAAGACTCTTATTCCGCCAAAGACATTCAAGTCCTTGAAGGACTGGAACCCGTCCGCCTTCGCCCCGGCATGTATATTGGCGGCACAGATGACCGGGCGCTACACCATCTCTTTGCCGAAGTCATCGATAACTCTATGGATGAAGCCGTCGCAGGACATGCCAGCCGCATTGAAGTTGAGCTGGATAATGAAGGCTTTTTATCCGTATCCGATAATGGCCGCGGCATTCCCATCGACCCTCACCCGAAACATAAAGACCAATCTGCCCTTGAAGTCATTATGACCACCCTTCATGCAGGCGGGAAATTCTCCAGCGACGCCTATGAAACCTCCGGCGGGCTTCACGGCGTTGGGGTCTCCGTTGTGAATGCGCTCTCTGACCTGCTTGAAGTCGAAGTTGCCCGTAATAAACAGCTTTATAAAATGCAGTTTCAGCGCGGTAAGGCCATTACAAAGCTGCAAAATCTAGGCCCAATAAATAATCGCCGCGGCACCAAGGTTCGCTTCCATCCCGATCCTCAAATCTTTGGTAAAAACGCAAAATTTAAACCCGCCAAACTTTTCCGCATGACACGCGCCAAAGCCTATCTCCAGCGCGGGGTGGAAATTCGCTGGAAATGCGCCCCGGAACTGGTCGAAGAACTCGATGCTATCCCCAATCAAGCCAGTTTTCATTTCCCCAATGGCCTGGCTGATTTTCTCCGCGAAACCATTGGCAGCAAAGTCACGGTTACAAACGATCTCTTTGCTGGGCAGTCCAAAAAGCAAAAAGGCCATGGTCATGTGGAATGGGCCGTTACATGGTCTCCGCAGGGCTATGGGGATGCCGATAGCTTTATTCGCTCCTATTGTAACACAGTCCCCACCCCCGGCGGCGGCACTCATGAAGCGGGCCTGCGTGCGGCCATCACCAAAGGGCTTCGGGCCTATGCGGATATCGCGGGCATGGGTAAAAAAGTCTCTAATGTCACGCCTGATGACGTCATGCACGGGGTCGGGGCGCTGGTGTCAGTCTTTATTTCTAACCCCGAATTTCAAGGCCAAACCAAAGACCGCCTGTCCAATAGCGAAGCGGCGAAAATCGTTGAAGCGGCCGTGCGTGACCCCTTTGACCATTGGCTCGCCAGCTCTCCCAAAGATGCGCAAAAGCTTTTAGAATGGGCGATTGAAAACGCTGAAGACCGCCTTCGCCGAAAACGCGCACGGGACGTCAAGCGTAAATCCGCAACGAAACGCCTGCGCCTACCCGGTAAACTAGCGGATTGCTCTCGTAAGGGCTCGGAGGACACAGAATTATTTATCGTTGAGGGCGACTCGGCGGGCGGCTCTGCAAAACAGGCCCGTAACCGCATCACCCAAGCGATTCTGCCGCTTCGAGGGAAAATCCTCAATGTTGAAAGCGCAGGGCTTGATAAAATTTCCCGCAATGCAGAGATTAATGATCTCTCCACCGCCCTCGGAGTTGGGATTGGCCGCAAATTCGACATTGATGATCTGCGCTATGAGCGGGTAATTATCATGACCGATGCCGATGTGGACGGGGCCCATATTGCCGCCCTGCTGATTACGTTTTTCTACCGCTATATGTCGGAGCTGATCCATCAAGGTCGGCTTTATATGGCCATGCCGCCGCTTTATAAAATGACCCAAGGGGGCAAGACGGCCTATGCGATTGATGATGCTCACCGTGAAGAGCTCGCCGCGAATTTTTTCACCGGTAAAGGCAAAATAGATATTGGCCGTTTTAAAGGCCTCGGCGAAATGATGGCCGCGCAGCTTAAGGTGACAACAATGGATCCTAAGACCCGCAACCTCGCGCGGATTACCATTGACGCAGAAAACCTGCCGTCAACCGAAGCGCTTGTTGAAACCCTTATGGGCAAACGGGCCGATCTGCGCTATCAATATATCCAAGACCACGCCCAATTCGTTGAAGAGGTCGATGTTTAGCCGCCCTTAGGCCGATCACCTTCCCTTGACTTTTCACGGTAAACCTCGCTTTTATAGTCCCTAAAGAGGGAGATAGATCATGCCAAAGACACATGTGACGCGCCGTAAAATCATCAATGCGCCGATTGAAACCGTCTATGAGGCGGTGGTAAATATGGAGAAATGGGAAGTGTGGTCGCCGTGGTTAATGATGGAACCCGAAGCCAAGGTCACAACCGCCGCGGATAAAAAATCCTATAGCTGGACGGGACGCCGCGTTGGAGAAGGCCATATGGCGCTCACGGATAGCACAGCTCACCAATCCACCCGCTATGATCTTACCTTCCTAAAGCCTTTTAAATCCCACGCTAAAGTTGGCATGGATCTCAAACCCGTTGACGGCAACACAGAGGTAACGTGGTCGATGGATAGCGCCCTACCCTTTTTTATGTTCTTTATGAAAAACATGATGGAGACCTTTATCGGTATGGATTATGAGCGCGGGCTTAACCTACTCAAAGACTACGCCGAAGACGGTAAGGTTCATTCAAAGCTGAATTTCATTGGCCGGCAGGATCATACGGGGACAGATTATATCGGTTTGTCCCGCCATTGCACCGCCGATGATATGCCCGATTTAATGGGGCAAGATTTCAAGCGCCTCAGCGAATGGGCGAAAGACAATGGCTTTGATGGTCAGCGCATGTTCTCGGTTTATCATAAATTCAACATCCTCAAAGGTAAATGCCATTACACGGCGGCGCTCGCTATTACAGCCAAACCTGACTATATCCCCGAAGGTTTCACATTAGGCCGTCAAGACGCGGCGCAGATTTACACCCTTGAACATATTGGCCCGTATCATCACCTTGGTAATGCTTGGAGCACACTCCATAATATGGTCCGCAGCAAGGAAATTAAACCGATCAAAAATTATCACCCCTTTGAAACCTATATAAATAGCCCCGAAGATACGCCGCCAAATGACTTAGTCACCCATATCAATTTTGCGGTCAAATAGACCTAAGTTTGGTCTTTAAGGGCGGCAATATTCTTATCCCAGTTTTGACCATCAAAAGGGATTATTTCGGAAATCATAAGGCTACCCGGCGTTACCGACCTATAGTTCACGCTATAATACTCTGGGTGGGAGCGCGGGCGGTAAAAGGCTTTCACCCCGCAGTTACGGCAAAATAAATGTACCGCCTGTCCACTGCCAAAGCGGTATTCCGTAAGCTCATCTTTCCCTGTCAGCAACGTAAAATCGCCTTCAGGAACAAAGACATGTTGATAGGCGTTAATTTGGCATATGGAGCAATTACACGCCGTGACTTGCACCCTTTGTGGCGCTTTAAACTCAAAGCTAACGGCCCCGCAATGACATCCGCCTTTATGAACTCGTTTACGCACTGCGTTCATAACTTCACTCCAAAAACAAATAAGCCAGATTAAGGCTTTATCCCCCTAGACGAAACGGCGCAATCCTATCATATAGCCCTCATGACCAAAGCTGCTCCGCACACTCATCATATCTGCCAGATTTACCTCATAACGCCGCCGCAAATTGACGATTTAGACGAGTTTTGCGAAATGCTGGATCACGCCCTCGCGGCGGCCCCTGTGGCCTGCCTTCAGCTCCGCCTTAAAGACGCAGAGGATTCAGCCGTCATTCAGGCAGGGCACGCTATATTGCCTATATGTCATCGTCATAATTGTTTACTGCTTGTGAATGATCGTCCTGACTTAGCCAAAGACATCGGCGCAGACGGCGCCCATATCGGCCAAGACGACATGGACTATTTTTCATCTAGAGACCTGCTAGGCGGGGATGCAATTATCGGCGTAACATGTCATAATTCGAAGGAATTAGCGTTTAAAGCGGCGCAATCAGGTGCGGATTATGTCGCCTTTGGTGCGTTTTTTGACACGCCAACCAAAACGCCAAAAAGCCGCGCAGAGCTGGAGACTTTAACATGGTGGCACGAAGCAATCGAAATTCCCTGCGTTGCCATCGGCGGCATAACAGTGGACAATGCGATGGCCGTCATCGCAGCCGGAGCAGACTTTATCGCCATATCGTCTGGCGTGTGGCAATATTCGAACGGGCCAGCCGCCGCGCTCTCGCAGCTCTCGGCACAATGTCAGTCCTTGGCAGTGCCGCTGTAACGCCGGCCCTCGCCGCACCCGCCCAATTTATCTCTGGCCCCGCCCATTCCGCGAGCTATGAGGACGCTAAAAAAGCCTATGACGCGGGCGATAAAAATCTCGCCCTTGCCTATGGTAAAATAGCTGCCAATAACGGCGACACAGAGGCGCAGATATTAGTCGGCCATATTCTTATGCGCGGCGAAACCGGGCTTATTGATTATAAAGGCGCAGCAGAGATCTTCGCTCAAGCCGCCTTAAAAGACGATACGGACGCCCTTGTCGCCCTCGCTGAACTTGGCCTGCGGTCCCAAGGCGGAGTAACACCGGAGCAAGCCATCCCATGGCTAGAGCGGGCGGCAGAGCTTGGCCGCCATGACGCCATGCGCGTGCTTGCGACCCTCTATGAAGCCGGCGACGCTCTACCGCAGGACATAAAAAAAGCACAATATTGGCTCGGGAAAGCCGCAACCGAAGGCGACGCCCTTGCCGCGCGAACTATGGGTGAGCGAACAATGGAACATGACGCCTTTGAAGCCCTCACTTGGTATGAACATGCCGCCACATTAGGAGACGCCCAAAGCGCTTATATTGCCGCCATCATGTATGCGGAGAACTTTGAAATCCGCCCCGATGAGAAAAAAGCCGCCCGCCTCATGCAACAAGCCGCCAATGCCAGCCTACCCGCAGCCATGGCCGATTACGGGCTTATTGTTTACCAAGGCGCAGGGGTTGAGCAAAATACAAAATCCGCCGCTAAATGGTTTGAGCGCGCCGCCAAAGCCGGAGATAGCGAAGGCCAGTTTCTTTACGCCTTTACCCTCGCAAAAGGTGACGGCGTTGAGCAAAATTATGAGGACGCTTATTACTGGCTCCTTAGAAGCGGTGAATCCGGCGTTGATGATTATAATAATGACCGCAATGAGCTACGCAAACGCCTTGAAGAAAATATCGACGAAGCCGTCCTCAACCGCGCGCGCTCCCGCTTTCGCCGTACACTCCCGCAATAGAGCACCATATGTTGAAACCTCATTACAAATCCATACTCATAAGCCTCACTTTCGCGCTCTGCCAGTCTCAAGCTTTCGCGCAAGACATAGACGCTAAACCAGCGCAATTCATTCAAATTTCTGACACACTTACCTTAGAAATCACCCCGCCGGAATTTACGGTAGAGCATGCCGAAGACCCCTATGAAAACGAATGGGGATATGTGATTATCCCAGCGGCGTATGAAACCGAAGAAAAGATTGTCACCCTCGCCCCAGCCGTAAACCTTATTGAAATGACCCTTGCACAATATTCTAAAACCGGTGCCTTATTATCTAAGCCACAAGCCAATGTTAAAACCGTACCGCCCGTAACCCAAACACTTAAAATACGCCGACAAATAAAACCACCCCGCGCCGTAAAGCGGAAAATTCCAAGCACATATCACCCACCCTTAATTAAAACACTCACCAAGCCCGAAGCTTATATAATCCGAAACCCATCAGGTGAAACCCTACGCAGTTTCGATAGCCCAAATGACCTTATAGAGTTTATGAAGGGATTAGAATAAGAGAGCCTGATACAGCTTACGCTGTAACCTTATTGGAAAATTTATGCGCCTCTTCTTTTTATTTGCCATAACCGCTTTAATTATTTCATGCGGTAAAAACGACGTTTCTACGCCTCTTAATCCTTTCATAGAATCCAAGGCGAATAATAACGCCGAAGACGTAAACACGCCTCCATTAAATACGGAGCCATTAAATAAGCCTTCACCTCCAAACCACTATTCAAATAATTGGTTCTTACAATGGGGGTGGCCGGGTGAATATCCTAATGGGTTTAGCGTAATAGAGAAAAACATAACCCTTTCGGCCCGTAGCCAAGCAAATCCAAATTTAAAAGAAACACTCAAATGCCCCGTTGATTATCTGGGTATGTATCATCCTTGGAATAAGGAGCGCGCGTCACAATTATCTTTTTTCACAGCAACAGAAACATATGAAATTACGATAAGTGAAACAACCGAAGTTGAAATCATTCAAGATGGAAAACCTAAATTTAAAACACTTTTTACAGGCGATATAATAACCTTTCTTTCTTATTTATCTGAAGGTTGGGCCATTGTTAACATCGACGGCGTTATTACTGAAATATCAATTTCTGATATAAAAGATTGGCATACTACACAAAAAGATACCCACCTTTGGCTTGGGCTACCCTGTCAGGGCCAAACGGCTTGGGTCAGATTTCAAGATATCGCCCTAGATAATGGCTTGGCCGATTATGGACATAGTCTTTCATCTTGGGGGTATGCTGCAGACATAAACCCCAGCGATGCTATTTCCATCAAACAAGAAATAACCCAAAAGCAGATTAAATAATTATATTTCATATTGGCCGCCCTCTTCCAACACTTGCATAGTGAGCCAATCGGCAACGAGGGCGGGCTTATGAACGCCGTCGATTTCGACGCTAACGCTATAGGTAATTAATACCTGCCCCGGTTTTTTCTCGCTCACGCTTTTAAGGGTGAATACGCCGCGCAGTTTTTTACCCACAGCAACAGGGTTTAAAAACCGCACAGATTCGAGGCCGTAATTAACCCCCATTTGCACGCCTTTAACCGCCAAAGTCACATCTTCCGCAAAGCGCGAGAGCAAAGAAAGCGTTAAAAAACCATGGGCAATGGGCCCGCCAAAGGGCGTTGCCTTTGCCCTTTCGGGGTCGATGTGAATAAATTGATAATCTTCTGTGACATCGGCAAAAATATTCACCCGCTCTTGGTTAATAGTTATCCACTCACTTTTACCAATGATGCTGCCGACGAGGCCAGACAGTTCGGAGAGTTCAACAGTTTTCATATCATCGCTTTCTGATAACAGCCTAATTTAATGATCATGCCCCGGGTTCACTCGTTTTAATTTCCGCATAAGTCCCGGCCATACAAGGTTATCCCCCATTCCCGGAACAAAGGCGGCCGCCCCTTGGCTATAGACTTTATGGCCCATCTCTTCGCTCTCTTCATGGAGCAAGCTTTCATTACCGACCGACTGCGCCAAGATTTGGGTCTTGCAGGCGTTTTCAAGAAAATACATTCGCAAAAACGCCGTACCACATGTCAGCCCAAGCGTCAGCGTGCCGTGGTTTTTAAGCATCAAGAGGCTCTTACTCCCAAGGTCTTTAACAATCCGCTCACGCTCATCTAAATCCAGCGCAATACCCTCATAATCATGATAGGCCAGATCATCATAGACCTGCATTGAGAATTGCGTATAGCGGCGAAGCCCTCGTTTTTGCACAGATACCGCAATGCCGTAGGGCGTATGAACGTGAATAACACAGCCCGCATCCTCACGGGCCATATGCACGGCGCTGTGGATAGTGAAGCCTGCGGGGTTGACAAAATAAGGACTCTCTTGGCAAGTCTTTCCTTTAAGATCAATTTTTACCAAAGACGACGCGGTCATTTCTTCGAACATAACGCCGTAGGGATTAATTAAAAACCGCTCTTCCATCTCGCCTTGCTCATTGGCTTCATCGGGCAAACGCACGGAAATATGGGTAAAGACAAGATCAGACCACCCGTGAAGCGCACAAAGCCGATAGGTCGCCGCTAGCTCACAGCGTAATTGCCACTCTATATCAGAGACTTGCCCCTTAACACTATCAATGCCTTCAGGGTCGGGAATATTAAACCCTGCCGAAACGCCCATTGCACGCTTTTGACTCATATGTTCATCCTTATGCCATTTGTTGCATAATGGCGGAGCGCTGCAATTTACGCAAGTCACCCACGTCCTAATTATATGCGCCCTCATTATTCATTTTTGTTAGCCCAGATTTAAGTTTGTGAGCCCATATATTTGATGGGCGTATGAGATTAACTTAGCTTCCAGCTGGAATTTACCCCTGTGAAAACAGGGGCCGGAATGGACGGAATGGTTTTATGTCACCTCACCTACCCCGTGCATTCCCGCGCAGGCGGGAATCTTGTTCATTCCCCCGCACCACCTATCTCGACGAAAGTCGAGATTTCTCACTTAAGCGTATGAGATTCCGGCTTTCGCCGGAATGGACGGGATAATTTTACGTCACCTAACCTACCCCCGTGCATTCCCGCGCAGGCGGGAATCTTTAACTTACCTTATTTCTTTTAGATTCCCG
>CALFVT010000014.1 GCA_937928165.1 uncultured Caulobacterales bacterium
AGGGCGAATTTATTTCGCTGCCAGCGGGAGTAGAAGACCTTATTGGGCGGTTGGGTGTGTTTGAGGTAATCTTTTAAAACTTGAAGCATCATATCCGTCGCCCGTGCGGTTTTAAGGGCTTTGATTTGCTCCCAATCATACCAATCCAGGTTTAATAGCTCGCGGCTATCGCTCATTTGTCCTGACAGAGTTGTCTCATTGACATGGCGCAGGAGAAACCAAGTATCAAAGCGTTTCGGCCTATAGGGCGGGGTGACGGCGCGGCCAAAGACTTCGATATTACTCATATCCGCTAAAAGCTGTTTTTGCCGCAGACTGTCCCATGTGGGGTGGTTAATATTTTTAATCGGCCCCTGCGCGCTTTGGGTGAGGCACAGCCCCGTTTCTTCAAAAGTTTCGCGTATGGCCGCAAGGATAATGGCGCGGCTACGGGCGGGGCTGTAATAACGCGCCAGCAGGCGGCGGGTGCGAGGCATCATCTGTCCGCTATGGGGGGCGAAACTATCGGCGCGGTCAAGCCGCCCGCCGGGAAACACATAGACAGAGGGCATGAAATCATGGGCCTTGGCCCGCTGCCCCATCAGGATTTTAGGGTTATCCTTGCTGCCCCGGTAAAGCACAATGGTCGAGGCGAGCTTGGGCCGCACGGCGCGGGTCTGCGCGGCGCGTTTGGCTTCATCAGCGGCGTTAAGCGTTGAGGCTTTGGTGATGTCAAATTTCATCGCCGCTTTCCTTTGGCGCTGCCTCCAGAACGGCTTCCAGAGCGGTTTTTAGCACCGCCTTTATGTCGTCCGCCCTTGCCCTTATAACCGCCGCGCGGATTGCGTTTTGGCGGGCGTTTGCCCGGCTCCGGCGGGGAGAGCATGTCAAACACCATGCCGCCCGTCACCGCATTGGCCTCTTTCAGGCGCACATTGACACGGCGTCCAAATTTATACCGTCCGCCCGTGTCTTCCCCGATGAGGCATTTCTGCGCTTCGTCGAGGATGTAATATTCGCGGCCCAAGTCACGCACGGGAATAAGCCCGTCTGCGCCCGTTTCATCGAGCGTAATAAACAGGCCATATTTGGTCACGCCGGAAATCCGCGCGCCAAATTCTGCGCCGATATGATTTTCTAAAAACTGGGCGATATAGCGGTCTTTGGCATCCCGTTCGGCGGCCATGGCGCGGCGCTCTGTATCGGAAATATGCTCCGCCGTTTCTTTCAGGCGGCTTTCCTCGGTCTTTGTGGTGCCGTCATCCCCAAAGCCGTGCTGCTTTATGAGGGCGCGGTGCACGGCCAAATCGGCGTAGCGCCGAATGGGGGAGGTGAAATGGGCATAATGGGTCAGGTTTAGGCCGAAATGCCCTTTGATCTCTAGCCCGTAATAGGCTTGTGATTGAGAGCGCAGCACGGCCATGCCGACGGTTTCGGATAAATCTTCATCTTCCGCTTGTTCAAGCAGCCCGTTTAGCCTTCGGGTGGTGGGCCGTCCGCCCTTGCTCCATTTCAGGCCAATGGCGGGGAGGAAATCGGCGAGCCCGTCCAGTTTCTCAAGGCTCGGCGGCTCATGGGTGCGGTTAATCGTGGTGATTTTATCGGCGGCGAGGCTTTCGGCGGCGGCGACATTGGCCTGCACCATAAATTCCTCAATAAGTTTGTGCGCGTCATAGCGCTCTTTCACCGTGATCTTTTCAATCGTGCCGTCGTCATTAATATGGATGCGCCGCTCAGGTAGATCAATGGCGAGGGGCTCTCGCACCTCTCGGGATTGCTTTAGGCTTTTATAGGCGGCGTAGATATTTTTGAGCGTCGCCAAGACAGGTTTCGCTGCATCTGGCGGGCTGCCGTCAAAGCTTTCTTGGGCCTGCGCATAGGTGAGCCGCGTATGGGAGCGCATGAGCCCGCGTTTAAATTCATGACTGATCTTTGTGCCGTCTGCGCGGATACGCATGGTTACGGCCATGCAGTAACGGTCTTCATCGGGACGCAGGGAGCAAAGGTTGTTGGAGAGCTCTTCGGGCAACATAGGCTCGACACGGTCAGGCAGGTAAACTGAATTTCCGCGCTTACGGGCAGAGATATCCAGCGGGCTGTCATAGGCGACATAATGGGCTACATCGGCGATTGCGATCCAAATGATATGCCCGCCTTTATTATCCGGGTCATCATCGGGGGCGGCGAAAATGGCATCGTCAAAATCTTTGGCGTCTACGGGATCAATAGTCAGCAGCCCAATGCCGCGCAGGTCTTCGCGGCCATCATCCAACACGGGCGGTTTGGCGGCTTTGGCGGCATTTATTACTTCGGGGTCAAACCCAACGGGGATATTATGCTGGGCGAGGGACATGAGGGTCGGCGCTTTGGGGTCATTCATATCCGCGAGCACTTCGACCACGGCGGCGCCCTTCTCATATTTGCTTTTCGAGCGCTGCGGCTCATAGAGCACGAGCATACGGTCCTTGGCGTCTTTCGGCAGGCTACGGGCGCGAAGCTCATCGCGCTGTCTTTTATCAATGGGCTTAATCACCCATCCGCGCGCATCCTTCATGAGCAGACCCATATGGCGGGACGGGCCGCGGGAGAGTTTTTTCAGCACTTGCGCTTTTTTGGGGTGGCTGTCCGGGTCTTTGATACGGCAGAGCGCCCGCCCGCCGACGCCTAATGTGGCGCTGTCATGGCCTTTGGCTTTCTTGGAGATGGAGCCTTCAAGGATAATAAATTCTGGCGGGGCGCTTTCACCGTCCCACTGATCGGGCACGCCTTTCATATCGCCCATATCGTCAATATGGGTAATGCGCATGACCATGACGCGGGGCAGGGCAGCGGCCTCGCGGTAGGTCTTTTTCTTGGACATAATCAAGCTACCGTCTTTGACCATCGCCCGCAGCATCGCCCGCAGTTCTCTGCGCTCATTGCCTTTAACGCCAAATTCGCGGGCCAGATCACGCAGGGATAATCTGTCCGGCGACGCGCGAACGATATCAAGAAGTTGTTCGCGGTTAGGTATCATAGAGCGGCAATCTTATGATGTGGCCTTTTTCGCCGCAGGTTTCTTTTTTGCTGCAGGTTTTTTCTTGGCCGCAGGTTTCTTTTTTGCGGGTGCTTTTTTCTTAGCAGGTGCTTTTTTCTTTTTCCCTGCCTTGGCTTCTTTTTCGGCGATATATTCTAGCGCCATGTCAATATTGACATCTTCAGGCTTTGTGCCTTTGGGAATGGTCGCATTGATCTTTTCATATTTCACATAAGGGCCGTAGCGGCCATCCATGATCTGAATCGGCTTGTCTGTGCTCGGATGTTTACCTAAATCTTTCAGAACCGTGCCGCCGCGCGTCCGTCCGCCGCCTTTGGCTTTTTTCTCGGCGATCATATCCACCGCGCGGTTAATCCCAATCTCAAATAATTCATTGGCATCGGGCAGGTTCACAAAGGTCTTTTGGTGGACAACATATGGCCCGTAGCGCCCAATAGAAGCGGAGATCATCTCCCCGTCTTCGGGATGTTTCCCAATCTCGCGGGGGAGGGACAAGAGTTTAAGTGCTTTTTCAAGGTCAATCGAATCAAAGGCCCAGCCTTTGGGCAATCCTGTGCGCTTGGGCTTGGCCTCCTCGCCGAGTTGCACATAAGGGCCGAAGCGGCCATTTTTCAAAAACACGTCTTCGCCCGTATCAGGATGTTGACCAAGCATTTTGTCCTCGCCGTTCCCAACAGCGGCTTGTCCGCTCTGGCCAAACGGCCGGGTGAATTTACAGTCTGGATAGTTCGAACAGCCAACAAAGGCGCCGTAACGGCCAAGCTTAAGGGACAGCTCTCCGTCATTGCAGGTCTGGCAAGAGCGCGGGTTGGATTTATCTTCACGCTCAGGGAAAGCAAGCGGGGCGAGAGCAACATTCAGCGCGTCGAGTACATGGGTGACGCGAAGCTCTTTGGTCTCGTCCACATGGGATGAAAACTGCGTCCAGAAGTCTTTCAGTAAAGCCTTCCAGTTCATATCCCCAGCGGAGACTTTATCAAGCCGTTCTTCAAGATCGGCGGTGTAGTCATATTGCACATATTTCGAAAAGAAATTCTCAAGGAAAGCGGTGACAAGGCGGCCTTTATCGGATGGGGTAAAGCGGCGCTTATCGAGGGTCACATAATCCCGCTCTTGCAGGACTTTCAAAATAGAGGCGTAGGTCGACGGGCGGCCAATGCCAAGCTCTTCCATAGTTTTAACAAGGCTAGCTTCGGAGAAGCGTGGTGGCGGCTGGGTGAAATGCTGCTCTGGATCAACACTTTCGGCCTTAGCGTCTTCGCCGGCGGTGACAGCGGGCAAAAGGCCGGAGTCATCATCCCCTTCTTCAGATTGAGGCTTGGCGACTTCATAGAGTTTCAAAAAGCCGTCAAAGCGAACCACAGAACCGGTTGTACGTAGGCCAACTGTATTGGCCGCGTCGCCGACCTCAATGGTTGTACGCTCAAGCTGCGCATTTTCCATCTGGCTGGCCATGGCCCGTTTCCAGATCAACTCATAAAGTTTCTTTTGATCCCCTGATAAAGACAGGCGGTCGGGATGGCGCAGAAAACTTGTGGGGCGAATGGCTTCATGGGCCTCTTGAGCGTTTTTGGCTTTATTTTTAAATACGCGCGGCGATTTCGGCAGGTAATTATCCCCGTAGTTTTTAGAGATCGAATTACGGGCATCGGCAATGGCTTCGCCGACCATGGAAATGCCGTCTGTCCGCATATAGGTAATCAGGCCAACGGTCTCCCCGCCAATGTCAATACCTTCATAAAGGCGCTGAGCGGTTTGCATGGTGCGGGTGGCGTTAAAGCCAAGCTTACGCGACGCATCTTGCTGTAAGGTGGATGTGGTAAACGGCGCATAGGGGCGGCGCTGCACGGGCTTGGCTTCGACGGATTTAATGCTCAGGCTTGCGGCATTCACAGCGGCTTCGGCGGCGCGGGCGCTCGCCTCATTGCCGAGAGAAAACTTATCAAGCTTGTCGCCGTTCAGGCTCACAAGGCGGGAGACAAATTCGCCTTTTGCTGTTTTCATATCGGCGGTGAGTGTCCAATATTCCTGCGGCTTAAATTGCTCAATTTCGTTTTCACGCTCACAGACAAGGCGCAGAGCGACAGATTGCACCCGCCCCGCAGAGCGCGCCCCGGGCAGCTTGCGCCATAAAACGGGCGAGAGGGTAAAACCAACAAGATAGTCAAGCGCGCGGCGGGCCAGATAGGCCTCGACCAATTCCATATCTAGCTCACGCGGCTTAGCAATCGCTTCAGTCACAGATTTTTTGGTAATCGCGTTAAAAACAACCCGCTCAATCGGTTTGTCTTTCAAAAGCCCGCGTTTTTTTGATAGCACTTCGAGCAAATGCCAAGAAATCGCTTCACCTTCCCGGTCCGGGTCAGTTGCGAGAATGAGCTTGTCGGAGCCTTTAAGGGCGGTCTCAATATCTTTGATCCGTGACTTGGCCCGGGTGTCAACATTCCACGTCATCGCGAAATCAGCTTCCGGGTCGACGGAGCCGTTTTTTGATGGTAAGTCTCTGACATGACCAAAGCTTGCGAGGACTTTATAATCTTTGCCGAGATATTTCTCGATGGTTTTGGCTTTCGCGGGCGATTCAACAATCACTAAATTCATGGCAAGATCCGGATATTAAGCGCAAAGCTCAGCGTGAGCTTGAATTGGCGCTCATTTGGCGGAGCACATTATAAATGTCAATGCAGGGGCTCATAGAATTTTTTGTCTTTATGGAATATTCACACTCTGCAGATATGAGTTGCTTTTATTAATATAACACTTTAAAGTAGAGCAAGCATTTATGGGGCTGACTATGACGCGAGTAGATATAAAGCAGAAAAATAGATTAGATATTGATCCAGAGAGCGCACAAAGCTACATTAAAGATATGGTGTTGCAACTTTATGATATTGCAAATCTTGCCGGGCTCGATCATACGGCGACTTTGTTACATGCAACAAGCCTCGCGATTACGACAAAAGACCGTATTGCAAAGATTAATAAGCCTTAGCCGCTATATATTTGTGTTGCGGGCAATGCGCCCGTCATTCTCGCTTATGATGTCCCCGTTGAGCTCGAGCTCTAAAAGAGCAGCATTGGCAATTTGAATGGGCAATCCCGTTTGGCGAATGATCTCGTCCCGCGATGATAAGATGGGGGATAAAAGCTGTAATAATAGAGGTTTTGCGGCGTCGATATTTTGGCCGGCCGCCTGCCAATCAAAATGATCACCGTCATAATCATTACGGATAGGCTCCATAAGCTGCGGCGGGGGGAGTTGTTCTAAGATGTCTTTTACGTCTTGGGCCGTCTCGATGAGGGCAGCACCTTGCTGAATGAGACGGTTGCAGCCCTTGGCGCGCGGATCAAGCGGGGAGCCCGGAACGGCCATGACTTCGCGGTTTTGTTCAAGAGCATAACGGGCGGTGATTAATGTGCCAGAACGCTCCGCCGCTTCTATGACGATCACCCCGCGCGATAGCCCGGATATGATGCGGTTTCTGCGCGGAAAGTCACGGGCTGTGGCTCGGTAGCCTATGGGACTTTCGGAGACAATACAGCCGCTTTGGGCAATTTCGTGGTAAAGATCATGGTTTTGCCGCGGGTAAATATGATCCACCCCGCCGCCCAACACGGCAATGGTTCCGCCTGAAAGCGCAGCGCTATGGGCGCTCGCGTCTATCCCGCGCGCGAGCCCTGAGATAATCACATAGCCCATTTCCGCAAGCTCATGGGCGAGCTGCCGAGCGAAGCGCAGCCCCATCGCCGAAGCATTACGTGAGCCAATTATGGCCGCGCCGGGGCGGTTGAAAAGTTCTGTATTCCCAAGGCAGCATATCACAGGCGGCGGCGGGGTGAGCATTTTAAGATAATCCGGATAATCAGCTTCGCAGGACATAAGAAATTTTGCACCGATATTATCCGCCGCGTCCATCTCCGCTTCAACCGCTTCTCGGCTTGGAATGCGGATAGATTTTTTGGTGATAATATGGGGTAGGGCGTCCAGAGAGGCGGCGGCGGTTTTATAACGTTTCAGCAAATCTCGAAAGGCGACGGGGCCAACGGTTGATGTGCGGTAAAGCCGTATCCAATCGCGCTTTTCGCCCCAAGATAGCTGCATTATTTTTGTCCAATCTTGGGCTCCTCGCCCTTCAGGATGCGGCCAATATTGGCGCGATGACGAATGTAAATCACAAGAGTGAGAGCTGCGGCGGCATAGGCAAGGGTTTTATGGCCTATTACATAGGCGGCAATCGGCGCAATCAGTGCAGCAATCAAAGCCGCTAAGGAGGATATGCGAAAGAGAAAGGCACTCGCAAGCCATGCTGCGCAGGCGACAAGCCCCACCGGCCAAGCGGCCGCGAGCAGATATCCCAAATAGGTGGCCACGCCTTTCCCGCCTTTAAACCCAAGCCAGACGGGAAAACAGTGGCCAATCAGCGCCATCGCGCCGGCAAAAATGCTAAAGGGTGGGCCGAGGAGAAAATGAATAAGGCCGAAGGCCGCGGCCGCTTTCCCTGCATCGAGCAGAAGGGTAATAAAAGCCAGATCTTTACGGCCCGTGCGCAATACATTGGTCGCGCCAATATTACCGCTGCCAATCTTGCGAATATCCCCTTGGCCGGACATGCGCGCAATCAGAAGTCCAAACGGGATGGAGCCTAAACCATAGCCAATTAAAAGAACGATTAATAATATCATGATCTTTATGTGGCGGGTTTAGGCGTCTAAGTCAAAGACGATTTCGCCGCTTATAATTGTCTTAACCGCCCGGCCGGTTAGGCGGCGGCGATCAAAGGGGGTGTTTTTAGAGCGGGATTTAAGCGTTTGGTTATCAACATGCCACGGGCGGTTCGGGTCGATTAATATAAGATCTGCGGCCGCGCCTTCGCAGATTTGTCCGCGCTCTAGGCCTAAGACTTGGGCTGGATTTATCGTTAGGGCCCGCAGAAATGCCATTAAATCTAAATTATCATCATGGGTGAGGGTTAACCCAGCAGATAGCATCAGCTCTAGCCCCACAGCCCCGTAGGAGGCCTCTGCAAAGGGTAAGCGTTTACGCCCTGCACCCTGCGGATTATGGGCCGAAACAATCACGTCGATCGTGCCGTCATTCACGCCTGCAATGAGCGCCTGTCGGTCAGCCTCCTCCCGAAGCGGCGGATCAAGCTTGGCAAAACTGCGGTAATCGCCAATGTCGAGATCATTCAGGCAGAGATTATTAAAACTTACTGAACAAGTCAGGTCTATATCGCGGGATTTTGCGCGGCGGATGACATCCACCGTGCTTTGCGCCGAGATCATATCAATCAACAGCCGCCCGCCGGTTAGCTCCGCAAGGGCAATATCGCGCTCAGCAATGATGCGCTCGGCGGCGGCGGGAATCCCCGTTAGGCCAAGCCGCGCGGATAAATCCCCTTCATGCATCACCCCATCTTTGGATAAATCAGGCTCTATGGGGCGATGGGCAATCAGCGCGTTAAAACTGGCGCTATAAGATAAGATGCGCCGCATTATTTGGGCATTTATAATCGGCTTGTCACCATTGGCAAACATCACTGCGCCTGCGGCCCGCATCAGGCCAATTTCTGTCAGGCTTTCCCCGTCGAGCCCTTTGGTCACAGCTCCTGCGGTATAGACATTCACCGGGGTCTCTGCCCCTTGGCGCTCAATATAATGAATGAGGGATATATCATCAATCACAGGACTTGTATTGGGCATCATCACCATAGTGGTGACCCCGCCGGCCATAGCCGCCTCTGCGGCGCTAGCGATAGTGTCTCTATGTTCATAGCCCGGCTCACCGGTAATAACGCGCATGTCAATCAACCCTGGCGCTGCGATCAGGCCCGTGCCGTCAATCTCAAGAGTTGCCGCAAGGCGCTCGCCGAAATTGGTAATCTTACCGTTCGAGATATAAATATGGGTGATCTCATCACGGTTTGAGGCGGGGTCCATCAAGCGGGCATTGGTAATTAGAATATCCTTCATGACAGCAGCTCCGCTTGGCCCTTTTGCCGATCTTGCGCATCCGATAGCCCATGTAAGATTGCCATGCGCATGGCCACGCCGGTTTCGACCTGCTGGGTGATGAGGCTCACATTTGGATCATCAGCGATATCTGAGCTAATTTCAACGCCGCGGTTCATCGGGCCGGGGTGCATGACAAGGGCGCCAGGTTTGGCAAAGCCTAATTTGCGGCGGTCAAGGCCGTAGAAATGGAAATATTCGCGCTTGGACGGGACAAATGCGCCGTTCATCCGCTCAAGCTGTAGCCGTAGCATCATGACTACATCACAGCCCGCCAGCCCGTCTTCCATGTCGTGATGCACGCTGACGCCCCAGCGGTCGGCATCGCTTGGAATAAGGGTCGGCGGCCCAACAAGGCGGACCTCGCAGCCAAGCATATTTAGCAAAGCGACATTGGAGCGCGCGACGCGGCTATGGCGAATATCCCCGCAAATGGCGATACGCAGCCCGTCAATCTGTCCGTCAAAAGCTTGCCGCAGGGTCAGCGCATCAAGCAAGGCTTGGGTCGGGTGAGCGTGCATCCCGTCCCCGGCATTGACCACAGAGCAAGATACTTTTTGGGATAATAACGCCGGCGCCCCCGAAGAGCCGTGGCGCACCACCAATAGATCAGGGTTCATGGCATTAAGCGTCGCGGCGGTATCCAAAAGGGTTTCGCCCTTCTTCACAGAGCTTGCCCCAATATTCATCGAGATGACATCCGCCCCGAGGCGGCGGCCTGCCAGCTCAAAGCTTTTTTCCGTGCGGGTAGAGTTTTCAAAAAACAAATTCACTAATGTTTTCCCGCGCAGCACGGAATTATCCGGGGATTTTTGAACATTAAGATCAAGATAATAAGCGCCCAGGGCCAAAAGATTTTCAATATCAGCGCGGTGAAAATCACGAATAGCGAGGCAGTGACGCTTCTCAAAAGGATAGCCATCAATGCTAGCTGTCGGCAAACTCATAAGGCCCTCGTCGCAATTTTCGCGGGTTTAAGCCTTTGGCGCAGCAGAGTCAAAAGAAATTGCGGCGGCGGGAGTGAGATTGATAATGCGGCAGGTTTTTGGGTTGATCATGCGGCAGTCTAGGAATGTAAACTGAAGAAAGTGATTACCGCCTTCGCGGTAATGGACGGGATAGGGTTGAGTTGAAAACTCTCGGTAAGTCTTGGGGCTAAAGACCCCCGTGTCGTTATGCCTATGAAAAAAATGGAGGGAATGGATGGGGTAAGACTTGGGCTTAAAGATGCCTGCGTCATTTATCACTGTAAAGAGACGCAGGACTAGACGGAATTAGGATTGATAATCTTATCTGCAAGACTCCTTACATTCCCGCGTAGACGGGAATCTCTAACGCATTGCCATGCGTTTATCACAACGCTAAGCTCCCGCCATGAGCGCCGCCCTTGCCATAGACTTTGATTATCTCCCGCCCTCTGCGGCGAATGATAATGTGAAGGCGGTATGCCAAGGTCATGAGTTTCGATCCTGTGAATTGAAAATAGGTGTAAAAGGCCCCGGCCGGGGTGAGGCTCACCTTGCGCGGCTTCGCCGTACCTATGACGGTGTGAATAACCGTATACGGCAGCAAAACTTCAACGGCGGCCCGCGTAGCCCGGCTGAATTTTCATTTAACGCGAATAATCAACTTGTGAGTACATTCCGCCGGCCCATAGCGGATCCGAATGTAAGTCGTCAAACCTATGAAACTCGCTATGATCACCGTGGGAATACAACCAGTTACCAAACACGCGATATCGGGACGGTTATCCTGAAAAGCGATATGGCCAACCAAATCCGTAAAACCATAGCGGACGGCGTTGAGCGTTATCATTATTATGATGGCCATAAGCGGCGCGTGAAGGTTGTGGATAGTACGGGGGGCATTAAGAAATATTACTTTTATGATGTCACCGGTCAGCTCTTAGCGATGTCCAAGGTTGATATTCATGGAAAAACATCTGCAACGAATTATGTTGTGGCCGACGGAAAGACAATCGCTCGGGTTGTGACCTCTAGTGATAGACCCAACCAAGGCGGAAGGCGTTATTATATCCACAGTGATCATCTGGGGACGCAGTCAATGGCAACAGACATATTTGGGGATGTCGCGTTTGATGAGAATTTATTGCCATTAGGCCATGTTCGCTCTGGTGGGCAAAGCCGGTTAAATGAAGACCAAGCCAGTTTCACAGGCCACGTCCGGGATAAATATTCCGGCCTCACCTATATGCAAGCCAGGTTCTACGCTGGAGGTAGGTTCTTGAGTGTGGACCCGGTGACGTTCACGGGGAGTGGCGGAAATCCAGGTTACTTTAATCGTTATGTTTATGTGATGAACGACCCAGTTAATCATAACGATCCAACAGGAATGTTTTGTAATGCTTTAAATAAGGGAAGCCAATTTTGTGCACGAAGTCAAAGGTTTGCTAATTTAGCTGCCAACCCAGTAATTTCATCTCGTACAACGTTCCTGTCGGCAGCGAGTGTAATCACTGAGGAATTGGGAGCGTTAGATCATTTTTCAGCGCGCTTCGTCACTAGTCCAGATGTAAGACGTAATTTGAGAGCTACAAGTAAATTACTAGAGCAATCGAACACTATTATGGCAAATGCTATTGCTTCGGGGAAAGGTTTTTCAGGGGGAACTGTGGCACAAAATGATGCTGCTTTTGTTAGATACGAGCAAGGTATCGTTCAAGGGCTATTGGACGGCCTACAGGTTACAGACCCGAATACTTACGCAAATGTTGTTAGACAATCAAACTCAACACTCAACAGTAGTTTGGGACATAGCAAACAATTTAATAAAGTTCTTGATAGCGTGCGAAGTGATTTAGGCAGAGATATTAATTTTGCTAACAAAAGTGATAGGATTGCGATTGGTGATGCACTTACAAGTGCAATTAGAAACGACCAAAAAGTGACTTGCACTGGGTCAAGAATAAAAAGGAGTGCTTGCTAATGCTTTCATCATTTTCTTGGGAGTATACCCGTTATTGGTTCTATCAAAAAAGCATCGAGGCTTTAATTTTTATAATTGTTTTTTTGACTGCAAATGCATTCTTCGACCAAAAAAGTATATTTGATAAATATGGACTTAAGGTTGCTCTCGGGGCAATGATAAGTTACGCAGTACTATGTCTCTATTGGCCCTCAACTTGGTTGCTAACCTATTTTGGTAAAAATGGATTTAGAGCCTATCAGCTAGTGGATTTGGCTTTTTACTTTTGTCATTCTGTAATTTTCTTATCACTATTTTATGGTCGGATTTTTGGAATTTCGAAAAGTATAGATTACGCTTCCCCTTTAGTTTTAGGATGGGCGTCTGTTTTATTGATAAATGTTATTTTTCTGTTTTGGGGTAAATCTATTTTCCAGTTAAAGTGAAATAACTCGTTTCTTTATTTTGCACAAAAGTGTCAGAAAGTGTGCAGAGCAAGATAAAGCGAAGCGACCATTGTGGCCCACTTGCCACTGCCGTGGCCTTCTTCGGTTATATTCTGTCCACTGGACAGAATATTGCTACGCACCACCTTCGAAGCGCTAAAGCTCTGTTTTTACGACTTATTTACTGGGGTCGTAGCCGCCGCGCGAAGCGAAAAAAGGCGGCGTAGACGTGACACCATTTTTCTATCACCTTGGGCCACAAGTGCCCCCTTCCCAGAACCCTTAATTTACCTGTATTAATTACCCCCGTTCCAATCGGGACTCTTGAGCCGCCACTGCCGTGGCCTTTTACGGTTATAATCAATCCACTGGATTGATTATTGGCTTCGCCACCACCTCCAAAGTCTGCTATATTACGGCATGGCCAATGATGATGACTTCATTTTAGGCGGGCGCAAGACCAAGAAATCCAGCTCGTCCCAAGGCTCGCCGAGAACCCAAAACCCTCGCGGCGGCAGTAATCAATCTGCAATTAAATTAGGCACGCTCTCTGGCGGGAGCATGAGCTTCACGAAGCGCTTGGCGAAGGATATGGCAATCGCCAAAAGGTCGTCAGGGCGGCGCACATATGCCAAGCCGAGCAAACCCAAGACGGGCCGTTTTAATGCGCGAGGCCGAGGCCGTTCAGCCTTAGCGGCAGGCATAGGCCCGAACCGAAGCTGGCAGACGTTCGACGGCAGCAGCATCCGCTACCGCTCGCGCCGCGCGGTCGTGAAAGTGCGGGTGATGAAGCTACGCGGCGGCAAAGCGCGAGCGGCTTACAGCCATCTAAAATATCTGCAGCGCGAGGGCGCAGGCCTGTTATTTTAAAAACTTATCCACGGTGTTTGCGCCTATGATAAACTGGCTCTGTTCTGTCATGGGGACGGTGATGTGCACGTTGACTTCATTATGACGGGATGATTGGTGCCGACCGCGCAGGGGCGTAACGTCCTTTGCGTCCGGCTGTACCTCTTGTCTGTTGCGGGAAGGCCCGCAAGAGCGGTGAGAGCCGAGATGGCCTAGACTCAATGGCTGTCCGAGAG
>CALFVT010000015.1 GCA_937928165.1 uncultured Caulobacterales bacterium
CGTGCCTTGATGGCTTCCAAATATCTATTGTTTTACAAGACACACGCCGCGCAGCACTTTGCCCGCAGCTCAAGCGCTCAGCGCTTAACATCTCACAGCGATTGGCTTTTTCAAAGGCCCCAGACAGTTATTCGGTCTAAACCATCACAGCTCTCACCTTACGAGCCTACTCAAAGACCGCGTTACAGGGCGTCCGGCGGGACATAGAGAGCGTTACCCCCTAGGCTATCCGCGCCAACCGTCCCCACTCAAACAAACTAACGCGCGATTGTCCGTTCGCGAATAAGGAACAAGTTTAAGATAAGGGGGAACCGATGGGCGTGGATTTATCTGGGTGTTTTTGTTTAAGAGCCGTAAGATAAAAACCTTCCGCATGTCGCTACGCGCCTGCGCAAGTGACAATCAGTAGGAATGGAACGTAAGCTCTTAGTTAAAGTGGGGTATAACCAAGATTGTCATTCCGGGGTTGACGACGTCAGAACCCGGAAGGTCAATTCATTCATTATATTTAAGCGCAGCTTCTAACATGGAGATAAGTTTTAATGTATCCGTTCGGGATAAATTTATAGGCATTATTCCCCCAGATAAATACATATGCTGACGAAGTTCAATAGAAATAGAATTTTCCATTTCTCTTGTTTTATCAATTACATGAACTTTTATCTTAGAGTGAATAATGCCTTTTCTATTTTTTATCTCATCATCAATTGTTTTAAGGATTTTGCCGCCAAACAAGGCACCACGAAACCCTTTTGTTATAATGGAATAGGTTAGATATATAAATATACAAAAAAAGCCGATAAAGACAAAAATCTCCATAACTCCCCCTAATCAATCGGTTCCCTTACCTCGCCTTTGGCGTTTAGGTAAATCTGCCCGCCGAGGTCTTTGAACTTCTTAGACATTTCGTCCATGCCGTCTTTAATGTCTCGGTCCGTCGCGAAGGCTCCCTCTTCGCCTCTTGTTTCCGCATCCACAGGATAAAGCGCTTGTTTCTCATTATCCGACAATCCGTCTGCGTAGTCGCGTACGTCTTGGGTGATTTTCATGGAGCAGAATTTTGGGCCGCACATGGAGCAGAAATGGGCGACTTTATGGGCGTCTTTCGGCAAGGTTTGATCATGGAAATCCCGCGCAGTTTCCGGGTCAAGGGCGAGGTTAAATTGATCTTCCCAGCGGAACTCAAAACGTGCCCGCGATAGGGCATCATCACGGAGCTGCGCCGCCGGATGGCCCTTGGCGAGGTCGGCCGCATGGGCCGCGAGCTTATAGGTAATCACCCCAACTTTCACGTCATCTCGGTTGGGTAGACCTAAATGTTCTTTAGGCGTGACATAACAGAGCATGGCCGTACCAAACCAGCCAATCATCGCCGCGCCAATGCCGCTTGTGATATGATCATAGCCGGGCGCAATATCGGTCGTGAGCGGGCCGAGGGTATAAAACGGCGCTTCGCCGCATTCCCTTAGCTGCTTTTCCATATTCACTTTGATCTTATGCATGGGCACATGGCCGGGGCCTTCGATCATCACTTGGCAGCCTTTTTTCCACGCGATCTGTGTGAGCTCGCCGAGGGTTTCTAGCTCCGCAAATTGGGCGCGGTCATTGGCGTCGGCAATGGCGCCGGGGCGCAGGCCGTCACCGAGGCTGAAGGTCACGTCATAGGCGCGCATGATGTCACAAATATCTTCGAAATGGGTGTAAAGAAAGCTCTCTTTATGATGGGACAGGCACCATTTCGCCATGATCGAGCCGCCGCGCGAGACAATGCCGCAGACCCGGTTCGCTGTCAGGTGAATATATGCAAGGCGCACGCCTGCATGAATGGTGAAATAATCTACCCCCTGCTCGCATTGCTCAATGAGAGTGTCGCGGTAAACTTCCCATGTTAAATCTTCGGCCACGCCGTTGACTTTCTCAAGCGCTTGATAAATCGGCACTGTGCCAATGGGGACAGGCGAGTTACGAATAATCCATTCGCGGGTGTTATGAATATTGCGGCCCGTTGATAAATCCATGACATTATCTGCGCCCCAACGCGTGGCCCAGACCATTTTATCAACCTCTTCCTCAACCGAGGACGCCACCGCCGAATTGCCGATATTGGCATTAATTTTCACGAGGAAATTGCGGCCAATGATTTGCGGCTCTAGCTCTGGGTGGTTGATATTGGACGGAATCACCGCGCGGCCTGCGGCGATTTCACTGCGGACAAATTCCGGCGTGACAAAGGCGGGGATATTCGCGCCGAAGCTTTCGCCGGCGTCAACGCGGGCCTGCGCGCCCTCGGTCATGGCTTTGCGGCCTAAGTTTTCGCGCTCGGCGATATAGATCATTTCCTTAGTGATAATCCCGGCCCGCGCAAACTCAAGCTGGGTGACCATCTCTCCCGCCTTGCCGCGAAGGGGTTTATTTTTAACGGGAAACTCCCGCGCCAGATATTTACCGCTCGCGCCGCCATTATCTTCGGGCTTCACGTCGCGGCCCTCATATTCCTCGACGCCGCCGCGCTCGAGCACCCATGCGGTGCGCGGACGGGCGAGTCCCTTCTCAACGTCAATGGTAATATCCGCATCGGAGTAAGGCCCGCTTGTATCGTAAACCGGCACATCCGGCTCATTCGCGCTCGGGTGGAGGTGAACCAAACGGTGTGGCACGCGCAGATCTGGCGCCATATCCGGGGCGGTGTAGACCTTTGTTGAATTGGGCAAAGCCCCCGTTGTAACGAGAGGCGTTTTAAACTCAGATTGATCGATAGGTTTATTCATGGGGTTTGTCCTATAACAATAAAATGTTGTTTTTTGGGTGAAATATGCTATGATATTTATAAGGACCAGGCTTTTCCTAGTCGACAACAGGCTTTGGGCTAACCCCAAGGCCTGTTTGTTTATTATGGAAAGTGCTTCACAATTAACCTCTCCTTTAAAATATCATAAGCTCTATTTGGTTGTTCTGGTCTTAGATAAGATAAACCAATAGGCCTCGCCGTGAGATCCGCGAGCTGTAATCCTGTAGAGTTTATACCTTTAGTCTTAAAAACCGGTACAAAATTGCAGTGTTGAAAGTCACTCGTTCTATGTCCTATTCCTCCACGATGAGACGTTATTCTTTCAAAAGCTAACTCCAACTGAGCATCTTCTTGCTTACCTCTACTTTCAAAGACAATATGAATTGTTTTAGATTTTTGGTTTTGAGCTAACAACCAACCTAGCAACCGTTCCATACAGAATAATAATGACAACTCATATGGGTTATCCGGGTATGCATAACGTCTTCTCAGTCTAGTCTTATCAATCACCGAAGCGATAATTTGCATATCTGCAGATAACATTAGATCATTTAAATCTTCGAAAAACTGGGATCGCAAGTTAGCATTCGTTCTTAAGATAGAAAATTCATTCTTCTCTTTCCGAATTTCATTTTCATGTAAAATAATTAAATCATGACCAAAATACTTAAACTTAAATTTTTGAAATGACGGGACAATATTATCTGAGTAGTCAGCCTTTTGAACAATACAAAAAGAAAGACAAAATATTGGATAGTCCTGATTAATTGCAGTTAAGTTGTGATCACCACTTTCATCAACATATACAATGTAATCTGAAAACTCAGCGCTCACTCTCACTTTCCCCCAAAAATCAAATTACTACTGCTATAGGAGCCGGCGAAATTATTGGCGAGGTTCATCACTTGGGCGGCGCAGTCCATGAATTGTTCATCCGTCAGTTGGGCGAGTGGGTGGGTGAAGACCGACCAGAGAGTTCCGTCTCTAAGGGCGTATTTCGCATCCAGCGCGCTACCGAAATTCGCTTCGAGTAGGCGTATATACTCGGCCTCATTCAAATCCTTTTGATCGGCCACAGGGCTCATAATGCGCATACGGTTATGGGCGGTATCGGTCATCACAAGCAGGTCACGGCCCTCGATTTTTAGCTGCCAATATCCTGCCTCCCCCTGCACGTCTTGACTGATTTGGCGCACAAGCTCATCGAGCTTATTGTTGTTCATCGGCTCAGGCGCAGAGGCCGCAGGTTTTAGGGTGAAAATCTTTTTAATCATGATCTACTCCCCGAACCGCAGTAAGGCCGTGGTGACGCCGCCGTCTTTCGCAATGGTGATATAATAAAGCCGGTCATATTCCGTCGCCTCAACAATCGGCGTTCCGCCGTCACCGCCCAAAAGTTCTGTGAGTTGCGGCGTGGTATTACTATGGCCCACGACAAAGTGCCGCCCGCCGCTTTTTCTCAGGCGTTCGGCCATCCCCGTAAGGTCACGCGGGTCATAAATCTGCACGTCCAGTCCGAGCTGCTTCGCAAGCGGCGCGGCGGTATCGCGGGTGCGGGTGTAATCACTACTATGAATTTGGGTGATTTTGGCATCTTTCAGCATATCCGCGAGCAAAAGCGCCCGCGCCTGCCCCCTTTGGGTTAATGCCGGGTCGTCCTTATCCGCCGTTTTTTCCGCATGACGGACAAGGAAAATTTCAGTTGAAATGGTTTGATGTACGGCAGGCTCGTTTTGCTGCGGCTGGCAACTCACAGCCAAAACTGCAAAACAAATTAGAAAAAAAAAGGCCCAAAGGCGCGCTAAGATGTTTTTCATGCCCGTCCTTCCGCCCGTTTGAATGGGATCAAGTTCAAAGGATACGTCTCAGCCCAAAATCAGGCGCTCCTCGGTTATCTATCTATGGCTTAAATTCGCAAAATCAGCAAGCAATTTCGCCTTTGCCGCCGCCGATAAATTTAATCTATATACCCGCGAATAATCGTGATCGCCTTACTAAAATCCGCCGCGCCAAAAAGAACATATTCATGTTCATTTTTCCCCTGTTCATTATCCTGCGTGATTATTTTAAGCGCCCGCGCCCCTTGCTCATAGTCATGGCCCGCCGATTTAATCTGCCCCTATGAAAGCTTCGCCGTGTCTCCAGCTTCATTGGTTAGTAGTACACCGAGCTTAGTAATCACCCCGCGATGAAATATATGCCTATTTTCTGTAAGCTTAAATTTAACGCTAAAAGATCGCATAAAAACATAGCCGCACAGCAAAATGAGACAGCCTATTAAAACCCATGTCATCATGGCCCTATAATCAACCGGGCCTGCATCGGTAATACCCTTAACATTCAGCGCCAAAACTAAACCCAAAAATGCCGTCCAGCGCCATTTGCGAATAAATATCATGACCGGATTAAACGCCCAAAAGGGTTTAGGCGGCGGCGCGGTTACGCCGGAAGTGTGCCCTCCATGGCCGCCCATATTATACGACCACAAGATATCATTTGAATTTGTAATATATTTCGAGAGCCAATCCCTTTGACGAGCCGCCATCTTAGTCATGCTGGTGCTCGGGGTCATGCTGATGTTCGGGCTCTTGGTTCTCCTTATCTTCGGGCTCTTTACCATGGCTGCTGATAACTTTAACCTCCCCCGGGACGTTTAAATAACTCTCGCCGCTATTTTTCAAATCATCCGGCACATTTATCGGCACATGAAGCCCAATAGAATGTTTAGCGTGCAGAACATTCGTCAAGATGCTCTTCCCGTCTTCATTCGTTAAAAACCAATAAGGCGGAAAGGCCGCATGGGTGTCTTTGGCGTCCCACACGTCATTATAAGGCTCAAAATGCTGCGCCTTAGGGTCTGCATCCCCCATATGAATAATTGTTGCGCCGCTCGGAAGGCTCACGCGGTAAAGCATGTTTTGGATACTGGCGCGGCGCTCATCGGGCCACCCTGCATGGGGAATACGGACAATATCTGTATCCACTTCGCCAAGTTTAAGCCTCACCGCGTCATGACCATATTCGAGGTCAAGCACATCAATACGCGCTTCAAGGTCATCATACCAAATCTCTTCTTTTTTCATAAGGTCAAGGGCTTGTTTGGGCATAACCAAGCGAACATCTGTCTGTACGCTCATGTAATCTATCATATCCACCGCAGAGAAGTGATCGCTATGGGCATGGCTGATGAAAACAATATCAATGCCGTCAAACTCTCCTTCACCAGCGAAAATGGCAGATTTATCTTCCGCTGTAATTTCAGGGTACGTTCCAAACCCCGATAAGGCGAGCGGGTCAAACATGATTTTGGTATCGCCCGCGGAAACTAAAATACCCTCATTGGCAATATGGCGCGCTGTACCCAGCTCATGGGCCTGTACGCTGCCCGCCGTAGCCAGCAAGCCAACGAGTAAAAAAAAAGAATATTTCATGATTTGTCCTCTAATCCCTTTGTAACATACGGCAAGCCCCCTTTTTAAGAGCACCTTAAGAAACATGCCGCATTTTATCACCGCATATCACAGCCATCCGTTATGTTATTATGACCGTAATAAATTATATGGGCAAGGCGATTTTCTGTATTGATTTATAGCGCAAGGATTTACTAATAAGCCTTATGATTCACCGTATTATTTACCGGTCAAAAGCCACCGAAGAACTTACTGATTCAGAACTGCGCAGTCTTGCTATGTTTGCACGTATTCGTAATAAGGCCGCCAATATTTCCGGACTATTGCTTCATCATAATACGCAGGTCATGCAAGTTTTAGAGGGCGAACCCGAAGCCGTTAAAGCCCTTTATGCCAAAATAGAAAAAGATAGCCGCCACAAAGATATTTCACTTCTGGTCAATGAAACAAGTGAAGATCGAATCTTTGAAGACTGGTCTATGGGCTACCGTCCGCTGGATACATCGGCTGAAATGGATAAGTTTTTCACTCTCACCCGCGAAGCCCTCAAAGACATGATGCCGAATGACACCACAGACAGCCTTAAAGAGAACATTAGAAAATTCTCTGAAGACAGTAATTTATAAAATTCGGCTTAATGTACTAAAAATAGTCCCGATGTTATGCTTTATGTTAATAACCTTGGCCCGGGCGCTCCTGCCACAATGTGCTATGGGCATCATTTACTTCATTATCTGGGCGACCATTTGTGTAATAATATAGCGCGATTGAGTTTCTAGAGCGGCCAATAGGGCATGTAAGGGGCTCAGGATGTCCATGATAAGATGTCGACGTGGTATTGAAAACGACACAGCGATTAAAAATTGGTAAAACACGTCTCTGGTATGACGTCATATCTTGGTCCCATAATTCAAGATGACCGCCATAAGATTCCTGCCAATCTTTATTAAAATAGATGAGCACATTCAGCCGGCGATCAAGCTTTAATTTCTTCTCGCGGTTAAAATCAGCATGAATAGCCAATTTCCCGCCTGGCAATATCTGATGTAGCGCACCACCGTGGAAGTGCGGATCAACAATAAGCCCTTTTATACCTGTTAATTTTTCTAAAAACTCTACGAACACTTGATTGTTAAAATCATGCAGTAAATGGCGGATAAAAACTGGCACACCTTCGAAATTATTGACTTGTGATTTTCCCAATTTATTCGTTTGGTAACGATTATCAGGCTGTTCGAAACTTGGTAGATTTGCATCAGGAAAAAGACGTTCGACAGTTTGAGCTATGTGGTCTGGTAAAAAATTGTCCATAACAGCATGCGGAAATGGGTCATTACTATTGTAACCATCAGCATAAATATCCAGATGTTTTTCAAAGTCACCCGGCTGTAAAAACGTGTAATCAGCCTGCTGCTGCGTCTTCTTAGCGCGTTTAAATCTACTCAACATAATATTTTACTCACTTAGCTTAAACCGTGACATATAACGATTAACTATGGCTGGAATTGTTTTACTAAGAAGTTATGCGTAACTTTATAAAGTCAAGCAAGGACGAAACTGTCTTATTATTCCATCATTTTATATAATAAATGAAATGTAACCTTGACGTTATACTTAGCTTTCTATATGTAACCTATAAGTTACTCGGAGAATTGCAATGGCTATACATATTGACAGGTTTTCAAAAGCGCGGCGTAGATCTATATTTATCATCGCCATCGCCTATTTTATCTTTCAAGCTTTAGAACTTGATATGTCTGCGAAACTTATCGGCTGGACACCGGGTTCTGGCATATCCGAACTGGTAGAGAACATAGGTTTTGGTATTTATTTTTTAGGCATCGTGGCACTTGGCTATAGCTATTGGCGGTTATCAAAGTCAGATAATCTCACACGGGCCGCGGCTCATGATGATTTGGTCAAACATCATATAAACCTCGCCATGCAATTTGGCTTTAAAGTATTAATGTTCGCAGGGTTTCTACTTTTTATATTACAGCAAACCTATGATATATCTGGCGAAGACACAGCTCGCATATTCTTTACGCTATCATTAGCTGTACCCTATTTTAAGTTTGCTTGGCTCGAGATGAAACATGCCTAATCACAGATAAATCAATTTCAATATAATCCGTAAAACAAAGACATTAATTAGAGCTATCAAAATGACGATATCAACTGAAACATTGAACAAACAACGTTACCAATTCATGATTATTACAGGAATAATCTTTCTCTTATTTCAATTAATAAGCCTTAGTTTCATATCGAAAATGGCAATTTTGTCAAAAGACACGATTGACGTTATGGAAAAATTAGGAGCTATTAGCCTTCTTCTTATTATTGGGTTTAGTTTTTTGTACCTCACCGCTGCAACAAAGAATAAACCTAATTTATTAAAACCTCTAAAGGATGAACTCGTTAAATCCCATTTACAGCGAGCTAGCACATTTGGTTATAGGTTAATGATTTTACTGACGTTCCTTATTTTTTGTTTGTTAAAAATTATTCCTTTCACAATTGAAGACGTCTTACGAATAATATTAGCAGCAGGGGTAAGTGCACCTTATTTTCGCTTCGCCTATCTCGAGGCAAAACATGCCTAATCACGCAGAGTTATTAAACGATCTGAAACGTTTCAGGCAGGGAATTGGTTTCACGCAAGCCGAGCTTGCCGCAGAAATTGGCGTAAGCCGCAAGACGATAAACACCGTTGAGAACGGTATCTTTATTCCTTCAACAATCCTCGCCTTAAAACTCGCGGCAGCCTTGAAGACATCCGTCGAAGACTTATTTCAACTGCCTTAAGCGGCACGGGCAACAGCCCAAAAATCACACCATAATAATGGAGAAAAAAATGGTCGATTCTATTAACAGGAAAACTATGTCTAAATTTTGGATGTTATTTATAACTTTTTTTACACTCAGCCAATCCGCCTGTCAGTCTTCTGCGCTGCCTTTACAATATGAAAAAACTCCAGCGCTTTGGACTATAGACGATGATGATACGACATTGCACATCTTCGGTTATGCTCCGGTGCTTCCAAAAGGAACGGTTTGGAACAATGAAGACATCAATATGCACATTGATGCGTCAAATTTAATTATTATCGAATCTGATAATAGTTCCCAAGACGCACAAACACTTATTCAAACTTTAATTCCGGACATTGGGCTTTATAAAGACTCACAAACTCTTTCAGCGCAATTCTCGCAAGAAGAACAGGATGAGCTTAATGAGGTCACCACACAATTGGGCGCACCGCTGGCCGCATTAGAGGCGTTACGTCCCTGGCTAGCCTCAATTCAAGTGAGTGTTCTAGCAATATCTAAGCAGGAGTTTGATCTCGTCAACACACCCGTTATGCAAATTACAGACCGTGCAAAAACAAAAGGCAAACCAATAAATTACCTAGAAACACCCGATCATCTTATGCGGATTATGGCGAATTTCTCAGACAGGGAGCAAAAGTATTTATTCTTACACGCTGTCAGAAGTTTAAGAGATAATCCGCAACAGCAAAGCAAGCTCTCTCAAGCATGGCTAAGCGGGGACATTGAGCAAATCAGCGAGATTTTACACGGTGAAAACGGATCGTGGTCTAGCCCTCAAATTTATCAAGCCCTATTAATTGAAAGAAACAAAAACTGGACTAAGAAAATTAAAGATCTGATGAAAGATCAGACAGGTAACATCTTTATGGCCGTCGGCTTAGGTCACCTCGCTGGTCCTGACAGCCTGATTAAAATGCTTGAACGTGAAGACGTGAAGGTTAAACGACAAAAACAAATAGACTAAGGCTTAGGCTTAATTCATATTCATTTATTGAATTGGCCGTTTTGAGCGCGCCAACTTAAGAATGGGTCGTTCAATCATATAATAAGACAGGCCGGCGGCAATAATCGATAAAGTTATTGCCGCAAACGCAAAGGCAATATTATCCCACAGCCCCGGCGCACCGAGAGAAAAACTTTCTACAATAGTTTCCGGTAAATAGGCCTTAACCTCACGGGCTATCCGAATAATGAGTATCAAGACAAGGTAATGAGATAAATAAAGTGAATAAGACCAATCCCCCAGTAAAACAAGCCATTTTGGGATAGATAAGTTATCCTTTATTTCCAATAAGCTAAGCCCGTATATTAAAGCCGCGAAAGGCAAGGTATAAACGGCAACACGGCCCCAAGAGGTCAGCTGTGTAGAATGATCCGTATAAAAACCCAAGGCTCCAAGAGATAATAAAGCACCCGTTAAAAACACCACTTTGGGCTTTATAATTTTCCCATGAATAATCATCCAAGCGGCCAAGGCGCCTGCAATAAATTCAAGGCTTAAAAGTGAAAATATAATCGACGCAGCCGCATTTATATGCTGAAAATTCATGAAATAGCCTAACAGATTAACACCGCCCCAGAATATCAATCCCGGTAACATCCATTTACGCGGCAGAAACAAAAGCCCTGCGAAAATAAGGTAAAACTGCATTTCATGAATCAAGCTCCATCCCAAGCGCAAGACAGGTTTCGAATCTTGCGGCAGCAATAAAAGCGAGCGGATGAAATAGGCGATATCCGGCGGCGTTCCGCCCTTCAAATCTGGTGAGCTCCATATCCCGTAGGTGATGAAAAAATAGCCGCCATAAATCGACGCAAACACCCACCACAACGGGTAAATACGCATAATTCGTTTATAGATAAACCGCCCTATATCTTTGGCACTCCGTCCCGAGTGATAGGTCACATAGACCATAATAAAGCCAGAGATCACAAAAAATAAATCAACCCCCGCATAACCCTGACGCCACGGCCCTAAAAAAAGCCATTTATCCGTCAAAAGCTCCGCCCCGCCCCCTGCTTGAAGACGTGCCGAATGAATCATCTGCTCACCGATGTGATAAAATAGCACAAGCAGCGCCGCAAAGCCGCGCAAAGCCTGTACGGAATTTAGTTTTGGTTGAATATTTTGCGTCATATCTTCCGATAACAGAGTTTACTTTATTGGCAAAACCTTGTTTTGGAACGGCCCTGAGCCTCAATAAATGAGAGCATGTCAGCTTTTAAGCTTGAATCCCCATCAAAATATTTAGACATAACTTTGACTGGATCTGTATGGGTAAGTTTAGGATAAAACTTATAAACCGCTTTTCCCCCGCGCGCGATAATGGCTGCGGCTAAGTCTTCTGAATTTTTAGGCCCAACCGTATCATCTTTACCGCCGTTCATTAAAAACATCGCGGGGCTCGGGCCATTAACATTATTAAGCGGCGCATCTTTTCCGCTAAAACGCTGCGGAAAAATCGTGATAAACGGCTCATCCGTTAGCGGATACGCCCCGGTCGGAGGGGCGAGTCCAATAATGGAGGATACCCGCGTGCACATATCCACCCCGGCAGCTTTAAGATATTTAGGCGCTGTCCCAAGCAGCGTCACCATATGGCCGCCCGCAGAATGACCCACCAAAGAAATAGAGCGGTCAGGGTAACGCCGCGCGGCATAAGACACCGCCAAAGCCGCGTCTTCAACAAAGCCCGGGAATTTAGTTTCAGGATAAAGCCGGTAATTGGGCACAACCACATTATAGCCTTCGCGGGAGAGTCCTTCGCCGAGGAACTTATAAATATCCTTACTCCCGTCTTTCCAGCTCCCGCCGTGAATAAACACAATGACCGGCGCACCGGCTTTTTCATCCTTCGCTTCATAGATATCAAGCTTTTGGCGCTCTAACTCACCATAAGGAATATTTTTCGCAAGGCTAAAGCTAGAGCTTGGCGTAATCGTATTTAAAAACCCGACCGGCGAACATGACGCGATAAATCCAACACTTAAAACCGTTAATAAGCTTCGTAACTTCAGTCTCATCATTTTAGGCCCATCTTAATATGCACTAAGTTTTATATCGGGCTCTTAAGGTAAAAAAATATAAAAACCTAATGACGGCTTTGTGAAAATAGGTCGTTAATAACCCTCACAGCCCTTGGTCATAGCAACCCCTTTCAGGAAGGCTCGCCGCGCCACACCCTTTTGATATACCTGCCGTGTTTTCTTTTGACGGGCTTTAGCACCGCTTAAAGACCGCACAATACCCCGGCCCGGAATATAGCTCCCTGCCGCAGAGGCCACGCTTGATATAGCCGCGCCGCGCCCGGCCTTCCCGGCCCTGTTCAAAGCCGTGTCTTTATCCCGCGTTACATCATAATCCGCACCTAAAACCTCATCTAATTCATCAACGCGCACGTCAAACCAAGCGCAGTCAATATCATCATCAATTAAATAAAGATCTTCGGCTTCAAGACGCATGAGAACTTCTGGACGTTCACGTTTGCGTAGATTTAAATCAGACAAAGGCGAGAGCGCCGCATCTGCTAATGACTTATTCCCCACAGGACTCGCAGCATCATTAGCAGCGGGAGCTGTCATAATAAACCCCAAACCTTTCGAAAACCGGCTAGCCGTTTGCCGTGTTCCGTGGACAATAATGTCACTTGTCCCAACAGCCGCCCGCCCGCCAATGCGCGCACCCGCCGCCGCACCTTTGGCGGCGACGTCAACGCCGTTCGCGGTAACTACTGCAACGCCTTTCACAACATTTACACCGCCCTTGGCTGCACTCATTGTGCCCTTCTCCGCGCCGGCCCTTAGTCTATCGCGAAACCGCGGCTTTGGCGGAGCCGCTAATATAACATCTGATTGAGCTGATAAATCTACTTGCTCATTAACAGGCTGAGGCTTGGCCTTTGACGCGCACCCACCCAAGATAGCCGCCGTGCAAAAGCAAGCCATTAAAGATATGCGCTGTAAATCTATCATAGGACCATATCCCAAAATATACTGCCCGTCCCAACATATAATTTGACAAGCATAATGTAGAAAACCCATGCTGACAGTCAAGTGAACAAGACTTAACCCACATTAAAATTACATAAAACTTCTAAAGTCACATAAAAATAAGTGATCACCTAATTCTTATGGGCGCACAGGCTTGACACTGAGCGCATCATATCATAGCTGCGCTGTGGGCCTCGCTTCCCCACTGAAGCGCACTTTGACATTTGTACAAAAACGCAAATGATGGAGATATATTATGGCAATAGCCACGAAACCGGCACTGCGTCCGGCAAATCCGCGTTTTTCAAGCGGTCCTACGGCCAAACGGCCTGGATGGAAAATTGAAAATCTTAATCTTGATGTATTAGGCCGCTCTCACCGTTCAAGCTTGGGCAAAGAAAGGCTTAAATATGCCATTGAGCTCACCCGCGTAGTTCTAGGCGTGCCCGATGATTACCGCATTGGCATTGTCCCGGCGTCTGATACAGGCGCAGTTGAAATGGCGATGTGGTCACTTCTTGGCCCGCGCGGCGTTGATGTCGCCGCATGGGAAAGCTTTGGCAGTGGATGGATTACAGACGCGCAAAAACAGCTCCCCTTGGATGATCTTCGTATCCTCAAAGGCGATTATGGCGTTTTGCCCGACTTAAATCAATATACAGGTGATCGTGACCTCGTCTTCACATGGAACGGCACCACATCCGGCGTGCGTATTCCCAATGCCGATTTTATCCCCGATGACCGAGACGGCATCACCATTTGCGACGCCACCTCTGCCGCCTTTGCTCAAGAGATTATATGGAGTAAAGTCGATGTTTTGACTTTCAGTTGGCAGAAAGTGATGGGCGGCGAAGCGGCCCACGGCATGTTAATCCTCTCCCCTCGCGCCGTAGAGCGCCTCGAGAGCTATAACCCGCCTTGGCCTTTGCCAAAAATCTTCCGCCTGAAAAAAGGTGATAAAATCAATGAAGGCATTTTCAAAGGCGCCACGATTAACACCCCGTCTATGCTCGCGGTCGAGGATTATATTGACGCGCTGGAATGGGCCAAATCCATTGGCGGGAAAGACGCTCTGCTAAAACGTGCCGATGATAATGCACAGGTCTTATTTGACTGGATAGAGCGCACGCCGTGGATTGAAAACCTCGCAAAAGACCGCGCGACTTGGTCAAATACGGGCGTATGTATGGTGTTTAATGACACCCGCATTGGGGACGTAGATAAATTCGCCAAAGACTTCGTCGCTTTACTTGGCGAAGAAGGCGTGGCCCTTGATTTCGGCGCTTACCGCGACGCCCCTGCGGGCCTGCGTATCTGGGCGGCCTCGGCGATTGAAAAGTCTAACCTTGAAGCGCTCTTGCCGTGGCTTGACTGGGCTTTCGAAACCCTGATTGCGCGCAGCTAAACACCTTCCCTCATTACGTTTTGATATATCTACCCTCAAAGCAGGGGTTATGTCCAAAGCTTTCTTGAAAGTTATGAAATGCCTAAAGTTCTTATTGCTGATAAAATGTCCGTCTCAGCCACGGAAAGTTTCAAAAAAAGAGGCGTTGATGTTGACGTCATTACGGGCCTATCCAAAGAGGAATTGATTAAAATTATTCCTGAATATGACGGGCTGGCCGTACGCTCATCAACGCGGCCTGACGCTGATATTATGGCGGCAGCAAAAAACCTAAAAGTCATAGGCCGCGCTGGAATTGGCGTTGATAATATCGACATTAAAGCCGCAACTGACCGAGGCATTGTCGTCATGAACACGCCGTTTGGCAATGCCATTACAACCGCAGAACATGCGATTGCCTTGCTGTTCTCGGCGGCCCGCCAAATCCCCGCTGCCAGTGCCCGTACGCAAAGTGGTGAATGGCCTAAGTCTGATTTTAAGGGGGTAGAGCTTTTCAACAAAACCCTTGGTCTTATTGGCTGCGGCAATATTGGAGCCCTTGTTGCAGAGCGGGCGTTGGGTCTTAAAATGAAGGTCATGGCTTTTGACCCTTACCTGACAGAAGAGCGGGCGGTTAAACTCGGCGTCACCAAAGTCGAGCTTGATGATTTATTCCAGCAAGCCGACGCCATTACCCTGCACACACCGCTCGTAGAGAGTACAAGAGGCATCGTCTCCCGCGCCCGCCTTGGCATGAGCAAAAAGGGCGTAATAATCGTGAACTGCGCCCGCGGCGGCCTTGTCGATGAGGAGGCCTTAAAAGACGCTCTTGAGGCCGGACATGTCCGCGCCGCCGCCCTTGATGTGTTTGATGTGGAACCCGCCAAGCAAAATCCGCTTTTTGGTACGCCGAATTTTATCGCCACGCCCCATTTAGGCGCATCGACTTTGGAGGCGCAAGAAAATGTCGCCGTGCAAGTCGCGGAGCAGATGGCGGATTACCTTTTAACGGGGGCCGTTTCCAACGCGCTTAATACACCGTCTATTTCCGCCGAAGAAGCTCCGCGCCTCAAGCCCTTTGTTGATCTGGCCGATAAACTTGGCTCTATGATGGGGCAGCTTGTGCATGACCCGATCAAGAATATAGAGCTCACCTATAAAGGCACTGTGTCAGAGCTTAACACCAACCCGATGAGTGCGGCGGCTTTGGCGGGCCTGTTAAAGGCAGCTATGCCGGATGTGAATATGGTCTCCGCCCCTGTGCTCGCCAAAGAGCGCGGGATTGAGGTTAAGGAAAGCTATGTTAGCGAAGCGGAACGGGCCGAGAGCTTGATAAGAGTGATGGTTGAAACCACTGAGCGTAAATTCGCGATTGTCGGGACTATTTACCGAGGAGAGCCGCGCATTGTTCGCCTATTCGGCGTGCAAATGGACGCTGCTTTTGATCCGTATCTGCTCTATGTGCGCAATGATGATAAACCCGGATTTATTGGCCGCCTTGGGAATATCCTTGGGCAAGCCAAAATCAATATTGCGACTTTTTATCTGGGCCGTATGGATAAAGGCGGCGAAGCGGTATGCCTTGTTTCCGTCGACACAGAAGTGTCTGAAACCGTCCAAGCGGCCATAAAAGGTCTCGACCATGTTAAAATAGTCGACACAGTTCGCCTTTAAAAAATTGCAATATTGTGGAATCGGCTTTATAGCCCTGTCCGTAACTCTAAGGGCGCGTTTATATAACGCGCCTCTTTCATGACGGAAGGATAAAGTCATGGCGAATGTTGTTGTTGTCGGTTCCCAATGGGGCGATGAGGGTAAAGGTAAAATCGTTGATTGGCTCTCAAGCCGTGCCGATGTGATTGTCCGCTTTCAAGGGGGGCATAATGCCGGTCATACCCTCGTGGTGGACGGAGAGACCTATAAGCTTAGCCTCCTGCCCTCCGGCGTTGTTCGTGGCGGCAAATTATCCGTCATCGGTAACGGCGTTGTTTTGAACCCTTGGGCCTTTCTTGAAGAAGTTCAAAAAATCAAGGCTCAGGGCGTTTCGATCTCGCCTGATAATCTTATCATGTCCGAGTCGACAACTCTTATCCTGCCTCTCCACAGCGAGCTTGACGGCATTCGCGAAAACCGTGCAGACGGCATAAAAATCGGCACAACTCGGCGCGGCATTGGCCCCGCCTATGAAGATAAAGTTGCCCGCCGCGCAATTCGTATTTGTGATCTGAAAGACGGGGAGGATTTAATGGCGCGGATTGAAAATCTACTGCATCATCATAATGCCCTGCGCAAAGGCCTTGGCCATAACCCGGTCGACGCAGATGAGCTTCACACTTCACTGCTAGAGGTCGCACCAAAAATACTTCCCTTTGTTGCGCCGGTCTGGAAAACATTGGACGAAGCCAACCGCGCCGAAAAACGGATTTTATTCGAAGGCGCTCAAGGGGCCATGCTCGATATTGACCACGGCACTTATCCCTTCGTCACCTCCTCTAACACCATTGCCGGCCAAGCGGCGGCAGGCTCTGGCATGGGGCCCTGCGCGCTAAATTATGTGCTTGGCATTACCAAAGCCTATACTACCCGCGTCGGCGAAGGCCCGTTCCCCACAGAACTAACGGACGATATCGGGCAGCGGCTTGGAGAACGTGGCCACGAGTTCGGTACGGTCACAGGACGGCAAAGACGCTGCGGCTGGTTTGATGCGGTTATGGTACGCCAAGCGATTGTCACAGGCGGCATTACGGGCATTTCCCTAACCAAGCTTGATGTGCTTGACGGCTTCCCAGAGCTTAAAATATGCACAGGCTATAAAGTCGGCGGCCAAACATTACGCCACCTGCCTGCCGGTATTCACGCGCAGGCCACAGTTGAGCCAATTTATGAAAGCCTTGAAGGCTGGCAGGGATCGACACGCGGCGCGCGCTCTTGGGCCGACCTTCCGGCGCAAGCGGTAAAATATGTCCGCCGTGTTGAAGAGCTTATCGGCTGCCCGGTATCCATGGTCTCAACCTCGCCAGAACGCGAAGATGTGATCTTAATGCGCGATCCGTTTAAGGCTTAGATTTATAAGGCACACAATAAACGCCGCAATTTCGATATGCTTCCACAGGCGTATTCCAATGACGACATATCATAAAAGCTGGAAAGCCAATCGTAAATAACGTCATAACGCTTAAAAACGACAGCATAGGCATCGCCGCAGCCCAAGACATATCAACTGCGCGGACAGATTGAAAAACAATCTTCCAGGCAAAGGCAAGGCCAAAGAGCCCGCCGCACACACCTATAATAGGCCCAGCAATCCAGCTACGGTCGATATGCGCATTGTGAGATTCGTCCTGTAGAAACTCTAAAGCGTCTTTATCAAAAGCTGCCGCCAAAGCTTTAAGGCTATCTTTCGAGCCGCGGTTATTGGCTTCGATACGCTGTACCGTACGCGAACTTAGGCCCGATGCAGCCGCTAAGTCTTCTTGTGTCCAAATTAAAACCTCACGCGCCTTTTTAACTTGATCCCCATCAATAAAAATTGTCACAATATCTCCTTAGCTATCATTACGGCCTAGGCAGAATAACATAAAGCAAGCCACTTAAAACACGACAGTAAGGCGACAGCGATTAAAAGCTTTATTAAATATCAGATCTGGCTTTTTGCGCTTTTTTAAGCTCTTCCAGCAAACCTTCATGGATGCCACTACTATCGCCGCCGCCAAAGACAACTGCGCCGGAGGTAAAGCTAGAGCCAAAGGTCTCCGCCGCCGTCACCGTCTGCGCTAGCGCTGAGATAAAATCATCTTCAGTAAGGCTTGAGAGCGGATGAATAAAGACTGACCAAACCAAATCATTGGCCACCGCATAGCGTGCGTCTAAGACCGCATCATAATTGGCCTGAAGCATACGCTCCATCATGCCCTCTGGCAGAGCCGCAACGGGGATAATTGGCGAGATAATCCGCATACGGTTTGCGCCGCTATCATAGACCATCATTAATTCGCGCTCTGTGATTTTAAAGATCACGCTATTACCGTTGACCACCGCCTCTTCATCGAGCTGCTGGACAAGGGCCGCAAGTTTTTCGCCGTTCATATTATCAGGATTAACGCCTAGTTCCGGCGCATCATCTGCATCCCCAATCGATGGCAGTACAGCTTCTTCACTTTGTACGGAGCTTTCGCCCGTTTCATCTTGCGTTTGCGAACAGGCCACCTGACTGTAACCCATGAAAAAGATAAGAGATAAAATGAAATGTCGCGGCAAAGCCATAATAAGTTCCTTCATAATCGCCCCTCTATCATAAGCTGTGACAAGGCCGCACGGCGAGATCAAGGCAAAATACCTCACATTCGCGCGAGAGTTCATTATGGCGCTATGGGCTGTGTCACGCCCTACATAAAAGCGCAAGAAACTTGCAGGCTTCATTTGTCATTTGACCGCGCCTTTATTCACTGACATGTGGAACTAAAATTAAGAAAGTTTCCACCGCATATGAGTCGAGTACGGTTTTTCAGTCTTGCCGCCTTTCTTATAATTATTTGGGGCTCTGCCTTTACCATGGTGGATGTGGCCGTTGCTACGCTTTCTCCAATTTGGGTTGTTGCCGCGCGAGTGTCCTTGGCAGCGCTCATTATTACGGGTTACACCGTTTCAAAAGGGCTCCGTCTTCCGCCTCTTAAGGATATAAGATGGCGTTGGTATCCTATCCTCGGCCTAACGGGCATGGTGCTGCCCTTTTACCTGATCGGTGAAGGGCAAAAGACGATTGAAAGCGGCATTTCAGCCATCATCGTCGGCGCGATGCCGATTATCACCATTATCCTTGCGCATTTTTTCACCCAAGAAAAAATGACGCCGCTGAAACTCTTCGGTTTTTTAATCGGGTTTTGCGGGATTGTTCTGCTGTTTATTCCCAAGGACTTCAGTCTCAACCTTGTCAGTGACTGGAAAGCTCAAAGCCTTGTCCTTATGGCCGCGTTTTTCTATGCCCTCACAACCATATTAGCCAAGCGCGCCCCAGAGACCCATGCCGCCGTTGGGGCGTCCATGATGTTAATTTGCGGAGCGGTCATATCAACCCTTTGGGCGCTTATAGAAGGGGTTCCCACCGCCGCGCCGGCTCCTATTGTTTATCTGATGATTTTGGGGCTAGCTCTGGGCTCTACGGGCATTGCAACGATTTTATATCTTTATATGATCGACGTGAAAGGTACGACGATCATGGCCTCTATTAATTACTTTGTTCCCGTTGCATCGGTTGTATTTGGCATATGGCTCTTAGGGGAAGATTTAACAGCGCAGAAAATATTAGCGTTCATTATTGTTTTATCCGGCGTTTTAATCTCGCGCATTGGGGCACATCCAAAGGCGAGTTAATTTGTCTGATCACCGCCGAGTAATCCTTTAAGCCCCGCAAAAGGATTCGCTTTTTCGGGCGTGCTCGGCTCTTTTGCGCCGCCCTTAGCGTTGTCTTGCTCATTTTTCATCAACAGGCCGTGATTTAGCGGCCCCTGCCCTGCCCCAAGTTTTGGCGCTGTGCGGATGGCTTCATAGACAAAATCACGGGCCGATAAAACTGCCTCATCGAGCGGCGTCCCAAGGGCCATGCTCGCCGCAATCGCGCTCGCAAGGGTGCAGCCTGTGCCGTGTGTATGGCGACTATGAAGGCGCGGGCCGGACATAAGATTGTTCCCATCTTCGGACACCAACACGTCAAACATCATCTTACTGTCTAAATGCCCGCCTTTCATCAGCGCCGCATAAGCCCCCATATCTAGCAAGATATTCCCCGCTTTTGTCATGTCATCGGTATCGTCAATTTTTACCCCCGTTAGGGCTTCCGCCTCAGGAATATTCGGCGTGACCAGATCACAGACGGGCAGCAGCAAGCTCTTCATAGCTTCTGCCGCGCCGCTATCCAAAAGTTTGTCCCCGCTTGTGGCCACCATGACGGGGTCAAGGATAACAAAGGCATCCACATCATCAACGGCCTTGGCTACCGCTTCGATGATGTCTTGATTGCCGAGCATGCCGATTTTGATCACATCCGCGCCAATATCATCCATGACAGATTTAATCTGCGCCGTCACCATCTCCGCCGGCAGCATATGAACCGCTTGAACCCCCAGTGTATTTTGCGCCGTCACTGCCGTAATCACACTCGCGCTATAAGCTCCATAGGCCGCGCAGGTTTTGATATCCGCCTGAACCCCCGCCCCGCCCCCAGAATCGGAGCCAGCGATAATAAGAACGCGGGGGGTTGGGTTTGGGTCTGTCATTTTAGGTCCGTAGATTCGCGGTTAAGCCGCAGCAAGATAGTCTATCATCTATAGCTTATTAAAAATATCTTGAACACAAGATTCCCGCATGCGCGGGAATGGACGGGGTTGTTGGTTTATTAACAAGCCATCAAATCCCGTGCATCCCCGCGAAGGCGGGGATCTCTTGCGAAATACACAGTAAGCAGCGATAAATAGAATTATGTTTTACGTCTACATTATCACCAACAAACCACGAGGCACGCTCTATATTGGCCAAACGGATGATATTGTAAAACGCATATGGGAGCATAAAAACAAAACAAAGCAAGGTTTCGCAACCAGTTATAACCTAACTATACTTGTCTGGCTTGAAAGTTTCGAGACCCGCGACGCCGCCTTTCAAACTGAACGGCGTATGAAAAAATGGCACCGCGATTGGAAGATTAATTTAATTGAACAATGCAACCCGAACTGGGAAGATTTAACTGAGACATTAGATATAATTAAATAGGTTAGAGAGTCCCGCATGCGCGGGAATGGACGGTGTTGTTAGTTTATTAACAGGCCACCAAATTCCGTGCATCCCCGCAAAGCGGGGATCTCTTAGGAACTACTATCCGAAATCGCCTCCCATACCTTCATTGCTTGCGCGGTTTCGCTGACATCGTGAACGCGCAGGATGTCGGCTCCGGCCTGCGCGGACCAAAGGGCGGCTGCGAGGGAGCCGCCGAGGCGGTCATCGGCGGCACTGCCGTCAATCTTGCCAATAAATGATTTACGGGACGCCCCCATTAGCACTGGGTAGCCCAGCGCTTTTAGAACCGGAAGCTGCCGCAAAAGGGCCAGATTATCTTCGAGCCGCTTACCAAATCCAATGCCTGGATCAAGGGTGATATCATCAATTCCCGCGGCTTTCGCTACCTCTACGCGCCGCTGCAACCATTGGCAGACTTCGTCCACCACATCTTTATAATGCGGATTAATCTGCATGGTTTCCGGCGAGCCTTTAATATGCATCATGATGACGGGGCAACCCAAATCCGCTGCTCGTTCAAGGGAGCTGGGCGCATATGTTAGCGCGGTGACATCATTCCAAATATCGGCCCCCGCTAAGATGGCGGCTTCGGCCACTTGCGGCTTGCGCGTATCAATGGATAAAACAATATCATCTTCAAAATTACGGCTTTCTTGCCGCAGCGCTTTGATAACGGGAATCGTGCGGCGCAACTCTTCATCCACGCTAACTGGTTTTGCGCCGGGACGTGTGCTCTCCCCGCCAATATCTAATATATCTGCGCCCTGTTCGACCAAAGCCAAGCCGCGTTTTACCGCCTTTTCAAAGCCGTCAAATTGCCCCCCATCGGAGAAACTATCCGGCGTGACATTTAAAATGCCCATGAGTTTAGGTCGTTTGAACATATAAAAAATGCCCCGCGCGGGGGCATCTCCTAAGGTTTAAGCTTCGGCTGGGCCGCCAATGGCGCTGCCCTTTGGCTTTCGCGTAGTCGGAATAGACGATGTCGGCGCGGCTGGGCCGGAGCCGTCACCCGGACGTTTCGGCGTTGTGCCGTCCGCCAGTAGCTCTTTAATTTCTTCACCCGAGAGGGTTTCATATTCTAAGAGCGCTTCGGCGAGAGCCGTCCAGTCTTTCTTCTTCTTTTTCAAAATTTTATGCGCCGTTTCATGAGCGTCCGTGACAAAGCGCTTTATCTCGGTCTCAATCAATTTTGCCGTCTCAGGCGAGATGGAAGAGCCGCGCCCAATCCCTGGCATGAAGCTTTGCTGATCGGTATCCTTATAGGCAATCGGCCCAACTTCATCGGATAACCCCCATTCGGTCACCATGGCTGTGGCAATGCGCGTCACATGTTCAATATCTGACGACGCACCAGAGGTGACATGATCATGCCCATATTTAAGCTCTTCGGCGGCCCGCCCGCCCATAGCCATAGCCATACGGGAGATCATCTCTTGGCGGCTTTGGGAAATCTGGTCACGCTCTGGCAGGTATTGCACCATACCCAGCGCACGGCCGCGCGGAATAATCGTCGCCTTGTGGATCGGCATAGAGCCCGGCATATTCAAGCCAACAATTGCATGACCCGCTTCGTGATAAGCGGTCAGTTCTTTTTCCTCTAGGGTCATAGCAAGAGTACGCCGCTCTGCGCCCATGAGGACTTTATCGCGGGCATCGTCAAATTCACGCATAGATATCTTAAGCTTATTACGCCGCGCCGCAAGCAGCGCCGCTTCATTGACCAAATTCGCCAAGTCTGCGCCGGAAAATCCAGGCGTTCCGCGGGCGATATAATGGGCTTCGACGTCTTTCGCCATAGGCTTACCGCGCATATGGACTTGGAGAATTTTCTCCCGTCCCTGCACATCCGGGTTCGGTACTTCGATCTGGCGGTCGAAACGGCCCGGACGCAATAGCGCCTTATCAAGCACATCAGGGCGGTTCGTCGCCGCAATAATGATAATGCCTTCCGTGCCGTCAAAACCGTCCATTTCAACCAAAAGCTGATTGAGCGTCTGCTCACGTTCTTCATGACCGCCGGAGGTGCCAACGCCCCGGTGACGACCTACCGCATCAATTTCGTCAATAAAGATAATGCAAGGCGAATTTTTACGGGCCTCGGCAAACATATCACGCACACGCGATGCGCCAACGCCAACAAACATTTCAACAAAGTCAGAGCCGGAAATCGTAAAGAACGGCACGCCAGCTTCGCCTGCAACGGCGCGGGCCAAAAGTGTTTTACCGGTTCCGGGAGGGCCAACAAGCAAAGCCCCCGTTGGAATTTTTGCACCAAGCCGTTTAAATTTCGTTGGGTCTTGAAGAAATTCGACCACTTCTTTGAGGTCTTCTTTCGCCGCTTCAACGCCGGCCACATCATCAAATGTGCGCGTACCATTAGCTTCGGTGAGAAGCTTCGCGCGAGATTTGCCGAAATTCATCGCCCCGCCGCGTCCCCCGCCTTGCATACTGCGCATAAACATAATGGAAATACCAATAATCAATACAAGCGGTAAAAAGCTCCAGACCGCGTTCATCAAGGCGCTTTGGCGCTTGACCTTAGCATATTCAACCGCCACATCGGCGTCTTCCATTTTCGTGCCAATATCGCCTTGGATGCGTGATATATTCGCCTCAAATAACTCACCTGAGCTCGTTTTACCTGTTGCAAGCCCAGCCGCCTCATCAAGCGTAATTTCGGAAATACTTCCCGCTTCTGCGCGGTCAATAAGTTCTGAATAGGTCAGGTTCTCAATAGTCTTATTTTCCATCGACCCTTGGGATATTGTCAACATTACTGCGAACATCGTTAAGATAAGAGCCCAAATCGCAAAATTTTTCATATTTATATTCATCTTGGGGGGTCCTTACAAATTCAACGCCCATGGTTTTGTCTTAATCTGGCTTTGTCTTAATATAGGTCAGACTCTGCAAAACATAAGCCCAAAGCTGATAAAAACTTATATTTATTTCAATCTACCGCAATATATACGTATGCCGCGCCGCATTAGAGCGGTCAAATCACTGTAAATTGTGGTTTCGATCATTAAAATTCGTTTCTACCTATCATGATGATAGAGGAATCACAGCCGCCGCCACGAAAGCTTTAAAATATTACAAGCTTTCATCCGTTAAAGAGCGGGTCAGCCGCGCTTTATAAAGCGGCTTAACATCAACCTCTGCGCTTAAATGAGGGCCAAGACACATCATATCATTGGCCGCCGACATAACCAAAGGCAGGCTTGGTCGGGCTGGCTTTGGGACAGATTTCATCTGCGGGAATTTATTTAACGCCGTATCAATATAGCCCCAAGCAGGCTGCACACTCACATCCGTCATAGACTTGTTATGAATTTCATAACGCCCATCCCAAATATGCCGCCCTGCTGCCAAAACTTCCGCCCCGATAGGGGCACGGCCCCCGCGCCGCCCTTTGGCCATAGCTGGATCACGTACAAAGAGATAATCGTCGTTTTCACGGATAATTTGCACCCCACCCAAAGTCGCCGCTTTGAAGTCCAAAGCCCCCATATAGCGACGTAATCGCTGCAAAGCCGCAGCATCGATCATAGTCCCTTGCCCGCTTATCGCGCGGATAAGATGAAACAAAGCGCGGCGGGGCGGCAGAGCTTTAACGTGGGCATAGCCTTGCGGTGAAACTTCGGCCCGCCTTATTATCCATTTTAATATATCCGCGTTTTCTTGGCGGCGGCCAATATGCAAGACTTCGGCCGTATCCAAAAATATTTGCCTTAAGCCAGGACGGGTTTGGAGATAGTCTCTGGCGCGGATACGGGCGAAATCTCGGTTTTCATTACTCGGGTCTTCGGCCCACATAAGACCGCAATCTTGATTATAACGGCGTAAATCCTCTCGGCTTTGCCCCAAAAGTGGGCGCAGTAAACTCACCCCCGCAAGCTGCGGCCAGACAGGGGCATAAACCAACGGAGCCATACCCGCCGCGCCGCGCCAATCACTACCCCGCTCATAGCGCATAAGGCAGGTTTCCGCTTGGTCATCAGCCGTATGACCGGTGAGTAAATGATCCAAACCGCGTGCGCGCATCGCCGCCCCAATTAAACCATATCTCGCCCGCCGCGCTTTGGCCTGCATCCCCGATGTTATCGGCCCTGTTTGCCATGTCAATATATCGACCTGAAAGCCCCATTTGCGCGCGCGGCTTTGCGCGGCTTTGGCTTCTAGTCCCGCGCCGCGCCGAAGATTATGATTAACAATGAAAACATGAATAAAAGGCGCATATGTCCGCAGGCCGTAAAGCAAAGCCGTACTATCCCCGCCTCCTGAAAACCCAACCGCTAATTTAGCCGTCTTTATAGACATGCCGCCGGGCAATAGATGCAATAAAGCCGCCTCTAGGGCGGCTTCAAATTTAGGCGGGTGCATAATCACCTACCCTGACTTAGCAACCTGTTCGCGTGATTTCCACTTGGCGTCTATTCCGCAGCGCCTCTGATGCACCGGGATATTGCGCCGTAAAACTATCAAGGGTTTGGCAGGCCTGTGCCTTATTTCCAAGCTCCCGTAAGCTCGCGCCGAGCTTAATCATGGCTTCAGGCGCTTTGGCCCCGTCGCGGTCTTTACGCATGGACGCAATATAGGCATCCGCCGCATCCGCATAGCCGCCTTTGACAAAGAAGGTCTCCCCAAGCCAGAAACTCACCTCTCCTGCATCCGGTGCATCGGGGCTTAGAGTGAGGTATTGTTGGAACAAGGTCTGCGCCGTAGAGAAATCCCCTTCTGCTAGTTTTGCTTTTCCTTGGTCAGGCAATCCCGAAATATCATTTCCCGCAGTAGAGTTCGGCGGAAGATTAAGCGGTAACTCGCGGGTGGTTGGCGGGCCAGCAATCGCGGCTGGCTGATTAGGGTCAACATAATCAGCTGGGCTGCCGGCTACGTCACCGCCGCCGTAAACACGCGGGGCATAGGACTGAACCGCGCCGCCTTGCTGCGCCACAAGCTCGACAGCATCGAGGTGAATTTTAAATTTCGTTGAAAGCTCTTGTTGCTCACGAATATCTTCGGCCAAGGCCTTAACTTCTGCACGTAAGTTATCTCGCTCAAACCGCAGACGTTCAATTTCTCCCGTCAAATTACGGTTCGCCGCTTCGATACTATCCATGCGCGCCATGAGCGCTTCGGCGGCAGGGTCCCCTGTCAATAACCGCGCTTCTAAGCGGTCAATACGGGCCGCCATGACAGCGTTTTGAGCGGCAAGTTCCTTTTTGCTTTGAGCATAAGATTCGGGCGCCATAAAAGCCGCCGCAGTGAGCAGAATGAAACTTAAGATAACAGCGCGCATAAGGCTCTCCGGTAATCACAAAAAAGGGCTAGGCCCAAACCTAACCCATCATAGATTTCACTTTAGCGCGCGTCACATTAAAACGCAGTTAATAAGCTCTTAAAACTTAGCCGATTGTATTTTGAATATTCACATTGGTATGGCCATTACGGTTACGCGACCAAGAAAACTCATCAGAGCCCCCTTCAATCGGACGCTCTTTACCGTAGGACACAGTCGTCAGACGGCTCGGCGCGACCCCTTGGCTAACAAGGAAGGCTTTCACGCTATTGGCCCGGCGCGCAGCTAATGCCAGATTATATTCGCGGGTTCCGCGCTCATCGGCATTGCCTTCGATCACGGCGGTGACATTGCTGTAATTATTCAGCCAGTTCGCTTGGCGGCGCAAAACGTCACGGGCTTCATTGGTCAATGCGTTCTGATCATAGCCAAAATAAACCCGTGCATCTCCGCCAGACTGATAAACAAAGTCTTGAAGGGAGCCCGGTGTTGGCGGGACAAAGGCCGGACGCTGCGGCTGCGCGGCAACCGTCGGCGGCGGCGGCGGCGGCGCAGCCTCAAAAACTTCCGGCTGCACAGTGGCGACCGGTGTGGTCTCTTGTATAGGCTCAGGCTTTGTTGCGCAGGCGGATACTAACACGGCAGCAACGCTAAACGTTAGAATGGCTCTCAAAGTCATAAAAATCTCTCTGTCTCTCTTTTTTGCATTTTACTTATGCAGCCCGTATTTTTTCAATCAAGTCCGTTCTCTTCACTTTTATGAGAAAATGGTCAGAATAAGGCAAAACCAATTAATTTTATCAATTATGACCAAGGATTAATTTTTAGGCTTATTATTTTTAAGGCAGTAAAGGCGACCATGCGGGATCAGAGGCTTTACCGGGCGTGTTGACTTTCCGCAGGTTACGCCCGGTTAAATCAACCGACCAAACCTCAGAGCTCCCATTTCGCCCGCGGCTTTCTTTGCTAAATAAAATAACCCGTCCATTAGGTGACCACGTCGGGCCCTCAACTAAGAATCCATTGGTTAATTGCCGCTCACCACTGCCGTCAGGTTTGATAACGCCGATTGAGAATGTCCCGCCTTCACTTTTTGTAAAGGCAATTAAATCACCACGCGGCGACCACACGGGCGCAGAATAGCGCCCCGTCCCAAAGGTAATACGTTTAACGCCGCTGCCGTCTGATTTCATCGTATAGAGCTGCGGAGAGCCACCGCGGTCAGAGTTAAAAACAATGTTTTTACCATCCGGCGAGAAACTGGCAGAGACATCAATGGCCGGATCAGACGTCAGGCGCGAGGTTGAACGGCTCTCTAGATCCATTAAATAGATATCGCTATTGCCGCGTTGCACCATAGATAATAAAAAAGAGCGTCCATCTGGCGCAAAGCGCGGCGCAAATGTCATGCCCGGGAAATTGCCTAAAAGCTCGCGGCGTCCCGTTTCTATATCTAAAAGATAAATTTGCGGTACCGTGTTTTCATAGGACATAAAGGTGATTTTTTGCGAATTAGGCGAGAAACGCGGCGTCAAAACAATATCAGAGCCCGTCAGCAGATATTGCGGATTAGCCCCGTCTTGATCCATAATCGTCAGGCGCTTTTTACGGTTTGTTTTTGGCCCTTTTTCGTCAATAAAAACAATACGGCTATCAAAGTAGCCTGTCTCACCGGTGAGCGCTTCGTAAATAGCATCAGCGGCTTTGTGGGATATCCGCCGAATATTATCAGGGGTTGTCGCAAAGCGAAGTCCAGCGAGTTGTTTTTCACCGAAAATATCCCAGAGCCGAAACTCGACTCGCAAGCGCGTGTCTGATTCGCGAATAATTCGCCCCGACACGAGAGCTTCGGCTTTAATAACGCGCCATTCGCTAAAATTAGGCTCATAATCAATATTAGTTTGGGTTTCAATAAAAGAGGCTGGATCGAGCGGGTTAAAGAGGCCGGAGCGCTCAAGGTCAGCGCGCACAATTTGCGCCACCTGCGCGCCAATTTCTGCCACCCGCGCATCTTCTGCGAGGAAATCCGGCACCGCAATCGGCAAAGGCTCTAAATTACCTTTTGTAATATCAATCGTCAGCTGCGCCGCCGCGCCGCCAGCACTTAGCATCATAACGCCTAGCCAGATCAGCATGGACAGAAATTTTCTCGAAACATAAGATGTCATTGTCATATCTCTATTGGCTAAGGATCGGGCGGAAGGTCAAAGTCATGTGTTTCCAGCTATCATAGTCTTCAACCGGTAAAAAGTCATAGGGCGCACATTTTGACACAGCGCGCAAGGCATTATCTGCGGCCACTTTCATATAAGGGTTGGGGGAGCCGTAAATGGCTCCAGCATTTTTCAAATTAACCGACGCGATATGTCCGTCCCGGTGTAATTTTACCTCGACGGGGATTATCAAGCTCTCCGGGTCTTTGGCATCTGCTGGAATACGCCAGCATTTATACATGGCCGCACGTAAAGCATCGATTTGTGATAAGGCAAGGCCGTCCCCCGCGCCCGCACCGCGCCGCGCCGCATCGGCAAAAGCATAAAGGGTTTCCTCTGATTGCAGAACTTTTTGCTGATTGGCTTCGGGTTGGCTATCACGGGAGCGGTCAATGAGCGCAGATAAATCATCGAGGCTGAAACTTGGCGTCTCCGGCGCTTCGACCAAGTTCTCGGGCGTGTCTTCAGGCAACTCGTCCGGCGTTTTCGTCTCAGGCGATATATCAACACTTGGCTCTGCGGCGGTCTCAACGGGCACGTCTTTAACCGGTTCTGGTAGCGTTTCAGCCTGTTTAGAGGCCTCATCTTTGACGTCAGCATTATCTAAAGGCGTTTCCGCCGCTGGAATGTCAATCTCTCGCTCCGCCTCGGGTTCACGGCGCTTCACCGCCGCTTTTACATTTGTTTCTTTCGAAATATCTATAATATCAACCGGGACAATCAGATTATCTTCGGGAATATAAGGGGTCTCATTAAACAAAAAAATGCCGCCCCCTAAAAAGGCCGCGTGCAACGTAAAAGATATGGGTATGCCAAATTTCATAACTCCTCTATTGAGAAATCGGATCCGTCACCAAACCAAGATTAGAGAATCCAGCCGCATTGACCCGCGCCATGACTTTGATGACTGCGCCGTAATCGCTATCTTCATCCGCGCGCAGATATATACGCTCATTATAGCCATTTGTCGAAATCGCTTCAAGGCGCGGCGCAAGAGCGTCCAGCTCTATTTCCGTATCTTGGATATAGATCAAGCCCTCTGCACTGACGGTAATCGTGATTGGTTCTTGCTCCGAAGGGAGAGATTTCGCGTCCGTCTTCGGTAGTTCTACGGGTACGCCGACAGATAATAAAGGCGCAGCCACCATAAAAACAATCAAAAGCACAAGCATGACATCAACCAAGGGGGTGACGTTAATTTCAGCGTTCAACCGCCTCCGACGACGCCCCCTGCCCTGGCGCGATTGGTGAGAGACCGATCCGGCCATGACTAAGCGTCCTTACCAATTTTACGTGATAATATCGCAGATAGCTCATCCGCATAGCCTTCAAGGCGCGCCGCATAGCGGTCAATCTCGGAAGAAAATAAGTTATAGAATATCAAGGCCGGTATCGCTGCAATTAAGCCCAAAGCTGTAGCAAAAAGCGCTTCGGCAATGCCCGGCGCAACAACGGCTAAATTTGTATTTTGCGAGGCGGCAATGGCCCGAAAGGCGTTCATAATCCCCCAAACGGTGCCGAAAAGACCGATAAACACAGAGGCACTGGCGATAATAGACAGACCCGTCATACCACTCTCGCCCCGCGCAATTTCACGGTTTATCACAAGGGTCATCACTTTATCTATGCGGCCTTGTGTGCCTAAAATCGCACCATTATTTTGGCCGCCCTTTTGGCTTTGTTCATATTCACGCATAGCCGCAGAAAACACCCGCGCCATCGGGTCTTGGGGCTTTTGGCCGAGCCCTGCGTTAAGCTCATCTAATGTGCGTCCTGACCAAAATGTTTCTTCGAAGTCTTTGGCGCGCCGTTTTAATGCAAAAAAATAAAAAAACTTATTTGCCGCAATCACCCATGATATAAATGAGGCGATCATAAGGATAATCATAACCCCTTTTACAACCCAGCCCGCTTTGGCAAAAAGGGCCAGAAAAGAAAACTCTCCGCTAACAACTGGGTCCAAATTCCCAGCTTGTGCGATCAATGTCATCATCAGGCTCATTATATAGCTCTCATCTTAAGTCATCATGTAATTATACGGATTACACGGGTTCGCGCGTAAGTCAAAGCCATAGCCCGCCCTTTTTATTAAGATCGCGTAAGGCAGATGCGCCCCCAATAAGGTAAAATTTCGGCGCGTGTTATTTCTAACTGTTTTGTCATAATATTCTACAGTTTTGGACATATTTTAGCCGCGAAACATGTTATAATGAGATTCATGAAAAAAGAGGGTTCTATGACATATCATAAATCACTACCGCTTATCTTTACCTTAGCCTCATTATCGGCCTGCCAAACTGTAGAGCAAGCGCCCGTTAAACTCGTTAACGTTGAGCCGACTGTAATAAAAACTTGCACAGAGATTTCTGCACTCACGCGGGTTGAAATTCCGGCTGAAACTGAAACATTCTACGCCATTACAGAAATTGAAAACCCAGGCTATGAGCCGATACAACGCAAAGAAACGCAAGTGCGCGTTATCAAAGAAGCCGAGACAATCTTTGTCAATAGTGAAGGCCGAGAAGTTACGGATATTTGCGAAACAGAAATTGACCCCAATGCCGCAACTCAGCTTGGACGCACCCCCGGCACATAACCTAGAGTTCGCTTGGGACATAGCCTCTGGGGTAGGGCGTGCCAAAGCGCTTGGAGTAATAAACACCGATATCACGGGCATTATTGATGAAATAATGCCCGTTTTTACGCATAATACCGCAGCCCTTATAACGGGGGCTGTCGCCGCTGAGTATCAAGGTCGGGCAGTTTTGGTTTTTATCCCCAAGGGCCTCCGCAATGTCCACACGCGGTTTGGCAATGGCTTGATAGGTAATGTCTACACTCTCTTTGATAGCTGGAAAATAAGATAACAGCCCCCATAGCTCGGCGCATTCCGGGCAATATTCACGGCGGTCATTATCTTCAAAACCCGGCGCGAGGAGGAAAACTTTGTCTTTCTGTCCTGTCATTTTCAGCCTCTTAATGATGTCCTTTGTTACCATTATGCCCGAAAGCTTGACAATATAAAGACCCAATCATAGATTTTACGCATGCAAATAAAAGACATAGCTTACCGAGGGGTAATCCGCCTAATTTTCTTCATAGACGTCACGATTGCCAGTATAGCGCTCCCCTTAGCCGCGCTACTTTATTTTATTAACCCTGAGAGCCCTACGCTCAATACGAAATTCACTCTATTCATTTTCACAGTCGAGCTTGGCTCTATAACAGCACTTCTCGCCGCCTTGCCTGTTATAATCGCCCTATATGTTTTAAGTGTGTTTATTAAAGCTGCCGTACTCTACTGGACGGCACAAAATACGAGGATTGGCCAGATCAATATTGGCCGCCTGCCTCTTGGTTAACTTTTAAAAATAAACTTCAAGCACTTTATCAAGGCGTCGGCGCACGAGGGCTGTGAGTTTTTGCAGGCCATAGTGATCCAGCACCGCGCGGAAAATACCGTCGCGGCCAATCAACTCATCTTGGGAGCGAATTTCAAGCACAAGAGCCGCGAGTTCGCTCATCGGGATTTCAGCGAAACTTCGGTTACCTAAATCCCGAACGGTGACAGGGTCTTGATCTGGCAAGCGCATAATCCAGCCCACACTGTCATCCTCCCCTTTCAACTCGCTATCATCCTCGCGCTCGATAAGGACTTGCCCCGCATCAATTCCCTTTTTCAAGGCATGTTCAAATCTGCGGCGCATCGGGGCTGTAATTTTCAAAAGCCCGCTAGCTTTACCATAGGTTTGAAATAATGATAAAGCTTGCATCGGACCTTCGAATTTTAAAACTTCCATCATACCGTGCATAAATTGCGCCTGAGTAGCGCGGCGCGGGTCAGCCGTTGACCGTTCAGGCCACGGCGTAAAAAGCGAATGGGTCAGCTTGCTCATAAAATATACACTTCCTCAAATACGAAACGGCCGTAAAGCCGTTATGAGCTTTTACGCTGAATTCTTAACAGAATTTCATTAAAGCCGAAACCACTGCGTAAAATCAAGAAAAACATTAAGTAAATCAACATAGATTTTTAAAACGAGACACCGGAAGATAGCTAATTTTTCAAAATGAATAGGCCATAAAAGATATCATAGCCGGTAGCCACAAAACTAAACCCAAGCAAAATAGCCCTAAAACACGATATCTTTGACTGGATTCGTAATAACGCCATTTACTGACATAAACACAAAAACAAATAAGAGCTGGAAGAAACATAATGAAAACGAATGAAAAGCCAAATTTCGCAGCATCAAATGCAAAATCAAATCCGGCACGTCCGTCATGATAATAGCTCGCGTCAGGAAAAGGTAGCAACCGATATTTAAACCGTGAAACAATCGCCGCTAACATTACCGAAAATTCTGCTAAAACAAAGACAAGAAAGAATATCTCAGAGATGATAGACCTACGCATTATATTCTGCTCATGCGTCACTACTGATTCAAGAAGAAATGATTGACAGATAAAATCATTAAACCCAAACTATAAAGAACCGCCAAAATTAAAATAACTATCATAATAAATTTAGGCGCCATAAATTTAGACCCGGGGGGTCTGTAAAGCACACATAAATAAGCAAGCCCGACACCCACTATCCCTATAAAAGCACTAAATATATATAAATTGGATTCGAAAATGGACACATTTAACGCCCGAATAGAGCTTTGCGTATCTCCCGCTTGTTCGCGCAAAATATCAACATGGCGGCGGACAAGGTAAAGCTGCGAGAGTCCAAACAGACCTGCCGCTAAAGCTGCCACTGCCCCGCCGTATAAGACTCGCTTCATGTCTCTTCCAAATAAGGCGCTATTTTCTCTATCATCCATTTCGGCGGACGTTTCGGGCGGCCTTGGCGGGTGATGGAGGCGGCTTCGGAATGGGCGGTCACCAAAAGCTCATCCCCGCGATAACACGCTTGGCTCACCCAAAGCCGCGCCCCTTTAAACCGGTCATAAGTTGTTTGCACCACAAGCCCGTCGTCAATACGGGCGGGGCGTTTGTAATCCAGTTCTACCTTACGAATCGCAAAGGCCATTTGATCCTCTCCGTCCCAAAGCTTTGAATGTTCAAAACCGATGAGACGAAAATAGCTCGACCGCGCCCGTTCAAAAAACCGCAAGTAATTGGCGTAATAAACAATGCCGCTAAAATCTGTGTCTTCGTAAAATACCCGCAGTGGGTAATGATGCACGCGGCCTTCAAACCAGCCCATTGTCGGGGCTTGCGGCCCGCTTGGTGCAGCATGGCCTGTCCCAAGATCATCTGTCACAGCATCATCTGTCATGAGGCGTCCCCTTCAAATAAATCAGGCGCCAAGGGCTGTAGCGGGGCGTTCAGGCCTAAATGGGCAAAGGCCCGCGCCGTCGCCACTCGTCCGCGCGGGGTTCTTTGCAAAAACCCTTGCTGTATAAGGTAAGGCTCAATGACATCCTCAAGGGCGTCACGGGCTTCAGACAAAGCCGCCGCCAATGTATCCGCCCCCACTGGCCCGCCGGCGAACATTTCGCACAAGGCCGAGAGATAGCGCATATCTTGCTTATCAAGGCCTATATTATCAACCCCCAGGCGCTTTAAAGCTTTATCCGCCGCCTCTGCGTCAATGCGCAGAATACCGTCATGTTCCGTCAAATCGCGCACCCGCCGCAAGAGCCGTCCGGCCACACGGGGCGTGCCGCGAGAGCGCCGCGCAATTTCCCGTGCCCCGTCCGCGCTCATATCGAGGCCAAGCTTACCGCCGGCGCGAAGGACAATCTTCGTGAGCTCCGCTGCATCGTAAAATTCAAGGCGCACAGGAATACCAAAGCGGTCACGGAGCGGCGTTGCCAATAGCCCTGCCCGGGTTGTTGCCCCAATGAGGGTAAACGGCGCAAGATCTATTTTTATTGACCGCGCCGCCGGGCCTTCACCAATGATTAAATCCAGCTCAAAATCCTCCATCGCCGGATAAAGCACTTCTTCGACAGAGGCATTCAGGCGGTGGATTTCATCAATAAACAACACATCGCGCGGCTCCAGATTGGTCAGCAGCGCCGCCAAATCCCCTGCCTTGGAAATAATCGGGCCAGAGGTTGCGCGAAAGTTGACCCCAAGCTCACGGGAGACGATTTGCGATAGGGTGGTTTTCCCAAGCCCCGGCGGGCCAGAGAGCAAGAGATGATCTAGCGCCTCCCCGCGCCGCCGCGCCGCGCCGACATAGACCTTTAAATTTTCAAGCACGCTTTTCTGGCCAACAAAATCATCAAAACTAAGCGGGCGCAGGGCACGGTCACGGCTATCCCCATTTTGCGGGTCACCCATTTGGGTTTGCGGGGATATGATACGGTCATCGGTCACGATATATCTCGCTTATAGCCCAGCACCTAGAAATCACCAAGATCGCATTGAAGGCATGTGATGTTATTCTCCCGCCACATATCGACGACTTGTTGACGGTCATCCACCGTAAAAGCAATATCAAGCCCTTCCGCAAGGAAGCTATCAAGAATCTCTTTTTTAATGATATGATCTGGGCGGTTATCTTTATCCGCGCGCATGGTCACGCGCTTAAAGGGAATCTCGTTCCACGTTAACCATGTTTCCGTCACCCTGCGGAACCGCTCATTTCGGCCCGTGACAATTTCGATATTATAAGCCCCGCTCTCCCATAATGTCTTATATAGCATCACAATAGGCGCATTGGGCGTGTCATCCCCCATATGGGCATTAAACAACGTCCAATGGGGCGGGTCTTGGTCAAGATAAATACGGCGGTGCGCAATATCCGCAAGAGTGCCGTCAATATCGAAGATAACCGTCTTCACAGGCTTATGCGCTCAGCTCTTTGAGGGCGGCGCGGATAAGGTCATCCAGCGGCGGGTCATCAGGAAAGCCCTGATAAGCGCTCGCCACAACCCGCAGCGCATCGGACTGCCCAATGCCGAGATTTTCAAGGGCGGAGACCGCATCATGACGTAGCTGCATATCGGATAAGCCTTCCGCCCGCACCGCCGCCGCATCGGGGTTTGATGAGGGAGCCGTAAAGACGGGCTGAAAGCCCCGCCCCGCTGGCGGCGGCTTGCCTGATAATTCGATCGCAATACGGCTTGCTGATTTCGGGCCGACCCCTTTGGCCCGCGCAAAGGCGGCTTTATCTTCAAGGCTCGCAGCGGATAAAATCTCGCCGGGGGTAAGGATATCCAAAATAGCCAACGCCGCTTTCGGCCCAACTCCTTGCACCGATTGGAGCCGCACAAACCACGCCCGTTCTTCTTCGGAATGAAACCCATAAAGCGTAATCGCCGTTTCACGCACATGAGTTTCAACATGAAGGCAGATTACCTCCCCAACGCTAAGATTCCCAAGGGTGCGAGAGCCGCATTGCAATAGATAACCGACGCCGCCCACATCAATAATCGCCTCGCCCGTCCCCGCCATCAGGCAGGTTCCTGTTAACATACCTATCATGCGAACCTCTTATATAATGTTCCCGCCGCACTAACCCTATGGGCGTGGCAAATGGCGATTGCGAGGGCGTCGGCGGCGTCCCCTGCCGTCACACCGCAGCCTGGCAGGAGTACATTCATCATATGGGCGACTTGGGCTTTATCGGCAGCGCCGGTTCCGACGACGGATTTCTTCACGGAGCGCGGTGAGTATTCGCCGACGCTCAGCCCCGCATGGGTCGCCGCCAAAATACAGGCCGCCCGCGCTTGGCCAAGTTTTAGCGCGCTTTGGGCATTGTCTTTCATAAAGGCCTCTTCAACCGCCACTGTCTCGGGTTCGCTCTGGGAGATAATATCCGATAGATCAGAGAAGATAAAATGTAGCCGTTGCGGCAAGGGCTGTTTGGCGGGGGGCCGGATAACGCCGTGGGCGATATGGCGCATTTTATTGCCTTGCGATTCGATCACCCCCCAGCCGCAGGCGACAAGTGAGGGGTCGATTCCCAAAATGCGTATAGGTTTAATCATAAAAGAACGATAAGCGAACATTGCCTATATGCCAAGGAAAAAGAAGTTAACAAAACCTTAGGAAATAGGATGAATAAACCCTTTCACAATTCTGCCGCATTCTTGTCTCTTTTTCGCCTCTCGCTCGCAGTATATCTCCCGCTAAATATATTCGTCACAAAGGGGAGAGACATGACTTTAATGCCAAAACCATTATTTTCAAAACTACTGTCACCACGTGCGCGGCGCATAAGGGGCGTCCTGATTAGAGGGTTTTTATATGCCCTTCCCTGCGCGGTTATATTGGCCTTGCTAGGGGGCTGTTCCACCACTCAGTTAACCTCCGGCGCAGCTTATAATTCACGGCCCGTGCCTTTATCGCAATTTAAATCCATAGCCCCTCATGATTTAAATGCAGAGATTCGTGCAATAGCCGACATTGAACCTAATCTAGAATTCCCTGCTCGTATCGGCTTCGCCAAGATTGAACATAATAAATTACAGCCCGTTCCCCTTAAAGATTTGAATATATGGGAAGAGGCGCGGGATAGCCTACCCTTTGCCGCCGGAGCGTTTATCCCGCTCTCACCGCTGATTACCGCCAGCGTTTCAAAAGACCTTGAATCTAGGCCCCGTAATGCAAAAGATTTACTCGCCAATATTCGCCGCGGCAGTGCTCGCCAACATCTTGACTATGTTTTAATTTACGACATCACACATTATAACGCCAAAACCCGCAATTTATTAAGTGCGGCGGACATATCTATATTAGGTCTTTTCGCCCTACCAAGCCGCGACATTAAAGTCGAAACCAGCGCCTCTGCCATTCTCATGGACGTTCGCAGCGGCTATCCATATGGAACAGCTAGCGCTTTTAAAGAGGCTGGGCGTATGTCGACGTCTTATCGGTCTGATTCGGCACAAAACACAATTAAAGCCCAAAATAGTTACGAGGCCACCCGGCTTTTAGCCCAAGACGTAGCAGATATGTTCATTAAGCTTAATAGGATAAACAACCCAGCCTCATATGAAGAATAATAACGTAATGACCTCAAAATTATCACAAATTAGTCAGTCTGCGTTACTAAATTATCACGCGCAGTTTTATTGTATCTTGCGGCTTTAAATGAGATAAAAAGTGACCGCTTCGGCACTTCCCCCTTTGTGCCAGTGGTGTTCAACGATCCCTCTTCGTTGATTTCGGCGGTTCCCAGCCCCCTGGGAACCGCCATATTATTATTTCCAATTCAACAGTCATCATTCGCCGCAGTTTTGCCCTATTTAATCGCGGCTTTCATAAATTTGCCGCATTGCCAAAACATTGCCATAAAGGTTTCTTATTCTTAGCAAACCCCCGCCCTACTCCTCTGTCAGAACATCATTATAAACAATGACCTCAGGAGATACCACAATGACACGAATTAAGACATATAAGGCACGCCCCTATTCTATCACAAAGGCCGCCCTTATCGGCGCGGCCATTTTAGGTTTTGCCCAGAGCGCACAAGCCGAAGATATAGTTGAAACACTCCCAAGCATGCAAGATATCACCCCTATGACGGCTCCCCGTATTCAAAGTGGAAGCATAATTGCCATTGCGCGGCTTGATGGAGGCCGCCTCATTCCTGCGCCTTATAGCGAGCTAGAAGATTGGGGGTTTTTAAACAAGCGTACATCTACAGAAATTATACCTCTCAGTGCGGCGCAATATATAAAATATACGCCAGAGCTACCTTTCACGGGCCAAGATACTGATAATAAGATTGACGAAATACGCTTAACTGCCGCCAATGAAGGTATGAATTTCACGCTTATCTATGCAGTTGGGCCTGATGCAGACATCGATTTATTTGGCCACCGCAGCCTTAATAACAGCGGCCTAAGCCTGAATGAAAATGCCCCGAAATGGGAAAAATCTAAAGCCCGCGCCATTTTGGTGAATAGCTTTACAGGCGACGTTCTCGGTATGGTGGCGTCCGATAACGTCGATTATAACATTGGTGAACTTGCGGACAAAACGGGCGAATTAATTAAAACGCTTTCAATCGTAAAAACGGCTTCGCGGACAACAATTTCCGGTTAAATTCGCTGAAATCTCAAGCCCCCTATTACGCCGTATTTAAGCCTAATAAGCCTGTCTCCCCCAAACGATTCGAGTCTATTGGACTTTAGATATCCGCATATTAATTATCACAATAACGGCATTGAACGTGATTGGGGTTTTGTAATTTAGCCATGTTAATATGCCATTAGCGTAGCGAACCCCCAACGCTACGCTTCTTAAATGGTGGCTTTACCCATTTCACCATATGTTTATGTTCAAAACCCTCCAATTTATTGGCTGCTCTCTTCCCTTTTTTGAGAGCAGCCTTTATTTTATTTTGCCTTCAAAAACTCTCAAACCCCCTCTTTGCGCAAAAGATTGCAAGGACTCACATTTTACAAATATTCCTTCACGCCCTTGTTAATCCATGTGATTGGAAAACGCGGCGCCTTTAGGCTAATAAATAATTAACAGCCAATCACCTCCCTCCCCTTTACGACTGGCTGTTAGGTTTAAGTAAGGCCATCCCTCCAAGGCCTTATTAAGTTTAAACCCTCCATGTAAAACGGCCGCTCTCCTCCCCCCGAGAGCGGTCTTTTTTATTTCAAAGCTCATGGCCCGGCCTAAAAATACCGCCATTACGGTCAAGTTTTAATCTCATTGTTCTCACAACGGCGTTAATCAAGGTGATTGGAATTTATCCGCATGACGCGCTAGATAATAATCAACAGCCGCGTTCACACTTCCCCTATAAATGCGGGGCTGTTAAAAAAACTTAAGGTCTTTCCCCGAGGCCTTAAAATAGGTTAAAACCTAACTCGTATAGCCGCTCTCCTCCCCTTAGAGAGCGGCTTTTCATTAAGTATCACACGCAGTTTATTTAGGGTGATTTGAGAATAACCGTAAAACATAGATAGTAAAATTAGCGGCTCATACCCTCTCTCATTGTGGGCCGCGATAATATTACCGGTTAAGCCTCCCTCCCTTTAGGAAATTACGGCAAAAAAGCCGCTCTTTTATTTACCCAAAAGAGCGGCCTTAATTTTATATATTTTGACGCGCTAATCTTCGAGGCTTGCCATAGCCGCTTCGGACAGCTCCATATTATGATAGACGTTTTGCACATCGTCACAATCTTCTAGGGCGTCAATGAGTTTGAGCACTGTGCCTGCTTTTTCCGGTACATCCATTTCATTTTGTGCTTTCCAAATCAGGTTAATCGATTTTGCTTCACCGAAAACTTTTTCAAGTTCCGATGCCACTGCACCGAGATCATCCCGCGCCGTATAAACCGTGTGAACGGGTTCATATTCTGCCCATTGATCGTCTGCTGCCTCGTCATGCTCCACATCATCTGCGCCGGCTTCAATAGCGGCTTCCATCACCGCGTCTTCATCACCCACCGCAAGGGCATATTCGATTTTACCCACTTGATCGAACATAAAGGCGACGGATCCTGTCTCGCCAAGATTACCGCCATTTTTTGAAAAGGCCGTGCGCACTTCCATTGCCGCGCGGTTTTTATTATCCGTCGAGCATTCCACAATCAGGCCAATCCCCGCCGGGCCAAAGCCTTCATAGCGAATCTCTTCATAATCAGCCCCGTCGCCGCCCGCGCCTTTATCAACGGCGCGTTTGATATTATCCTTGGGCATGGACTGGCCCTTGGCGTTATTAATCGCGAGGCGCAAACGGGGGTTCATATCCGGGTCAGGGCCACCAATTTTAGAGGCAATCGCAATATCTTTCGCGAGTTTTGAAAAAAGCTTAGAGCGGGCCTTATCCTGACGTCCTTTACGGTGCTGGATATTGGCCCATTTGGAATGACCTGCCATGTGATGACCTTTAATGTAATTTATTTTCTGGCGCTATTTAAGTGGGTTTGCCGCCGTTATCAAGGGGAATGACGCAAGAGACGGCGGCGAATCAATCAAGCTCTCGACCAAGCTTTTTGCCAAGCTCACGACCAGTGTCACCGATAGGCTGATGGCGGCGGATAAGGTCGCCCGGCTCACACGCCAAAATCTCACACAGCCGGTCAAGCGTGCTGAATTTAATCCCTTTCATATGGCCATTGCGAATTTTAGAGAGCTGCGCCTCTGTCAGGCCCATTTCTTGGGCGAGATATTTGGCGCGCATTTTTCGCTCCGCTAGCATCACATCTATACGTAAAATAATGGCCATTAGAAATAGCTATCCAATTCCTCAACATTTTTTCGGGCTTCGTTTAGGATATAAGCAATAATAAAAAATAATATAGGATAACTCAGCGTTCCAATTTCCGACGTATCCAAATAGCCACGAGTTTCATAAGGCAGGCTCATATAATGAATAAACTCTATCCCAAGGCGGCTAATAACAAATAGTGTAAACAGCCCTGTGAACGCACGTAAATGAGCGATTGTTTTTTGCGCAAAAAATGCTTTCTTTGCAAAACTCCGAAAGAGACACCATAAACGGTAAAAGGCATATAAAAATAAAATTCGGTTCAAAGCCGCCGCAATATAGAGCCACACGTTATAATCCGCTTCTCCTTGAATTCCGCTAATACTATGACCGATTTTCATCCACCCAATCTTCCACTGATAGCTCACAGTTTCGCCGCCGCTAAGGGTGATAAGGCCGGCTGTAACTGCGGCCCATATTAAATAAATCAGAACAGACAACTCTATAATTTTTATAAAACGGCTCATATAAATTCACATTTACAACTATTTATTGTCAAAAAATAACAATTTTTATCTTTATTTACGCAATTATTTATCTAATAATACGTAAAGATACAAGCGTTTTGATTGCAGGAGACATAAATGCATTATAATTTTTTACGCCCCGCCACAGCCGCCCTGACCTTGTTGGGGCTTTCTGCCTGCGTCACCACGGATATCGGCGACAATATTCTCTTTTCTGCCCCCTCATTTGATCCGTTAATTCGTGAAGCTTATGCCCCTCAGATAGCGGCCTACCAAGAGGAAATTAAAACCGCCCGCGAAAAGAACCTCCCCTTTGATAATGAATTAAAGTCCAAAGAAGATGTCATTCGTTGGTTCGGCCCTGAAGGCAGCCATGAAGGGCGTGCAGGCGTTTTTATGGGGATTTTACTCGATCAATCCGTGGGTAATTTTGTTTTTGATATCAATAGCGGCGGCGAGACATCTACGCTAGAGCTCACAAAAGCAGATTATGTCAAAACAAATGTCTCCCATGACCGCCTTAATGCGCCCTATGGCCCTCTTGATCTGCTATATGTTGAAAAGTCCGACATTGACACACCGCGTAATAAGCGGCCTTTGATTGTGCATTGTTACGGCAATGGCTCAAATGTTTACAACGGCGGCGCAGCCACGGCCTTGAGCCTCCTACTCTATGGAGACGTCATTCAATTTGATTACCCTGGCTTTTTTGGCAGCACACAGCAAGACCTGAAAGACCTTCGTAAACTGTCTAATTTTGAACCCATGACAGACGCCTTGGCCGAATATTTCAACGCGCAAGCGACAAACCGTCCACTTATTTTTTGGGGTCACTCCCTCGGCGGCTTAGTCTGCGCTAATCTTGCGGGTAAGGTGCCCGCCGCAGACGGCCTTATTTTAGAAACAACGGGCAATGACGCTGAAACTATCGCAAAGGCCGTTGTCCCCGCTTATATCAAACCTTTTATCCGCCTGCGCGTTGACCCCCGACTCAAACAATACCGCATTGATGATATGATAAACGGCTTTGGTGCGCCAATCCTCGTTATGGGCGCTAAAAAAGATAAAACCTTATCCGCTGCCTTGGCCCGAAAATTGGATGAAGCCCTTAAAGAAAAAGGGTTTGATAGCCAATATAAGGAATTTCCAAACGCCAATCATTTATCCGTCAAACAAGATGAGGCTTTGCCAGACATAATTCATGAATATTTTAAGGCGGTTAATCTTAGGACTAAGACTTAAAAAACTGTAAGATGTCATTTCATGCCTTTGTGTATAGGATATAATTATATTCACCATTAAGGTCACATTGATATGAAGTATTTACGCCCCCTCCTTTGCGCTAGTCTCTTCCTAGCTCCTTGCTTTTATGCGCCCATAAGCCACGCCGAAAGCATTACCGAGGTTTTAGAGCGCAGTAAGACTATCAAACCGCCCCCCGCCCCTGAGACCTTCCCTTACAGCTACACCGCCAATTTTTCCTTAGATATGTCGGAAGGCAAAGAAGACAGTATATTTCAGGCCCAATATAAAGTGAACCCTAATGCCCCCGCCGGGGAGCGCGTGAGCGTTATTTCAGCCTCTAGTGAAACTTATCACACTATATTCCAAGACCATATTGATGGTCTTGAAAGAGAGGAGATGACCTCGCAAAAAGCCGCTAGTGATTTATGGTGTCAAAGCGCGGATGATGAAGATGATGGCAGCAATGACCTATCCGGTTTATTCGATAATGATCCACCGCAGATTATTGCCGAAGATGACACACAGGCCGTATTACGCATGCCTTTTTCAAAGATCGCAGATAGCCTTGATTTAGATATTAATATCGGCGGCGAACCAGATAAGGTCGATGATGATGTGAACCTAGAGGAAAAAGGCGTGGAGGACAAAGAAGATAACGCCAAAAAAGATAAGGCGAGAGAAAAAGCAAATAACAGCGCCAAAAAAACGGCTGATAAGTTTTTTAAACGCATGGAAGCTGAACTCGTCATAGATAAACCTCAAGGCCGCCTAAGGAATATGCGTATGTGGCTCCCTAAACCCATGCGCATTATGCTAATTGCAAAAGTTAAAAAAATGGATTTTTCAATCAGCTGTGAGCCTGCACCTAACGGGCATCTCTACCGAGGGCATTATGGTATCGAAATGAACATATCAGCCTTGGGCAAGAAAAATAAAATGAAACAAGTTACTGAAATCATTAGCTTAGAGAATTAAGCTTACCCACAAAACCCTGTCGTTAAAGGATTGGAATTTGCCGTGCTAGCTGCCCACCAATACGTATAGACTCAACCCGTAGAGCGTGGCCCGTTTGGTTGTCCGTCTCGACAAAAACGCCGCATAAAGTCGCCTCTCCGCCAGCCGGCTGAAACCGCCCGCCGCGCATACGTGTCGTAAAGCGCCGCAGGGGCTCTCCGCTTTCCATACCGATAATCGAATTATAATCCCCGCACATACCTGCATCCGTTTGAAAGGCCGTTCCACCAGGCAGTATACGCGCATCCGCCGTCGGTGTATGGGTATGGGTACCAACGACTAGCGAAGCGTCCCCATCACAAAAATAGCCCATCGCCTGTTTTTCAGATGTCGCCTCCGCATGAATATCGACAATAACCGCATCCGCAACCATGCCAAGCGGCGCAGCATCAAGCTCACTTCGTACCGCAATAAAAGGATCATCCAACGCCTCCATAAACACGCGGCCCATGACATTAATCACCAATAGGCGATAGTTTTCGATTTCATAAAGTCCCGACCCACGCCCTGGCACTTGGCCTTTGGGATAATTACACGGCCGCAAGAGCCGCTCATCATTATCTATAACGCTAATCCCCGCGGGATTATCAAAGCTGTGATTACCCAAGGTCAGCACATCAACGCCTGCGTCAAACAAATTATCACAAGTGGCGCGGGTAACCCCAAAGCCGCCGGCCATATTTTCCGCATTCACCACCACAGCATCAAGCTTTAAATCTTCGCGTAGGCGCGGCACATGATTGGTAACAGCCTTACGCCCCGCACGGCCAACAACATCTCCAAAAAAGGCAAATCTCACAATTAAATATCTTTCTAATTCGAAATCAGGCTAGAGGCAGATTAAGAAAAGCGCCGAAAACCGGATGGGGTGAGAATAGCCTCAAGAGCTATGTCATGAGGCAACATCGGTATATTTATTGTTTCTTGCGCATCATATCCGACGCCGCAAGTGAAAACCGCACCTTTTTGTCGTAATTGCCACACTGTACGGTCATAATATCCGCCGCCGTAACCTAGCCGCGCTCCACGGGGGCCAAATGCCAAGAGCGGGAGGAAGATAAAGTCCGGCGTTATCTGCGTAGCGCTTGACGGCGGTTCCTTTGTCCCGAAGCGGCCCGTCTGCAAGGCCATATCTGGGCTCCAGCGGCGAAAACACAACGACGTTCCGGCCCGCCCCGTAACAGGCAGACAAAGCTCCGCGCCTTTCTTATGTAAAGCCGTCATGAGCGGAATAAGATTAATCTCGTCATGAAGCGGCCAAAATCCGGCAAAGCGGCAGGCCTTAAAATCATGCCATGGAAACTGCGCATATAAACGAGCGGCTTTTTCAGCCCGCCCCGTTACGCCTGCCCGGACGGCTTTGGCGCTCATACGCGCCGCAATTTTATCCATTTTTATCATAACTTTGCCTAACATTCGGCAGGGCTAGGGTAAAGATTATGTAAAGACAAAAGAGTGATGCGACGGCACCGCGAAAATCCGTGGCAGTTTAAAAATCCTCGTGAACCTGATTTAACAGGTGGGCACCGGAAATAAACGGACCACGATCCGCACAGAGCCAGTTCCCTAAGGATAGATTAAGGTCCGGTGGATTAGTACCGCGCACGAGACCTGCAGCAACCGTCTATGGACTATGTGGAGGCGGCGCGCGTAAATAGCAAGCCTCTTTCGTAAACTTAATGACGTTGTGAGCGGCTTATAAAGGAAGACAAAAGCTTATGGGCTATCACTTGCGGGGTTAAACCTTAAAGCCATATTCTCAAGGGCTTGCGCCGCCGCATTTAGCTCATCTATGGCATTCCCTTCTTTAAACAAAGCCGTATCGATCGCGGCTTTGCTTTTCTGCTCAAGCTCGCGGCTCGCTTCAGACATAGAGCTATCGCGTTCACGGCGTAAATCATCCATTTCATCAAGCAGGGTGATGCCCACCATAACCATGAGCCGTAGATCACCAATTTGGCCAAATTGATCCGCAAGCTGCGTAACTTTACGGTTAAGTTGATCGCCAATGTCTTTAAGGCGTTCTTCTTCCCCATCATCACAGCCAAGCGCATATTGCTTGCCGTTTATATTCAAATTAACCTTTGCCATAACCTTCCTATGCCCCTTCAGGCCCGTGATTTTCACCCATTAATGCACGAATATCTTCAATCGCATTATCGAGTTCTTTGCGCGTTTTTTGCGCAAGCTCGGACATTTTGGCTTCGCGCGCAGACACAATCGCCAGATTTGCTTGGCTATTATCGAGGTCTTGAGCCAGCCGCGCCCGGTCTTCATTAAATTTACGGCTTTCCTCAACTGCGGCTTCAAGGCGGGACATTCGGTCCAGAATCGGGTCTAAGTTTTTTGCAAGTTCCGAGAGCGCAATCCGCAATCTTTCGGCAGCTTTTTCTATGTCAGCGCTGTCATTCATGACATTCCTCGAATCTCACTAATTCTTAAATATTTTGGCCTAATTAGACGACTTAAACAAGCGATATCTTATTGACTTCGACGTGCCATTTCGTCAGACGGCCCAGCAGAAATTAGATAAATCTCGTTAAAAATTTATGAGGCTCTCTCATGGCTATCCGGATTGGTATCAATGGTTTTGGGCGTATCGGGCGCTTAGTGGCCCGCGCACTCACCGAATATGACATAAGCGATATAGAGCTTGTAGCCATCAACAGCCCCGGCGCACAGGCAACATCAGCCCATCTTTTGCGCTTTGATAGTGTGCATGGACGATTTCAACATGACGTCATAGAAGGAGACGGTTATATTGATTTTGGCCGAGGTAAAGTCCGCATGACCCATGAACGCATCCCCGCCCAAGTTGATTGGCGCAGTGTGGACGTTGACGTCCTAATGGAATGTTCGGGCCGGTTTCGTACCCGCGAAGCCGTTCAGGCCCATATGGACGCCGGAGCCCGCTCAGTCCTGATTTCGGCCCCCGCAGACAATGTTGATAAAACGATTGTTTACGGCGTTAACCACCAAGACCTATCCAAAGACGACCGCGTTATATCTTGCGCCTCTTGCACGACGAATTGCCTAGCCCCGCTGGCGAAAACAATCATGGACAGCGTGGGCATTCGCCGCGGCTTTATGACGACTGTGCATTCCTATACTCAAGACCAGCGGATTTTAGACAATTCCCACAAAGACCTTTACCGCGCGCGAGCGGCAGGCCTGAATATGATTCCTACATCAACGGGCGCAGCCAAAGCCGTTGGCCTCGTTATTCCTGAACTTGATGGCAAGCTTGCCGGCTCCGCTGTGCGCGTTCCAACTGCAAATGTGTCTATGGTCGATATGGCCTTCCAACCGGAGCTTGCCACCACCGCAAAAGACTTAAATGCAGCGATAAAAAAGGCCGCCGACACCCATATGAAAGGCGTGCTGCGCTACACAGAGCAAGCCCTCGTCTCATCTGATCTGAACCATGATCCGCATTCATCTATCTTTGCCGCGCCCCTGACCAAGGTGTTAGGCGGCGATCTTGTTCGGGTTGTGAGCTGGTATGACAATGAATGGGGTTTTGCAAACCGTATGATTGATGTCGCCCGCGAAATGGGCCATCGTTTCGGCGTTCAATAAACGCTGAGTCGGAGAGAGATCATGAAATTTAAGCGCCTAGAGGATGCCGAGCTTACAGGGAAAACGGCTATTGTTCGTGTTGATTTCAATGTTCCGCGCGGCCCCGATGGCTCCGTTTCTGATGCCACGCGCATAGAAGCAGCCCTGCCGACAATCAATTATCTCCGGCAAGCAGGTGCCAAAACGGTGTTACTCTCGCATTTTGGCCGCCCTAAAGGGGAGCCTAATCCCGCGCTTTCACTCGAGTTTATCATCGCGCCTCTGTCTGAAATGTTAGGCTATGATGTGACCTTCAGCGAAAAACTCGACAAAAGCGCTATAGATGCAATGGAGGCCGGTGATGTAATTTTGATTGAGAACACCCGTTTTGCCGCGCAGGAAACCCAAGGCGACGCGGGGATGGCGCAATATATCGCATCCCACGGTAATGTTTTTATCCAAGACGCTTTTTCTGCGGCCCACCGCCGTCATGTCTCCAGCGCCGTGATTGGCGAATATCTCCCGACTTATGCCGGACTGGCTATGGAGCGGGAGCTAGATCACCTTGCCCAAGCGCTTGAACATCCCAAAGCGCCTGTTATGGCCGTTGTCGGCGGGGCAAAAGTCTCGACGAAAATCGATCTTTTAACAAATCTTGTCGATAAGCTCGACATACTTGTTATTGGCGGCGGCATGGCCAATACATTCCTCGCCGCCCAAGGCCATAAGGTCGGCAAATCCCTGTGTGAGCATGATTTGGCAGACACAGCACGCAAAATCATGACCCGCGCCGCCAAAGCGAATTGCGAAATTATTTTGCCCCATGACGTTGTTGTCGCCAAAGAATTCAAAGCCCATGCAGAAAGCCGCGCCTGCGGTCTTGATGAGGTCGCCGCCGATGACATGATCTTAGACGCTGGGCCAGAGACCGTAAACCTTCTGGCCGATTACATGGATAAAGCCGCCACCTTAATTTGGAACGGCCCGCTCGGCGCGTTTGAACTCCCCCCCTTTGATACAAGTACAGTTGAGGCCGCAAAATATGCCGCCAAGCTAACAAAAGCCGGGAAGCTCATTGCCGTCGCCGGCGGCGGCGACACAGTGGCGGCCCTTAAACATGCGGGCGCAGCTAATGACTTTACATTTATATCTACAGCAGGGGGCGCTTTCCTTGAATGGATGGAAGGCAAGACACTGCCCGGCGTGGATATTTTACGCAGCGAATAAAGGAGACCTTCATGGATCTTATAGCACTCAACAAAATTGCAGAGAAAATGGTCACGCCCGGCCAAGGCATCTTAGCCGCCGATGAAAGCCACGGCACGATTGGGAAACGGTTTGATTCTATTCATGTTGAAAATACAGAAACCCACCGCCGGGATTGGCGCGAAATGTTATTTCGTACGAACGCCGCAATGCAAAATTATATTTCCGGTGTAATTTTATTTGATGAAACCATTCGCCAAAGCGCCGCTGACGGAACGACTTTTGTTGACCTTATTAAATCCAATGATTCTATCCCCGGTATTAAAGTCGATATGGGCGCAAAACCTCTAGCGGGCCGCCCCGGTGAAACCATCACCGAAGGCCTTGACGGATTGCGGGGCCGCTTGGCAGAATATTACACGCTTGGTGCACGTTTTGCCAAATGGCGCGCCGTTATTGAGATATCGCACCCTGAGCAATATGTCGGCATGACCCCAACGCGCGGCGGGATAAAAGCCAACACCCATGCCCTCGCCCGCTATGCTGCCCTTTGCCAAGAAGCAGGCATTGTTCCTATTGTTGAGCCTGAAATCCTCATGGGCGGTCATCACAATATTGAGCGTTGCCATGAAGTCACTGAATTGGTTCTCGATTCTCTCTACCGCGAACTCTATGAGCAAGGCGTGAAATTAGAAGGCACAATATTAAAGCCTAATATGGTCGTTGCCGGAAAGAAATGCCCGCACCAGCCAAGCGCCGAAGAAGTCGCGGAGCGTACAATCAAAGTCCTTAAAGACACCGTCCCCGTCTCTGTTCCCGGTATTGCTTTTCTATCGGGCGGACAAGATAATGAAACCGCAACAAAACATTTAAACATGATGAACCATATTGGCGGGTTTCCGTGGAAACTTACCTATAGTTTTGGCCGCGCCCTACAACAATCCGCGCTATTCGCGTGGCAAGGCAAGATAGAGAATTACGCCGCCGCCCAAGAGGCGTTCTATCAACGCTCTAAAATGAATAGCTTGGCCTCCCTCGGCACATGGAACCAAAATCTTGAGGGCGCAGCCTAGAATATTTCGCCTGATTAAAACTTCCCTTTGACAGATATCGCCGCCCCCGTTAGGGGACGGTAAAGCTATGGAGAGATATATGAAAAAACTCGCTTTAACGGCCTTGGTATCGGCCATTGCCCTCACGGCCTGTCAGGCTGATTCGGCTGAAATTCAAGACCTTCGCGCCGATGTAGACGCTCTTAAACTTGAAGTTTTTGGTGACCCGCTGGCCGAATGTCCGGCGGATCAACATTTAGCCGATATTACGTCTTACGAAGCCGTCCTTGGAACACTTCCTGACGCCGAGCTTGAGCCCGAAGAATGGCACAAGCAAAATGCAGAGCGAGACGGTGTGATTACCCTACCAAGCGGCTTGCAATATTCCGTTATACAGTCCGGCAATCCGGACGCCCCCTCACCGGTTGGCAGCCAAAACATTGAAGTAAACTATCACGGCTTTTTTCCTAACGGCGAAACATTTGATAGCTCTTATGACCGTAAATCACCTATTTCTTTCCCAGCAAACGGCGTTATCGCAGGCTGGATCGAAGGACTTGGTAAAATGAAGCCATGTGATGCGTGGACACTTTATGTCCCCGGCGATCTGGCGTACGGCTCGCGTGGGCGCGGCGGCATCCCGCCCAATGCAACGCTTTTGTTTCACGTTCAGCTTTTGGGCGTTGATCAAAAATCATAAACTCGGCTTTATCCGAACATAAAAAAGCCCGCTTGAAGCGGGCTTTTTTTTATTTCACCACCTACCAAAGCTGGGCTAGTTTGTAAGGCGTAAGCGCCCGAGTTCACGGCCAATTTGCTCAAAGGCACTAATTAATTCCGCTTCGTTTTGAGCATCAAAGCTTTGCGCCATGGATGATGCGCAATTACTAACTAAATTCAATGTTGCTACATCATTAATCTGTAGGGCAACGGTGTAGATTTCAACGTCACGAGCCTTCGCATCACTACAAAGTTTTGTTGTCTGCTGATTAGCCTGCCCATTATTAAAATCAATAATATGATTGGTGCCAGCTTGGCGAACAGTATTCGCGCCGTCTGTCATGAAAATCATCACTTTACGCGGCTCTTGTCCATTCACGATTGTTGCTTGGGCTTCAGTAAGCGGTAAGCTTGGCTCTAAGCTTCTCCATCCCCAAATAAGGCCCGCCGGTAGATAGGTAAAGCCGCGCGTATTCAGAGAGTCAACCTTATCACGGACATCTGTTAAGTTCCGAGTTAAAGGCAGGATTTCTGTTCCGCATGAATCATTACCGCTCGTCGCAGACACAGCAATAATCGGATCACCCGCATATTCTGGACGCAAGGCTTGCGGTCCAAGACGTGAGCCAACACAGCCGCGAAGACTATTATTGGCCGCAGGCTGTACCCAGCTATCATCAATCCGGCTATCACCAATATTTACATATTGAGCAAAAGGTACAACAGAGATGCGGAATTGGTCATTATCAACTTTTTCAAGCTGATCGATAAAGGCATTCGCTGCACGCTTAAGCGCCTGAATACGGCCCTGCTGCCCCATAGAGCCTGTTGTATCCAAAACAAGTGAGATATTAATCGGCTCACCGGCATTCCCCGCTTGAGAGCGAGCGGACACAGCCGCATCAGGGCGCGGAATGAAAAACCCACTATCATCTTGCAAGTTCTGCGAGAGGACAATACTGACTTCATCACCATCACGCATAATGCTGGATATAGAAAGTTGCTGAAACTCTTCATCACTAAAATTATTTTCAAGATATTCATTTGCAATCGACTGGAGCTGCCCCGCATCTCGCTCACCGGATTGGAAAGCTACCAGCGCAATAGCGTCTGATGCACTTTGCAGCCGCTGTTGTTTATTCATAAGATATTGGCTATCGGTCGCCAATCCTGTAATTAAAACGAGAGCTAAAAGGGCGACAGCCCCCATAATAGCAAAGTTTCCATCTTCGTTTTCGGCCCACTTATTCCACATTTTCCGTAAAGACATGATTAGCTCCAAATAAATTAACGCGGCACAGTTTTGTGCCATTCACGCCAAGTCATGCATGAAACTCGCCAATTAGGAGAATTGTCTCTATATGTTACAACAGATCATGATTTATGGTTAATCAAAGCTTTATTTACATCTAAACCGCTTAATTACTTCGCATAACGTTTATTCTTTTCAATATCTCCATGGCGAATATGCACTCTGACGGCCTTTGCCGGATCATAGAGTAACGCGGCATAGGACTTAAGCTCCTCAACCGTAATAGAACGATACATCTCATCACGAATTAAATGCACGTCGAGATCTTCAGGTTCTGACACGGCCTGACGTATCACCCCCATCCAATAGCCATTACTTTCAAGATTTGTCTCAAAATTTTCCAAAATAGGCTTTCTGGCGCGATCAAGAAGGTCTGCATCAAACTTACCGGCCCGCATATCGCCTGTGACTTTATCAATAACGCCGTAAAGCTTATCAATATCTTCAGGTGCTGCATTCACAGTGACCCCAGAATAGGCATAATCTGGGTATAACTCACTGGCATAACCAGCCAAGCCAGGGGAATATGTTGCCCCTTCTTCCTCCCGTAGAATTTCGACGAGGCGTAAGCGCAGCATACTATTAATCAACCCAAGGCGAACGCTGCGCGGCCAATCTTCATAACTATTATAAGGCGGGCGCGGCCAGTAAACGCCCATACTTGCTGTTGTTTCATCCCCGCTATGATAAAGTTCAATCGGGGTCTTCGTCGGCGCAGGGAATTTAAGCTGGCGCAGTGATAAATCAGGTTCAGTAAAAGATTTGGCCCGCTCTGGGAGGGCGCCAAAGGTTCGCGCCATTTCACTCACAAGACGGTCGGGGTCAAAATCACCTACAACGCCGATTTCTATGGCTCCCGTTTTAAGATAGGGGGTCACCCATTCCCGTACTTCATCAAGACTCGCGGTTAAAAACTCTTCTTTTTCCGGTGAACGAAACCTCGGGTCGCCATCCCTCAGGATTTGAGGCAGATAGCGCCCGGCCACACCACCTGCTGTGGTCTCGCGGGTATGAAGTGAGCTTTCGATAGACTTTATATAACGCGCACGGGCCTCATCGCGGTAACCCGGGTCGGTAAGACGCGCCATCATCAAATTCAGCTGGTCAGGCAAATCTTCCGGCACTACAACACCCGACATAAAGAAAACACTTGAGCCAAAGCCTAAATTTGTCCCAATCGCCTTTCCTGCCAAAATACTACGCAACTCATCATTTGAATGGGCCCCTAATCCGCCGGCATTAACTGCCGTCGAAGCAAACCCGGCAAGGCTACGTAGTTTTTGCGGAAATGTCAGAGTTGTCCCGTCAAGGCTGACACTAATGCTGATAACATCTTTTTGGAAATCTGTTGTTTTGAAGTTTAAGACAACATTATTTTCAAAAGTGACCGTTTCAAAGCCAATTTCTTCATTCACGCTACGGCTTATAATTTTCCCCGCAGGACCAAAATCTGTATAGGCAAATTCTGCGTTGTCTTGTGTGTCAGGCGCCTCCACCGCCACTGCAGCAGACGCATCATAGGCCGCAAGCATCGTCGCCTGCGCATCTTCGATCTCAAGCGGTGTATTCATATAGATTTGTGGTGATTTATAATTTTTCCATAAACCCCGAAAAGCCGCCTGCGCCTCATCAAGGGTAATATCGTCAACAAATCCAATAAAGCGCTCATAAGAGGTCTCAGGAGTTGTAATCACTGATTCGCTGTAAAAACTATTCAGCATTCCCGCCGCAAGCCTCGGGGTGCGGCGCGTGGGCGAGGTTTGCACAGCGATTTCAGATGATTTACGGCTATTAGCCAGCTGCTCGTCAAGTTCGGATTGGGAAAATCCATATTCCAAAGCTCGGCGCAATTCTTGCTCCACCACCGTCAAAGCCTCGGCCCATTTTTCCGGCTCAAGCGACATAGATACTGATGAAAGGGTTTGCGTATCAAAGCCTGAGGAGGTTGACACACCCGCTGCAATAAACGGGGCATCGGTCTCTTGTGCCATAGAAGACAGGCGGCGCGACAACATGCGATTACCTAGCCCTTCAATAAAACCAATCTTTCGATTTTCCGCAGTATCATCACGCAAAACTCGTTCTGACATAACATTTAGGCTCAGCCCCGGAGAGATTTCGGGGTCATAGTAATAAACGGCGTCTTTGCCTTTAATTTCAATCGCTTCAGCTTCGAATTTTTCCGGTGGCGTTCCTTCTGCGCTCCAATCTTTAAAGCGCGCAGCGATCATTTGCTCCATATCCTTAACATCCCGGTCGCCAACCATAACGATGACACTATTATCGGGGCGGTAATAGGTTTTATAAAGCTTTTGAAAATCCGTTTGCTGAACAGAGTTAATCGTCGCCTCAGTACCAATCGGAAAGCGTTTGGGTATAATCGACCCTTTATAGAAATATTCAAACGACGCAATACTCGCGTCATAGGCTGGACCTAAGCGGCGGCGTCGTTCTGATTGAATAATGCCGCGCTCGCGCTCAATCGCATCCGCATCAAGGGTGAGCTCACTCGCCGTTTGGCGCATAATGAAAAGCCCTTCTTCTATCAGCTCATCACTCGCTTCAGGCAGCTCAAGTTGATAGGTGGTCTCGAAAAACCCTGTCGACGCATTCGTATCGGCTCCAAACGCCAAACCATTCCGTTCAAGACGCGGGATAAGCTCCCCTTCAGGAATGTCCGCAGAGCCGTTGAACGCCATATGCTCAAGGAAATGCGCAAGGCCGCGGGTCTCATCCGTTTCGTTAATAGAGCCGACTAAAACCCCCATACGCAAAGATATAGTATTGGCCGGTAAGTCGTTTTGCCGCAGGATATAACGTAGCCCATTGGGGAGTTTTCCGTAAACAATATTCGGATCGACCGGCAAATCACTGGCATCATGAGCAAAGTCAAAGTTTTTAGTGGCTTCAGGTTCAACCCCCGGGCTGCAATTCATAAGAATTAAGGAAGATACTGTAAGAAACACAAGTAATCTCAATGACTTCATGAGTTTTACCTCTCAACAAACTGTCTTTTACACTGCGAAAATAACAGTTTTAACAGGCGAAGAAAGACCGTCCTGAAGGCTATTATTTCAACGTTCATCTAGGGTTCACACAGTTCCCGTCATCTGTCCATAATAAAGATGAGCCTAGGCAAGCATTCGCTTTGGTTTTATCCCAAGTCGCATATTAACTATATGTGACATTTACAGTTGAAGTTAGGAATAATAAACGGCAGGGAGTATTTGCTTTGAGTACAAATACTGACTGCAATAGGGACGCGCGCTAATAAACATGGTTTCAGATTCAATCCATACAGAGATAACGCCATCACAGACTGTGATGGCACGAAATGTTTATATTTTCGACTTTGACGGCACGATCACAACAAAAGACACTTTTGCTTTATTTTTAAAATATTATGCGGGTTATGCTCGCTGGACGTTGAACATTATCCGGCTATTACCAGTTTTTATGGGTTATCTTGCAAAGCTTGTCTCGCGCGATAATGTCAAAGCCCGTGTCATTAAACAATTTTTCAAAGGCGAAGCAGAAAGCCATATCAATAGCCGTGCAGAAAGTTTTGCCCGCGACGTCATCCCAGGGCTGATTCGTCCAAAAGCATTAGCGGTCTTAAAACAACGGTTAAAAACAGCCCCAGACACATTATACATATGCAGCGCGTCAATCGGGCCTTATTTGCGTCACTGGGGCGCGACGCATGGAATCACTCAAATCATGGCGACTGAGCTTGAAATGAGGCATGAGACTTGCACAGGAAACATATTAGGATGGAATATCTGGGGTCCGGGTAAAACAAAGCGTATAAACGCTGAGTTTACGGGCCAACAGGTCCATATCAAAGAAGCTTACGGCGATAGTCGGGGTGATTTGGAAATGCTAAACGCCGCTGAGGTGTCTTTTTGGCGTCCATTTCGCTTATGACAAACATTCGCATTGAAATTTCCTTCTAAAACATTAAGAAGGTATTAATGTCTAGCTATCCGCCTAAGGATTGGTTAAGATTTGGAGTGATCTGCGTGGTGCAGATTTTTGTTACTGGAGACTTTTTGGGGGTCTAAATGAAGCGTACTTTATTATTGGCATCAAGCGTTGCTGTTCTTGCCGCACCTACTATTGCTCAGGAGTTACCACCTGGCAATCCACTTCCCGGCGAATGTTTTGCTCGGGTTATCGTTCCGGCTCAATATGAGATTTCAACAGAGCAAGTCGTTCTGCGCCAATCTAGCGAAGAGCTACGGAAAATACCGGGGCGGTTTGAAACCGTCACTGAGCAAGTGCTTGTTCAAGAAGCAAGTTACGAAATTGTTCCTGTAGGCTCAGCGCCGGGAACACGTCTTGTTCCAGGCCGCGGTGTCCTCAAAGTCACGGTTGACGGAACGACTTATACACTCGACTCCTCCAGAAATATTTTAAATGCTACGGGCGCACGCATCGGAACAGTTGATGAGTCCGGCAACCTCGTTGGTACAAATGGTAACATCATTGCACGCGGAGCTGTTGATCCGCTCTCCCTTATCGGAATTGGGTCTGGCACAACGACCTCACTTGCTATTGGCGGCAATACATACCGCGTCGCATCTGACCGCACTGTGTTCAATAGCTCCGGCACACGCATTGGTACAATCGATGCGGGCGGCAATATCGTTCGCTCTGGCGGCGCTGTCATTGCCCGTAATGCCGTTAATTCATATGCTAATTCGGCAGGCCGTGTTTCAAACGCAGCGCTTCCGACATATCGTACAGTGACAGAAACTGTTGTTGTTCAAGAGGCCTCAACAGAAATTATCACAATCCCGCCCGTTTACGGAACAACAACAGAAACCGTCGTGGTTCAGCCCCAATCTGTTGAGTATTCCGTCGTTCCGGCCGAATATGAAAGCTACCAAGACACGATTGTTGTCCAAGAAGCGTCAAGCGAGCTTGTAACCGTTCCAGCATCTTTTGAGACTGTGACCGACACGGTTGTGGTTCAAGAAGCCTCAACTGAGCTTGTGACCATCCCGGCCACATTTGAGACAGTCACTGAAACTGTCCTCGTGCAGCCCGAATCAGTCACTTACGAAACAATCCCTGCTGTTTATGAAACAGTGACAGAGAATGTGACGGTTAAAGAAGCCAGCACAGAGCTTGTGACCATTCCGGCCACATATGAAACTGTCACGAATACAGCTGTTGTTCAGGAACCTTCAACAGAGCTTATCGCTGTCCCGCCTGTTTACGAAACTGTAACGGACACTGTTGTGGTTCAGGAAGCCTCAACTGAGCTTGTCACTATTCCGCCTGTCTTTGAAACGGTAACTGAAACCGTTGTCGTACAGCCGCAGACTGTGACTTATGAAACAATCCCAGCTGTCTTTGAAACTGTTGATGAAGTCATCGTAGTTCAAGAAGCCTCAACAGAGCTCGTCACCTCGCCGCCTGTTTATGAAACAGTCGCCGACACAGTTGTCGTGCAGCCTGTATCATCTGCCCTTGAAACCGTTCCGCCCGTTTTTGAAACAGTGTCTGAAACCGTCGTGGTTCAAGAAGCGTCAACAGAACTTGTCACTATTCCAGCGGTTTATGAAACTGTAACCGACACGGTTGTGGTTCAGCCGCAATCTGTCGATTACCAAGTTGTTCCGGCCGAATATGAAACATATCAAGAGACTCTTGTTGTCCAAGAGGCTTCAACAGAGCTTGTAACAATTCCGCCTGTATTTGAAACAGTCACCGATACGGTTGTCGTGCAGCCACAATCTGTTGAATATACAGTCATACCGCCGGTTTATGAAACCGTTGGCGAAACAGTTGTTGTCCAAGAGGCTTCGACAGATCTTGTCACGATCCCGCCGGTTTATGAAACAGTCACAGACACGGTTGTTGTTCAGCCGCAAACTGTTGAATATACAGTCATCCCGCCGGTTTATGAAACCGTCGGTGAAACTATCATCGCTCAAGAAGCGTCAACTGAGCTTGTAACCATTCCGGCCACATATGAAACTGTGACCGACACCGTTGTGGTTCAACCCCAATCAGTTGAATATGTCAGCGTTCCAGCTGTGTTTGAAACGGTTGAAGAGCCCGTTATCGTTCAAGAAGCCTCGACAGAGCTTGTGACTGTACCGCCTGTCTATGAGACCGTCACAGACACAGTTGTCGTTCAGCCGCAAACTGTTGAATATATTGTCACGCCGCCGGTTTATGAAACCGTCCAAGAAACAATGGTTGTTCAAGAAGCATCTACTGACCTTGTAACAATTCCGGCAACGTTTGAAACCGTTACAGAAACTGTTGTGGTGCAGCCACAATCTGTCACTTACGAAACTATTCCGGCTGTGTTTGAAACTGTCGCAGAAACGATTGTTGTTCAAGAAGCCTCAACAGAGCTTGTGAACATCCCGCCTGTTTTTGAAACTGTGAACGAAACCTTCGTCGTGCAGCCGCAATCTGTGACCTATGAAGTCGTTCCGCCTGTTTACGAAACAGTTGACGTTCCTGTTGTTGTTCAAGAAGCAACCACAGAGCGCGTAACCGTACCGGCTGTTTATGAAACAGTCACGGACACCGTTGTTGTTCAGCCGCAAACCGTTGAATATGCTGTCGTTCCAGCAGAATATGAAACCTATCAAGACACAGTGGTTGTCCAAGAAGCCTCAACAGAGCTTGTGACAATCCCGCCTGTGTTTGAAACTGTTTCAGAAACAGTTGTGGTACAGCCACAATCTGTCACTTATGAGAGCCTTCCAGCGACATTTGAGACTGTGTCTGACACCGTTGTTGTCCAAGAAGCCTCAACAGAGCTTGTGACAATCCCGCCAGTGTTTGAAAACGTCACAGAAACGGTTGTCGTACAGCCGCAAACTGTTGAATATGTTAGCGTCCCTGCGGTTTATGAAACAGTTGGCGAAACGATTGTGGTTCAAGAGGCCTCAACAGAGCTTGTAACGATCCCGCCCGTCTTTGAGACTGTGACCGAAACTGTTGTGGTTCAGCCGCAATCTGTCACATATCAAACTGTTCCTGCGGAATTTGAAACAGTTGCTGAAACGATTGTCGTTCAAGAAGCCTCAACAGAGCTTGTCACTGTGCCGCCTGTCTTCGAAACTGTGACAGAAACCGTTGTCGTACAGCCGCAATCTGTCACTTATGAAAGCGTTCCAGCGACCTATAGAACTGTTTCCGACACAATCACGGTTCAAGAAGCGTCTACAGAGCTCGTCACTGTGCCGCCTGTGTTTGAAAACGTCACTGAAACCGTTGTTGTGACGCCGCAAACCGTCACATATGAAACGATCCCGGCTGTGTATGAGACCGTTGAAGAGCCTATTGTTGTTCAAGAAGCCTCTAGCGAGCTTGTCACAATTCCGGCGACATTCACGACAGTGACCGAAACGGTTGTTGTTCAAGAAGCCTCAACAGAGCTTGTGGCTGTTCCGGCTGTTTATGAAACCGTTGACGAAACAGTTGTTGTTCAAGAAGCCTCAACAGAGCTTGTCACAATCCCGCCTGTCTATGAGACCGTAACGGACACTGTTGTGGTTCAGCCGCAATCTGTTGAATATAGCGTTATTCCAGCCGAATATGAGACTTATCAGGACACAGTTGTGGTCCAAGAAGCCTCAACAGAGCTCGCCTCTGTTCCGCCGGTCTATGAGACCGTAACAGAAACTGTTGTGGCGCAAGAGGCCTCAACAGAACTTGTCACAATTCCAGCCGTGTTTGACACAGTGACGGAAACTGTTGTTGTCAAAGAAGCGACCACAGAGCTTGTCGCTGTTCCGCCAACATTCAAGACTGTAACAGATCTTGTCGTCGTTCAGCCTGAAACCGTTGATTACAGCGTTGTCCCGGCTGAATTTGAGACTTATCAAGACACAATTGTGGTTCAAGAAGCCTCAACAGAGCTTGTCCCTGTTCCGGCAACTTACACAACTGTGACAGAAACAATCGTCGCCCAAGAAGCCTCGACTCAACTTGTAGCTATTCCGCCTGTCTATGAGACGGTCACAGAAACTATTGTGGTTCAGCCTGAAACGGTTGAATATGTCACGGTTCCTGCGAAGTTTGAAACACGTACAGAGTCATATGTTGCCCAAGATGCTGCTGAACAATTAGTTGTTATCCCGGCGACTTATGAAACTGTGACGGATGTTGTTGTCAAGCAAGAGGCCTCAACTCGTCTTGAGATCATCCCGGCCACTTACAGAACAGAAACACAAACCATTGTTGTCCAAGAAGCGGGCATTGATATTGACGTCATCCCGGCTGTTTACGAAACACGTTCAGAGCAGGTTCTTATCTCACCGGCCCGTGAAGAGTGGAAGCCAGGCTCACAAGCGATTAACTCCGGCGCCTTCCGCGGCGGCCAAATTAGCAATCAGACACGAGGTCAATTTACGGTCTTTAATGGTATTTCTGATCAAGTCGTCGAATCAACACAAACAATCGTGGCGCAAACGGGTGAAATCCTTTGCCGCGTCTTAATCCCGGCTCAGTATAAAACCATCACCAAGCGGGTTGTTAAAACGCCTGCCCGTACGGTGGAGCGCACAATACCGGCTGTGACGAAGCAAGTCACCCGCCGCGTGGTCGACACCGAAGCCACTGTTCGCGAAATCGCAATCCCGCCTGTGACAGAAAGCGTTACACGCCGTGTTGTCAGAACACCGTCTCGGGTTATGTCCTACGCAGAAGCCAGCACAGCTGGACTTCTTGACCGGGCCCAAGGCCTGCGTAATGGCTCTGCCATCCGCGGATTTGTCGATAGCGATAGAAATGGTGCGGATGACCGCGACGGACTTTCACGCGCTGCCGCTACCGCTGCTGACCGCGACGGAAAACGACGCGGTGCAGGTGACTTCGGCCAGAAGATCGGTAATTACTCAACAAAAGTTATTGCCGAGCAAGCCCGCGTTGTTGAACGTGTGATCCCTGCGGTCACAAAGCAAATCACGCGCCGCGTTGTGAAAACGCCGGCTCAGACACAAGAACGGGTTGTCCCGGCGCAAACACAAACTGTGACGCGCCGTGTTGTTGACCGTCCTGCGTCGACACAAGAGCGGGTTATTCCGGCTGTCACGAAAACAGAGACACGCCGCCGCGTTAAAACGCCGTCCCGCGTTGTCGAGCGCGTCATTCCGGCTGTCACACGTTCTGTTGAACGCCGCGTTGTTGACCGCCCTGCCTCTACGCAAGAGCGCGTCATTCCGGCTGTCACGAAGACGGAAACACGCCGCGTTGTGAAAACACCGGCGCAAACGCAAGAACGCGCTATTCCGGCTGTCACCCAGCAAGTCACGCGCCGCGTCGTCAAAACACCGGCCGCGACGGTTGAACGTACAGTTCCGGCTGTGACAAAAACCGAAGCCCGCCGCCGGATTAAAAATCCAGCCCGGACTGTGGAACGTGTTATTCCGGCTGTGACGAAACAAGTGTCACGCCGCATTGTTAAAACACCGGCTCAAACTGTTGAGAAGGTCATCCCTGCGGTCACGCAAACACGTCAGCGCCGCGTTGTGAAAACGCCGGCTACGACTGTTGAGCGCGTGATTCCAGCGGTAACGCAGCAAATTACACGCCGCGTTGTTGACCGCCCTGCATCGACACAAGAACGGGGTATCCCGGCGGTCACGAAGCTTGAAGCGCGCCGCGTCATTAAAACGCCGGCCCGCACAGTAGAGCGCGTTGTTCCAGCCGTCACCAAACAGGTGACACGCCGCGTCGTGAAAACACCAGCCACTGTTTCAGAGCGGGTTATCCCGGCTGTCACAAAGGTGGAAACACGCCGCGTGATCGACACACCGGCCTCTACGGTTGAACGGGTGATCCCAGCTGTCACAAAGCAGGTCACGCGCCGCGTCGTGCGAACACCGGCTCAAACGCAAGAGCGCGTGATCCCGGCTGTCACAAAGCAGGAAACTCGCCGCGTTGTGAAAAACCCGGCCCGCACGATTGAACAGGTCGTTCCGGCCGTCACAAAGCAAGTGTCTCGCCGCGTTGTGAAAACGCCGGCTCAGGTGCAAGAGCGGACTATTCCAGCCGTCACAAAGCAGGAAACTCGCCGCGTCATTAAGACACCAGCCAGCACTGTTGAGCGCGTTGTTCCTGCTGTCACAAAACAGGTGACACGCCGCGTGGTCAGAACACCGGCCCAAACACAAGAGCGGGTTATCCCGGCTGTGACTAAGGTGGAAACACGCCGCGTCGTTAAAGACCCTGCCCGTACAGTGGAGCGCGTTGTTCCGGCTATCACAAAGCAGGTCTCTCGCCGCGTCGTCAGAACACCGGCCCAGACACAAGAGCGTGTGGTTCCGGCCATCACGAAAACAGAAGCGCGCCGCCGGATCAAAAACCCAGCCCGCACTGTGGAACGTGTTGTGCCTGCGGTCACAAAACAGGTGACCCGCCGCATCGTGAAAACACCGGCTCAGTCCATCGAGAAGGTCATTCCAGCCATCACCAAGCTTGAAACGCAGCGTGTTGTGAAAACGCCGGCGCGGACGATTGAAAAAGTCATCCCAGCCGTCACAAAATCTGTGTCTCGCCGCGTTGTGAAAACACCAGGCCAAACGCAAGAGCGCGTTATCCCGGCTGTCACAAAGCAGGAAACACGCCGCGTCGTTCGCACTCCGGCTCAAACCATCGAGAAGGTTGTTCCAGCGATTACAGCGCAAGTCACGCGCCGCGTCGTGAAAACACCGGCTCAAGTCCAAGAACGCAGCGTGCCTGCGGTCACAAAACTTGAGCAGCGCCGCGTCATTAAAACGCCGGCTCAGACGGTTGAACGGGTGATCCCGGCTATCACAAAGCAAGTGTCTCGCCGCATCGTGAAAACACCAGCTCAAGTCCAAGAACGCGGTATTCCTGCGGTCACAAAGCTTGAAGCGCGCCGCGTTGTCAGAACACCTGCATCAACAGTTGAACGGGTTATCCCAGCTGTGACGAAACAGGTCACACGCCGCATCGTGAAAACACCGGCCACTGTTCAAGAACGTACAGTTCCTGCCGTCACAAAGCTCGATCAGCGCCGCGTGATTAAAACACCGGCTCAGACGGTTGAGCGTGTTGTTCCGGCCATCACAAAGCAGGTTTCGCGCCGCATTGTGAAAACACCGGCTCAAGTTCAAGAGCGCGGCGTTCCTGCCGTGACAAAAACTGAAGAGCGCCGCGTCATTAAAACACCGGCTCAGACAGTTGAACGGGTCATCCCAGCTGTGACGAAACAGGTTACGCGCCGTATCGTCAGAACGCCGGCTCAGACACAAGAACGCGGCATTCCTGCAGTGACAAAAACAGAAGCGCGCCGCCGTATTAAAAATCCAGCCCGCACTGTGGAACGGGTTATCCCGGCTGTCACAAAACAGGTCTCTCGCCGTATTGTGAAGACACCGGCTCAGGTTCAAGAGCGGTCAATCCCTGCGGTTACGAAACAAGTTCAGCGCCGTATTGTCAGAACGCCAGCGCAAGCTGTCGAGCGGACAATCCCAGCCGTCACGAAACAGGAAACACGCCGTATTGTGAAAGCGCCTGCGACTGTCTCTGAACGGACAATCCCAGCCGTCACCAAAGTTGAGAAACGCCGCGTAATCAAAACCCCTGCCCGTACGGTAGAGCGTGTTGTCCCAGCTGTAACAGCAACTGTGTCCCGCCGCGTTGTGAGAACGCCGGCTCAGGTCCAAGAACGGGTTATCCCAGCTGTCTCTAAGCAGGTTCAGCGCCGCATCGTTAGAACGCCGGCCCAGGTTCAGGAACGTGCCGTTCCAGCCCGGACCAAAGCGGTCTCACGTCAGGTGGTGAAAACACCGGCTCAAGTGCAAGAACGGGTCATCCCAGCTGTCACGCGCCCCGTTGAGCGCCGCGTTGTGAAAACACCGGCACGGACTGTGGAACGTGTTGTTCCGGCTGTGACGAAACAAGTGTCTCGCCGCGTTGTGAAGACCCCAGCTCAGGTTCAAGAGCGGGTTATTCCAGCCGTAACGAAGCAAGTGTCTCGCCGCGTTGTGAGAAACCAGGCGGCTGCGCAAGAGCGGAGCATCCCGGCTGTCACAAAAACAGAAACACGCCGCCGGATTAAAAATCCAGCCCGTACCGTCGAACGCGTCATTCCAGCTGTCACACGTGAAGTCACACGCCGCGTTGTTCAAACGCCGGCGCGGACGGAAGAGCGCGTTATTCCTGCGGTCACAAAGACAATCACACGCCGTGTGGTTGATCGCCCGGCCGCAACGGAACGCCGCCTCATCCCGGCTGTTTACAACACAGTTGAAGTTCGCCGTCAGGCCGACGCAGCCCGTGTAGAAACAAGCGTGATCCCGGCTGAATATGGCACCATTGAGAAGCGCACACAGATTTCACCTGAGAAAGCCGAATGGCGTCAGGTTCTCTGTGAAGCCAATGCCAACTCAACTGTGATCTCGGCTATTCAGCGTGCGCTGAAGACCCAAGGTTACTACCAAGGTACAATCGACGGTGTTCTCGGTCAGCAGACCTATAACGCTGTCGAGCAGTTCCAAACGGCCCGTAGCCTTTCAACAGGCGGCCTCACGCTGACAACTGTTGATGCTCTTGGTGTTGATTGGCGCTCACTTGTTGGGAACGGCAACACATTTGGCGGCACGGTCACACAAGGCTCAAGCGGCTTTACGACAACTACGACATCTGGTTTCACATCAGGTCAAACGGTAACGTCAGGCAGCCAGACCCTTACAGTGAACGGCACAAGCTACACGGTCCTGTCTAATGGCCAGGTCACGAACGCAGCCGGCGCAATCATCGGCTCCATTGACGGCGCGGGTAACCTCGTCGGAACCAATGGCAGCATCATTGCCCGCTCTGTGGTAAATGTCGGCAGCTTCGGCGGCGGATCTGTTACAGGCGGTGGTCAATCACTGACAGTGAACGGCACAAGTTATACGATCCTATCAAATGGTCAGGTTCGTAATGCAGCCGGATCTATCATCGGTTCCATTGACGGCGCGGGTAACCTCGTCGGAACCAATGGCAGCATCATTGCACGCTCTGTGGTGAATGTTGGCGGCCTCAGCACCGGATCGATTACAGGCGGCGGCGCATCAGCCGGCGGCTTCTCAGTCCGCGCAGACGGCAGCGTTGTGAACACAGCCGGCACGGTCATTGGCCGCGTCGACGGCTCTGGCAACATCATTGACGCCGCAGGTAATGTGATTGGACGGGTTAATCCTCGCAACTAATCACAGCGCTTAACCACATTTAAAAACCCCGCGTCTTGCGCGGGGTTTTCTTTTGCATAATTTACAGTTTTACGGCCCGAGACTTACCCATTTCATCGTGAGTTTTAACCTCGCCTTTTCGTTGACAAGCTTCGAGTCATCTGTATATATGCGCGCGAATTGGCCGTTTTGCCTGTCTTAGGTGGCGGCCTTAATTAATTTTTCTAAGTACGACAGCTTTGATTTCATTCAGGCTCTCATGACTAAAAGGGTAATGACATGTTTGCAGTCATTCAAACGGGCGGAAAGCAATATAAAGTCGCCAAAGACGATGTGATTATCGTTGAAAAACTTGATGCAGAAACAGGTAAAACTGTTTCATTCACCGATGTTCTACTTTGCGGCAAAGAGGGCGACGTTAAAGTTGGTGCGCCGCTCGTCAAAGGCGCAGAAGTGAAAGGCGAAATTCTAGAGCAGCGCAAAGGCGACAAAGTCCTTGTTTTTAAAAAGAAGCGCCGCCAGAACTACCGCCGTAAGCGCGGTCATCGCCAAAATGAAACTGTGGTAAAAATCACAGCAGTTAAAGGTTAAGCGGGCCCTAAGCCCCTTTTAAGAATAGGAGACTCAGATGGCTCATAAAAAAGCAGGTGGTTCATCCAATAACGGCCGCGACTCAGCGGGCCGCCGTCTTGGCGTTAAAAAATATGGCGGCGAGACCGTGATTCCAGGCAATATTATTGTACGTCAACGCGGAACAAAGTTTTACCCCGGCGACAATGTCGGCATGGGTAAGGATCATACACTTTTCGCTCTCACAACAGGCAATGTAGAATTTGCGAAAAAACGTGACAACCGCACATATGTGACGGTCGCCCCGCTCGCAAACGCAGCAGAATAAAAGCAATTCAACATCAAACGGATTGCCTTGCAGTCCGGTAAAATTTAGGGAAACCGGAACGCCGGTTTCCCTTTTTTTATTCCCAGTAAAATAGTGGATGCAGACATGACGCAAAACACAACCCAAAACACAAGGCTGGCCCAAATTAACACGGCTGCTTATAATGACGGCGCCGTCAATATTATGGGGCATCAATTACCTGATAACCTTATAGGCCCTCGCCTCACCTTGCGCCCCTTGGTCATGGATGATGCGCCCCGCTTTGCAACCTTTGCCAGTGATTATGATATTGCCCGCATGACAGGGAGTTTCCCGCGCCATTTTCCGCAAATATTTGCCGAATTTCGCATTCTTTATATGCAGTCGCAAAAGCGCCGCCGCCTATCCTTTAACTATGCAGTCACCCAAATCGGCGATAATAAAATTATTGGCATCACGGATTTGTTTCGCCCATCAGAGGATGATATTTTTGAAATCGGTTATTGGATTGCCAAACCTTTTTGGAATCAAAACTACGCGACAGAGGCCTGTCAAATTATCATCAAAGCCGCCCGTGAGCGTTTAGGTATTAAGCAGCTTAAGGCCGGTGTGTTTTCCGACAACCCTGCCAGTCTGCGCGTGTTAGAAAAGCTCGGCTTTGAAATATCGGGCCCGTCCAATACCTATTTCTCTATGGCGCGTATGGAAAACGCAGAATCAATAAACCTTATGCTTAACTTTAAGGATTAAGCCTTAAATTTTAGGGCTTAAAAGCTAACCGCTTATGACAATAACAACACGGTATTTAAGCCCCAGCCCCGTTGGTTTTGCCGCTCTGCGCGAAACCGTGGGATGGGGCGATATCAGCAAGGATGATGCTAAATCCGCCTTGGAGCATAGCCTTTTTGGTATTAGCTTATATGATGACGAACAGCTTATCGGCATGGCGCGCTGTATTGGTGACGGGGTGTTTAATGTTTACATTCAAGATGTAATTGTTAAACCAAACTACCGCGGCAAAGGGCTTGGCAGCGCAATGATACGTGCATTTCTATCCCATATAAAGCCGCAGCTTCCGGCGGGATGCACAATAGGCCTTATGGCGGCGGCAGGGCAAGATGAATTTTACATGCGGCTTGGCTTTACGAAACGGCCAAACACAGATTTCGGCGCAGGATTTAGCGCCCAACTGAAAGACTTATCCTTATGAAATTTCTGGATCAAGCCAAGATATTCATTAAATCCGGTAATGGTGGCGCAGGCTGCGTATCGTTTCGGCGCGAAAAATACATTGCCTTTGGCGGGCCAAATGGCGGAGACGGCGGTACAGGCGGCAATGTTTGGGTAACGGCAACGCGGGATTTAAACACACTGATTGATTACCGCTATAAACAACATTTCAAAGCTGGCACCGGAACTCACGGCATGGGCCGTGACCGCTCCGGCGCGGCGGGCGAAGATGTGGAGCTACAAGTCCCCGTCGGCACGCAAATCATAGATGATGAAACCGATAGCGTTTTAATTGACCTCACCGAAGAAGGGCAGCGGGTCATGCTCGCTAAGGGCGGCAACGGAGGTTGGGGCAATGCGCGGTTTAAATCCTCCGTCAACCAAGCCCCTCGCACGGCTAATCCCGGAGAGCCGGGGGAAGAACGCTGGATATGGCTGCGGCTTAAACTTATCGCCGATGCGGGGCTTGTCGGACTACCCAATGCGGGGAAATCAACATTTTTATCAACCGTCACAGAAGCCACGCCTAAGACGGCGGATTATCCGTTTACGACCCTACATCCCCATTTAGGCGTGGTCGAACTCGGAGCTGCAGAACGGTTTGTTTTGGCCGATTTACCTGGCCTGATTGAAGGGGCCAGCGAGGGCGCAGGTCTTGGCCATCGGTTTCTTGGTCATGTGGAGCGCTGCGCAGCCATCTTACATCTAGTGGACGCCGCCGCCGATAATCCCATAGACGATTACCGCGTTATCCGTAACGAGCTTGTTAATTATGATGCGGGACTAGAGGATAAAGCCGAAATCGTGGTTTTAACCAAATGCGACGCGGTTGACGCCGACATGCTCGAATTTATCCAATCCGAACTTAAAGCCATATGCGGTCAAACGCCGCTATTAGTGTCATCTGTGACCCAAATGGGACTTAAACCCGTGTTATCAGCAGTTTATCAATATGTCGCCAAACGGCGCGCAGCGGAGACCGCCCAGCGCGAGGCGGTTAAACGGGCCGAAGCCATTGCTGCGGGCGAAATAGAAGAGACACATGGATGGCGTCCCTAGGCCCGTTTGCTCCAACCCAACGCCTTGTGCTGAAAATTGGCTCGGCCCTCTTAGTCGATGCCCAAACCGGGTTACTGCGTAAAGACTGGCTGCGTGCCCTCGCCGCAGATATCCACCGCCTGTCCGGCCAAGGGGCCGAGGTTATTCTGGTCTCATCCGGTGCAGTGGCCCTTGGCCGGGGGCGCTTGTCTTTATTAAGGCAGGCCTTAACATTAACGCAAAAACAAGCCTGCGCCGCGGCGGGGCAATCTTTACTTACAAGGTTTTATGAAGCCGCCCTTAGCCGTCATGGTCTTAAATCTGCCCAAGCGCTTTTAACCTTGAATGATACAGAGGATCGTCGCCGATGGCTGAATGCGCGCTCGACTCTTGAAACCCTCATTTCTTTGGGCGTCATACCGATCATTAATGAAAATGACACAGTCTCGACAACTGAAATTCGCTTTGGGGATAATGACCGTCTTGCGGCGCGCACAGCGCAAATGATGGGGGCGGATACGCTGATTTTACTCTCAGATATTGATGGACTTTACACCAAAGATCCGCGCCAAAATAAGGCCGCCATACATATTCCAATTATTGAGGCCTTAACCCCCGATATTATGCAAATGGGCGGCGATGCCAATTCGGCCCAAGGTATCGGCACAGGCGGCATGGCGACGAAATTACTCGCAGCGCAAATTGCGGTAGGCGCAGGATGCCATATGGCCGTCATGGACGGGCGAGCGCCGTCTCCGTTAACCCGGCTACAAAACGGAGATAAGGCCAGTTGGTTTCGCGCCGAAACAACCCCTAAAAACGCGCGGCAGCAATGGATTGCCGGTACGTTAAAACCCCAAGGTCATCTGTGGATCGACGACGGGGCCGTCAACGCCCTTGAAAGCGGCAAGTCGCTATTGGCCGCAGGTGTTACAGCCATATCGGGCAGGTTTGAAAAAGGTGATTGCGTCAATATTCTAACCCAATCAGATAAGCTCTGCGGGCTAGGCCTCATTGCCTATGACGCCGCCGAAGCCGAGCAAATAAAAGGTCAAAGATCACAAGAGGCCGCCCGCGCTTTGGGCTATGATAAAATTGGCCCTCTTATTCACCGCAGTAATCTGATATGGCATGGAATATGAACCCGCAAAACCATAGCTTAGGCCACGTAGATCTTTTACTTTATATGTCGGCCCTTGGGCAGCAGGCGAGAGAGGCCCGCGACATTATCCGCCTTGCCAACTCGCAGCAACGCCGTGATGCGGTGCAAGCTATGGCCTATGAAATTAACAGCCGCAGAGATGAAATATTACAAGCCAATAGCCTTGATCTGGTAGATGCTGAGCGTAAAAACCTAAATCCTGCTATGACAGACCGGCTTAAGCTGGATGACAGCCGCCTTGAATCTATCATCCAAAGTCTCAAAGCCATTGCCGCGCAGCCTGACCCAATAAATAATATTGAACAAAGCTGGACACAGCCCAATGGATTAAGCTTTGAAAAAAGGCGGATTCCCATTGGCGTTATTGGAATTATTTATGAAAGCCGTCCGAATGTGACCGCTGATGCCGGGGCGCTTTGCGTAAAATCTGGTAATTGCTGTATTTTGCGCGGCGGCTCGGAAAGTTTCCGCTCATCAACCGCCCTTCATAAAGCCCTTCAAGCGGGGCTTGTTAATGCAGGTTTGCCCGCCCAAACTGTGCAGATGATTACAACGACAAACCGAGACGCGGTCGGGCATCTTTTAACAGGGCTGAATAATACCGTTGATCTTATTATTCCCCGCGGCGGGAAAAACCTGATCGCGCGGGTCGAAAAAGAGGCCCGCATTCCCGTGCTCTCTCATCTTGACGGGATTTGCCACAGCTACGTCCATGAAGATGCTGATATGGCAAAGGCGGGGGATATTATCATGAACGCAAAATTGCGGCGCACGGGGGTCTGCGGGGCGACAGAAACGCTCTTGGTGGACGCCGCCATTGCACCTAAATTTCTACCGGATATGATAAACCGCCTAATTGAGGCGGGCTGTGAAATCAGAGGAGATGACGGAGTGGCCGCCTTCAATAATCATGTGCGCCTTGCAGCCTCCGAAGATTATGCCACGGAATATTTGGACGCTATTTTAAATATTGCGATTGTTACGGATATCAACGCGGCCACCGCCCATATTGCCAGATATAGCAGTGGCCATACGGACGCGATAATCACGGAAAACAACGCCGCCGCAGAGCATTTCATGCAGCAGATCGATAGCGCGATAATCATGCAGAATGCTTCGACCCAGTTTGCGGACGGCGGCGAATTTGGCTTTGGCGCAGAAATCGGGATTGCCACAGGACGGCTTCATGCCCGCGGTCCCGTCGGCGCGCAGCATTTAACGACCTATAAATATGTGGTTAAGGGCACAGGGCAGATTCGCCAATAGTATGACCAAGCCGCGTAGCATAGGGCTTTTCCCAGGCTCATTTAACCCCGCCCATAAGGGGCATTTACATGTGGCGAAAGCGGGCTTACGCCAGCTCGCACTGGACGAGATATGGTGGATACCCAGTCCGCAAAACCCGCTAAAATCCGCCCAGCCGCCCTATGAACAGCGCGCGGCAACGGTGAGCGCCCTTGGGCTGCCGCCTCATATGCGGCTGTCACATATTGAACAGCAGCGCGGAACCAATAAAACCATTGATCTTTTAAAGGGGTTTGAACTGCGCCGTGATCTGAACCAGTATGTGTTGATGATTGGTGCGGATAATTTTGCGCAGTTGCCGAAATGGGCTGCGTGGCAAGATATAGCCGCGCGTATTCCTTTAGCGGTTATTGCCCGTCCCAGCAAAGATGGACGCATTAATATTCGCCCGCGCCTTGGGCCTGCGGCGCGTTTATACGCCAATCACCGCATTGATGAAACCGAAGCGCATATCTTGCAATATTGCGCTCCGCCTGCTTGGTGCTACTTGACCTTGCCCATGCAGGCGATTTCTTCTACGCAGCTTCGCGGTAAACGCGGCTTGTAAATAATTGGGGTTAGCTTTTTCCAAAAGATTATGATAACCTTACATCTCAGGATAAAAATGGAGACGACCCTGACCGAAACACATAAAGCGAGCCCCGAAGCGCCGCTATTGTCACAATCCGAAGATGCGAAAGCACTTTCCGACTTTATTCAATCTATTTTGGACGAGAACTCCGCACAAGATGTCATAGAAATTGATGTCCAAGGCAAATCATCTATTGCAGATTATATGCTTGTGGCCTCTGGGCGATCAAACCGCCATGTTAGTGCCTTATCAGATTATGTCTTGCGCGGCCTTAAAGAACAGGGCTTTAAAAGCCTCGGCATTGAAGGGCAAGAAAGCGGAGATTGGGTGTTGATTGATATCGGTGATGTCATTCTTCATATCTTCCGCCCCGAAGTGCGGCTGTTCTATAATCTTGAGAAAATTTGGTCTGTGCCCTTGCCGCAATCTTTGCAGGACATGCAAGACCCGCAGCCAGTTTAACCCGGCCTTAAGCCTGTATATTCGGCCATGAAGATCATTATTCGCGCCGGCGGTATTTTACGCAAAGGCCCTGAACATGATATGGTGCAGGATTATATCAAACGCGCCGCCAGCCTCTCCCGAAGCTGCGGATTTCTGGGGGTCGAGGCGCAAGGGGTTGACCTATCGAAATGCAAGACCCGCACCGCAGAAACCGAGCAAATCTTATCCGCAATAACGCCAAATAATCCCGCCGTTATCTTGGATGAGCGCGGAAAAGATATAAGCTCGCGGCAAATAGCCCAAAAATTTTCATTATGGCGCGATGACGGTCACAGCCAGCTTCATCTTCTTATCGGCGGAGCGGATGGATTTGAACCTAAAGCCCTACCAAAAAACCTTATGCGCTGGCGGTTTGGCGTGCAAACATGGCCGCATAAATTTGTACGGGTGATGATGGCGGAACAAGTCTACCGAGCGCTTTCTATTTTAAACGGATCACCTTATCACCGCGATTAATGAGATTCTTTGTTATCATATGCACAGCCCTTATTCTCACCACGGCGGCCTTGGCACAGCAAGTCGATCAGGGCGATATTGATGCTATTTTGCGAACACAAAAACAGGCGGCAGAGCGTGAAGCCCGCCTTAAAGCTGAGCGTGAGAAAATTCAAAGTGAAGTCAAAGGCCTAAACAAACGGCTTAGTCAGCAAATTACGCAGCTCTCAAAATCTGAAAATGATCTGGGCATCACCCAGCGCCAGATCACAGAGCTTGATGAAAATTATCAAAGTCTCACCGTGAACCTGCGCCGGGATGAAGCTAAATTATCACAATTTCTAGGCTATATACAGCGCCTTGAGCGCCGTCCACCCTCGCCCATTTTGATATCCCCTCGCTCCGCCCTTAAGGCATCTCAGACAGCTCTGCTTATCCAAAGCCTCACCCGCGAATTTGATGCCCGCAGCCAAGCTTTGGGACAAGAACTTAAAGAGATCAATCACGTCAAAACAGCGCTGATCACAAAGCGCGAATCTCTTAAACAGACTCGCTCCCTGATTCAACGCGAGGAGGCTAATCTTAAGTCTCTTCTTACTCAGCGCAGCCAAGCGGAAACCCGTCTTGCTAATGAAGAAAAACAAGCCCGCAAAACCGCCGCTGAGTTTGCAGCCAAGGCAGAAAACCTCAAACAGCTTTTGGACGCCCTCGCAGCTAATGCGGCAAAAATATCCCCGCGCGTAAAACCCGGACGGGCGGCGGGCAGCGGGGCTATACCTCAAGGGCCGTTTCAACAAGCAGGACGCGCCTTTACCCGCGCAAAAAACACCCTCGACTTACCCATTCTTGGCATGCTTAAACGTAAATTTGGCGGCTCCGAGCAAGGCATAACCTTAAGCGGGGCCTCTCGCAGCGTTGTCAAAGCGCCTTATAATGGCCGAGTTGAATTTGCAGGCCCCTTTAGGGATTATGAGCGAGTCGTTATTTTAAATGTTGGAGAAGGTTATTTTTTAATCCTCACGGGGCTTGGTGCAATTATCGCAGAAACGGGCGATAAGGTAAAAACGGGCGACATAATTGGCGCGCTTCCTGCATCACAAGATAAAAACACGGATATTTATGTTGAAATTCGCAAAAACGGTGCCCCTATCAACCCTGCGCCGTGGTTTAAAGGGCTTTAACGACGAGATAACGTCACAAAGCTGTCATATGACAGGGATTTAAGCTGGCCAGATAAAAACTCTAGGCTATAAGAAAACAAAATCTAGGCGTTACGGTGATTGGAGATAAAATGAAATATATACTACCTGTTCTGGGATCAATCGCCGCCGCAAGTTTATTTGCCTTTTCAACAACCGAAAGCTCTGCGCGTGCGGTTGAAAATGCGTCGCATAATTCGACCTTTGAACAGTTAGAACTATTTGCCGATGTCCTCGCGCGCGTCCGCAGTGATTATGTGGTCAATGTTGATGATGAAGACCTGATCGCCGATGCTCTAAACGGCATGCTCCAATCCCTTGATCCCCATTCTAGCTATGTTAGCCCGAAGGATTTTCGCGCTCTGCAAGAAAGCACAAGCGGGGAATATGGCGGCCTTGGCATGGAAATTATTTCAGAGGACGGCGTAATTAAAGTTGTCTCTCCCTTTGATGACAGCCCCGCAGACCGTGCCAATATCAAAGCCGGAGATTTCATTACAGCTGTCGAAGGCGAATCTATTCTGGGCCTATCCAGTACGGATGCGGTAAAACAAATGCGCGGCAAGCCTGGCGAGCCAATCATGATTACCGTAGTTACCGAAGGGGAAGACCCCCGCGATATCACCCTTGTGCGCGAAATTATTAAGCCCCATGTGGTCCGCGCCGAACTTAAAGACGGTATTGGATATTTACGCCTCTCGCAGTTTAATGAACGCAGCGAACAGTCTTTGCTAGATGGGATTAATGAGCTTAAAAAAGAAGCGGGCGGGCGATTGCCAGGCATTATTCTTGATCTGCGTAACAATCCCGGCGGGCTATTAGATCAATCTGTCAAAGTTAGCAGCACATTTTTAGACGGCGGCGAAGTCGTCTCTATTCGGGGCCGCCGCAGCAATGACACCCAGCGCTTTAACGCCAAACCCAATGAAGCGATTAAAGGCATTCCACTTGTCGTATTAATTAACGGTGCGTCTGCATCTGCGTCAGAGATTGTTGCCGGTGCAGTTCAAGACCGTGGACGCGGGCTTGTCATTGGTACCACATCATTTGGTAAAGGGTCTGTGCAATCTATAATTCCGCTAAAAGGCGGGCGCGACGGCGCACTGCGCCTTACAACGCAGCGTTATTATACCCCCGCAGGCCGCTCCATTCAAGGAACGGGTATTGAGCCTGATATTGCCATTGCAGGCCTACCAAAATCTGAAACGCGCGGCCTAAGATTGCGTGAAGCGGATTTGCCCAATTCCATTGAAAATGAAGACGCAAACGCGGAAGACTCACCACCTACCGAAGAAACGAATAGGCCGAACGCGCAAAACGAAGAAACAGATGATGTTAAAGTCGCTGAAGACGACATCACGATTGACTATCCGCCCGAAGGCTATCCCGAAGATAAAGATTATCAGTTAGAGCGAGCCATTAAAATTTTAAAAGACGGGTCCTATAGAACCTTACTCGCGGACGCTGGTTAAAGAAGACGAATAGTTTTGATGATGATGAAAAAACGCTCTCGCTTGATCACGGCTTTATCTGCGGCACTTTTACTGACAGTGCCCCTACTCGCTTATGGCCAAAGCCAAGACATATTAGCGAATAGTCCCGCTGAAGATGCCGCAACGATAGAGCAACTTAAGATATTTGGCGACGTCTTAGCGATTGTTAAAGACCAATATGTCGACGAAGTTGATGACGCAAAGCTTATTGAGACTGCTTTAAACGGTGCGCTGGCGTCACTTGATCCTCATTCCAGCTATGTGCCTCCTGTGGAATATGAAGAGCAAGTCGAGACTAACCGCCGCGAATATGGCGGTATTGGCGTCGAGGTTGTATCAGAAAATGAGCTTATAAAAATTAATTACGCGGTCGAAGACGGCCCCGCTTATAAGGCTGGTGTCCGTAGCGGCGATTATATAACCCGCGTTGAAGGTGTTAGCATTCGCGGTAAAATCCTCGATGACGCGGTCGAAGGCCTTCGCGGCATTAAGGGTGATCCTGTCACCATCACTATTCTAACGCCTGGGCAAACGCCGCGAGATGTTGTTGTCATACGCGATCAAGTTCGCGGGCGTGCCGTTCGTCACCGTATGATACGCGATATCGGATATATATTCATTGAAACTTTTTCAAATGACAAACTCACGCGAGATACCCTCGTAGCCTTAGAAGCACTTCAAGCCGAGGCGGGCGGGAAACTTCCCGGGCTTGTTATTGACCTTCGCGGGAATCGCGGCGGGCTACTGAACGAATCTATTAGTATTTCAAGCTTATTTCTGGACGGCGGAGAGGTTTTATCATCCCGGGGGCGTACCCCCGATGATTCAGAACGTTATCACGCAGAGGCCGGAGAGTTTCAGCCCGATATGCCGATTATGGTCTTAATCAATAGCGGCTCCGCCTCGGCGGCAGAAATTGTTGCGGGCGCGATCCAAGACCGCGGCCGCGGCATCGTGTTAGGCAGCCGCTCATTTGGCAAAGGTTCCGTTCAATCGGTTATTCCTTTGGTCACAGACGGCGGCGGCGCTTTACGCCTTACAACAGAGCGTTATTACACACCGTCAGGAAAATCCATTCAAGGGCGAGGAATTGTTCCTGATATCAAGGTTGCTTCCTTTCCTGATAACGGAGACCGGCGGAAACGGTTCCGCGAAGGCAGTTTCCGCAATGCCCTGTCAAATCCTGACGATAGCTCAATAGAAGATGATTTCGAGAATGTGACTTATCCGCCTGAAAATTGGGATGAAGATAAAGACTTTCAGCTCGAGACAGCTATTGATATCTTGAAGACCTCACGTTACCGCACTTTACTCGCAGAGCAAGGTTGGTAGACTATTGCCATAGTCTACAGCTGATTCTTTAAACTTAACCATCAGCTTTCAACTCAAGGCACGCGCCATGACGCACCCGCAGGGTTCAAGAAATATACGGCGTGACAACCGCCCACCGCCGTCCCCTTTACGGCATGCAATTTTTGCTGGACTCGTGATATTTTCAGTTCTCGCAACGGTCTATGCGGGGTCAATCTTTTTAAAAAATTATAGTCCGCCTCAGGATGTTTCAAAAATTGAAATCGCTGCTGCCCCTCTAGAAGACAATGCAGATAATACAGCCTCTCAAGACCCGCTCAACACCCAAGTTCTGCCTGATTTATTGGGTGATGATGTCCCGATTGGTGACAACCCAACGACAGGTTTAGCCGGTGCCAATGATGAAACACCCATTACAGACGATATAGAAGATAACACATCATCTACGCCGCGCCTTATTCGCATTAACGGGCAAATAGCCGGCCGTGATAGTGCAACCCCGCTAATAAAAGCACCTATTCAAGGCTTATCGCGGAAAACGCCTTATGGGGATATTCCGGCCAAATCAGACACTGGCGATACGGCTTTTATTCGCTATGCCAAACCTTTTCGTACGCCCGTTAATGCCAAAACCGTTGCTGTAATTATTGGGGGCCTTGGGCTTAACCCTGAAATTACAACGCGGGCTATTTTAGACCTGCCAGAAGAGATTACTTTATCTTTTGCTGCCCATAGCCCGCAACTGCAAAACTGGGTTAATCAAGCCCGTGAAAATGGTCACGAAGTATTAATTGAAATTCCTATGCAAACAAATGGAAACACGCCAAGCGCCGCTAATCGCACATTAACCGTCACCCAGGATATTGCGGCCAATACCCGTCGTCTGGATTGGCTTTTAAGCCGTGCATCGGGCTATTTTGGCGTGACGAATTATAATGGTGATAGTTTTATGGCCCGAAGCGATCTTGTCGCCCCTGTCATGAGTTATTTAGAAGAAGCGGGTTTAGCGTTCATTTTTGATGGCTCTTTTGAATCCGTTGCCCTACCTGCTCTCGCAACTTCAGCTAAACTTCCCTTTATTGAGGCTGAGTTTGTTATTGACGGTACAAATGATAGAGCCTTAATCAAAGATAATCTTAAACAGCTCAGCGAAAAAGCAATTCAAGGCCACACTCCCATTGGCATTGGGTTTGCTTATCAAAATACATTAGACGCAGTCAGTCTTTGGGCCAAGGACGCCCCCAATAACGGTTTGGTATTAGTCCCTGCTTCGCATTTAATGGGACCGTAATGTTAAAACCTACAACAAAAGAGGATGACTACCGCCCTGCGGTTGGAATTGTTATATTTAACCATAAAGGTCAGGTGTTTTTAGGCCGTAGAGCCCGCCAGAGGGGCTTCTGGGTTTGGCAATTTCCACAAGGCGGCATTGATAAAGGGGAAACAGCGACTGAGGCGGCCTATAGAGAACTTCATGAAGAAACAGGCCTGTTGAAAAAGCATGTCAAAATACTCGGCGAGATCGAGCCATGGCTTTATTATGATTTACCCAAGGAAAAGCGTAAACGTTGGCGGGGACAAAAACAAAAATGGTTTGCTCTTCGATTTAAAGGCCATAAGAAAGATTTTGATTTAAACATTGAAACACCACCAGAGTTTTCCCGCTATGAATGGGGCCATCTTGAGGATGCATGCCACCTTATTGTTCCGTTTAAACGCAATGTTTACAAAACCATTGCCAATGAATTTAAGCGCTTTTCAAAACCATAAAACCCCACTAAGGGTTTACGGGGATTTTTAGCAGTCATCATTAGTAAAGGGACGTGCCATGGCCACACGCCAAGCCGGGAAAAACTCACTGCTTTTCGTCCTTATCACAGTGATGATTAGCTCGATTGGGTTTGGCATTATCATTCCCGTTTTGCCTGATCTTTTAAAAGAACTTACTGGACTGAGTAATAGTGAGGCGGCGGTTTATGGCGGCTGGCTCACATTTGTTTTTGCCGTCACTCAATTTATAAGCATGCCGATTATTGGCGGCTTATCTGACCGTTTTGGACGGCGTCCGATTATGCTTATTTCCTTATTTGGGCTTGGGCTTGATTATTTTATTATGGGCTTTGCCCCAACCATAGGGTTTTTATTTCTTGGTCGTATTTTGGCCGGCGCGTTTGGGGCAACCTTTAGTACCGCCAATGCCTATATTGCTGATATTACGCCGCCCGAGAAGCGCGCTCAGAACTTCGGTCTCGTCGGCGCAGTCTTTGGGGTCGGGTTTATGTTTGGCCCTGTTGTGGGCGGGTTTTTAGGCGAATATAGCCCGCGTCTCCCCTTTATAGCCGCAGGCATATTTTCACTTTTAAACATGGTTTACGGTTATTTCTTTCTTCCCGAGACCCTAAGCAAAGAAAATAGACGCCCATTTGAATGGCGGCGCGCCAATGCCTTTGGCGCCTTTATGCAGCTTAAAAAGCTTAAGGGCGTCCTTGGACTCTTAACCGTTATGTTTTTTCTTGCCGTTGCCCATACGGCCTATCCAACTGTTTATACCTTCACCATGAACGAGGCGATAGGATGGTCGGCGCGGGACGTCGGTATTTCTCTCGGCTATTTCGGAATCGCCAGCATTATTGTTCAAGGCGGTCTTATTCGCATTATTATACCTAGAATCGGATTATTTTGGGCCGCAGTTCTTGGTATGATTTCTTATATTATCGGCTTCATCGGTTTTGGCCTCGCCTCCGCGGGCTGGGTTGTTTATGCGATGGGGCCATTTTCTGCATTGGCTGGACTCTATCAACCCTCCCTTAACAATATGATTTCCAGCCGCGTGAGCGCCAAAGAACAAGGGGAAGTTCAAGGGGCTGTCGGCGCAGTCATGGGCCTTGCCCTTATGGTCGGCCCGCTGCCCATGACTTATTTATTTAAAACATTTACCCAAAGCGATAATAGCGCGCAAATATACCTTCCCGGTGCGCCATTTATATTCGGAAGTGCCCTAGCCTTCATCGCATTTATGCTCTTTATATACGCCGCAAAACCTAGCGATGGTAAGACAAAACCGAGCCCCATTGACAATCAGGCCTAAACTCATGAGGGTCTTGGTCGTCTATGTTGGTTTTGGAGCGCTAGGTAAAACGTCAAAAGGCAGCGTTAGTCGGCGTCCGGCATTTTTCAACGGCACAGTTCCGTGCCACATATAACTCGGAAATAAAACAAGGCGTCCTGCTTTAGGTTTAATAAAATATTCTGCATCTAAATTGAGGTTCAAGGGCGGCTGCCCAAAGCGCAGCCAACCTGACTTTTCTGTCCCCTCACCTAGGTCATTTGGCACATCCACATAATAAACAGAACTGATCCAACCTTCAGGATGAATATGATCTACATGATGCCCGTCTTTATCCAATTTTACAGACCACGCCGAACAAATACGGGCCTGCCCAGTATTTCGCCGCGTTAAGGGGTGGGTAGGGTCTGTCCCTATAGCCGTCATATATTGTCGAAGCGGCGATTGCACCGTCTCAAAAAACTCAGTTAAAATAGGATTATCATGATGAATAAGGTTTGGGCTTGTCTGCGTTCCAATACGAACCGATTGGTCTAGCGGCGCATGAATAAAACCATGTAAACTTTCCAAAATACGGGACAAGGCTTTATTAAAGGCCGCCATGGATTTATAACTCTTGGGCGCGTCTAGATCAAAAACATGGACATATTTTTCATAATCAAAATAAAATTTATAATCTGTACCTAAAAGCCGCCCACCGACCGCACGCATTGCCATCCAAAACTGATTATTAGGCTGTTGAATTAACCCTGATTGCGCGGCGTGCATGGCTTCGGGGATAGAGCCTTGTGTCATTGCCGCCCGAGAAAATTCCGCCATAAAATCAACATGACCCGGACGCATTTTAAGCGCATCAAGGGTCAGCTTATAAGCCTCCGCAGGATTATTTTGATCGGCATTGATGCGTCCTTTAAGGGATAAAATTTCTGCAATATCTCCAAAACGACTAACCGCATTATTTAAAATTTCTTCTGCTCTGTCAGTCTCATCTGCCATGTGATAAACATGTGCGATTGCAATAGATATTTCAGGGCGTGTTTTTTCCTTATTTAATATTCGCTCTAACACTATTTTTGCGGTCGGCCACTGTCCCAACATGCGAAGAGTTTGCGCCATATTCGCAATAGCCTTAGGGCCAAAGATTGGTGAGCAAATTGCGTCATGATTGGTCGTAATTGCTTCATCATATTTTTCCATTTCAAATAAAATCTGGCCTTTTAGAAATGCAAATTCTTCTTTATGTTCACCATCTGTATCAACGGTTTCCAAAACCTTTAAAGCCTTTTCATTTTTATGAAGGTCTTTGAGGGCATAAATATATGCAATTACATAAACTTGATTCTTAGAATCGATCTGGCATAATGTCTCCAATAGCGGAAGGGCTGCAGCTGGGTTTTGATAATTTAAGTGACAAAATGCGAGATTTGCCCGCGCTGCATGATAGTTTATATCTTCGTCAAGCGCCGCGCTAAATGCCAATTCGGCACGAACCGGCTCTTGCAGCCGCACCCAAACCGTTCCCAACGTGTTTAAGACCTCTTTGTCATAAGGCGTGACAGCCAAACTGGCATTTAACTGCGCCAAGGCCTCTTGGTAATCACCCATATCCCGCGCAATAAGCGCCGCTAGATGCGCAGCTTTGGGCTGACTATCTTGTTTTAATATGGGATCTAACTTAGCGCGTGCAAAGGCGAAATCACCGCGCAAATAAGCTTTATGCGCCGCAGCTAATATGTTATTATTATCGCTCATACGAAGGGCTTAATCAAAGATATTCCCCTTGAAAAGCCCTAATCATTATCTGCGTAATAATGATTGAGTTTAACGTGTTATTGTCCATATTATAGGCTCATAAGTCTTTTAGTGATTATTAAACCAAGCTATTTACCCCTTACTTAAGGCCGATTATGTCCGATCAACATTCACAAGACTGGGATAATTATTGGCAAGGGCGTCATGGCACGCAGAGCGGGGATGCTTTGGTCGGCGTCGGTATTGAGCATAATGCCGTATTAACTGCTTTTTGGAATAAAGCCTTTAACGCGCTACCGAAAACAGCACGGCTTATTGATTTTGCTTGCGGCGCAGGCTCTGTGTTAAAACATGCTCACCGCGCTAAAATGACGAATCTAACGGGACTTGATATCTCCGCTAGCGCTATTGATGTATTAAAGAATAAATTTCCTATGATTAAAGGGGTCACTAGCCCCGTTGATAATACACCTTTTATTGATGACGAATTTGATATCATCACAAGCCAATTTGGTTTTGAATATGCCGGTAGTAGCAAACAGCTTGAAAAAACCATCCATGAAATGACACGTATTTTAAACCCGAATGGACGCATTATATTGATTGCTCATATTAAAAACGGCGTCATTATGCGCGATTGTCAGCAGTCTTTAAACCATATTGAAGTTATGATAAAAAATCGGTTTATTAAAGCGGCAAAACATACATTTCTAACGGCTCATAAGGCTAATAATGAAAAAACGCAGCAAAGCAAAAATAAAGCCGAAGCGGCAATGAAACAGCTTAACAAGGCATCAAAACCGATATTAGACTGGCTCAGTCAAGCAAATCTTGAAAAAGATAATTTTGCTAAATTTACCCATCATCTCTTGAACGGGTCGAATCAACTCCTGCAAAACTACCATAAATATAATCCTAAGGACGGAGGCCTTTGGTTTGACGGTATGGCAAGTGAAACAATCGCTTATAAAGGCCGCATGTCAAGTATGATAAAAGCAGCCTTAAGTGAAAAGGACGCCCAAAAAATAGTCTCAACGTTTAGAATCGCAGGGTTTACGCCGCAGTCTCTAGAAAAACTATATTTTACGGATAAGCACACACCTGCCGCATGGATTATTCAGACACAATAGGTGCCCATAGAAAGTTACATTATTTTACGCGGCGAACTCTAATTCCGCGCCGAATAGCTTTTCCGTCTTCATTTAATATCGACATTAAATAGCTCCCGAACGAGGCTGGTTTGATTCGCGCTTGTATTTTTCCCTTCGGCAGAGAACTCGAATTACCCGTTACTTGTTGCCAGACTTGCCCATTTTCCATAGTCACCCTTAACCCTGACCGCCCTTTACGCAGTGAGGCGACTTGAAAAATTTGTTCTTGGCTCGTTTTTTTTATCTTACTGGATTTGCCTTTATCATTGGCTTCATTCTTATCTTTGGGCCGTAATATGTTAAGTTTAGGAAGTGAAAACCCAAAGGCATCCCTTTCAATCTCCTCAACTTTTTCAGAATCAATCGTAACAATTTCTTTTTTTTGCTCCCGTTCACGTAAAAGCGGAACTTGTTCATCATAACAACGCCAACGTTCCTGGTCTGTTTCGATATCCACGCAAGCAAATACATCATCAAGCGGGCCTTTATCATCTTGTGCAGAGGCCGTGATTGCCCCCATAACAATAATTCCAAAAACATAAGAAACTAATCTAAAGGAGGCCTTATAATTCATAATGGATTTCTCATTTTTTGGCATTTTAATCATATTTAACCGCAAAATTTCGAATTTTCTACTAAAAACAGAAATGCTTGCTGACTCAAAAACAATATTTTATTCATATAGGATATATAAACAGTGTATTTTTGCAACATAATTTAAGTATTTAAATCACAGGCCCCTTAAGCAGCGTGTTCACACTTGAGCCTGATAGATTGTAACGTTACAGAGATGTCATAAGCGTATCTTATGCGCATTGAAATTGATGCAAGTTCATCTTAACTCGCCTCAACCTCGTTTTAATAAAGTCAATTTAAGGGGACTTTTAGTGAAAAATTTGTCAAAAAAGCAATTGCTTCTAACTACGCTGCTGTCGGCTGCGACTATCGCATCCTTCAGCGCACCTGTAGCCGCTCAAGATAACGATGATGGCGATGAGATTATCGTCACGGGTTCGCGGATTAAAAAACAGGACTTTGTTTCGAATTCACCCGTTGCAACAGTCAGCGCGGAACAGTTTGAAAAAACATTCTCTATTAACACTGAGAATCTTCTAAACTCATTACCACAAACCGTTCCAGGACTTGACCGGACATCAAACAACCCGGGTAACGGGTCTGCAACAGTCGATCTTCGCGGTCTGGGCGCTAACAGAACATTGGTGCTTGTTAACGGAACACGTCAAGTTCCATTTGGACAAGATGGCGTTGTCGACCTTAACACCATCCCTGTCAGCCTTATCGAAAACGTTGAGGTTCTAACAGGCGGTGCATCATCAGTTTATGGTGCCGACGCGGTTGCGGGTGTTGTTAACTTCATTCTTGACGAAGACTTTGAAGGCTTCGAAAGCAATATCGGTTATTCAATTACAGACCGCGCCGATGCAGGTCTGTTTAATCTATCGGGTACATTAGGTGCGAATTTTGATGATGGACGCGGTAATGTTGTTCTCGACGTTTCATATGCAAACCGCGATCAACTCTTCCAAGGCGACCGAGAGTTCTCACAGGTTGCGTTAGTTGATAACGGCGGCAGTACGGCCTTACAGCCTGGTGGTTCATCTGGTATTCCTCAAGGCGCGCTATTTACAGGCTTAAACTTTGGCAATGGTGTGACTGCAAATGGTGTCTTCACAAATGATGGCGGCTTACGCCCGTTTGTGGCAACCGGCGCGGATAATGATTTCTATAACTATGCGCCTGTTAACTTCCTACAGCTGCCACAGGAACGTTTTACAATTACATCACTTGGTAGTTACGAAATCAATAATCATGTTGAAGTCTATGCCCGCGGTTCATTCTCTCAAAACCGAGTTGACAGTCAATTAGCGCCAACACCTATTTTTGCACCTGTAGGAGGGGAGTCAACACCGTTCTCTCTTGATGGCAACCCATTCTTAACCCCGCAAGCACAGCAGTTAATCTCCGACGCTATTGGTAGTGGTGTTGACACAGATGGCGACGGTATCGATGATACAGCTGTTCCGGCTGGGTTTAACCTGCGTCGCCGCCTTGAAGAAGTTGGCCCACGTGTAACAAGCGATATTAACGATGTATTCCAAATTACTTTGGGTGCACGTGGTGATATCAATGATACTTGGTCTTATGATGCTTATTTCCAAGAAGGCCGGACGGTACGGGCCCTAACACAATTAGGTAACGTTAGCCGGACACGCTTTGCGCAAGCTTTACTTCTTGCTGATGCCGATGAGGATGGAAACGTTGACGTTGATGCCAATGGCAACCCAAGCTGTGCGGACACATCCTCTAATGGCGCCGCGACTGGCTGTGTGCCCCTCAATCTCTTTGGTGCTGGGAATATTAGTCAAGGCGCAGCTGATTTCCTAAACACAGCTGTCGCTTCAACGGCTGAATTCCAACAAACGATTGTACAGGGTAACTTGTCAGGTGATCTGGGCAAATATAGCCTTACAGAAGAGCCTATTGGTGTCGCCATTGGTGCGGAGTATATTGAAACGGAAGCTGATTTCCGTCCATCACAAGACTTAGCTGCTGGTAATATTGCTGGCTTTAATGGTTCACCGCCATCAGGTGGTACCATCGACGTATATTCTGTATACGGCGAACTTTTCGTACCATTATTATCTGATCTTCCATTCGCAGAGTCTATCTCACTTGATCTTGCGGGTCGTTACTCAGATTACAGCACAACGGGTGAAAACTATACCTATAAAATTGGTGGTTCATGGACTGTAAATGATCAGTTCCGTATTCGTGGTAATTACAACCGCGCCGTACGCGCACCAAATATTGCAGAACTTTTCGCGCCAATAGCGCAAAATTTTCCAGGAGCACAAGATCCATGTTCCGCCAATGGTAACCCGACAGCCGCCGTCACTGCCGTTTGTATAGCAACTGGCGTTCCGGCCAATAACGTGGGCTCCGTCAATATTAACACTATCTCCGGCCAAGTTCAAAGTTTAGGCGGTGGTAACCCTAACCTAGACGTCGAAACAGCTGACACATTTACAGTTGGTGTTGTTGTAGAACCTGACCTTGTTCCTGGCCTGTCTTTCTCTGTCGACTATTATGACATTGTGATTGACGATGCGATTGCAGCCTTCGGCGGTGGTGCTCAAAATGTTCTAACGACATGTTTGACCAATGCTGATCTCGGTGGTGTTGGTTCGCAATTCTGTGATGTTATTCAACGTAACTCTGATGGATCTATTCAATCTATCTCGCTTCAGGCACAAAACGTTGCGGAATCATCCGTTGCGGGTATTGATATTCTAGCACGTTATGGATTTGAGTTTGCTGATTATGGTGATTTCAATATTAGTTATAACTCAACCATTAACCTCGAAAATGACTTCATTGCATTTGAAGGAGACAACACAATCACATGCGATGGCGAATTTGGTACAACCTGTGGAGAGCCAGACCCAAGCTATCGTCACCGCGTCACAGGTGGTTGGAATAAAGGTCCATTTGCGGCTCAAATCGTATGGCGCTATGTTGGTAGCGTTGATGATGACGCGGCCCCAGGTACAAATTTTGTTGAAGACATTGAAGCCTTTAATTACTTCGATGCGTCTGCATCATGGGATTTAACGGATAATTTTGCCATTACCGTTGGTATGAACAACGTGTTTGACAAAAACCCGCCTATTATTGGTGACAATGATGAACAGGCCAATACCTTCCCAGCTACATATGATGTATTTGGCCGGACATTATTCGCCAGCTTAAGAACACGTTTCTAAGCTAAGTTAACATTATAAAATTTAACCGGCTTTTCGGAGCCGGTTTTTTTATGCCTAAATTATTATATGCTTATTTTGAAGCTATATTAACAAGCGTAATTTCCGGCGGCGCTCTAAAACGGGCCGGAAGCACGGAGGTTCCTAGGCCTGCACTGATATAAACATCAAAGTTTTTATAACGCTTAAGCCCTTGTTTATAATTTGGGCCAATATCCGTAATCGTTGACAATGCACCTAGGAACGGAATATTAATTTGCCCGCCATGGGTATGGCCGGCAGCGGCAAAATCAACGTCAGAACGAAGGTAAGTAAAACTATCGGGGGAATGCATAAGGGCAATTATATCACTCCCTTGCTCGCAACCATTAAATGCAGCGCGATCTTCTTGCTGCGTTTCATGATCTGCGAGGCCCGTTATGCATAAATCTTCATTTATCATCACCGCTTGATTGGCTAAGACATGAATATTAACCGCGCGGAGGGCCGCGTGAACATAGGCGGCATCATACCAAACATCATGATTGCCGATAACAGCATAAACGCCGCGACGGCTATTAAGACCCCCAAGTGCTTTCATCCCGCGGTCAACGTCTTGATTAAAGCTAAGAGATTTATCACGGCGTCTATCATGGCCATTGATAAAATCACCCGCAATTAAAACGACATCCGCATCTAACTCATTAATTTGCGTGATGATTTTATTGACCCGCTCCAAACCCATATGCGGGCCGCCAAGATGGATATCAGAAATAACTACAGCGCGCAGCGGGGCCGAAGTCCAACCTTCTAGCCCGATGTTATGCTGGCGTAAAACAAGGCGTTTAGGCTCTATGAAAAACCCATAAAATAGGCACATAACCGCCAAAACGCAGCTACATATAAAAAACTTAATAAAAAACCGGATCATAAGACCCGGTTAAAAAGAAATATAGACTGTTACAAGGCCTAATAATGGCGTTATTAAGTCGCTGATATTATAGCCTAGAGGCGATCTGCTTTAATCCATCAAGGTTTTGCTGTGCATTCAGCGCTGCTTCGCCATCAAGGCCACCTAGCGACATTTCTACAGTTTGGATTTCAGCTTCAATCACATCACGTTCAATATTTTCCATAAGCGACGCCCGTTCAGCCAATATCGTTAACCCGTCAAGAGTTACATCCGCAAATCCGCCTTGCACGAGATATTGCGTTTGCTCGCCGTCCGTATAGACCGTAACAGCGCCGGTACGAATAGCCGCCATAAGTGGACTATGATTAGGGAATATCCCCAAATCACCTTCCGTTCCCGGAACATCGACTTGGTCGACATCGCCGGAAAACAACTCACGCTCCGGTGATACAAGAGAAAATCTAAGTTTATCGGCCATTTATCACTCTTTGATAATAGGGCCGCCGATCACAGCGGCCCATGAATATTAAGCGGCTTCTGCGGCCATTTTAGCCGCTTTTTCGATCACATCGTCAATCCCGCCAACCATGTAGAAAGCCTGCTCTGGGAGGTGGTCATATTCGCCTTCGACGAGCCCCTTAAAGGAGCGAACTGTGTCTTCGAGCGGCACTTGAATGCCGGGAGAGCCTGTGAAAATCTCGGCCACATCGAAAGGCTGTGAGAGGAATTTCTCAACCTTACGGGCACGGGCTACAGTCGTTTTGTCTTCTTCAGACAGCTCATCCATACCCAAAATCGCGATGATATCTTGTAAGGCCTTATAGCGTTGTAGAATTTCCTGAACGCGGCGCGCCACATCATAGTGATCTTCGCCAACTGTACGCGGCTCGAGGATACGTGATGTACTATCAAGCGGATCAACCGCCGGATAAATCCCTTTTTCAGAAATCGCGCGGTTCAAAACTGTGGTTGCGTCCAAATGGGCAAATGATGTCGCGGGCGCTGGGTCAGTCAAATCATCGGCCGGAACATAAATCGCCTGAACAGAGGTAATCGAACCTTTATTCGTCGATGTAATCCGCTCCTGCATTTGGCCCATTTCAGTGGCCAGTGTTGGCTGATAGCCCACAGCGGAAGGAATACGTCCCAAAAGTGCAGACACTTCGGAGCCAGCCTGGGTAAAACGGAAAATATTATCCACGAAGAACAATACATCTTTACCTTCCTCATCGCGGAAATATTCCGCCTGAGATAGACCTGTTAGCGCCACACGGGCACGGGCTCCGGGAGGCTCATTCATCTGTCCGTAAACAAGTGTCGCGCGGCTCTCGCCGTCAAGGTCGATCACATTGGATTCGATCATTTCGTGATAAAGATCATTCCCTTCGCGGGTGCGCTCGCCTACGCCGGCAAAAACAGAATAACCACCAAAAAGTTTCGCGATGTTGTTGATGAGTTCCATAATCAAAACGGTTTTACCCACACCCGCACCGCCAAACAGGCCGATTTTACCGCCTTTAGAATAAGGGCAAAGTAGGTCAATCACTTTGATACCCGTCGCCAGAACTTCGGTCTCAGTAGACTGGTCTGTAAACACTGGGGCTTCTTTGTGAATAGAGGCCTTCATTTTGGACTTAAGTGGGCCGCGTTCATCAATCGGCTCACCGATGACATTCATAATCCGTCCGAGAGTCTCGGGGCCAACAGGCACCGTAATCGCATCGCCTGTATCGGCAACCGCTTGGCCGCGAACGAGGCCCTCTGTGGCGTCCATCGCAATCGTGCGGACGGTATTTTGTCCCAAATGCTGCGCGACTTCGAGAACAAGGCGGCTGCCTTGATTATCAGTCTCTAGGGCGTTTAAAATCGCCGGAAGCTCACCTATAAATTCCACATCGACAACCGCGCCGATAACCTGTGAAATCTTACCCCGCGCGGCCGAAGCGGCGACCGATTTGGTAGAAGCACTCTTGGCGGGGGCTCTTTTCGTAGGTGTTTTTTTGGCCGGAGCTTTTTTCGCTGTGGCTTTTTTTGCCGTTGTTTTTGCTGCTGCTTTCGCCATGTTGAGGTCCTTTCAGCTATATTAAAGCGCTTCCGCGCCCGAAATAATTTCAATAAGTTCAGACGTAATTTGTGCCTGACGCGCTCTGTTAAACTGCAATGTCAATGAAGAGATCAAATCCCCCGCATTTCGCGTCGCATTATCCATTGCGGTCATAGACGCCGCTTGTTCACCCGCCATATTTTCCAGCAAAGCCGAATAGATTTGCGAGTTAATATTACGCGGCAATAAGACATTTAAAATGCCCGCCTCGTCCGGTTCATAATCATAAATCGCGCCTTTAAGGTCAAAGACAGGCGCATCATCACTATCGCCAGCGGCTTCAAAACCAGCATTGGCCGGAATAATTGTTCCGCTCACCGCTGTTTGGGTCATGATGTTTTCGAATTGCGCAAAAATAAGCTTGCAGACATCAAACTCACCCGCCGTAAACATGGCTGTGACTTTCTCGCCGATATTACGGGCAATACCCGCATGAATTTTACGCTCTTCTTTTAGGGAGATATATTCAACAATATTATCCCCATAAAGACGCTTAAGTTGGTCGTGGCCTTTTTTACCGATGAGAAATAATTTAACAGTTTTACCTGCCGATTGAAGCGCTACGATTTCTTCGCGGGCCTTACGGACAATATTGGCATTAAAGCCGCCGCACAGCCCCCGGTCAGCGGTCGCAATAATCAACAAGACCACATCGGATTTACCGTTACCAACAAGCAACTGCGGAGCATCCCCTGCGCCGCTCATAGAGGCCGCAAGGTTTGAGATCACATGGCCAATCCGGTCTGCATAAGGGCGAGAGCTCTTCGCCGCTTCTTGCGCTTTACGCAGCTTTGCCGTTGCCACCATCTGCTTGGCTTTGGTGATCTTTTGCGTGCTCTTAACGCTGCTGATCCGGCTTTTTAATTCTTTCAAAGACGCCATAAGTCGCCTCCCCTGTTACCGCTTAGGCCGCAAAGCCTGCCGCGAAATTATCGAGGGCAGATTTCAAATGTGTTTCGATCTCATCAGTCAGCTTCTTGCCTGTAGCAATATCTGACAGTAAATTCGGATGATTACTGTGAAGATCAGCCAAAAATTCTTTTTCAAAACGACCAACGGCAGAGGTTGGAATTCCGTCCAAATAACCGCGCGTCCCAGCATAGATCACACAGACTTGTTCTTCGACCTGCAAAGGCGAATATTGATCTTGCTTTAAAAGCTCTGTCAGGCGCTCACCGCGCGCGAGGAGCTTTTGCGTTGAAGCGTCAAGGTCAGAGCCGAACTGGGCAAAGGCCGCCATTTCGCGGTATTGTGCGAGCTCACCTTTAATCGGACCGGCCACTTGTTTCATGGCTTTGATCTGGGCCGATGACCCAACCCGCGACACGGACAGACCCACATTTAGCGCCGGGCGAATACCTTGGTAAAATAAATCTGTCTCAAGGAAGATTTGTCCGTCTGTAATCGAGATCACATTGGTCGGAATAAAGGCCGATACGTCATTACCTTGGGTTTCAATAATTGGCAGCGCCGTTAAAGAGCCAGAGCCGCTATCTTCATTGAGTTTCGCCGCGCGCTCAAGCAAGCGGGAGTGAAGATAGAACACATCACCCGGATAAGCTTCGCGTCCCGGTGGGCGACGAAGAAGAAGTGACATCTGACGGTAAGCCACAGCTTGCTTGGAGAGATCATCATAAATGATCAGGCCGTGCATACCGTTATCACGGAAATATTCACCCATAGCGCATCCGGCAAAAGGAGCAAGGAATTGAAGCGGAGCAGGCTCTGACGCGGTCGCAGAAACAATGATAGAATAATCCATCGCGCCGTTTTCTTCGAGCGTTTTCACGAGCTGCGCCACAGTTGAGCGCTTTTGGCCAATCACAACATAAACGCAGTAAAGCTTGTCATTATCGCGGCCTTCGTCAAAAGCAGCCTTTTGGTTGAGGATCGCATCCACAGCGACTGCCGTTTTACCGGTCTGGCGGTCACCAATAATCAGTTCGCGCTGACCGCGTCCAATCGGGATCAACGCATCAATAGCTTTAATGCCTGTTTGAACAGGCTCATGAACAGATTTACGCGGGATAATTCCCGGCGCTTTCACATCAACACGGCGGCGCTCAGCCACATCTTTAAGGGGGCCTTTCCCGTCAATCGGCTCACCAAGCGGGTTCACAACCCGGCCCAAAAGACCCATGCCGACAGGCACGTCAACGATTTCGCCGAGGCGCTTGACTGTATCGCCTTCTTTAATGCCGCGGTCATCACCAAAGATAACCACACCAACATTATCGGTTTCAAGGTTCAGGGCCATGCCTTTAATGCCGCCCGGAAATTCAACCATCTCACCGGCGCGGACATTATCCAGACCGTAAATACGGGCAATACCATCACCCACAGAGAGCACCTGACCGACGTCAGAGACTTTAGCTTGAGTCCCAAAATCCTTAATTTGCTTTTTAAGAATCGAGGAGATTTCTGCCGCGCGAATATCCATGATTATTCCTCTTTCGTTTTACCAAAAAGCCTTACGCATCTTTGAGCGCAAGACTTAAATCCTCAAGCTGTGTTTTGAGGGAGCTATCATAAAGTTTAGACCCAAGGCGCACGACGAAACCGCCGAGCAAACTCGGATCCACATCCATTTCCAAATCGACCTTGCGGCCTTCTGCTTTTTTAAGATTTGCTTTGAGCGATGTCACCTGAGCCGCCGTGAGTTTCTTGGCGCTCGTCACTTTGGCAATTTGTGAACCGCGGCGAATAGCCAGCTCAGCCTCAAAGGCTTCAATCATAGACGGAAGCTCTGCAGCGCGGCGATTGTGGGCCACAAGGCCGATAAACTGCGTAGCGAGCTTTCCAAGCTTTGCCTTTTTCGCCACCGCCGTCAAGGCGCTGACTTTATCCTCAGTTGTGAAAACAGGACTATCGGCAAGGCGGCGGAGTTCTTCACTTCCTGCAAACATAGTTTTAACGGATTTAAGGTCTGTCTCTAGCGTCTTTAGCGCAGCCGCACTTGTCGCAAGATCGAGAAGTGCCGAGGCATAACGTTTAGGGGCTTCGCCCGTTACGAGCTCTGTTTGCGACATTGACCGTGTCCATTTTTATCCGAATATTGAGGCAAGCCTGCCTGTAAATCCGTAGAGTGTGCACAAATATAGAGGCACGCCGTTAGAGCCTGCCTCCAAAATCGCGGCGTATTAACACGCATGTTCTATGATTCCAAGCCAAGATTTTAGGGAAAGTGAGAATATATATAATCCTGCAATTTTATGGGATGTTATGCCCCATAAATCACAATTAAAACACCCTGCCCCTGCAGCCCTACACAGATATTAGCTGCCTTACATAAAGCTTTGCGGGTCAATATCAATTTGGAGTTTATATTTCGTCCGCAGCTTTATACGCCCACGCCATGCAGCCATATAAGCCGATAAATTCACCCCTAGCCGCGCTTGAATCAGGAGCCGCTGGCGAAACCGTCCCCGCAGCCGCGCAATCGGCGCTTCGGACGGGCCGGAAATTTCAATCCCTTCCGCGCGCGGCGCGGCGCTGACCACATCTTTAGCAAACGCGGCCACCCCCTTGGGATCTGGGCCAGACATAATAATTGCCGCCAGACGGCCAAAGGGCGGAAGTTCTAGCAAATCGCGCATAGACCGCTCCGCCTCAATAAAGCGCGCCCGATCCCCAGCAGCCAAAGCTTGTAAGGCTTCATGTTCGGGTTGATGGGTTTGTATGAGGGCATGGCCCGGCTTATCCGCGCGGCCTGCGCGGCCCGCCACTTGCACAAGGGTTTGATAGGTTCTCTCGCCGGCGCGGATATCACCCCCCGCAAGGCTAAGATCACCGTCAACCACGCCGACAAAGGTGAGCTGCGGAAAGTTATGGCCTTTGACCACCATTTGCGTACCGACTAAAATATCAATCTCTCCGCTCGCCATGCGGGCCATGCGCTCCGCAATTTTTTCGGGGTTCCCGGCTGTATCCGATGAAAACACCTCAATTCGCGCATGGGGGAAATGCTGCCGGGCTTCTTCGGCCACCCGCTCCACCCCAGGCCCAACGGATGTCAGGCTATCGGGCTCTTTGCAATTTGGGCATTCGCAGGGCATGGGCATAGAAAACCCCGTGTAATGACAGCGCGCCCGCCCGCTCGCCCGGTGCTCCACCAGCCAGCTATCCGTATCAGGACTTCGCAGCTTTTCCCCGCAACTACGGCAGATAATCAGCGGCGCATAGCCCCGACGGTTGAGGTAAAAAAGCGCTTGCTCCCCTTTATCCAAAACGGACTGCGCCGCCTCGATTAAAGGCTGTGATATATAATGTCCCTTTTCAGGTGGATGCTCTTTAAGGTCTATCAGTTCAATCGGCGGCAAAGTAATCGCCCCCGGCCGCTCGGGGAGAATAATATGTGCATAGCGGTTTTGCCGCGCATTCTCGAGGCTTTCGAGGGTCGGCGTGGCCGAGGCCAAAATCACCGCATGGCCGAAAATCTTCCCCCGCAGCACCGCCATGTCCCGGGCATTATATATGACGCCCTCTTCTTGTTTATAGGAACCGTCATGTTCTTCGTCGATAATCAGGGCTTTTAAATTCGGATAGGGCAAATAAAGCGCAGAGCGCGCACCGATAATCAACTTGGCCCGCCCCTGCGCCACTTCGCGCCATGTCCGCCGCCGCGCCGCCTCCCCAAGCGCCGAGTGCCACGGAGCAGGTTCCACGCCAAAGCGGGCTTTAAAGCGGCGAAGACTAGCTTGGGTGAGGGCAATTTCCGGCACGAGGACTAAAACCTGCCCCCCCAAACGCAGCGCTTCAGCAACGGCTTCGAAATAAACTTCGGTTTTCCCCGAGCCTGTTACCCCGTCGAGTAAGCTCACCGCAAAGCCGCCCCTGCGCACTTGGCCCGCAAGCTCTTCACCTGCTTGTTTTTGGCCCTCCGTTAGGGTCAAGCCGCCAAAATCAGGATCAGGCACATCAAAAGGCGGATCAACAGGACCTTGACTAGCGCTCAGCCCTCCCGCCCGCTCAAAGCCTTTCACCACCGCCGCAGATACACCCGCCCGTTTCGCGATTTCACTGGCCCGGGCCGGAAACGGCCCACCTGCCTCAAGTAAGATTTGCCGCGCCGGAGTCAGTTTCACGCCGTCTTGGCCGGACGGGCGATAAAGCGTAACCTGCGCAGACGGCTCTAGCGCCTTATAAGAGCGAACCACCATACGCAGCACGAGGCCCGGGGAAACGCAATTATAGGCCGCCGTCCAATTCACGAACTCAATCATTTTCTCCGGCAGGGGACGCACGGCCTTGACTTCGGCAATCTCTTTAAGGACGCGCTCACTTGGGTCCGCCGCCCCCCAAACCACACCAAGCTTCATTTGTTTCCCGATTGGGGCGAATACAAACTGACCCGGCTCAACATCCATCCCCGGCGGCAGGGCATAGTCAAACGGTTCCGGCACATTAACGGGGAATAAGATTTGGACGTTTCGCGATTCCATAAGCTGTGTTAACAGATGCGCAAACGACTCGCTTGACCTTTTTGGAGAGACTTATGAAATTTTTTGTCGATAGTGCGGACATAGACGCCATTACCGAATTACATGATATTGGCCTGTGTGATGGGGTGACAACCAATCCGTCAATTATCGCAAAATCAGGCCGTGATTTTAAAGAAGTCATCAAAGAGATCTGCGCCATTACGCCGGGCCATGTTAGCGCCGAAGTGGTGGCTATGGACGCCGCCAAAATGGTCGAAGAAGGTCGCCATCTTCGCAAAATCGCCGATAATGTTTGCGTCAAACTTCCGCTCACAAAAGACGGCCTTAAAGCCTGTTCTATTTTGTCCCGCGAAGGCGTTCCGACCAATGTGACATTATGCTTTAGTGCCAATCAAGCGTTGCTCGCGGCGAAATGCGGGGCGACCTATATCTCGCCTTTCATTGGCCGCCTTGATGATTTGGCGCTTGATGGGATGGAACTCATTCAGGACATTCGCACTATTTATGACAATTACGGCTTTGAGACAGAAATCCTCGCCGCCTCTATTCGCAATATTAATCACGCCAAGGATTGCGCTCTTGTCGGCGCGGACGTAATGACCGCCCCGCCAAAGGTTATTTTCCAAATGGCAGGTCATGCTCTCACGGATAAAGGCCTCTCTGCCTTTATGAAAGACTGGGAATCAACCGGCCAAAGCGTAATTTAAGAAAAAGAATTAACTAACTGATTTTAATAATGAATAAGGCGCTCCTTGAAGCGCCTTTAATTCAAGATATTACGGCCTTATTTCTTTTAGGGCGCATAAATACCCGGTGCGCCACAAGCCCAATACCCGATAGGGCAAATAGCGCCGCCGCACCGGAAAATAGCCTTAACCACCATGAATTAAAATTCTCGCGCTCTTTGTAATCCATAATATGAAGCATCCACATAAAGTCGAAAACCCGCCAAATGCGTGTCCGCACGGCTTTTAGCTCCGCCGTCTTTGCATCAATATAAATCCGCGTTTTATCTTTATCATCATAGATCACTTGCCAGACAGGCACCGACCCGCGATATTCACGCGGTGCGGTTTCAAGGCGCTGCAGTGTTTTTAATACGCCGCGTCCTTGGTATAAAACCCCGGCCACATTTTTAATATCTTCCGCCCCAAGTTCCGACCAAGCTTTACCATTGAGCGCATCAATAATTTGCTCGCCGTTATCGCCCGATAACACATAGGCTGGATGCCCCGCCGCAGAGATTAATTTCGCCCCATTGAGATTGCCGTCATATAGCGGCATGGCAAGCTCAAGGGGGATAAGGTTATCCGTTTGCAAAACCGCTTCGGGCACTTGCGCCAAATGGCGACCCCGCACTTCATTGATTGGAAATAGGCTCATGATGAATCCCGATATAAACCAAAGAAATATCTGAATCCCCAAAATGAGTCCCGCCCATTTATGAAGCCGTGTTAAATTCCGAAAAAAGCTACGCCGAGATGTCATAATTTCGCTTAGCTGAGGTGCCCTCCAAAGTCGACACGAAAAGCCCTCTTGCGCGGCGCAGGGCAATCACAATAATGAGATTAACAGATAAAATAATTATGTCATCATAATCACTCAGCTTGTTTTTGGCCGCCTAGAGACAAAGCTATAAAGGGCAATTCCGCCAATGGTGAGCGCTGTGCCGATGGCGTCAAATAGACCAAAGGGCTCCCCGAGTAGAGCGATGGCAAAACCAATCGTCGCAATCGGGCTGAGCATACCGAGTACGGCGACGCGCTGCGGGCCGATGCGGCCCAAGGCGATATTGACCAAAAATGTCGGAAACACGGTTCCAACCACGCCGAGTAAGAGCCCTAAAATATAGATCTTCGCGCTATATTGGCTAATCGCGTCCAATGTCTGCGCGCCGTTGACGGTTATATAATGCAGCCATATGCCCGTGGTCGCCCCAAGCATGCCGTAGCAGGTAAAATATAGGCTGCCTATTTTATCAATCGTGTCTTTCGCTAGGAGTTGAAACACCGCAAAAAGCACCGCCGTTCCCAGTACAAGCATTGACCCAAGCGCCACATTCTCTCCTTGGGTGATATCACCGCCCCAAAAAATAACGCCAATTCCGCTATAGGCGAGCACGATACACAACCCGGCTTTCAGGCTCACAGGTTTACCAAAAAACAGCGCCCCAATCAGGAACACAAAGGCGGGATATGTAAACAGCAAAAGCCGCTCGAGCTGCGCGGTGATATATTGCAGCCCCATGAAATCAAGTAATGAGCAGATATAATAGCCAAGCATGCCCAGAAAAAAGGCCCGCATGACTGACCGCCTCGCCGGGCCGCGCTGGGCCGCTTTTTTATCGCGGCGAATAAGCCATATGAGGCCGAAGATATAGGCGGGACTGGCGAATAAAACCCGCAGGGCCAAAAGCGTTATCGGGTCAGGCGCTAGCCCTTCCGCCGCATAGCCGAGTTTGATAAAAATCGCTTTACTTGAAAATAAAATAGAGCCAATAATGCCGCAGACAAAACCCCAAAACACCCAGTTTTTCGATCCCGTCTGTGCTACTTGCCCGTCGAAAAGGGACGGCGCGGTCATCATGGTACGAATATTAAACGCCATTTAAATACTCTTTTTGGGTTTACGGCGGGCCTTGAAAAAGTCTTTTAAAATCTGTCCGCACTCACCTTCTAAAACGCCGCCCAAAACTTGCGGTGTGTGGTGACAACTTGGCTGGCGGAAAAACTGCACCCCATTATCAACGGCTCCGCCTTTGACGTCCCCTGCCCCGTAAACCACCCGGTCAATACGGGCATTGGCAATAGCAGCGGCGCACATGGCGCAGGGCTCGAGGGTGACATAAAGGGTTAATCCGCGCAATCGGTAATTCCCGCGCTTATAGGCGGCATCACGAATGGCGAGAATTTCCGCATGGGCCGTGGGATCGCAAATCCCGATTGGCGCATTGCCTGTGCGGGAAATAATCGCTCCAGTGGCGGAATCCACCAAAATAGCGCCCACAGGCACCTCTTTGCGTGAACTTGCTGCTTGCGCCTCGGCCAAAGCTTCGCGCATATAGGCGTCATCTTTCATGCCGTCTTGTCGGGCGATTAATCGCCAAGGTCAAGCCGTCACCCATCAGAGGCCCTATGCAAAAACGCAATGATCGTCACACACCGCCCAAGCCGGACGCGGCAACGCCGCAAAGCGAGCGCATCGCCAAGGCGCTCGCCCGCGCAGGTATCGCCTCGCGGCGGGACGCAGAGAAACTCATCGAAGCGGGGCGTATTTCAGTTAACGGCAAACAGCTCGATACCCCTGCCTTTAAAGTTACGGCCAAAGATAAGATCGAATTTGATGGGCGGCTTATAAACCGTAAAGAGCCCACGCGGTTATGGCGCTATCATAAACCCTCTGGGCTTTTAACATCCCATAAAGACCCACAAGGACGGCCCACCGTATTTGAAAACCTGCCCAAAGATATGCCCCGCGTGATTTCTATCGGGCGGCTCGATATGACCTCCGAAGGGCTTTTGCTGTTAACCAATGACGGAGAGCTCGCCCGTATGCTAGAGCTGCCGTCAACCGCTTGGGCACGGCGATACCGGGCGCGCGCCTATGGCCATATCACCCAAGACCGCCTCGACACCCTTAAAAAAGGCATAGAGATTGACGGCATTCCCACTGGCCCCATAGAGGCGACAATCGACCGCCAACAAGGGGATAATGCTTGGATTAATGTGACCTTGCGGGAGGGTAAAAACCGCGAAGTCCGCCGCGCATTGGATACGCTCGGCCTGCGGGTGAACCGCCTTATCCGCGTCTCCTACGGCCCGTTCCAGCTAGCTACGCTGCCAAGCGGCGAAATTGAAGAGGTCAAGAACCGCATCCTACGCGATCAGGTCGGGCATCTTATGGAGATTGAGAAAACCCGCGCGGGCGGCACGCTCACGGGCACATCTACGCGCGGCACCCCCAAAGACCGCACGGCCAAAGCTTCGGCCCCGTCAAAACCCATGCCTCAGGGCAAAGGCCGCAATGCTAAGCCCAAATCACGCCCTCAAAGCAAAACGCCTTATAAAGGGCAAAACGCGACATCAACGGGCCGAGATGTGTCCGCGAAAGACGCCAAAAAAATTATCGCAGAGCGAAGCCAGAAATCCGCTGACCGTCAGAGCCGAAAAATAGCCAAGGCCAATGCCGACCCAACCCGCAAGCCATCAAATCGCCGCCCAAGCAAAGCCTTTAACGGCAGTCGCTCTAAACCTGCACCTCATGGAAATAGGACGCGCGGAAATGGAAATTCTGGGCGCGGGAGGCGGTAATGCGGATTGTCACGGGCCGCTTACGGGGGCGCAATATTATCACGCCTAAGGGGCGTAATACGCGGCCGACATCCGACCAAACCCGCGAGTCTATTTTTAACATCCTTGGTCATGCGGAGTGGGCGCCGCCGCTAGAAGGCGCGATTACTGCCGATATTTTTGCAGGCTCCGGCGCGCTCGGGCTTGAAGCCATTTCGCGCGGGGCGGAATTTTGCCTCTTTGTCGAGACAGAGCCCAATGCCCGCGCCGCCATTCGAGGCAATATTGAAAAAATGGGGCTATTTGGCTGTACCCGCCTGCACCGCCATGACGCGACAAAGCTGAAAATCGCGCCGGGAAACTTGCGCGGGGCGTTCACCCATATCTTCATGGACCCGCCGTATAATAAAGGCCTTTGGAAACCCGTGTTAGAGCGGCTGAAACATTACAGCCTCATCTCAGAAACCGGGGTGATTATCCTCGAAGAAAGCAAAGACGCAGAGATTGATATTAAAGGCTATGACGTACTCGCCGACAAGCTCTGGGGCGCAAGCCGCGTGCTGTTTTTAAGGGTGTGTTAAACGCGCGGTCACAAACGAAGGTTTTTACCGCCGCCCAAACAAGCGCTCTATATCGGCGAGTTTAAGTTCCACATAAGTTGGGCGGCCGTGATTACATTGGCCGCTATGAGGCGTGGCTTCCATTTGGCGGAGCAGAGCGTTCATTTCCTCCCCCGTCAGCCGCCGTCCTGCCCGCACAGAGCCGTGACAGGCCATCGTGCCGCAGACATGTTCAAACTTTTCTTTCAGGCTAAGGGCTTCGTCATATTCCGACAAATCATCAGCCAGATCACGCAAGAGTCCCTGCACATTCATTTCGCCCAAAAGGGCGGGAGTTTCGCGCACGGCCACGGCCCCTGCGCCGAAGGGTTCGATTATTAATCCCATCTCCGCCAATTCATCGGCGCGGGCCAAGACGCGCTGGGCATCATCTTCACCGAGATCAACAATATCAGGAATTAATAGCGTTTGCCGCGCCACCCCTTGCCCGCCAGCTTTTTGCGCCGCCATAGCATCTTTCATCCGCTCATAGACAAGCCGTTCATGGGCCGCATGTTGGTCAACTATGACAATGCCGTCCGCCGTCTGCGCCACCACATAGGTTTCGTGAAGCTGCGCCCGTGCCGCACCCAAAGGATAGTTTTGCGCCGCCATTGGTACAGGCTCGTGAGCGTTAAAATCTGTGGGGGGCTGTTGATAGGCGGTCCCGCCTTCTTCGACGCGGGCGGAAATGCCGTCAATTAGCGGCTGCAGGGCGGGGTCAGACTGATGAGGGACGCGGTAAGCCCCGCCGCCGCCGAAGCCGCTTCTATAAGGCGCTGTGACGCCTAATCCTGCGCCGCCCGCCTGAACGCGGCCAAGGGCATAATCGGCGACCGTCGTACTCGCCCGATGCCCCGCCGCCGCAAGCGCATGACGCAGCGCAGAGACAATCAGCCCGCGCACCATGCCAGGATCACGAAAGCGCACTTCGGTCTTGGCCGGATGGACATTCACATCCACATAATCATGGGGCAAATCCACATAAAGTGCGACCACCGGATAACGGTCTCTTGCGAGGAAATCTTGATAGGCCCCGCGCACGGCCCCATGCAAAAGCTTATCGCGCACAGAACGGCCATTGATAAATAAAAACTGATGCTGCGCATTGCCCCGCGAATAGGTCGGCAGGCCCGCAAATCCCGTGAGGTGAAGCCCTTCCCGCTCCGCGTCTATCTCGACAGCATTATCACCAAAATCACGGCCCAATATGGCCGAAAGCCGCGAGAGCCGCCCGGCCGCATCGGGCGTCCCCGCCGTCACATTCAAAAGCTTCCGCTCGCCGTTTCGCAAGGATATTCCAACGCTCGGATTAGCCATAGCGAGGCGTTTCACCATGTCGGATATCGCCATGACTTCGCTGCGTTCGGATTTTAGAAACTTAAGCCGCGCTGGGGTTGCGAAGAATAAATCCTTCACCTCCACCCGCGTCCCTGACAGGCCAAAGCGCGGCGCAGGGCGCGGCGGAGTCAACGCGCCGCCCTCCACCCGTAGCTCCCATGCCGAGTCCGCATTTAAGGTCTGCGAGGTCAGCGTCAACCGCGCAATGGAGCCAATAGACGGTAGAGCTTCGCCACGAAAGCCCATAGTCGATATATTTAAAAGATCCCAATGCCCATCATCCGAAGGCCGAAGTTTTGATGTCGCATGACGCTCCACCGCGAGGCTTAAATCCTCCGGCGACATACCGCGCCCATTATCGACAACGCTTATAAGGGTGCGCCCGCCGTCCATGACCGTAATATCAACTTGACTGCTACCCGCATCGACCGCGTTTTCAACCAGTTCTTTAATCACACTGGCCGGACGTTCAATCACTTCCCCCGCCGCAATACGGTTCACCGTATCAGGTGGCAAACGGCGAATCATATGAGGTGAGTTAGGCATAGAAAAAGCCTAGCCCCTACCGCCCCCCAAAGCTATCGAAAGCATGGGTTTATTTAATATAAGCAGAGCAAGTTAACTCCAATTTCATTTGAAATATCCATGCTTTATCCATGCGGCTTAATAAGCTATGAAGTGATTGTGAATATTTAGGCCTTAAATGAAAAAAATATTATCTCTGATAACTATCCTATTCGCCTTGATAACCACCATCGGCTTGGCATGGTTGTTTAAAGATAACGATACACAAGACAAACCGCCCGATAATAAGGTAAAATCAACACAACACCTTGCCCTTGGTTTTAAAGGTGATCAAAGTTTTGGACGGTTTGAAAGTGATAAACAAAGCCAATGCCATTTTGGGTCATCAGACCAACCTTTAAGTCCTGATGGACGTTTTCTCATACATCAATCCGGCGCTTATTACGCATCAGAAAACCAAGCTCGGCAAACAACAATTTATGACTTAGAAAATGAGGCGGGGACTAAGTTTGCACATTTTCACTTTTTAGGATGGTCACGTAAAAAAGAGGGGTTTTATATATGGGATAGTTTCAACAAAGCTCTAAAATTATGGGATAGCTCAGAGTATAAAAATTTAGTCAAATCTCATAGCGAAGACGCAACACGCCATATATTATTTAGCCAAACCAAAACACAGACTATCCAAAACGAAGACTTTACAAAATTAAATATTAAAAACATCGTTCATGCCGAAAACGGCCTTGTTATATTTTTAAATGACAATGAACGCGTTGATGTCATATCGCTTGATGACGGGTGGCGTCTGACCAAAAAGATAGATAAATCAATTTCTAATTTTGGAACCTCTTGTTTTTACGGCCTCAAAGGTCAAACAAAAACAAAGATTTGTACCCCCTATCTGACAACAGAAGAATTAACCGTTAAAGGCCCTTTGAAACCCAGTATTTCCGCTCCGCCCATAACTGCAAGATTACATCTATTACATCCCGATTACACATCCAATATATTTCAAATTAAAGGCTGGGAGCCCCGATTTATTGGCGTCACGCAACCCAATCAAGCGGTGGCTTTAACCCGCAAAAATCAATGGCGATGCCCATTTCGCGTCACCCTCGGCGGCGCACAAACACCTATGTCCGAAGATTGCGAACAGGATTTTAAAACAGGCGTCCTTACCGACGATAAAAATAAAATTTATTTACAAGATTTTCATCGAAAAAACTTCATCCTGAAAGCGGGCAGCATAACCGCCGTAAATCTATTAAACACGCAAAAAATTATAACTCATCATCTATATCAGACTGGAGATATTTCTCTTTGGCAAACCCATAATAAAGACGGAAATATCTCACTGAATATTTGGAATGAAGATATAGGGAAAAGCATTGATAGCGAAATTTTTTGCACGCGAAAACCTGTATTATTTGGCAAAGCTATATCGGCTACCAGTCATGATGGCCAAACAACATATGGTTATTTATTTGAACAAACAGGCCCCGCCAAAGGCATTGTCGTAAAGATGCACGGCGGCCCTCATAGGGCCTATCCATTTTATTCCGGCGCGGAAGTACAGCCATTCTTTGACGCAGGCTATCATGTTATTTATTCGAATTACAGAGGTAGCCCAGGTCACGGGCTTAACTATATAAAGTCCGGCTTTGGTTTAAAGCCTATAGACATGGGGCGTGATGCCTATGCCTTAGCCTTGCAATATAAAAATAAATTAAAGTACAATTCAGATTTGCCCATCCATTTATTTGGCGGAAGTTGGGGCGGTTATGCGGCTCTCGCATCCTATCATGATAATGTGACGAAATGGGATAGCGTCACGATGAAATCCGCGCCCTGCCGGGTATCCTCACAGCTTAAAGATTTCATCATTCCTTTTTTAGTTAAAAGAACCCAAGTCGATTACAAAAAAGCCGAGCTTACAAATTTTTTAAGGGGCTGTCCTAGATAACTAGCTCATATTCTTTTTAACCCATTGTTTTAACTGTTGTAATTGGCTGAGCGGGTCTGGGTTGTTAAAACGCCACTCACATTCCTTCAAATATAGGCCAAAATGGGCCTTCGGAACACCAT
>CALFVT010000016.1 GCA_937928165.1 uncultured Caulobacterales bacterium
TTAGAGCCTCGAATGGACGAAGAAATGATCAGCGGGTTCTATGTGGGAAAACGCAATTCCCGTGGTGTGCACGGATTTTCATCTGGTGGTGAGGAACGGCGGTTAGCTGAAGGGTTTCAATATGCAGCTGACTTTTATCGCTCTTCTCACCCTAAAATGTGTATCGCTTTGGAGAGATTGGCGGAATCCTATACTTATGAGAGCAAGCAGAATAAGCAGCGTGGGGAGTTGATGAAGCGGGTAGATTAGGTTTTCTTACCCAATTTTCAAAGATAGATGCATGATCAGTTTTAAGAAATTTCTCGAGCAAGAGCTCCCAGTTCTGGACTCTGTTTTAATCAGTGAGGATAATAAGAACTATATACTACATGAAGATAGAAAGTGGATAAGGGGCAGATTTCCACGTAACATAGGGATAGATAAGGCCAATTACGGAGCCGGGCAAGAACACGCTCACGTTTATGGTCGCAAAGGTAACCAAGTCGTAGTGGTAAATTTTGATGGCTCAAGTAGCCATGGAACCCGCGGAAAGATACATAAGAAAGATGCAAACGCTCTCAGGAATAAAGGTTTCAAGATTCCAATGAATAATATCGTCGAATGGACAGTTATAGATGATTGGGACAGTTTTATCGTTGGATAGCCTATTTATATGGAAAATACAGACAAAGAAGAAGTAAACATATTTGTTGATACGAACGCATTCATTCATTTGCGAGACTTGAAAGACCTCCCATGGAGAGAGCTCTTTCCAAAGATCAGGCATCTAAATATCTATGTTTCTTCACGAGTCATTGAAGAGTTAGATAAGTTCAAGGTTGGTTCTAGTAAGCGTAAACGAGACCGATCACGAAAAGCCCTTAAAACTATTAAAGATGCTGCACGAAATCAGGGTAAGGTTAAGCTTCGTGATAAGCCAATCGAGATTTGGTTGGGTCTTCCAAATTTACCAGTCGCGGATTGGTCTTCGTATCCTAGCTTGGATAGCTCAAAGCCGGACGACCATCTTGTCTTAGACACTCTAAGTTTTGGCGAAAACGCTGTCATGTTTAGTCACGATACCGGGCCATTAATCCGTGCATTACAGTTAGGCTTGGACGCCGTTGAGCCAGCAAATAGTGACTGGCTACTACCGGCAGAGCCTTCAAAGGAAGACATAGAAATTAAGTCATTAAAGAAGAGATTGGAAGTAGCCCAAGCTAGCCATCCGAAAGTAACGGCAGCATTCGGAACAAAATCTAATCCGATTCAAAATTTTGAACTTATAGTCCCAATATTGCCGCCGCTTGAGACTTCGCTTGCAAGAAAAATGGCAGAAGCTTATTTAGCAGTTCATCCGCCTCATAGAATTCACGTTCCTCATCGTCCATATGGAATGTTAGTGGGAAGTATATATTCAAATGAATACACGGAATCAGATCGTAAATCTTATCTAGATGATTATTCTAGGTTCCAAAGTAGCGTACACACTTTTTTTGAAAAACTAAACGAACGGGTTCATAAAATAAGTCATGCGCAACCTATTCCCTATTATGTAGAGAACATTAGCCCCATTACTGCCAGCGGATTAAGGGTAGAGTGCACGGTGAAAGATTGCGTTTATTTGGCATCAAGCGATAATGATGTAGAAAACTATTTTGGAAAGATATCCTTCCCTAAAGTTCCCAAAAAGCCTGAAAAAGGCGCGATGCGAAATTTACATCTTCACAATCACATACTCGCTGCAAAAGAGCCACGTGATCCGACAAGGTTCTACTGGGAGAAACGGCCAAAGTTTGGTGATCACAAAAGTGCTCTACAATGCGAGGACTTTAGAGCGACTGAAGTTTGGCATGACGAAGCTTGGGTCTGTGCTTATTCGGAAATTCCATTAGCGGGCACGATAGGGATTAAAATAAGTGCTTCGAACTTAAGAGAACCATTAAGTTTGTGCTCAAATTTTGAACTATCCGAAGTTGAAACAACTTGGCAGGATGACCGTGTCCATTCCAGATTGCCAAAAGAGCTGAGTAAAATCATTAGAGAGAATTCCTAAACTTACCGCAGATTTATCTAAGATTAGCCAATGAAAAGCGCATCGATAAATCGCCCAAAGTAAGACCTTCGGGACGGGCGCTTTGGGGATATACTGTCTGAAATATCTTAACCTATCCACTGCTACACATTCTATACCGTGTTTGCATAACAAATGACTTGTGCGACCAATTAAGTCATTGTAATCATTATATATAAAGAAGATATTTCAGTCTTCTCGGCCGCACCAAATTTCTTCTGATAATTGACACGTAAGTGATGTGCCTCTCGGTGACACGGCGCAGTTCGGCCTTCAGCCGTTTGATCTCAGCCGCGTCTGCGGAGACGACAACATCATCCGCCTGACCTCCATATCGCTTGACCCAATCGTAAAGCGACTTCGTGCTAACTCCGAAGCGGACTGCAACCGATGTCACGTTGTGGCCTTTATCTGTAACCTGCGCCGCAGCCCTTAATTTAAACGCTTCTGTATACCTGATACGACCACCCATAAGACAGTCTCGTCGCGATCAATTTACCTTGTAAACTGTCGACAAAACTAAGGGCACATCACCCTATGAAAAGAATGCGTAACTTGGGGCTAGATTAACCCCCTGCAAATAGTATAACGGCCTGACCAACAAATATAATAACTGACCTTAAATGAGGCACATGCCTATTCATGCGCATTTTTTCTTATAAAAACCGCCCCGTTCATAAAGGCCCCTTTCCTTTAGAGCTACTAACCCGCAGCGAGGCCATGCCCGACTTAAATGCTGTACCGCCCATGACGAGTGTGTCGTTTCATGATAAAGACAACCGAGACAACCTTATTAACGCCATGGGGCCTTATGCAGCCATGCTCGACGCTATTCGGGACGGTTTTGTTAAAAAAGAGCGCGGGATATTACCCGAAGACCCGCAAGAGCGTAGCAACCACCTTAAATCTTTTGCCTATTATCATGACGCCTCTCAAGCGGCGGTCTGCGCCTTAACGCCGGATATGTTTTTAAAAACGCCGATTTCCAATCCAGATGTCAACGCTCTTGCAAATGATTTGGCAACAAAACAAACTAAAACCTTGGCATCGGGCATTGATCTTGTAATGGCGGAGCTGAAAGAGACGATGGAAGCCCCACCCCGCTCTGTAACCCATCATAGTCATGCCCTTGTACTACTCTATGAGTTCCCCCGCGATCCCAAATCTGGTGAATCCGGAACCCAGTGGTTTCAAAATGCGCAGGCCCAACGCGCCAGTGTTCGCGGGGCTGAAACAAGTGTTGTCTTGTCGAATTATATCCGCCTCCTTGGCTATGAGGCCCGTAGCCATACGGCCAGCTGTTCCGATATTGATCTTAATAAACTAATTATCGCTAGCGGGCTCGGTGACGTTATAGACACAGATTTAGGGCCCATTGTTAGCAATCCATTTTTAGGGACTCGCTACGGCGTTGTGGCCATCACAACAACATTTGAACTGGCGCCGGATAAGCCGTTGAAACCCAAAGTAAATTTAACCTTATCTGAAAAATTAAAAAGCCACGGCCCCGCATGGTGGCTCGGTAAAGGCTTCGAGAAAAATATATTTAACGCAGTCCCTTATAAAAACCGGCTATTCAAAGATGGGGCTTATCCGTTTGAAACGACAAAACGGGTTGAGAAGCCGACTACTTTTATGGACGAAGACCGTATTCCCCGCGTGCCAAAACGCACAGACATGTTTGCCCGCGCAATCTTTGGCGACATGGGTAAAAGGCTTCAAGACGGCGCTAAAAACGGAAATTATGTTCGTAAAAGCCCTGCGAGCTATGGCCCGCGCCGCCCGCTTGCGGCTTTTGTTGTTATGCAAGACGGAGAGATAGCCCCTACAATTTCGCCGACATCATTGGACGCCCAAACCAATGCAGATAATATTCACGGCGCGCTTTATTTTCTAGGGGCCGATGCCGTCGGTATTTCACGCTGTCCTGATTGGGTTTATTACTCTCATGATGCGCTCGGCGAAGAGTTGAGTCCCTATCATGAAAATGCTATTTCCATGGTCATTGACCAAGGCCATGAAACGATGGAGGGCGCGTCCGGTGATGACTGGATTGCATGTTCTCAATCCATGCGCGCTTATTTACGGTTCTCTCTGCTGGGCGGCATCATAGCCGAGCAGATACGCCGCATGGGTTATGACGCCCGCGCCCATACAGTCATGGACGGGGAAGTCTTGCAGCCTCCACTCCTTCTTTTGGCTGGCCTTGGGGAGGTTAGCCGTATCGGCGAAGTCATCTTAAATCCATTTTTAGGCCCGCGTCTTAAATCCGGTGTCATAACAACTAATATGCCCTTGGCCCATAGCAAGCCCATTGACTTTGGACTGCAAAATTTTTGTAATAATTGTAATAAATGCGCCCGCGAATGCCCCAGCGGCGCTATAACCGCTGGCCCTAAAACCATGTTCAACGGCTATGAGATTTGGAAATCAGATAGCCAAAAATGTACGACCTATCGCATTACTCAAAAGGAAGGTGCCATGTGCGGGCGCTGTATGAAAACCTGTCCGTGGAACCTTGAGGGCCTGTTTGTCGAAGCGCCGTTTCGCTGGGCGGCGAGCCACATTCCAAGCCTCGCTAAATCTCTCGCCAAGCTCGATGACACCCTTGGTAATGGCAGTATCAATCCTGTTAAAAAATGGTGGTGGGATTTAGAAATGGTCGACGATGGGCCTTATACGCTGACTGAAAACGGCGTAAGTGAGCGCGAACTTCAAACAGGACTTGATCTTAAATTCGAAGATCAAACATTGGCGGTTTATCCAGCCAATCTTGCTCCGCCGCCTTATCCTTTCCCCTTTCCCATGAATAGAGAGGCTGGGATAAAAGCCTATAAAGACATGATATCCCCCAAGGAATATCAACGCCGCCTTGCTGCTGGTGAAACCCAAAATCTCGCCCATAAATATCCAGATTTTGATAGGAAAAATGCACCCGTTATACGGGTTGTTGTGTCGAAAGTTGAAAAGCAAACCGAAAATATTACGAAATATGAGTTTAAGGCTCTTGACGGCTCCCCTCTTCCCAAATTTGAAGCTGGGGCGCATTTAGATGTTGTTGTCGCCCCTGAGTTTTTTCGTCAATATAGCCTTTCTGGTGATCCAGCAGACCGCTCAAAATATCAAATTGGCGTCCTGCGGGAGTCCGGTGGCCGGGGCGGCTCTGAATTACTGCACCGCATTTTTACCGAAGGCCGAAAAGTCTTTGTCTCGAAACCAATTAATCACTTTCCGCTAGAGCCGAGCCTGACAAAGGCCGTGCTTATGGGCGGCGGCATTGGAGTCACACCGATGATTGCAATGGCCCATAGTCTTCACGCCTCCGGCACTGATTTTACTTTGCATTACTCACTACGTGACAGAACAAGCGCAGCATTTTTAAAAGACATTGAGCAAGCGCCTTGGGCGGATAAGGTCCAGTTACATATATCAAACCAAGGCACGCGCGCAGATTTTGATGACATCTTAAAGGGCTATGAACCCGGACATCATCTTTATACCTGCGGCCCAGACCGCTATATGGCCGCTGTTCTTATGGCGGGGATGAAACGCGGCTGGCCGGATGACGCTTTACATAAAGAATATTTTTCTGTGCCAGAAACACCAGAATATGAAAACTTTGACTTCACGCTAAGGCTCGCAAAATCTATGCGGGAAATAAATGTGCCCGCCAATAAAACACCAACCGAAGCTTTATCCGAAGCCGGCATTAATATCGACGTAAAATGTGCCGACGGCATATGCGGCGTGTGCAAGTGTAAGTTAATTAGCGGAGACGTAGAGCACCGCGATTTTGTCTTATCCAATGCCCAACGCGAAAATACAATTATTCTCTGCCAGTCTCGCGCTGCTGATAAAAACGGCATTATTGAAATTGATTTATAATGGCGTAACAAGATGACACTTGCAGATTATTTCCCCATATTAACATGGGGACGCGGTTATAATAGCGAAACATTTATCAATGACACAATAGCGGCGATTATCGTCACGATCATGCTGATTCCGCAATCCTTGGCCTATGCGCTCTTAGCAGGCTTGCCGCCACAAGTTGGATTATACGCCAGTATATTACCATTAATAGCCTATAGTATATTTGGCACAAGCAGAGCACTAGCCGTTGGGCCAGTTGCCATTATTTCTCTTATGACAGCTGTTGCCGCCGGTAAACTCGCCGTTCAAGGCAGTGCAGAATATTTAGCCATTGCAATTATCCTTGCGCTTATTTCGGGTTTAATGCTCTTAGTTATGGGATTATTTAAACTCGGTTTTATTGCGAATTTTCTCAGCCATCCAGTCATTTCTGGCTTTATCACAGCTTCGGGCATATTAATTGCGGTTAGCCAAATTAAACATATCTTAGGCGTCACCGTTTCAGGGCATAATCTAGTTGATATTGGCCACGCACTTATTGTTAATATTCCAAATACTAATATTCCGACTCTCATGATTGGCATAATGTCTATAGGGTTTTTATTTTGGATCAGGCGCCAATTAAAACCTCTTCTCATCAAGATTGGAGTGTCCGAAAGGCTCGCTATTATTGGCACACGTACCGGCCCGGTTATCACCGTTGCCGCATCCATCTTTGCGGTCCTTATTTTTAACCTTGAAGGTCAAGGCGTAAAGATTGTTGGAAACATACCCAAAGGCCTTCCGCAAATCGCAGTTCCCGGTTTTGATCTTGCTTTATGGATAAGCGTTATCGGTTCATCTTTGATTATTGCCATTATTGGGTTTGTCGAATCCGTTTCTGTTGCGCAGACACTTGCGGCTAAAAAACGTCAACATATTAAGCCCAATCAAGAGCTTATTGCCCTTGGTGCATCAAATCTTGCCTCTGCCTTTTCCGGCGGGTATTCTGTAACCGGCGGCTTTGCCCGCTCTGCGGTTAATTTTGATGCGGGTGCAGAAACCCCGGCGGCAGGAGGGTTAACAGCCATAGGCATTGCCCTGGCAACGTTATTTCTAACGCCCCTACTTTATGCTCTCCCCATTGCGGTATTAGCCGCGACCATTATCGTAGCTGTTATGTCGCTTATAAATATAGCCGATATAAAACAAGCCTGGCGTTATTCAAAAAGCGATTTTGCCGCAATGATAACAACAATTATATTTACCCTAAGCATTGGTGTTGAAGCCGGCGTTATGACAGGCGTTATATTATCTCTGGCTATGTTTTTATATCGGTCTTCAAAACCACATTATGCCATTGTTGGACAAGTTCGCGACACAGAACATTTCCGCGATATTAAGCGCTATGATGTTATCACAAGCCCGCGTATTATAACCTTGCGCATTGACGAGTCTCTTTATTTTGCAAATGCACGCTTCCTTGAGAATATGATTTATGAACATGCTCTCAAAACAAAACAAATAGAGCATGTGATTTTAATGTGCTCTGCAGTTAATGATATTGACCTTAGCGCCGTTGAAAGCCTTGAAGCCATAAATGAAAAGCTTAGAACTGCAAATATTTCATTTCATCTCTCTGAAGTGAAAGGTCCGGTTATGGATAAATTAAAAAAATCTCATTTACTCCATAAGCTCACGGGGAAGGTTTTCCTCAGTCAGCATCAAGCCATAGACGCGCTTTGTATTAACGCTTTTGACATTGATATTGAATATCACCTTTAGGCCGCAAAAGACTCAATGAAACTTTCACAGTTCATATCTAAACAATACTGATAAATAGCAGCATATCTGGAAATTCATGTCTATGACATAGCACGAATCCATTATAATGAACTTATGAAAAAAATCTCGACCACGCCATTTCAAGGCCAAAAACCTGGCACATCAGGCCTTCGTAAAACTGTATCTATTTTTACGCAGGCCCATTATCTTGAAAATTTTGTCCAAGCCATTTTTGATAGCGTCCCCGCGTTAAAAGACGGAGTGATTATACTTGGCGGCGATGGGCGCTATTATAATGATATTGCCATACAAACTATTTTACGTATGGCCGCCGCAAATGGCGCAGCGCGCGTCATGGTCGGAAAAAACGGGATTTTATCAACGCCGGCCATCTCCGCACTTATTCGCAAACATAAGGCCGCCGGGGGAATTATCCTATCAGCAAGCCATAATCCCGGCGGCATAAACGGTGATTTTGGCATAAAATTCAACAGCGCAAATGGCGGGCCTGCGGCGGAAATTATCACAGATAAAATTTACGCCCGCACGCAAAATATTACGCAATATTTCAGCCTTGATACACTCCCGATTGACCTTACAAAATGCGGATTTTCCAATATGAGCAGCATGGATATAGAGATCATAGACAGCACCGCCCATTACAGTGAAATGATGGAAGGCCTTTTTGATTTTGACGCAATTTCGGGATTATTTAACGCCGGATTATCCCTATGTTTCGATGCGATGCACGCAGTGACCGGGCCATATGCTCTTGATATATTCGCCCGCCTTGGCGCATCCAAAGACAGCCTTATCAACGCTGTGCCTTTACCGGATTTTGGCGGCGGCCACCCTGACCCGAACCCCGTTTATGCTGCGGAGTTATTCACCCGCATGTTCGCACCGAACGGGCCCGATTTCGGCGCGGCCTCTGATGGTGATGGAGACCGCAATATTGTGCTAGGCCGAGATATCTATGTTTCGCCGTCCGATAGTATTGCCGTTTTAGCTGCTAATGCTCATCTTGTACCAGCCTATAAAGACGGGCTTAAGGGGCTCGCCCGCTCTATGCCAACAAGCCGCGCGCTTGATAAAGTCGCCGAGAAACTAGCTATTCCCTGTTATGAAACCCCGACAGGCTGGAAATTTTTTGGCAATTTACTCGATGCAGGCCGCATTACGCTCTGCGGCGAGGAAAGTGCGGGCGCAAGCTCTAACCATATCCGCGAGAAAGACGGGCTTTGGGCCGTGCTTATGTGGCTTAATATTATGGCGGCCCGCGAGCAGAGCGTGAGCCGTATCCTCCAAGATCATTGGCAAACCTATGGCCGTCATTATTATTCACGCCATGATTATGAAGCTGTAGAGACACAAAAAGCCAAAACCGTCATGCAAAAGCTTGAAAGCCTATTGCCCGCATTGCCGGAGCAAATTTTCGGCACCGAGACCGTACTGTCGGCGGATAATTTTGCCTATACTGACCCCATTGATAAATCAGTATCTAAAAACCAAGGCCTTAGGGTTATCTTTAAAAGCGGCAGCCGCTTTGTCATGCGCCTATCGGGTACAGGAACCGTCGGCGCAACATTACGGCTTTATTTAGAGCGTTATGAGCCTGCCAGCGGCGATCTATCCCAAGACGTACAAGCGGCCCTAAGCGGCATTATAAGCGCCGCCGACGAGATAACAGGTTTTAAAACTATCATTGAGCGCAGCGCGCCAAGCACAATTTCATAGTCTGCTCTTACGTAAACTTACTCTGCTGGCGTTAAACTCCGCGCAGCTCTCTGGCCGGGAATGCGGATGTCCTCCACAAGGTCTTGCACCTCTTGCGGCGGGGCGGGAGTCATTAATGAAGTGCATACTCCAATAATAAGCGCGAGCCACATAAAGACAAAGCCAATACCTTCTGGGGAGACCCCAAACAGCCATTGAGCCTCTGTACCGCTGCCAAATTTAAAATAATAAATATAAGCAAACGTCGTTATTAACCCGGTTAACATTGCGGCAATCGCGCCTTCTTTATTCACACGCTTCCAAAATATACCTAAGAAGATAACTGGAAATAATGAGGCCGCAGCCAAGCCAAAGGCAAAGGCAACCACTTGCGCAACAAAGGGGAGCTGCGAGGCATAAGCCCCGATAAACCCAGCCGCAATAACGGCAATAGCCGCAGATAATCTGGCAATTCGCATTTCATCTTTTTCGCTCATGTGGGGCCGGAACGTACGCTTCATAAGATCATGGGAAATTGCCGAGCTTATTACCATGAGTAATCCCGCTGCCGTGGATAAGGCTGCGGCCAATCCGCCGGCCACAACCAGTCCTACCACCCATCCGGGAAGCTGTGCGATTTGCGGATTCGCAAGCACGAAAATATCACGGTTTGGTTCAACTTCATTTTCAAGGTCGTCCGGCGCATTCGGGCCGCGATATTGCATGATGCCATCGCCGTTCAGGTCTTGATATTGTAAGAGCCCCGTTTTCTCCCAATCCTTATACCAAAGCGGCACAGGTTTTCCGCCGCCTGCTGTAATCGCAGTTGCGCGGGCGACATAATCTTCACCGTCCGCAATATATGTCGCTTCATTCACGCTATCGATGAAATTCAAACGCGCAAAAGCCCCAACTGCCGGCGCAACCGTGTAAAGCAAAGCAATAAACATTAAGGCATAACCCGCAGATTGCCGCGCCGCCTTTGCAGAGGGTACAGTGAAAAAGCGGATAATCACATGGGGTAATCCAGCCGTACCAAACATTAGGGCCGCTGTAATACAAAACACATCCATCTTAGACTTCGTTGTCGAGGTATATTCCGTAAAGCCCAAATCCGTTACGACATTATTTAGTTTGGTGAGCATGGAAACATCCGTTCCCGCCGCCCTGCCTATAAAGCCAAGCTGCGGAATGGGGTTATTGGTAATAATAAGGCTTATAAATATTGCCGGCACTGTATAGGCAAAAATCAGCACGACATATTGCGCCACTTGCGTATAGGTAATCCCTTTCATACCACCAAGCACCGCATAGATGAACACAATCCCGGAGCCGATAAAAACACCCACATTAAACGGCACGCCTAGAAAGCCCGAAAAAGCGACGCCCACGCCCTTCATTTGCCCTGCAATATAGGTAAAGGATACAAATAAAGCGCAGATAACGGCGATCACCCGCGCGGTTTTAGAATAATAACGATCACCTACAAAGTCTGGCACGGTAAATTTTCCAAACTCACGCAAAAACGGCGCAAGCAGTAAAGCCAGCAGCACATAACCGCCCGTCCAACCCATTAAATAAACCGAGCCGCCATAACCCAAAAAGGCAATTAATCCGGCCATAGATAAAAAAGAGGCAGCGCTCATCCAATCCGCAGCTGTCGCCATACCGTTAATCACCGGCGGAACGTCATGGCCAGCCACATAAAACTCTTGTGTCGACCCTGCCTTTGCCCAAATCGCAATACCGATATAAAGCCCAAAAGTTACAGCGACAAAAATATAGGTCCAGATAGATTGATCCACGGACTACCCTTTAATCCCATACTTCTTTTCGAGTTTTGTCATTTGAATACAATAAACGACAATCAAAATCAGAAAAACATAAATAGAGCCATTTTGTGCAAACCAAAACCCAAGAGGTGCACCGCCAATCGAGAATTGATCAAGCATGTCCCTAAATAAAATTCCCGCGCCAAATGAGACAATAAACCAAATAATCAAAAGCGAAACCGTCAAGCGCAGCGTAGCCCGCCAATAACCCTTAGCATTATTTACCTCTGTCTTCATTCAAACACCTTTTCACTTATTTTACATCATTAGATATTAAACACAGGTAAGAAAACAGAATAAAATCAAATCTCTCATTAAGAGAGAGACTGTTTTAGGGCTTGAAACTATAATTCAGACTTCAATATCGGCATTAAAAAATCCGCAAGATTGCTTGCCATTATCTCAACGCCCTCTGCGGTTGGATGTAGACCGTCTCTTTGCAGTAAAGACGGATTATCCCTCACGCCTTGTAATAAAGCCGGATAAAGCGCGGCGGATGTTGCCTTTACGCTATTTTCGTAAACACGTCCATAGACGCTCTCCCGCCCAGATAGCCCTGGGCTGCGGGTTTCAATTCCCGCAACAACAATTTTAAGACCGTCATCTTGTGCCTTTCCAATAATTTGCTTCAAATTAGCTTCTATGCGGCTTGGCGCAACCCCTTGAATATAATCATTTCCTCCAAGGGCAATAATGACCATATTTGCATTTAAACTGCCGACACTCCAATCATAACGCGAAAGACCATTTCCTGTAGTGTCCCCGGACACACCCGCATTAATTAGTTCAACCCCAATACCTCTATTAATTAATTCTTGCTCTAGTCTCTCCGGTAAAGCTTGATCTTGCGCCAGCCCAAAGCCGGCCGTAAGACTATCCCCTAGCATGACAATTTTATAAGCTTCTGTTAAGTCTCCCCGCACTGAATTAATTTCGCTTTGTGGATTAGGCCGTTCCGAGACTGCTTGCGTATTGATATGTTGTTTTTGCGAGTTCTGGGTTGGGCCCCCACATGCCCCCGCAAAAAGCACACTCATAATCACACAGACTTGAAGGGTTTGATGCATGGACATTCCGCAAGGTTACAGTTAAAAGGCTTTTCTGTTTATCAATAAATTTAATAACCCGCACAAATCTCAAATATCAAGTAAAATAATATAATTATAATAAGCCTCCTCATCACCCCCCGACACGTCTCTCCACACGGCCTTTACACATGACCCATGCTTTAAATATTCAACATGCCTCTCTCACCCTGCCTGCGGCCTCTGGCCCAGTGAATATCCTCAAAGATGTATCTCTTAAAGTGAAACGCGGAGAGACAGTCTCCGTTATTGGCCCGTCTGGTTCTGGAAAATCTTCTCTCATTTCCATCGCAACAGGGCTTGAGCCTTTAACGGCAGGGGAAGTTGAACTTTTAGGCATATCCCTTCGCGGGAAATCGGAAAGTGAACTGGCCCGCATTCGCCGCGCAAATGTGAGCCTTGTATTTCAATCCTTTCACCTTTTGCCAACTATGACGGCCCTTGATAATGTACGTGCGCCGCTTGAGATCGCGCGGCTTGATAATGTCACGGCCCGCGCCAAAGATATGCTCGCGCAGGTAGATCTTTCGGATAGGATAGATCATTACCCGGGACAATTATCAGGCGGAGAGCGGCAACGAGTTGCTGTCGCCCGCGCCCTCGCCAGTGATCCCGACATAGTCTTTGCCGATGAGCCTACGGGAAATTTGGATGAAAAAACCGGCAAGGACGTAGCAGATCTTTTATTTGATATTGCCGCAGACCGCGGGGCCGCTTTAATTCTTGTCACCCATGATATTGATCTGGCGCAACGGACTTCGCGCTGCCTGCGGATGCAAGACGGTCAGCTTTCATGAGCTTCATCGCCCTTAAAATCGCCTTTCGTGAACTTAAAGGCAGTTTCAAAAGTTTTTGGATCTACCTCGCCTGCCTGGCTCTCGGAACCGCTGCCATCGCCGCGTCTGGTGCGATCACAGAAGGCTTTGTCCGTGGTCTCGATCAACAGTCCCGCTCTATGCTGGGCGGAGACGCCTTATTTTCTACCAATCAAAGACGGGCCAGTGACGAAGAACGAGCTTTTATAGAAAGCCTTGGCCGTGTAACTGAAACAGCAGGGCTTGATATGATGGCTCAAAGCCCTCGTCACCGCACCCAAGTCAATATTCGCGCCATTGACAATGCTTTTCCAGTTATAGGTAAAGCCCAGTTATCCGGCGGCGCAGACACGCTGCAAGATGCCGTGGCTCAAAAGGATGGACAATGGGGCGCGGCCGTGAGCGCATCTTTTTTAGACAGCTTCAAGCTTAAAATCGGAGATAAAGTAAAAATAGGACAGGTCGATGTGCTCATTCGCGCCCGTCTTGATGGTTGGCCAGACCGCCTTGGCACGCCCGGGGCCTTTGGCCCTGAAGCCGTTATCCATCTCGATAGCCTCATTGCGATAGGCCGTATGGATCAGGGGCGTTTATTTAATTCCGGCATCAGAGTCGCTTTTGACACACCTAAAGACTTTGAGACCTTGCAAAGCCATGTTGATGACAATTTCAAAGACCAAGGCTTAAGGTTGCGTAAGCCGGAAGATGCCGTTGACGGACTACGTGAGCTATTACAAACTCTGAATAATTTCCTCGCCGTTATAGGTTTTGCAGCGCTTTTGGCCGGCGGTGTCGGCGTGGCCCAAGCGAGCCGTTCATTTTTGGATAGCCGGATTCCTTCGATTGCAGCCCTTAAGGCGCTAGGTGCAGACGGGCAGCTTATTCGCCGTATATACAGCCTGCAATTTGGTATATTAGCCGTCATCGGCACTAGTATGGGGGTGTTAATCGGCGGCGCTGCGCCTTTTCTTATGAATGCTCTGGCCCGTGATATCCCCTTGCCTCAAGTTATTGGCTTTTATCCGAAACCCTTATTGATTGCCTTCACTCTGGGGATTTTAACGGCGATTATTTTTGCTCTGCCCGCCATTGGTCGCGCGCGGGACACGCAGCCATCGCAGTTATTTCGGCGACTTTCAGGGTCAAAACACCAAAAAACGCCGCCCTTTGAAAAAGTTGGCGCTAGCCTTGCGGCCATAGCTTTAACCGCTTTAGTCGTCATCACAAGCTCTCGCCCCGGCATGACCTTAGCCCTACTTGCCGGCGCGCTTATAACTTGGGGGGTTTGCCGTATAAGTGCATGGGGCATTCGAAAAATCGCCGCGCGGCTAGTGAAAAAGTCAAAAGGGTTATGGCGCTTGTCTTTGTCAAACCTTGCGGGCCCCGGCTCGCTTGCGCCGACCATCATCCCCGCTATTGGATTAGGGCTGGCTCTGCTCGTACTTGTCACAACCATTCAAACCAATCTTATCCGGCAAATCCGCGACACTGCGCCTGCCAATGCGCCGTCCTTGGTCTTCTCGCAAATACCGTCTGATAATATTGATAAATTTGACCAAATCCTATCGCAAAACGGTCTTGATATTTCCTCTCTTGATAGTTATCGCCGCGCGCCTTTTCTGCTCGGCCGTGTTATCACCCTCAAAGATAAGCCGCTTATTGTTGAAGACGTCGCCCCATCAGAGCGCTGGGTCGTCAACGGCGAAACCAGCCTGACCTATTTACCACGCCGCCCGCCCGAAGCCGTTCTGACAAAGGGCGAATGGTGGCCAGATGATTACGATGGCCCTTTACTAGTTTCCATTGAAGAAGACGCAGCCAGAGGGTTAAACCTTGACGTCGGGGACAATATAGGCTTTCGCATCTTTGGCCGAGAAGTTACCGCCAAGGTCGCCTCTCTGCGTAAGATCGATTGGGGCACGTTTAGTATTGCGTCAAACACCGCTTTCATCCTCTCGCCGGGCACCCTCGAAGCTGCCAAACCCTATCATGTTGCCATTGCCAAGACACAGCTTGGCGATGAAGCCAAAATCATCGAGGCTCTCGCAGAGCCCCTCCCCGATGTTATTATCTTCCAAACTCGTCCGGCCCTTGAAACGGCTGTGCGCTTGTTTGGCAATATCGCTATCGCTATTAATGCCGCCGCATCTATTGTGTCTATATCCGCTTTATTTGTCTTACTTGGAGCGTTTGCCGCCAGCGCTCGGCAACGGCGAAGCGAAACAGCTTTACTTAAAACTTTCGGGGCATCAGGCACGGAGATCTTGAGCCTTTATGCCCGTGAATTTATGATGGCTGCAGGTTTTGGCGCGGTTATTGGCACGGGTTTTGGCATTGCTGCGGCTTATCCGGTTGTAACGCAAGTATTTGAAGCGCAGTGGTTCTTTCCATTAAAGAATACATTTATCACGATTGCGCTAGCTTTGCTTGTTGCCGCTATGGGCGGTATGGCCGTTGGCCTAGCAACCCTTAAACAGCCCCCCATGCGGGTTTTAAGAAGCGGCGAGATATAAGAGCCTTAATTAGTTCGTTTCACTTAGTTTTTAATAGCTCCATATAAAAAGACCCCGCCGAAGCGGGGCCAGTTATTGGCCGTTACATTTAGGGAGAAATCATACGGCCATAGAGAGGCCTAAAGGTCTGAGGCCGCTGTGTGTTTAATCTCAATCCAATTTTCATCCGCCTTAGCAATCGTGCCTTTGGGGTCTTTTTGGTACATGCGGTAAATGTCTTCGTTTAAGAAAACATAGAGCTTGTCATCCACAACAGACGCATATTGCGGATCACCGTCGAATTTTTTACCCACTGATACGCCGAACGTACAAAACCCGCCATTTTCAGGTACATATCTAGCAGCGTTTTTCTTAAAGGTTTTCATATTAGCTTCGGACGCAAAATAATAAGCCACACCGTCATGAATGGCTGTATAACTAGCTGAGCCATCAACACGGTTACCGAGATCAATAAATGCAACTGGGTCAACACCATGGAGTCCAAGCGGCGCGCCAGCCGCTGTCAGGCCCGGTGCGGTATTATTCTCATCCGCCGCATTGGCCGTTGAAAAGGCTCCGGCACTAAGAAGTGCAATGGCTGTAAATTTAATTAAAGTTTTCATGTTTATTATCCTTTTGTCTTAGATGTGAGTTTTGAATGAACATATCCGGACAGTTAATCAACACAGCCAAAGCAAGAAGATATTATGTGCAAAGTAAAAGGGACGCATTATCAAAAATCGCTCTCTTTTTTCCTTAATCTTTAGGTTCAGAATAAATTATTTATCAATTTATGTGCATTATGTGTTATTTTAGAGCTAAACTAAGAGACGGATTGCAAACTATTTGAGAGCTACAGTCATTCTCCAATTTTAAGGTCCGCGCTATATTTATTGTGAGATTACTACTCGGTAATCACGCAATATATATTTTAAGGAAAAACCATGACACAAAATCTTGCACAGTTAGAAGCTGCTATTAATGAGTATACTGGTAAAGGGGCTATGCTTGATGCGATTGCCGAACATTATGCTGATAATTGTGTCTTTACAGAAAGTGACGGATCAAGCCGCCAAAATAAAGCAGAGCAAATTGCGCATTTAACAGGCTTTTTTGCAACGCTCAAAAGTTTTGATGGCGCGAAACTCCACGGCTCTGCGATTGGGGATAATTATGCAACAAGTGAATGGACATTTAATATGACGGCCCAAGACGGTTCTGAAATTGAATGGAACGAGGTCTTGGTACGTTCTTGGAAAGACGGCAAAGTTATTGCCGAAACTTATTACCAAAAATAGCCTATTATTTATTTCACAGCCTTATTAAATATTTGGCTATGCTCTGCGGGCATGGCTTTATTAAAACCTCTTAATAGTCTTATGAACCCTTGAAAGATATTGGGCCAAAATAATAAGATTTTAAGACGCCGGTTAAGCATAACTAAGGACTTATGTAATGGACATACTCAGCGACATTCTCGATACTTTAAACCTTAAAGGCGCGTTTTATTTTCGCACGGATTTTTCAACACCATGGAGTGTGAAAGTTCCCGAATACGAACAAGCCGCCCGGTTTCATGTTGTTGTTCAAGGAAATCTAAATGTCCGAATAGACGGCGGAGAAGAACAAAGTTTACGCGCTGGCGATATGATACTCATTACGCGCGGGGCATCTCACGTACTTTATGATAAAGACCATGCGCACGCGCCCAAACTCGAAACTCTCTTAGAAGATGTCGATTACAACGGAAAAGGTGTTTTAGTTGTCGGCGATGGTAATGATAATGCAAAGACAAAGCTTGTATGTGGTCATTTTACTTTTCGCAACCGAGCCGATCATGCCTTGCTGCGGGAGCTACCAAAATATCAGATTATCACCCCCAGTGAGCGGGCTTCTAATCAAATGCTCGACGACATTATCCGCCTTATTGTGCGCCAGGTCTATTCCACTCATTTAGCCGTCGAAGCGTCTGTCATTCGCATGTCTGAAGTTATGTTTATTGAAATCTTGCGTATGAATATTGATACGGCTGCCAAGTTACAAAATTCACTGGCGGCTTTTGCTGATAAACACATTGGCCGTTCCATTGAACTTATTCATACCAACCCATCTTATCATTGGTCAGTGGACAGCCTAGCTGCCGAAGTTGGTATGTCCCGTAGCCGCTTTGCTAAGCGTTTTCGCGAGCTCCTCGATATGGGGCCTATGAGCTATCTCTCAGACTGGCGGCTACAAAAGGCTTTAGCAAGCCTAGATGGTACACGGCAAAGCGTGCAAGAAATTGCAAAAGAGTCTGGCTATAAATCCCCCGCTGCCTTTACCCGTGCCTTCACCGCAAAATTTGATATTTCACCCACTAAATATCGGCAAATGACTGCCTAAATCACAGGCCTTCACTTATTGGGGCTAAATAAATATCATGCCCCAAACATGGCCAGCCCCATAATTATGGTTGGCACACCCGAATAGACCATCAATCCACCTCATAATTTGCCCTATTATATTGGCATGGTTTAATCCGCCCTCTTCATCACGGAGTTGTTATGTTAACCTGCCGCATGCGGCTTGACAGTCTCATCTACCTACTAATAGATAGCATACTTTAAACCTAGAAATTTGGAAAAACTTATGAAAATCTATGACATTGAGAATTTCGTTAACCCGGCTCGCGTTCGCATCGCCCTCGCTGAGAAAAATGCGACTGATAAAGTAGAATTTATTGAAGTTGACGTTATGAACGGTGAACACCGAACTGAGGCTTATAAAGCTAAAAACCCTGATGCAACCGTCCCATTTGCAGAACTAGAATGCGGCACATATATTTCGCAATGTAACGCGATTATTGAATATATCGACGGTGAATTTAAAGGGCCTTCACTTATTGGCAACACAGCGAAACAAAGAGCCATCACCCAAATGATGAATATACGGGCCGAAGCCGGGTTAGTTGATGCAATCGGCGCATATTTTCACCACGCGACTCCGGGACTCGGGCCGCATCTTGAGACCTATCAAAACGAAGACTGGGGTCTTAAGAAGAAAGAAACAGCTCAAGACACTATGCGTTATCTGGATAGCGTCTTAGCCAATTCTGATTATCTTGCGGGCGAAGAGTTCTCAATGGCAGATATTACGGCTTTTGCGGGCCTCATATTCGCTGATTTTGCAAAAGTTGACATCCCCAAGGAGTTAACACATCTTTCATCTTGGCATCAAAGAGTGGCATCACGCCCAAGCTGCGCAGGTTAAATTCAAGATAATAACCCCGCAAAGCCATTAAGCGGCGTCGCGGGGCACCAAATAGAAAGAGACAAAAATGGAATTAAATGCGGATTTCTCCCAGCGCGTTTTGATTCATAGCGACGCGGTTGAATGGTTAGCCTCGCCTATGCCAGGTGTAGACCGCCGTATGCTTGACCGCATTGGTGGTGAGCTTGCCCGCGCGACAACCATCGTACGTTACGCGCCGGGAAGCTCATTCTCACCGCATATTCACTCTGGGGGGGAAGAATTTATTGTTCTTGAAGGCGTATTTCAAGACGAACATGGGGATTTTCCTGTCGGCTCTTATATCCGCAATCCGCCCACGTCACAACATACACCTGGTTCCGAGCTTGGCTGCACTATATTTGTAAAATTATGGCAATTTGATATGAATGACCGCACGCCCGTAAAAATTAATATGAACAAGATAGGCCAAATTCAAGATGCCGCCCGTCCCGGCCTGTCCATCACACCCTTATTCCAAGATGAGCGAGAAACGGTTCAGCTTGAATCATGGGCGCCGCATGCCGAGTCTCATATAGCGCTTCCTGAAGGCGGTGAATATCTCATTCTTAGCGGAAGCCTTAATGAATCCGGTGACGAATTACGTCAACATTCATGGCTGCGTATTCCCATCGGCGGAAAATTTAATGCCAAAGCCGGGGCGCAAGGCGCTCAAATTTGGTCTAAAACACGGCATCTCAGATATACAGATGCGCCCAAAATTGCGTAACCCCATTCGCGGTCATTTAGATATAGCCAAAAGGGTAACGCTCTAATATGGTCACATCTACTCAAACAGATATATTGATTATTGGCGGCGGTTTATCCGGGCTCGCTTTAGCCTATAAGCTACATAAATCTAGCCGCTCATTTCATTTAGTAGAAGCCCGCAACCGGTTGGGCGGGCGGGTCCATGCTCATTTGTTTAAAGACAAGCATAAAGAAACATATTATGATTTAGGTCCTGCTTGGTTTTGGCCCGGGCAACTCCGTATAGATAATCTCATTGATGAATTACGTCTGGAAAAATTTAATCAGTATTCAACTGGCGCTCTGAGCTATGAAGACAATACAGGCTATGTGCAGCGCGGAAAAGGCATCTCTTCAATGGAAGGGTCTTACCGCCTTAAAGGGAGCCTTAACGCCTTAATTAATGCACTTGCTGCCAATATACCCAGAGAGAAAATATCCCTTGGACTTAGGGCGAGGAAAATTTGTAAAGATGATGTCATAGCAAGTCATCTTATTCATAGAACTGGCCAAACAACCAAAATCAACAGTAACAAAGTAGTTCTAGCTTTACCACCGCGTATTGCCGCAGACAGTATAGATTTTAAACCTAAGCTAAGCCTGTCGCACCTTAAGGCCATGAATGATATTCCAACATGGATGGCCGGGCATGCCAAAGTTATGGCTATTTATGAGCACGCATTTTGGCGCGATCAAGGGTTGTCAGGCGACGCCATAAGCCGGCGCGGCCCTATGGTAGAAATTCATGACGCATCCCCACCAAGCGGCGGCCCCTATGCATTATTTGGATTTATCGGCGTCCCAGCTAATCACCGTAAAGGTCATGAAACCGCATTATTAGATGCAGCAAAAGCACAACTCATTCGCGTGTTCGGCAACGCTGCCAACACTCCGCTTGATCTTATTTTACAGGACTGGGCTCTTGAGGATGAAACAGCAACAGCACTAGATCATGAAGGGCTATCCCACCATCCCAATTATGGACGACCGTCTATCCTCAAAAATTTATGGGATAGCCGTCTTATTTTAGGGTCAACCGAAACAGCGCCAACATTTGGCGGCTATCTGGAAGGCGCGCTCGAAGCGGCAGAATGTGTTTTTGATGAACTTATGAGTGATGAAAAATAGATAGACTTGGCTTTTCACACCTGTAGAGTTATGAATAATCATGGATAGAAAAACAGCCCTCTTAGACTCTGCGGAACGTGCTGTGCGTGCACGGGGCTATAATGGATTTAGCTATGCGGATTTAGCCGAAGATGTCGGTATTCGTAAGGCCAGTATTCATTATCATTTTCCCAAAAAAGACGATCTCGCAAAGGCGTTAATGTCCCGCTATAGAGAGACATTATTTAGTGACCTTAAAAACATCAATGCCCGTCATAAAACAGGCGGCGCAAGACTGCATGATTATATTCAAATCTATAAATCAGGGCTGTCCGGTTGCAAATGCCTTTGTCTTTGCGTTGCTTTTAGTAGCGGCCAAGATAGTCTTAGCGATCAGGTTTTATTGGAAATTCAGAAGTTTCATTCCGGGAGTCGAAAATGGCTAATAGAAACATTTACGCTCGGCCATAAAGATAACTCTATTACTAATGTTGGAAATATTGAACAAGAAGCGGCCGCGTGTTTAGCCATTATGGAGGGCGCGCAATTAATCGCACGATCTTCCCGGAAAATAGAAGATTTTGATACCGCAGCCGCTCAATTAACATCGCGCGTTTATGTTCAATAGAGTCAAATTCATAAGCACTATAACCTGACGATCTTCACCAAGGCCTAAAGGTCTTTCACAGAGTTTTATCCATAAGGTTTATAAACACCGCCTTGTTATTAAGTTGTATTATAATTAAATTATCGTCACTTATCAGTTTTTCATTTACAGATGATGGATTAATGATGAATAGACACCCTATGGGACACTTAAAACACTTGGGAACAGCCGCTATCTTTTTTGCGCTTAGTTTAGTCTTAACAGGGTGCGGGGATAGTTCATCAAATAAGACCGACGCGCCCGAGAGCATGCAAACCGTAAATGTTGATACAGGTAAAATCGCAAAAATAATCAATGCGACGGGTACCGTTCGTCCGAAGATTACCGTATTAGTCGGATCAGAAGTATCAGGACGGATTCTTGATGTAAATGTAGACTTTAACAGCGCCGTTAAAAAAGGGGATGTTCTAGCAACTATTGATCCAGAAAATTTACGCCACGCCCTCGCCCAAAATAAAGCACAAGTCGAAGCCCGCAAGACGGATATTAAAATTCAAGAAACGACCGTCGAACGCTCAAAAATCAACCTTAAGCAATCGGAACGCTCCCTTAATCGCCGGCGGCAGCTTTATGAAGAAAATGCTATTTCCAAAGCCCAGCTAGAAGAAACTGAACGGGCCATGGAACTGGCCAAAGCGGATCTTGAACTGGCGGAGGCAAGACTTGAAAGCTCATATTCCGTCCTAGACCAAGCAAAAGCTAATTTACGTGTGTCAGAAGTCGACTTATCAAGAACAGTCATACAAGCTCCCATAGACGGCATTGTCATAGAGCGGCTCGTGGATTCGGGGCAAACAGTCGCCGCATCTTTCTCATCCCCAGAGTTATTTAAAATTGCAGGGGACTTGACTAAAGTTTCAGTGGACGCCTCTATTGTCGAAGGCGATGTTTCGGGACTTGATAAAGGCGATATCGCAACATTTAGTGTGGACGCTTATCCAGGACAAATCTTTGAAGGCCGCGTAGAGCAGTTACGGTTCAAGTCAGAAATTAAAAGTAACATTGTGACTTATATTGCGGTTATTTCGGCTGAAAACCCTGACCTTGCCTTAATGCCCGGCATGACCGCCAATGTCCAAATTACAACAAATTCTAAATCTGGAATCAAACGCATCCCTTCATCCGCCGAGCGGTTTCGCCCAACCCCTGACCAAATCAAACAATGGAGCGAGCCTGTTGAGGACGGCGAAGCCTTAGCGGATCCCAAAGCCGAGGTACGCTTATCATCCATCGGCATTACAGCCCCGCGCATACAGAATATTTTATCACGTATTCAAGAGGATACAAAAACGCTTCGCGAAAATATTGCTGACCCCACACAAAACTGGCGGCGTGTATCCTATTTAAAAGACCTGAGAGACCGCATTGATGAGATTATTAAAGACGAGCTAAACTCAACAGAATATCAAGACTACCGCGCCGTTATTCAATCAGAAGCAAAAGTTAGAGATGCACAGATATGGGTAAAATCAGGGGATAATAAAATGAAGGCCAAGACCATCTCACTTGGTTTATCCGACGGCTCATTTACCGAAGTCGTTAGCGGGCTTGAGGAGGGCGATCATATTGTAACATCAATTTCAAGCGGACAGAAAAACGGCGGGGCACCGGCAAATGCCCGTGCGCGGCGCTAGGGTTTTATGAACGCTCAGCCCCTTATAAGCTGCCGTCAATTAACAAAAATATATGTGATGGGCAAAACGAAGCTTTATGCCTTAAACAATATTGATCTTGATATTTCTGAAGGTGAATTTGTCGCCATTATGGGCGCATCAGGTTCGGGTAAATCAACGCTTATGAACCTCATCGGCGCGCTCGACCAACCCAGCCAAGGCCATGTGACTATCAACGGAAACGATATTAGCGAGCTTAAACCAAAAGCCTTATCAAAACTACGCAATGAAACCATCGGTTTTATCTTTCAACAGTTTCAACTTTTACCCAAAAAGACTGCGCAGCAAAATGTTGAACTACCTTTAATGTACCGCACGCCCCGGCCTTCAAATATAAAAGATATGGCCCTTGCCTGTCTTGAAACTGTAGGCCTTAAAGACCGGGCTAAACATAGGCCGATGGAGTTATCGGGCGGGCAGCAGCAGCGGGTTGCCATTGCACGCGCCCTAGCCGGACAGCCCAAGATTATTTTGGCGGATGAACCCACCGGCGCACTTGATAGCAAAACCTCCATTGATATCATGAAGCTTTTAATCGAATTAAACGCCCAAGGCATTACGATCATTGTCATCACCCATGAAAAAGACGTCGCAGCCTATGCGAAACGCATTGTCGAGATTAGTGACGGTAAAGTCACTTCTGACCGATTAAATATGGAAGCTGCATGAATATTATTTCCACCGTCGGCCTCGCTTTTAGCTCTATTATTGAGCATCCGCTCCGCTCGGCCTTAACCTCATTAGGGATTATTATCGGCGTAGCCTCTGTCTATGCCATGCTAGCCTTTGGGGACGCCGCAAAAGCGCAAGTAGAAGAATCACTTAATTCCATAAGCTCTCGCACCATGCAGGTTTGGCCCGATTGGAACCGCCGCCGCAGTAGTCAAAGCCGTCCGCAAATGCCCTTCACCGAACAAGACGCCGCCGAGATGCGAAACATCCCTGGCGTCATAGCGTCTACCGGCAATCTTCAAGGCTCAAATGCCACGATTGCAACAGACACAAATGACGTCAGCGGCAACGCCCTAGGCGTTGATGCCGATTATTTAAAAGCCTTGGGTAATGAAATTCTACTCGGTGAAAATATTACATATGCCGATATTGAGCAAAAGGCTCCAGTGGCCGTTATCAGCGACGGGGTTCATAACCGTTTATTCGAAGGACAAAACCCTATTGGCCAAACGATTAAAGTCAATAATGTCTCATTTATCGTTAAAGGGGTTGTCACAAAAGCAGATAATAATATTTCATTTGGTAATGATGATATATTTGCGTGGGTACCCCTACCGCTCGCCCGCGACCGTATCACGGGCGGCAATCCTTTTGTGCGTAATCATGTCTCCTCATTACGGGTTGTTGGACAGTTAGGCGCAGACCTTAATCAAGTTGAAGACGAAATGGACGTTATCCTACGCCGCTCCCGTGATATAAAATCCGGCGCGCCCCCCGATTACCGCATTTTCAGCTCTCGGGCTTGGCGTCAACAAGCGGCGGATAGCACGAAAACGCTCTCTTATATTTTGGCCGCTATGGGAGGTATATCCCTTATTGTCGGCGGGGTTGGCGTCATGAATATAATGCTTGTGTCCGTTTCGGAACGCACCCGTGAAATCGGCCTGCGCATGGCGGTTGGAGCCAAAGGCTCGACCGTTTTAATCCAATTTTTAACAGAGGCCTTATTGCTTTGCGCTATATCAGGCGTCATCGGCCTTTTAATCGGTTTTGGGGTTTTCAAAGTCACTGTCGACATCCTTAAATTAACATTTAACTTTAACCCCAATGTCGCTCTCTTAGCCTTTAGTTCCTCTTTAATTATCGGTTTGTTATTCGGGTTTCTCCCCGCCCGCCGCGCCTCAAGACTTAACCCCATTCAGGCGTTGCGTCATGATTAGCCCGCGTTTAATTATCGCAAGCCTAATTAGTGGTAGCTTATTATCTAGCTGCGCGGGATTAACGAAAAATACTGATGTGGATTTGCGCGTTGACAGCACCGCCCAAGACGTCCCCGAGGCGTGGCTTATTGACCTTACGACCCCAACCCAGCAAAGCCTTAATTGGCGCGAGATTTACCCTGACCCGATCATGATCGGTTATATTGAGCAGGCGCTGGATGCCAATTATGATATTTTAACGGCCCGCACAAGGCTGCGAGCTGCGGAAGCAAATTTACGGCAATCCGCTGCCAGTCTCAGGCCCCGTCTTGACGCCGCGGCCTCCGCAAGCGGCTCTGCCTTTCTAGGCGATATCAATAGCGCTAATGACGCCTATAGCGCCTCAATCAATGGTAGCTGGAACTTAGACCTATCTGGACAGCGTAAAGCGGCCATTGAAGGCTCCCGTATTGCTTTATTCATTCAACAGACTGCTCTTGAAAATACCCGTCAAGCTATAGCCGCCGCAACGGCCCGCGCCTATATCAATGCAGTCGCAGCCGAGCTTCAAGTTGATCTTGCCAAAACAAATTTAGATTTTTTAGGGGAAAGCCGCCGTATCTCAGAGGCACGTTACCGATTGGGCGATACCGCAAAAGCAGATTTTGTTTTTGCCGAAGCGAATTTTAAAAGCGCCCAATCTGCCTATGAAAACACCCGCCAATCGGCCCGAGCCGCCAAACGTGCTTTAAGTATTCTACTCGGGGGGTTTCCGCAAAGCGATTTAGACCTCGCCAAAGACCTGCTAGCTGATTGGGTTATGCCGTCCCGCGATGTCCCTTTATCGGTTTTAAATCTACGGCCTGATATTATGATTTCCAAGGCGCAAATATATTCCCAGTTACAATCCTTGAAAATTGCCGAACGTGCTTATCTTCCGAATACATCTATTTCAGGTGGTATATCCGCCGGAAGCCGGTTTTCAGACCTGTTTGATCCGGCTGATTATATCGCAAATATTGCCGCCGGGCTGGGACAAGTTCTACTCGATGACGGCTCTATTCAAGCCAATATCGACTCAGCCACCGCAGGGCTAGATGAAAGCTTGCAGCTACATGAGCAAAATCTTCGCCTCGCGGTTAATGAGATTGAAAATGCCTATGACAGCCTTCAAACTTTGGAGCAAACTGTGGCAAACCTAGACGTCGCCTCCGATGCTGCGAACGAATCTTTAAGGCTCGAGAGCATAGAATATGATCTTGGGGAAAGCTCATTACTCGATATCTTACAAGTGCAAACCCAAGTTAACGGAACAAATGCGTCTTTAATTAACAGCCGCGCAGCATTAATCATTGCGGTTATAAACGCGGGTCAAGCCACGGCTATTTACGCCGGGCCATAGGCCGAAGCCACAAGATAACATAAAGGTTTAATTGATTAATATCATGAGCCTCATATCTTTTAAATTTCCGCCTGATTCCGGCCATTTATGAAAATTCATGTCATCTAAATTTAGCATAATAAATAATCAAGCTTTACAAATCGTCTCATACTTAATGCCTATAGTCTCTAACATTGGCGATTGTCTTGCTTGTTGCACTAACCTGCATAGTTTACCGTTCTCTAAAAGTTTTCATTAGGAGAGAAAAATGAAATTGAGATTATTACCCATTTTACTCGCGACTGCATTGAGTGCGACAGCCTGCGAGTCCCTTGCAACGCAATCCGCTAAAACTGCAAGTACAGCACCTGCTGCTGCGTCTACAAACCCTGCTGACCTTAACGATCTTGAAATTGCACATGTCGCCTACACTGCGGACAATATCGATATTGAATACGCCAAAATCGCGCTCAGAAAAACATCTAGCCCTGAAGTTCGTGCCTTTGCAGAAACAATGGTAAGAGACCATGAAATGGTTAACGAGCTTGCACTTGGCCTTTTAAAGAAGCTTGATGCACAGCCACAGGATAATTTCCTAAGTCAAAAACTAACAGCCGATGCAGCAGGTATTTCAGCCAAGCTTGAATCACTTAACGGTAGTGAATTTGATATGTATTACGCATCAAATGAGCTTGGTTACCATAAAGCTGTCAACAATCTTGTTGAAACAGCTTTTATTCCAAACATTGAAAATGCTGAAATGAAAGAACTTTTCAAAGCTGGTCTTGAAATTTTCAAAGCCCATGAAGTTCATGCTGAAATGATGGTAAAACAACTCGGCGGTTAAAAGTTTTAAAATGAAATATTCAGTCTTTACCTTTGTTATATCAGCAGGGTTATGTAGTTTAATCTATGCTGCATGTTCAGATGCAAATACAGTTGCGCCTGCGAACTCAGCTGCATCTATAAATTCGGCTCAGGTAAGGCCTGACGAACAGATACAGCTTGAGGGTTTAAACCCTCAAGCTCAAAATATAGAACAAGCCTCTTTAAAAGCCGACAAAATTATTCAACCCTCTAAAGTTTTAACTCCAGTTTTAACCGGAACTTTAACCGATAAGTCGGCAGAAGCCGTAAGAACAGAGAAGGCTGCTCTAGTAAAACCTAATCCTTCTGAGGCTATGCCCTCTGAAGTAAAGACGGGGCAAAATACGGCCGGCAAGAATAAGGCAAAGCCCGGATTCTTAGAACAACCAACTCACATAGACAGGCAAGCACAAGCACCTAATATTAAACTGGCTCAACTCTCGAGCACTACAGAAGCTGTTGCATCCCAAAAAGAATTACAAACACTATCACAGTCCACAGAAAGCCTATCCCAAGTCACAGAACAAGATAGCAATCCGATTACGAACATTGTGACCCCCGAAACATCGCTTAAGCCGAGTGAGTTAAAGGATGATCTTGCGCAGACGGCCCCAGAGCCGAAACCGGTAAGAGAGCCAGTCAAACATATAATAGAGATAAAAAGGTTTAAATTCTCTACGCCTAAGCTCGAAGTCAATATTGGCGATGAAGTCACATGGGTCAATTTAGACATCGTCCCCCACACAGCAACCGCAAATGATAAAAGCTGGGACTCAGGTGAATTAAAAAAGGATGAGCGTTACACAATGATTATTACGGATGAAACAAGTCTTGCTTACTTTTGTCTTTATCATCCGCATATGAAAGCAGAATTTGTCATAGACGACAAGACGTAAGACCTATCCTAACCGAGTATTTATTAACACAATAAAATCAAAGCGTTAAAACCTTTAACGTTGAGATCATAAATAAGGTTCAATCTAGATCTTGCATACAGCTTAGCCTAGCCACCTTATTATCTTTGCATTGATAGACACGTACCCAATCAATATTTAATTCCGCTGGGAATGAGTCTGGATTAAATCCATTTTCATTTCGGTTATCAGGTAGATTTCCGCCCACAGCAAGATTTAGCATCAAGTAAAAGGGGCGATCAAACGGCGCAAATTGATTGTCCTGTTTTGTAACCGCCTGAGTGAACCATTGGTCTTTTGTTAGTGTAAATATTTTCTGATTATCTACAAACCAATGAATACGGTCTTCATGCCATTCGGCAGCAAAAATATGATAGCCGTCTATACCGTTTGGGAGACTATTTTTATGTGACCGAAATTGATTTTCCGGCCATAAATGACCAAAATGCAAGGCAACGCTGGAGCGGTTTTCTATATCAGACACCCCGCAATCATCACATGCTGCGCCGAGATTAATTGATTCCATAATGTCGATTTCACCCGATAAAGGCCATTTTCCGTAATGGTTCTCTTCGGGTAACATCCAAAAAGCGGGCCATGTTCCCTGCCCATGTGGTAATTTTATCCGCGCTTCAAACCGTCCGTAAGTCCAGTGATGCAACCCCTTGGTGCGAACTTTCCCAGACGTGTAATTTTGGGTTACAAGTTCTCCGCGCTGCTCCCAATCTTGTGGGTATTTAAGCCCCGTAAACATTTCGGCTTTAGCCTTCAGTTTCAATACACCATCATGAACAGCAACATTATCTTCGCGGGCCGTATAACATTGACGTTCATTATTACCACCCCCCCAACATGAGGTCTCAGCGGCCCATTTTTCAGGATCTAAAACATCCCCGTCAAATTCATCCGACCAAATAAGCTCCCATCCATGACGTTCTTGATAAGTGCCTTCATCATGACTTATACCAGCAGCATTTCCTGTATTTATATAAGACCCACTTAGGGTGGTCATGGCAAAAACCGTCACAATCATAAGGATTGCGCCGATCAATAAAAGCCGAAAGCCGTTCACAATTAAGGCTCTGACCCAATATTAATGGCCGCGTTATAGCCCCTTGCATAACGAGTTTTTGCGTTGCCGCCCTCATCTGTTGACGCGGGCCAATCAAAAGGAAGGCGTCCTTTAAATGAATATTTATCCCCTAAGATAACATCCGCAACACCCGCGCCTTCACTCCCCGGGAGCCAAGCGGCAATAAAAGCATCAGACGCATCAATCGCCGCATCAACACCCCGGGGACGTCCCGATAAGAAAACGGTTACAACCGGAATATTTCTGGCTTTAAAATCTTGTATTAATGCAAAATCCTTCGAGGCTTTGAGGTCAAAATCAGTTGAGGCAATGTCTCCGTCAAATTCCGCATAAGGTTCTTCACCAAAGACAACAACCGCAACATCGGCTTTTGCTTTTGGATCCGTCTTGACCTTGCCGCCCGCTGTTTTCACAGCCTCGCGCATGCCATCCAAAATACTTGTATGGCCTTGATAATATTTACGCGGGTTGATAATCCTGCTTTCAAGGTCACGTCCCTGCCATGTTACCGTCCAGCCGCCGGATTGAAAGGCTAAATTATCTGCCCCTGACCCAGTGACGATAATTTTATCTTTTGGGTTAAGCGGAAGAATCCCATTGTTTTCAAGTAGCACAAGGGATTCTCGGACGGCTTGCCGCGCAACGGCGCGGTGATCTGCATGGCCAATTAATGATGCGCGGCCAGCGAGTTGATGCTCCACTGGTTTCCCGTGGTCAAACATGCCCGCCCTATATTTAACCCGTAAAATACGGCGCACCGCATCGTCAATTCGAGAGATAGGGATTTCACCTAATTTAACTTGAGACACTGTATTGCTTAGAAATGCCTTCCAGTCTTCGGGCACCATGAACAAGTCAACGCCGGCATTAACCGCTTGCGGACAAGAGCTATTGCTACAGCCCTCGACTTGAGCATGGCCGTTCCAGTCACCTACGACAAAGCCGTCAAAACCCATCTTACCTTTTAGAACGTCTGTTAGTAGATATTGACTGCCGTGAACTTTATCCCCGTTCCAACTATTAAAACTGGCCATAACCGTTTGCACACCGGCGCCAATCGTTTGTACGTAACCCTGTCCATGAATGTCAAACAGCTCGTCTTCCGGTAGAACCGTATTCCCTTGGTCATCACCATCTATCGTTCCGCCATCACCAATGAAATGTTTTGTCGTCGCGATGACTTTTTGCTGGGATAGAAAGTTGTCCAAAGCTGGATGACCTTGGAGGCCAAGAAGGATTTCTTTAGACAAATTAGCCACAATTTTGGGATCAGATGAGTAGCTTTCATATGTCCGGCCCCAACGAATATCCTGCGCAACCGCGACAGTTGGCGCAAATGTCCAATCAATACCCGTCACCGCTACTTCGCGGGCCGTGACAGTACCGATATCGCGCATAAGACCAGGATTATTCGCCGCCCCCAAACCAATATTATGCGGAAATACCGTTGCGCCGACCACATTATTATGGCCATGAACTGCATCCGTTCCCCACATTACGGGAATAGCTAAACGCCCATCACCCGTGTCCATCGACGCACCGTAAAATAGGCTTGCCATTGACATCCACGCCCCTAAGGGCCCGTTGGCATCATCTGTCGGCCAAGAACCACCGCCGTTAAGGACAGAACCAATATGATATTTGGCCGCATCATCCGGTGAGATTGATTTGATCTCCGCCTGTATCATTTGACCGACTTTTTGCTCAAGGCTCATCTTAGACAGCCAGTCATCTATCTTGGCTTCAATGATTGGGTCTTTTTCAATCGGACTACGAACAGATGGCCAAGTCTTGGCCTCAGCATTAGAGCCCTGCGGCCCCGAAAGAACCAATAGCCCCCCCAAACCTGTAGCCAAGACTGCTTTTAAACCTGTCGTCAAAAGACAATTACGCTTCATGAAAACACTCATAAATATTCAGGGATAAACTCGGGCTATTTAAACTTCGCTCTGAGCCGAACGCCATAAGTCCGAGGCGGAGAGAAAAAGCGCGTATTATCAAATTGCGTGATAATAATGGCTTGCTCGCGCTCTATTCCTGTCAAATTATTGACATAGGCTTCGATCCGCCACTTATCATCATCCCCGTGGGTATATCCCACACCAGCATCAATCGTGAAATAACCATCAACTGTATCATCAAGGCGGCCTTCTGGGTTATCAGGATTATTAAAATCAATACCGTTAAAGATCGTCATATGTTGTGATGACCGATAGCCTAGCGACACAATGCCGTCGACGCTTCCGCTATTCACGTTCCATAGTTTTGATAAAGAGCCGTTAAATTGAATTTCCGGCGTCCGAATTAAACGATTGCCTTCAATGCTTCGGTTGACAGCATTAGCCGCATCTACATCAGCCTGAAACCGCGAGTCTTGGATATCTTGCGAATTTACAACCCGCGCTTCGGCAAGCCATAGCAATGTCGCATTTAAATTGACATTACCCGGAAGCTCTAGTCCACCTTCAAACTGCGCACCGTAAATTTCTGCATCTGATGCGTTAAAGGTAAAACCAAAAACACCCGTACCCGTACCATCCGGCAGATCAACGTCTTCAAAACCTTCAAAGTCAATGATTTGCTGAACCTGTAAGAGGGTCGTAAGTTGTAAATCATCATAATCATAATAAAAGGCGGAAACGTTAAACCGTGCGCCAATATCGCCAATAGAGAACTCATTTTTTGACCCAAGCTCAAATAACGTCAGCGTTTCTGGGCCATAAGTCGGCGCAAGCGTATCTGTGTTAAATTCAACAGGCGCATTTTGCGCGGGGTTAGAGACGCCAAGCCCTTCAGTGCCCGCAATATTATCATTAAACCCACCAGACTTATTACCGGTCGAAATGAGGCCATAAACTAAGTTTTGCGGCGTAACATCATATTCTGCACGGATACGCCAATCAACGAAATCATTTTGCAACCGTCCGCTTTGCGGTGCAAATGTTGAGTTAAACGGTGCCAAAGAGAAATCAACCCGTCCGTTGAAATCAGGCACGAAATTGTCACAGCTCCCGACAAAGGCAAATGCCGTACACAAGGGGCGGTCTGCTGCATTTGGGAACACATCTTGAATTTGTTGTCCATTCGGGAAGATGTCATCAAAACCGTCACGGGCACCAAATTGAGCAATACCGTCGAATAGGAAGGCAATGGACTCTGTCGCGTCAACCAGGCCGTCACCATTTGTATCTGGCACAATAATTTCGCGGTCTAACCCGGCAAATTCAAAACCTTCGGTCCCGCTGGCAACACCATTAATAAAGCAACAAGAGAAGTCAGGGCCGCCAAAACCAAAGGCATAGCGCGCATTGATACCAAAACGGCTTTTATCATCATTTGTATATCTTAAGCCGCCGCTAAACCGAACCTTATCCCCCGGAAGATGATAGGTAAAATCACCATAGGCGGAATAGCTGTCCGTATCGGTTGTTTGATTAAATTCAACCCCTTGGAAGAACGGGTTACGGTCCCCGGTCGTGCCAAGAAATGTGCGCTGGCTTTCATTGAAGTAAAAGCCGCCAACAGTCCAGTCAAGCTTACCGGCGCCAAGTGCCTGGCCGTCATTATAAAGCCGAAGTTCTTGGACGATAGATTCAGAATCTGTAATAAATCTAACGCGGGAGAAATTGTCAAATGTCTCATTAAATGGCTGCAAGAGCGCAATGGCACCATCAAAATTAGGGGCAGCCGGCGTGATAAACTCATAATCATAGACAAGATCACGGTAGGAGCCGATATATTCAACATTAAAGCCTTTACCTTTATAATCTAACTGCCCTTTGATACCATAATGTTCTGTATCTTCATCCGGTGTAATGCCGCGGCCAAAAACATCCCGCGGATTATCAATATCATCAGGATCAATACCGTTTCCTAAGGGGTTGGCGAAGTTAATCCCTGTATAACCTGTCCCCTTTTGTTCGATATAATCACCCGTAAGCGTAAACTTTAACGCATCGGTTAGTTCAATGGCATAGGCCGCGCGAATACCGAAATCGTCCGTCTCTTCGGCAACACCGATCCCCTCATCTTCAGAGGTTGGAACATCAACACCGAGTACGGAACTATCAGGCGTTACATTATTAAAATAGCTGTCGTGTCCCCCTTTAAACGCTGAAAGCCGGAAAGCAGAGTTTTCTGTGACCGGTAAATTCACAACCCCTTCAATGCGGTAGTCATTGAAATTACCATAAGAAGCTTCAATGGCGGCATCTTTTTGGCCAATCCCCGGCCCCCACGGAATAATATTAACAGACCCAGCGGTCGCATTCCGTCCACGTAATGTCCCCTGCGGGCCAACATTAACCTCGACACGTTGAATATCAAAAAAGGCCGCGCCAAAGCCAGCGGGCCGCGGAACATAAACGCCGTTTAAATGGGTAGCCGCAGCCGGATCGCCAAGTTCAGTATTATTTGATGAGCCCACACCACGGATGTAGACTTCGATATTGCCTTGGTTATTTGCAATAGACAGGCCTGGGATTTTACCGTCAAGTTCATTAATATTGCCTATTCCTAAAAGTTTAAGCTCTTCACCGCTAATCGCCGCAGCTGTACCCGCATAATCTTGCAAAGATTGTGAGCGGCGCTCAACTGTTACAATGACTTCCGATGTTCCGTCTTCATTATCAATGATCTCGCTTGTTTGCCCATATGCCGAGCCTGCAGAGGCGAGGGCTGTTAACATGGCCAAACCAGAAATACTGGCAAACTTAAGATAATGACGCGGTAATGTGACGTTGTTCTTCATTATTGTCCCCTTAATGACGCTATATTTTTTAGATTTAATAAAACGAGAGAAAGTATAAAAAACAAGACTAAAGCGGTGAAGCGGACTTCTCACGCGGTAAATGGGAATTAAACCCGTTACAGGTCCAGTTTTTCACGTAAAATAGAGCCGTAGCGTCGACTCACTTTTAAATTTTGCCCCGTCTTTGTGACAATAACAGCCTCTCCCTTTTGCATCGGGATAACTTGCGCAATCTTATCAAGATTAATGATTGTCGAGCGGTGAATACGCAAAAAGTTAGCGTGCATTAATTGTAATTCGACTGATTTTAATGTCGCGCGTATCAGATGAGTCTTGTCGCCAATATATATACAAATATAATCACCATCAGCTTCGATCCAGTCAATATCTCGCTTTTCTAAAAAAGCGATTTTATCACTATCTTTTACAATTAAGGATGTTTCAGCTGCGCTAAGGCTTGTAGGCTGTAAGACGGATAGCAAGTTAACTTTTGACAGCTTGCCATGTCCTTGTTGCAGCGAGCTGCGCACACGATCTACACTGCTTCGAATTTTTTCATCATCAAGCGGTTTAAGCACGTAATTAAGCGCCTGAACCTGAAAAGCTTCAACAGCATATTGTGCATAAGCCGTTGTAAAGATAACCTTAGGCAAAAGGTCAGACTGAATAGATTTGATTACATCAAAACCGTTCATTTCCGGCATTTCAATATCCAGAAACATCATGTCTGGTTTATATTTAATAACCGCATCAATGGCTTCATAACCATTTTGGCATTCCGCGAGCAGGTTCACATCATCAATATCATTTAAAATAGCGCCAAGTAGGCTTCTCGCTAAAGGCTCATCATCGACAATAATTGCACTTACCGGCATGTTTAAGCCGCTCCAGCTTTTGCTGCAAGATTATAGGGAAAGGATAATATAACGTCCAATCCACCTAAATCAGATAGCTTATATTCGACATGTCCCGCGCCCCCGTAATGAGCCTGAATACGCCCTTCTATATTTTGAAGGCCAACACCCTTTTTTAAAGGAAGCACCGCTGGTTTCTTCCGCTTATCCGAAGGGCCAGTATCCGCTATAGATAAAACAACACGGTCACCATCGCGGCGCCCTCTTAGACGAATAGTTCCTCCCTTCACCTGCCCTGCAATCGTATATTTAAGTGCATTTTCGAAAATAGGTTGCAAAATAAGCGCCGGAATCTGCGCATCTAAAACATCCGAATCAACGTCGATATTAACATTTAATCGTTCAGCATAGCGGACTTTTTCAATATCCAAATAAAGCTTTAACGCCTCAATCTCGCCAGATAAACTCATGTCAATCATTTCATCGTTTTCAAGTGAAAGCCTTAAGAAATGACTGAGCTGGGAAATCATTGTTCGCGCTTGGTCAGACCTATTTGTTTTTACTAAAGCGGAAATGGAATTAAGCGTATTAAATAAAAAATGCGGATTAAGTTGATAGCGCAACATTTTCATCTGTGCTTCCCGGGAAAAATTCTCTGCCTCAACCCGCCTAACCCGTTCTTGTTCGGCCTGTTTTCGCTCTAAAGCAACGGCTATATAGGCCTGTGCAATATAATAAAGCGCTGCCCATAAGCCAAAGATAAGAAGGGCCGTAAAATACCAACCACCAAAATCCTGCCAAATATCCGGCGCCGTAATCATTGCATCGAATGTTGCCATGCGAAAAATATTCCAAAGAAACGCAAGGACAGCTACAACGACCAAATGGGCCAGCACACGTCGCAGGACCCCGCCCTTATTAGCATAAGGCAAAATCAAGGTAAGCGGCAAAGTCATCGCCGCACCACTCATAGCCTGAAGACCAATATGCGCCACATGCATCCAGCGCGGATTACCATACCAAAGGGTCAAAGACAGAAAGGATAAAACACAAAATAAAAACCACGCGATAAGTTGCACCGCCCACCACGGCAAAGAGATTGCTTTTGTATGATCGTCAATATTCATATTATTATAAGGCAAAACAAATCACAGTTTTAAGTTAATCACATTCTGTGACTAACATGATAATGATTATCTGGCTAACCCTTAAAATTTTGCAAGCCTTTAATGTTCTGAACGCACTCACAGCCGCCCGTGGTACGTATCCGCTCAGTCTTTCCTGAGGTCTGCTTTCGGGGATTAGCGAGAATTTTCGGAAACAATTTTCTTTGGGTAATTTAATCAGTCAGTCCAAAGGTCTCTTGATGCCCACACCGTGATCTTCTCTTAATCCACTTATGGCATCGTTCATATTATGATAGTTTGTTGATCGTAGGGAAGCACTAGCTGATAGTTCGAGCTATGGGGAAGATCACGCTCTAAGCCAAATTGGCTCCAAAACATCATGAACCACTATGGACCACAGAAGTATTACTAAACAGTAATGTTACGATATCTTGGCAGTTTAGGTGGGGTTTCCGGTGAGGTGTCATTTGATAAAATGGAAGTTAATATAAATACTTCAATAACTTAGATAAGGCGGCTGGCGGAGACGAAGGGATTCGAACCCTCGATACAGTTCCCTGTATACGCCCTTAGCAGGGGCGCGCCTTCAACCACTCGGCCACGTCTCCGAGCGGGGAAATGCCTTATTGTGACAGTTATTTCAAGCCTTATGTTTAAAAAAGACAGATTTATCGAATTAAAAAATAATTCCCTCATTATCATGCCTATAGCACCACTATTTAACGAACTTAACATTTTTTTAAGCCTAACCCACCTTTTCGACGTAAAAATAGCAAATTCATATTATTTTTTGAGAATAACATCAGCAGCCTTACGGGATATTTACTTAATTGCGCTATGTTACTGTTCAAAGATGGTGGGGAACATGAACCAAGTAACTAAGCAAAGTGCTTTAAAACCAATGATGAACCGGGCGGAAGACGACAAGCGTAGAGCACCGCGCCGTCAAGACTCGAGCTCAAATGAGCCCGGTGCGGCGCAGCGCCGTACAGATCGGCGGCGTAAGCGGCTAACAGTGAATGACATTACCGTGCCGCCAAAGCTTATAAACGTCAAAGCTTTACGGTTTTGCCTGCGCGCTATTGATGTTGTCGCCGTTACTCTGCTGATTGCTGTGACCATCGGCGTTATGAGCGGCTATGTCGGTGAAAATGGCAGGCCGGTTATCGCCCCTGTAGCCGCCAGTGCATTGGGCGCTTTATTCTTCATAACAAGCCTTTTCAGCCTTAAGGCCCATCAATTTGCTGCTTACCAGACTTTTTTTAGCCATGTGAAAACCGTCTTAATGGCCAGCCTCATTGCACTTGGGCTATGGCTAACAACAGCTTTAATTCTAAAGCCAATCACCTTTTTACCTAACACTTTAGCTGTGGCAGGCCTCATTGCGGCAGGCGGCATTTTAATTTTACACGGGATGTATTATAGCTTTACGCGGCAATTACATAAAAAAGGTGCCCTAACACCAACAATTATTATGCTCGGTGCAACCGAATCCGCTCGGCGCTTAATCGAAGAGAATGCGCGTCGAAAAGAATTAAATATTCTGGCTATTTTTGATGAACGCCTATCAAGAGCCCCATTAAATGTTCACGGCGTTCCTGTTGTTGGCAAACTCGACGATCTCGTCAACTGGGACAAACTCCCTTATGTTGACAGAATTGTTGTCAGCCTACCAAGTTCAGCCGCATTAAGAACCCATCAATTTGCCGAACGCATGAAACGATTACCCAACCGCATTGCCTATGTCTCCGATGAGTTTGAGAATTTTAATCACGTCAAACAACGGCTAACAGATATTGCTGAGGTCAGCATTCGTGATCTTAGTGGTAGCACAAAACCTACATATCAGATTGTGCTTAAACGGCTTACGGACTTTTTCATCAGTTTAATTGCCCTCATTATCGGCGCTCCGTTTTTACTGCTCATCGCCCTATTAATTAAACTCGATAGCCCGGGGCCAGCTTTGTTTAAACAACCTCGGCATGGGTTTAACAACCGCGTCTTTGAGGTTTTTAAATTTCGCTCTCTTCGCGTTGAAACTGAAGATAAACAAGCTGCCAAACAGGTAACCGCAGGCGATAACCGCGTGACAAAAATAGGGCGATTTATCCGTAAAACCAGCCTCGATGAGCTTCCGCAACTTATTAATGTCTTGCGCGGTGACATGTCCCTCGTTGGGCCGCGCCCCCATGCAGTCGGTATGCGAACCGGAGATACAGAGAGCTATAAACTCGTTGAAGAATATGCCCATCGTCACAGGGTCAAGCCGGGTATGACGGGCTGGGCACAGATTAACGGCTCACGCGGCCCGCTTCATGATGCCAAAGACGTAAAACGCCGCGTTGATTTGGATATTGAGTATATCGAGCGGTCATCCTTCTTTTTTGACTGGATGATAATGATTAAAACGCTACCTTGTTTATTGGGCGATTCGGAGAATATACGCTAAGTCATGTCTCAAACATATTATCAGATCACGACGCCTAGGCGAGACAGATAATGTTTGGCCGTTCCATGTTGGCCTATATTCCTGTTAACCTCGCTACATTAGTTGTTAGTTTCGGGAATATAATTATTCTAACGCGCCTCCTTAATGGTGACGGCGGCGCGGAATATGGCCGCTATGCTATTGCAATGGTCGCAATTCAGTTCTTTCATATGCTCCTTCTAACTTGGCTTGAAGCAGCTATGGCCCGTTATCATGCCCGTGCAGAGAGAGAAAACAATATACCAAGCTTAATTAAGACCCTTTACGCTTACGGCTTTATTATGGCCGCGTTCAGTTTTATTCTTATATTAATTACTCTATTGGTCATACCTCTTGATCCACGCCTTAAGACGGTTTTAGGCTTTGCCCTTGGATCAACATGTTTTCAAATTTTTGCAAATCTTAGTCACGAAGCTCATAAAGCTGCGCACCGTATCGGGCGGTTTAGCCGAAACTACTCTTTACAAAGCGCCATTGTCTTTACTTCTGGAATCCTCTTGATCTTAACAACTGACCTCAGAGAATTGGGTCCCTTTATCGGCATCATGATTGGTATTATTTTTGTCGCCATAGTTGATGTACCCTTTATGCTCCGCGAGGCTAAAGGCGGTCATGTAGATAAAAAGGCCATAAAGTTATATTTTAATTACGGCTTTCCAATTTGTATATCACTTGTCCTAAGCTATGCTTTATCTTCAGCTGACGTCTTTATCATCGGGATTATGATGGATACCGCGGCTGCTGGCCAATATAGCGCAGGCTATAATCTTGCGAACAGAACCTTGGATATTATCTTTGTTTGGATCGGCATGGCAATCACCCCTATTGCAGTGACAACTCTCGAAAAGACAGGCCTCGCCAAATCCCAAAATGTCATGCGCGATTATTGTAATGCACTTTTATTTATCACTTTACCTGCGGCAACTGGCATTGCTCTCATTGCTGAACCTGCCGGATTTATACTTGGCGAGAGCGTTAGGGCCGGCGCGGTAAGTATTATGCCGCCGATTGCTTTTGCCGCTGTCCTGAACGGCATGATAAGCTTTTACGCGCAGCGCGCCTTTATGCTCAGTGGTAAACCTATGACATTTATATGGGCACTTATTCCGCCGGTTATTATCAATATTGGTTTGAACATATGGCTTATCCCCATTTACGGCTTAATGGGCGCAGTCGTGGCTACAATCGCCGCCTATAGCGTTGGGTTCATCCTCGCCATTATCGTAGGGCGCCGCTTATACCCCCTACCTTTACCATTTAAATCTACATCTCAGATTTTATTATCATGCCTCATCATGGCCTTTGTCGTCTATTTCTTCCCAATTCCAGATATGTGGCTTGACTGGATCAAGGTTATTGCCATGTCCGCCCTAGGTGCTAGCGTTTATTTATCTATGGCCTATGTTTTAAATATAGCAGACTGCCGGACGATGCTAGGAGCCCTAGTAGATAAACTTAAAGACACAAAGGATGAAGATATTATCGCAGAGAACACATTATGAGTGATCCTGCTGTAAAGCTATACTCTAGTCCGTCCCCGAATCCTGCGCCTAGATTATCGGTCTTAATCCCCTTTTATAAAGATGACCCCCGCACGCTACTCAAAGAGCTATCCGACATATCGCCGCAATCTGTAGAAATCTTAATCTATGATGACGGCACAGGTGATACTGCCCTTACCCAAAGCCTATCCAAACAAATTCAAGCCACCAATAATTCCATTAAACTGTTAAGCGCGCAAAAAAACAAAGGCCGATCTTTTGGACGCAACGCATTATTTAATGCAGCAAAGGCCGATTGGGTATTATTTTTAGACGCGGATATGCGTCCCATGAGTACGAATTTTTTAAATAAATATTTAGAAATTATTACTCAAAACAAAGCGGATATTATCTTTGGCGGGTTCAAAGTACTAAGTGAACGCGGCCCAAGCGAGACAGAAATCCACCGGGTTATGTCATTAACGTCTGATTGCGAAGATGCGGCTGCGCGGCAAGCTTTGGGCCCTAAGAACGTTGCATCATCAAATTTATGTATTCGCAAAAAAGTTCTCATAAAAGCCCCCTTTGACGATAGATTTACCGGTTGGGGCTGGGAGGATAGTGAATGGGCCGCGCGGGCATCAAAAACATTTAAGCTCGTACATATTGATAACCCCGCCTTACACCTTGGTCTTGAAACAACAGATACGCTATTAAGGCGCTTTAAAACAAGCGGTCATAATTACGCGCGGTTCACAAAGAAACACCCTGAAATTGCCAAAAGTTTACCTCTTTACCGCTGGATAATACGGCTTAAAAAATGGCCCCTGCATAAGCTTTTACGGCCGATTTTAAAGTTTATTATCAAGCTACCCTTTATGCCGATAAACCTCCGGATCAATACCCTTAAATTATGGCGGGCTAGTTGGTATAGCGAGTCCCTGTCATGACCGCTCGGCAACATGCGATTACGCCCGGGTTTACGCGCCGCATCAGCCGCCGCCTAACGCCGCTTCGGGCCCGCCGCGATATTTCATTTAAACTAAGCCGGCCCATCGTCAGCCTCTCCTTTGATGATTTCCCGCAAAGCGTAATAGATAACGCCTGCCCCCACCTTGACCAATATGATTGGAAAGCTACATTTTATGTGGCCGCAGGCTTAGCGGGCACGAGCAATCATTTAGGGCTTCACTTCAGTGTTCAAGATTTAAAAACGCTCACCACAAAAGGCCATGAAATCGGCTGCCATAGCTACAACCATGTTAATATCCTAGAAGTCTCTGGTGCACAGCTTGATGCAGAATTAAACAAAAACGCCCAAACGCTTGACGCCTTAGGCATCCCAAAGCTTACAAGTTTTGCATATCCATATGGTGAAGTCGACGCGGCGCACAAATCATCTTTGGAAACACGGTTCACGGCCATGCGCGGGATTATGCCGGGCATTCATTACCGTAAAGCCGACCTCAATCAAATTAAATCTATGCAGGTTTACAGCGGGCCAGATATTGACCGTAGCATCCAGGCGGTTAACAGCCTTAAAGACAAACCCGGTTGGCTGACCTTATTTACACATGACGTTCGCGAAAATCCGTCAGACTATGGCTGCACGCCTGGTGAATTTGAAAGGGTTCTAAAAGCTATAAAAAACAGCGGCGCACAGGTGATGCCAATAGGCCGTACCGTTCAATTCTTACAAAATAATACGGGCCCCCAAACTCAGCATAAAGGGGATAATCAATGACACAAGATGATAGCATCAGCATTATCATGCCGACTTATAAACGGCCAAAAGGACTTGACTGCGCCCTCTCAAGCCTAGTGCGGCAAGTGGTGAAGACAGATAATTTTGAAATCATCATTTCCGATAATGACCCCTCCGGAAGCGCTAAGCCCTATGTGCAGGCCATGCAGGCCAAACATAAAAATGTGCAAATTATTTATGTTCACGCAACCCAGCCCGGCGTCTGTAATGCCCGTAATGCGGCTATGGAAAAATATTCTGGCCGCTTCCTCCTATTTGTTGACGACGACATGGAGGCCCCGCCGGAATGGACACAAAACATGGTTAACCTTTTAGTTAAATATGAGGCCGGCATCGCCTTTTCTGATGTTACCGCGCGCATGCATGACAGCGCCGACCCAAAGTTAAGGGCTATGATACCATTATTTAGCCGGACGTTACCTGCACCGGAAGGTTATATAGACGAGTTCCTCGGCATGGGCGGGGCGGCGCTAGATACGGCGCGTATGCGCTTACCAAGCCCTGTTTTTGACCCCGCTTTAAACGATAGCGGCGGCGAAGATGATGTTTTATTCCACCAACTTAAGAGCCAAGGCGTCAAGACCGTTTGGTCTCCTCATTTCTCTGCTTATGAAGATATTCCCGCGTCCCGCGCAACATTAGATTACATATGGAAACGTCATTTTGCCTTTGGCCAAGGCCCCACACAGCTTGCTGCAGATAAAGGCCTTAAAGGCAGCCTTGAGGTTGTTTTCTGGATGTGCGTCGGCGCCGCGCAGGGCTGTCTATATGGGTCAAAATATATAATCTTAAAGGGCATGGGTAAAGATACAGCCGTTCATGCCTATGCGCGCATGTCCCAAGCCGCCGGTAAAATTCTATGGTGGGGTGGTTTTCGGCCGCATTTATATGGGGATAACGCTACAATCGAATCAACAAAGAATAGCTCTGCCGCTTAACGCCTCATTTCCTATTAAGCGGTCACGACCTTATCCCTACGCGGCGATTCGGCATATGCGGTAAGTTGGGCCGTGAGCGCCAAAACGGGCGCTCCATCGCAAAGAGTTTTGCTGACGTTGCAACAAAGATGACCCAACTAAGATCATTTTGCTGTAAAATCGTACTTTCCGATAATGAAAACATACCAAACATAAGCGTTGATAAAACAACCCAATAAGCCTCGACACCGCCGCGCTTAACGCGGTCAAAAGCTAGGATTAATGCGAAGACATAAAGAGTCGCAAATAAAATGACCCCGACGATACCCGTAGATAATGATGTCTCAAACCAACCATTATGCGCAGATGGCACGCCCCATTGCAGGGCCTGACGGAGGTCATAAGATGGCCCCAAAGGGTCTTCCCAAAATGTGCCATAACCATAACCAAAAATAGGCTCTTTATTAATCGCCAAGATAAGTTGTTCCCAGATATCCGTTCGTCCTGTAAACGTCGCATCTTTACCGATAATACCAAAAAGCTCGTCTGGAATTGTTAAATAAAGCGTCACAAAAACAACAACAGTCACAAGAATTAAATATAACAACGGAAATCTTAATATTGGAAAGCGGCGAAACAACCGAATGGCCAAAAAAGCCATAAAACTAAATAATGATATCAACAAAGCCGTTTTTGACGTCGACATAAGAACAAGGAAAAAACATAAAAGTCCCGTCGGCACCCAAAGCCATCCACGACTAGGCCGCATAGCAAAAGCGCACATAGAGACAATAAAGCCCTTTGTCATAAGACCACCAAGATAGTTTTTTTCAGGAAATGGCCCCTTCCAAGCGCCCACATAAATCTCTGACATAATCCCTTGTGAGGGCCGCAGTGCGACAATCATCACACTCACAATGGCCATAAGTAAAAAGGCAAATGCCAAACGCTGTATAAACCCATCCCAATCATAACGTGCAGCAACAGCTAATCCTGCAATCGTGGTCATAAGTAAAGCAACGACCCGGCGCACGGTTAATGCGGAATCGATTGACCAGATCATACTTATCCCGCACCATATAATGCATAATATCAATAGCGGGTTAAAAATAGAGATTCTAACGAAGTGGACAATATTTACAAAACCCAGCACTAATATGCCTAAATAAATAGGATACCACAAAAGCCGCGCCAAAGGGTTCTCAACCGCAAGATTAATATCATTAACGGGCGGAAAGATAATACCTACAACAGATCCGCTAAAATAAAACAAGATAGAAATATAAAGCGCGGACTCTACAAACTTCCAAAGCGATACAAGTGTCGCTTGTTGTTGATCTGCAATATCAACACCGCTCTGGCTAGAGGGTAAAACAGATTGGCCCTGATATACGGGCGTATATGTCAAAGCCTTACTCCCTTAACCTTCGGGGCTGCGCGGGATTGGCCCCAAGTCATTCACATGATAGGTAGGACTCGGCGCAGCGGGCGGCGTTATATGTCCGCCAACCGACCCTTCATGTCCATAGGGATTAGCGTATATATCAACAGCAGCATTACCATCATATGGGCTCGGTGCATAATGCTCCGCGGCGTATTGCGCCGCGTCAACCGATAATTGAGCCGCTTGCTGATAGGGCGGCGGTGTATGCGGCATTTGAGAGTCACCATAACAATTTGCCTGCGCAGTAATGGTTTGATCCGCATGTTGTTGCGGTTCATTATAATTATTTGCATAAGATGCCGGATAAGCCGCTGGCCCAACCGGATCAGGAATAAAGGGGCGCGCTTTGTAAATCTCGCCGCCGTCTTGCTCCGCTACAGGTGCTTCATGTGGCATTGGCGCTGCGTCTCGTGAATTAATAGTTTCACGGCGGTCCTCATATCCATCTGAGCTGCGCCGGGTCCTTATAGCACTGCCAACATAAAGAGCTGGATCAAGGAAAGCCCGCATGAGCGCAATGACAGCTAGCGTAATACCCCAGCCGCCGGCCACGAGCGCAAATAGGAGATAGCGCATATTACGCCCTTTTCGGGCGCGTTTAGCCCGGTCAATAACCCGAACATTTTCACTATTTGACTGAGCTTGCTGCTGATTGATTAACGCCTCTTGTTCTTTGGTCGTATAATCTTTCAACCGTTCATCCAAAGTATCACGCTCTCGAATAAGGTCAGAATAACGCGCGCTCAGCCCTTGTAGTTTTTTCACCTTCCCATCAGCCGAATTTAACTGACGCTGAACTGTAACTTCTTTTTCGCGCAGAGCATCTGATGTAGATTGCAGTAAATTGCGGCGTGTTAATAAAGCTTGAAAAACTTCATTCGGCCCCACACGCCGGCCCCCACGCGGCGCACCGCCATAACTATTTTGCAAGCGGCGTAATTGATCAAGCTCCGCTTGTTTGCGTCTGACTGGTTCTGAATTTGGTAAATATTTAGCAAGTAATTGACCAAGCTCCAATTCCGCCTGGGCCAAACGTTGTGAAGAACGGTCATCAATTTCAAGGTCTAATTGCTGGGGTGTATTACGCAGTTGGTCTTCCACTGCCGCAAGCGCTTGCTCATTTTCAGAAATATTTGCACGTAAAGTATTTAATGATTGGCGTAAGTCTTCTGTGCGCTTTGTCACTCCGACCCGCTCTGAATCAAAATCAGAAATACCATTACTTGCCAAAAACTGTGAAATTGCTCTTTGGTTTGTTTTAAGCTGTTCTTCCGTCGCAATGCGCCGCTCTGTGATAACTTCACCTGAACCTTCAACAAAGATTGTTCGGCGAAAATCAAGATAGGCATCAATGAATAAATTCAGGGCCTCTTTGGCAATCTCTGGGTCTTCATGTTTATAGCTCACAGATAAAATTGATGACTTTGGCTGGGCGGACACACCAAAACTGCGGTCAACAATCGTATGTAGTTCAACAAGTGCATCTTCATAGGCCCGTGTCCCTTCACCGGCTGAGGTGCGCTTGGCAAAATTATCTGGGGCAAAGCGTGAGCCAAATTTTGCTTCAAGCTCTCCAATAACCCGCTCAATATTATCGGAGTTCTTCATTAAGGGAACTTCGCTTAATACAATATAATCCGGGGTAATACTAAGGCCGCCAGAGTTGTTTTGATCGGTCCCAATCGGATCATATACATATTCACTCCCGACCTGCACACTTAAGGTGCCGTCCGCATGATAAACACGCTTAATATCTTTCGTAAACCACCAGGCCCCAAAAGTTCCGATCAAGAAAAGCGGAATAAACCAGATCATTTGACGCTTCAGTGAGCCAAAAAATTCGCCAAGGCGGATACGCGGTACGCCCGAGCTTACATCTCCAACAGTGAGGTCATCAAAACTGGGTCGGCGATCCGCAGATGATCCATTAACAGCAACACGCCTGCTTTGCACATCCGCTTGCATTTGTTTGTTTCGACCAAATAAGGCCATGAATCACCTGTAAGATATTTAAGATAAGTGCACTTGAAATGTAAAAATTTAATTTTTCGTTATCCATTTTTGTTAACACTCGTAAATAAGCAAAATAATCAGCTTTTAGGCCCTTTTTATGCAGAACTCGCAAAAAATATTGAAAATAGCCGCTATTATGGGCTCTATTGGCCTATGTTTAAGCGCATGTCAGGCCCCAAATCAGAGGTTTCATCCGTCAAAACCGAATCACTTTGGTCAGAATTCTTACCAGACCAGGCCCTATCAACAGCCTAACAAGCGATATAAACGGCCTAAAAAATATAAAAATCTTGGCGCGCGCCTACGCGGACAGAAGCATATTTCCTATCAAAACCCGCCGCCGCCGCCCGGGCCCTATGGGCAATTTCAACAATGGGTTGATTATGAGCCGGAATATCGTCTTTACCCAAATGACCAAATTGATGTTATCGTACCCAGTGCGCCTGAGCTCTCTCGAAACCTCACAATCGGGCCCGACGGGCGCATAATCATGCCTGAACTTGCACCAATTATGGCGGCAGGAAAAACGGTTACTCAGGTTAAAAATGAAATACAAGCAGGCTTATCGACAATACTTCGCGACCCCAAAGCCGCTGTCACACCGCGGGCCTATGCGCCGCAACAAGTCTTTATTGGCGGGCAAGTTCAAACCCCGGGTATTTATACTCTTCCCGGTCCAATCGGTACGATAGAATCCGTATTTATGGCCGGTGGATTCAGTCCGGGCGCACGGTCAACAAAAGTCGCTGTTCTACGGCGAGCCCCCAATGGTGCAATGATGATGCGCGCTGTAGATCTTCAAAATGGCCTTCGCAATATCAGAGAATATAATGATAACATTCAACTGCGCCGCGGCGATATTATTTTTGTGCCAAAAACAAACCTTGCCGAAGCCGGTGCCTTTGTTCAAGCTGTACGCCAGACCTTGCCTGTTGACTTTAACTTAAGCTACCAGTTTGGCGGCTTAGGCAATGGCGGAACAACGGTCATCTCACCCTAACAGCCGAGTCTACGTGCATTCCTGCTAAAGAATTCGGCTATAGCCAAGTTTTTTACATTTAGGCGGCCAATATTTTACGGTTCTCACGCATCCAACCGCGCGCTGCACGCTGCGCAAGGGTTACATCTCTATCAGACATTTCACATGTAATCTCTTCGCGGTAAGCTTTGGCAGGTTGAGAGCCCATCATAGCCGCCAGATTAAACCATTTATGCGCCTCAACGAAATCAGGACCACGATCCTCAAGATCAGTAGAATACATCAATCCGAGGCGGAAAAGGTCTTCCGCATTCGCGCTTGCCTGCACCGCATCTTTAACTTCTAGCACTTCCATCTCTGTAAACGCCATGTTTTCCTCCATTCACCCCTCCGGGGGCCTATTTTCACCTTAGCCGCACATCTATGTTGCGATCCGTTGAAATAGACTTTCATAGAAGATAATGAATATAGAGTTAATCAAAACAAGTATTCATCAAGTAATATACCCGTTAATCCACGTAAAGATTAGTTTATAATATAATAATATTAAGTATAGTTTTAATTATTTTACATAATAAACCATTACTCCCAAGTCATAATGATTCATCTTTTAAATTTAAATCTTCATTCTTTTCTTAAAAAACCTCATAAAAAAAACACCTCGAAGGTGTTGTTTTTTGCAGTTTTAATAAATTTAGCAGTTAATCCCCATAAAAATAAACCAATTCATCGAGTTCTGCACGGTCAGCTATTAAGTCATTCACTTTTGCATCGGGGTTGCCATAGCCCAAGGACATACCGACCAAGACGTGTTCATCATCAGGAAAATCAAGATGTTTACGCGCTGTGTCAGGCCAGCTCCGCCACCATCCTTGCGGAGCTGTATGTAGCCCAGCTTCACGGGCCAGTAGCATAAGGCTCTGTAGGTAAATTCCGACATCAAGATATTGCGGCATTTCAAGCGCTTTATTTCCGGTAATAATAATGCCGACAGGCGCGCCAAAAAACTTCACATTATTTGCAAGCCACATCATGCGGGCCGCTTTATCTTCACGGGGAATGCCTAAAAGACCATACATATCTTCCCCAAGCTTATAACGCCATGTCCGCTGCGGCTCCCATAGGGGGCTAGGATAAGGCGTGAACGTCATTTGCTCCATATCACCTGACATAAGTTTAGCATAACATTCATCACGAAAACTATCGAGCTTGCCGCCTGTCATAACATGTACGCGCCAAGGCTGTAGATTGCCGCCAGAGGGGGTACGGCGGGCCGTATCTAAGACTGTCTTTATAACATCACTGGCGACGGGTTTTTCTAAGAAATCTCTCACAGTCACGCGCGTCATGAGCGCGTCAGTGACAGATTTTGAAGCATTCGTGTTTAAAGTCATAGCCTAGATTCCATATACAAAAACTTGCATATTTCTAGGGTGGCAATGGCGAAATGACAAGCCAATTTATAGAGAGCTTATATTTACTCCGGCGAGTCTTGAATAGATTTTTCAGTGTAAGGCATAATGACAAACACGTCTAACAAGCCCACAAACAAGCCAATGACTGCGCATATAACCCAGCTTAAATCTGTTAAAATTTGTAACGCTAAAATCGTCGCCAAAAACAAAAATATCGGCACAACTATGCGCAATACAAACAAAAGACGTCCCACATCCATGTTCATCCCCACATTATGTAAAATCACGTCTTTAATTAAAGGATGTATATTAAAATCATACTACGCAATCGCGTAAAATTAACATTATGTTTAACAGATCATTAAAACCGATAATGGGTAACATATAGTCTTATGAATTTAATTTCCTTCGCAGAATCTCATTCACCGCTTGCGGGTTCGCTTTACCTTGCGAAGCTTTCATAACTTGCCCGACAAAAAAACCTAACAGTTTTGGATTTTCCTTGGCCTTTTCAACCTGCGCCGGATTGGCGGCCAAAGCGTCATCGACGAGTTTTTCAATCGCGCCCATATCCGTCACCTGCTTCAGGCCGTCTTTCTCAATGATATCATCGGCGCTGCCCTCGCCCGCAAACATTTTTTCAAACACAGCCTTAGCGATTTTTCCGGAGATCGTTTTATCCGCAATGCGGTCAATCAACCCGCCGAGCATATCCGCAGACACAGGGCTATCGGACAATTCAGCACCAGATTTATTCAGCGCCCCAAAAAGCTCCCCCATGGTCCAGTTCGACGCAATTTTAGCATCGCGGCCTTTGGCAACGGATTCAAAGAAATCCGCCTTCACTTTGTCCGCCGTTAAAATACGGGCGTCATATTCCGGCAGGCTATATTCCGCCATGAACCGTGCTTTACGGGCATCCGGCATTTCCGGCAATGACGCTTTAATCCCGTCCACAAAGCTTTGCTCCAACTTCAGCGGGAGCAAGTCAGGGTCTGGGAAATAACGGTAATCATGGGCGTCTTCTTTCGAGCGCATAGAGCGGGTTTCGCCTTTGACGCTATCAAATAGCCGCGTTTCTTGGTCAATGGTTCCGCCCGCTTCGATGATCTCGATTTGGCGGCGGGCTTCGTAATTAATCGCTTGGCGAATAAAGCGCATGGAATTGACGTTTTTGATCTCGCAGCGCGTACCAAGCTCCCCGCCGGGGCGGCGTACAGATACGTTCACATCGGCCCTAAGATTGCCCTTTTCCATGTCCCCATCGCATGTCCCCAGCGCACGCACAATCCCGCGTAGTTTTTCAACATAGGCGGATGCCTCTTCAGGGCTGCGCATATCCGGCTTGGAGACAATCTCCATCAAGGCCACACCAGAGCGGTTTAAATCCACATAGGTCTCATCGGGGGACAGATCATGCACGGATTTGCCAGCATCTTGTTCTAAATGAAGCCGCTCAATTCCCACAGTCACCACCTCACCAGGGTGGCCATCGGCATCAATCGGCAAGACATCAATCTCCCCCTCACCGACAATTGGATATTCAAATTGTGAAATTTGATAGCCCTGCGGTAGGTCAACATAGAAATAATTCTTACGGTCAAAGCGGGAAAACAGATTAATCTGCGCATTCAGGCCGAGCCCCGTGCGCACCGCTTGTTCAACGCAATATTTATTAATCACAGGGAGCATGCCCGGCATGCCCGCATCCACAAGAGAGACCTGTGTATTTGGCTCCGCGCCATATTCCGTCGCCGCCCGCGAGAACAGTTTCGAATTTGACGCCACTTGGGCATGAACTTCAAGGCCAAGGATGATTTCCCAATCCCCCGTCTCGCCCTGAATCCAGTCTTTTTTATCGGCAATGCGCTCTGCTGTGAACATATTTAAAACCTATCTTCAAAGAAAATTTCATTATCAGGCAGATAACCACCTTTGGGCTGCGCGGGAGATTTCATCTTACCGATTGAAATCATCATGCCCACAACATGATCGCTTGGAAGGTTAATTAAGTCGCCAACGGCGTCTGCATCAAACCCAATCATAGGGCAGCTGTCATAACCCATACCTTTAACAGCTAGCATAATCGTTTGCGCCGCAATGCCAACAGAGCGCATAGCTTCATCGCGCTGCTGCCATTCGCGGCCTTCATAAAACTGACCAATCGCTGGCACGAGGAAGTCTTGCGCTTCTTTAGGCGCGTCTTCCCAATAGCGAAGAGGCTCTTTCGCCCAAGCCTGCACATCGGCACATAAAATAATAAGATGGGACGCTTCCGTTATTTGCGCTTGATCCCACCCCGCAGCGCGGATTTTCGCTCTTAAACCTTTATCGCTCACAAAAACAAAGCGCCAATTTTGGATATTAAAAGATGTCGGAGCCTGCCGAATTAAATCCTTAAGCTTGGTAATATCCGCCTCAGGAATCGTAAACTCAGGATCATAATGCTTTACGGCGCGTCGAGCGCGAATTGTTTCAAATATATCCATGTTTATCTCCAAAATTCCAATACCGCGCAAATTCGCGTCAACGACTTATAAACAAGTAATTCCTACAATCGTTCCCATTAGGCCTTGAATCCAGTCTTTTTTATCGGCGACGCACTCTGTTGTGAACATTTCATGTCTCTTTTACTACGATGTCCGCTCATCCCAGCGAAAGCTGGGATCCAGTCTACAATCCATCACTTTTTGGTAAAGTTCTGGAAACAACTCCTGATTTGGTAAGGGCCAAACTGGAGCTTTTATAATATCAATCCAATATGGGTTGTATGTTTCAATTAATTCTAACTTCCAATCCCGTTTCCAAGCCTTTAACTGTCTTTCTCGTTTAAATACAGCCTCTCTTGTTTCAAAAACTTCGAACCAAACAAGGTGTTTTAAACTATATTTTTTTGAAAACCCTTCAAAAACACCGCGCTTATGCTGCTCCAGTCTTTGCCCTAAATTATCTGTATGGCCGATATATAAAGTGCCATTTCGTTTATTCGTAATGATATAGACATAAAAGCCTAAATCAAACATCTCATTTACTCTCTCTGTTTCCCAGCTTTCGCTGGGATGAGCGGTGGAGAGGGGTATTATCTATGATAATAAACATATTCTCTCCTTATGTCCGCTCATCCCAAACTTGATTTGGGATCCCGTGTTATATCCACCACGTCTCCGGCTTGGCCGTAAACCCGGCTGCCTTCTCCAAAGCGCCCGCCGCTTTAAACACCGTGTCTTCATCGAGGGCGCGGCCAATGATTTGTAGGCCCAAAGGCAATCCGTCTTTATCAAGACCTGCTGGCACGGAAATCCCGGGAAGGCCTGCGAGATTAGTTGTTACGGTGAAAATATCATTCAAATACATGGTGATCGGGTCATTGACCTTACGCCCGACCGGGAAGGCCGCAGAGGGGCAAGTCGGGGTGAGGATCGCATCACAGCTCTCCCACGCAGTTTTAAAATCTTCAACAATGCGCGTGCGGACTTTTTGCGCCCGTAAGTAATAGGCATCATAATAACCCGCAGAGAGCACATAAGTCCCGATCATAATCCGCCGCTGTACCTCGGCGCCAAAACCGGCGGCGCGTGTTTTCTCATAGGTATCATCAAGGTTATCCCCATCCACCCGTAGGCCGTAACGCATACCGTCATAACGCGCGAGATTTGACGAAGCTTCTGCCGGGGCGACAATATAATAAGCCGGAAGGGCATATTTCGTATGGGGCAAAGTAATCGGCACGATCTCCGCCCCCGCCTCTTTCATCCATTCGACACCTTGATCCCATAAGGATTGAATTTCAGCGGGCATGCCGTCAATGGTATATTCTTTCGGAATCCCAATGCGGAGGCCTTTGACCGATTGTCCCACAGAGTCTCGCCAGCGCGGCACATCGGCGTTTAAAGACGTGCTATCTTTGGGATCATAACCGGCCATAGATTCGAGCAAAATTGCCGCGTCTTCAACAGTTTTGGCGATCGGCCCCGCTTGGTCAAGGGAGCTGGCAAAAGCCACCGTGCCCCAACGGGAGCAACGCCCATAAGTCGGTTTAATGCCTACCGTTCCCGTAAAACTCGCAGGCTGACGAATAGAGCCGCCCGTATCCGTTGCCGTCGCGCCAAGGCACATATCCGCCGCCACAGCCGAGGCCGAGCCGCCGCTGGACCCGCCGGGCACAAGGTCAGTGCCTTTGCGCCAAGGGTTAATAACAGGCCCGTAAGCTGAGGTTTCATTGGAGCTGCCCATGGCAAATTCATCCAGGTTCAGCTTTCCGAGCATGACCATGCCGTCCGCCTTCATATTGGCGGTGACAGAGCTTTCATAGGGCGGGGTAAATTCACCAAGGATTTTAGAACAGGCGGTGGTTCTCACGCCTTCTGTGCAAAATAAATCTTTCACGCCAAGCGGTGCCCCTTCGAGTAATCCGGCTTCCCCTTTGGCGCGGCGCGCATCGGACGCCGCGGCTTGCTCCCGCGCCAGATCATGGGTATCTGTGATAAAAGCGTTTAGCTTTTTCCCTGCGGTGCAGGCCTCAATATGGGCCTGAGTGAGCTCTACGGAGCTAAACTCGCCTTTTGCCATGCCGTCCAAAGCCCCGGCCAAGGTCAATTTTGTTAAATCAGACATCGCTTATTCCTATTCAACGCTGCGCGGGACAACGAAAAATCCGTCATCTTTTTTCGGCGCATTCGCCAAGACTTTATCCCGAATGCCGCCGTCATTAATGACGTCGTCACGCTGCGGAGCACTCATGTCGACCGCGCAAGTCATAGGCTCCACCCCTTCGCAGTCCACTTCCGAGAGCTGCTCAATCCAGCCCAGAATACCGTTAAGCTCATCGGCCAAAGAGGCAAGGCGCTCCTCTTCCACATGCAGCCGCGAAAGGCAGGCTATTTTTCTGACATCTTTAGGCGTCACAGCATTTGGGGGGTTACTCATGGGAGTCTCCTCAGTAAATATCTTGCCCGCGAGTTAGCAGGGCAAAGCCGCGCTTACAAGATAGCAATCATGCAAAAACACGCCGCTTTGACGCCTTTTGATAAAATCAGTGCAAAGCGGCATAATATTGGGCCATCAAGTCCTACGTAATCCCTCTTGTGTAATGCGGCCCTGCGTCCTATCACTCGCGCCGCAATTATAGCTTAGAGTGAGTAGGAGCGCCGCAGTCATGGCAAAATATGACAATGACTTTGTGAGTGAACACACCCCGCGCATGGGCAATGCCGTGACGCGCTGGATTGGGCAAACCATCTTAAATATAATGGGCTGGAAAATAGTCGGTGAATTTCCAAAAGAAAAAAAACTCCTGTTTATTGGGGCTCCCCATACATCGAACTGGGACTTGATTGTCGCCCTTGCAGGGATGATGTCGATCGGCCTTAAATGCTCTTGGATGATGAAAAAAGAAGCCTTTTTCTGGCCTCTTGGCGGGCTTTGGAAAGCCTGCGGAGGCGTACCCATTGACCGCAGTTCCAAAAATGACATTACATCGCAAATGACCCAATGGTATCAAGATAATGAGCGCGCTTGGCTGGGCCTGACGCCGGAAGGCACGCGCTCCAAAGTCGAAAAATTTAAAAAGGGCTATCTGCGCATGGCCTATGCAGCAGGGGTTCCCGTTTTCATTATCGGTCTTGATGGGCCGAGTAAGCGCATTGTGCTTGACCGCGTTTGGGAGCTGACATTTGACACGGAAATGGATAACCGCAAAATCAAAGCCTATTATGATAAAACTTTTATTGGGATAAATCCGAAAAACGGATAGGCTTAAAGACATATATGCAATCTCCAACTCATACACTTATGGCCCTTGCGGCCCTATCCAAAAGGGATGGTGGACGGCGTAACTGGGCGGTGTTTTGGGGCTCCGTTATTCCCGACGCCTTTATCTATATCGGCTGGCTATGGCTCACATTCATCAAAGGCGAACCACAGAGCCGCATATGGAACGAGATTTATTTTGATGCGCCCATGCAACTCGCGGCCAGCCTATTTAATTCCATCCCCCTGTTTATCATGCTTGCCCTTTTAGGCTGGGTTAAGCGCGCCAAAACATGGGGCAAGCTCATCTTTTTCTTTGCCCTCGCCGGGCTTATTCATATTGCCTTTGACCTTCCAGTTCATAATGACGATGCCTATGCTTATTTTCGCCCCTTCACAGATTGGCGGTTTATTTCGCCCCTGTCCTATTGGGATGTTAATCATCACGCGGGCCTTATTAGCCTAATTGAAACCGCCATTGCGCTCATATCAATTTTTATCTTATGGCGGCGCTTCGCGCAAACATGGGCGCACATATTGCTTTTAGCTTTAACCATATTTTACGTTGCCATTACCCTGTCCCGCCTATTCTTAATCCCCGATATTCCGAGTTAATCATGGCCCTTATCCAGCTTGATGATTTGCGCCATTTGGACGGCCCGCTCTTGGGGCTCGATCCCGGCACGAAAACCCTCGGCCTCGCGGTGAGCGACCGTACCCGCTTAATCGCAACCCCCGTCAAAACCATTACCCGCAGTAAATTCACCCAAGACACAAAGGCCCTTTTGCAAATCTATGATGAACGCACAGCCTGTGCGTTAGTGGTGGGCTATCCGATTAATATGGACGGCTCTCACGGGCCGCGCACTCAATCCGTACGGGATTTTTGCACAAACCTATTAAAGCAGCGTGATATCCCAATTTATCTTTGGGATGAGCGGCTCTCGACCCTCGCCGTCACCCGCACTATGATCGACGCGGATATGAGCCGCAAAAAGCGCAAAACCAATGTCGATAAACTCGCTGCCAGCTATATCCTCCAAGGGGTGTTGGATCGCCTGCGCCTAGTCTAAGCCCAGCACAAAAAACCCCATGCCAATCGGCAAAAGGGTGGACAATCGCAGCATATCCATTTGCGATGGATACCAATTCTCTTTTGTTTGACGCAAACGGATGCAAGGCGGCACTTTGACGCCTCGCGGCACGGGCGAAGCCCAGTGCCATGCTGCGAGATTGGCTTTTTCAAAGGCCCCGGACAGTTATTAGGTCTAAACCATCACAGCTCTCACCTTGCGGGCCCAATGCAAGGCCGCGCTACAGGGCGTCCGGCAGGACACATGGGACGTTTGTGCCAAGCTCAGCCTTACGGCTTCGGCCTGTCGTTACAATCGATACACCGTATCGATTGTGGGCACTCCATGAGCTATCTGCACCAATCATCCCGTCATAATGAAGCCAACGTGCACATCACCGTCCCCATGACAGAACAGGGCTATAATATCATAGGCGCAAATACCGTGGATAAGTTTTTAAAATAATAGGCTTCGGAGACGGTCTGGGAGCCCCTTGTCAATGAACGCAGTGGCCAAAAAGGAATGGGGTCATACAAGTGGCGAGGAAGGAGCGGCAGCGACTGACTGGGACGTACAAGAGGCGAGGAGCGTAGCGACCGGGACGTATAAGAGGCGAGGAGCGTAGCGACCGGGACGTAAAAAAGCCCCAAGGTGATGTAAAAATGGTGTCACACTTTCCGCCGTCTTACCTCGCTTCGCGCGGCGGCTCCAAACCCACAAAATAAGTCCCCGTGTCAAGCACGTGGCAGACTCCAAAACAGAGCTTTAGCGCTTCGAAGGCGGTTGGGCAAAGCCCAAATATTTAATCCAGTGGATTAAATATAGGTGAAGAAGGCCCCGGCAGGGGCAAATGGGCCACAAAGCACGCTTCGCTTTATCTTGCTCTTCTTCCATAATTAACCGATTCTTGCCTTCCCAGACTATTTCGCTAGACTTTTCGTGTAGATCATTTCAGCTGCATTTCGAATGCTGAGAGGTTTAAATTTTGAATAATACTTTTTTTCAACGCGATTAAAGAACCTATCAATCAACCCTATTCTCGTTGGCAAGAATGGCAGAATTGGACTTATGTCTATTATAAACTGTTTTTGGTTTTTCTTCTCCAACTGCTTTACGAGATTATGGATCATAATGTCCTCAAACAGACCATAATCTAACTCTAGATCGTGTAATAATAACGTTTCATCTTTTTTCTGATCTACAATCTCTTCCTCTGGCGTATCATTTTTTATCGCCAAGAGAAAATCATGTAAAAACTCTTCAAAGGTTATCATGTGATCCTCTTCTCAAGTTATTCAGGGGACTGAACACAGTCACCAATTTGTGCTGCGTCAATAGCCAACAGAGCAATTCCTGCACCAGTTGCTCCGCGTGATCCTAAGCGACCAATAGCCCCGCCAACAGACCTTGTACCCGTTGCACGGGTTAGCGGATTACTACCACTGAACTTTGCATCTCCGAACATCGTACGGGACGTTGCAGATATAATGGATGTGTTTTTCGCGAACAGTCCTTTTCCTCCACCACCTATACCCGTTCGACCTTTGGGTATTATTCTTGCTCCTGCTCCAATAGCGGCAGGCCCTGCGATACTAAAATGTTCGGCGGTACAATTACCAATTTTCTGTATTTGATCCTCGGTATCCTCTTTAAAGTTCTCTCCAAAATCCTTAATATCTTCCTCTGCTTCGTTCCGGTTAGATTGTGCAGAATTACCAAATAAGGCATTTAAAAAGTTGTTCACCTTACTACCATCTCGACTTCCTCTCGATATTATTTCGTCCACACAGCTTGAATCACCCGCGTCACAAGTTTGCTTTCCATCCGGGTCAATCATATTCACCGGATCATTAAAGCCATAACTATACCGATTAAACATCCCCGGATTATACCCACTCCCCATAAACGTCACCGGATCAATGCTCAAGAACCGTCCTATGCTGGGGTCATAGAACCTGGCTTGCATATAGGACAGGCCGAGTTCGGTGTCCTCTACATGGCCTGTGAAGCGGGCTTGGTTGTCATTTTTTTCATCCGCGTGATTAGTATTACCCCAGGGGAGTTTATACTCAATACTTCGAAGGTGGTTTGCGGTACGCAAAATATTCAATCCAGTGGATTGAATATAGGTGCAGAAGGCCCCGGTAGGGGCCAAGATCGAGCCGTCTTGCCGCGTGGCGCTTTGGATCGAGCCAGCATGATCGCTATGGGTATAGATAAACGCCCAGGCCCCGCCCCGCCGCTCCCAGCGGCCAAGGGCGCCCATATAGGTGGTTTGTTTATTATCTGTGACCTCATCAATATAGACAAGCCTGCCTGCCGCATCGTAAACACTATAGCGCGTCTTTGGCGTTGCACCCGCCGCCCCCATCACTGACTTCACCCGCCGCTTATGGCCATCATAGCGGAAGCTGCCGCTGATCGGCCCCGTTAGGCCAACAGGCTGATCGGTATAATCATAGCGAAAGCCCTGATCGCCCCTATTCGTGACATTACCGCGCCCGTCATGACGATAGCGGGTCTCACGGCCGTCGCCCCCTATCAGGGCATCCACC
>CALFVT010000017.1 GCA_937928165.1 uncultured Caulobacterales bacterium
CTCACCGCGCCTTACGAGATAGCGATTTCGAGTTGTCGTCATGACCAAATGTTACCCAGTCTGTTACCCAAAATGTTACCCAATTATCGGGGTAAATTGCAGGAAGCTAAAAGAGAGCACAGGAAAACATAAGTTTTTCAGTGTCTTAGCATAAATTTACTTGGTAAAAATGGCGCACTGGGGAGGATTCGAACCCCCGACCCCTTGATTCGTAGTCAAGTACTCTATCCAACTGAGCTACCAGTGCGGGTCTTGCTTGCGGCGTAGCGCTTGCGAGAGCCGCCTTAAACCCTATTCGCGGCGCGCTTGCAAGTATTTTTTACGATTAAAACAGCGTTTCGCTCATCTTATAGTAAATGGGCCTTAGGGTAAATCCGGATCATCCCCCTTGGGGACCAGAGATTGAAAATCAAACTGAGAGACATCCAGCAAATGTGAGGGGCGTATGCAGCTTAGAGCGCGCATCATGCTGGCCTTTGTCCCTGGACGCCCAGCCTCCCAGCGCCGAAGCTCTGCGGCGAGCCGTTGACGCTCAAGCCCGTCTTGGGAGCCGCATAAATTACACGGAATAATCGGGCAGTCCAGCGCCGCTGCGTATCGTGCCAAATCGGATTCTGCTGTTTCAATCAGCGGGCGCAGCACGGTCACATCGCCCGCATCATTAAGGAGCTTGCCTGGCATTGCCGCAAGCCGCCCGCCGTGGGTAAGGTTCATCATAAAGGTCACTAGGCTATCATCCATGTGATGGCCTAGCACGACGGCATCACAATTATGCTCCCGTGCGGTGCGGTAGAGAATACCGCGCCGAAGCCGCGAGCAGAGCGAGCAAAAAGTTTTGCCTGCCGGAATTTTCTCTGTGACAATAGAATAAGTATCTTGGGTCTCAATATGATAAGGCACACCAAGGGCACTAAAATAATCGGGCAAAATATGCGCCGGAAACCCCGGTTGCCGCTGATCGAGATTACAAGCGAGCAGCTCTATGGGCAAATCCCCATAGGCACGTAAATCAAGCAAGATACCGAGCAAAGCATGGCTATCTTTTCCGCCCGAAAGACACACAAGCCACTTTTGTTTTTTACCCCGCTTATCAACCATGCCAAAGCGGGTGATTGTATCTCCCGCTTGACGGCGCAGGCGTTTACGCAAGCGGTTAAAATTTGTTGTATCTGGGGCGCGCTCAAACAAAGCTTTGGCAATTTTAGGATAATCTATTGATAGGTTTGACGTAGTCAACGCAGTATTATTTTTTAAAGACAGGGTCATAGACTCCTTACAATGCGCAGCCTTGATAAAGTCAAATGAATATTCCCGCTCAAGCGCTGTTTTCTTGACCTAGCGTGTACCGCGCTTTAGGCACAATCATGAGCAATATGTTTTCTCCTTTGACACTGCCGAATGGCCGCCAGATTCCAAACCGCATTTGCAAAGCCGCAATGGAAGAAAATATGTGTGATGCGGGGCAAATCCCCGGCCCGCGCCTGTTTCGTTTGTATAAAAACTGGGCCCAAGGCGGGGCGGGGCTTATTTTATCGGGCAATGTCATGGTCGCTCCGGATGCATTTACCGGGCCGGGCGGTGTGTTGCTCACGAAAGAGAGCCTTGATGACCCTCACGTGGCGGCGCAGTTTAAAACATGGGCTGAATGCGGAAAATCCGGCGGCGGGCAATTCTGGCTGCAAATCAGTCATCCCGGGCGGCAGGTTTTTGCGGCGCAAGGCACAGAACCCGTATCAGCCTCTGCAACACAGGTAACCCTGCCGGGCGCAGATGGTCTTTTTAAACCCGCAAGAGCCCTTACGGGCAGCGAGATAGACACTATTATCACCCGCTTTGCCGATACGGCTATGGCGGCGCAATCTCTGGGCTTTGACGGCGTAGAAGTCCACGCGGCCCACGGCTATTTAATCTCGCAATTTTTATCCCCTTTGACTAATCACAGGACAGACAAATGGGGTGGGACTTTGGAAAACCGGGCGCGGATTTTACGAGAGATCATTGTCGCCATCCGAGGCCGCATAAATCCAGCATTTGGCGTCGCCATTAAACTTAATTCCGCTGATTTTCAAAAAGGCGGTTTTAACACAGCTGATGCCGCGCAAGTGACCGCATGGCTTAATGGGCACGGGGTTGATTTTATTGAACTCTCTGGCGGGTCTTATGAAAGCCCTGCAATGATGGGAACCCCGTCGGGCGGCATCCAAAACCCAAGCACCACCGCGCGAGAGCTATATTTCCTTGGCTTTGCCGAGGAAATTGCCCAAACGGCCCAAATGCCAATTATGGTCACAGGCGGGGTGACAAAGAAATCAACCGTAGAGGCGACCTTAGCGGGCGGGGAGATTGACCTTATCGGTATCGCCCGCGCAATGGCTTATGCTCCCGATCTTCCAAAGCTGTGGCAATCAAAAGGAGATGCCCAAATTACATGGCGAAAGGCAGCGTTTAAAAATCGCGCCTTCACCGCTCTTGGAAATATGGTCCTAACGAAGAATAATCTCCACCGCCTTGGCGCCGGAAAACCACCCACCACGAACGCCTCGCCTTTATGGATTTTGATAAAAGACAGGCTACGATTACGGCGGCTCACAAAGCGCTATAAAAACTGGTTGGCCGCGCAAAAGACACCATAATTCGGCAAAGTTATAATTTTGATTATAACTTGGGGTTAACTTAGGGGGAGATAAATTTAAACGGCCCAAATTGCCCTCTTAAGAACCTTCACAATTTAAGTTGAATATGCAACAAAGCGCATATAATATTACCTAAATCTTTAGGAGCTTGGCTATGCACACCCCTCAATTTGACGTTATTATTTACGGAGCCAGCGGGTTTACGGGCCGCCTTGTGGCTGAATATCTCAATCATCAATATAGCGGTCGTGATTTACGTTGGGCGATGGCCGGGCGCTCGCTGGATAAACTTAACGCCGTTCGTAGCGAGATGGGCATTACCGCCGATATCCCGCTGATACAGGCCGATGCCCGCAACGCCGAATCTTTGGCCGCAATGGCCGCGCAGGCCAAAGCCGTCATCACTACCGTAGGCCCTTACCAAAGCTACGGCGAGCCACTTGTGAAAGCCTGCGCCGAGGCGGGAACGGATTATGTTGATCTATCTGGTGAACCTTTATGGATGAAAGATATGATCGCGCGTTATGACAGCCTAGCCAAAGCAAGCGGAGCGCGCATTGTCCATTCTTGCGGCTTTGACTCTGTGCCCTTTGATCTCGGCGTTTATTTCACCCAAGACATAGCCCGGCAAGAATTTGGACAGCCTTGCCGCGAAATTCGAGGCCGCGTACGAAAAATGAAGGGTACATTTTCCGGTGGAACCGCTGCAAGTTTTAAAGAAACCATGGTCCGCGTGGGCAAAGATCCGGCGGCTTTAGAGAATTTAAAAAATGCCTTTTCCCTCAGCGGCGCTTTTGAAGGCCCACGCCAGCCTGCGGGACATAAAGTTCAATATGAAGATGATTTAAACTCGTGGGCAGCACCGTTCATTATGGCCTCTATTAATACGAAAAATATTCACCGCTCAAACGCGCTTATGGATCACGCCTATGGGCAAGACTTTTTATATTCCGAAATGATGTTAACCGGTGACGGGGCCCAAGGGGAGGCTATGGCTCAGCATATCGCCAGTGATAATTCCATGGCAAAAAAACCGCCCAAACCTGGTGAGGGCCCGCCTAAGGAGGAACGAGAGGCTGGCTTTTATGACGTTCTCTATGTTGGGGAGACGGCGAAAGGTGAGCGCATTATCACAAGCGTCAGCGGCGATAAAGACCCGGGCTATGGCTCGACATCGAAAATGATTGCCGAATGCGCGCTCTGCCTCGCCCTCGACATTGACCGCGCAGAAACCCCCGGCGGCGTGTGGACACCCGCTCCCGCAATGGGCCAAAAATTGATTAACCGTTTAATTGCCAATGCCGGACTTAAGTTTAATATCGAACCCAGCTAGGCTTTTGCTTGCATATATTCACAAACGAATGACTTGCGCATTTTAATATTATTGTCTATTCAATACTGAATGAATAATTGGTCTGATTACCCGATATTTTACGCCGTTGCAGAAACCGGCAGCCTAACGGCGGCAGGCAAAAGACTTGGCCTATCACAGCCCACAGTGGGTCGCCGCTTGCGCGCGCTTGAGGATTATTTCGGAACGCCTTTGGTCAAAAAACATGGGGCGAGTTTAAGCGTTACAGAATTTGGTCAAAAGCTCCTTGAAAATATTCGCCGCATGAGTGATGAGGCGGACGCAATTAACCGCTCCCGCGCCTCACTTGATAGCTCCCCGTCCGGGCAGGTACGCCTCTCCGCTACAGAAGGAACTGGCACCGTTTGGCTGCCCGCGGTTTTACAAAAATTTCGCGAAACACACCCTGATGTCTTTATTGAACTTGGCATTGGGTTTCGTGATTTTAACCTTGCCCAGCGCGAAGCCGATATTGCCCTGAGGTGGCAAGGGCCCGGCCATCAAAACAGTTTATTTGGCCGTAAAGTCGCACGTTTTAGTTTTGGCCTTTTTGCCTCTGAAGCCTATATTCAGGCCCGAGGCGAGCCGCAGTCTATTGCCGAGCTACAAGATCATGACGTGGCCGTTGTTATGATTAAAGATGATTACCCCCTCTGGATGAACCAGGGCAAAGGGGACACGCCGCTCCCGAAACGGGTCACATTTCGCACGGATAATGTCTGGGCCTTTTCTAATGCACTCCGGATGGGCTACGGCATTGGGATATTGCCCATTTGCTCACAAATTGCCATGAGCCCCAATGAGCTTCGCCGTGTTTTACCCGATATTTCGCAACAAGAAGATCTCTGGCTCGTCGCCCATGAAGATTTACGTAAAAGCCGGCGCATTCGCACCGTTTTTGACTATCTTGTTGAAGCGTTCAAGAAAGATGCAGAGTTCTTTTTACATGGAGAGCCATCAGCCTTTTGCGAACAATGGCTCAATACGACGCCAAGTTTTAATAAACCTCACGAGCCATCTGTTTAAGCGGCGTTTTATGACTTAGCTTTATGATTTAACGGGCCCCGTCGAGACCGCAACCATCGCCGCCCGTAAAGTGCGCTCACCAAGTTTAAAGCCCGTTTGCATTACCGCTGCCACATAGCCTTTGTCTTCATCGGACGGAATATTAGCAATAGCCTGATGCACATTCGGATCAAATTTACTACCCTTACCCGGGACGGCAACAACCCCGTGGCGCGCCAAAACAAGCATTAAGTTTTTCTCGGTAAGCTCTAGGCCTTCAAGCAGGTTTTTAGCATTATCTCCCAGCGAGTCCCGCGCCGCATCATCTATGGTCAATAGCGCCCGCGCGAGATTATCGGACACAGAGAGGACATCCTGCGCAAATTTTTCAATGCCGTAAGTCTTGGACGCTAGAACTTCACGTTCCGCGCGTTTTTTAACATTCTCAGCATCCGCCATCGCCCGTAAGGCTTGGTCTTTCAGCGTGGCTAATTCCGCCTTAAGGCGCTCAATTTCGGCTTTGTCATCATTTTCAGCCGGAAGCTCTCCCGCTTCTTTGGCAATCGCCTCTTTCGCAGCGTCCATAGCGTCAGCTTTGACTTTATCGATTTCCGCTTGAAGCGCATCAAGCTCATCATCACTTGGCAAGCCGTCATCTGTGTTTGTCTTTTTATTGTCCGTCATTGACGTTCATCCTCTTATTTCAGCTCTATTTAGGGCCTATCAATCGGCCAATCAACTGCGCAGTGTAATCTACCATGGGAATAACCCGCGCATAGTTAATCCGAGTCGGCGCAATCACACCCAGCGCGCCTATAATCTGTTGCTGCGAATTGTGATAGGGGGCAATCACAACACTATGGTCAGAGAGTGAAAACAGCGGGTTTTCCGTCCCGATAAAAATCTTCACCCCATTAGCTTGCTGGGTTTGGTCCAGTAGCGCGATAAGGTCTTCTTTACGTTCCAAATCATCAAATAACATTTGAATACGTTCAATATCCGCTTGCGCCTCGACATTATCGAGCAAATGAGATTGCCCGCGAATAATCAACCGCCGCCGTACGGATTGCCCCCGCACATGTCCGGCCCAATCTGCAAAGCCTTGTTCAATGAGTTTACTGGCCGCAAGATCAAGGGCCGCACGGCCTGATTCGATATCAGCCAAAATATCTTGGCGGGCCTCGCCTAATTTGCGGCCCTTAAGGCGGGCCGATAAAAAGTCACCAGCGCGCTCTAAAGCTGCCGGCGGCAACCCTTCGAGGCGCGGCATAACTCGGTTCTCAACTCGCCCATCGGCGTAGACTAAAACCACCAAAGCCTGACCATCATCAAGAGCCACAAATTCCACATGGGTTATCGCGCTTTCAAACGGTGACTTCTCAGTGGGGGTCAGCACAAGTCCGGCCCCGCCTGCAAGCCCTGCCAGCAAGCTGGAAGCTTGAGTCAAAAGGGCCTCACGTTCAGACGATTTGCCCTTAAGTTGCGCGGTTAAAGCTTTTTGATCATCACCTAAATCATCAATTTGCAGTAGACCATCTACAAAAAGCCGTAGCCCCCGGTGGGTCGGAATACGCCCCGCGCTGACATGGGGCGAGGATAGCAATCCCATGCGCGTAAGTTCTGACATGGTATTTCGTATGGTCGCAGGCGATAAAGACAGGCCGCTTTCTAGTGCCAAGCTGCGGGAGCCCACAGGCTGCCCCGTTGTCAAAAAGGCTTCGACAATATCTTTAAAGATATCGCGGGCGCGGGCATCAAGGTCTGATAAGCTGAAATTTTGTGGACGTCGCGTCATATGCGGCATGTGGGGAGATAAGCGATGATAATCAAGATGAAATTATCGCAAATGGCTCTATTCTTAGAAATAATATCATTATCGGCTTTCCTTGAATTTCACCACATGGCACAGGGACGCAAATATTTAAATTTAAAACCGCCGGAGACGCTTTATGTCAACATCACCTCGCCCCGATTCTCGCCCTTTAGATAGCCTTAGAGAACTCTCCCTAACCCCCGGCGTTGCCAAATATGCCGAAGGGTCTTGCCTTGCTAAATTTGGCCATACCCATGTGCTTTGCACTGCCTCTGTGGATGAAAATGTACCCCGCTGGATGCGCGGCTCTGGTAAAGGCTGGGTCACGGCCGAATATGGCATGTTGCCGCGTTCAACCCATTCCCGCAATAACCGCGAAGCGGCCCGGGGCAAGCAGGGTGGGCGCACCGTTGAAATCCAACGCCTGATTGGCCGGTCATTACGCGCCGCCATTGACCTTAAAAAACTTGGTGAGCGCCAAATTATCATTGACTGCGACGTGATGCAGGCGGATGGCGGAACTCGTACCACCTCCATTAGCGGCGCTTGGGTTGCCCTTTATCAAGCCTGCCAAGGCCTCGTCGATCAAGAGCTTTTAACCGAAAACCCGATCACTGACTGCATGGCGGCGGTCTCCTGCGGCATTGTTGACGGCACCTGCCGGCTTGATCTGGAATATACCGAAGATAGCGCCGCGCAGGCCGATGCGAATTTCGTTCTTACCGAAAGCGGCGGCATGATCGAAGTGCAGGCCAGCGCCGAAGATACACCCTTTACGGCGGCACAAATGGCCGAGCTCATGCAGCTTGCCAGTAAAGGCATCACCGAGATTTGCGCCCAGCAAAAGACCGTTTTGGGGCTTTAGCGCCTTTAAAATATCTCACCCAAACCATCCTAGCCCCAAAATTGTTTAAGCCGCCTGACGTAATGTGAGGCGGCTTTTATATAAATAATAGGTCTTGGCAGGCTGCAAGCTCATCATAAAAATTTGACTCTTGGTTCAAATTTATATAAACGGCGTTAAATCTATAAGTCCCCAAGCCTTTAAGCCAAGAGAGCCTTATGCCCGTTTTGCCCACTAAGATTAATCCTGACAGTCCTGCCTTTCGTGACAACAGCGCCCATATGCAGAGCCTTGTGGATGATCTACGCGAGAAAGTCGGCGTGATTGCACAGGGCGGGTCTGAACGCGCGCGGGAGAAACATCTGGCGCGGGGTAAACTCCTCCCAAGGGAGCGCATCAACCGCCTTCTTGATCCGGGCACACCGTTTTTAGAACTTTCCCAATTTGCCGCCTATGAACTTTATCCCGAAAATGTTCCTGCAGCTGGGTTAATCACAGGCATTGGCCGCGTCTCTGGCCGAGAGGTTATGATTATCTGTAATGACCCCACCGTTAAAGGCGGCAGTTATTTTCCAATGACAACTAAAAAGCAAGCCCGCGCCCAAGATATTGCGGCAGCGAATAATCTGCCCTGTATTTACCTTGTTGATAGCGGCGGGGCGAACTTGCCGCGCCAAGCGGAAGTCTTTCCAGACCGAGATCACTTCGGGCGCTGTTTTTACAACCAAGCCAATATGAGCGCGGCAGGCATTCCGCAAATCGCCGTGGTCATGGGGAGCTGCACGGCGGGCGGGGCTTATGTTCCGGCCATGGCGGACGAGTCCATCATTGTGCAAGACCAAGGCACGATTTTCCTGGCGGGGCCGCCCCTTGTGAAAGCCGCCACAGGCGAAGATATTGACGCGGAAAGCCTTGGCGGTGGATTGCTTCACGCCAAGACCTCCGGCGTGGTGGATCACCTCGCGCAGAACGACCCGCACGCCTTGCAAATTGCCCGTAGCGCGGTTGAAAATATCGGCGCGGCACAACGAAGCTTTAACCCCGAAGAGGCTGAAGCCCCGCTTTATGATGAAGATGAGCTTATGGGGATTATCCCGCAAGATGCCCGCCAACCCGTTGATGTGCGCGAGATTATCGCCCGCATTGTCGACGGCTCGCGCTTTCATGAGTTTAAAAAACTTTATGGCGACACGCTTGTTTGCGGCTTTGCAAAAATCCATGGCTATAAGGTCGGGATTATCGGCAATAACGGGGTCTTATTCTCCCAAAGCGCCTTGAAAGGCGCGCATTTCGTCGAGTTATGTAGCCAGCGCAATATCCCCCTTGTGTTCTTGCAAAACATTACGGGCTTTATGGTCGGCTCCAAGGCGGAAAGCGGCGGCATTGCCAAGGACGGGGCGAAAATGGTTCATGCCGTGTCCTGCACAAAAGTTCCGAAATTCACAGTTATTGTCGGCGGCTCTTACGGCGCGGGGAATTACGGCATGTGCGGGCGGGCCTATGATCCGCGCCTATTATTTATGTGGCCCAATGCGCGAATTTCCGTCATGGGCGGTGAGCAAGCAGCTAGTGTTCTCGCCACCGTTACGCGCGGGTCTGACGGCTGGAGCGAGGACGAGCTAGAAGCCTTTAAAGCGCCCATTCGCGAGAAATATGAACATGAAGGCCATCCTTATTACTCCAGTGCGCGGCTTTGGGATGACGGCATCATTGCCCCCACAGATACCCGCCGCGTGTTAGGATTAGGCCTCGCCATGGCCGCAAATGGCCCCGTTCAAGACACACGCTTCGGCGTGTTCCGGATGTAGGAGCAGGCTCATGACGAATCTAAAAAAAATTACAAAAATTCTGATTGCGAACCGCGGGGAGATTGCTTGCCGCGTAATTAAAACCGCGCGGGAAATGGGCATTGCCACGGTTGCGGTTTATTCCGATGCTGACCGTAAAGCCCTGCATGTGCGTCTTGCGGATGAGGCGCTACATATTGGCCCATCTCCGGCGATTGAGAGCTATTTAGTGATTGATAAAATCATCAAAGCCGCCAAGGATAGCGGCGCAGATGCGTTGCATCCAGGATATGGTTTTTTGTCAGAAAATCCTGATTTTGTCCGCGCTTGCCATAAGGCGAATATTATCTTTATCGGCCCGTCCCCTGAAAGCATGGAGGCAATGGGGCTGAAAGATGCGGCGAAAAAACTCATGGACGCCGCGGGAGTTCCGACCACCCCCGGCTATCACGGGGATGATCAAAGCCCGAAGCTGCTCAAGGCCAAAGCCGCAGAGATTGGCTATCCTGTCCTGATTAAGGCCATTGCCGGCGGCGGCGGGAAGGGTATGCGCAAAGTCGAGGCGGCCGCAGATTTTGACGCGGCTCTCGCCTCCTGTCAGCGCGAGGCCAAAGCTAGTTTTAACAATGATCATGTTCTGATTGAAAAATACATCCAAAGCCCGCGCCATATTGAAGTGCAAGTGTTTGGCGATCATCATGGCCATGTCATTCATATGTTTGAGCGCGATTGCTCTTTGCAGCGCCGCCACCAGAAAGTCATCGAAGAAGCCCCTGCCCCCGGCATGACCGACGACGTGCGTAAGGCCATGACTGATGCTGCCATTGCTGCGGCTAAAGCCGTGGATTATGTCGGCGCGGGTACCGTTGAGTTTATCGTAGACGGTTCGGGCGCCCTAAAAACTGACGGGTTTTGGTTCATGGAAATGAACACCCGCCTACAGGTCGAACACCCCGTTTCAGAAATGATTACAGGCTATGACTTTGTCGAACTTCAAATCCGCGTCGCCCAAGGGGAAAAACTCCCCGCGCAAAAAGACATTAAAATTGACGGCCACGCCGTCGAAGCCCGTCTCTACGCCGAAGACCCCGCCAATGACTTCCTGCCGAGTATTGGAAAGATTACCTGTTTTGGATTAACTGATTACGAAGAAGGCGCTAGAATTGATACTGGCGTATCAGAGGGGGATTCCATAACGGTCTATTATGACCCAATGATCGCTAAGGCAATTTATAAAAGTGATGACCGCGAAAGCGCAATAAATAGCCTTATCCAGCTTATTTATTGGGATGAGATAGAGCCAATTACTACAAATATTCGTTTTCTAAAAAGGTTACTGAATTTAAAAGAGTTTAAATCAGGTCAAATATCTACACATCTTATTCCCGAAAGAATTAATGACTTAATTCCCGAAGACTTATCACATACCGATGAGGCCCTAGCCATGGCTGCATCAAAAATATTATTTCCAGAGGAACATGAGTCAGCCGAGAAAGGTGCATTTGCTAAGAGTAATGGCTGGAAGTTAAATAGTGTTCCTAGCGTTACCTACCACTTTGAAAGAAATGATGAGATCGTGCCAGTAACACTCTTTGATATTCATTCAGATTATTACAAAGCCCGTGTAGGGGAAAATATTATACGAATGCAGATGCCCATGACGCATTCCATGAAAGATGATAGCATATCACTTAGAGCATTTAATAATTGGCAATCAAGTGTCACAAATGATGCCGTTACGTTATGGCGCGGGGATTTAAAATTCACCGTCAAACGATTTGTCGCAAGTAGTGGAAACACATCAATATCTACTGACTCCCTCACCGCGCCTATGCCAGGTAAGATCATTGCGGTGAAGGCTAAGGCGGGGGATGCCGTTAAGGCGGGGGATGCACTTATCATTATGGAAGCCATGAAGATGGAAATGACCCTTGAAGCCCCAAGGGACGGTATTGTCGCGGCGGTCAATGCACAAACAGCCGCTTTAGTTGCAGATGGTGATTTACTCTTAGAGCTAACGCCGCAAGATAAAGATTAAGCCCGAAAGACTAGGCCCAAAAGCGCAGTTTAAGCGTAGCGAAAACCCCCATAGGACTATCGTTAACGACCACATGGAAATGATAAACGGGCCCTGCTCCTACACGGGGCGCATGGTAGTATGCAGGACCCAAGGAGCTGAATCTCAACCCCCACACCTCATGTAAGCCCGTGAAGATGAACGTAACCTAAACAAAAGTTTAGCGGCCCCTAAAAACGGTTTCATGAGCTATAATAAGTAAAGTCATTGTTTATGAGTATAATAACTGTTTAATTTTCCCAATAAGTCAGCTTATCTTGCAGATTTGGCCGTGCCCGTTCTGTGGACGGCGTATCAATACGGCCCATATATATTAGCCCCGCAACGCGCTCATCGCCGTTCAGCCCCATAGCGCTTATGATGTGTTCATTATAGCAAAACCATTCTGTTAACCATTGCGCGCCGTAACCCAAGCTCTGCGCTGCGAGTAGCATATTATAACACACGGCACCGGCGCTTAAGGTCTGCTCCCATTTCGGCGTTTCGCGTGGGCAATCGATGGGCGCGCTTATAACTGCAATAATAAGGGGGGCGCGCATCATGCGCTGCGCTTCAAAGCTTTGGCGGTCTGCGGGGGCATTAGGCGTTTCGGAGATAAAAGCCTTGCGGATATGCGTTCCCATATCGGCTCTCGCCTGCCCTTGAAAGACAATAAACCGCCACGGCGCGAGCTTGCGGTGATCGGGAACGCGGGCCGCAATATTTAAAATCTGCATAAGGTCTTTTGGATTGGGCCCCGGCTCACGCATCAGCTTGGCCAGATTAGACCGCCTTGTTTCCAAAAACGCCGTCAATTCAGGCCACGGCGTGGGCAGCGGCAAAATATCACCTAAATTTAACATGGTCGTCTCCGCATGAATCGTCTAATAGCAAGAGTGTAAAGAAAAAACGGAGACAAGAATATGTCTAATATTGACGCGCGCCTAACAGAGCTTGGCCTGACCCTACCCGAAGCGGCGGCGCCAGTGGCGAATTATGTGGGCTATGTGCAAAGCGGCAATCTTATTTTTATCTCTGGGCAAATTTCCAAAATTGGCAGTCATGAAATTGGCGGCCGCCTCGGTGAGGACTTAACCGTGGAGCGCGGACAAGAGGCAGCAAAGCTCTCGGCGCTCAACCTTATGGCGCAAATGAAAGCGGCCTGCGGCGGGGATTTATCACGGGTAAAGCGTATTGTTAAACTCGGCGGTTTTGTTCAGGCCCTGCCGGGCGTAACGCAGGCGGATATTCCTAAAATTATCAATGGCTGTTCTGATCTTATGGTCGCGGTCTTTGGCGATAAAGGCCGCCATGCCCGCTTTGCCGTCAGCGCCCCAAGCCTGCCGCTAGATGTGGCCGTTGAAATTGACGCGATCGTTGAAATCGAGCCTGCCTAAACGGGCCGCTCCCTGCGATGGATGACCCGCAATATCGCGCACGGCTGCTTGGCCGTATCTCCGATATATCCGAGGCGGCATGGGACGCTCTGCTTCCCGAGGGACGCCATCCGTTTTTACAATGGAAGTTTTTAAACGCATTGGAAGACAGCGGCTGCACATCCGCAGATACTGGCTGGCAGCCCCTTCACTTATGGCTCGAAGGTGCGGACGGTCAAGCCATTGGAGCCGCGCCGCTTTACGGGAAATCCCACAGCCAAGGGGAATATGTCTTTGACCACGGCTGGGCCGATGCCCTGCACCGGGCGGGTGGGCGTTATTACCCAAAACTACAATGCGCCGTGCCGTTTACGCCGGTTACAAGCCCCCGGCTTTTGGCCCAAAGCGCAGACCATAAAATTTTGCTTACCAAAGCCATGCAGCAAGTCTGCTTTGAGAATGAATTTTCGAGTGTCCATGCCACATTCCTAAAAGGCGAAGAGATAACGCCTTTTGAGGACGCAGGCTATCTTATGCGTCATGATCGGCAGTTTCATTTTATCAACCGCGGCTATGAGAGTTTTGATGAATTTCTCGCCTCCCTTGCGTCGCGCAAACGTAAAAATATTCGTAAAGAACGCAAAGCCGCCCAAGAGGGCCTTGTGATTAAACGCCTGAACGGGGATGAAATTAAGCCAGAGCATTGGGATATTTTTTATCAGTGCTATGTAGATACGGGGATGAGGAAGTGGGGACGCCCCTATTTGAACCGCGAATTTTTCGATCATATCCATGAGGTCATGCGCAGTGATATTTTACTGGTTATGGCATGGGAGAATGATACGCCCATCGCTAGCGCCCTTAATTTTATTGGCTCAGATGCTTTATTTGGGCGCAACTGGGGTTGCCTAGCCCATAAGCCCTTCTTGCATTTTGAACTTTGCTATTACCAGGCCATTGAGGCGGGCATAGAGCGCGGCCTGCCCAAAGTCGAAGCGGGTGCACAGGGGGAGCATAAACTTGCGCGTGGTTATGAACCAGTGATTACACGTTCGGCCCATTTTATGGCCCATGCCGGGCTGCATGACGCCATAGAGGATTACTTGACACAGGAGCGCCGCGCCCTAGACCATGAAGTCAACATCCTCGCCGCCCACACGCCCTATAAGGCCCCGCAAGATTAAGGACATATAATGAGCATTCACGGACCCTATGATCCCGATAACATCTTTGCTAAAATCCTACGGGGGGAAATGCCCTGCGCAAAGATATATGAAGACAGCCATATCATCAGTTTTATGGACGCTTTCCCGCAGTCAAAAGGTCACTGTCTTGTCTTGCCCAAAGCGCCGTCTCGCAACTTGCTTGAAACTGCGCCTAAAGATATAGGCCGCCTCTTTGGCACCGTGCAGCGCCATGTAATCGCCGTCAAAAAAGCCCTCAAACCCGACGGCGTAATCGTCACGCAGTTTAACGGCGAGGCCGCCGGGCAGACGGTTTTTCACACCCATGTGCATATTATTCCGCGCTTTGACGGTGCGGCTATGTCCAAACATACCGGCGGGCAGGTGGCGGACATCAATGCACTTGAAATATTAGCGGCTAAAATCCGCACAGCTTTATAGGAGGTCATTATGACGCGCTTTTTAACCACAATATCCCTCATGGCTATATTCACAGCCTGCCAAGAGGCGGGCACAAAGGCAACACCCACCCCGCAGCTGGTGGACACCCAAACAAGCAGCCATAATGATAGCGCCGCCGATAGCGCATCTTATGACCCTGCTTATGACCCTGCTTATGACCCTGCGGCGCAATATAGAAAATATGCGCCCGTCAATATGAACGATGTTGATATATCTTTTTTAAGCGCGAGCGAAAAAGCTGTTGTAAATAAACTTATCAGGGCTAGCCGTATTATGACGGAGATTTACCGTACCCAAGTCACCGCAGATTACGCCGCAGTTAAAACAAAAATCGCGCAAAGCGGGGCAGAGAATGCCAAAGACCTAACCCAGCTTTTTGAGCTTTATTTCAAACCTTGTGATGAGCTGGAGCATAATTATCCCTTTTTTGGGGATGCGGCCTGCCCCGAAGGCGCAGGGTTCTACCCCGCAGATATAAGCCGAGATGAGTTTAACCAGTGGATTAAAGACCACCCCCAAGATGAAGCCGCCTTTAAATCCGGCTATACCCTTATCCGCCGCAATGAAGATGGGCTAACGGCTATTCCTTATTCTATCGCCTATAAGGATGAGCTGACCCGCGCCGCAGAGCTGCTCCGCGAAGCCGCAGAGATATCAGAAGAGCCAAGCCTTAAACGGTTTTTGAGCCTACGCGCGGATGCATTTTTAACCGATGACTATTTTGCCTCTGAAATGGCCTGGATGGATCTTGAGGGAAACATCGAAGTCGCCATTGGCCCTTATGAGGTTTATGACGACGGTCTATTTAATTATAAAACCGCCTATGAGAGTTTTGTGACGATTAAAAACCCCGAAGAATCGGCGGCCCTTGATAAATATAAAGACTACCTTCGCGATATGGAGGCTAATCTGCCTGTGCCTGATAGCTATAAAAACTTCCAGCGCGGCTTTGAAAGCCCCATTGCCGTGACCTATCAAATTCAAGGCGGGGGCGATAATGTCAACGGCGTGCAGACGATTGCCTTTAACCTGCCCAATGATGAGAGAGTGCGCGAAGCCAAGGGTGCCAAAAAGGTCATTTTAAATAATGTCCTCGGCGCGAAATATGACCGTATTCTCGCCCCGATCTCAAAACGGCTTTTAGTGGAATCGCAGGCAAAAATAACAGATAAGAAATTTATGTCTTACGGCACGCTCTTCCATGAGCTATGTCATAGCCTTGGCCCCGGTAGCATCACAAAGAACGGGGTGAAAACCACCGTCGCCGCCGAGATGAAAGAGCTTTATTCAGGCCTTGAAGAAGGCAAAGCAGATGTTATGGGCGCTTATAATATGCTTTATATGATTGACCGCGGAGAAATTCCCGCCGCTGAGCGCGAGCCCTTTTTGGCCACGTATTTTGCTGGGCTTTTTCGCTCTATGCGCTTCGGTATCGGTGAGGCCCACGGCAAAGGCGCAGCGGTACAATATAGTTTTTTCCGCAAAGCCGGCGCGGCCGAATGGGATGAAACCCTTGGCCGGTTTCGTATTAATTATCCCAAATTAGAACAGGCCATCTCTGATTTGACGGCTCAGTTTGTGATGGTTCAAGGGGATGGTGATTATAATGCTGCAAAAGCGTTTTTGGACATCTATGCCAAGACAGACGCAGTAGCCGATAGGGTCTTAGCCACATTTGACAATATCCCTGTCGATATACGGCCAAGCTACCCCGATAAAATCTAGGGTCTTTGGACATTTAGGATTCACATTAGGATGATTTTTTGACTTAACTTTCCTTTATAGAGGTTTGAATGCGTCCTGAACGTTTTGTTATAACAGATCACATGGGGGGCTTATGGAGCCTCTTCTTCCCGGTTCCGAACGCGATCAAGGCGTGACAGCCAAATATACTCGTTTATTCATGGAAACGATGTTATGGCGTGTTTGCGTTGGAAGGGCCTTGGAGCGAGTTTCCTGCGTTACTCGGTAATTGGAACAGTATTTTCCAGCGGTTCCGTTGGTGGGCCAAGAAGGGTGTCTTTGAGAGTTTTTTCAATCATTTACCGAGTGAGCCGGACTTTGAATATGTCCTCATTGATGGAATGATTATCAGCGTTCACCAAAAGGCAAGCGGCGCAAAAGAGGGATTTTTCATGAGGCAATTGTCACGCGCAGTATATATGATGTTGTTTTGGTAGTTGAAATAACACTCAAAATAAGAGGCTTAAATAAAGTAGCTTAGTCTTCCGAATCCATGGGATGGTTTTACCAAACTTAATATTTCTGATGGCGGTTATGATGAGGCCTGTCAATTTGGGGGTTTGGCTAACAGCTTCATAGTTAAATATGGCGCAAAACAAATTTGAAGCTATGTGTACTCGCGGCGGCATTATTGCTGATTATCTTGGCGCTTGCTTGCCGCGTTTACAACATGAAACTTATGTCTTTTATGATACAAAACTGTAGTTTAGGTCCAATTTGCAGCGGGTTTGGTTTAGGTATCTCACTCATCGGGCCACAATCATAGGGTGCGAGTCTTAACCATTCGTAATTCAGACTATAACCATATTGAATTGGTTAAGCCCTGAACTTGTCTCTATAAATGTAGATGGGTATATATTTTAAGGGGGATTGCTCGAAGGGGCGCTTTTAAAAATTTATTTTCGAATGGGCTCCGTAAGGCTGTCATAAAGTTTACGGGTATTTTCGTTTGTTATAAAAATCCTTCGCTCCTTTAAGTTCGATTTCGGTCATCAAAACATTCACATATAAGGGACAACATGAAAACTACTAAGCTATTAAAATATTCAGGCCTAGCTGTTGCAGCAGCCGCTATTTTGGGTCTTGCAGGGAATTATATGGCTGGACAAACGGTCGGTGATTTGTTTGATATGGTGACGCCCAATGCGAATGTAAAATCTGAGAAGGCTAATGAGGTTTATTTGGCTAACCGTGAAGATTTAATCTCTGGTTATAAAAAAGGGGGTAATGCAATCGCAGCGGCATATACGGATTGGAAAGCCGCATCGACAGCACCTGAAAAAACAGGGGATATACATAGTGGCCGTTATATGATGACCTTTGTGAATCCCGCGGGCCATGATGAATATGTAAAGTTTAAATCAACTGGCGCGGAAATGCCTATTGGAACTAAGATCGCCAAAGAAACTTTTATGTTAAAAGGCTCAGGCAAATTCCGCCCATCTCCACTTTTTACAATGGAGAAGGTCGGGGTTGAAAAGGCACCTGAAACTGGGGGGTGGCTTTATGGCCGCGTAAACGCCAAGGGCCGAAATATGCCAACGGGGCAAAAGTTTTGTCATTCATGTCATGAGGCATTTTCAGGTCAGGATTCGCTGGGTTATCCGGCCCGTGAGTTTAGGCTTGGATATGAGGCGCGTGATGAAAACGCCGCGCCGGTGGCGGTTGCTGCGGGCGATGCTAAACGGGGAGCCGATGTTTTTCAAACTTGTGCGTCATGTCACAATATTGGCGAGGATGCAGCGAATGCTTTTGGCCCAGTGTTAACAAATGTTGTTGGTCGTAAAGCAGGATCTTTTCCCGGATATAAATATAGCGCGAGCCTTAACAAAGCCGGTGAAGAGGGGCTTGTTTGGACAGAGCAAAAATTGTTCGAATGGCTTGAAGAGCCATCAGCTTTTCTACGGTCTCACTTAGGAGACGATAGCGCAACGAGTAAAATGCCAATAGGTTTCGAAGATGAACAAACCCGCAATGATGTTATAGCTTTCCTTGCTAGCCAAGGCACGAGTTCTGAAACTCCGCCTGCTGAAGCCTCCGCTGAGCTGTCTCATGGTGATACGCCGTCTATGCAAATGGCTGAGGCCATAACAGCCGAGCCGGATGATATTGATGACTTGCCTCATGTTCGCCAAAAACTTGTAGCTCCGCCCTTTCTGCCGGAACATACACAAAAGGCTGAGACCGGGCCGAGAGTTGTAGAAATTGAGCTTGTGGTTGAAGAAAAGCGCTGGACATTAGATAGTCAAGGCACAGAAATTATTGCTCTGACTTATAATGGATCAATTCCTGCACCAATGATGGTTGTCCACCAAGGGGATTGGGTTGAGCTGACCCTGAAAAACCCATCGACCAATGCTATGGTACATAATATTGACCTTCATGCGGCTACCGGCGCTCTTGGCGGCGCGGCCTTGACGACGATTTCGCCCGGTGAGGAAACCGTGCTGCGCTTTGAAGCCACGAAATCAGGGGTCTTTCTCTATCACTGCGCCCCAGAAGGCTCAATGACGCCTTATCATGTCACTCATGGAATGACCGGGGCTATTATGGTGCTACCGCGCGAAGGTCTATCTGATGGGGACGGTAATGCGCTAACCTATGATAAAGCTTATTATGTCGGGGAGAATGACTTTTATGTTCCGCGAGATGAAAACGGTAAATTTAAGACTTATAACGCAGCAGGTGAAGACCTTGTCGATTGGATCAAAGCCGCACATTCACTGACCCCGACCCATGTGGTGTTCAATGGCCGCGTGGGAGCCTTAACGGGCGAGGGCGCTATGACCGCGGATGTTGGCGATACGGTTTTATTTGTGCATATGCAAGGTAACCGCGATACCCGTCCACATCTTATTGGCGGGCACGGCGATTATGTTTGGGAAGAGGGCGCATTTATTAATCCGCCTATGCGTGATCTTGAAACCTGGTTTGTTCGCGGCGGATCTGTGGGCGCTGCTCTTTACACATTCCGCCAACCAGGTGTTTATGCTTATCTAAATCATAACCTTATTGAGGCCGTTGAATTTGGAGCTGCTGGCCATGTGGTTGTTGGCGGTGAATGGAATGACCGTTTAATGCGCCGTAGTTATCGTGGCCCGATCAGAGGTGAATAAATCTATTTTGCGGCCTGCCATCCTCCTGCTTATTGGGGGGGTGGTTTTTATGACGCTCTGTTTTGCCGGGGCGAGCACGATTTCACCCAAAGTTCAGCCCATTCCATCGCAATTTGTTGACATAAAAACATCTCAAGGTGTTTTAAAAGTCGCAAAATATGAAACAACTGTAGGGCAGTGGCGGGCCTGTAGTAAGGCTGGGAAATGCAAGCTTAATATAGCCCATGATGTTAATGACAACCTACCTGTTTCGGGTCTTAACTGGTGGGATGTGCAAGATTATTTACAATGGTATTCCTCGGAGACTAAAACGCCTGTGCGCCTCCCAACCCGCGAAGAATGGAGCGTGATTGCCGGTGAGCATTCGCCCCAAAAGGCGAAAAAGCTCTTTGAGGATCCACGTATGGCATGGGCTGCCTCTTATGACATAACACGCCGCGTGGGGGACACAAACCGCAAGCCTAGCGGAAGCTTCGGAGTTAATGAAAACGGTATATATGATATACGCGGCAATGTTTGGGAATGGACATCAACCTGTGAGCCCGACCTCGCGTCAATAAATAGCCAAACTCAACCTTGTTTCACGGGGCGTATTGCTATGGGTAAACATGCGGCCGTTTTATCAGACCAACTGCGTGAGCCGGGCAAAGCGGGATGTAGTGTCGGGCAACCTCCTGATAATGTGGGATTTCGAATTATGATGACGCCCGAATATTAGCCAATTAGACACCGATGACATTTATCATGAGGATCATTAATAATGTTATTTAAATCCACGCCGTTTCACTATATCTGCGTCTTAATCATAGCCTTATTCAGTTTTCTTATATCAATTCCTGTAAGTGCTACTGACGGCGAGACGGAAGGCGATAATAAACCACATAAGAGGAATCATATCTCAATTATTACCGGGGTAACTCATGTGCCTAATGAAGACGAAACAGCCCTTACAATCGGAATCGATTATGAACGGGAACTCACGGATAATATTGGTGTTGGTTTTGTGGTTGAACATGCATTGGGTGAACTTGATGCCACATCCATATTTGCTGTAATGGATATACATATTGGAAAAGGTTTTGTTATTCAAGCTGGGCCGGGCCTTGAATTTATTGACGATGAGACTTTAAATGTCGGCCGTGTTGGATTATTTTACGAAATAGATCTAGAGTCTAGTTTTGGCGATCTGATTGTGGCCCCTTCATTTAGTTATGATATTTCCGAAGAAGAAGATTCGCTTGTTTTCGGCCTGGCATTTGGAACTAAGTTTTAATAAGGTTTAGTGCCCCATTACGTATTGGCTTAAAGTTGCGTAAAAGTAAGGCTTTAACGAATTGGGGGATGATCTTGGCTTATTATAAAAGGCTATCATAAGGTTTCACAGCAAATTATAATCTTATTTACGGTATGTCAAAGCCTTCAAACTTTGTGCGGCCATCTCCACCCTTTATGAAAAAAATAGAGATGGCCGCTTGATTATTGAGCTTATAAATTCTTTTTCAGATAAGCAATAATATCGGCAGATTCATACATTTCTATGCCTGTCTTTGTATCAACAAGATAAGGTGTTTGACGCTTCCCGCCGCGCTTAATGAGGTCCGCTTCATGATTGCCAGTGTCTCTATCCCTCAGCTCAGCTTTGATATTATTAGCCTCCATAAAGTCCATAACCTTATTTCCCCAAGGGCAGCCTTGCTCAATATAAAGTATATACATTAGTTTTTCTCCTCTAAACGAGTAACGACCCGAATTTCATTTTCTAAAGTTCTATGGACAGGGCAAAGATCGGCGATTTCTAACATGCGAGCCTGCACCTCTTCGGTTATGTCACCATCAATGTCGATATAGCGAATAAATTGATCGACTTTACCGTCTTCTTTAACACATGTTTCGCAATCTTTTGCGTGGATGCGATCATGCTCAACACGGACAGAAACCTCTCTTACGTCTAGTTTTTTACGGCGTGCATAGCCGTTTAAGGTCATTGACGTGCAGCTACCTAAGGCAACAGCGAGGTAATCATAAGGTGTTGGGCCTAAATCAGTTCCCCCGTAATGTAGCGGCTCGTCAACAATAAAGCGGTGTTGGCCGGCTGCGGCAATACTAAAAAAGGCTTGATCGGTTTTTCCTGAAACGCTGACTACCTTCTTTGGCGGCTTTTTAGCCTTTGCTTTGCCGGCCTCTGATGACGTTTCGGCGTTTATGTAATTTTCAGCCCAAGAGGCAATGACATTACCGACATAAACAGCGTCTTGTTTTTTAGATAAAAGGTGATCAGCTTTATCTAGGCTCATAAAGGTTTTTGGGTGTTTTGCTTGGGTGAATATTTTTGATGCTTCATTGATTGAAACAATCGTATCGCCCGGCGCATGCATAACCATAAGGGCTTGATTAACGCCGCTAACATCAACCATTTGGCTCATAACATCATCTACAAATTGCTGTTTAAATTTATGGGGACGCCCTGCTAAAGGTACGACGGCTTCTCCCTCATCTTTCAATGTTTGCAGATGCCCATCTAGCACATGTAAAACATGATCGGGCGAGGCTGGGGAGCCAATCGTTGTCACAGCTTTAGCCGAGGGTACGTTTTTAGCCGCCGCTAATACAGCCGTCCCGCCAAGAGAGTGGCCAATTAAAATCTGTGGGGCGCTATGGTTGTCTTCAAGATATTTAACGGCGCCTAAGAGATCGTTAATATTTGTGGAAAAGCTCGAATCTGCGAAATCGCCTTCGCTACCGCCTAAGCCCGCAAAATCAAACCTTAAGGTCGCAATCCCTCGATCAGCCAGTGCGCTTGCAATCGTTGTCGCAGCCTTGATGTCCTTGGTACATGTAAAGCAATGTGCAAACAGAGCATAAGCCTTAACATGACCGTCTTCGGGTTCGTGCAAGACTCCAGAAAGTGTCGCGTCAGTTTCTGATTTAAAGTTGACATTTTGTTTCATAATTTAGGTCTTCTTTTTTGTATAAAGATATCTGTACTTATTTATATATTATGGCCGGCGTAGCAAAGCCACTGTGCCTTGCGCGCCGTCAGCGCAGATAGACACGACAGCATAGCTTCCGCTTGGATGTTCTGAAAGCTCCTTCGCCGCTTGGGACAGAATACGTGCGCCCGTCGCGCCAAAGGGGTGACCAATCGCTAAAGATCCCCCATTAGGGTTCCAGCGCTCCCAAGGAAACTCGCCAAGATCCATGTCAACGCCAGCCTTTTCTTTACGGTAATTCGGGTCGGTAATGGCTTGAACATTGGCGAGCACTTGCGCAGCAAAGGCTTCATGAATTTCAAAAAGAGCAATATCAGTAAGTTTCAAATTATGCCGAGCCAAGAGACGCGGCATAGCCCGTGCGGGTGCCATTAAAATACCTTCTTCTTTGTGATCCATGGCCGCAATTTCCCAGTCGACAAATTCTGCTGCATAGCCCGCGTCCAGCTTTTCTAGGCCAACTTCATCACAGACCCATAGTCCAGCAGCACCGTCCGTTAGTGGGGATGAGTTACCCGCCGTTAGGGAGCCGTTCTCGCTGCGGTCAAAGACGGTCTTTAATGTGGCAAGTTTTTCAAGAGTCGAATCGGCCCGCGGCATGGTATCGGCCTGAATACCCTCTAACGGCACAACCAGATCATCGAAAAACCCTGTGGCCTGCGCCGCACTTGTGCGCGTGTGGCTTTCAAAGGCGAGTTTGTCTTGGGCCTCTCGGGCTATTTTGAAATATTGCGCCGTATCCTCTGTATGCTCACCCATAGACCGTCCGGATATGCGGTTGGCCCAACCTTTGATTGGTAACTCAAAGTCTGCCGGGGAGAGGGATTGAAATTTTTCAGCCGCTTTAGCAGGATCCATTTGAAATAAAGCCATGAGCTGCTGTGCTACGCCTGATTTCATTGGAATGGGAACATGGCTCATCGATTCAACGCCGCCAACGAGCGCGATGTGGTTGCCGCCCTTGCCAACCATACCAGATGCTTGAATGGTCGCCAGCATGCTTGTCGAACAAGCGAGTGTCGTTGAGTAAGCGGGAATCTCGGGATCAAGCTCAGCCTCAAGTAAGATATCACGGCCAAGATTTGGAATAGTCGGACTTGGAATAACTTGTCCCCAAGCAAGAAAGTCAGGCCGCACATCATCTGCCATAACTTTTGCAATGGGTTTAGAAAGCGCGAGAGAATCTAATTTTGCAAATTCTTGCCCTGCTTTTACAAAGGGCGTTCGTTTCCCGGGAACAATATATGTCTTGGTCATGATATATCCTTATCTTTACAGGTTTCTTATGACACATGACGGCGCTTAACAGCAATCAAAACTAAAGATGATTATGGTTATGGTGCAATGCCAGATAGTTATGGTAACGGCTGCCTAAGGCAATATTGATGAAATGATAAATAAAAGTTCTCTTTTCACAAGCTTAGAGTCGCTATAACAATGGAGGGATATGCCACTATGAAGAATACTGAGCCTGTCATATGAAGGATGGCCTGTATATTTTAAGGTCATCAAATATAAAGGTTAGTAATTATGGCGATTAACTTAAACTGGGCTGATATCATAGTTAGGGCGCGTGATGGTAATCCGGCGCCGCCAAAACGTGTTGAAAAAACAGAGTCTGAATGGCGCAGCTTGCTATCAGAAGACCAATTTTCAATAACACGCCTAAAAGGCACAGAACCCGCCCATAGTTCCCAAATGTGCCGTTTGTTTGAACCTGGAATTTATAGATGTATCTGTTGTAAAACAGCTCTTTTTGACTCGGTTTCGAAATATCAAAGCGGCACAGGGTGGCCAAGCTTTTCCCTACCGATTAAAGATAATGTCGTATCTTATATAAAAGATGAGGGTTACGGTATGTCACGCATAGAGGCAACATGTAATGTCTGTGATGCGCATCTTGGTCATGTATTCCCTGACGGCCCTGAACCGTCGGGATTAAGGTTTTGTATGAATGCGATTTCACTTGAAAAACAGACTGACGCAGCTTTCGAGATATAAGCTATATGCAAGCTTTTCTTGATAAATTTCTTACCATGCCAGCCGGCTATCATTTTGGTCATTATATGGGAAGAAAATATGGGATTGCTGTAAGTATTTCACCAGATGGACGCCGCAGAAAACTTTATGCAGAAGAACTGGGTGGGACAAACCATATCAGCTTTAACCTTTATCTGATTGACGGAAAACCGCCACTTCTAAAGCCGTGTGAAATGCCCAAAGAAAAGGTGAAAGATTTTGTTTTGGCTATGGTTCCGGACAAACAAGAGCTGAAAGGCCGGTAAAATAGAATTACCGAGCGAGAGCCGTATGGACTTAAAACAAATTCGTTATTTCTTAAATTTAGCCGATACGTTAAATTTTACGCGGGCCGCGCAGTTAAGCCGGGTCTCACAGCCCGCATTGACCAAAGCCATCCGCCGCCTTGAGGAGGACTTGGGCGGCCAATTAATTTACCGCGACGGTAAAGACACACGCCTAACAGAACTGGGCCGTACCCTGCGCGGAGAATTTGAGATGATTATCGCGAGCGAGATGCGCGCGCGCGAATTGGCGGTGAATGTGACTCAGCTTGGCATGACGCAAGTAACGATAGGGATTGCAAATACAATGGGGCCCAAACCAATTTGGCCCTTTTTAGAAACCTTGTTTCAAACATTTATAGACGTAGAGCTTATCATTCAATCAATCCATCCGATGTTGGCGGAAGAAATGGTGCTTTCCGGTGCATTAGACGCCTGCTTTTATAACTCAATTAATTCTGCTAATCCAAAGCTTCAAACCATCCCTCTTTATCGTGAGCGCCTAAGGCTGGCTGTTGCGAAAGATCATCCATTTGCACAGCTTGACGTTATCACTGTGGATGGTCTTGGAGGAGAGCGTTATATTGACCGTGTAAAATGTGAATATAGAGATGCGGTCATTGAATATTTTATGGATCAAGATGCTCTGCCGCGCACGCGCCTACAGTCTGATAGGGAAGATTGGATACAAAGTGCGGTTGCGCGCAATTTTGGCATCACCATATTGCCTGAGCATTCAGCCATAATGGATGATATTGTTCTGAAACCTATTAGCGGCCTAACCTTGTCGCGAGAAGTCGGCTTATTGACTGTTTTCGGCTCATCTACGGCGCCGGTTATACGCAAACTTAGAGAAGCCGCTAAGGTTTACCCCTGGCCGGCATCAAAACTATAACCTTCGGTTATTGGTAATCTCCTGCCGCCCTTCCCATACTTATAGTAACCAAAAACAGGAGGCCGTTATGACGGACAAACGCAAATATAGTAAATCTGAAGAGGCCATTCATTCACTAACGCCTGAACAGTTTAGAGTAACGCAAAATAATGGAACAGAGCGTCCCTTTACCGGTGAATATAATGACAATAAAGCCCAAGGTATTTATGTTGATATTGTCTCTGGTGAGCCGCTTTTCGCTTCATTTGACAAATATGATTCAGGTTCGGGTTGGCCCAGTTTCACCAAACCGATTATAGATGGGCATGTGGAGGAAATTGCCGATGAATCCCATGGTATGCGCCGTGTTGAAGTCCGCTCACGCGATGGCGACAGCCACTTAGGTCATGTTTTCTCAGATGGGCCGAGGGAGTCGACAGGGCTTCGCTACTGCATCAATTCTGCATCATTGCGATTTATTGCGATTGAAGATTTAGAAGACGAAGGATATGGCGAATTTTTACGCCTCTTTAATGATAAGAAGGAGAGTTTATAATGACAAATCAAACGGAACGCGCCGTTCTGGCCGGTGGTTGTTTTTGGGGCATGCAAGACCTTATCCGTAAACGCCAAGGCGTACTTAAAACACGTGTTGGCTATACGGGCGGTGAAAATGACAACCCAACTTATCGTAATCATCCCGGCCATGCAGAAGCTATCGAGATTGAGTTCGATCCATCGCTCACAAGTTATCGTGAAATATTAGAGTTTTTCTTTCAAATTCACGATCCAACCACACGTGATCGCCAAGGTAATGATCGGGGCTCATCTTATCGCTCTGAAATTTTTTATACCTCAGAGTCACAGCGCATTATAGCGCTTGATACTATTGAAGATGTCAATGCATCCGGGCTATGGCCGGGGCGTGTTGTGACAGGTCTATCACTCGCCCCTATATTTTGGGAGGCAGAGCCGGAGCATCAGGATTATCTTGAAATCCGGCCTAATGGTTATACCTGCCACTTCCCGCGTGCAGATTGGGTGCTGCCCAAACGTGGTGAAGCGTAATTAACCAAGCGATGGCTTTCCGGTAACTTTACAGCCAAGCCTGAGCTTGGCTGTAAAGACCGTGACAATAATGAGGACAAACGAACGGAAAGGCATAAAATGACTAGTGGTATTTATCAGCAAAAAGCACCTGAGCTTCGTGTCCCATATTGGATTGACGGGCAGGGACAAGAACGCAGCCCATTAAAGCTATCAGGCTTGGGCGAGGGCTATAAAATCATTTACTGTTTCCAGTCTTGGTGTCCAGGCTGTCATTCACGAGGGTTTCCGGCCCTACAGAAACTTGTCAAGGTTTTAAGTAAGTTTGGTTTCGGTTTCGCTGTTGTTCAGACGGTTTTTGAAGGTGAAGCTCAAAACACAGTTGAGCAGTTAGCTGAAATGCAAAGTAAATATAACTTACCCATAGATTTTGGGCATGACCCAGCGAATGGACGTTATCCCTCTGTGATGGAAGATTATAGAACGGGTGGAACGCCTTGGTTTATCTTAATTGACCCCAAAGGTGATGTTGTCTTTAATGACTTTGATTTGAACGCAGACACGCTTATTAATGTGGTTCAAGGCCGCGAGATAAATCTTTAATAAATAAACTTAAGCAAAGGCAATAAAATGGCACATGTGAAATTATACGGGTCTGAACACTGCGGAAAATCACGTTATTACAAAGATGTATTAACAGAGCGAGGGATTGACTATGTCTTCCTTGATGTTGAAGCCGACGAGGCTGCTGCGTCAGAGTTGCGCCAATTATATACGGACGGAGGGCTTAAATTCCCAGCCTTATTAATTGGAAACACGATTATTCGCAATCCGGCGCTGCGTGAGCTTGAGCGCAAGCTCGCCCATGAAGGCCTTTATAACCCCGGGGCCGTGCATGAGCCAAGGTCCAATCGATTTGTTCGTTATATGAAGCCGCAAGATGCTTTTCTATCCTATAGCGAGACGGATAGCCGGATTGTGTTAGGTCATATCGAAGTCCCGCCGCAAAGCCGCGGCACGGGGCTTGGAGCTAAATTTGCTTTAGAGGTATTTCCAATGGTCAAGGCCTTAGGGAAAGAAGCTCAAATTACATGCCCCTTCATGCGTAAGGTTGCGTCGAGAAACCCTGAATGGGCTGATTATTTTAATGTTCCCCGCGCTTAGAGGGCAGCATAGTAATAGATGATTTGAGTTCACAGGCCTCTATGCTTTAACATCCGCATATTGGCCTACCGAGTGATGTGGCAAGCTGTAGTTTTTTTTCGTTTCTATAACAACTCTCTTAACCTAAATATATAGGTTCTATAGGTTGAAAGCCCGAAATAAATTAGGAATAATTTTGCCTTAAATAGCGAATTTTACTTAAATAAGTCATCTAAAACTATATTGGAGGCACCACCCGGAATCGAACCGGGGTACACGGATTTGCAATCCGCTGCGTCACCACTCCGCCATGGTGCCGTCCGAAGCTCGCGATATATACAGGACTGAGGCAGGGTGCAATGTCTTTTTTTGCTTCAAACATATAAAGCGCATGAGCTTAAAAGCATGAATGATATACGAAATCGACCGTTGAAGAATGTTTGGCTGCACAGTATAGAACAGCTTAAGAAACGCTTTGGGCTTGAAAGCCTGCGAAAAAGGATGGTTCTATGTTTGATTTTGCACGCTCCCGTCAACATATGGTCGATGGCCAAATACGCACAAATGATGTCACCGACTTACGAATTATTCGCGCTTTTAAGGCGGTCCCGCGAGAAGCTTTTATTCCGGTCGCCAAACAGGCTTTGGCCTATAGTGATGTCCATATTGACGTCGACGGGCGTAGTGTTATGCGGCCGCGTGATTTTAGTAAAATGCTGCAAGGCCTTGATATTAAACCCACTGATGTTGCGCTGGATATTGGATGTGCGCGAGGTTATTCAACGGCGGTTCTTGCACAGCTCTGCGAAACCGTTGTAAGTCTTGAGGTCGATGATGAGCGGGTAGAGCGCGCCACGGAGCAGCTTATAGATGCAAATATTATGAATGCGGCCGTTGTTAAAGGTGATTTAAAAGCTGGCGCCCGTGAACACGGCCCATTTGATATTATTTTTGTTAACGGCGCCGTTCCGAATGTCCCGCAAAGCTGGCTTGACCAATTAGCGGTTGGCGGACGCCTTGCTGTGGTTTTGCTAAATGGCCCTATTGGCCATGCTGTTATTTATACCCGCGGGAAAGAAGCCATAGGTAAAACAGTAATATGTGATGTAAATCTTCCCTTGATGGTCGGCTTCAAGCGTGAGGCGAGTTTTGAATTTTAATCGTCTGCGTGGCTGATTTACACCTCAATATGCCGAAAAGAGCCGTTAACAAAGGTGGCCGCATGTTAAACTGCTTTTATTTTAAAATGATAGGCGGATTTATCGGCCTTAATTTATTGAGCATGCAAGCGGCTTATGGGGACAGCCTTACAGATGCCTTAGTCTCTGCTTATAATAAAAATCCAAGTTTGCAGGCCGAACGTAGCCGCGTAAGGGCGGTGGATGAAAATTATATTCAGGCTCGCTCTGCATCGCGGCCAACGATTGCTGTCGATGGCACATTTGCTGGATCGGCGGTACGTACACCGCAGATCAGTTTTTTTGCCCCTGCGGATGATTTACAAACCCAAACAGGCACGCCGGCTCAGGCGCAGCTTCAAATTATACAGCCCATATATCAAGGAGGGCGATTTAAAGCACAAAGAGGCCAAGCGCTAAGTGGAATTATGGCGGCACGTGAGGCCTTAATTGACCGGGAACAGACCATATTTCTTGATGTGGCGACCGCCTATGTCGATATTTTACGCGATGAGGCGATTACGCAAATTCGCCGTAATAATGTGCGGGTCTTAGCATGGCAAAAAGAGGCAGCGCAGATTCGCTATGATGTTGGGGATGGGACTTTAACGGATATCACTCAAGCAGAGAGCCGTCTTGCGGGAGCGGATATTGGTCTGGCCAACGCCGATGCGCAGTTAGAGGTCAGCCGAGCCGTTTTTCGCCGGGTGGTGGGCCGTGATCCGGTTGATCTTGAAGGGGTGCCGAAAATTGTCATCCCAAGCACAGTGAATGAAGCCTACGCGATTGCTGTTGAAAACAACCCGCAGCTGAATGCTGCGCGCCATAACCGCGATGCATCTGAATATGATATAGATATTGCGAAATCTGCCACAAAGCCGAGCTTGTCCTTAAATGCAACGGCAGCGTCCCAGCGCGATCAAATCTTAGGTTTTCAGCAAGCGGACGCGCTGAGTCTGACGGCGCAAGTCAGTATCCCTATTTTTTCGGCTGGATTTAATCAATCCCGTATTCGGCAGGCGGCCCATACGAAATCTCGGCTTGATTTTGAAATTCGCGATGCTGAGCTACAACTTCGCCAGAATGCGGAGCAAATATGGGCCCAAATAGAGGCTGCGCAGCGTATATTAATTTCAAGCGAAGTTCAGCGTAAATCTGCTGAATTTGCTTTTGAAGGGGTTGAACTCGAACAACAAGTTGGAACCCGCACGGCACTGGATGTGTTGGATGCAGAACAAGAAGTCCTTAACGCCAGAATTAACCAATTAAACGCGCAGCGTGATTTGGATGTGTCTATTTTTCAGCTCCTAAGCCTTATGGGAACATTTCATTCTAAGGCTCTGCAGCTACCGGTTAATTATTATGACCCAGCAGAAAACTTTGAGACAGTGAAAACGGATATCTTATACCGCATAAAAGAGAGAATTATCCCTGAATAATATGCCTGTAGTTTTCATGGATGGATTTACGCGATAGTATACAGACTTGGCCTAGAGTCCGATGTTAAAGTGACTGTCTGGAATCAAAATTTATGGTAAACAATAGCTGATTCGCATGTATTTTTGACCCATATTATCCTAGACAAGCAATCCACCATGGCTTAGCTATATAATGTATGGGTTGAGTCCAGCGATATAAATTACGCTTGAGGGGATATATGACAGACGGAGTGTCTGATAATAATAAATCGGCCGTTGATCCATCGGAACCGTCCATGGAAGATATTCTCGCGTCTATTCGCCAGCTTATAACAGATGATAATAATACAAAGCTTGCCGACAATGAGACGCTGCAGAAAGATGTTTCTTCGTCCTTAGATGACGTTGTTGATATCGATGGAGCGGCGGACTCGCTGCTTGAATTGACAACTCCGATTGATAATGAAGGGCATATTCTAAACGAATTGGTGGACGCAGATGTTGCTGCGCCCGCATTGGCTGTGCCTGAAATTGATATCAGTCCCGTTGAGGCCGATCTAAACCCTGCGTCTAAAGATGATGTTGAATTGCCTGTTCAATTCTTAGTCGATGATATCATGGGAGAAGATAATAGCCTCCTTGTTGCGGACGAGGATATTCGTGAAAATTTACAACAAGCTCAGAACGCTGAAGATAACCTGTCCGTAGAAGGTCTTATGGAAGACTTTGCGGTGGATAATGATTTAACTGCGGAAGCAAATATTTTAGAGGGCATTCACCAAGCTTCAAGCTTTGAAAACGTAAATAATGATTTCGGCGAGGCTGCAAAAAATGTTACTGCGCCGCTTGCAACTATTAATACTCCCCGTGATGACGTCCTCGAGACCTTAGCTGATAATAATGAACTTGCCGAGGATGATATTGGGGCTTCTATTGATGACATCTTAAGTGATTTGTCTAATAATATTGATATTAGCGAGAATAAATCATCTGAAGTCTCACCACAAGATAACATCGCCGAAACAGCTTATGATAACGCAGCTGTAACAGATGATGAAGCGGATGATATGAGCGCTATTTTTGATGAAGGGGAGGAGTTAGGCCAAGATTTTGATGATCTCATGGCAAGCTTCCTCGCTGATGATGAACAAGAATCTATGGATAGCCCTGCGCCAGATGTGCAAGATAATGATGCCTCCTCTCTGGGTGATGACGCCTTGCCAACAGATCATTTTGACAGCCAGAATGAATATCAAGATGAGAATAAAGCCGGAGCGATAGCTGCTCCCATCGCGGCTATAGCGGGTGTCGCCAGCATGGGAGCGGCGACTTCTGATGGTTTTGAGCTTGATAACCTTCTAGGTGATCTTTTAGGGGATGATATTACGTCGCTGCCAGAAAATACAGATAACGCTCATGACAGTTTTGCCAAGCCGATGATGACATCTGACGCGCAGGATGATGTGAGCGGGGATAAAAATAATAAGAGCTTGGCTCATACCGAGGATATTGACGATGTTTTATCGGCGTTTGACAGTGATACTCTAGAGTCTGAGCACGTGGGCGATGCAGCGCATGATGATATGGCGCTAGATGAAATAACCAAGGATGACCCTAAAGCGAATCCTGTTCCAGAAGCTCTAGCTGCGCATCATAGCGACCCAGATATTGAGCTTGTCAAATCTCTTATGGCAGAATTGACAGATAATTCTTCAAGTGAGGCGCAGGAAATTCAAGAGAAAGGTGATGTCGAAGAGGAAGGTGATGTCGAAGAGGAAGATGATGTCGAAACAGATGTTTTATCCGATCTTCTCGTGGAGACCCTTTCATCGGAAGAAGCTCTTCAAGCGGAGTTGCAATCTGATATTAATGCGCAAATTGATACAATAAGTAATGAAGAGATTGAGACATCTTCCCTCAGTGATTTGGCCGATCAAATTGCTAAGAATGAGATAGGTCATGATGCGCCTGATGATGTCGAGTCCGGCGATGCAGCGGGCATTGGGGCCGGTCTTGCTGCGGGTACTGTGATGGCAAGTCTTATGGCGCAAGCTAATGCTGCAAAGCCGTCGGCTCTGGATGCTTTAATAGGTGATAATGGCGCAGTATTAGACGCCGAGATGGAAACGCCAATTCAACAAGAAATAATGTCAGATAAAACGGCGAGTGAAGTTTTATCGGAGCTTTCAAGTGATGATGCAGATACGAACCGAGAGAATAGTGATGAGTCTAATTTTGCTCTCACCGCTACTGCGGTGCCAATAGATGCGCCGATCAATTCCGATGTCGATGAAACGAGCGCCAGCATTAAGGATGAAGGCCGTGTAAAGTCAGATGATGTCGATGATATTGAGCAGGCTCCGACATCTATAGAGATGGAGACGCCCCAAGAGATCGTTCTTGAAAACTCTGACTATGACTTAATTGCTGATTTATTAGCGCCTGAACATGATGCGGCCCTTGACCCTGCGCCCGAAACATTAGACATAATTATAGATAATTCCGAATTGGAGACTGAGGATATGGCTGTTAAACCCGCCCGCGAAACCATTCTTGACGAAGTGACTGAGACGGCTGCGGCCTCTGCCTTTGCCTCGCTTAATCAAGTTGTGGAAGAAAAAACCATTACGGCCGAACGAGGCGACCGTATTGGTGATCTTGTAACAGAGGCCTTGCAGCCTATGCTAAAAGAATGGCTTGATGCCAATCTGAAAGGCATTGTTGAACGCGCTGTGCAAAAAGAAGTCAAACGGATTTCTTCGGGGAAATAAGCCCTTTGGTTATAGTGATTAAACCCCCGCAATGTCGGGGGTTTTTTGCATTTTATAAAGCAAGAAATCAACTATAAGATAAAACCTAGATTGAACTCCAAACCGTTTATTGACGATTTGGCGCTGAGAATAAGAGTCTTACATGCTGGATAATAAATTTAACCCGTCTGACGCGGAGCCCCGCCTTTATAAAATGTGGGAAGACTCTGGCGCGTTTCAGCCTAAAATGGATACAAGCCTCGAAGCCTATTCCATTGTGATTCCGCCGCCTAATGTGACGGGTAATCTGCATATGGGCCATGCGGTGAATAACACCATTCAAGATATTCTCATCCGGTTCGAGCGTATGCGCGGTAAAGATGTGCTCTGGCAGCCGGGCACAGATCATGCGGGGATTGCTACGCAAATGGTGGTGGAGCGCAAACTCGCCGCCGAAGGCAAAGCCCGCAAAGACATGAGCCGCGAAGACTTTCTATCTCATGTGTGGGATTGGAAAAAAGAAAGCGGCGGGAATATCACCCAGCAACTTCGCCGCCTTGGGGCGTCTTGTGACTGGTCACGGGAAAAGTTTACCCTTGGTGATCCTGATGACCCGAATGATAAAATGGCCGAAGCCGTCACTAAGGCTTTTGTTGACCTTTATAATGACGGCCTGATTTACCGTGATAAGCGGCTTGTGAATTGGGACCCGCATTTCCAAACGGCGATATCTGATCTTGAAGTTGAAACTAAAACGGTCGATGGTCATTATTGGCATATACGCTATCCGCTCGCGGATGGGGTGAGCTATCAGCACCCAGTGATGGACGAGGATGGAAACGTCACAGGCCACGAGACGCGGGATTATGTTGTAGTCGCAACTTCGCGCCCTGAAACCATGCTTGGCGATACGGCGGTGGCGGTTCATCCAGATGATGAACGCTATCAAGATTTAGTGGGTAAAGAGATTGACTTGCCGATTGTGGGGCGGCGTATTCCGATTATTGCCGATGAGTATCCTGACCCGGAAAAAGGCTCTGGCGCGGTGAAAATTACGCCCGCCCATGATTTCAACGATTATGACGTCGGAAAGCGAGCCGGGCATACTCCGATCTCTATTTTAAATGAAAAAGCGGAAATCCTACCGCTAGAGTTTATCCCGCAAGACCTGCATGGATTAACCGCGAAACAAGCACGCATTAATGTTGTCGCCTATTTTGAACGCGCAGGATTGTTAGATCACCGAGAAGATGTAAAAATAGAGCAGCCCATTGGCGATCGCTCCGGTGTTGTTATTGAGCCTATGCTAACGGATCAATGGTTCGTGAAAGCCGATGTTTTGGCCGCAGCGGCCATTGCCGCCATGGACCGGGGGCATGAAATGAATTACGTGCACTCCAGCGAAAGCCAGAATCTCTCTCAACTGCAAGAGACCCTGTCTTCCGACGGGATAGGCGGAAAAGACAAAGGATCAACAAGATTCATCCCGCCCAATTGGAAGAAGACCTATGATAATTGGATGAAAGATATCCAGCCATGGTGTATTTCAAGACAACTCATTTGGGGTCATCGGATTCCAGCTTGGTATGGGCCAGTGTTTACCGAAGACGGAAGTGTTCGTATCCGTAATGGTAAGCCTATAGGGGATAAGTACTCGAAATTATTAAAAGTATTTGTAGCAAAAGATGAAAAAGAAGCTCTTAAACAGGCTAAAGAGTATTATTCTGATGAAGTCTTAGGGCCAATCAAGGTGTGTAAGGATTACACAGAAGCTATGGAATTATTGGCACCTGATGAATTCTCAAATAAACCTGAAGAGCAATGGGAATATGGAATGCCAATTTGGCGCGACCCCGACGTCCTCGACACATGGTTTTCCTCGGGTCTCTGGCCGTTCTCCACGCTCGGGTGGCCGGATGAAACGGATGAACTCGCGCGCTTTTATCCCGGCTCTGTGCTTGTCACCGCTTTTGATATTATCTTTTTCTGGGTGGCGCGAATGATGATGCAGGGGCTTTATTTTATGGATGAGGTGCCGTTTAAGGATGTTTACATCCACGCCCTTGTCCTTGATGAAGCGGGGAAGAAGATGAGTAAATCCATCGGTAATACCATTGACCCGCTGGACTTGATTGACGGAATTGACATTGACGGCCTTGTTGCGAAACGCACGCGGGGCCTGAAAGACCCGCGCAAAGCCCCGCAAGTTGAAAAGGCGACCCGCAAGGCCTATCCGAGTGGGTTTGAAGCTTACGGCGCGGATGCGCTGCGCTTTACGCTGGCGAGCATGGCGGGCATGGGCCGCGATATTAAACTCTCCGTGGAGCGTATTGCGGGCTATCGTAATTTCGGCACAAAGCTTTGGTCAGCGGCTAATTTTGGCCAAATGAATGATTGTAAACCGCAGGCGGATTTTGACCCCGCCACCGCGGCGCTCACCTTGAATAAATGGATTATATCAGAAACCGTGAAAACCACCGCCGAGGTGACTCGCTGCATAGAGGCTTACCGCTTTAACGATGCGGCGGATGCGGCCTATAAATTTACATGGGACACATTCTGCGCGTGGTACCTTGAAATGTCCAAGCCGCTTTTATCGGGCGAAGATGGGGCAGATAAAAATGAAACCCGCGCGAGCTTTGCTTGGGTGCTCGACCAAATACTAAAGCTGCTCCATCCCTTTATGCCCTTTATTACCGAAGAGCTTTGGGGGCAGATCGCTGATGAACGCAGTTCTATGTTGATTATATCCGATTGGCCGCAGCTCGCGGAGAGCTTGATTGATGACGCCGCCGCATCGGATATTGTCTGGGTGCAAACACTGATTACAAATTTGCGCTCTGTGCGGGCGGATATGAATATCCCGCCGTCAAAAAAGGCCAAGCTGTTAATGCTATCCGATACGCTCGACCCAAGGCTTGCGGCCTATGCGGATGTGCTTGGCCCGATGGCGCGGGTTGACGGCGTTGAGATTGCGGCCACTGCCCCCAAAGGCGCGCTGCAAACCGTTGTTGACGGGGTCACCTATGCGGTGCCGCTTGACGGGCTCATTGACCTTGATGCGGAACGGGCACGGCTGAGCAAAGAGATTGAAAAACTCGACGGCGAGATTGAAAAGATCGATAAGAAATTATCCAACCCCAATTTCACCGACAAAGCCCCCCCCGCCGTGGTACAAGTCCAGCATGACCGAAAGGCCGCCTTTGCCGATGAGCGAGCAAAGCTCGTGGAGGCGATGGAGGGGTTAAGTTAGGTTTCATTAAGGCGATTGCGGCGTGAGGTAATCTGTATAATATCCAGACACGCCAAAATTATTATAAACTTCTACGTCTTTTTGTGAATTTACAGTATGGGTAAAGACTGGTAAATTATTAGGGCCTAACCAGTTACTTACAGGCTGAGTTATCCAGCCTTTAGGAATAGTTAGAGCAAATAAGTCATGACTATCGCAAAAGGCTTTTAGTTCTGAAGGCCCCATAGATGATCTGTAGGCTGTAAATATAATATCTTTGTACCCCAATGCAAAAATGTCGTTATATTCAGACGCTGAATATATTTGAGGAATAATTTGAGCAATATTATCTCCCATCATAGACTTAATGAGGGCTAAGGCCTGTCTGTTATTCCCTTTTACGTCGGTAATAATTCTAACGTTAGGATTGTGTCCTAGCCAATCTACTAAATCTGTAAGACTTAGCGGTGTCAGTTCATATCGCATAGACCTTGATTTAAACTCTATTGCTGATTTGGCGGCAGATTTAGATTGGATTAAATAGTTGACGGATAGACGTGGGAAACGGCTGAAGTACTTTAAGTGTGTTTTATCCCAGTCATGCATCAAAACCCAATCTCCGTTTTGCGTTTGTAAAAAGTCGACTTCTATATATTCAAACCCATTCGTGACTGCCAACTCTATGGCTTCTAATGAATTACTATAAGTTCCTGATTTAAGCCCGCCGCCAGCATGCGCAATGAGTATATTTTCAGTTGATCTTTGGAAATTAATTGTTTGTGTCTTTTGCGGTATTGATATGTATATGAAACTAAAAAGACATATAGTTATGATCAAGATGATTAACCGGCGCGACATTTAACTACCCTCAGTTTCAGCAAGATAATTCAAGAAATTGAATATGTTTGTCTGTTTTAATTAATAACGTTCTCTGATTTATTATGCTTACTGTATGAATTTATTTAAACTTTTACCCGCTATGCGCCAAGAAAATAAAGCAATGAGAATAGCAAAAATGCCGTCGACGGCATAATGCCAAGCCAGTACAAAACTAGATATGAAAATAAACCCAAAAAAGATTAATGCTAAGGCACGAAGCACAGGTTTTTTCCATGCAAATAAAACAAGTAGAGCCGTTGTTGCGCAATGCATGCTTGGCATAGCAGAAATTCCGCCAAGCCCAAGACCTGGACTTTCGTAAGTCTCCCATAATAAACTTTGATAACCTATCGCGCGCAGAGGAGATTCTGCGTTAAATAGAGCTAATATCTCAAGTTGCTGTGCATAGGGATCGCTAACACCGGTTACGGCAAAATAATAACAAGGCCCAGCTGATGAAAATAGTGCGGCAAGAATATTACCTCCTATGAACCACGTAAATATTAAAGCTAGCGGAAATTGAAACCTTATACGCGCCGAATAACCATAACACACGAAACATAAAGCCCAAGTCCCGACTAAAATGCTCGCCCACATGTCATAAATCATGTCCATAAAATATAGAGCTTTTGGATAATTATAAATCCATTTAAATAGTTCCCATGGATTACTCCCAAAAAAGAACACGCGATCAAGTATCATAAATTCATAATCCCAACTGAAGGGCATTATGACGGGAATGCGTGTTTTAAGTGTTGAATATGAGAATATGAATATAGCAAATGCTGTAATAGCCAAGGATGCCAGTAAGATTAGCTTAATTGTCACTATGGGAGTGTATTTAATGTTCTTATAAATATAATCAACTACAGAATTGTTTCCGCTCTTTTTTGCAAGGATAAGCGGTGATATAACTGCGGCCAGGAAAAGTATAATCTTTCCATTTTTACTTGCATAATCGAAATAAGCCCAAAATGTTGATAAAGCTTGGCTTGATGTATCAGGAATAACTAAACTAGCTGTCAGGGCGAGACAAAACCATATAGATATAAGTATGATAATAAAACATATAACCTTGGCCTCATTTGAAAGACGGTCCAAATATGTTTGAGAAATAATGTTATTTGTAATGCTCGCCACAATTACCCACTTTAATTTTTGTAGTCTGCATATAATAAAAGGTTTAATGTCCGGTGAAAATTACAGCAGAAACAACGACGGATTTAATAGTTTATATTAATTTAAAGCTTATGAAAAAAATGACCCATGTTTACTTATAAATATAAACAATTTAAAGGCGTTGAAGACCTTTACCAATCGAGGATATTACCTGAGCTTGAGCTGATTGAACATGAGCGTTTGGCATTTTGGCCTAAGTTCTACCGCGTGATGGTCATTATTATAATTTTAGTTGCGGCCATAACAGTCTATCTATTTCTTCGTTATAAAAGTCTCCTGATTGTTTTTTTGGGTTTTTTTACGGCCAGTATTGCAATCGGCGGCTACTATGTAGCGGGTTCAAAATCCATTCGGGGTGATACAAAACATATTTTAATGAGCTATATTTGCGGCTTTATCGGATTGGGCTATGCGCCGCGTAATGAATTAAAAGAGCCTCACCTTGACTATTGGCAGCAGCTTTACCTTTTGCCGCCGCGTATTGACCGCATGCGCTTTGAAGATTTTATCGATGGTGATATTCAAGGTACAAATGTTACCCTATGCGAAGCTAAACTTGAGCGCAAAGTTAAAACTGATAAGGGGCACCGATGGGATGTAGTCTTTCAAGGGAGCTTAATGGCACTGGACTTTCACCGCGAGTTTCTTGGGACAACTCTTGTTCTACGTGATGCGGGTTTTTTTAATGCCAAGAAAAAGGGTAATATGAAGCGTATTGGCCTCGGGGAGCCGCGTTTTGAGAAAATATTTGAAGCTTACGGCACAGACCAAGTCGAGGGCCGTTATCTGCTCACTCCCATATTTATGGAAACTTTAACGGGCCTAGAAGACAGTGTGGATGGCAAACGCATTCGCTTTGCTTTTGCAAATAACAAGCTTTTGATTGCGGTTGAACATGGCAACCGCTTTGAATTTAAAAATTTGCGTCAATCCGTAACGGACCCCAAGCGGGTTCAAATGGTGATTGATGAACTTGAAGCAGTTCTGTCAATTATTATCGCCGTATCACAGCCAAAACGGCTGCAAGGTTAAAAGTTAAATATCCCGACAATCGGCACATGGTCGGAAGGTTTTTTTCCGTCTCTCACCATTTTATCAATACGCAGGGCCGTGATCTTATCGGCGGCTTGAGCGGATAAAACTAGGTGGTCAATACGAATGCCGTTATTATTCTGCCATGCACCGGCTTGGTAATCCCAAAATGTATATTGTCCGGCGCGGCCATCCATTTGCTCAAAGGCTTCGGTTAAGCCAAGATTTAAAAGCTTTTGAAATGCGGCGTGGGTTTCCGGGCGAAAAGCGGCGTCCCCCGTCCAGCCCGCAGGATCATGGGTGTCTTTGGCGTCGGGGATAACGTTATAATCTCCAGCCAAAACAAGCGGCTCTTCAAAGCCAAGTAAACGCTCTGCACGGGTCGCAAGACGCTCCATCCACCGTAACTTATATTGATATTTATAATGAAATTCAGAACCGTCATAAACAGGATTGCCATTGGGTAAATAAATAGAAGCTACGCGCACAGGCCCAACGTCGCTAGAGATGATGGCTTCTATATAGCGGGCTTGATCATCGACTTCGTCCTCAGAGCCGAGGATGGGGAGGCCGCGGCTCACGTCTTCAATAGGATATTTAGATAATATTGCGACGCCGTTATAAGACTTTTGGCCGTGCACTTCGACATTATAGCCAAGGGCTTCGATCTCCATAAAGGGAAAAGCATCATCAACAGTTTTTATTTCTTGTAGGCAAGCCACATCGGGCTTCGCAGATTTAAGCCAATCCGTTACGGCGTGCATGCGGGCTTTAATTGAGTTTACATTCCAGCTAGCAATTTCCATGGCTATTCTGCCTTATCTTCATTGTCATCATCGGACATAAAATCAACGAAGAACTCTGGTTGTTCCTCGTCTTCCATCGGGTCGAGGTCATCGTCTGCCCCTAGGATTTCTTTTGGGGTCGGAATTTCAAAATCATGAGGCAGGCGCGGATCAAGCAGGCCGGCGGCTTTGAGGTCATCATGTCCCGGAAGATCGCGCAAGGTCTCAAGATTAAAATGGGCTAAAAATCCGTCTGTTGTGCCATATGTGACGGGCCGTCCGGGCGTTCGGCGCCGCCCGCGCATACGCACCCAGCCGAGTTCCATAAGAATATCAATCGTGCCTTTGGAAACAGCCACCCCGCGCACATCTTCAATTTCGGCCCGGGTTGCGGGTTGGTGGTAGGCAATAATAGCCAGGGTTTCGAGAGCCGCATTGCCGAGTTTGCGGCGGGTTTCTTTGATATCAACCAGATCATGGGCTAGATCACTGGCCGTTTGAAAGCGCCATTTTTCCGCCACGCGCACAAGATTAATTCCGCGCCCCGCATAATCTTGAGTGAGCCGCGCGAGAAGCGTACCGACATCGACATTATCAGGCATACGTTCCCTGAGAGTTTCCGTTTCAATGGGCTCAACAGCCGCAAATAAAAGCGCTTCAAGCAGACGAAGATTGTCATCAAGCTTAGCCCCGCTACCTTGCTGCAAGCGCTCTGTGAGGTTAATCACCCCGTCTTCTATGCCCGCTGAGGCAATTTCAACGCGGTTAGAGTTTGAACCCTTGGGTTTGGGCGTGTCGGCCATAATAATTAATCCTGATTATCTATGTCTTTGCGGCGGCTGTCTTGCCCGCTCGCCCGAATATAAATCTCACTAAAGACGCCGTCTTGCCGCAAAAATATTTCGCCGTCCTTGGCCATTTCAAGTCCTGCCAGAAGCGAGCTAGCTTTGACCGACTCATGGGGCACATCATTTTGGCCGCTTTTTGGTTCTGGTAACAAACCGCTAAGGGTGAGCCAATGTTCCGCCGAAAGCCCGCTTAGGCTCATAGCTCGCCTTAGGCGCGTGCGGGCGTCACTTAAGGATAAAATACGCGGCTTTGGAACTTTGTGATTACGAAACACCGCCTTAGAACGGCTCTCCCCATAAGCCTTTAAAAGGTCAAACATCTCGGCTTCATATAAAGGAGATGATTTAGACCGCAGCCCTTCGGGATTACCGCGCGGGAATATGGTTTCGCCGGTCATAGGTAGACGGAACAAAGCCTGCGCGGCGCGGCGCATGGCTTCAAGCCGCTGCAAGCGAAACGCCAAATGAGCCGCAAGCTCTGCCGGTTCGATTTCTGGGGCTTCGCCGTCTTCGCGGGGTAAAATCATACGGGATTTTAAATAGGCCAGCCATGAGGCCATAACCAAATAATCTGCCGCCAATTCAATCCGCAAATTTTGCGCATTTTTTATAAAATTTAAATATTGCTCAGCGAGCTCTAAAATTGAAATGCGGGTGAGGTCGACTTTTTGCCCACGCGCGAGCTCAAGCAAAAGATGGAGCGGCCCTTCATAGCCGTCAATGTCAAGGATGAGGCCAAGCCCATCATCGGCGGCGTTATCTGCGGCTTCGAAGGCCAAGTCATCTTGGAAGTCCTCTGCGCTCATGACACAGCCGCACTAAAGGCGTGTTCAAGCTCATCTTGCGCCGCGCTGCGGTTAAACTTGACTGGCGTGCAGGCGCATATTTCGGCGTTTATCGCCCGGCTTAAGGCTTTGCCTGATAGGGATTTGGCACCTGCGGCAACTTTGACCATGCCGCCTAATTGCCCTGAACATTGCAGGGCAATATCGCAGCCCGCTGCGAGGCAAAGCTCTGTACGCTCTGTTAGGCTCCCTGATAAGGCTTTCATGTCCAGATCATCGCTCATCAAAAGGCCGTCAAAACCGAAACGCTGCCTTACAAGCTTTGAAATGCCGCGCTTTGAAATGGTGATCGGCGCGTGAGGGTCAATGGCGCTATAAACCGCATGGGCGGTCATCGCCATAGGCGCGCCATGAAAAGCATTAAATGGGGCAAAATCTGTGAGCTCTAATGTCGTAAGATCCGCACTGATATGTGGTAAGGCCTTATGGCTATCAACGGCCGCGCGGCCATGCCCTGGAATATGTTTTATGACAGGGGCGACCCCGCCGGACATGAGCCCCGCCATAGCTGCATGAGCGAGCTGGATAACAGAACTGGGATTATTCCCATAAGCACGGTCAGAAATAATATCATCTGCGCCGTCTATGGGAATATCTAAAACAGGGGCGCAATCGGCCGTAATGCCAAGGCTGTAAAGATCATCGGCTATGAGGCGCATATTTAAATAAACGGCGCGCCGGGCGGTCTCGCGGTCTTGGGCATAAAGTTTGGCAAAATCTTGGGCCGGTCTGTAATTATTCCAATGAGGCGGGCGTAGGCGCTGCACGCGGCCACCCTCTTGATCAATAAAGATGAGGGCATCTCTCCCTACGCAGGCTTTAAGATCAGAGGTTAGCCGCTGGACTTGGCCGGGAGTTTCGATATTGCGGGCAAAGAGAATAAAAGCCCATGGGTTAGTGTCTTTGAAAAACGCAGCTTCATTATCTGTGAGTTTCGGGCCTGAAAGCCCAAGAATCATTGATTGTATGGGCACGGCGGTGAATGGCCTATCGCGAGGTTGGGAAGCAAGCTTGGCCGTTTGACTTTAGCTTGTCGCAAATAACCTTCGCCTGATCACGGCCAGAAATTCCGTCAATACGCAGGCGGTAAAACACGCCTTTTTCCGCGAGATCAACCCGTTTAATATCGTAAGGACTGCCGCGAAGAAAATTATGTTTGGCAGAAATTTTATTCCATGACGCCTCTGCTTCTTCATAACTCCTCAAAGAGGCAATTTGAACAAGATATTGCCCGGGCACATTGCTGCGCGTTCCGGGCGGCAATGGCTTTGATGTGGCAGGCTGTGATGTAGCGGGCGGCGCTGCGGGTTTTGGTGCCGGAGTGGCCGCCGGAGCTGTGTTCTCAGGCGCTTTAATAACCTCGACGCTATCGGGCAATTTAATCGGCGCTTCGGGCTGGGTCGCGGCGGGAACGGAACCGGAAGTATTTGCACCTGATGCGGAGTAAATCGCAGGGTCTTTCGGCGCCTCATTAGCGCTTGATTGCGGCGGCGTTTTAAGCGCTGTTTTACCTGGCGCGATAACAACAGGGTCGTTCCGGTCGCGAGATCCCGGTTGATAAATGAGGAAGACAAATAGTGCGAGCGCAATAAGAAAAGCCAAGGCCCCAATGAGTTTCCACATTGCATATTGGCCCGTTTGTGCATGCACATCAAAAGGTTGGTGGACTTCATCTTCATAGCCTACAGGCCGAATACCCTCTTCGTGTTCTGCCATAACCCTCTATCCCATAAAAACCAGTGATTCTCTATAGCAAGTAACGCCGCTAAGGCCAAATGAAAGGCAATATAAAACGTAATGAATATCAGTCTAAGGGGATAATTATAGATAGCCCGTAACGGAAAAGAGCTTTTTATGCTCATTAATCGCAAAACTATCGGTCATGCTAGCAATATAATCGCAGACGACGCGGGCTGTAGTCTTATCGCGCGGGCCGTTACATTGAATGCGGTAATTTGTGGGTAATATATCTGGGTTGTTAATGAACTGATCGAAAAGCTCTTCAACAACGCGGGCCGCCTGTCCCATCATACGGTTGACCTTATAGTGGCGGTACATATTATCATGTAAGAACCGGCGCATCGGCCCTTCTTCATGGCGAAACTTTTCTGAAAAATCGATAATCGCAAAGTTTAGATTGCGGATTTCATCGGCAGATGTCGGCTTTGTTTCTGTGATCCGTTTTCGGCTCTCGGTCAGAACATCTGATACCATATAGCCAATGAGGTCGCGGACGGTTTCATGGATGAGACGGTTTTCTGATATATCTGGGTATCGCTTGCGCACATTGGCAAAATGCTGCCCGACAATCGGTACTTCGCAGACGTCTTGCACGCTAAACAGCCCGGCGCGAAGCCCATCATCAATGTCGTGATTATTATAAGCAATATCATCGGCAAGGGCGGCCACTTGGGCTTCTGGGCCAGCATATGTATCAAGCTCTAGCTTCTCCCATTCGGGTAGGTCTTTTAGCGCCCATGGCAAGGCGTCTATATCGCTGGGGCTTTTCACAAGCGGGCCGTTATGTTTGGCAATTCCTTCGAGGGTTTCCCATGTCAGGTTAAGCCCGTCAAATTCGGCGTAGCGGCTCTCAAGTTGCTCGACGATGCGCAGGGTTTGGGCGTTATGGTCAAATCCGCCGTAAGGGGCCATGCCCTTCGCTAGCGCATCTTCGCCGGAATGACCAAAGGGTGGGTGACCCAAATCATGGGCGAGCGCCAGACATTCCGCGAGGTCTTCATCAAGGCCCAAAACCCGCGCAATAGAGCGGGCGATTTGCGCGACTTCGAGGGAATGGGTGAGCCGTGTTCTGTAATAATCCCCCTCATGGGAGACGAAAACTTGGGTTTTACCTTTCAGGCGGCGAAAAGCCGAAGAGTGAATGATTCTGTCTTTGTCGCGTTGAAACGGGCTGCGTTCACTGGCGGAGGGCTGGGCAATGCGGCGTCCGCGGCAATTTGCCGGGTCGGAGGCATAGACGGCGCGGGCTCTTATAGAGGAAAAAGTGCCCATATGGCGTGCTCCCGATTGATTCTTATCTCAAGCGCACTATATTAGGCTTTCATGTAAAGGATAGCGCAAAATGAGCGAAATTACGGTGACATTATCCGAATCCGCCGCCCAGCAGATTAACGCGATTATGGCCAAGCAAGGCGCAGAGCGCTATATGCGGGTGATGGTCGAAGGCGGCGGCTGCTCGGGCTTTCAATATAAATTTGATTTTGCCGATCGCCCCAATGATGATGATGTGGTGATCGAACGCTCTGGGGCTAAAGTGGTCATTGATGATGTCTCCCTTGGGTTTTTAGAAAACTCCGAGATTGATTATGTCAAAGAATTGATTGGTGCAGCGTTTAAAATCCATAACCCCAATGCGATTGCCGCCTGCGGCTGCGGGACAAGTTTTTCCATCTAGCCCGCTTGTCATAGGCGGCTTAGGCCCGTAAGAGGGGTAACAAATAAAGGATAACACTATGGCACTTGGTCCGTGGCAAATTTTAATCGTTCTTATTCTCGTTGTGCTTCTGTTTGGAGGACGCGGGAAAATCTCTGCGATTATGGGTGATATGGGTAAGGGGATTACCAGTTTTAAAAAAGGCCTAAAAGAAGGCGCGGAAGATATTAAAAACGCCGCAGATGAGGCGATTGACGTGACGCCGCCAAAGGATGACGAAAAATCCTAACTGCCGCCGCTTAGGGGGCTGATGTGATCCCGCAAATTGGCTTTGCCGAAATGATTGTTTTAATGCTTCTGGCGATTATTGTCGTCGGGCCTAAAGACTTGCCCAAACTCATGCGTACCATAGGCAGCGCTATGGCCAAAGTCCGTATGATGGCGAGTGAGTTTACCCGCGCGTTTGACGATATGGGTGCAGAGCAAGAAATGGCCGATCTTCGCCGCGAGATTGAAGAGCTTAAAAATCTTGGCAGGCTTGAAAACCTCGGCGGGGACGCGCTGGCTGAAGATATGCGCGAACTCGATAAAGAGCTGCGCGAGGCCACTGATATGTCAAACCCAAAACAGGCGGATTAGGCTGTGGCGGATGACGTTAAATCTATTGATAATGAAAACGCTATTGATGAAGTTGAGGCCAGTAGCGCGCCGCTGCTTGAGCATTTAAAAGAGCTTAGATCGCGGTTGATAAAGTCCGTCTTGGCGCTTGTGGCCGGATTTATCATTTGCCTATTTTTCGTGGAGCCTATTTTTGCGTTTTTGGTTTATCCTTATGAACAGGCGGTGGCCAAAGTCGGCGGCGCGTCGGGGGATCTTATTTACACCCAAGTGCTTGAGTTTTTCTTTGTAAAGTTAAAGCTCGCGCTGTTTGGCGGGATTGTCCTTTGCTTTCCGGTTCTGGCTTACCAACTCTACCGTTTCGTCGCGCCGGGGCTTTATAAAAATGAGCGTGGGGCGTTTCTGCCTTACCTGATTGTCTCGCCCGTTTTATTTATTCTGGGCGCGTCCCTCGTGTTCTTTTTTGTTTTTCCCTATGTACTGGAATTTGGCCTAAATCAGCAGCAAAGCTTGGGCGGGCAGGGGGATATTACGCTTTTACCGAAAGTGAGTGAATATCTCAGCCTTGCTATGACCTTGTTCTTGGCCTTTGGACTTTCTTTTCAGCTCCCTGTCATCTTGAGTCTCTTGGGCCGCGCGGGTATCGTGAGCGCCGCAGCCCTGCGAAAAGGTCGCCGCTATGCGGTTGTGGGTATTGCGGCCTTCGCCGCCTTCGTTACGCCGCCTGATCCAATCACCCAAATCGTCCTTGGCGGCGCAATTTACCTGCTCTATGAGGTTTCAATTTTATCAGTGGGCTTAGTTGAGAAGAAGATTGACGCGGAAGACGACGCATAAATCCGTCATTGCCGCTTTACGAGACTCGTGCTGACCGCTAAGACGCAGGCGAATTAGACAACGAGTATCATCATGTTTGACATTAAAGCTATTCGAGAGAATCCTGAAGACTTTGACCGCCTGTGGGCGAAACGAGGGCTTGAGAGCCTGTCCAAGACAATTCTCGATCAGGATAAACTTATTCGCAAGGCCGTGCAGGTTGTCCAAGAAGCCGAAGCCGCACGCAATAAAGCCTCAAAGCTCATCGGGCAAGCGATGGCGAAGGGCGATAAAGACGAGGCTGAGCGCCTTAAGGCCGAAGTGGCGGGGGCGAAAAATGTGATCGCGGCTATGGGCGCGCAGGTCGATGGGGAAAAGGCGCAGCTTCAAGCTCTGCTATCTTCAACGCCGAATGTACCTTTTGCGGATGTGCCCGAAGGAGATGATGAAGACAGTAATGTCGAGCTGCGCAAAATCGGCACGCCGCGTGATTTTGATTTTACCCCGAAAGACCATGCCGACCTCGGCGAGGCTTTGGGGATGATGGATTTTGAAACCGCAGCGAAAATGAGCGGCTCGCGATTTGTGGTGCTGTCCGGGCAACTCTCCCGCCTTGATCGTGCCTTGGCAGCTTTCATGCTCGATCTGCAAACCACAGAACATGGCTATACGGAAACAAGTCCACCGTTTTTAGTTTGGGGTAAAGCCCTTTACGGCACGGGGCAGCTTCCAAAATTTGAGGATGATTTATACAAAACGTCTCGTATTCAACCAAAGCTTACAAATTCACCAGGTGGTGAACTTAGTGAGGAAGAATTAAATAACTTACATTTATCAAATATTGCAACTAACTATACCATTGAATTGTCAGCCATGAGAGGATTAAAAGATGAATTTCCTCCAGAAGGGCAATATTGTGTTATAGATAAAGGAAATTTACAGCCTATAATCCCTGGTCACTATCTCATCCCCACCGCCGAAGTCTCTTTGACCAATACGGTGCGCGAGAGTATTCTTGACCCTGACGCCTTGCCTATTCGCATGACGGCCCATACCCCTTGTTTTCGTAGCGAGGCGGGGAGTGCGGGGCGCGATACAAAGGGCATGATCCGCCAGCATCAATTTAACAAGGTGGAACTTGTCTCTATTGTGAAGCCCGAAGACAGCGAGGCGGAGCATTTGCGTATGCTGGGCTGCGCGGAAGAGGTGCTGAAACGGCTTGAGCTGCCTTACCGCGTTGTGGAACTCTGCACGGGTGATTTGGGCTTTGGTGCGCGGCGTACCTTTGATCTTGAAGTCTGGCTACCAAGTCAAGAGACTTACCGCGAGATTAGTTCTTGCTCAAACTGCGGTGATTTCCAAGCTCGCCGCATGAATGCGCGCTATAAATTTGCGGAAAAAGATAACCGTTTTGTCCACACGCTTAACGGCTCTGGCCTCGCGGTGGGGCGCACTTTGGTCGCTGTGCTTGAGAACTACCAAAATGAAGACGGGACGATCACCGTGCCAAATGCGCTCCTGCCATATATGGGCGGCATCACGCAGATTGGCGGTGCGTAAAGCAAGCTTCCGGGTTCGGCCCAATTTGCCTTGGGCCGCCCCGGAATGACAATTCATGAATAAAAATTACTTTGTTTATATCATGGCGAGTAAGCCCAAAGGCGCGGCTTATATTGGTATGACGAGCGATTTAAGTCGCCGCGTTTATGAACATAGGTTGGGCCTGATAGATGGATATACAAAACGGTTTCATATAAAAAAACTTGTTTATTATGAAATATATGACGAAGTTATATTGGCGATTGAACGGGAAAAGAAACTTAAAAAATGGCGGCGAGATTGGAAATTAGCGTTAATTGAAGCGCGTAACCCGCAATGGAATGATTTATATCCAAGTTTAAATTATTAAATAAGCTGTCATTCCGCACACGCAAAGCGTGATGCGGAAGGTTTGTTAGAGAGTGACGAAACATGAGAATATTGTTAACCAATGATGATGGGGTGCGGGCTTATGGCATGACGGTGATGCGCCGAATTGCTGAGGCGATCTCTGATGATGTTTGGGTTGTTGCGCCGGAGACGGAGCAATCCGCCGCGTCGCGGGGCGTGTCTTTGCATAACCCTGTACGGGCGAAAAAACTCGAAGACCGCGTCTATAGCGTTTCAGGCACGCCAACCGATAGTGTGATTGTTGGTATTCATGACATTTTAAACGGTAAAAAACCCGATCTTATTTTATCAGGGGTGAACCGCGGACAAAACCTCGCTGAAGATGTGACGTTTTCCGGCACTATCGCGGGCGCTTTGCAGGGGATGCAAATGGGCGTGCCGTCTATTGCTCTGTCTTTAGCGCGCGGCTTTCAAGGGGCGAGCAGCTTGCCGTGGGAAACTGCTGATGCCCATGGCCCGAAACTCATTCAAGATCTGCTGGAGGCTGGATGGCCTGCGGATACAATCTTGTCGGTTAATTTTCCGGATACTCCGCCGGATGGGGTTAAGGGGGTGCAGTTTACTCGCCAAGGCCAGCGTGATTATGAAATGCAAGGCATTGATAAGCGTGATCACCCAAGGGGCGGGAGCTATTTTTGGCTCACTTACGGCGCGGGGCTGTCGAACCCGCCGCAAGGTACGGATTTACGGGCGATTTACGATGGTTTTATCTCTGTCACGCCGCTGCATACGGATTTAACCCATTTAGAGACCCTGCGCCGCTTGCAAGAGAGCTTTAAGACAGACTAGTCTAGCGCAAAATAATGCGCTGCGCTGGGGAGCCAAAGCTATGTTTGATCCGGGGTTGATTGATTTGGTAATGGGCTTACGTAGGGCGGGAATATCCGATGGGCGTATTCTCGAAGCCTTTGAAACCACGCCGCGACGTTATTTTCTTGACCCGCAATATTACGGCGAGGCTTATGGGGAGCAAAGCTTGCCACTGCCCTGCGGTCAAATATTACCGCCGCCCTTAATATTGGCGAAGCTCGCCCATTTTTCGGCCCTAAATGCGGAGCATAAAGTTTTGCTGATTGGGGCGGGGAGCGGCTATTTTACGGCGCTTATCTCAAAGCTGACACGGCGTGTTTATGCACTTGAACGTTATAAAAGCCTGTGCGAGATGGCAGATGCGCGTTTATCTGCGCTTGGAATTACGAATGTTGTCATGGATCACCGAGATGGTTTTGACGGGTGGAGCGGGCAAGCTCCTTATGACCGGATTATTTTAACAGGCTCCGTCGAAAGCCGCCCACAAAAACTTGAAGCGGAGTTAAGCCCGTTCGGGCGTATGGTCTATGTTTGCAGTGAAGGGCTGAAAATATATGAGGGCGGCGTAGAGACGCTTAAAATTAATATGGCTCTGCCGCCGCTTGAAGTGGGATTGTCAAAGTCGATGTAATTTTGTTGACGGATTGTTAACTATAGATGTTCATAGTTTCCCAAAGAATTTGGAGGGTCATTATGTTTGTGACGTCAAGAAAAATAACTTTGGGTTTATGCGCAGCATTATGTTTAGGGACTAATGCTGCTGCACAGGATCAATCTGTAGATGATAAGTTTAAACCGCGGATTTATGGTAATCTAAGCCTCGCGCCAGAAAATACATATGCAAATACATATTCGAACACATATTCCAAGAGCTATGTCAATTCATATGAAAGTTCTGCGCCGCGTACGGTTATTGTGGAACCGGTTTCAACAACAGGCATTACCCATGTGGTGCCGAGTTCTATGCCGTCCGGAAGCTATACGCAGCAAGATCTTCAAAATGAAGCCAAACGGGTGATTGCGTTTCAAAACTCGGGCCAAACTGTCCAGCAAGTGGCCCCGGAACGCCGCTATGAGATTGAGCTTTTTGAGCCTGTGCAAACCCTTGGTGGAACAACGGTTTTATCAAGTACGACCCAGAATTATGCGACGCAAACTATTACGCATGCCCAAAGTCATATTGTGAATGAGGGGGATACGCTCTATAATATCGCCAAGCGTTATAATACAACAGTAGATGCACTACGAGGTACAAATAACCTTAGCAACAACGCGATTAATATTGGGCAAAACATTGCTATACCTGCTACGTCTCGTCATGTGATTTCTGACATTCCTACGGCAGTGACGAATCAGCAGCCAAAGTCAAATATAATTCGTACAGTTCAGCCTGTTCCAAGCCGCGGTGTTTATGCTGTTCTACCAAAAGACACGCTTTACAGTATTTCAAAACGAGCTTGTGTGAGCGTAAAAGGTATTCAAGAGCAAAATAATTTGGGTGACCAGACAGATATTAGCCCCGGACAACGGCTAAACATGCCAAGCGGGCATTGTTTGAACTAAAAAATACCGTTGCAGCGCCATGGGTCGTTGCAAAACATGCTAACGCTCCTATATAGGCTAGATTATAAAGCCTGATGGGGCGTTTTTATTTTGGGGACGATATGTTCAATATTATTATGCAAGCTTCGCCCGCAACCGGGCCAAATCCCATGGTCAATGTTATATTTATCGCATTGTTGTTTTTCGTCTTTTACTTTTTTATTATCCGCCCGCAAAATAAACGATTAAAAGCCCATAAAGAACTTTTAGCTTCTATCACGCGCGGCGATGTTATCGTGACAAATGGCGGTCTTATAGGTAAAGTCAAAAAAGTTACGGATGATGAGCTTACGGTTGATTTTAGCGGACAGGATATAAAGGTCGTACGCGGCATGGTTGCGGATGTGCGCGGCCGGACTGTTCCTGCCAATGATACGGCGAAACCGAGTAAGAAAAAGTAAATTATACAAGCGGCTTTGCCGTTTTTGGTCTAAATTTGGTCACTGCCCATGTTATATTTCTCAAAATGGAAAACCATTCTTATTCTGGGGCTTGTGGCCTTGGGCTTTTTGTTTGCCCTGCCCAATGCTATTTCTGAGAAAATGCGGGAGTCGCTACCGTCACAGCTACAAAGAACGATTAACCTTGGCCTCGACTTGCAAGGCGGGGCTCATATGTTGCTCGAAGTGGAACTAAGTAGTGTTTTAGAACTTGAAACACAAAACCTTCGCGATACTGTTCGGGGTTCTCTTCAAGACGCTGGACGTATTCGGACAGATTATTTGCGCGTAGAAGACGGCGCTGTTGTTGGTAAGTTTCGTAACCCAGACGAAGTTGCTGCGGGTTATACCGCCCTTGACAGGGTACCCGAACAAATTGACCCAACCCAGCTAGGAGGGCCGAAAGATAGCCGCGTTGAGAGAATTGCGCCAGACCGTTTTCGCGTGGCGATTACTGACGCCAAAGTCGAAGCGGTTCAAAAGCGTACGATTGCCCAGTCTATTGAGGTTTTGCGCCGCCGGATTGACCCGAACGGAACCACTGAGTTAACTCTTGCGCAGGAAGGGGACGAACGTATTTTGCTACAAATCCCGGGCGCGGAGAATTTAGACGAAATCAAAGACCGGATTAATAAGACTGCGAACCTTAGCTTTCATATGGTTGATGCGGATAGTTTTAATGAACAAGCTATGCGTCTTGCCTCGGAAGGGAGTACAAAACCTAGCCAAGCGTTTTACCGCATGGCGGACGGCGGTGCGTTGATTGTTGAGCGGCGCACAAAAATTACAGGCGGCTGCCTAAAATCGGCTAGTGAAGGCCTACACCCGCAGCGGCAAAATGAGCCGATTGTAAACTTTAGCTTTAACCTAAAATGTGCGCGTTTATTTAGTGATCTGACGGCGCGTAATTTAGGCCGCCAATTTGCGGTGGTGCTGGATGAAGAGATTATTACGGCCCCGCGTATTAACGGCCCCATTTCAGGCGGTAGTGGTTTTATTGAAGGTAGTTTTACCATTGAAAGCGCTCAAGAGCTTGCCTTGCTGCTTAATGCAGGTTCGTTGCCGGCCAAGCTTAAAATTGTTGAAGAACGCTCCGTGAGTGCGGAACTCGGGGAGGATTCGATTAATGCAGGTAAGATTGCCTCAATTATCGGTCTTGTCGGTGTTGCATTATTTATGTGGCTATCTTATGGTCTTCGCTTTGGTACAATCGCCAATATGGCGCTGTCGATAAATATTATGCTGATCGCGGCGGCGTTGTCTTTGTTTGGCGCAACCCTGACATTGCCAGGAATTGCGGGGATTATCCTGACGATTGGTATGGCTGTCGATGCGAATGTTTTGATTTTTGAACGTATCCGCGAGGAGGCCCATAACGGCCGCCCACCTGTGAACGCGATTGAGACAGGTTACCGCCTCTCACTCGCGCCGATTTTGGACGCGAATATCACGACCTTTATTGCGGCGGCGGTGCTTTACTTCGTTGGCTCTGGCCCTATTCGCGGCTTTGCGGTGACACTTGCGATCGGAATTATCATGTCCGTCTTTACGGCTGTGATTGTTGCAAGATTATTTACGGCAACTTGGCTGCGTAATACGCGCCCTAAAACATTGCCGATTTAGGAGGTTGTCATGAAAGATATTTCCCTCGTTAAGCTCCTCCCGCATGAGCCCAAGGTTCCCTTTATTAACCTGCGCTTATTTGCAGGTATTTCGTCTGTGGTCTTAGTTATCATATCCTTGTTTTTGTTTTTCACTAAGGGGCTGAATTACGGGATTGACTTCACGGGCGGCGTTGTGGCTGAAATGGATTTCAAAGAGCAGCCTCCCCTTGATATTCGTACGGCCGTGAGTGATCTCGGTTTTGACGGCGCGACGGTACAAAATATTGCGCCGCTTGCAACGGCGGATATTGATTATGACTATGTCCGTATCGGCCTGAAGCTACAAGATGAAAAGGTGGTTGACGGGGCAGAAACGGACGGCGAGGGGGCTGCGGCCAATACGGCCCTTGACGCGCAGCAATTAGCCCTTGTGAACCTAACCGAAGGCCTACAGGCTAAATATGGTGAACAGGTTGAGCTAAGATCTCAAGAAACCGTCAGCGGTAAAGTTTCCGGTGAGCTGCGCCAAAAGGGTTTGATCGCTGTGGTCGCTGCCCTGTCTATGGTGCTGTTTTATATTTGGTTTCGTTTTGAATGGCAATTTGCTGTCGGTGCGGTTACAGCGCTCGCTCATGATGTCGCCTTAACACTCGGTGTGTTTGAGCTGTTTCAAATTGAATTTAATCTGGCGATTGTCGCCGCAATTTTGACCATTGTGGGATATTCCCTCAATGATACGGTGATCGTCTACGACCGAATACGTGAAAATTTGCGAAAATATAAGAAAATGCCCATGCCTGAAGTGTTAAACCTATCGATTAATGACACACTCTCGCGAACGATCTTGACGTCTATGACGACTTTGCTGGCCTTAATATCTCTCTATGTTTTAGGCGGCGCGGGACTACGAGGCTTCTCGTTTGCGATGATTTGGGGCGTGATTGTCGGAACCTATTCCTCGATCTTTGTGGCGTCTCCGTTGTTATTACTCCTCAAGCTTAAGCGCGGCGGGAATACGGGCGGAGAGCCTAAAGAAGTTTAAAGAATAGACAGACCTTTTTTGTGAATTTTTAATAAAGCGCGGGCTGTGACGCGCGCTTTTTCTATATCCCCTAATATATGACCTGAATTTGAAGCCGGATTATCGCCGGCAAAGATAAGCCGCCCTTGGGGCGTTTCGCGGCTCAGCCGCTTTATAAGCAATCCTAAATCTGGATGATTGATAAGATAAACCCGCCCCGGAATGAACCGCAGAGCGGGCCAAATAAAACCGGTGAATGCCAAAACATAATCACCGTCTTTAAGGACCGGGGCCATACTATGGCCCGCGGTTTTAATGAGTTTAAGCATATGGGCCTAGAGGACAGGTTCGACCACTTCAACATTTGGCGCATAAGGGGTTGTGACCTTTTTGGTTTTAACACCTTTCATGGCCCAGAAGATTTCAGAGAACTCATTGCAAAGCGCGACAAGTTTCTCACCGTCCTCGCGGTGAAGATCTTGCTTACAAGCCGACCCGGCAACCATGATGGAATGGGCGAGGGCATGGACTTGCGGGAATTTCTCTAGCTTGTCACCTTTCATGAAATCGCCCCAAATGACGCGGACTTCATGCTTAACAAGCTCGGCTTGTTTCTCTTTTTCGGCGGTATTACGGGCTGCCTGCATGGCAAAGGCCGTATGGGATAAACCTTTATCTTCGAGGCTAAGAAGAATGTCGATTTGGCGCAAGGTGGATACGGCGTGATAGGTCACGGCGCGGGCATCGTAAATGCCGCAAGGGATATCGCAATGGGCCGAAGCTGTATCGATATTTTTATCAAATTTAGAGATGATATTATGTAACATTACGGGCCTCCTAAGCTTTCTTACGGCGCATCATGGCTGCCATGAGACCAACAAAGGCGAGGCCGCCAATAACCGCAAACAAGCTGTGCGCGGGGCTGGAGAGCCAGTGGATAACATTTGCAACGATATTATGGCTATGATCGCCATCAGCGAAAGCGGGGGTAGACAGCATGAGCGCTGCGGTAGCCGCTGTGAATATTTTAGCTGTTTTCATGAAAGAATCCTCTTGTCTGATCTGATATAATACATCTTTAGGCGCTTCTGCTTTTGACGACAAGCACATAGCCCCCTATGTGGACCTTAATACGTATAAAATGCAAGTTTCGTTTGGAATGAGTGCCCATGCCATCACCAGATATACATCAGCGCCTTACTGAAATCGACCCTGACCGTTACCGCGCGGCGATGTTAGGTGATAAAACGGCGCAAGACCGCCTTGTGTTGATCTATGGGTTTCATAGCGAACTGGCAAAAATCCCAGAACTCGTGAGCGAGACTATGATTGGCGAAATACGCTATCAATGGTGGCGGGACGCGGTTGATGAGATTTACAGTGAAAAGCCTGTACGAAAACACGAAATTAGCACACCGCTTGCGGCGCTTATTCATGAGATAAACCTTCCGCGCTTTTGGATAGACCGGCTTATTGATGGGCGGGCGCGTGACCTTGACCCTGCGCCGTTTAAGACCATAGATGCGGCTAAGGATTATGCCCGCATGACATCGGGGACATTGGCGCAAATATCTTGTTTTGTTTTAGATGAAGACTTTGATAGTGATGCCGCCCTTTTAGCAGGCCAGTCTTGGGGCTTAACAGGGCTTGCGCGGGCCTATCCTTATTATCATTCTGGTATGTTATCACAGCTGGATTATGGGACGTTAATCACGACCGCTCGGGACGCCTATCATGAGGCGAAAATGGTTCTTGGCGCTGTCCCCGCAGACGTGATGCCGGCCCTCGCCTATATGTCAACCATTCCGGTTTTTTTGAAAAAAATGTCACGCAGTAACTTTGATTCTAAGACTGAAACGGTGAACTATGCGCCGCCGTTTAAACATTTACGAATTATTTTATCGGCATTGCGTGGCCGCATATAGTAAGTTTTGCAATATCACCATTTTTACGTCATAGTTTGGCCCTTAACACGGCTTATCACTTTTTGGTGAAGGATTTACTTATGCGCATGGTTTTCAAAAATATGTGGAAACAGTTACCATCACCTGGCTTAGTTCTGCACCGTTTTCCAGTTGCGGCGCTGACCATGGCGATCTTTACATTTATTACTATTTTGAATGAACCTTTAAGGTTTGATGATCCTCTAAGCTATGCTTTAATTGGGTTAGTCGTCGGGGCCTATCTCAGCGTTATCATCACTTTGGCCGCAGAAGTTATGAAAACGAAGCGCTTTTATATCGTCCAAGTGCTTTGCGTGATTATTATTACCGTCATATTCTGGTATTCTAAAAACTTGCGGTTAAATATTTTTATGGCGCTGGGCGGGGTTCTGCTTATGCTCGGTAATGCGGCCGGATGGGGGCAAGGGCGTGATGATCTTCATATTTGGGACTTTACCCATAAGCTATGGACGAGCGCCGTACTTGCGGCGGTTGGTTCCTTTATTTTCCTCATGGGGATTTTGTCGATTCAATTTGCGCTTAAAACCCTTTTGGGCGTTGATATTAATCAGCTGACAGAGGGTCTTATTATCCCATTGGGTTTAGGTCTGCTCGCGCCGCTCTATTGGATGTCAACACTTCCGCCCGTTAATGAACCTTATTATGAGTTATATGATAACCCCGGATTTGTCTCAAGGGCGATTGGATTTTTAGGCACATGGCTGCTCGCGCCTTTATCCTTGATTTATGCCGTTATCGTATTAATTTATGGGGCAAAGATTTTAATGACCATGAGCCTGCCCAAAGGCGAAATTGCGCAGTTAACCCTCCCATTTTTATTAATCGGAACGTTGACGTGGCTCCTCTTAGAGCCGCCCTTTATTCAAAAAACGGCTTTGGCGCGTTGGTTTCGTTGGCTTTGGTTTCCTGTGTCCCTGCCGGTTACACTTCTCCTCGGCATAGCTGTTGCGGTTCGCATTAGTATTTACGGCTATACGGAATCGCGCTTTGCGCTCGCTATCGTCGTGGTGTGGGCCTTTGCTGTCGGGCTTTGGTTTACCTTGAGCAAGTCGCATAAGCGCGATATCCGTCTCATACCAGGCATAGCGGCGGGGTTATTAATTGCCGGAACCTTCATGGCTCAGCCGATATCTATTAATAGTCAAACCTTGCGGGCGAAAAAAATTGTCGCCGAACTTGGCCTTATGAGTGAGACGGGAGATATTATGTCTATTGCAAGTCCTAATCTTGAACAAAAAAAACAACTACAAGGCCTAAAAGGTAAGCTTAAATATCTTTATGGTAAGAAAACCCTGCGATCTATTAAGCGCGTGTTTCCAGCGGCAAATGCAGCGGCTCTTAAAGATGAGGGACAGCTTTATGAACAGCTAAATATAACGAATATACCCTCACGTAATGGGCTGGATACGCCCGTCATTGATTACGATAACACAGAAAGATTAATGTCTGTCAGTGGGTTTGATTATGTTTCAAGGCGCTTTAGTTATTTTCCGTCAAATAGAAGCTCTCCAAGAGACTTATTGCCCTCTGATTTAGATATTAGCATACAACTGAAAGGGCCAGAACTTTCTGTCACCCATCTGGATGGGCTTGTTGCCAAAATAAACCTTGATGAGGCCGTAACGCAGTTAAAGCCGGATTACGATTCGCCGTTATTTATAGATATAGATGAGCGCACACGGATTTATTTTGAGAGTTTTAACATGAAATATGATGCAAAGGGTACTGAACCGCTGCTCACCTATGTCGGTTTTAGGGTTATGTTGAAAGATGCGACCTAAGCCCCGTAAAGACCGCCGTAAACTTTAACGTAAAAGGCGCATTTAAATCTATATACTTGCAAGCGGTTTAAATTGGCCTGTTTTTAAAAACTCTGCAGTTAAAGCGGCGGTTGTTCTTGAAAATAATAACCCTGTGTGAGTTTTATCAACAATGATATGTTCTTTTTGCGCGGGGTGAAATGTCTCCTCGACTAAGACCGTGCCGTCACCTTCGGCAGGTAACCCGCCCGCTAACATTGCCAGTCCTGTATTTGAGCGCCCGGCAATCATGCCCCAATCATGGGGGGCGCGCCATTCGGGAACCGTTTCTCCCGATAAAGCTGGAAGTGATTTGCCAATAAAAGGCGATGTGATGGGGTTTTCGGCAAGGTTTTTCGCCGTCCAACTCCCTTTCATGGGCGTGCCCATTGTCACAATGCGGCCCGAGGGTAGGTTGTCTTCGCGGTCAAACATATGGGCGAGGACAAGGCCGCCAAGGCTATGCGCCACCAGATGAAGCTGCGGCGTATTAATCTCACGAATTTTATCGCAAACGATCTGTGAGTTTTCCCGCGCAGATTTCATCACAGAGCGGTAGAAAACATAATGCACATGAAACCCGCGCTCTTCGAGCTGCCGTCCCATATAGCCCATTTGAACCGGGTTACTTAAAAGACCGTGTATCAGCAGCACATTAGGTTTACGGGTCATAATTAAGCCCAGCTCATGATATCCTTGAGGGCGCGCTCTGACATTTTGCGCTTTCTAAAGCGGGTTTTATCTTTGCCCTTTATGCGGCTACCGTCGTTGCGCTTATAGACAATATTGTTGATAGGCGGTAAGAGGCCGTAATTGACATTCATGGGCTGGAACTTGGCTTTTGGCCCGCTCATAAATCCGCCTGTGACATGCTCTACAAGGGCGCCGAGAGCAGTCGTCTTGGGCGGCGGTGTTTGCGTCGTTCCGCGGGCCTGCGCGGCGGCCATACGCCCGGCTATGAGGCCAAGGGCCGCGCTTTCGACATAGCCTTCAACGCCCATGACTTGCCCCGCAAAGCGGATATCAGGACGCGCGGTTAATTGAAGCTGCCCGTTCAAAAGCTTAGGCGAATTAATAAAGGTATTGCGGTGAATACCCCCAAGCCGCGCAAAGATGGCCTTTTCAAGCCCCGGAATAGCGCGGAATATCTCTGTTTGTGCGCCGTATTTCATCTTAGTTTGGAAGCCGACCATATTATAAAGCGTGCCGAGAGCATTATCTTGGCGAAGCTGGACAATACCGTAGGCTTTAACGGTAGGATTATGGGGGTTCGTCAGCCCAACAGGCTTCATTGGCCCAAAGCGCAAAGTTTCTGGCCCGCGCGCGGCCATAACTTCGATAGGAAGGCAGCTTTCAAAATAGGGGGTGTCTTTTTCAAAGTCCTTAAATTCGGTTTGGTCTGCATTTATAAGGGCGTTGATAAAGGCCATATATTGGTCTTTATCCAACGGGCAATTAATGTAATCTGCCCCATCGCCGCCCGGTCCCTTTTTATCATAACGGCTTTGGAACCAGGCTTTGTCAAAATCAATACTGTCTTTATGGACAATCGGCGCAATGGCATCGAAAAAGGCGAGGCTGTCTTCGCCGGTTATCTCTAAAATCGCCTGCGCTAATGACGGCGCGGTGAGGGGGCCTGTGGCGATAATGCTATTGCCCCAATCCTTAGGTGGCAGTGTGCTGATTTCGCCATATTCGATTGTAATGAGGGGGTGCTGGGTCAATATGGTCGTCACCGCATCAGAGAATAAATCGCGGTCAACGGCCAATGCTCCGCCGGCAGGGAGTTTATATAGCTCCCCCATGCCCATAATTAAGCTATCACAACGGCGCATTTCTTCATGTAACAGGCCGACGGCATTACCATAAGCATCATCGGAGCGAAAAGAATTTGAACAGACGAGCTCCGCAAAGCCGGCGCTTTGATGGGCAGCGGTCATGCGCTGCGGGCGCATTTCGTGGAGCACAACAGGTACGCCCGCCCGCGCGCATTGCCACGCGGCCTCTGATCCGGCCATTCCAGCGCCAATAATATGAACAGGTTTTATTGAAGTTTTACTCATTCAGGCGGCCTATTAAACATCAGCTATTTTAGCAAGAGCTGAATGTGACTTAAACTTTGGTTCGTTAGATGACAAATGCGGAGAAAAATGCTACGTGAAACTAAAACATTGGGGATATAACATGTTACGAGTCATCTTTTATTTAATCATAATGATAGGGTTTAGCTTTAATATTTCGGCGGCGCAAACACCGCCGGACGTGCTTAAAGCCTATAAAGACTATCAAGCCCTTTTAAAACAAAAGGATGTTCCGGGCGCAAAAAAGAAAGCCTATGAAGCTTGGCAGCTGGCTGAAGACAAAATGGGTGATACGGAAACAACGGCTAATCTAGCTATTAATTACCTCGACGTTGCCGCCGCATCCAATAAGAAAAGTAAGAAGATAGATGAGGGTTATGCGCGCGTCATAGAATTAGCCTCCCTTAAACCCGAAGCTGAGCGGAATGAACATATTACTGAGCAATATTATAAACATGCAAAATATTTGAACACGCGCCGTCAATTTAGCAAAACACGTAAAATAGCGCAGCGCGGCATTGATTTTGCTATGGCTTCAGGACTGCAAAAATCCACATTTTTAGGGGAACTTTATACTTTGATGGCGTCTAGTTATGTGCCGAAAGGTGATAATGAAAAAATAGCGGAATATACGGGAAAAGCCTTCGAAGTGTTTGAAACGGCTGATGATGGTTATGTGACCATGCAGCCACTCCTGGCGCGTCTTTATTCCGGATATGCAAAAGAAGGCCAAAAAAATATTTTGGACGCGGCTTTGGAGTATCAACAAGTGATGGAAAGCGTAGAAAATGTGCTCCCGCGTAATCATCCTTTTATGATGCGGGCTTTAGGGCGTTGGTCATCTATGCGGGAACGATTATCACGCAATGGCCAACTAGAAGAGGCGGAAGAAAAAGGTCTGTGTCAATGTTGGCCCTATGATAAAGCCCGGAACGAAACAGTTAAACCCATTAAACGTGTTCCCCCGATTATGCCTGCACGCGCTTTCCAGTCCGGCTTTTCTATTGTTGAATTTGATCTTACGGATGATGGGGGAACCGAAAATATTGAAGTGCTTGAAAGTTGGCCGCCAGACGTCTTTGATGTTGCGTCCAAGCGTGCCGTTGCTAAATGGAGATATTCACCGCGTACGGAGGATCAAACAGATTCTGATAGGACAGATATTATCACCACAGTTCGCTATAGATTAGCCGATGAATTTGGTAATTTGATTGAATAATAATTCTATTATCATCTATAAAGCTGAGACATGTTTTTAATAACTAAAGCCAGATTTTGACGAAGTAGCCGTTATGCCCGAAATTCATTATAGTGAGAGGTTTGATACACAAGCTTCTATTATTCGTCCTTGGGTTTTACCAGGTGGCCGGCATTTTTTAATTCGTATTTTACTCTGGGGCTGTGTTTTTATACTTTTAAGTTACGCTGTTATGGGGCGTGCGGTTTTAGAAGCCTATGCTGACCTTATGCGTGAAATGGTAATTTTTAATGAACTGGATGAAAACGAACTAACTGAAGCGCAGGCTTTAAGCCTGTTGTCTGGACTTAGCGGGTTCGTAAAAGTCTTACTTCCCTTGGCTGTTTTTGCTTGGCTTGTTAATGTGTCTGTCGAAACGGCTATGCATAAAAATAAATTTCATGGCGTGGATAAGGGGCTGTTCCCCTTGCGTTTTGGACGTGATGAACTCCAAGTTTTGGTGACGCAATTTATTGTGTTTTTGGCGGCCATAGCTGTCTATATTGCAGGTAATTTTATTATTATCGCCTTTGCAGCTATTGGGTCACAAATTGGAGGCGCTATAGCGCTATTGATCGCTATACTGACATTTTTTGCAATGATGGCTGCGTTAATTGCGAGTGCTCTCATTTTTATTCGTTTATCGCCTGCTGCGGCTTACGGCATTCAACATGGCCGCCTTGTGAGTTTTGAAATGTGGAAAAAAACGAAAGGCTATGGCTGGAATATTTTTGGAAGCTATCTAATTGTCTTATTATGCGGCTATGTAATTATATCAATTATTTCATATATCGGCTTATTTGCCATATTTGGCAATTCAGGACTGCCAAGTCTCATGTTTGGGAATGTTCCAACAAACCTTGACGAAGTGTTTTTACCCCTTGCACAGATGTTTGATAAAACATCCGTAAAAGTTTCATTGGGCTTTTTTATAATTATTTATACGGCCGGGCAATTATTCTATGGGCTACATTTATGGGGCGTAGGAAATTACACGGCGGATTATATTAGTGAGCGCGAAGAGGCTTAAGGCATAATGCGGGGCATAGTTCCCGCATTATGATGTTTTGGGCTAAGCCCGTCTTTCGCGCTCCCGCTCAAGCATGGGTTTGAGAAAGCGTCCCGTCCAGCTTTGCTTGTTCTTGGCGACGGTTTCGGGCGTACCGACGGCGACGATCTCCCCGCCGCCGTCTCCGCCCTCGGGGCCAATGTCGATAATCCAATCGGCGGTTTTAATCACGTCTAGATTATGCTCGATCACGATCATTGTATTGCCCGTGCTCACAAGTTCTTGCAGTACATCTAAGAGCTTTGCAACGTCAGCAAAATGCAGTCCGGTTGTGGGCTCATCGAGAATATAGAGCGTGCGGCCCGTTGCGCGTTTTGCGAGCTCTTTGGCAAGCTTCACCCGCTGGGCTTCTCCGCCGGATAAGGTTGTCGCCTGCTGCCCGACTTTAAGATAACCTAATCCAACTCGCTGTAAGGTGACCATTTTATCGCGAATACTTGGCACAGCTTTAAAGAAACCTGCGGCTTCATCAATGGTCATGTCGAGCACATCAGCGATAGACTTCCCTTTGAACTTAATCTCTAATGTCTCGCGGTTATAGCGCTTGCCCGTACATTGATCACAGGTAACATAAACATCAGGGAGGAAATGCATTTCAATCTTTATGACCCCCGCCCCCTGACAGGCCTCGCAGCGGCCACCTTTGACGTTAAAGCTAAAGCGGCCGGGCTTATAACCGCGCGTTTTGGCTTCGGGGAGGCCCGAGAACCAATCGCGTATCGGCGTAAAGGCCCCTGTATATGTCGCAGGGTTAGAGCGCGGTGTGCGGCCAATCGGGCTTTGGTCAATATCGATGACTTTATCTAAGTGCTCAAACCCTTCGGCCTTATCATGAGGCATGGGAACGGCGCTGGCTTTATTAAGGCGGCGCGCCGCCGCTTTGTAAAGGGTCTCAATCGTAAGTGTGGATTTCCCGCCGCCTGATACGCCTGTTACGCAGGTTAATAAACCAAGAGGAAATTCGGCTGTTACGTTTTTAAGATTATTACCCCGCGCGCCTTTGATGGTAATTTTCTTATGATCTAATGGTGCCCTACGCTTGTCGGGGATTGCAATTTTCTTTTTACCTGTCAGATATTGTCCCGTGAGGGATTTTTTGCTCTTCATGATTTTTGCAGGCGTTCCCATAGCGATAACTTCGCCGCCGTTGACCCCCGCTAAAGGCCCCATATCGACTACATAATCAGCGGTTAAAATCGCATCTTCATCATGCTCAACCACTAAGACCGTATTCCCAAGGTCGCGCAGGTTTTGCAGGGTTTCCAAAAGCCGCGCATTATCGCGCTGATGTAGTCCTATTGATGGCTCATCGAGCACATAGAGAACCCCCGTAAGGCCAGATCCAATTTGTGATGCGAGGCGTATGCGTTGGCTCTCCCCGCCGGATAAAGACCCAGAACCGCGTCCAAGGGTGAGATATTCAAGGCCAACGGCGTTTAGGAAAGACAGCCGGTCTGTGATTTCTTTTAAAATTCGAACCGCAATTTCCATTTGTTTTGGCGTGAGCTTTTCTGGCAACGCTTGGAAGCAGGCGAGAGCGTCGGAGATCGACATTTCGCCGGTCTTGGAAATATCCATATCGGCAATCTTTACACTAAGAGCTTCGGGTTTTAGCCGTTTGCCTTTACATGTCTCGCAGCGTGCGGAGGACATATATTTACTTAGCTCATCACGCATCCAGCTACTATCCGTATCTCGGTAACGGCGCTCTAAATTGGGAATCACCCCTTCAAAAGGTTTTGTGGTTTCATAGCGGCGGCCGTCATCTTTATAGACGAATTTAATGGCCGTGCCGTCTGTGCCGTAAAGCACAATATTTTGTGCCGCTTTGGGCAAGTCTTCAAAGGGGGTTTCAAGTTTAAAGCCGTAATGTTTTGAGAGCGCCTTTAGAGTTTGCATATATAGACTGCTCGGCGTTTTTGACCATGGCGCTATAGTCCCCGCAGCGAGGGACTTTGCGTTATCAGGAACAACAAGGCCAGGATCAAAACGCAGTTCTTGCCCAAGCCCGTCGCAGACCGGACAGGCTCCGTGGGGACTGTTAAAAGAAAATAGGCGCGGTTCAATTTCAGATATTGTAAAGCCCGAAACAGGACAGGCAAATTTTTCACTAAATAAAATCCGTTCCCCTTCATCATCGGCAATTTCGGCTAGAGCAAGGCCGTCCGCAAGCCGCAGGGCTGTCTCAAGAGAATCTGCCAACCGCGTTTCAATGCCGTCTTTAATAACGATGCGGTCAACGACGATATCTATATCATGTTTGAATTTCTTATCTAAATCTGGTGCGTCTTCTATGCGGTAAAATTCACCATCAATTTTGGCCCGTTGAAATCCGTCTTTCATTAATTGGGCGAGGTCTTTTTTATATTCACCTTTTCGCCCGCGCACGATAGGGGCCAGTAGATAAAGTTTTGTCCCCGCATCTAATTTAAGCAAACGATCAACCATTTGGCTAACGGTTTGACTTTCAATCGGTAGGCCTGTTGCAGGGGAATAAGGCACGCCTGCGCGCGCCCATAACAGGCGCATATAATCATAGATTTCAGTGACCGTTCCCACTGTAGAACGCGGATTACGTGAGGTTGTCTTTTGTTCAATAGAAATCGCAGGGGAGAGGCCTTCTATGCTATCTACATCGGGCTTGCCTTGTAGTTCAAGGAATTGCCGAGCATAGGCGGAGAGGCTCTCCACATAACGCCGCTGCCCTTCGGCATAAATCGTATCAAAAGCGAGGGATGACTTTCCGGAGCCGGATAGCCCTGTAATCACAATCAACTTATCACGAGGCAAATCGACATTGACGTTTTTAAGATTATGTTCCCGCGCACCGCGGACTTCAATCGTGTGTAATCGGCTCATCGGCGTTACGGGCTCCAAAACTCTTGTGGATATATACGCATGAGCCGCTTGCATAGGATGGACTCACGCGGCTCTATCCCCCAAAAGGTTAATAAGTGCAAGGGGAACGAGTCGACTCACGGTTTATTGACCTTACGCGCAAAAGAACATATAAAGAACAAAAAGTCAAAGCAGAGGAGGCCAAAATGGCCGGTTCAGTGAATAAGGTGATACTTGTCGGGAATGTCGGGAATGACCCCGAAGTCCGTACATTTGGAAATGGCGGTAAGGTCGCTAATTTATCTATCGCAACGTCAGAAAGTTGGCGGGATAAATCATCTGGCGAAAAGAAAGAAAAGACGGAATGGCACCGGGTGGCCATTTTCAATGACGGCCTTGTTGGTATCGTCGAGCGCTATGTCAAAAAAGGCAGTAAGCTTTATATCGAAGGCAAGCTTCAAACCCGAAAATGGCAAGACCGCGACGGCAATGATAAATATACAACCGAAGTTGTGCTGCAAGGTTACGGCGGAACGCTAACCCTGCTTGATAGCCGTAATGGCGGCGGCGGTGGTAACTTCGGCGGCGGAGGCGGCGGTTATAACCAAGACAGCGTGGCTTATGGGAATCAAGGACAGAATCAAAGCGGTGGCTCGCGCATGGCCTCGGCGCAGGAAGGTCCAGCTCAAGATTATAATATGGATGATGACGAAATCCCGTTCTAGGGGTTTGCAGTCTATATTATCAAAAAAGCGGTCTTATTGGGCCGCTTTTTTATGTGTTTATAGCTACTTACGTGGGCACCCCTTATATCTGGGTCCAATCCATAATAACTTTCCCTGTTTTAGCTGTTTCCATAAGATCAAAAGCCTCTTGGAAGTCTCTTGCCGCAAAATGATGAGTTATCATGGGGCTCATATCTAGGCCGCTATCAAGCAAGGCGAGCATTTTATACCATGTGTCATACATCTCTCGGCCATAAACACCTTTAAGTGTGAGAGCTTTGCCGACAAGCTTGCCAAAATCAACGGGGAAGGGGCGCGCAGGTAATCCTAGCATGGCGATATTGCCGCCCATAATCATAACGTTGAGCATTTGATTAAAGGCGGGTTCTGCGCCGCTCATTTCAAGACCAACATCAAAACCTTCTCTTAGGCCAATCTTGCTCATAACTTGTTTTAAATCCTGATCGCGCGTGTTCACCATGACAGTACGCGGGGCGATTGTCTTGGCAAAATTTAAACGCCAATCATTAATATCGGTGAGTACAACGCGGCGAGCCCCGGCTTTTTCTGCAACGGCTGCGGCCATAATGCCTATGGGGCCGGCTCCAGTTATAAGAACATCCTCGCCGACAAGATTAAAGGATAAGGCCGTATGAACCGCATTACCAAGGGGGTCCATAATCGCGGCAATTTCAATAGGGAAATCATCAGGTAAGGGAATGACGTTAAATTCCGGAAGGGCTAAATATTGAGCAAAGGCGCCGGGCAGGTTGACGCCAATACCTTTGGTGTCCGGATCAAGATGGAACCGGCCTGCACGGGCGTTTCGGGATCTATTGCCGACCACATGACCTTCGCCTGTGACGCGCTCACCAACTTTAACTCGTTTTACAGTTGACCCAACAGCCGCAACAATGCCGCCATATTCATGGCCGACGACCATGGGGACAGGGACATTATTTTGTGCCCATTCATCCCATTTATAAATATGCATATCCGTGCCGCAGATGGCTGTGCGCTCTATTTTAATAAGGACTTCATTGGGGGCAATTTCTGGCACAGGTACATCTTGTAGCCAAAGTCCCTTTTCGGGATGGGCTTTAACAAGGGCTTTCATCATATCGCTCATGAGATCACTCCAAGTTCACGTCCGATTTTGGTAAAGGCGGCAACCGCATGGTCGATATGATCAAAATTATGCGCTGCGCTCATTTGTGTGCGTATGCGGGCCGTGCCTCTCGGGACAACCGGAAAGAAAAAGCCCATGACGTAAATGCCTTCGTCCAAAAGCCGTGCGGCCATGTCCTGCGCAATATTGGCATCCCCTAACATCACGGCAATAATCGGATGTTCCCCGTCGGGCAAGGTAAACCCTGCCGCGTTCATGGCGCTGCGAAAACGCTTAGCATTCGCAAAGAGTTTTGCCCGCAACTCATCCCCGTTCCGTGCGAGTTCAATGGCTTTTATACTGCCGCCAACGAGTGATGGAGCGAGGCTATTTGAAAATAGATAAGGGCGAGAGCGCTGCCGGAGGATATCAATCACCGATTGTTTGGCGCAGGTAAAGCCGCCCATGGCGCCGCCAAGGGCTTTGCCTAAAGTTCCGGTTAAAATATCAATACGCCCTTCAACGCCGCAATGAGCTGCCGTGCCGCGCCCGCCTTCACCCAAAAACCCGGTTGAATGGCAATCATCGACCATAACTAAGGCGCCGTATTTATCGGCTAAGTCACAAATTCTATCGAGTTTGGCAATAGTGCCGTCCATAGAAAATACGCCGTCAGTTGCAATCATAATATGGCGCGCCCCGCCCTCCCGCGCTTTGACAAGCTGCGCTTCAAGGTCAGCCATATCAGATGTTTTAAACCGAAACCTTTGGGCTTTACATAGGCGTATGCCGTCAATGATAGAGGCATGATTAAGCGCGTCAGAAATAATTGCATCTTCGGGCCCAAGCAGCGGTTCAAACACCCCGCCGTTCGCATCGAAACAAGCAGCATATAAAATGCTATCTTCAAAGCCGAGCCAGCTTGCTATGGATTGCTCTAAGTCTCTGTGCTGGGCTTGAGTGCCGCAAATAAAGCGCACAGAGGCCATGCCATAACCGTGATCTTTCAGAGCTTTTTCACTGGCCGCAATAATCTGTGAATTATCCGCAAGCCCCAAATAATTATTAGCGCAAAAATTTATAACTTTTTGTGGATGACCATCTGTATTGACTTCGATATCAGCCGTCTGTGCAGAGGTAATCAGGCGCTCTTGTTTATAAAGACCATCTTGTTTTATTGTCTTTAACTCGGATTGAATATGTGCGTAGAATCCGTCTGTCATGAAAGCCGCCTATGTTTATATTGGATCTGTGATTGCGCTTATAGGGTAGTTTAGGTGTGTTGTGCTATAGAGCTTTCGACTTTGTTTTGAAATAATCTTCTAATCCTCATAATCTATCGGGCTTTAATCGCAAGACTATGTCAGTTGTGGATTACAAGGCAAAATGGCCGTTTATCTGCGTTTCAATTTGATCTCTGACGATACGGTAATTTGTCATGACATGACCAATATTAAGGTGACCCGTAACAGGCTCAGGGATAGGCCATGTTTTAATAACAACATCCTGCCCTTCAAAGGCGGTTGCTGCGGCGGCATGGGCGGTATCTGTAAAAGTTATAATGAGATCAAAGGAGCTATCTTGCAAATCCCGCAGGCCTTGTGGCTCATGGGCTGTCATATCAATGGCCTTCTCTGCCATGACGGCAACCATAAGGTCATCAAGCGGCCCTGAAGATAATCCGCAGGATTGCACATATATCTGCCCTTGGCTTAAGCGCCGTAGAAGGCCCTCGGCCATAGGTGAACGCACGGCATTAAGGTGGCACATAAATAAGACAGATGCAGGCAGTAGCGGCGAAATATCCATCATGTCGGCGTGCGGCGGTGAAGAGAACATATTAACGTAAAAAACCGCCGCGCCGTATTGAAGTCCATATCAATTTGTCCACTTAGGCATTCTGCAAGGAGGCGAGAACCTTCATTATGAAGCCCGCGCCGCCCCATATCAATGGCTTCGATTTGCGCAGAAGTTGCTGTGCGTATGGCATTATGATAGCTCTCGCAGATTAAAAAATAATCTTTTATGATGCGCCGAAACGGCGTTAGAGACATTGAGATATCTTTTAAAACTTTCCCTTTATCGCATGATAAGCAAAAAATAAGTTTATGGCTGTCTTGGCGTTTAAGCTCAAGTTTATAAGGGCCGCTTTCGCTGATGAGGGGGTGGAAGGCATTTTCCTCCAGCAAATCAAAAATAGCTACCCGTCTTTCGTGCTCCATCTCAGGACTGGATGTAGGTAGGCTGTCATCATCTATATTTAAGTTGGTAATATAATGATGGTTCGCTTTAAACTTGTCTATGCTGCTTTCTGTACTCACTGGGGATCATCAGGATGTAGCGGGATTTTATCGGTCGGCAGTGGGGTTGATATATCCGCGCATATAATATCTATGGCCTCTACATTTATCTTTATATCGCCGCCGCCGGCAAATTGTAAATGGATGGTACCACCGGGCGGGGCGTTATCAGCCAAAAAGTCTATATGTAGCAAGACAGCCATAGCGTCGGGCTCGGATTGGTCTATGCCCCGTGATTTCACGCCGAGGACTCCGTCAAAACGCAGCCCTGTCAAAACTCGCTCACTGCTACTATTTTCATGACGGAAGCGCCACAGCCGCAAAGACATATATCGCCCAGATTTGAATACGGATATATCCCGCAGGCGCAATATCGAATCTTGTAAGGCCGCAGATATAACAGATAGATCATCTGTATCTTTCGCGAGAAGTTTTAAAGCGCGCATAGGAGCCTCTTATGTTTCAGATTCACGGCGAATATTTGCGCCGCATTGTCCGAGTTTAATCTCTATATGTTCAAAGCCGCGGTCAAGATGATAAACGCGGCCAATACGGGTTTGGCCTTTGGCAACAAGCCCGGCGGCAATTAATGAGGCAGAGGCCCGAAGGTCTGTGGCCATAACGGGGGCACCAGTGAGGTGAGGCACGCCCCTGATGATGGCTTCGCGGCCACGTACGGTGATATTTGCACCCATGCGGCTAAGCTCTGGGCAATGCATGAAGCGGTTTTCAAAGATATTCTCGCGGATAATCGACACGCCGTCGGCTCGGGTCATAAAGCTCATAAACTGCGCCTGAAGGTCAGTGGGGAACCCTGGATAAGCCTGGGTGTCGACATCAACAGGCGTGATGGGGATCTCTGGATCACGGCTAATGATGACGCTGGTTTGGTCAAGCTCGACCTTTGCACCCGCCTGCGCGATTAAAGGCCAAAGAGAGCCTAAATGATCAGAGCGGATATTTTGCAGTCGAACCCGTCCGCCGGTTGTCGCGGCGGCGAGGGCATATGTGCCTGCTTCGATGCGGTCAGGGACGACCGAATGGGTGACGCCGGATAATTTACTAACCCCTTGGATATGAATCTCTGATCGCCCTGCGCCTGTGATGCGCGCGCCCATGGCATTAAGGCATTGGGCAAGGTCAATAATTTCTGGCTCCCGCGCGGCATTAGATAGGGTTGTCTCTCCTTTGGCGAGGACAGCCGCAAGCATAGTATGTTCCGTCGCACCGACACTTATAAAGGGGAAGGTTATTGCCGCGCCGGTTAACCCACTTTTGGCTTGGGCATGGACATAGCCTTCTGTGAGCTTTATCTCTGCGCCAAGGGCTTCAAGGGCTTTAAGATGGAGATCAACGGGCCGCGCGCCAATGGCACAGCCGCCGGGCAGTGAGACCTTGGCCTTGCCCGCTCGCGCCAGTGTTGGGCCAAGCACGTTAAAGGTTGCGCGCATTTTTCGTACCAGATCATAAGGCGCGGTTAGATTCGTTAGCTTCGCTCCATGAAGACGCATTTTCGCGCCAGGGCCTTCTTCAACCTCAACCCCCATATGGGCGAGTAATTGCCCCATAAACCGCGTATCACGCAGGCGCGGCATATTCGTCAGCAGGACGGGTTCATCAGTTAAAAGACTCACGGCCATAAGTTTGATGGCTGAGTTTTTAGCCCCGCTAATGTTAATCTCTCCGTTAAGCGGTGCGCCGCCTTCAATCACGATGCAGTCCATATTTCAGCCTTATTTTTCGTCATTCGACCACGATTCGTGCCGCATATTTGCGGTAAAACTAAGACGGCTTCAGGGCAATTACAATCATGACCGTCATTCGGGGGTGATTTAAAGACTAATTTTCGCCGTCTTTATCTTTATGCTTGCGCACAACCGCTTTGCGGCGGCGTAAATTCGCCCGAAGCTGTGCTGCAAGCCGGGCTTCTCGCTCGGCTTTTTTCTTTTCATGGGCTGTCATAGGTTCATTCATAAAATGAGTTTAACATAAAGAGTAAAAGGTTCAACGCTCAGGGTGGGATTTGATTATAGGTAATTTTACATTGGAATAAACCCGTTAAAGAGACTTAAATAATGATCGTGAAACTCGCTGTTATATGGCCGATAAAAAGATTTATTTGGCCTTGCGCGTGCCAGCGGAAATATTGTAAGTCTGCGCACAATATAGGCGGTAAATAGGCTGCATTAACATTCGCCGCGGTAGCTCAGTGGTAGAGCGCATCATTGGTAATGATGAGGTCGGGAGTTCAATTCTCCCTCGCGGCACCAGTTAAGTGATTGATACTGATAAAAACTTTCACTTTCGTGAAAAAAAACTCAATTAAGTTTTTCAACGGGCGCTTGAGTTTGAATGATTCAATCTAATAAATAGTGATAATGTGTGATTACGTAGTTGCGTTTTTAGTTGGTTTAATTATACAATATTGATGTCTATTTAAGACTCTGGTTTTACATTTGGTTTTTCTATAATTTGATATTTAACAATTATTGCAATGAGAGACGCGCCTAGACACAACATAAAACCCTTTGAATCCCAAAAAAGATTTGGCCGAAGATTCGTGCTGCATCCAATTCATGTTGGGCTTTTTGTGATAGGCTTAGGGCTGCAAGCCCTCGGCATAGTTCCGCAGGAATTGCGCGATTTAGAATATTGGTACAATCTTATTTGGGTTACAGGGCGAGGTAGCATCTACCTCCTGACATTATTATTTATTCAGCCCTATATCTTTCGGCTTGCCGCTGTAAAATGCATTCCTTTTTCTATGATATTATTTGGGCAATATACGCTCTTTATTCTTATCTATATCGCATTGTCTGATCATTACGTGTCGCAATTCACGCATGTGCCAGGCTATAAGCGGGCATTAAACAATATTATTATCGCTATTCCGTTTATATTGTTCTTAGCAACTTACCTTTGGAAAGATGCGGCGCGCGCCATGTATGAGGATCCGTCACTCTATCCTCTGTGGCCAAGCTTTCGCAAAAGAAACCTGCCTGAACTTCAATATGATGCGCCACCACATGATAACAAAGTCTCAGGAAATCGAAATATTGTGAGTGATGTGGATGCTTTACCTACGCAAACACCCACTCAGAGCCCCCTTATTCACTACATGCAATCTAAGCCGCCTTATACGGAAATTCATGATCAAAACGGGTATCATATTGTCAAATCATCTCTCAGTCAGCTTATTAATAATATGGCAGAGCATGAAACCCTTGGCCTGCGTGTGCATCGCTCCTATTGGGTAGCCTATTCAGAGTACGACAAAGTTATCTATGAAAATGGGAATCCGAAACTTGTGCTTAAGAATGGTGGAATCATCCCGTTAAACCGTAAAGCGGCCAAAAATTTACGGGCCTATTTGCGTGAAACTGCACGAGATACAGCCAAATAAAGCGTGCCACTTCTAAGCTTAGCGTCAAACGCAACATTTTTGACCGTCAAACGCAATAATCAATGTTGTTCTCTGCTGCGGCACTATGTGAAAATATTCCCTCACCATTTCATAAAATCTTTATGCATAATAAATTTCAGTTTTGAAACAATCGGATATGAGGGCGCGCACAATGTATGGACAATCAAATGTCATAAAAGTCCAGCTTCGAAAGATATGGGCTTATTGTCTCCTGGGGTTAATGGGGGTGTTTTCATGCATTCCGCTGGCCCATGCCTTTGATCCGAGTGATGATATAGCCGCGAATGCTATGTTTGGGAATTGTTTCGTGAGTGTAACTGTCGACTCTTCTGCTGAGACGGCTTTCATAGACGTTGGTTTTTTTACTTTTTTCTTTCCTGGCGGAACATTTTTCAATGATGGAGTGCTCTTTACGGGACAAAACGAGATAACAGACGAAAACCTTGCCGTCGAATGCTTCTTTGATCCTGGAGCCGCAGCCTCCTTTGATGTGGTTGATATTGATCCCGTGTCAGGCACATTTGCGTCGGAAACTCGCACGGGTTTTGCGGTGAACATTTTGCCGGGAGCGGATGCGTTTGGCATTACTGAGCCAGCCGGAACGCAAATCCAATTTTTTACAGACGGCTTTAATGTTGTCATCCCACCAGCTGCAGCCAACCAAGCCCCCACGGCAGATGCTGGCTCGGATCAGCCCTCTGTGGTCGAGGCGAGTTCTGTGAGCCTTGACGGCTCTGGTAGTTCTGACCCTGACGGGGACAGCTTGACCTTTGCCTGGACACAGACGGCGGGGCCGACA
>CALFVT010000018.1:0-77500 GCA_937928165.1 uncultured Caulobacterales bacterium
CAAAAGGGCACCCCGCATTGCGAGCATCGCGATGCCTGTTCTTGGGCTTTGGCGTCAATATAATCCCCGTAAATTTCAAGGAAGTCCTCACGGCGGGTTTCGGCCCCCCGTTTTGCGGGCATGTCCCGCTCAGTCTCGACGAATTTTAACATGTTATCGGCCATAGCCTTGCCCTGTGTAGCGTGATCTGCGCAGGCCTTATGGGTCGTTCAAATAAGATAGGAAAGCGTGAAGCTGATAGATGCGACAATTTGTCATTAAGAGGATAAAAAAGTAAAATGTCTAAAAGATTAGATTGGATTCTAACGCCTGCCTGTTTCCCGCTATCATCATGCGTAACCGTGATAGGGTGTGCGAAATTATACGGATTTTAAGTTTATTGCGGGTAAATTTGTTCTTTGATCTTATTTCATACTTATGTTTTAGATATTTTATGCCTCTACCTGATTTTTAACTTGTTTCCGCTATAGGGAGCGGTAAAGCGGGTTTTTCGGCCTTTAGTCTTAGTTGCGAATCGATGATGAAACCAGAAGATTTTGATTTGATACATGTAAATCCGGATGCGCTACAGCGGGTTGACCCGGGCGCTTTGCGGGCCGCAGATGACCCTGGTCATAAGCCGCGTGTGCTCTTGCTCTACGGCTCCATACGGGAGCGGAGTTTCTCCCGCTTTGTCGCGGAGGAAGCCGAGCGCTTACTTCTTTGGCAGGACTGCGAAACGCGACTTTATAATCCGAATGGTCTGCCGCAACCCGACGGGGATGACACTCATCCTAAGGTGAAAGAGCTCAGAGAGGCGGCGCTATGGGCGGAGGCTATGGTTTGGGTCTCCCCAGAGCGCCACGGGGGGATGACGGGGATTATGAAATCGCAAATTGACTGGCTGCCCCTTGCGCCTATTGGCGGGGTGCGCCCGACGCAGGGTAAGACGTTGGCGGTGATGCAGGTGAGCGGCGGCTCGCAAAGTTTTAATGCAGTGAATCAAATGCGCATTTTAGGGCGTTGGATGCGGATGATTACCATCCCTAATCAATCGTCGGTGGCCAAGGCGTGGCTTGAATTTGACGATAATGACCGTATGAAACCTTCGCCTTATTATAACCGTATTATTGATGTGGTAGAGGAGCTTGTAAAATTTACATGGATGACCCGCGCCCGCAGCCCATATTTGGTTGACCGTTATTCCGAACGGGTGGAAAGCGTAGAGCAGGTTCATGCGCGCGTATCGAAAGAAACATAAGGCCCGTTTATGTCATGGTTGCAATTATTAATCCTTGCGATTATTCAGGGCCTAACAGAATTTCTCCCAGTTTCCAGCTCGGCGCATTTAATCCTGCCCGCCGCGCTTTTACACTGGCCTGACCAAGGCCCGCTGATTGATTTAATGGCGCATTTTGGTTCGCTATTTGCGGTGATGCTTTATTTTCACCGTGATGTGGCGCGGATTTTAACGGGACTTGGCGACCTGCTACGCCGCCGCCAAAGCCAAGCTGCGCAATTAGCGGTGCTGTTAATTGTCTCTACGCCGCCGGTTTTAATCCTTGGGCTTTTCCTTAATATGGGTGGGTTTGATATCATGCTTCGGCAGCCCGTGATTATCGCTTTAGCCTTTATTATCTTTGGCCTGATTTTATGGTGGGCAGATAAAAACGGTGCGCAGAATAAATCTATGGACGCGATGACATGGCGCGGGGCGGCGATGATCGGCGCAGCGCAAGCTTTGGCGCTTATTCCCGGTACATCCCGCTCTGGCATTACAATGACAGCGGCGCTTAAATTGGGATTTAACCGCACAGAGGCCGCGCGGTTTTCTATGCTCATGTCGATGCCCATCATCGGCGTTAGCGGTGTGTTTGCCCTGTATAAATTACACAGCGGCGGTGCGGGGCTTGCTAATCTTACGGACGGATTAATCGTGGCAGGGTTTTCTTTCATTGCGGCGTATGCCGCTATCGCCGTATTTATGAAACTTGTTGAACGTATCGGCATGTTCCCCTTTATGCTTTACCGTGTGGTTGCCGGTGTAGGTTTATTAGTGGCTATTGCGATGGGCGTGATTTAATTTCATGCGGTTTATATTCGTTATTATTTTCACCTATTTAATAGCCTCTGCCGCCTTCGCGCAGGGGGTCGATTATGCCGCTCTTGATCGCCGCATTCAGATTATGATGGAAGCCCCAGATATGGTTGGCCTGTCTGTAGCGGTGATAGAAGGCGAGAAGATCACCTTTGCGAAAGGCTATGGGGAAACCCTCAAAGATAGCGGCGAGACCGTAAATGCGGATACAATCTTCCGCTGGGCATCTGTCTCCAAAAGCATTGCTGCGAGCCTTATTTATGACCTATCCGAAGAGGGCTACCTGAGCCTTGACGATCCAGCCAGCGAGCATGCCCCGTCCTTAAAACTCCCGCTGAGCGAGACGCCTGCCCGGGTTAAAGATATTATGACCCACCGCCTTGGCCTGCCGCGTAATGCCTATGATACGCGCATTGAAGATAATTGGACCGGCGCCAATGTCCGCAAAAGCCTCGCCGATTTGCCCCGCCAATGCCCGCCCGGGGTTTGTCATAGCTATCAAAACGCGGCCTTTGATGCCTTGTCTGAAATCGCCGAGGAGATCACAGGCCTACCTTATAAAGCGGTGGTCAATGAACGTATATTTGAGCCCCTGAAAATGGATACGGCCAGCGTAACCCTGGACGGCTTAACGCGGTCAAAAAATTGGGCGCGGCCTCACCGTAAAAACGGCACGCCCTATAAAGAAGTGCTCCCGACTTATTACCGCATCCCCGGCGCAGCGGGGGTTAATTCATCGGTTAAGGATTTAGCCCGCTGGATGTCCGCTCATTTTGACCGTCACGGCTTTATGAGCGATGAGCAGCGCGCAGCGATGCAAAAGCCTTATGTTAGAACCCCTAAAGAGAAGCGCTTTATTGACCGTTATTATTATGCCCTCGAAGATCCGCATTATGGCTATGGCTGGCGAATTTATGATCATGCCGGTCGTAAACTTGTTGGGCACCGCGGCGGGGTGGCGGGCTATCGGGCGCTGGCCTTTTTTGACCCTGCCCGCCGCGCCGGTATTGCGGTGATGTGGAACACCGCCCACACGAAACCCGTCGGCCTTCAATTAGAATTTCTCGATCAGCTTTACGGGCTAGAGCGTAAAGATTGGCTCCAACTCGGGGAAAAGGATAAGGGTTAAAGCGCTTAAAACCTGCCTATTTATGCCTCCTTTTGCGGCCTAATCAAAGAGCGGCGTTGAGAGATAACGCTCGGCAAAGCTTGGGATAATCGTGACAATTCGCTTGCCGCGCATATTCGGCCGTGCGCCGACAATCAGGCTGGCGGCAATGGCCGCGCCGGAGCTTATACCGACGGGAACGCCGTCTTCGGCAGCCACATGTTTTGCCGTACCAAAGGCGGCATCATTAGAGATTTTCACCACATCATCAATAATGTCCGTATCAAGCACATCAGGGATAAACCCTGCGCCAATACCTTGAATTTTATGAGGCCCTTTTGTGCCGTCTGAAATCATGGGGGAGCCTTCGGGCTCAACGGCAATAATTTGAACATTTGGGTTTTTCTCTTTCAGGAAGCGCCCAGTTCCCGTGAGCGTGCCGCCGGTCCCGATGCCGGAGATTAAAGCGTCCACTTGGCCGCCGCAATCGGCCCAAATTTCAGGGCCCGTGGTTTTATAATGTATCGCCGGATTGGCGGGATTAGTAAATTGCCCGGCTGGGACCGCGCCCGGAGTAGCGGCGATAATCTCTTGAGCCTTCGTCATCGCGCCGGGAATGCCGCCTGCCGCCTCTGTGAGCACAAGCTCCGCCCCTAAAAGTTTCATCATTTTGCGCCGCTCAATCGACATTTGCTCCGGCATAACGAGGATAGCCTTATAGCCCTTGGCCGCCGCCGCAAAAGCGATCCCAATGCCCGTATTGCCCGATGTGGGCTCAACAATCACGCCGCCGGGTTTAAGCTGGCCAGAGGCCTCAAGATCTTCGATCATAGCAATGGCAATGCGGTCTTTGACCGAAGCGATGGGATTAAAAAACTCTAGCTTATAACATAAATCCGCCGGTAATCCGTCCGTAATACGCGGTAAACGCACAAGCGGCGTATGGCCCATTGTCTCAAGAATTGAATCGTAGATTTTACCATGTGCCATGTTTGTCTCCTGATGATATATTAGGTGTTATCTGCACGATTTCAAATGGGAATCAAAGCCAAAATTTGGCTTAGTTTTTACGATAGACTCTTACTTGTCGTGCTGGCTTTATTTTATTACGCCTAATGGTATTAAACCCTCTGTTTAAATGGCATAAGATTCCCGCATTCGCGGGAATGGACGGGGTTTTAGGAATACCGAGGTACAGCTTATTAATCTCAAAGAACCTCACTTTTCCATCGTTACATAGCCTATAACCCAACCGTTCTCCGTGCATTCGCGCGAAGGCGGGAATCTTTTACCGTCTATCCCGTAGGCCGTGGATTAAACCTAAGACAACAAAGCTGTTGGATAATTAATTATTCCGGTCTTTTAATCACACACCGCCCCCTAGACGCCAGCGCCAAAACCCCCACCCCTTTCAAGGTCAGGTACATGGACGATCACGAAGCGGGAAAACCGCAGGTCACCTAAATATCTATATGTTCGCAGCTTTCCGCTTCGCGATGACACAATTTTGCGCAGTCCAGGACCGGAATGGATCTATCCGCTACAACCAAAGTACGGCGGTACAGCCAGCAGGCATAACTCCGCTGCGTCTACCGCATGTGCCGTCACCCTTAGAGCAAACCAATGCGCATTTGCCTGTCCCAAAAGGTGATAGGGTTAAGATAGGGCATAACAGAAGGGTGTGGATTTATCTGGGGTGTTTCGTTTGAGGTTTCCCTGTTATCATAGGCACCAACTTTACATGGGCGCACATTTCGAAAATAACGTCACCAGATTCCCGCCGGAGTTTACCGCTGTGAAAACAGGGGGGAATGGACAGCGTGTTTATTTAGGCGTCATACTATCTTACCCGTGCATTCTCGCGGAAGCGGGAATCTCTTGTTGAAAACGGCAGAGTGGCCTAAACTAAATATAATAAGCGGCCCGTGTATTTTCAGATACGATAAATAGCTTTAATAAAGCAGAAGACTCCCGCCCCTTGTTTTCACAAGGATGAACTCTGGCTTAAATCTCTGATGCTATTTGTATAATCGATGAGGCGCAGGCGGGTTTAAATAGGCTTTATGTCAATGAAGCTTTAATTTGCTCTTTTTGCCTTGCCCCGCATGACGGCTATGCAGGAATTTTCGGATAATTCTGCTTGTAATTAAATCATCTGTGCCGATTATGGGTATATGGAGTTTTTAGATTTAGCCTTACGCTTTGGTACGATTGTGCTACTTGCCTTTCTGGTTGTTTTAAACATTAGAGACGGGCGGAACCCTACCCAGCGCCTGATTATCTGCGGCCTTGCGGTTTCAACGGCGGCTTACATCATTAGTTTTAGTGCGCAGCCCCTTCATATTTCGCAGCCTTGGCGCCGCGCGGCCCTTTATATTCATACGCCGAATATCGCGCTGGTCTGGCTATTTGGTCTCGTGTTATTTGACGATCATTTCAAATTTCGCTGGCAGCATGCGGGGGTGTCGGGACTTTACATTATACCTGCGCTTATTATTTGCGCCGCATATCCAGAAACCTTTTTGGGAGAGGCGGTAATGGGTCAAATTATGATTAGCTTTTATGGGCTTATCCTTATGGGTCATTTGGTTTATAAATTAATTGCCGGTTATGAAGATGATTTAATTCATAGCCGCCGGCGGGCGCGGCTTTTATTTATTGCGGCTTTAGTCCTCGTCAGTGTGGTCATAAGCTTTGCCGAGATTAATATGCTACCTTTGGAAACGCGAGATGTGGAATGGCTTAAAATAAGCGTAATATTCATCATGAGTTTTTGGACCGTATTATGGATGACGCGGCTCGATATTGATCAACTTTATTTTACCCCAAAAACGCCTATGGATAATTTAATATTGCCGCAGACTACAGCGGCAGCGGCCATATTATCAGAGCCGCGTGATGAAGTCTTAAAGCGCCGCTTAACGGCACTTATGGATGATGAGCAGGCCTATATTGAGCCGGGGCTGACCATACGAGGGCTGGCGGAAAAGCTTAGCGCGCCGGAGCACCGCTTGCGTCATGTGATTAATAAAGGGCTGGGTTACCGTAATTTCTCTGCCTTTTTAAATAGTTACCGTATTCAGGCTGTAAAAGTGGCGCTCAAAGACCCAGATAAGACTCGCCTGCCAATTTTAACCTTGGCGATGGACTATGGCTATAATTCACTTGCGCCGTTTAACCGAGCTTTTCGCGAATCCGAAGGCATGACGCCGAGTGAATATCGGCAAAGGCCGCATGGTGAAGGCGGGTAAGGCTGGGCGCTTATCCTTTTCTTTAAGGCCCTGTTTGATTATTGAATGGGGGCTGATTGATTTTATGAAAAGCTGTGCGATTACCATAAAATAAGATCATTTTCGCAATCAATAGGATTGAGCGGCTGGATTTATTCATAAGGCGGATATTGCCGCATTTGGATAGCGGCCCAAAATTTAATGGAGCGAACCCATGACATTTAAATCTGCTGCAATCTTAGCTTTAACATCAAGCCTAATGGTTATCTCTGCGCCGGCCATGGCTGGAACTCAATCTGATATTCAAACCTGCCGCGAGGCGGTGAGCGCCCAAGGTAAGATGGATATTTCTGATCACCGGCTTAAATTCATTTCTAAAAAAGGAAATAAAACGCGGAGCCTGAAACTTAGGGCGATCCCCAAAAAGGGCGGCGAGAGCTTTGTCTTCACCTGCCAGCTCAACCGTAAAGACCTTGTTTTGGCGATCAACGGCGCACCGCTTAAAAAGCTTGCGAGCCGCACAACGCCTTAATCCCCGCATACGCCCAAATGGGCGAGCCTTTCCCCCGAAGGCATGAACCGCTGCAATGACCTTGCAGCGGTTTTTTAAATCGAGGGGCTGCTGCAATGATCTTATAGCGTTTTTTGATGTTCAAAGACATATTGTGCTTTTGCTTGACTCAAAGGCGGGTCTGCCTATGTTGCGCCGCGCAAATCTAGCCCATGATCTACGGAGTCCATCATGTCTTATTCTGATCTTCAAACCGCGATTGAATCTGCATGGGAGGGTCGTAGTGAGCTATCGCCAAGCTCCGCCGGTGCAGGCCGCGAGGCGGTTCTTGAAACGATTGCGCTTTTGGATAGCGGCGTTCTTCGTACAGCAGAGAAAAAGGGCAATAGCGATTGGGAAGCCCGTGAATGGGTAAAAAAAGCCGTGCTACTTGGCTTTCGGATTAAAGGCATGGAGCTCGCTAGCGGCGGGCCGCAAGCGGGAAATTGGTGGGATAAAGTTGATAGTAAATTTAAAGGTTGGGGCGTAGATGAATTTAGCGCGGCCAGCTTTCGTGCCGTTCCGAACTGTGTTGTGCGTAAAGGGGCTTATATAGCGCCAGGCGCGGTGCTTATGCCGAGCTTTGTCAATATCGGCGCTTATGTGGATGAAGGCACGATGGTCGATACATGGACAACCGTTGGCTCTTGTGCGCAAATTGGTAAAAACTGCCATTTATCCGGCGGTGTGGGGATTGGTGGGGTTTTAGAGCCGCTCCAAGCGACCCCAGTTATTATTGAAGATAATTGTTTTATCGGTGCGCGCTCGGAAGTGGCCGAAGGCGTAATTGTCCGCGAAGGCGCAGTTTTATCTATGGGCGTTTTCCTAAGCCAATCAACAAAAATATATAACCGCGCCACGGGCGAAATTACCTATGGCGAAATTCCGGCTTATTCCGTGGTCGTCCCCGGCAGCCTACCCAGCAAGGATGGTAGCCATAGTCTTGCCTGCGCTGTAATTGTTAAAACCGTCGATGCGCAGACGCGCTCTAAAACCAGCGTGAATGAACTCTTGCGTGATTAAAAAAGATGGCGTTATTACCGCTCAATAAAGAGCGGAATTTCAATGCCGTAGCGATAAACAAGCAGCCGTGCGCGGCCCTTTGACTTTTTTACAAGCCGTTTGGTCTCGCTCATATCATCGGACGGCTCATTATTGATAGAGCCGATAACATCCCCGATTTCTAGCCCCGCCTCGGCGGCGGGACTACCGGGTTTGACCTCATAAACATAAACGCCGCGCACATGGGCGGCTTGATTATCAGCGGGTTTAAGCTCGCGCACTTTCGCGCCAAGCTCATCAAAGCCTTCGATAATCGCCTGCTGGGCGTTTGTGACAGTGATAAAGGTTGTTCGGGGCTGTCCATTTTCGCGAACATAGACCAAACGGTGGCGGGTGTCGGCTTCGGCGACCCCGACCCATGCCCGCAGCGCATTAGGCGTTTTAACTGTTTTGCCATCAAAATTTATGATGACGTCACCGGTCTGAAGGCCTGCGCGCTCCGTGGCACTGCCTGGGCGAATGCCGGTTACGGTTGCGCCGTCCCAGTGATTAATTCCAACGCGCTCTGAGTCCTCTTCGCTGACCTTGCCTGCCTCAATACCAATCGTGCCGCGGCGCACTTCGCCATATTCAATAAGTTGGTCTGTGACCTGTTTTGCTAGGGCGATGGGTACAGAAAAACCAATGCCGTTATTGCCACCGCTGCGGCTGACGATAGATGTGTTAATCCCAATCAGCCGTCCTTGGCTATCAAGAAGCGGCCCGCCGGAATTTCCTGAATTAATGGCCGCGTCCGTTTGAATAAAGTCTTGTAGGCCGTCGCCAGAGCTTGTCCGCCCAAGGCCGCTCACAACCCCAAAGGATAATGATTGCTCAAGGCCGAGGGGGTAGCCGACCGCAAAGACAACATCCCCGACACGCAGCCGGTCCGAATCTGCGGATTGTAAGGCGGGCACTCGCATGTCATCAGCTTGCAGGACAGCGATATCCGTTGCAACATCTATGCCTGTTAATTTGGCCTGAACCACGCGGCCATCTGGAAGATTAATAATAAAACTCTCGCCGTTATCAACCACATGAGCATTGGTGATAACATGGCCATTTTTTGCATTAATGACGGCCCCAGACCCAATCCCCGATAGACGTAAATTATTATCCCCATCACGGTTAAGGGTTCCGATACGGACGATAGACGGCAAGGCCGGCTCTAAATTATCGGCAAAACTTAAAACATTTCTAGCGGTATCTTTGGGGAAAGAGGCCTGCTGGGCGGCAACTTTTGTACTAAGCCCGCCGGTTATAATAAGGGCGGCAAGGCTTATGGAAAGATATGATGTCAAAATATTGCTCATGGCGCAGCCCTCTTTTTTCTTAAGCGATACAGCTTGGTTCATAGTAAGGCAAGCGCCCAAGCTCTCACATGTTAACACAAATAAGCGTCTTTAATGTGAGCCAGATGAATAAGAGCGCCGGGTGTGAATAACATCCCCTCTTGCCATGGAGCCCGTTCCCCGCTTTAAAGCGCCCATGACAGATATTCCCCTTATTGATCCGGTTGATTATGCCGTCCAGCTTATTCAAAAACCGTCCATTACGCCAGTGGATGCAGGCGCGCTTGATCTTTTACAGGCAACGTTACAGGGCATGGGCTTTACCTGCCGCCGTTATGTGTTCGGCGAAGGGGCGCAAGCGGTAAATAATCTTTATGCGCGCCTTGGTACGGCGCGGCCTAATTTTTGTTTTGCCGGCCATGTGGATGTGGTGCCGCCGGGGGAGATGGATAAATGGGATGATGACCCCTTTCAGGGCACCCTTAAAGACAATCAATTATGGGGGCGCGGCGCGGCGGATATGAAAGGCGCGATTGCGGCCTTTATTGCGGGGCTCTCGGCCTATTTAAATAAAAATCCGGTGCCTAAAGGCTCAATTTCTTTTTTAATTACGGGGGATGAAGAAGGCATAGCGGTGAACGGGACAAAGAAACTCCTCGCGGCCATAACGGATGAAGGCGAGGTAATTGATGATTGTCTTGTTGGAGAGCCGACCAATCCCGATCATATGGGGGAAATGCTTAAAAACGGGCGGCGCGGGTCTTTAAATGCAGATATCGTGGTGACGGGTCAGCAAGGCCATGTGGCTTATCCGCAGCGTGCGCTGAATCCGGCCCCGGTGTTAATTGATATTCTTTCGCAGCTTAAATCACGGCATTTAGATGATGGTAATGAGTTTTTCCAGCCGTCAAATCTGGAAATCACGACAATGGATATTGGCAACCTAACGGAGAACATGATTCCCGAAAAAGCACAGGCCCGGTTTAATATCCGCTTTAACACTCATCATACAGGGGCGGAATTAACGCGCTGGATAGAGGGCCTGATAGAAGCGGCGCGGGCCGAATTTGATGGGCAAATTGAGCTTGTTATTCGGGTCTCCGGCGAAGCCTTTATGACGGCCCCGTGCAAATTAACCCATGTGATACAAGATGCGGCAGAGGTCGTCTTGGGGCGGCGGCCCATATTATCGACATCCGGCGGCACGTCCGATGCGCGTTTCATTACGCATTATGCTAATGTTGCCGAGTTTGGCCTTGTTGGCGCGACCATGCACCAAGTGAATGAACGGGTGAATATTGCCGATATTAACGCACTGAGCGAAATTTACTGCGCCGTGCTAATGGGTTATTTTGGCCAAATTTAAATCCTAGTGAATCTAAGTTATGATGAATTTAAACCATAAAGCTCGCGGCCTGACCGCGCTTTTAGGCCGGGCCCCTGCGGTGGATTTTGATCTTTATTTTGGCCCGCCCCGCCGCGCCTTTAAAATCTCTTGGGCTGTCGTGGGCGGCTCGCTTTTGTTGTTTTTGATATTCGCCAGTAATTTTGCTGCCCTGCGGCAGCGCGCGGCTGCTCCCCTAGAGGCCGCGCTAGGTAAGAGCGATGATATAGATGGAGCTGTCCATAGCTTACTTGCGGCTTGGCCGTTTGGAGCAGGCTTTTCACTCTATCTGCTGAGCTTCACGGCGTTTGCTTACGTCTTAGGCTATGTTTTTCAAAAGCGTGAGTATTTTTATCAATGGGCGGCCTTGCGGCATTGGATGGTATTTCTGGCCCTCATTCCGCTGAGCGTTTTTGCTGGGCTTGCCCGGTTTGGTATTTTGCCGATTATGCTTGTTAATATAACGGCCTTTATATTTTATGTGGGCTGGTTATTTGCGGATATTCGCCTCGCTGATAAATTTGGACGCATTGGCGTGATGGGGAGTGTTTTTGCGGCCTGTTTAATTCATGCCCTTGGCTTGTTAATAACATTGGCGCTTGTCGTGCAGCTTTTATTTTAAATATATAGCTGAGTTTTCCCAATTTTATCGGGTATAGCCTAAAGATATAAGATAATTTGCGACGTGGTTACAAATTTGTGAACTCTTGTGTTTCGCTTTTAAAATATATTAAAGCTAACCAGAATTTATAAATATTAACTATGTGACAGGACAGAGCTATGAAAAATTTTAACACCTTAGCCGCGGCTGCGCTGACTGCGGGTCTATTAACTGTATCACCGGCCTTTGCGGGCGGTTCTGGCGGCGGCGGCGGCGGCGGCGCTGCGGCGAGTAATTCTAACCGAAGCGTTTCACAACCCGCTTATAACCCCGTTGTAGACTACCAAGCAGGCCTGCAATTCTTACAAGCAGGCGAGTTTAAAAAAGCTGACCGGTCTTTGGGTAAAGTTGTTAAAGCGACCCGCCGTAATGCCAATGCCAATTATTACATGGGCCTTGCAAAAGCCGGCCAGAACAACCACAAATCATCTGTCCGCTATTTTAAAGCTGCGGCCCGCTATAATAAAACAATGTATGAAGCCCATGGTAGCCTCGGAGCGGCCTATGCCCATACTGGCAAAACAGAAAAAGCCCAAGACGTGCTTGCAAAGCTTGACGGATTTGCAGCAGAATGCGGAACATGTGCGCAATCGGCGCGGATTAAAGCGGCCCAAGACCAAATTAATACAGTCTTAAAAGGCGGCGTGACGCAAACATCTTTCTTATCGCCCTATGATGCGGATGTTTTGGAAACGCAATACTTCGCTTCTGTCAGCCTTATTAACAAAGGCGAATATCAAGCAGCTTTTGATGATTTGGCTTTAACGGCCGCTGCAGCGGGCCCGCATCCTGATATTACAACCTATATGGGCTATTCACAGCGTAAGCTTGGTAATTATGACCTTGCAAAAACATATTACGCTATGGCTCTGGATGTAGATCCGAACCATAAAGGTGCCAATGAATATCTCGGTGAGCTTTATGTGGAAACCGGTGATATGGATAAAGCCAAAGTTCAGCTTGCGAAGCTTGAGAAAATTTGCTCATTTGGCTGTATTGAAGAAAATGAGCTTCGGAGCTGGATCGTTAAGGCGCTCCCATAACCTAAACTTACGAGTTTTTGATGTATAAAATAATTTTAAAGCGCTCATCATGTCTGTTGGGCGCTTTTCTTTTACTCGGGCTATCGGCCTGTAGCGATAATAAGGCGCAATATATTGAGGGCGGCGTCCCGGATATAGCCCGCTGGGCGGTGCCTGATAGTGATTTTATCTCGCTATTCTCAGACGAACCAAATGAATGCCTTTCGGATTCCCCAACTGCAGCGCAGGTCATGGGTCGGCTTGCGTTTCGCTCCCCGTTTTTACTCGGCGGACAGGCGGCGCGGCGCGGGTTAACCTGTCAAGCCTGCCACGGGCAGGGGGGTGTTAATTCTCACTTTTTCGTTGTGGGCCTATCTGAAACGCCAGGCACAGCCGATGTCACAAGTTTTCATTTCAGCGATGTATTAGGGGATGAGAGCTTTAACCCCGTTCCAATTCCGTCTTTATCTGATGACGCTGAAGGGGTGGATTTTGATCCCGCCAAGCCCGACCTTGATAAATTCGTCACCCGCTTGATTACCAAAGAATTTACGGGCCCTGAGCCGTCTCCGCAGGTCAAATCCGCGCTTTTATCTTATCTTCGCGGGCTAAGCGCGCAGTCTTGTGCGGCGCCGCGCCTGACAGGGGCGGATTTGCTCGCCTATAAAGTTAGGGTGATCGATCAAAGCTTTGCGGTATTAAGCGAAGCGGATATCACCCCCGAGACCTTAAATTTTATGAGCGCCGCCTTACGCATAGAGCTGGGCCGCTTGCATGACCGCTTTCCGAATGACCCTGCGCTGCAAAGTGAATTGGTCGCAATTAGCACGTCTATACGGGGTATTGATCGGGACGTGTCCGATACGCTTGGGGGGGCACAGGCCCAATGGGCCGCATTAAACCCGCGCCTAACCAAGGCTTATAAGCGCTCTTTATTTTACCCTAAAATTATTGTGGAATGGGAAGCCGCCCGGCGCGGATAAGGGCTATTTTAGGTTCGTGGGTTTAGGCGGCTTTGGTTAAGCTGGGGGCTTAGAGTCTTCATCCCAAATTATCAGGTACGGGTTTACCGCGAATAATTCGCCATATTCGCCGCAGATTTCTGCGGATGAAATGAAAGGGAGAGCTCGCAATTTTCATTAACCGCCGAATACGCCGCCAGCGTTTACGGGCGGTGGGTTCATATTCCGGGGTTAGATAGTCAAAGAACTTCTTCGTCACCGCATCCCAGCTATAGTTTTGGGCATGACGGGCGGCGGCCTTACGCTCGCATTGAAGCGCGCCGAGGCAGGCGGTTTTTAAATCTTCATCTAATACGCCCCCGCCGCTGCCCGGCACAATATCAATTGGGCCTGTCACGGGATAGGCAGCCACGGGGGTGCCGGTGGCCATAGCTTCTATGATGACGAGGCCGAACGTATCAGTTTTGCTCGGAAAGACAAAAACATCGGCATCAGCAAAATAGCGGGCGAGCTCTTCACCGAATTTTGACCCCATAAAATGGGCCTCCGGATATTTCTTTTTAAGCTGTTCTTCTTGGGGGCCGTGGCCGACGACGACTTTAGAGCCCGGGAGGTCAAGAGAGAGAAAAGCTTCGATATTTTTCTCAACGGCAATACGGCCGACATTAATAAAAATGGGCCGCGCCAGCCCTTTATAAACATCCTCCGGCGCGGCGCGGCGCTTGGGGTTGAAAGTCGCAAGGTCAACGCCGCGGGCCCAAGGGGCGAGGTTCTTAAAACCCTTACTATCTAAAAACTCGACCATTGACGGGGTGGTGACCATGACCCGCCCGCCGCTATTGTGGAAATCTCTAACAAACTTATAGGGCCAAGCGAGGGGAATAAAGGGAAAGCGGGCTTTGATATATTCGGGAAACTTCGTGTGATAGCTTGTGGTAAACGCGGCCCCCCATTTCAGGCATACCGCCCGCGCCGCTTGGCCCAAAGGCCCCTCAGTGGCAATATGAATAGCCTCAGGCGCAAAGCGCACAATCCGCCGCTCCACGTCACGGCGGGCAAAGGGGGCTAGGCGTATATCCGGATAGGTAGGTAAGGGCATTGTCCAATAGCCGTCTGAGGGGGCGATGACTTCAACATCATGCCCCATGGCCCGCAAGCTTTCGACGGTTTTGGATAAGGTCCGTACAACGCCGTTCATTTGCGGCTCCCACGCATCTGTGACGAGGAGAATTTTCATGTTGTTAAAACCTTCACCTAATGGTTTTTATTTGCGTAGGCTCTATGGCATGGTTAGCCAGCTTTGGCGACTCCGTATCCTATCTTATGCTGGGGGACTTTTATAGCTGAAAACATAATGAAGCCGTTCGAATTATGATGAAAACGCAGGCGCGGTTATTTTTGCCTATTTACTCACAGATAATAAAGAGGCCCGTAAGCTTACCCCCAGTTTTATGGCGCCGCACTTCCTGTTCCGCCTTTGTTCTGAGTGCTTTTTCAACTATCAGAAATCACGCGGCAGTCTCGTTTCGGGGCCGTCATATAATTTATTAATTTAGAACAAGAGCTTAAGTGTCTGTTAACAAAAAATTTCCATTTTTGAGACACAAGGGATTGACGAAAGAGTGCAAATCACCACTATATATAGTGGTGAGGCAGTCGCCTCACTCTTTCTTTTGTTAAAAGAGTCCTCGGAACATGTGGTTTTCGGGTTGGGGCTCTTTTGACCGAAAACGAGTTAAATTGGCGGCAAATAGGCAATAAACACAATGCTGCGGCATAGGGGTTCAACGGGAAGAACAGAATGACAGATGACACAGTGAGCGAGGCTTTAGAAACGGCTGCCTATGATGACGCTATTGATAATTATGATGATAATTCAGCGTCCCCCCGCGCCGGCAAGCCCCAAGGCCCGGCCCTTCGCAGCGCTCTTGCGGGGACTGTGCGCCAAAACCGTTCACGCGATGCGCTTTTAACGGATTTTGGCAAAAAGACACTTGTTGACCGTTATCTTCTGCCGGAAGAAAGCTATCAAGACATGTTTGCCCGGGTTTCCGAAGCCTATGCCGATGACGCCGATCATGCCCAGCGTCTTTATGATTATATGAGCCAGCTTTGGTTTATGCCGGCGACGCCTGTTTTATCCAATGGCGGCGCGGAGCGCGGTTTACCGATTTCATGTTTCCTGAACTCTGTTGATGACAGCCTTGATTCCATTGTTGATGTTTGGAATGAAAATGTCTGGCTGGCCTCAAATGGTGGGGGCATTGGGACTTATTGGGGCAATGTACGCTCTATTGGGGAGAAGATCGGAAAAGCCGGTAAGACCTCCGGTATTATTCCGTTTATCCGCGTTATGGACAGCCTCACCCTCGCGATTTCTCAAGGCAGCCTGCGCCGAGGCTCTGCGGCGGTTTATTTGGATGTTTATCATCCAGAAATTGAAGAATTTTTAGAAATCCGCAAGCCGAGTGGTGATTTTAACCGCAAATCCTTAAATCTACATCACGGCCTGAATATCACAGATGACTTTATGTTGGCCGTGCAAATGGGATCGGAATTTCCGCTGAAATCTCCAAAGACCGGTGAGGTTATCAAAACAATTAATGCCCGCGAATTATGGCAGAAAATCTTAGAGATGCGTATCCAGACCGGAGAGCCCTATATGATCTTCTCTGATACGGTGAATAAGGCTTTGGCCCAACACCAAAAAGACCAAGGTCTTCGGGTCCGCCAATCTAACCTCTGTGCAGAGATTATGTTGCCGACGGGCATTGATAAAAATGGCCGTCAACGCACCGCCGTTTGCTGCCTATCGTCTTTGAACGCAGAGAAATGGGATGAATGGAAAGATCATGACGGCTTTGTCGAAGATATCATGCGCTTTCTTGATAATGTGCTGCAAGATTTTATCGATCGGGCCCCGTCTGAAATGGATGATGCGAAATATTCTGCCCGCCGAGAACGTTCTGTCGGCCTTGGGTTGATGGGGTTTCATTCCATGCTTCAAGCCAGAGATATTCCGTTTGAAAGCGCTATGGCGAAATCTTTCAATAATAAGATGTTCAAACATATTCGCAGCGAAGCCAATAAAGCCTCTAAGGCCTTGGCCGCAGAACGCGGTGCCTGCCCAGATGCCAAAGACGCCGGCGTCGATGAACGGTTTTCTCATAAAATGGCCGTCGCGCCGACTGCGTCAATTTCGATTATTTGCGGCGGGACCTCTGCGGGGATTGAGCCCGTGCCGGCCAATATTTACACCCATAAGACGCTGTCCGGCTCGTTTACGGTGAAGAATAGTCACCTCGAGGCCTTACTGGAGCGCAAGGGACTGAACACGGCGGGTATTTGGGCGGATATTTTAGAACATGAAGGCTCTGTGCAGCATATGGCGCAATTAAGCGATCATGAGAAAGAAGTCTTCCGCACGGCCTTTGAAATTGACCAACGCTGGGTGATTGAACATGCCGCAGACCGTGCGCCGCATATTTGCCAGGCGCAAAGCCTGAACCTGTTTATTCCGGGAGATGTGAATAAATGGGATCTTCATATGCTACATTGGCAGGCATGGGAAAAAGGTGTGAAGTCACTTTATTATTGCCGCTCTAAATCTGTGCAGCGCGCCGGCTTTGCGGGTTCTGATGAGCCTAAAACTGACATGGAAAAATCAATGGAGGCCGCTGCACCCGTTGACTATGATGAATGTTTAGCTTGCCAATAAAGACATTTTCGGCTTTAATCATGGAGCAAGGGGAGGACACCTGAATTTTTTCAGGGTTCATAAGGCCCGCTGGTTACGTCCAGCGGGTTTTTTCATATCTGTTTGATGTCGGCTCCTTTTCTAGGGTTTTCAATCACATCTGTGATATGTGTTGCGGATATATTGGGGCTATCTTGGAGATATTTAGCTCTAAATGTGGTTTTATCATCACATAACCCCGTAAAACCGCATAGAAAGATGACCATTTAGTAAATATTAATGTCTACTCTGGTAATTGACTAAAAAAAGACATATTTTGCCTTTAAGGCGTATTCAAACGTAAAAAAGAGGATAAATGAGCAGATTCCGCTCATATAAGGGGATAACCACTGTTTGGCGGCCTATATGGGCGGCGGGTTTGACGCTGTCTTTTTCTCTTCATGTTGTGCCTTTTGCGGGGGCTCAGTCCAAACTCACCGATATTATGCCAAAGGATTCGATTCCGCTACAACTGCAAACAGCTCCGGCTGTGCAGCTTGATTTGGGCCGGTTTAACGAATCTCCTTATTTATCATTGAGTTCCACCCTCGATCAGGCCTTAGTCCCACTGCCGCCGCAAATATTATCCGGCGCCGATATTACCCGTGATTTTAACGCGGTAAGATGCCTCGCGGGGCAGGCTTTATGCGGCCCGCAAACTGATAATGTAGCGTTAAATTTAACCAAAGCGATTAATGCAGATCGCCCGGGCGGTATTGATCTTCAGCTTATTCCGCGTGCGGCCCTTAATTTTGGTGATGAGCATTCGAGCGCCCTTGTCGGCGCGGTTGTGAAAATCGGCCAAGACCTCCGAGATCTTGACCCAAATGATAAAACCAGTTGGTATTTATTTGCCGGCGCGGATGCGGAAGCTTTAACTTATTCTTCGAATGGTAATTCTCAGGTGACACGGGGGCAGTTTAACCTTCAAGATAAAATAATTGTTGGTGACGCTCAGGCTGGTTTTGGCTATAAAATTGGGGATGCAGATATTTCGCTCGCCTATATCCGCCGCGATGTGAGCTCCTATGGCCGAGGTGTGGGTGAAAGTTCCGTGTCTTACACAGAAGACGCTGCGGCGATCTCACTGACATGGCGGCGATAAAGCGGCCTGATATATTTTTGCCATCTTCACGAAAACGTATTTTGTAAATATCTATAAAATTGATATGTTCACGGTCATTCTTAACCGTAAAGGACATTTCCATGATTGGATATACAACAGTTGGCGTTAAAGACTTAGAAAAAGCCAAAACATTTTATACAGAGCTTTTTGCAGACCAAGGCGCAAAAGTGCAGGTGGATGTTGGCCGCCTTGCGATGATTGGTAAATCTATAAAAGAGCCAATGATCGCTGTTTGCGAGCCTTATAATGAGCAAGACCCGCATCCGGGTAACGGCGTTATGGTCGCGTTTCCTGGTGGCTCAAAAGAAGGCGCGGCGGCGCTTTATCATAAAGCGATCGAGCTTGGGGCGAGCTGCGACGGGGAGCCGGGGCAGCGGGTGCCCGATATGTTCTACGGCGCTTATGTTAAAGACCCGGACGGTAATAAGCTTTGCTTTTTCGATTTTAGCTAAGCCAAATTTTAATTAGTGTTTAAAGGCCCCGTTTAAGGGCCTTTTTTGCGCTGTTTCTTTGAATAAATGCGGCGCTATGGGCGGAAAATGTTTTGATAATAACGCGCCCGCATATCCATAATGATGATGGGCCGTACATATCCACAGAGAAAATTTGTCGCAGGTATAAAAAATACTTGAAAGCGCGCCCGAATACTACATATGGTGTGCGAGCAGAAGGATGGCCATATATATGGTCTTATTCGCGGGTTTCGCGCGGTAAATAATAGCTCTTAGATAGGGGTTGGGATATGGGTAAAGCGAAAAATATTATCAAGAGCAAAAGCGGGCTGTTAATGCCGTCTCATAGCTATAAACCCTTTCGCTATCCGTGGGCTTATGAGTTTTGGCGTACCCAGCAACAAGTTCACTGGATGCCCGAAGAAGTGCCTCTGGGTGAAGACCTTAAAGACTGGGCGAATAATCTTACGGCGGCCGAGAAAAACCTATTAACGCAGATTTTCCGTTTCTTCACACAATCCGATGTGGAAGTCGGCGGAAATTATATGGAAAATTACATGCCGCTGTTTAAGCCGGTTGAGATTCGTATGATGCTCGCAGCATTTTCAAATATGGAAACTATTCATATTGCCGCTTATGCCTTGCTACTTGAAACCATTGGCATGCCGGATAGTGAGTTTTCGGCCTTTATGGAATATGAGGAAATGTCGGCTAAACATGACTATCTTGGGCAGTTTGGGGTTGAAACAGAGAGTGATATCCTCACCTCTATGGCGGTCTTTGGCGGCTTTACCGAAGGGCTGCAACTCTTTGCCAGTTTTGCCATGCTGATGAATTTCCCGCGCCTGAATAAAATGAAGGGCATGGGGCAAATTGTATCTTGGTCTGTCCGTGATGAAAGCCTTCATTGCGAGGGCATGATCAAAATGTTCCACACATTTGCCGCAGAAACTGGGGCGCTGACCCAATCTGTGAAAGATAATATCATGGATTGTTGCCAAACTGTTGTGAAGCTTGAGGATAAATTTATCGATCTAGCCTTTGAAATGGGCCCTGTCGAAGGTATGACGGCGGAAGATATTAAGCAATATATCCGCTATATTGCTGATTGGCGTTTAGGGCAGCTTAAATTGCCGAAGATTTACGGCGTTAAAGAGCATCCAATTCCATGGCTGTCTGAAATTTTGAACGGCGTTGAACATGCGAACTTCTTTGAAGCCCGGGCGACAGAATACTCCAAAGGCGCAACCCATGGGGATTGGCACGGGGATGACGGCGTGTGGTCACAATTTGAAAACCTAACAGCGCGGCGAAGCGCTATGGCTGCTGAATAGGCCGTAAAATATATCGCAGTCACAAGGCGGGTAAAACCCGCCTATTTTTATACTGCTTTATAACCGTTTTATGCCGATTTATTATGTGCCATGTATTGCCCCCTTGCGCGGCGGCGAATAAAGCCATAGCAAACCCATATGAGCCGTATTCTCCCTTTTCAAACTGTTTATAATTTTCGTGATTTTGGCCAATATCCGGGCTATGACGGCCAGCTAATTTTGGGCGGAAGGCTTTTCCGCTCGGCTCATCTTCATCATATGTCCGGCCCCGATATAGCGCGGTTCGAAGATTTAAGAATCGGCGTGATTATTGATATGCGTTATGAGGCTGAGCGGAAAAAACAGCCTAATCAACTCCCTGCCGATCATAAATCTACCACTTTAGCTTATAGCCCTGGCGCGAATAAAGACCCGCTAGCGATAGCGCCGCATGAGGCTTTTATGGCCCATGATTTAAAACAGGCGGAGGATGCGCGTTTTTATATGATGAACTCTTACAAAGAGCGGCCTTTGGATATTGGCTTTCAAAGCCTTGCGCGGGCGAGCCTTAAACATATGGCTAAGACCGGTGATAATATCTTAATCCACTGCGCCGCCGGTAAAGATAGAACCGGAACCTTGGCAGCGCTTATATTGCATATGCTTGGCGCGGAGCGGGAGGTTATCTTAGAGGATTATATGCTCACCATGACGGCCGTTGATTTGCCCACTTTACTTGAAATGGCGAGCGTAAAACTATCTGAAAAACATGGCCGCCGCTTTAATCCCGATATGCTAGCCCCGCTTTTTGGCGTGTCTGAAGATTACCTACAGCAGTCTTTTATAACGATGGGGGATATTGACCATTATATCGAAGCGGTTTTAAGGATAACGCCCAAAGAAAAGGCCGCGATAGCGGCCTATTATCGTCAAGATTAAAAAAGGCTTAAATGCTTCCGCCCTCCTGACCTGCTCCCTTTAAACGCCTCCATTCATAATTAGAGTTTTTCGGTTATTTTCCGGCTGGAAGGGACTATAATGAGATAAGACCGCATAGTTCAATCGGGAATAAATCCCCGATAATGCTCATAAATCACCCTGACGAACCCAGCCCGTCAAAGGTGATCCCGCCGGAAAACTCTACATCTGGATGGTAGGAAATATGGGGCAAGTTCAAACAATCAAAAGACTCTACCAGAAAATGGTAGGAGGTTGGGGTGCAGATCACTGCGTTTCTGGATATTGGCCAATAGATGTGCAGCTAAAAGCCCGTCTATCATCAGGTGTGCAGTCTAATATGGCACGTTCTTGCCCTGTTGATGTGGTGACAATTAGGGCGGAGCCTTGGTTTTCTCGTGGATTTAATGTTTTCCGGTCAAGTAATGTTACCGTTTGCACAAAACGTGATGATATGCTGGGCTCATAAAGATAAGCAACTTGCGCAACAACAAAACCATTACCCGCACTTAGGGATGAAAGCTGTGATTGAAAATCAGAAAGGGCAAGGTCCGGTGCAATATTATTGGCGCGGCTGCCTTCATAGCTGGCCTGGCCAACAATGCGCCGCGTATTGGCCGTCGCGCCCGTTTGCTCGACGCTATAGACATCAATGGAAAGGTTCTCAATATCGAAATTAGGGTAATCTAAAACGGCTGTAGAAGCGGTCATAATATTGGCTAAATTGACCTCATCCAAACTCTCTTCAAAGGTGGAGAATGATGCGGCAATTTCTGATGAGTTATTAATGGTTCCATTAACTGTAAAGGCAATGGAGACTTCATAAAGGCCGATATAAAGAAAAATTAGAACAGGCGCGACAAAAACAAATTCGACCGCAGCGGACCCCTCATTAGATCGGCGGAGTTGCTTGTGAACGCGCCGAGTTTTGACAAGAGTAGTTTGAAAGATATGTTGGAATTTTGAAAACATGATATTAACTACACTGAACGTCTGGAAATGGCTCTGTTCGTATCGCCTGGGTGACAGATAAAATACGTTTATTATTGAGGCCAAAATTTGATAAACGGGTTAGAGTGCCTGGTAAGATGAGATCATGTTGGTAAATGGCTTTAACAAGTAAGATTTCATCGCCCAAAATACCAGAGTCAAGAACATCACCCCCGGGGACATCAATCGTTTCATTATCTTCATCTACATCGATATTGGATGTTTGGAATAAGTCTAAAACTGCGCCGTTAAATTGATTAGACCCCACGCGGGTAACGGTTAAATTTAGATTGTTAAAACAGTTAGATGTATTGAGTGTATTACAAACATCTTGTTTTAATTCATCAATATCGCCGCAAATTGCACTTTGTGAACCGACACGAAGTGACCGGGTACTTGTAACAAGGCTATGGTTTAGAGATGTTGTTGTAAAAAAAACGATCGCGAGTTCTAAAATACCAAAGATTAAAACCATAAAGGGCAGGGCGAGAATACTAAATTCAATCGCCGTTGCACCGGTTTCATCTCGGCGTAATTTTCTAAGGCTAAACTTCAACCTATGCATTAACATTTTAGTCTCCCACGTTATTACTCACCTTAAACCATAGAGGTAAAAGGTTAAATAATAACATGGTTTTATAGTTAATAAGTCGTTAACTCGGCTTTAAGTGACTGATCTTAATAAACTTATTGGTTTGGAGCTGCCGCGGATATTGCTTCGCCGCCGCCGCCGCCGCCGCTTGCTGCTGGGCTTGGAACGCCGAGCGCGAGGGTATTATCAATTTGCCCGCCGCCTGCTGGTGAATTTCGGCCAATAAAGCCGGGCGAGTCGCCTAAAATCGGTGCAGCGGCACAATAGGGGGTACAGTTGAAAGTTTCTCGGTCTGTACTGCCGTAAAAAACGCGCACACCATTTCGCGGCGTTGTGTTATTTACTTGAATATTGGCGTCGACTAAGGTGCCTCCATTGACGTCTAATATGGAAATATTCGTCTCACCATAACTCCGTCCAATGACAAAGATGGTATCGGAGGAATGAATAGAAACATCTGCAATACTCGGATTGCCAATTAAAACGGCTGAGGCGGCTCTGGGCAGGCGTAAAATTTCGGTCTTGTTCAGGCCCACACTATAAGTATTATTAAATGGGGTTATGGCGGGCGTCGTAATGGGCGCATGGGCCGTGTGATAATTTCCGCTTAGATCATCCTCCGCATTAGCTAGGGGAGAGAAATGTGCAAAATTTAAGACTGTAACGACGGATATAACAGACTTTAAAGAGGTCAGCGATGTTATTTTGAGCATAAAATGTCTCCTGTGCCTGAATTTCGCCCCAATTAGGCGCTATTTTCTAAGCCATATCTAATTATAGTGAATGAAGCGTTTACAGCGTGAAACTTTTTTTTAAGAATATTTTTTTTGTGCCTATTTTGGCGGTTATAAGTTATGACATTATATATAGGCGTGATTTTACTCTAAATTTTACGATATTTTTACTATAAGTTTTAAGCGCTTAGTAAAACATCTCCCTTATACACAACATCAACAGGGACGTCCCTGATACGGAACATTCAGTTCCGATTAAATTAAGCATACGTGGGAGTAAGTTATGCAAAATCTAGTAACACGCTTTATTAAAGACGAATCTGGTGCAACAGCTATTGAGTACGGTCTTATCGCCGCTCTTATCTCTGTCGCTCTAATTGCCGGTGCATCTGCTATTGGTAATGGCGTTGGCAATAAGTTCAACGAAGTTGGTAATGCATTGAATGATGCAAATACAAACGCCACAACACCTTAATTTATTTTAAGCTATAGTTTTAAAGCTGCCCTTTATGGGCAGCTTTTTTTTTGCCTTCAAGCCTGATTTATCAAAGGGCTGGAAACCGACTGTTAACTCTAATCCTTTAACATAGGTAAGAATTTAGAGTTTGGAGTCTTTCATGTCCTTCGCCATTATCTTTTTTATACTCTTTGCCATATGCCAGATCATGGCAGCGGTAAATGATGCGCTGACCATGAAAATCCCCAATATGATTAGCCTTGCGCTTTTGGCGGGCTTTGTCTGTATTATGCCATTTGCATGGACGGATTTTGCAACATTTGGCGAGCATATGCTTGTTGGCCTCGGCGTTTTTGCTGTGGCCTTTGGCATGTTTGCGGCGGGTTGGCTCGGGGGCGGCGATGCAAAGCTCCTCGCCGCGACGTCCTTTTGGTGGCAATTTACTGATTTATTACCTTATGTTTTCGTGACTGCAATGGCGGGGGGCGCGCTGGCTATATTTTTGATGATTGGCCGCCGTTATATTCCGGTTGGGGTTTTAACTTCGCCGTGGCTTTACCGTATGTTCAGGGATGAAACAAAAATGCCTTACGGCATTGCCCTGGCGATTGGCGCCTTAGTGACATTGCCAAAAAGTCAGCTCTATTTGGCGCTAATGGGGGTTTAATCTTCGTGAATGTTAATAAAGTTAAGATAAAACGCAAAAGTTTTGAAGATGTTAACCTTTTTTTGGTCTGGTCTTTTTATAAAATTAACCATGTTCATAAATCTATGAGTGAATGATGTGGGTTGTTGGGAGTTATCATGGACGTTAGACGAATCGTAATCATCGTAGGTATGCTTGGGTTAGCAGCCGTCCTATTTCTATATATTAGAGGCCTTGGTACGCCGGTACAACAGGTTCAGCCCGTTGTCGCAGCCCCTGTCGTTGAACAGGTGGAATATAAAGATGTGCTTGTCGCGAAACAAGATGTTGTCTTTGGGAGCCGCCTAACAGCGCTTGATCTTGAGTGGATCCAATGGCCCGCCGAATCCGTTACAGAGGCCTTTATTACAAGTGATTCGCGTCCTGGCGCGGTTGAAGAGCTAACGGGCACCGTCGCTCAGGCCCCTATTTTTATCGGCGAGCCTATTCAAACGCGCAAATTAATCAATACAGGCGACCGCAGCGTTATGTCCGCTCTTTTGGCACCGGGCATGCGGGCCGTCACAACACGGATTTCTGTCGCCTCAGCCGCCGGCGGTTTTATTAAGCCCGGTGACCGGGTTGATATTATTCTAACGCGCCAACTGCAAGACCTTGGCGGGAATGATGGTCGCCGCCAGAACTATAGTGTGTCTGATACGATCTTTGAGAATGTCCGCGTTATGGCTATTGACCAAAATTTTCAGGTCGGGGCAGAAGGCCAAGCTACCGTTGTTGGCTCAACAGCGACCTTTGAACTGGCGCAGGAAGATTCTGAATATCTACAAGAGGCCGTGTCACAAGGAGATATTACGCTGACATTGCGGAGCTTACATAATTCAAGTGGTCAAGTTATACGCCGCGCCGAAGGCGCAAAACGCGATAATGCCGGCTCTTCAACCATTGCGGTCTACCGGGCTGGCCAAGCGCAGCAAGTCGGATTGAGAGGGCAGTAAACATGAAATCTTTTCATCATACATTTAAAACTTGCCTTATTCTCTCGGTTTCGGGCCTGATAAGCTTTGTTAGCGCCGAGGCAGGGACGCGGTCATATTCGTCTGTTACGGCAAATAGTTATAATGGTTCGACGACGCAAATTACAGCACCGGGAGAAGGCAACGCAGAGCGTGATGTGACCATAGCCTTTAATAAGTCAACATATATCGATCTTCCTAATGATATTATGGACGTTATTATTGCCAATAGAGATATTGCCGAGCCGCTTATTCATACCTCCCGCCGTGTTGTTATGTTTGGACGTAGCCCCGGCCAAACCAATGCACGGTTTATGGATCATGACGGGAATGAAATGCTGTCTCTTAATATTCGTGTTGAACGCGATATTACAGGGCTTAAAACCCTCCTTAATGATCACGGCGGCTCTGATGATGTTCAGGTCAAAGCAGTAAATAATAATCTTTTACTGACCGGGAATGTCCCCAATGCCGTTAGCGCGTCTCGGATTGAACGTCTGGCCGCTTTATGGCTTGATGAAACGACAACTGGGGATGCGGGCGAGATTGTCAATCTCATGAATATTACGGCGAGAGATCAAGTTATGCTCAAAGTCCGTATTGTTGAAATGCAGCGCTCTGTCACCAAGCAATTAGGTATAAATCTGGCTGTTGCTGGCGAAATTGGTGATGCGACGGTTTCTCTTATGAGTAATAATGCTTTGGTCTCCGGCGCGGGTTTTGACGGCGGATTTGAGTGGAATAACTCCGGCGGCGGCTCTATCCAGCAATTAACGGCGGGCTTACAAGCGCTTGAGCAAGTGGGCCTTGTCCGCACAGTCGCAGAGCCGACATTAACATCCGTGTCCGGCGAATCGGCAAGCTTCCAATCTGGCGGTGAATTTGCCGTCTTATCCGGTGCCGGCACGGTTGATCCAACCACGGGTGTGATTACAAATACGTTTGAATTCAAAGAGTTTGGTGTCTCTGTCGGCTTTACGCCGGTTGTTTTGGATGAAGGCCGTATATCGCTTAATTTGGAAACAGGCATATCAGAATTAACAACTGTAGGCTCTATTGAAACGGCTTCGGGGAGTATTCCCGGCCTAAGAACCCGCCGCGCCAATTCCGTTGTCGAAGTCCCAGCGGGCTCCAGTATTGTCATCGCAGGGCTTATTCAAGAAGAAGCGCGAACCGCAGCGAATGGTACGCCGGGCGCGAAAGATATCCCCGGACTCGGTGCATTATTTAGAAACCGGGATGAAGTTAACACGCAAACAGAGCTTGTGATTATTGCTACGCCATATTTGGTAGACGGGACGCACCCAGATAATCTACAAACGCCAACGGATGGGTTTACGCCCGCAAGTGATGCGGAGCAAATTTTCCTAGGCCGCCTCAACAAAGCCAATAAACGCGGTGATAAAGCGCAGCCTTTGACGCCGACCCGTCCGGGTACATTTGGCTATGTGGTCGATTAAAAAGGGTGATAAGATGATAACACAAAAATATAAAAAATCACTGCTTTTAAAGCTCATGGCCGCTGCCTCTGTGGCGATTATGACGACGGCTTGCTCAGCTTATACGCCGTCTCGCGGGAATGTTTTTGAAGAAAATAAATTTCAGATATCTGAGCGTATTGAACGCTTAGAACTCTATCCGCAGGCAAATGGATTACAGCTTAATCCGCGTGATATGGAGGCGGTTCACAGGTTTTTACGCGATTTTGGCCAAAATGGCGATGGTCAAATTTTTATGAATATTCCCGTTAATCAATCCCGTAACCCGGGCGCGCAGCAAGCCCAAACGATTATAAAATCAGCCCTTGCGCAATCTGGGTTTGGCCAAGCCAATATTCAAACGGGCCAATATCAAGCAGGGACTAATATTCAAGCGCCGATTGTTGTATCTTATCGTAAGTTTTCGACATTAATTCCGCGCTGTAATATTATGTCTGATCTACGCTTAAATTCTAATAATCAATATTATGATGGGTTCGGATGTGCTCATTTTGCTAATCAGGCCGCTATGATTGGTGATCACCGCCAACTTTTACGGCCATATGATCTTAGCCCCGCAGACCCTGCGCGCCGCTCAGCCGTCTATCAATCTTATATTGATGGTGAAGACCCATCATCAGCAAATGGATCGCGTCAAGCGATTACCTTTGGGAATTAGAGGAACGGAAACTAGACAATGACAGTGACCAAACACTCCCACGCCCCTTCGCCCACACCTGCTGGTTATGCGGCCCCGCGGCCCGCACCTGCACCGCGCCCTGTACCCGCCCCGCGGCCCATGCCGAGTGCCCCGCCCGTTCAGCCTATGGCTGCGCCGCAAATGGCCCCGCAACAAATGCCTTATCCAATGGTTCCTCCGCAAAACACAACTTATCCGGCTGTCCCGCCGCAAGGTGTAACTTATCCCGCTGTTCCGCCGCAAATGGCGCCGCCTCCCGCGGCAATGCCTGGCGCTCAGGGTCATATGCTTATGCCAATGGGCGCGCCGCAAGCGCATGCTCCTATGGCTGCGCCGTTAAACCCTGTTATGGATGAGCCGCGTGAAGATGGGGATAAAATGATCCCTGCTATCTCAATTAATGTGTTTTGTGAGCGTAAAGAAACGGGCTCTGTCGTTAATACAGCAACCCATGATTGGCGGATGAAACGCGCCAATGTAGATATTTTCATGGGGGGGTTAACGGCTGCGATTGATTATTATCACGGCGAAAATACGCCGAACCTTGTCATGATTGAAACAGGCTTAACCGGGAAAGAACTCTTTACACAGCTTGAGCAATTAGCCTCAGTTTGTGATGAAGGCACGCAAGTTGTTGTGATTGGCGCGGCGAATGATATTCGCCTTTTCCGTCAGCTGATGGATAAAGGGGTCAGTGATTACCTTGTCCCGCCGTTCCACCCGATGACAATTATCCGCTCAATTAGTGATTTATATTTGTCCGAAGATGAGCCGTTTATTGGCCGGTCTGTGGCCGTTTACGGCGCAAAAGGCGGAGTTGGTGCGTCTACGATCTCCCATAACCTTGCTTGGATATTGGCCGAGAATATGGGATATGAAACGGCTCTAATTGACCTTGATGAAACATGGGGTACAACTGGTATTGATTTTGCTTATGATGCGGCGCAAGGGCTTGAAGAAGCGCTTTCGCAATCTGACCGTCTGGACGCGGCCTTGATCGATAAAATCATGGTGCGTCATACGAAAAAGCTTTCTATCTTGCCAACGGCAGCCTCATTAGGGAACGGCAGTGCATTTCATGATCCTATTGGCTTTGAAAAAGTCATTGATAGTGTGCGGGCCATTAGCCCGTTCAGCCTATTTGATGTTCCGCATATATGGTCTGATTGGGCCAGTACAACATTAACGGCGGCCGATGAAATCGTTATTGTTGTGACGCCGGACCTAGCCTGTCTTCGTAATGCTAAAAATTTAATTGATTTCCTCAAGGCTAAGCGGCCAAATGACCCTGATCCCTTGGTTGTTTTGAACCAAATGGGCCGGTCTAAATTAGAAATTCCGCTAAAGGATTTTGGTGCGGCTATTGGGGTTGAACCTTGTGTGTCTTTGGCCTTTGATCCGGATACTTTTACCGAAGCCTCTAATGATGGGAAAATGTTAACGGATTTAAAATCTGCGGCGGCTCATGTGTCTGGACTGAATTACTTGGCAACACGTTTGCGTACGGGGCAATTCCCAGAGATGACGCCAGGTAAAAAGGGACGCAAATTTAAACAAAAAGACGGCTCAGCGGGATCTAACTCCGGTATGATGGACTCTGTTTTTTCAAAATTAAAAAAGAAGTAATCGCATATGTTCGGTAAACGATCTGCATCTAGTGCTGCTACAGCGGCTCCGGCTCCTGCCCCCAAAGCGGATGCGCCTAAAACAACGGCGAATACGGCGGCACCTATTGCACCCGTTAAAGAGGCTCCGGCACAATCCAAAGAACGCTCGGAAGATTATTACGATACAAAATCTAGCATATTCAACGCACTTTTTGAAACCATTGATGTTTCTGCTCTAGCGGGTATGCGTCCAGAAAAAGCGCGGGACGAAATTCGGCAGATTGTTGATGAGATTATTACTATTCGTAATGTTCGGTTATCAGTTGCGGAGCAAAACCAATTAATTAGTGAAATCTGTGATGATATCTTAGGATATGGCCCCCTCGAGCCACTATTGGCCCGGGATGATATCGCTGATATCATGGTCAATGGCGCAAAACATGTGTTTATCGAAACAGAAGGCAAGATGGAGAAAACGAATATTCGTTTTCGTGATAATGCCCAATTAATGAACATCTGTCAGCGGATTGTCTCCCAAGTGGGCCGCCGCGTTGATGAAGCCAGCCCGATTTGTGATGCGCGTCTTTTGGACGGCTCTCGGGTGAACGTTATTGCCCCGCCGCTGTCGATTGACGGCCCGGCTTTGACGATTCGGAAATTTAAAAAAGATAAATTAACCCTGAATGATTTGGTTGGATTTAAATCAATCTCGCCAGCGGGGGCGAAGGTGCTGCAAATTATCGGCGCCTGTCAATGTAATATTGTGATCTCTGGCGGTACGGGTTCGGGTAAGACAACCCTGCTGAATTGTTTAACCGGATTTATCCACCCAGATGAGCGGATTATTACCTGTGAAGATGCGGCGGAATTACAGCTCCAGCAGCCGCATGTAGTGCGCCTTGAAACGCGCCCGCCCAATCTTGAGGGTAAAGGTAAAATTACCATGTCCGATTTGGTGAAAAACTGTCTGCGGATGCGCCCGGAACGGATTATCGTGGGTGAGGTGCGGGGCCCTGAAGCTTTTGACCTCCTACAGGCCATGAACACGGGCCATGATGGCTCAATGGGAACGCTCCATGCCAATTCACCGCGCGAAGCTTTATCGCGGCTTGAATCGATGATTACGATGGGCGGATTTTCCCTGCCGGCGAAGACAATTCGCGAAATGATTGTTGGCTCAGTTGACATTGTTGTGCAGGCGACGCGACTACGTGACGGCTCTCGGCGGATTACCCATATTACAGAAGTAATCGGTATGGAGGGGGATGTTATCGTGACCCAAGATTTGCTGCTCTATGAAATGGACGGTGAAGATGCGAATGGTAAAATTATTGGTGAGCATAAATCCACCGGTATTGCCCGCCCAGCCTTTTGGGATCGTGCCCGTTATTTCAATTTAGAACGTCAATTAGCCGAAGCGCTGGATGAAGCGGGCTAGATATTATGGATCAGAACACTCTCCTTGCGATTCTTGCTGCGAGCCTCGTTTTAGGGGTCGGGTTTATGCTTTTAAGCGGCGGCTCTACTTCAGGCTCAAAACGTGCACAAGCGATTGGGGCTGGGCATAATACGGGTAAGGCGAAAGAGTCTAATCTCTTAAGCCGCTTGGTCAAAAGTGATAGTGATAATAATTCCCGCCGTAAGCAGATTGAAGAATCGCTTAACCGGTTAGAGGATAAGAAAAAAACGGCGAAAAAACGAAGAATGTCAATGGAAATGCGGCTTATCCAAGCGGATTGGTCCATTGATGTTAAATTATTTACGATCATAAGCCTTGTTGTCGGCGCTGTGATGGGGCTTGGGGTGTTTGTCTTTACCAATAAACCTGAATTTGCCTTAGGGGCTGTTTTTGCGGGCGGCTTCGGCTTGCCGCGCTGGATTTTATCCATGGCAATTAAGAAACGCCAAAAAGCCTTTGTCGCAAATTTCGCTGATGCGATGGACATTATTGTTCGCGGTATTCGTACGGGCTTGCCGCTTGGGGATTGTCTTAAAATTATTGCCCATGAATCCCCGGCGCCTGTTTCAACGGAATTTCTACGGGTTGTCGAGGCGGAGAACCTTGGGGTGCCCGTTGATGTTTGCCTGACCCAAATGTCAGAGCGTATGCCCGTCTCAGAGGTCAATTTTTTTGCAACGGTTTTAAGTATTCAGCGCCAAACCGGTGGTAATCTCGGGGAATCTTTACAAAACTTATCTAATGTACTTCGGGGCCGTAAATTACTCGCCGAAAAGATCAAAGCCCTATCTGCCGAAGCGCGGATGTCGGCGATTATTATTGGGGCTTTGCCGATTGCTGTGGGGGCTTTGGTAACCGTGCTTGCACCAGATTACATGCATGACCTTTACAGCACATCGACGGGGCAGCGCAATATGATGATTGGCGCCGGCATGATGGTTTTGGGGACGGCCATGATGAAGAAAATGATCGCGTTTAAATATTAAGGTGATGTATGAGTCCTGAAACCTTAGCTTTATATCAAAATGCAATTTCCGGTGTGATTTCTCTTCTCGTCGTCGGGACGCTCTATACATTGCTACAGCCGCTCTTAGGGGGCGATAAGCTTAAAAAACGTATGGCATCCGTTGCCGCGACTCGTGAGACTTTGCGCCAAGCTCATTTATCGAGCTTGCAAGAGCCTCAACAAGGCCTACGCCAAGAAACAAAAGGCTTTGTCCGCAATCTTGTGGATCAGCTAAGCCTTGAGAAGTTATTGGCGGCAACAGACCTTAAAGATAAACTCGCCCAAGCGGGGCTTCGCGGGGAACGCCCTGTTTATATTTTCTATTTTGCGCGCTTGTTTTTACCGATTGCTTTGGGCATTTGCGGCGTAGTCTTATTTATGATTATGAATATCAAAGACTGGCAATTAATGCAAAGGGTGGCTGCCACAATGGGCATGGTCACTTTTGGATATTACTTTCCGGCGATATGGGTGAAAAATAAAGCCACCAAGCGGGCGGCGGCTATTTTGCCGGTTTTCCCTGATGCACTCGATTTGCTGCTAATTTGTGTTGAGTCCGGCATGTCGATTGAAATGGCCTTTAATAAAGTGGCCGAAGAAATGGCAGAGAACTCCGTTGAGTTGGCCGAGGAAATGTCCCTGACAACGGCAGAATTATCTTTTATGCAAAACCGCCGCCAAGCCTATGAAAACTTGGCGCGGCGGAATAATCACCCGGGGATTCGCGGCGTCGCCACGGCTCTTGTGCAGTCAGAGCGCTATGGTACGCCTTTGGGCTCAACCCTGCGGACAATGGCGAATGAAAACCGGCAGCTTCGGGTATTGGCGGCGGAGAAAAAAGCGGCGGCCTTGCCGGCGAAACTGACGGTGCCAATGATTTTATTCTTCTTGCCGGTCTTGTTTATTGTCATTCTAACCCCGGCAGGTATGCGTCTTGGACAAGCTCTGTAAAATTCACAGTTAAAGCTACAGGCTTAATAATTGTCTGCCTGTTTGATAAACCGCCGAGCCTTAGCTTTATATAATAAAAACCCCGGAACGCCGTAAAGCGCCGGGGTTTAATGTTATGGGGTTGGCGGTGGTTCGTTCGACATGATCTGCTTTTATGTCTGTAGCCTGACTAATATGGCTCGCTATTTATCACGGTTTATAAAATGTCTTTTATTTTTTATTAACCGCGGCGGCGGGCGGGACGCCGTCTTTGTGCCTGACCCTGCGCCTGACCCTGCGCCTGATTTTGCGGATTATAATAAGGCTGCGCAGGGGACTGCGGGGGATATTGCGAACTATATTGCGGGGACGGATAGCCGCCTCTTATCTGCGGGGCTTGGCCGCGCGGCTGCGGTTGACCTTGCGGCCCGGCTTGCCCTTGAGGCTCTGAGTATCCTTGCGGGCTAGCATATCCTTGCGGGCCAGCATATCCTTGCGGCCCTGTATATCCTTGCGGCGGGTAATTTTGCCCCGCAGCGGCCTGCTGACTTTGATAGCCCTGATTAGGGTAAGCTTGAGTTTGGTGCGGTTGAGCGCGTCTTTGCGCATGTTGTGGTGGCGGATAAGCGCCGGCTTGCTGCGGTGCAGGCGGACGATAACCGCGCGGCGCTCGGCGCGGCGGGGTTTTCAATTTTACATTATCGGCAATCCTCGCCAAGACATCGCGGTTGGTTGCAACCGGGCCGCCCTTTGTGTCTGATGCGCCGCCCAAATTTGCTGCGGCCTGATTATACTGAAGTCCCTTTGGCTGAATTGAAGGTTGCGCCTCGGCGAGATGTGAGCCTTGCGGCAGTGATGTTTGCGGTGATGCACCTTGACGTAAATTTTGGGCATAGGCTTGCGGGTTAGCCTGAGGCGCCGCCGGCGCCTGTGGCCCAGCAGCATAGGCGCCATATTGACGCGGCGCTCTTGGGTTATGAGGCAAGGCTGCGGGCTCGGCTTGATATTGTGGCCGCGCGGGATTCGGCGGATAACCCCGTCCAGACGCGGGGGCTGCGGGGGTTTGATAGCTTTGCCGCAAGCCGGACGGATTTTGCGCCGATGGGGCTGGGCCGGCCTCGGCGACAAGATTTTCTACAAGCTCAAGATTTGCAAATACACTATCGGATGCATCCGGGTGTTGGGAGGCACGGGTTAGCCATGTCTTGGCCGTATGAGGGTCCCCGGACAGAGCAAAATTAAGCCCCATATTAGCCATGATATTTGGATCATTTGGGGTAATGTTTAAAGCGCGCTCATAAAATGGGCGGGCCTGTGCATATTTTTCCATTTGGTCTAATGCGACCCCTTTTAAAGACCAAAGCCGACCATAAGCCGGCGTTTCCTTAAGAGAACTATCGATCACTCGAAGGGCAGGGCGAGGTTTTTGATCGGCCAAAAGCGCGGCGGCATATTCGGCATTTAAATAAGGATTACGTGGATATATGGCACGGGTGGTTTGAGTGACCTCGACGGCGCGGTTTGGATTACCAAGCTTGCGAAGCACCGCCGCAAACTTAATCGCTGCTTCAAGATCGGTCGGATTTAAATTATACTCATGAGACCAAAAGGCGGCTTGGGCTAGGATTTCTTGGGTTTCAATATTATCACGAAGCTCGCGTGGGGCGGGTTGGTAATTTGAACTATCAAGCTCGGAACGGGTTTGCTTCTCGGCTGGGGTTAAATCTGGTGCAGGGGTCAAACAACCAGTTAAAAGCAGTGATGAAGCCGTGAGGGCAAGTCCAAGTTTTTTATATGTCACGCGCGAGGCTCCTTTAAGACTTACACAGCCAAATGGCTAAGAATCACCCAAATATGGGGAGATTTCGTTAATAAGTGTAAATAGATAGAGTTAACGATTTATTAGCCGTTTCCCCTTTTCGTAAATTGCGATAGAGTTTTGTCAGTTCATAATTATCCAAAGGATGATAGACACATGCCTGTATTTATTCGCGATGATGATAGCGGCGCTCAACATGCTCTGCCGATTTATATTTGCCGCCCCGATGAGTGGGAAGATATCGCCGCCAAGCTCTCGCCCATGCAGCGTAATTTTGCTCAGGCCCGCAATTTTACAGGCGAAGCGGGGCAGCGAGTCCGCTTGCCAGGGCCAAGCGGAGAGATCGAATCTGTTCTCTTTGGCGCAGGGCCCAAAACATCTGATGATATAGGCCCTATACGTGCGGGGCATTTGCCCGCCTTCTTGCCGAAAGGGGTTTATTATTTTGCTCACTTGCCCAGTGATTGGTCGGCGCGCCTCGCGGCAACGGGCTGGGGTATGGGCGCTTATAAGTTTGACCGTTATTTGCCCGAAAAGGCTGAGTTTCCAACGCTGCGCCTTAGCTCTGAAGCTTATCCGCGCGAGACCGAAGCCTTAACGGCGGGGATACATTTAGGGCGCGACCTTATCAATACGCCCGCCGGGGATATGGGGCCAGAGGCGCTCCATCAGGCGGCAAAGGATCTGGCTGCGGACTACGGCGCAAGCGTGAAGGCGGTGATTGGTGATCATCTTTTGGCCCAGAATTTGCCGATGATACATGCGGTAGGGCGCGCCGCCCATGAAGCGCCGCGCCTTGTGGAATTTGAATGGGGCAATCCCGATCACCCGCGCCTAGCCGTTGTCGGTAAAGGCATTACATTTGATACGGGCGGGCTAAATATTAAAAGCGCCAGCGGGGCGCGGATTATGAAAAAAGATATGGGCGGGGCGGCCCATGCGCTCGCGCTGGCGAAGATGATTATGGCGAATAACCTGCCCGTGCGGCTTCATTTATTAATCGCCATTGCGGAAAATGCAATTTCTGCTGGGGCTTACCGTCCTGGGGATATTTTATCGTCCCGCGCGGGGTTGAATGTTGAAATTGATAATACGGATGCGGAAGGACGGCTTGTGCTGGGTGATGCACTTACCAAGGCGTCAGAAGATGATCCGGCCTTAATTATTAATTTTGCCACGCTGACCGGCGCGGCGCGGGTGGCCTTAGGGCCAGAGCTGCCGCCGTTTTTTTGTAACCGTAAAAACCCCGTCCAAGATGTGCTGTCTCAAGCGGAGGCCGAACATGATCCTATGTGGCATATGCCCTTGTGGCGGCCTTATTATTCACTGCTCCATTCCCCTTTGGCGGATATGAAAAATGCAGGCGGGAGCTTCGCGGGCTCTGTGACAGCCGGACTATTTTTACAAAAATTTGTGGCTGATAAGCCTTGGATGCATTTTGACGTTTATGGATGGTGGCCAAGCTCTGCGCCGGGACATCCGAAGGGCGGGGAAATTTTTGCGTTGCGGGCGTTATATTTCTGGCTCAAAGCAGGGGGGCTTCACACGGACCTATCGGCTTAACGGCCATATGATTTATGGTTAATAAAAGGTTAAGAAAATTTTGAGTCTTTTTAAAGGCTTAGCCCTTATGGGCTGAATTTGGCCTTTTTGGGTGCTTGACCAAGGAATCCCGAATATGCGAATCCTTGATTCGTAGAGATTAAGTTCGGGGAAATCAGCATAATGAAACCAGCCCACGCCGCCTATAGCCGGTTAGATGCATTATATTTATGGCAAGCTGCCACTATGGCGATGGTGCGGGCAGATGGGCCTGATTTTTCGGCGCGGCAAATGGCGATTTTAACGGCGGTTTATCTGGATGATTACCCCCATACGGTGCGCTCTTTAGCGAAATCCTTAGGGGTGACCAAAGCGGTGATAACCCGCGCGCTTGATACGTTAACTCGCTACCGCATGATAAAACGCTGTGCGGACCCCCGTGATAAGCGCTCAATTACCGTGGGACGCACAGCGCTCGGCTCACGTTATTTAGCGGGCTTTGCGGACCAAATTTGCTCCCACATGCCGCAGCCTCGGCCCACGCAATCTGCTGCGCGCCCATCGCGGGTTGTAGTGCCTCTCACCCCGCGGCGATAATGCAGGTCTTACGCTGTACGAAAGGACGAACCCCTGTCTATATTGCGCCGAAACGCAGCGCCGAATTAGAAACAGAATTAATTTTTGGGCAATGTTTCCGCCCTCTGCGTATTTTGCGCGGCTATGTTGAAGGGGAAGTTGTCCCGTTGCTCCCGCAAGACGGCTACCCGAACGACAGCTTTACTCAAGGTGAGGGAGAGCCAATGTCTCGCGGCTTTGTGCGGGAAAAAGATATTGCAGTAAACCTACAGCCAGCCAGTCATAAAATCACAGCCTTGCAAGCGTCTGTTTTTACAAAAGCGAATATAAAATCACAGATAAAAATGCGGCTGCCATTTGGGGCGCGCCTGTCTGTTTTGACGAACAAAGATAGCTTTGTTAAAATTGCGCGGGGGCAATATATTCACAGCCGCCATATTGCGCCAATCAATGATTATGTTGATGATTTCACCGCTGCGGCTGAGCGGCATATGGGGCTACCTTATATATGGGGCGGGGTCAGCTCTGATGGGCTGGATTGTTCAGGTCTTGTGCAGAGCGCCCTTTGGGCGGCGGGGCGGGCGTGTCCGCGCAATTCCGGTGACCAGGAAAAATATCTAGGCCGCGCCCTTGATAGACATGCCCCTTTACAGCGGGGGGACCTTATATTTTGGCCGGGCCATGTCGGAATTATGCAAGACGCTGCGCGGCTGCTCCACGCCAATGCGTTTCATATGTGCACCGCCTCTGAGCCTTTATCGCAAGCGGCCGCGCGTATTAAAAAATCTGATGGGCCAATAAGATCAATAAAACGCCTATAGCCAGCCTTAATATATAAGCCGGGCTTATTCGGCTGCGGCGGCCTCGGGCGCAGGCAGGGGCGAGGCAGATTGTGAATTAAGATAAGCAATAACCGCCGCCCGGTCAGCGGGTTTTTTAAGGCCAACAAAATTCATATTCGTGCCTTTAAGATATTTGCTCGGTTTTGCCAAAAACCCGTCGAGGGTTTCATAATCCCAGGTATAACCCGATGATTTTAGGGCGCCCGAATAGCCAAACCCAGCTTTGGCTCCTGCGGCCGTGCCGACAACATTCCAAAGATTAGGGCCAGTGCCGTTAGCGCCGCCATCATTGGCATTATGGCAAGATGCACATTTTTTGAAAACTTTCTTACCCTTAGCAATATCCATCGCCGCAACCCAATCGGCTTGGGGGAACGGAAGCGGCTTGTCCGCCGTGCCCGCCGCTGCGGCCTCCGGGATCGCAAGGGCATAGGCCGGTTTCGCTGGAGCCTCTGTGTGTATGACAAGATGTGATGCTTCTTTTAAGAGCATATAGCCCAAAGCCGTGGCGAGGACGGCTGCTGCAATTTTATTAAAGCCGAGGTCACTCATGATGAAATCTCACTTCGTATAATAATGACTGTCAATTTTTCGCCCTTTTATAAGAGTCTACGGATTTTGCAAATGGTAAAACCACGGGGTTTTCGTTAAATACTTGCGGCGAAGCGCCGCAAAGGGTTAAGCGGGGTGTGTGATGACAGATAACAGTAAAATATTAACAATTATCCCGGCGCGTATGACCGCCTCGCGCCTTCCCGGTAAGCCTTTGGCGAATATGATGGGCACGCCCATGATTGTGCGGGTTTGGCAGCAAGCGGTGAAGGCGGATTTAGGCCCTGTGCTTGTGGCCTGCGCGCAGGCGGAGATTGCGGCGGCCGTGGATAAAGCTGGCGGCCTCGCGGTTTTAACACATCCTGACCTGCCCTCCGGCTCTGACCGGGTTCGACAAGCCGCAGAAATTTATGATCTAGAGGGGCAATATGATATTATTTTAAACCTACAAGGGGATATGCCCCTGATTGATCCGGCGGCTTTGCAGGCAACTGTGAAAATTTTACACGATTACCCGCAGGCCGATATTGCCACCGCTGCCACCGCCACAGATGATGCGGCGCAAGTGAATAACCCCAATATTGTCAAAGCGGTCTTAGGCAAGGACGGCCGCGCATTATATTTTAGCCGCGCCGCAATTCCCCACGGAGCAGAGACAGTTTATCACCATGCTGGGCTTTATGCTTACCGCCGTGCGGCGTTGATGCGGTTTTGTAGCCTGCCGCCGTCTATATTAGAACTAACAGAGGGGCTTGAGCAGCTCCGCGCCCTCGAAGACGGGATGATGATTTACTGCGCAGAGCTTGATAATGCGCCGGCGGGAATTGATACGGCTGAAGATCTTGCGGCGGCAAATGTGATTTTGTCCGGCTAGGGGAGTGTGCTAATGACTTTATCACGGCCATTTGAATAGCCGTCATGAGATATTATGGATGCGCCTGCCTATATAGGGTGCGAGACAGCATAAGCTAGATATTAAAAAGGGTAAATATCATGGGTATAAAATCATTCATCATGGCCGGCCTTGCAGCGGGAATTGTCACCATTGCGGCCCCTGTGCCCGTGGCTTATGGGGCTGATAAAGCGCCAGTTTATACCTCATGGAAAAATAATGTCGCCGTCGGCGGTTATGACGCCGTTAGTTTTTTTAAAAATAAACCCTTAGAAGGCAATTCTGATTTTTCCTATGCATATAAAGGGGCGGAGTGGCATTTTTCATCTGAAGCTAACCGCGATCTATTTAAGGCTAATCCTGAAGCTTTTGCGCCGCAATATGGCGGTTATTGTGCATGGGCCGTTGCGGGCGGTAAACTGGCGAAAGGCTCACCGAAACATTGGACGATTGAGGATGGCCGGCTATATCTAAATTATAACGGCAAGGTCAAGGAACGTTGGCTGGCGGATAAAGCTGCGCGTATTGCTCAGGCTGATAAAATCTGGCCGGGCATTTTAAAAGACTAGGAAATATAGGCCAAATACGGGGCCTTGTGTTATCACATAATTATTATAGAAAAGAGGGGGCCGTTATGGCAAATTTAAAGACAATTTTACCGGCAATTTTATCTGTATTTTGCAGCGTCATTTTTATTGATTCTTTGCGGTTTAAATTTACAAATCATCCCAACACCCAAGAGATTTTTGGCAGGCTTAATGAGTGGGCCGGCAGTCTTGGCGCGCCGGGCATATTTGGCCAAACTGGATTATTCTCACAATATCTTATTGGCGGCGCGGAGCTTTTGGCTTCGGCTTGCCTGTTAATGGGCTTGCTCCCGCGCTTTCGCCGCCTTCAAGGTTTTGGCGCCTTGCTCGGCCTTGCGGTGATGTCCGGGGCGATAACCTTTCATTTATTTACCCCCCTTGGAATTGACCCAACCGGTGATGGCCCGGGCTTATTTATTATGGCCTGCTGCGTGTGGTTGGCCTGTGCCAGTCTGATTATATTGCGCCGAGGGGAGTTAACATATGGGCTTGGACGTATCGCCTCAGCCCTGCTCGGCGAGCCAGTAACGAAGTAGGTGATACGCAATCGTATAGCGCGGCGGGCGGGTAAAGGCCTGTGACGTTTTATTAAATACATCTCTGACAGTTGATTTAGAGACCCATTTTGCCGCCCGCAGCTCTTCCTTGTTCAAGCTGATATCCATAGCGTGGGCCTCGGCGGTAAAGCCAAGCATAAGCTGGCTTGGATAGGGCCAAGGCTGGGTGAAGATATAGCGCGGGTTTGTTACGTCAACGCCGGTTTCTTCTTTAACTTCGCGGATGACCGCTTCTTCGGGGGTTTCGCCGGGGGAGATAAACCCGGCAAGGGCGGAAAATGCACCCTCTGGAAATTTATGACCAGCCCCTAAAAGGCATTGATCCCCATGTAGCACAAGCATAATAACCACTGGATTGACGCGCGGGTAATGTTCTGTGCTGCATGAGGGGCATTTGCGGATAAGTCCTGCAAGTTCTGGATGGCTTTTATTGCCGCATTTGGCACAAAAATTATGATCAAAATGCCAATCAAGGAATGACTTTGCTCGCCCTAAAACGGCAAGGTCTGCCGGATTAAGCTGAGAGCCGACCCTGCGCAGTTCTTGGAAATCATCCGTCTTAACAAGGGTGGATGGCCCCTCCGCCAAATGAAAGGCAAATAAGGGCTGACCGTCTTCAAGGCCTAGAAAGACCGGGCCGGGGTCATAGATATTTTGTCCGATTAGCTTTTTGGGGTGAACCCGAAACGGGGTGAGCTGCGGCGTTAAAGCGGGCCGCCCATTTTGAAAGATAATCGCCCGTGCCTTGGGGTTATCTAAATGTTTTTTGATCTCATCTCGAGAGCGGTTTAGCTCCATGAAATCTAGCTGGGGACTTGCGCCCGCATAGGGCATGGGAGTGGGATTATAGCTCATGGCTCAATGTCCTACGCCAAAACCCCGTGAACTCAAGACTTAATTTATGGCTTAATTTATTGGTTAACTCATTTCGGGACATATGGCCGAATACCCGGTTAAATGCCCAAAAGAAAACCTCGGCTTGATGGGGCCAAGGTTAATGTCGCCTGAAAGATATGGCTCAAATCTTTGGTTTTAAAGGCTTATGCCTTTGGTTTGGGCCCAGGCCGTTTCGCAGATGTGCCGTCCTTTTTAAGGCGCCCGCTGTCTGTTGATGTTTTGGGTGTTGATGTTTTTGGAGTTGTCTTTTTAGCGGGCGCTTTTTTAGCCGCAGGTTTTGCAGGTTTCACGGGCTTGGGCTCAGGCTCAATGGTGATATCCTCACCGGATGTGCTGCGTTTAACGCTGGCGGCGGCGCTTTTGGCTTTAGCTTTAACTGATTCTGATGTCTTTGACGCGGCTTGTGCCGTTTTCTCGCCAAGGTCATCAGCGGCGTCTTTGGTTTTATCGAGGGCCGATTTTGTTTTCTCTGTCGCCGTTTTCGCCGCTTCTCGGGCTTTGACCGCCGCAGTTTCTGCCGCGCGGCGAGCTTCCTCTACAAGGTCAACATCCGCGGTTTCGCCCTTGCCGCCATCGGGGGATAAATTATCATTAATTCGAAACAAGGCAATCGCTGCTTCGCAGAGCAGGCGCAAGCTTATGATGGATAAAAGCAAAAAGACGAAAAACCCGATAAATCGTAGGAGTCCGGCGAGCGGCCCGAGCCATATGGTGTCAAAAATCGTTGCGCCAAAGGTGAGGAAAATTGCAATTAAAGCGAGCCAGTAAAAAGCTCTTACAAGTTTCTCTTTCATAAGTTTGTCAAAAGAGAGAAAGAAATTAAATATATTGGTCATGGCAAAACTCCGGCAGTTCACTTCATTTAACTGCGCTGATGTGAAAATAGCAAGCGCCTTCACATATTAAGGTTAAAAGCTTGCGGCGTGATTAATGCGGCGCGGTTTGTGATAAGGTCGCTGTGGTTCCTGATGCGGCAAGGCTAGATGTATTGGGCGGCGATGTTTGGGTTAAAACTGGCGCGGCGGCGCGCTGCTTGTCAATTTTGGCTTGCAGCCCTTTAAAGGCGGGAAATTGTGATTTTGCCAAGGGCTTGCCAGAGAGCTGCGAGAGACGGCGCGGGTTAATCGCGCGGCCATTATGGTGGACTTCGTAATGTAAATGCGGCCCTGTCGAGCGGCCTGTTGTGCCGACATAGCCGATGACTTGATCTTGTTTGACCCTTGCGCCGGCTTTAACGCCGCGGGCAAATTTCGATAAATGGGCATAGGCGGTTTTGTAACCATCTGTATGGCGAATGCGAATATAATTTCCAAAACTGCCGAAACGATTGGCGCGCTCGACGGTGCCGGAGCCTGCCGCTAAAATTGGTGTGCCGCGCGGGGCGGCAAAATCAACCCCTTTATGGGTGCGTACATAGCCTAAGATGGGGTGTTTACGTTTGCCAAATCGCCCTGAAAGCCGCGCGCCGTTAACCGGGGTTGCTCTTAATTTACGTTTTGCGGTTTTGCCCTCTGCATCATAAAAATTTTCATGGCCTTTTTTATCTTCAAAGAGATAATAGCTGGATGTTTTTCCGCGCGGACTAAAGCTTGTAAAAAGTAAGTCTCCGGCTTTGATGATGTCGCCGTGATGATTACGGGCCACCTCGAAGAACATTTCAAATTCGTCGCCGGGCTGAATATCGCGCTGGAAATCAACGGAATATTCGTAAATATTAGCAAATTGCTGAATGACTTTATCCGGCGCGCCAAGGCGGACCGCGTCAAGGTAAAGGCTATTTTCAATTGTAGATTTGACGGTAACCCGGTCAAATTTAAACTCTGCCGTAATTTCGCGCACGTTAAAGGCGTCAGAGCTTGTGCGCTCAACAAAAATTGTGCGGTCAATATTGGGCTTATAGACCACATCATTGATCTGTGCGTCTTTATATACAAAGTTAAAACTATGGCCAACTCTGACGTGTCGCGGATCATAAATTTTTGAAAACTCTTGGGTGATTTTATAGGCGTCCCCGGGGCTGACTCCGTGCTTTTGCAAAAGCGGGCCAAGGGAGTCTCCTGATTTGACATCCACCCGGCGCGCTGTGAACCGCTCGGTGCTGCCATCTTCGAGATAGGCATGATCATGGCTGAGATTGATTTTGGGGGTGGCCGCCACAAGCTCGGCTGTTTCAGATGGCGCATCTTGGAGCTTCGGCGCGCCATCAGGCCGCAGCATGATAGCCAAAAGCGCAGCGGCGCAAATGACGCCTAAAAATCCAAAGCGGCGTGATTGTAAAACCTGCGTATTTGGCATGGCGAGTAAAGACTTAAGGCGAAGGAGAAGGGCGGCCTTAGCTGTGTCAATATCAGGTTTCATATATCTTTTATTTCTTTTTTGGCGTAATACTCTCTTGGGCGAAACATGGCTAAGACTTCGTTAATATGACAAAATATTGGCCCGTTTATATCCCGATGTTAAAGGTTCCTATGTTATGTTAAGGATCCCATGTTAAGGGTAAAGCCTATGATGGCGATAGGTGCAAATTAAAATGTTGAAATCCGCACCAAAACCGCAATTTAATTTGGCGGAAGCCCCAACGAGACCGCGATCTTTGTGGCGGAGGTTTTTTCTATTCACGCTTTGGGGGGGCTGGCTACTGTTATTAGCGGCCGCAATGCTCCTCGCCTATGGCTGGACGCAGCGATATTCTCTCATGGAACGCGGGGCGCAATATGTTCTGGCCAGTAACGGTATTGACGCGGATTTGACCTTTATGAGTGCGGGAAAATTTGGCCTACGCCTTAAAGATGTGACCTTGCGTGATAGCCATAACCAAAATGTGTTTTTTACGGCTGAGAGGATTGAGGCGCGCTATGATTGGCGAGAGGCGCTGGACGGCCATATAGATTATGTAAAATTTACGCAGCCCCATATCACCCTAGAGCTTGACGCGGCGGGGAAGCCTATTGGTGGCTGGCGCCCGCCCAGCCGGGGTGAAGAGCGCGAGGAGCTTCGGTTTCCTAAAGACGGATTTCATATTGAAAACGGGGTGGTGAATTTAACAACGCCTTACGGGCAAGCTGCGCCGCAAATTCAGGCCAGCGTCTTTGATATGACGCGGTTTCATGCGGATGTGACGCTTCCGCCGACGGATATATCTTATCAGGGGGCCCGCGTTCAAATCTCTGGCCCGGCGAGTGTAGAAGCGAATGGGGCGGGTTATGATAGTCTATTTGATCTTCGGCTTTTAGGATTAAACGCTCCGTCTATCTCGGCGGATGACGGCAGGCTGAAGGGGCAGGTTAATTTGGTGAAGCAGGGTGAGAGCTGGCATGTAAGCGGCCCGGCTGATATTGATCTGTCCAAAGTTCAAAATAAGGCCGTCTCGGCGGCGCGGCTGATGATATCGGGCCGTCATAATATGGCCGTGCCCGTGACTCCGAAAGACGGCGCGCAGGATAAAGGCGGCGTGACTTATAACGGCGAGGCCGATATGACGGCGGTGGATATGTCCGTAAGTGATGCTGACCTTGCCGCGCAGCTTGCGGCGCGCATAAGCTTATCGGGTGTATTAGAAAAATCGCCAATATTGCGCGAATTTGCCCCGCAACTTGAACAGCAAGTGAGCCGCCGATTAAGCGGGCAAGATGTGACGGCTTCATTATCTTTAAACTATGACGGCGAAGGCGGGCATATCACCGCCCGCGCGCCGGTGCAGCTTATCAAAAATAAGCAATCATGGACTCTAAGTCCCGTAGGGGATACCCCGCTTTTACGGATTGAAACCGTTGAAGGGCCAGTGCAGCCTGCCTATAAAGCGGCGGCGAAGTTTCATTTTACAAAACCGGGTCGTCTACCGTTACGGCTCACTAACGGGGCGGCGGATTTTAAATTTGGCCCCTCCGGATTGGGCGAAAACCTCAGCTTTACAGGAGAACTCGCCTTACCTGCGCCGTGGGCCGCGGGCGAGGTAAGCGGCGGAACGGCCCTATTGGCACCGAAAACTCAAATCAGGCTAACACGCAGCGGCGGCGTTACGGATTTCACGGCGGACACGCAATTTGTCATCTCGGGTGCTGTGCCAGGGGGCCATGTTACTAATGCAAGCGGTGAGGGCCAGCTCGGGGTGAGCACGCAAAACGGGCAAAGCCATATCCGCTATCGTCCGCGCGGGGGGGTGAAATTTGCGCGTATGGATTTAAACTCCGGCTGGATTTTGGAAGATGTGGATGTCCGCCTCACTGAACCTTTTAATATGCGCGGCGCAGCAGCAAAGCGGGTGATTGACCTGGCGGCGGCAGACGTGCGTGCGCGGGTTCATGACGGCGCAGAGCGGGACTTTCAGCTTACTTTAGGCGAAGCATCAGGCCGCGGAGAACTTGTGGTCAGTGATGACGGCTTGTCGCAAATTTGGGATATGCGCTTAACGGGTGCGCAAATAAGGTCTGAAAATTTTCCTATCAGTGAGACCGATGTAAAAAGCCCTTTTGCGCAGGTGCAAGTGAAAATAACGCCAAATACGCCGCCGGAATTTGATGTTCGCAGCGCCAAGACGCGGATAAGCTCCGCCCTTGTTTCGGCGGCACAAATTGCCGTTGGCGCTAAGGGGACGGCGGATAATTTGGCGGTTGATTATGACGCGGCGCTATTTGTGTTTCGCGATCCGGCTTTGCCGGAAATACCTATGGCGGGGCAAACGCGCTTTGTGAGCGGGCGCTGGACGGGGGAGTCGATTGCCCGCTTGCCCGAAGATCCGGACACGCCGATTGATATTGCCTTTTCGTTCGAAGACGGTATTGGCAGCGCGGATATTAATATTGCGGCCTTGCAATTTGATCCCAAAAGATTACAGCCGCAAAACCTTGTTGCGGCCCTACGCGGTAAAATCGGGAATGTGAAAGGTGCCGTTTCAACATCTATAAAGCTTGGCTTTGGGGAAGGGCGTCCGCTGACCTCATCGGGGCAGGCGGTGATAGATAATCTGAACTTCGGCACCCTGCCGGGGCCCATTCAGGGGCTCCACGCCTCGCTGGACTTTACGTCTATGTTTCCCCTTGAAACCTCTGGGCGGCAAACCGTACAGCTAGATTCTTTTGATCCGGGCTTTCCGCTTAAAGACGGGGAGATCGAGTTCGAGCTTTTGCCCGGCGCGATGAAAATCTACCGCGCAGAATGGCCAAGCTCCGGGGGACGTATTTACATTGAGCCGCTAACTTGGAGTTTCACGGCCAATGAGAATAAAGCCGTGCTCGTGCTTGAGGCGATTCCGATACAAAGCCTGATAAAGCGGGAAGATACATCTAAATTTGAAATGACCGGCGCAATTTCTGGCCGCCTGCCGATTACAGTGAGCGGTGTGAAAGTGGCCGTTGAAGGCGGCAAAGTGAGCGTGCCGGGGGGCGGGGTGATTAAGCTAAATACACCGGAAACTGATATTGCAGGGGCGCAGAACCAAGGGGTTGGCACGGCGTTTGATGCCCTAAAAAACTTTCAATATCAATCCCTTGAGGCTGATATTAACGGCCCGCTTGACGGGCTTGTGCGTTTGCAGGCGATCTTCATCGGTTATAATGAAGATGTCTATAATCGCCAACCTTTTGAATTTGACCTCGACCTTGAGGGGGAGTTGTTTAACCTTATTCGGGAGCTTAATCCAGAAACTCAAAGACGCCGCGCGGTGAGCGGGCGATTAAGCCGCCAAAGTCAACCATAAGCCTGTGATAAGATATGCTTAAACAATAGACGCGGGCCGTAAACATGCTTATATGAAAGCTGTCGCAGGGCTAAATGAATTATTCAGGCCGCGTTAATCGGTTTTGACCTAGGGGTATATATATGAAACACATATTCCATATCGGCCTTATGGCAGGGATTATGACTACGGGTATATCAGCCTGTACCATTACCCATAAAATTGAGCCCGCCGCAGAGCCTATTCGTATCGACCTGAATGTAAAAATTGATCAAGAAGTCCGTGTGCGTTTGGACAGAGAAGTGGAAGACTTGATCGCAGATAACCCCGACCTATTTTAGGCAGTAGACAGATGATGACATTTTTTAAATCTAAGACTATTTTAAAACTTACGCTTAGTGCAGTGCTCAGTTTTGGCGGCGGCATCACGGCCCTCGGCGTCTTATCGGCCCCAACGGCGCAGGCGCAAATACAAAGCTCTAAAGCGGTGGTGAATAAGGCTTTGGCCCAAGGCCTCATCGGAGAGACTGTGTCGGGCTATCTTGCACCTGTTCAAGGGGCAGTCGTGAGCCAAGGTGTTAGAAACGCGATGAATGAGATTAATATTGGCCGTAAATCCGTCTACACACGTTTGGCGCGCGAGCAAAACCTCTCTGTTGAAGTGGTCGCCGCCCTCACAGGGGAGAAGCAAATTGCCAAAGCCCCTGCGGGCCAGAAAGTGCTCGACCGTTCAGGGACCTGGCGGACAAAATAAATCTGTACAACGGGTAATAACAGCGGCTTTTCATTTTTAGATTGAGGCCGCTTGTCTCTTCCCTTAGGCTGAAAGCTCATTCAATTTGCGAGTCGAATCATGAGCCAAACACCTCCGCCAAAACTGACGCCTTCGGGTCTATCATCTTTGATGTGCGCGCGTATTTGCCATGACCTTCTAAGCCCCGTTTCGGCGCTGGGCACGGCGATTGAAGTGCTTAGTGATGAAGATAATCCCGAAATGCATGATGAAGCGATTGCGCTTATCAAGCGCTCTGCAGGCCAGACATCGGGTAAACTACAATTCTTGCGGCTTGCTTTTGGCGCCGGCGGTTCCGCCAGTGGCCGGATTGGATTTGATTTTCTTAAAACTTTGATTAACGGTCAATATGGCGGCGGAAAACATCAATTTACTTGGACGATTAAAACTGATGATATTGATAAGCTTCATGGCCGTATCTTGTTGAATGCGGTTATGATTGCGGTGACGTCGATACCGCGCGGCGGGGTTGTGGCGATTAAGGCCGAAGACAAGTCAGGCGCGACAATATTAACCCTTGAGGCTACTGGCGAAAAAGCGCGTATTTCCGATATGGTGAAAACCACACTCGGGGGCCGTATGCCTGAAGACGGCTTTGATGGGCGCTCGATACAGCCCTTTTTCACCGCCATGCTCGTGCGCGAAGCTAAAGCGAAGCTTGAAATGCTGCTTCGCGGTGACACGGCCAGCTATGTAATTTTTATCCCGCCTAAAATTTAACCGTTATAAGGTTTAAAGCTCTGCCGTTAATATTTGCATAAACGATCTCATGTCTTCGGGCCGCTTGTCGCCTCCGGGAATATTAAAGAATTATGTAGGCAATATTGCGGGAGTATCCGCAAGACTTAGTATAATAAATATAAAATAATTCTCTGATTTTTATCACCTTTTAACGAATTTCGCGCACATTCGGCCTAAATAATAGGAGTGTGTCTGTTGCTGTAGCGGTAGGCGCGCGTATTGCGAGGGCGATATGGGTGATAATTTAAAAGCGGCGTCCAGGTTTGTTTATCAATCTATAAGTTCGCTTGATCATATCACAAGCTCTGGCCCGCTCTCCCAAGACAGCGTTCTTGATAAGCTGTCAGACCTACAGCGCGGCGCAAAAGCCATGCGCGCGCGGGCGATCTACCGCGCCGCGCAATCCGCCGTTGATATGGTTCACAAAGGACAGGCGGAAGATAAAGTTCATTCAGAGCTGCATATTGTGCGCGCCCTCGTGGTACAATATCAACACGGCCTACAAGAAATTTTAGGCGCGGAGGATGACTTAAGGGCTGAAATGGTACCGCCGCCGCAAGATGCGCAAGCTATTCAGGCTGAGACCATTAATGCCGGAGCGTCCGCGCCTATGCTCGCCTGCGCTGCAAAGCCGAGTTTACTTGACGATATGATGATGCCTTTGGATGAGGCAAACGAGACCGATGAGGCTGGGGTAGCCCAAACTATAGATGATAAAACTGCGGTAGATACAACTGTAGAAGATGGGATCAAGGCGAGCGAAAATACAGATATTTACGGTGATGAGCTATCACAAAATATAATGCCGCTTGTGCAGTTTGCCCCAGAAGCAAAGCAGCGCGATGCCCTTCGCCGTTTGTCGGTTCTGCACAGTGATTTCACAGGACACAGCCAAAGAGTGGCGCGCCATGAACGGTTAGATATGAGCGCAAAACCGGCCTTAAGGCGGGCTGCAAAGCCTATGCAAATGATATCATTTGAAAGCTTTATGCCAGAGTTAACCAATATTGTGCTGACAACAGCGCGTCATTTAGAAAAAACGGTTAGTATTTCCTACTCCGCTCTTGGGGTCGATCTTAATGTAGATTTAGCCAATAAACTCCGTCTGGCTTTGAGTGATTTAAGTGTTTTACTCGTGACCCAGTCTTTAGAGGCCCCGCAGGTTCGGCGCAGACGCGGGGAGAGCGGAGCCGGACATATTTCGATTATGGCGAGTGTCAAGTTAGGTGAGTTAAGTCTCAATATCGAATCAACGGGCCGCGATATCACGGCGCAAGACTTAGAGACGGCAAGCTGGAAACAGCTTGAAGCTCTTGGGGCCATATTGAAAATTAGCCGCGATGATAATCGGCTTTGTTTGGGTATTAACGGATTACACGTCAAAGCATTACCGCAAAAACCGGCGCAAATGCCTATGCTGGAACATGCCTCATGAGCCGAAGCTGCCTCATCGTTGATGATAGCCGCATGGTTCGCCGCGTTGCAGGGCGGATTATACGCGAGCTTGATTTTGACCTTGCAGAAGCGGAAAATGGCCAAGAAGCAATGGATCAATGCCGCATGAAAATGCCTGATGCGATCTTGCTTGATTGGAAAATGCCCGTGATGGACGGCCTATCCTTTTTAAAACGCCTGCGTAAAGAACCCGGCGGAGATCAGCCCGTAATTGTGTTTTGCACCGCTGAACGGGATGTTTATAAGATTGCCGAAGCGCTTGATGCCGGCGCGAATGAATATGTCATGAAGCCCTTTGATTCGGATGTTATTCAGAGCAAGTTTTTTGAAGCTGGGTTGCTTGGATAATGAGTGCTGTTCTGTCCATGCCAGACGGGTATTACAAGGCCCTAAAGCGCTTGGCATCAGAAGTCGCAGGGGTTGCCCTTGAAGATGATTATAAATTTACCATTGAAACCCGCCTATCTGTTTTGGCTCGAATGGAAGGTTATCCCAGCTTAATCGAGATGGTGCAGTCCATGTTTAAGTCTGGGGATTCGCGTTTGGCGATAAAAATAGTTGCCTCTATGCTCGTGCGTGATACGCATTTTTTCCGAGATAAGCAGAGTCTTTTGGGCTTGCCGGATTTTATTCTTCCCAAGCTACATGCTATATATGGGCCGCGCCCAATAAAGGTTTTGATTGTCGGCTGTAATAGTGGCCAAGAGGCTTATTCTGCGGCGATTTTGGCAGATAAACTTAAGCAAGATGAGTTGCCAGATTTAAATGTTGAATTTACAGCGATTGATTACCCCTCTCAGGCGTTAGAACAGGCTAAAGCCGGGCGGTTTACCCATTTTGATGTGCAACGCGGTTTAGCTGTACGTGATATGCTGTCCTATTTTACCAAGCTGGGTGAAGATTGGGTGATGAACGAATCTATTCGAAATATGATTACATTTCGCGAAACCCATTTATTGCGCCTACCCAATGATTTGGGACAATATCATGTTATTATCTGCCGCGATGTGCTCTCACGCTTTCAAGCTAAAGTCAGAATTGCCTTTACCCGTAAGATTGCGGCCCATGTTAAAAGCCAAGGCTATTTGCTTATTGGCAGTGATGAAGATTTGCCGAAAACAGTTCACCCGTGGATTGCGCCGGGCGGGCCAGATTTCGTATATCAACGGGCGAAAACGGAAGAGGAACTTCGCGCCGAAGAAGCTGCAGCTCGGGCTGCGCGTAAGCTCTTACATCCAGACCCTAAACGCTTTTTTGAAGATAAAGAGGCGGTTATGGAGGTCATGGCTGAGGGGGCAAGTGGTGAGATGGAGTGCCGCAGCGCTTAGGCCGCCATACCCCTATTTATAGCCAGCCGCCATATAAGTCAGGTTCGCTGTCTATTTTTCATTTGCCTATAAAAAACCCGCCATAAAGACGGGCCTATTTAAATATGTGCGCTAGGATTACGCGCTAAGACGGTCCCGAGATGGGTCGCGAAGCACATAGCCGCGTCCCCATACGGTTTCAATGAAATGCTCGCCGCCGGTTGCAAGGGCCAGTTTTTTGCGCAGCTTGCAAATAAACACGTCGATAATTTTAAGCTCAGGCTCGTCAAGGCCGCCGTAAAGGTGGTTCAGAAACATTTCTTTGGTTAAGGTTGTGCCCTTACGCAAGGATAAGAGCTCCAGCATTTGATATTCTTTACCTGTGAGGTGAACCCGGTGATCGCCCACTTCAACGGTCTTGGCGTCAAGATTAACGCGGATTTCACCGGTTGAAATAACATTTTGTGAATGACCCTTAGAACGGCGCACAACGGCGTGGATACGGGCGATAAGCTCATCTTTGTGGAATGGCTTGGTCATATATTCATCAGCGCCGGTTCCGAGGCCGCGCACTTTCGTTTCAATATCATTTGTACCTGATAGAATAAAGATAGGTGTGTTGACCTTCGCATTACGAAGCGTCTTAAGGACTTCAAACCCCGGCATGTCAGGCAGGTTTAAGTCTAGCAAGATAACGTCATAGTCATAGAGCTTGCCGAGATCGACCCCTTCTTCTCCAAGGTCAGTTGTGTAAATGTTAAACCCTTCGGTTTTTAACATAAGTTCGATGCCTTGTGCCGTAGCACTATCATCTTCAATTAAAAGTACCCGCATATTTATGCCTCCCGAAGCGAATCATTACAGATCAGTCACCGATTATGGTTAACGCATCCATAGCCTTACGTGAATCCCGTAAACTAATAGTTAACGCCCCTTAAACTTTATAAAATATGTGTAATTTGTTTCGGTTCCGAATTTTTCTTTCAAAAATTTACCGAAATTAAAGCAAGTTCGCGTAGAACCGTCCCATAAACCAAAACGCACCAGAAAACTGGGCAATATAAATATTGGTGAAGGTGAGTGTTATGAGAAAGTCAATGGACAGGAGTGTCCAGCAAACGCGCTTTGCGATTGCGGAACTTCAAAAACGTATCGAAGTCTTAGAAGCCACTCGGGGCGACCTTGAACGGCAAATTCGTAAACTAACAGATTCGGTTCCGGAAGATAAAATTTCCGCGGAAACACAAAAAGAGGGATATGTGGCATATGGCTCATATGCCCAATCTGTGATTACGCGCAAAGAAAATCTTCGAGGATCTTTAAATGATATAAATATGCAGCATGGTGAACTTGCTAAAGACCTTCAGGTGGCCCTTGATGCCCTTGATAGTTTTGAGCGTGTTCGGGCCCGCCAAATGGCGGCGCAAGCTGAAAAACGGCTCGCACGGCGCGGATAGGTCTTAAGACCTAATGCTATGAGCGTTTTACCCACATAAGAGCGGGGCGTTATTATGTGGATATAGCCGGGCTATTACTAGCCCGGCTTTTGTTATGCGCGGATATTATGTTCCGTTATAGATTCAGATCTGTTGTTTCGCTCGTTTCCACCCATAGAAAGATATCGGCCAGTCCGAGGTCATTAGCAATCTCGCGGGCGTGATCACTTTCAAGCTCTGCGGTCAAAAGGGCTGTATCTGAGCTCTCATTTTGAAAATAAGGCACTGCAAAGCCTATCATAAAAGCCGCAATAATAAGGGCCGCTATACGGCTTAAACCCAAACGGGGCCCAGCCTGCCTATAAGGTTTAGGGGCTAAGACCTGTGCTATCCTTGCTTTATTTTGCGGAGTTTGCACAGCGATTTGCATAATCCGCTCTGTGATAGCAGCGTCTAAAGGCGCAGCTTTATAGCTTAATAGAGCCGCGTCGATTTGAGCCGCATGTTTGACGGCGCTATTAAAACTGGGGTTAGATTTTGCATATTGCGCCAAGTCGTGATTTGGCCAAAGACTAAAATCAGCCCCATAAGTCTCAAGGGCTGTGATGACGTCGTCTTTTGAAAAAGGGCCGGTCATGAAATTGTCTCCAGATTGATTAAAAGGGATTTAAGGCGTGTTCGCGCCCGCCGTAAAAGCGATTCAAATGCGCTCGGGTTCATATCAAGGCTTTTAGCCGCCTGCTTCAGGCTGTAGTGCTGAAAATAAAAGAGGCTGAGTGCAGCGCGTTGGCGCGGCGGCAGTTTTGCCATAGCTGTTTTCATGCCAGCCTGCATGTCTTTATGGGCGAGTGCGTCTAAGGGAGTCGGCCCTGTATCGATGATATCGGGCATTTCCCCGGGCAAGCTTTCTTTATGTTTGCGAAGCATATCTAGGCAGCGGTGGGTTGTGACGCGGTAAAGATAGGCCCGAACCGTGCCGCGCTCTACACGCCAATTTGGCGCTATTTTCCAAAGCTGAAGAAAGGCCATTTGTACCGCGTCTTCGGCGGCCATATTATCTTGTAATATAATAAAAGCCGCCCGGTGGAGCGCTGTCATATGTAAATCCATCAGCGCGCGTAACGCATTCGCTTCACCGGCGCTAAGCTGTTTCATTAACCCTTCATCAGGGTCATTCATTCTTGGTGCGCGGTGCGTATTAATACGGGTGTCGGTCACATTTTAAACGGTAAGACAGGGCGCAGCCTATAGCCCAAAGTATTTTTAACCACGCCTTTTCCTGGATTTACGGCGCTTGCGCCGCTTTTTACCTTCACCTTGACTTAAGACCCCGTCTTGATCGGCATCAAGAAAGGTGAACATACGTTCGGCTGCAGCCATATGCTCATCGCGGCTGATAAATCCATCTTGATTTGCATCAAGAGCCGCTCTCTTTTTCTTTTTAATCGCGCCGCGTTCGGCTCTACGTGCGGCTTTATCTGCCTTACGCTTATCTTTAATGGCCGCGCGTTCTTGCGCGTCAATTTGGCCATCCTTATTAATATCAATGAGGTCCTTAATTTTACTGCGAGCTTGTTTTTGTCTTTCAACGCGAAGATTTTGAACCTTGATGAATTCCTCTTTAGAGATAACGCCATCATTATTTAAATCAGCTTTAGTAAACCGCTTGTCTTGGCGGTTTTTGCGCCGGTTTTGCTTTTGGGCCGCGCGCTCATCTGCCGATAAAAAATTATCGCGGTCAATGTCGGCGGCGTCAAACCGCGCGGTAGCGCCGGCTAAAAACTCATCTTTTGACAGAACTTGATCGCCGTTAATGTCAAGGCTTTGAGGGCCTGTTTCATCTGCAAGCGCTATGCCGCATGTAAGACTCGTCGCAAGTGCCAAAAGCGTTAGCCGTTTCGCCGTTTCTTTATAAAAAGACATGATGTTTCCTTTGCTATTATATAACTATAACGCAGAGCGGAGGAAAATCCGTCGGTTTTTTTAAATTTTAAACATATGGGGTATAAATTTTAGGCCACTTGGCTGGATGCGGTTGATTTTCGCATAGCTTGTAAAAGCCAATGAGCCATGCCGGGATGGTTCATATGTCCCATATAATCCGGCGCAGCGCCGAGAAAGCTTCGTACGGTTTCTCTTAAAAGTTCTGCCGTTTCTACCGCTTCATCATGGGGTCCGGCGGCAACGAAAAGCGGGTCAAATTGGGGATCACGTTGGCGTATAGCCTCAAGCATCCAAAAGGCGCGCATAAATTGCGCATCACTGGCATCAAATAAAATCATTGCCATATCTGCGGCGCTGGCGAGGTTAATATGGGCGGGTGTACAGCCGGGCGGCGCAGCGATAAACACCCAGTCATAATCTAAAGATAAAGCGCTGAGGCTGCCCAGAGCCCGTGACCAGTCAATATCTCCAAGAGCCATAGCAGTAAAATGCTCATTAGAAGTAATATATTGCGCGTCGCGAAGCTGAGCTGTGCCGGCTAAAACATCCGTAAATGTTTTAAGATATATAATACCCGCATGTTTCATCATCTCGCCGTTTTGGGCATCAATGAGCAAAACCGTTTCACCGCGTGATGCGGCCGCCTTGGCCAAAGATAGCGTCAAGCGGTTTTCATCTAATCCGTCATTGGCCGTGAACACCGGTATTAACCGCCCGGCGGGTTCATAGTCTGATATGTCTAAAATTCGCTCCATTTGAAACGCCCTCTTTATTCAAGACAGACTATATCAAAGGGGATTAAAAGCGCGGTGAAAGAACATCACCAATAATCGGTTAATTTTTATATTAATGAGGCCGGTCAATCATATCCATGACGCACCGTAATAAAGGCAATAAAAAACCGGGCGCATGGGCCCGGTTTTATGATCATCTGAGGAGAGAGATCACATTATCTGTAATGCTGTATCCGCGTTGTCCGCAGACCTGCGATACCATTGGATTCAATAGATCGCTGCCATGATAGAAATTCTTCGCTCGATAAGCCGTAACGCTCACAGGCGGCGTCGAGGGTGAGGAGCCCGCCGCGCACAGCCGCGACCACTTCGGCTTTACGGCGAATGACCCAGCGAACTGTATTTGGTTTTGGGAGATCAGCCAGAGTGAGGGGGGTTCCCTCTGGCCCAATCACTACATGTTCTCTTTTGATTTTCCGCTCCGACATTTAATGCGCCCTTTAAGTTGTTTGTTGAAGATGAATATAGGATAAATGTCTTAAAAAAACCTTTCTGGCTGTGTAAAAAACGTAATAAAAACATATGTTTACGAAGGTTAACAGGAGAGCGGTTATTGTTAACAAGTCCTAACGAAATTTCTAAGGTCTTGATTCTATATAATTAATTGCGGCGCGGTTTTACGAATCTGTCCCATTATGGATTAAATTTTAATCGTAATTTGCGCTGATTTGAGCCATTGTTTAATTATTATGACTGTTTATAGGCATTGGAATCATGTTTATTATCCATGAAAGGTAAAATTTCTGCCAGAAACTGCTAATATAAATAAAGCGAAAGTTAATTCTTTAGGCTTTGCCAAAGCGCCAAGCGACACCCGCGTGGTTGTCGCTATGTCCGGCGGGGTGGATAGTTCTGTCTGCGCGGCTATGCTGGCGCGGGAGGGTTATGACGTGATCGGCGTGACCTTACAACTCTATGACCATGGGGCGGCGGTGAAGAAAGAAAAAGCCTGCTGCGCGGGGCAGGACATCTATGATGCGCGGCGCGTGGCCGAAATGATGGATTTCCCCCATTATGTGCTCGATTATGAAAGCAATTTCAATGATGGGGTGATGCAGGATTTTGCGGATACTTATCTTAAGGGCGCAACGCCTATTCCTTGTGTGCGCTGTAATCAAACAGTGAAGTTTCGTGACCTCTTAAAAGTCGCCAAAGACCTTGGCGCGGATTGCATGGCGACAGGCCATTACATTAAGCGCGTCATGGGCCCAGATGGAGCCGAGCTACACCGCGCTCATGATTTTGGGAAAGACCAAAGCTATTTTCTCTTTGCCACCACCAAAGCGCAGCTTGATTTTCTGCGCTTTCCTTTGGGCGGGATGGAGAAATCTAAAACCCGCCGCCTCGCGGTAGAGCTTGGGCTTAATGTGGCCACCAAGCCCGATAGCCAAGACATTTGTTTCGTGCCAGAGGGGCGCTACACGGACGTAATTGAAAAACTTCGGCCCGATGCGGGGCGGGGCGGGGATATTATCCATATGGATGGGCGCGTGCTTGGGCGGCACCGGGGCGTGATGTATTATACGGTCGGGCAGCGGCGCGGCCTTGGGCTAGAGCATGGCTCTGGGCAAGATCCGCTTTTTGTGGTGCGGCTCGACGCGGATAAAGGCCATGTAATTGTCGGGCCGAAAACGGCGCTGGAACGAAGCAAGATCTGGCTCGGTGAGGTTAACTGGCTCGGCCGCGGAGAATTTGGCCCGCATTTGGCCGGGATGGAGATCGCGGTGAAGCTGCGCTCTATGCGCCCGCCTGCGCCCGCCCGCTTTGTTCTTGAAGACGGCATAATGATTGTTCAGCTTGAACGGGCTGAATTTGGCATTTCCCCCGGTCAAGCCTGCGTGTTTTATGAACGCAGAGAAGATGCCGCCCGCACCCTCGGCGGAGGCTGGATCGAAAAAACGGAGTAAATTATGCAAAATCTATATATCTTTATCTCCATTATAGGCGCTGTTGTCATAATTTGGTGGTTGCTGCGAGATATGAAACGGCAGCGCGAGTGGCGCGAGGCGAAAGAGCTTAAAATTGCGCAAACCAAACGCCGCATTGCGGATAAAAAAAAGCAAGCGGCACAGGCGAGCAGGGCGGAAGAAGAATAAAGGGCTGTGGCCAATACCAATAGGCGTGTGATTTTATTTACACTAAGCCCTTGTTTATTATCAGTCATGCAAACTAAGCTTTCGCATCGCCTATGAGGGGCGAGCGGCCACTTAAAACCGGTTGAGTCAAAACTATTTCGGAGGTACTCCCATGGCGATTATGAAATCAGTCCAAATTATGTCAGAAAGCCCAAAGTCATTTGAGCAAGCGATTAAAAATGGCGTTACCCGTATGAGCAAAACCGTCAAAGGCATTAAGTCTATTTATGTCAATGACCAATCGGCTACGGTTGATGATAACGGTGATGTCGCTATGTTCCGCGTGAACATGCAAGTCACCTTTCAAGTTAAAGACTAGTCGCCGCACTTTTCTCTCATGATTGAGGGGTTTATTGTGAAATGCGCCTGCCTCCTTCGGGAGGCGGGTTTTATTTTGCCACAAAGCCCTATATTGACGTCTTGTTATTCCAAAGCGGGCCCACCATATCAGGGCTGTTAAATTTAAAAAGCGAGGCTGTTATGTCGTCTGAATCTGTTGTTATCGTGGGTATGGCCCGCACCCCTATGGGCGCGTTTCAAGGGGCGTTATCAAATGTCACCGCTCCGCAGCTCGGCTCCGCCGCGATCAAAGCGGCCATGCGCGAAGCCGGTGTTGACGGCGACTTGGTTGAACAAGCGGTGATGGGCTGCGTGCTTCCGGCAGGCCAAGGCCAAGCCCCCGCCCGCCAAGCGGCGCTGGGCGCAGATTTACCCCTATCCTGTGAGGCGACGACGATTAATAAAATGTGCGGCTCCGGCATGCAGGCGGCGATTATGGCCCATGACGCCATCAAAGCTGGCTCGGTTAAAACCGCTATTGCCGGCGGTATGGAGAGCATGACCAATGCGCCCTATTTGCTCCCTAAAGCGCGGGGCGGTATGCGCATGGGCAATCAAGAAATCGTCGATAGCATGATGTTTGACGGCCTGACCGACGCTTATAAAGGCGGCGCAATGGGCGTGTTTGCCGATATGATTGCGGCGGAATATCAGCTTACCCGCGAAGCCCAAGATGCCTATGCTATTGAATCCGTCGCTCGCGCCAAAGCCGCCCAAGACAGCGGCGCTTTTGACCGCGAAGTCACCTCCGTGACTGTAAAAGGGCGCAAAGCCGACACTATTGTTACCCAAGACGAAGGCCCGCAAAATGCGCGGCCTGAAAAAATCCCTAATCTTCGCCCGGTCTTTACAAAGGACGGCACAGTCACGGCAGCCAATGCCAGCTCGATTAATGACGGCGCAGCGGCCCTTGTGATGATGGACGCAAGCGCGGCCAAAGCGGGCGGTCATAAAGTGCTTGCGCGGATTATCTCTCACGCCGCCCATGCTCACGCGCCGGATTATTTCACCACCGCGCCGGTCAACGCCATAAAAAAGGCGCTAGATAAAGCGGGATGGCAGGCGTCTGATGTCGATTTATGGGAAATCAATGAAGCCTTTGCCGTTGTGCCAATGATCGCCATGCAAGAGCTTGGCCTTGACCATGATAAAGTCAATGTCAACGGCGGCGGCTGTGTGCTCGGTCATCCCATCGGCGCATCCGGCGCGCGGATTATCGTGACCCTGATTGCGGCCATGGAAGCCCGCGGCGTCAAAAAAGGCGTCGCTAGCCTATGTATCGGCGGCGGCGAAGCCACGGCGGTCTGTATCGAGCGGGATTAAGCAAAGCTTCTCATCGTTATTGTTGGTTTCATGCCGGCAATCCATAACTTGCTCTATTTTCTGAAATGGGTGACCGCAACAAGGGGGGTCATGACGGGTTAGGAGCGAGAGGGCCAATGGAAGACAGATGAGGGAGCTGTGGCATGGGGACATTTTACGCTTACTCCAACCCGCCTACCCCGATAAAAATCGAGGTCTCTTTCGTTTATACGCGTGCCATGATTCAGAACAATGTCATTCCGGGGCGCTTAATATGTGATGAGTGAGTGAACCCGAGATCTTGAGTAGTTTAGATTCCCGCTTTCGCGGGAATGGACGGAATTTGATGTCATTTGTTGTTTTAACTATACATCCCGTTCATTCCCGCGCATGCGGGAATCTAGGTCTGTGGATTAGATCAAGAGATTCCGGCTTTCGCCGGAATAGACGGGGGAAGTATGGATATACCCTTAAGATATACCTTTGGGTCAGGCCCAAGGGTGACGACAAAACTCCAAGATAAATCCACGCCCTAAAACCTTATGATAATATACCCTTGTTCTGTCATACGGACGGTGATGTGCACGTTAACTTCATTATGACGGAATGATTGGTGCAGATAGCACATGGAGTGCCCACAATCGATACGGTGTATCGATTGTAACGACAGGCCGAAGCCGCAAGGCTGAGGTTGGCACAAACGTCCCATGTGTCCTGCCGGACGCCCTGTAATGCGCTTTTAAGTAAGCGTGTAAGGTGAGAGCTGTGATGGTTTAGACCTAACGACTGTCTGGGGCCTTTGAAAAAACCGATCATGCGGTGCGCGTAACGCCCGCAATCCTTCACCCCAAGAACATATCTGGGACGGATTGCAGTGGAGCGCCGCAGATGTAAATCTGCGGATAGTTCTTTGGCGTTATGGCGGCGGCCAGCAAAGTGCTTGGCTGTGTTGACTGTGTAAAATAAAGATATTCGGTAACCATCATGGTCAACCGCCGCATATGTCCAAACTGCGCCCACGGGGCGGCGGTGAATTTTCGCGTGGCGGTTCGTTTATTTGCGCTCTGTCTTCATGGGGGTTATGCGGCCAATAAGCGCAGAGCGGTGGTTTGCTTGCGGGGCTAATCTGAACTAGGGTTGCGGCGATATTATTATCATAGGGAGAGATTATATGACGCAAGAACTTATGATGGTGGTCTATGCGGCCATAATTTTATTTTTAATGATCGGCATGCAGGGCGGTGTTGGGCTTTTAAACAATGGCCTTATTTGGGGCGGCGGTGCGCGGGATGTTCCGGGGAAAGAGACGGTCTTATATGGGCGGGCGACCCGGGCGATTAAAAATCATATCGAAGCTCTCTTTATGTTTGTGCCTGTTGTGCTGGCTTTGCAAATCGCGGGACTAAGCAATGAAGCAACGGCGTTATGGACGCAGGTTTTTGTTGGGGCGCGGGCGGCCTATGCGGTGTTTTATTGGCTCGGGACGCCGTGGGTGCGAACCTTTGTTTGGTTCATCGGCGTGTTTGCGACCCTTATGCTGTTTATTCAGGCGTTTTAACTCGCAGCCTTTTGAGGGTAAATCACTTCGAGTAAATAAAGGCCCTCGGCGGGGGCCACGGGGCCGCAGGCTGTGCGGTCGCGGGCGGCGAGGGCGGTTTTAATCTGGCTCTCCTCCCAATAGCCGCGCCCCACTTCGGCAAGGCTGCCCGTGATGCTGCGGACTTGGCGGTGAAGGAATGAACGGGCGCGGACAAAGATGTGAACTTCCGTGTCGACCCGCTCCACGGTGATCTCGTCAATACTGCGCAGAGGACTTTTGGCTTGGCAATTTGTGTCGCGAAAGGTGGAGTAATCATGCTCACCGATTAAGGCTTGGGCGGCGCGGTGCATAGCGGGAACGTCAAGCGCAACAGGGATGCGCCAGACCCGCCTGCGGTCAAGGGCAAGGCGGGGGCGGCGGTCAAGAATGCGGTAGATATATTGCCGCTCTATGGCGTCAAAACGGGCATGAAATTCATCATCCACTCGGGCGGAATCAAGAATGGAAATCGGATGCTCTCCAAGATGGTAATTCACCGCATCGCGGACTTTATCCGCCCGCAGATCTTTGGTCAAATCAACATGGGCCACTTGGCCAAGGGCGTGAACTCCTGCGTCCGTTCGTCCTGCGCCCTGCACGGTGACGGGCGCACCATCGAGTTTTTCAATCGCGTCTTGCAGCGCACCCTGAACGCTCGGCCCATGCTTTTGCACCTGCCAGCCCATAAACGGCGCGCCGTCATATTCAATAGTGAGTTTATAACGGGGCATGGGTTCTCCGTATATTCGAGTCATGTTGGGAGCGCTTGCCATAAAGCAGCCAGAGGCATTATCAAGATATATGTTTTTCGTTTATATTATCACGAACAAAGTTCAAGGCACGCTTTATGTCGGTCACACAGATGATTTAGTGCGGCGCATGTGGGAACATAAAAATAAGGTACGAGATGGATTTTCTGCCAAATATAACTTGGACAAGTTGGTTTGGTTTGAACAGTTTGACCGCTGCGAATATGCCCTTGATACAGAACGCCGAATGAAAGAGTGGAAACGGGAATGGAAGATTGAAAAGATTATGGCGCTTAATCCTGATTGGAATGATTTAACCGAGAGTCTGTCAATTATACGGTAGAGATTCCGGCTTTCGCCGGAATAGTCGGGTAGGGGATTATAGTTGATTATAAAATGTAAAGCATCATAGTGAATTTATTTATGAAGGGTAATTTATGGCTGTCATTATTCAGTTCAAACATGAAGAGCAATCACGATCATCACGCCACCCCACTGAGGTTATATGTAAGTATTTTATATTAGAACGTGACGGTAATAAAATTATACAGTTGAATACCTATGGTTCTACTGAAAGGGAAATTCCTGATAAAGTAAGTCAAACTTTACAGCTTGATAGTTCGGCGGCAAAGTAACTATGGAAAATAATTGGAAAAGAGTTTAATTTAAATTAAGATATTCAGTATCCGCCCGTCCCGGCGAAAGCCGGGATCTCTTGAGAGTATTAACCCACAACACTACTGGCTTTTATTTTTGCTCCCCGCAAAAACTCCTCCGCGCTCATGATGGTTTTTCCAGCGGGCTGTATGTCTAAAAGGCGGAGGGCTCCTTCGCCGCACGCGATGAGTAAGCTGTCGTCTAAAACCGTTCCGGGGGCGGCTCCGGATGCTTTGGCTTCAACGCGGCACATATGAATTTTGACGCGTCGCCCGCCAATCTCGCACCATGCGCCGGGGAAGGGGGCGAGGCCGCGAATATGGTAATCGAGCTGCGCGGCGGGGCGCGCCCAATCTATGCGGGCCTCGGCTTTGTTAATTTTATGGGCATAGCTCGGCGCCCCAGTTTGGGGCGTCGCGGTAAGCCCGCCGCGAGATAAGGCGGCCAAGACGGGCGGCCAAAGCTGCGCCCCTTGCTGGGAGAGGCGGTCATGCAGACTGGCGGCGGTGTCATGAAGGTGGATAGGCTGTGTGGCGCTCATAACGATGTCGCCTGTATCAAGGCCGCGTTCCATTTGCTGAATTTGCACGCCGGTTTCCGCATCCCCCGCCATAATGGCGCGCTGGATGGGGGCTGCGCCGCGCCAACGGGGCAGTAGCGAGGCGTGAAGGTTAAGGCAGCCATGTTGGGGGGCCGTCAGGGCACGTTGGGGTAGGATTTGGCCATAAGCTACAACACAGGCAATGTCTGCGTCCAAAGCGGCAAGCCCGTCAATCACAGCGGGCTTGCGAAAGCTTTCCGGGGTTTCAACACTCAGGCCCATAGCCTGTGCGAAGTCGTGAACGGCGGATTTTTGCACGGCTTTCCCGCGCCCAGCGCGGCGGGGCGGCTGGGTGTAAACCCGCAGCACTTCATGGCCTGCAGACAGAATTTCGGACAGGGACGGCACGGCAAAATTTGGCGTGCCCATGAAAACAATTTTTAAACTCATGGGCTGCTTTAACGCGCTTAGCGGGCGCGGTCTAGGCGTTTTCATCGCTCGGGGACCTGTTGATTGATAAAGGGTCTTCGGCTCCCCATATGTAAAGGCCAAGAGGAGAGATATGACATGAAATGTATCATTCGAACGATGAACCCCGTGACCCTGAGCTTCGCGCAGGCTGTGCTGAAGGACGGGGAGATTGAAAGCTTTTTATTTGATATGAATAGCTCGGTGCTCGACGGCTCAACGATCACCATTCGCCGCCGCCTCATGGTCATTGATGAGGACGAAGCGGATGCGCGGGAGCTATTGACGGCGGCGGGGCTTGGGGATGAACTCTCCTAAGCAGTAGAAAGGGCATTTTAAATTCACCCTTGACCCGCATGGCCTCAAAGCTTACCAAAATGTTATTACCGCGAAGGGAAGCGTTGATGCTGCGTTAGGGACGGAGCACTACGGCCAACTTCATTCTCGCGAGGGGAAGCGTGCCATAGGCCGTTAAAGGCCTATCCCGCACGGCCAACTTCATAACACAGAGCCGAACAACTCGGCCATTTATGGGGAGAGCATTTATGACTCTTTATTTAATTATTGCAGCGGGCGTACTCGCTGTTCTTTACGGGATTTGGGCCCGTGCAAGTTTGATGAAAGCATCAACGGGTAATGAGCGCATGAACGAAATTGCCGGCGCGATCCAAGAAGGGGCGAAGGCCTATTTGAATAAGCAATATAAAACCATTGCTATCGTCGGCGTTGTCGTCACAATTTTGCTAGCGATTTTATTTCAAAACGCCATTGCGCCGATTGGCTTTATTATAGGTGCGGTTTTATCAGGCATTGCCGGCTATGTCGGCATGCTTGTCTCGGTACAGGCCAATGTGCGCACGACTGAGGCCTCTCGCCAAAGCTTGGGCGCAGGTCTTAATATCGCCTTTAAAGCCGGCGCGATTACGGGCATGCTCGTCGCGGGCCTCGCGCTATTAGGCCTTGCGGTTTATTATTTCCTCCTCACTGGGGCGATGGGCGCGGATGAGCGCGGCGTGATTGACGGGCTTGTGTCTTTATCACTCGGCGCGTCATTAATTTCAGTCTTTGCTCGGCTCGGCGGCGGTATTTTCACCAAAGGTGCAGATGTCGGTGGCGATCTTGTTGGTAAGGTCGAAGCGGGTATTCCCGAAGATGATCCCCGTAACCCCGCAACCATTGCCGATAATGTGGGCGATAATGTCGGTGACTGCGCCGGTATGGCCGCTGACTTATTTGAGACTTATGTGGTGACCATTGCGGCGACCATGGTTTTAGGCTCTATTTTATTCGGCACTGTCGGCTCGCTTGCGCTTTATCCGATGGCCATTGCTGCGGCTTGTATTGTCACCTCTATCATTGGGACGTTTTTTGTTCGCCTCTCCAAGGGCTCAACCAATGTAATGGGCGCGCTTTATAAGGGTTTGATTGCCACAGGCGTTTTATCGGCAGGCGCGATTTATGTTGTGACCATGCAAACGATCGGCATGGGCGATATCGCGGGGACAGGTTTCTCAGGCATGGATTTATTTATCTGTTCTGTGATCGGCCTTATCATTACAGGCGCGATTGTGGTTGTGACGGAATATTATACGGGCGTGAATTACCGCCCTGTTAAATCTGTCGCGGCAGCGTCTGAATCGGGCCACGGCACAAATGTGATCCAAGGCCTTGCGGTCTCTATGGAAGCCACAGCCATTCCAGTTTTGATTATTGTTTTCGGTATTATTGCAACCTATTCAATCGCTAATCTTTACGGCATTGCGATTGCGGTGACGGCGATGCTCGGTGTTGCGGGTATGATTGTTGCGCTGGATGCTTTTGGCCCCGTGACAGATAATGCCGGCGGCATTGCAGAAATGGCAGAACTGCCAAGTGAAGTGCGTAATACAACCGATACGCTGGACGCGGTGGGTAATACCACGAAGGCTGTGACGAAAGGCTATGCCATTGCCTCTGCGGGTCTGGGCGCGCTTGTGCTGTTTGCGGCTTATTACAAAGATGTTGAGTATTTTGCCTCTAAGGCCGAACCAGGCTCTTTCTTTGACGGCCTCGGGACGCTCACCTTTAGCCTGACTGACCCTTATGTGATTGTCGGTCTGTTTATCGGCGGCATGTTGCCTTACCTCTTTGGTGCCTGGTCTATGCAGTCCGTTGGCCGGGCAGCCGGGGCGATTGTGGAAGAAGTTCGCCGCCAGTTCAAAGCGGACCCGGGCATTATGGCGGGCACGAGCCGTCCTGATTATGCCAAGGCGGTTGATTTGTTAACAGGCGCGGCAATCAAGGAAATGATCAAGCCGTCACTCCTGCCAATCTTTGCACCGATTGTCTTATTCCTCGCTGTGAAATTCACAGCCGGAAATGCGGCGGCGGTTTCTGCGCTTGGGGCCATGCTCCTCGGCGTGATTGTCACAGGCCTGTTCGTGGCGCTGTCCATGACAGCTGGCGGCGGTGCGTGGGATAATGCCAAGAAATATATCGAAGACGGCCACCACGGCGGCAAGGGCTCTGAAGCCCATAAAGCCTCTGTGACCGGCGATACAGTTGGTGATCCTTATAAGGACACAGCCGGCCCTGCGGTTAATCCGATGATTAAAATTACCAATATCATCGCATTATTATTGCTCGCTGTACTGGCGCATTAATGAGCTTAACATATTGGAATCCAAGCCTCGCCATCGGCGGGGCTTTTTTATGGTCCCTAAAGTGCAATCTATCCACGGCCTTATATTTCTGTGCTATGATGAAATATGAGATGTGAGATGTGAGATGTTTATTTAGTTTGCTTATAATGTTTATCTATTTTGGTAGAATAAAAATATCTGTTAGGGTGTTTTATGGATGATGTGATAACACGGCTGGATGATGCGGCGCAAAACGGAGTGACTGCGGCGCAGCTTACCCCTTCTGAAAGCGCGCCGCGTGTGGGTACGTGGCTGTTATCTTGGACGGCGGTTTTGGCCGGGGTTTTGGCCGTCGGATTATCGGCCTATATGTTTTACCGCTTTGCCGAAAATGATACAGGGGTGATTGTTTTATTATCAGCTTTTATCCTATGTTTTGGCGGGGGAGCTTTGGCTTATGGGCCGCTGTTTATTATGGCCCGCCTGATGCGCCGCGCATGGATTTATCCGCAAAAATCACAGGCTTTATGGGTCTTGGCACTGGCGGGGCCGTGGGTGATAGCCGGCGGAATTATGCTCACATTTTCGAATATATTACGCTATGCAGGCATAGTCGCTATTGGGTTAAGTCTTGTTTTTTGTGTCTGGGCTCTACGGCATATTTGGCGTTATGGGCGAAAACAGCGCTAAAATAGCCTTAAATGTGAACAAAACCTAACCAAAACCTTTCTATTTCTTAAACAACAGCAATGTGAATTGAATTTTACGCATTTAGGCCTTAACTTTGCAATGTGCGTAGAGGTGGTGCGTGATATGCCCTTCTTTGGGGCCTGGTGTGGGTGTCGCCAGTATAGACTAACGGCGCAGCTTTTAATAAAGCCGCGCTATATACAAGGATCCGAATGTAATGGTTATAAATATAAAGTCTTCACAAATGCCGCGTCAACGGGTGTGTATAAAATTACCTTTAGGACTGAAATCCGCTGTCCTTGGCGCATCTTTAATTATGTTATCTGCTTGTGCGACGACAACCCCTTATCAAGAAGCGTCAAAACCTGGGGCATTTGATGGTTATACCCAAACAATTATCGAAAATGACCGCGCCCGCGTAAGTTTTGGCGGTAATTCTATAACAGAGCGCGAAACGGTCGAGAATTATCTTCTCTACCGCGCTGCAGAATTAGCGGTGGAGCGCGGGTTTGAGTATTTTACCCTAATTAAATCAGATACAGAAAGTGATACGCGCCTTCGTAGTACAGGCGCAGGCTTGGCGGGAGGTGGTTTTGGGTTTTACGATCCTTTCTTCCGCTATAGCTATTTTAGTCCGCGCTTTGGCTGGAGCCGTTTTGGGCGTTTCTCATCCTTTGGGGCGCGCGGCTTTGGACGCCGTGGGTTTGGCCGTAGAGGATTTGGACGCTTTGGCGGCGGCTTTGGTCATGGATTTGGCGGGGGATTTGGCGGGGGCTTCGGCGGTGGATTTGATGTTCGTGAAATTACAAAATACCGCGCGATTGCAGAAGTCAAATTTAGTAGCGGCGTGAAACCAGATGATGAGCGAAGCTTTGATGCCAACGAGGTATTAACGAACCTTGGGCCAACTATCGTTTACCCCGAGAGCAATAATGACCAAGTCGTGACGCCTGAAGTATCTAGTGATGAAATTTAACTCCATAGGGTCGTTTTAATATAAAGCTGCCCGTAAGATAATTTTGGGCGGCTTTATTATTTATGGATTTTTGATATCGTCTTGAAAAATATCTTCGATTCTAAGCTCAAATAGGCGCGCGATTTTAAAGGCCAGCGGCAAGGATGGATCATAGCGCCCTGTCTCAATGGCATTGACGCTTTGGCGAGAGATATCAAGCTCTCGCCCCAAGGCCGCTTGTGACCAATTTTTCTCAGCCCGTAAGGCTTTAAGGTTATTTTTCACTTTACACGCAGCGTTTATATTTAAATCCGGCGATTAATCCATAGATTATAAAGAAGCCCGGAAAGACAAAGAAAATAGGTAGGCGCGGAAAATCGTCATTGAATAATTCAATAAGGCCCCATCCGCCCGTAAAGGCTAAAATAATCAATAAGGCCTCTATCATAGCATGGATGTTATCATGATGGGCGACCTCGTCCATATCGCCTAAAAACCGCCAGACAGCCCAGAGCATAACGATGATGAAAGCTGCGGGAATAGCGGATATAAGGAGGGCAAATATAGAGCCGTCCGTAAAACTGTCATGTAGAAAACTAACGCCAAATACAGCGCCGAGATACCCCAAAGCGCTTCCCATTATTCTCTGTCTATATCGTTTATGAGCAAGGGCTGGTTTCATATTATTCTCCTGGGGCTTTAATTAAATATCTCCGCAATGTAAATACCAAGCCCTGTCATAAGAGCGCCCATAATGAGGCCTGATATGACCGCGATAAGCATAATAAGGTTGCGCCGTTTTTTGGCCTTATAAGCGGCTTTTTGATCTTGGGTTAAGATGGTTTCGCATACGGGGCAGATTGTGTCTTCATATGTCATTTTAATTCTCACGTCTATGTAAAGCTATCTTTACATAGACAAGTGTGCTTGTCATGTCAAGTTCGCTTTCCATATTATTTTAATTGCGGTAAAACGGCTCAAGGATTAAGCCTTTTATCTAGGCTTAGCTCTTTGGAGAACAGATCATGCCGCCATTGCCGTCCTTATCTATGTCCCGCCGCCGCGCTGTTTTAGGCGGAGCTGCATTTATCACAGCGGCATGTCATAATGGAGCTGAAAAGATAGCCGCTTCAGAGCTGAAAGAAAAACCGAATGTAAGGCGCTTGGGCTGGTCGTCATCGGCCTCGCTCCCATTGGCTGTGCAAGAGATTTACCCCTGTGCGCATAAGGAGCGAATTTACCTTGCGGGCGGGCTTCAAGCGCAAAACGGGCGCATTATTGGTGCGACCTCTGCGCATCATTCTTGGGCGCTGGGGGAGGCCACATGGCGAACCGAGCTAGATTTGCCTGCGCCCCGCCATCATCCCCATATGATAAGCTTTAAGGGCCGGCTTTTAGCGTTGGCCGGATTTGAAAGCCTGGCCGACCGCGTGCAGTGGCATATACAAAATACCGGCTGGGTGATGTCAAAAGATGAGCAGGGCTGGGACGAGCAGACGCCGTTACCTGCGCCCGCTGCCGAAGCGGTGATGGGTATAACCGGTGATGGAGCTTTGCATCTCGTAGGGGGACGGACATGGAAACAAGCAGGCCGCACGGGAGCTTGGAATGATCATATAGATACAGATCATCATTTTGTTTTGGTGGATTTAAACGGGTTATGGGAGCGCGCTGCACCTTGCCCTTATAAACGTAACTCGGCGGCGGGCGGGGTGATTAACGGCGCACTGCATGTTGTCGGCGGGCGGCAAGTGCGCGGCGGCAATCTGGCGTATCATACGGTTTATGATGCCCGCGAAGACCGCTGGCGAGAGGCCGCGCCTATGCCGCAAGCGCAAGGCGGCCTCGCGGCGGCAAGTCGCGCCGGGAAGCTCTATGCCTTTGGCGGGGAGTATTTTGATAATGGCGGCGGGGTTTACCCCGAAGGCTGGGTTTATGATCCAGCCCGAGATAGCTGGGCGTCCTTGCCTGATATGCCAAAGCCGCGCCACGGCCTCGGCGCGGTTACTTTGGATGATTCAATCTATGTGATCGGCGGCGCGCTGAAAGCAAGCGGCGTAGAGACAACTCCTTTAGTTGAAGTTTTCACTCCTTAAGGCAGACGGCCTTAAGTCGGGCTGAACCGCTTTGTTACGGGTTAGCTTATTTTAGATATCTTTTGCGCCTTTTATATTTCTTTTATTGCAGCCGTTGTTTTTAATCATTATAGGTTTTGATATTCCCTTTTATCCAAACTTCTGTTAGCCCTTAACTATAAAAATATGTGTAATATTTAGGGACAATGCTATGACTATTTTATCCAAGACGTCGTTACGGTTTTTATCTTGCGCTTCATTTGGCGTGATAGTGATGAGCTTTTCTAGCTATAGCGCCGCGCAGGATGCGCCGATTGTGCAGCCCGGCGCGCCGGGACAAGCGGCCCGCAGCCTCAGCGCCAATGAAGCCGCGAGTATTGCGGATACGCGCTATTCTGCGGATGATGTCGCCTTCATGCAAAATATGATTCCCCATCATGCGCAGGCGGTCGAAATGGCGGCCCTCGTTGCACAGCGTACAAATATGAAAGAGCTTATTGATATAGCCGGGCGGATTGATGCTTCCCAAGCGGATGAAATTAAATTTATGGAAAGCTGGCTGGAGGAACGCGGAGAAGTGGTGAGTCTTGGCGAGGGTCACGGCCATCACCAAATGGCCGGCATGGCATCAACCGAGCAAATGGCAGAGCTTGCCCAAGCGAAGTCAACAGATTTTGACCGCATGTTTTTAAACCTCATGATTGCCCATCACAAAGGGGCAGTGACGATGGTGGATAACCTGACGGATCAACCCGGCTCTGCTTATGATCCGGTTCTATTTGATTTCATCAGCGATATTAAAACAGACCAAAGCGATGAAATTGAACGGATGAATACACTGCTTAGCGGGCTGTCGGCTGACCCGCGCGCGGGATTATCCTCCGGTTTTGATAATGCGGGACAAGCGGCGATGAATGTGGAGCTTGTTGCTTTTTTACCAAAACCCGCGGGGTTTTTTGATCCGGCCAATCCATCGGGCCTGCCGCCGATCAAATCCAAGAAAGATGAAGCGGCCGATAAATCACCGCGTGATGCGGCGGCGGATGACGGCCAAAGCGTGGACGAGACTGAATGGAGTGACCGCTCTCCGCTCTTAAGTTTTTCAAATACAGACATGGCTTTCTCTGGTGATATTTTGGTGACCGGGAGCTATCACGGCTTTAATATCTATAAGCTAGGCGATAGCGGCGCGCCGAAACTTCTAAGCTCGGTTGTTTGCCCCGGCGGGCAGGGGGATGTCTCGATTGTGGATGACCTTTTGATTATGTCCGTTGAGCAAACTCGGGGGCGTGTGGATTGCGGGCGAGACGGCATTAATGAAGACATTAGTGCAGAGCGTTTCAGAGGGCTTCGCATTTTTAATATCAGTGACCTGACCCGTCCCGTACAAGTCGGGCAAGTGCAAACCTGCCGCGGCTCTCATACCCATTCGGTTGTTAGCAGTGATAAAAATAAAATCGTGGTTTATAATTCTGGCACATCCTCTGTGCGCGATGAAAAAGAACTCGCGGGCTGTATTGGGAACATTCCGGGGGATAACCGCACAGCTTTGTTTCGGATCGACGTGATTGAAATTCCGGTCAAAGATCCATCAAGGGCGCGGATTATTGATAGCCCCGCCGTTTTCGCAGACCCGAAGACGGGCCGCCTGGCAGGATTATGGCAAGGGGGCGATCACGGGGATGATACCCAAGAGACGCGGCAAACAAATCAATGTCATGACATAACTGTTTTTCCTTCGGCGAAACTTGCCGCCGGTGCTTGTTCGGGCAATGGGATAATCTTTGATATTTCAAACCCGCTCAAGCCAAAACGTATTGATGACGTAGTCGATAAAGGCTTTGCCTATTGGCATTCAGCGACGTTTAATAATGACGGCACAAAAGTTGTGTTCACCGATGAGTGGGGCGGGGGGAGCCGTCCGCGTTGCCGGGCTTATGATCCCAAAGATTGGGGTGCGAATGCGTTTTACGATATTAAAAATGGCAAGCTAGACTTTAAAGGCTATTATAAGATGCCGGCCCCGCAAACAGAGTCGGAAAATTGTGTCGCCCATAACGGCGCGATTGTCCCGGTGCCGGGGCGGGATATTTTTGCTCAGGCGTGGTATCAGGGCGGCCTGTCTGTGGTTGATTTTACTGATGCCACAAATCCGGTTGAAATTGCTTATTTTGACCGTGGGCCGATCCATGAAGACAAGCTCGTGCTCGGTGGTTATTGGTCGACCTACTGGTATAAAGGTAAAGTTTATGGCACAGAAATTGCCCGCGGCCTTGATGTGTTTGAGCTTTTGCCGAGTGAATATCTCAGCGCCAATGAAATCGCGGCGGCGAAGCTCGCAGATCAAGGCGGGACATTTAACCCGCAGCAGCAATTCCAAGTGAGCTGGCCGGCTGATCCAGTGATTGCTTTGGCTTACCGCGACCAACTTGTGCGTAGCGGCCATATGAATGCGGCGCAGGCCGCGTCATTATCAAGCCTGTTAGAGACGGCAGGGGCCAAGTTAACGGCAGGTGAGCGCGATAAAGATATGTCAAAACGGCTTCGCGATATGGCGGCGAGCCTTAATATAAGCGGCGACGTTATGGCCGCAAAACGTAGTGACGCCCTTGGCGCATCGCTTAAGGCTATGGCAAGCGCTCTGCGGTAAAACACAGTTTTACAGAGCACTTTGCGCCGTATGATGAATGAATAGCGGCGGCTCTAATGGGCCGCCCTCATTGTTTTTAAACCCCGTCCACACCATCCCGGTCATAGGCGCAATATAACAAACTTACATTTTTTGCTTTTGCGAATGATTTGCACTTGCGCTTTAAATTGATCTTCTTTATAGCCCCTTTGTAATTAAGAATGACTTGCATGAACGCAAGTTACAAAGAGGGCCAGGCCATGAAACTTGCATCCAAACTTATCCACAGCGCTGCGATTTGTGCGTTCTTTGTGCCGGTTATGGCGAGTGCACAAAGCCAAAGTGCTCCAAGCCAAACCGCAGAGATTGATGAAGTCATTACTACGGGACAATATCTTTATTCTGATCAAATTAATGCGCTAAAAACGCCAACTCCGATTGTTGATGTACCTCAAAGCCTCTCGATTACAACGGCGGAACAAATTGTCCAGCAAGGGTTTAATTCCATCGAAGATGTGGTGGCTTACACCCCCGGCGTCACCGCCTCGCAAGGCGAGGGCCACCGGGACGCAGTTGTATTTCGCGGCGTACGCTCAACGGCGGATTTTTTCATCGACGGGGTGCGCGATGATGTTCAATATTACCGCTCGCTTTATAACCTTGAGCAAGTTGAAATCTTGCGCGGGCCCAATGCGCTTTTATTTGGGCGGGGCGGCACAGGGGGCTTGCTCAACCGGGTGACGAAAAAAGCTGCTCTAGGGGAGCAGTTTACAGGCTATAAAGGCTCACTTGATACATTTGGCGGTTTTGACGTGGCGGTGGATCAAAATTTTGCGGTGAGCGATAAGGCGGGCTTTCGGTTTAACGGCTATTATGAAAGCCTGAATAATCACCGGGATTTTTTTGATGGCGATCGCTTTGGTTTTAATCCTACCGCCCGCTTTGAACTGACCCCGGCGACGATGATTGATCTATCCTATGAATATATTGATAATGAGCGCTTTGTTGACCGGGGCATTCCGTCCGGCGCTGATGGCCGCCCGGCAGAGCAGCTTGTGGATATAACCTTTGCCGATCCAGATAATAATTTTACCACGTTTGTGGCTCATGTCTTTCGGGCGAATATCCAGCATCAATTTAATGATAACCTTAAAGGGAATTTCACCGCCTCTTATGGAGATTATGACAAGCTTTATTCTAATCTCTTTGCTAATGATTTTGATGAAGTGGCCAATATCGTGGAGCTTGACGGTTATATTGATACAACCCAGCGGGAAAGCTTTACTCTGTCGGGTAATTTAATCGGTGATTTCACCACAGGCTTTATTGGACATACGGTTGTAGCCGGCGCGGAATATATTGATACTTCCAATGACAACGACCGTTTTAATACGTTTTTCAGCACATCCGCAGCAGACCGCGCCGCAGAAATTGCGGCCACAGGTAGCTCAAATATTCGCACAGACAGAGCCAGCTTTATTGCAGACCGCCCGATTGATTTTTCCGGTAATTCTGGGCAGATTGCCGATGGCCGCTTTGTTGTGAATAGCTTTGGTGATTTAAATGCGCCCAATGCAGAATTTGCGAATTCTGCGATTATCAATGATGACACCCAAGCGGACCTGCAAGTTTTTTCGGCCTATATCCAAGATGAAATTGAAGTGAATGATTATTTAGATGTTATTATTGGCGGGCGGTTTGACCGTTTTGAAATTGATGTTTTAAATGTCGTCACGGGTGAGCAGCGCTCGCGCACAGATGAAGAATTTTCCCCGCGCCTTGGGCTTATTTTGAAGCCGCAAGAAAATATCTCGCTTTACGGTAGTTATAGTCAGAGCTTTCTGCCGCGCTCTGGGGAACAATTTGCTAATATTAACGGCGCGAATGACGTGTTGGAGCCGGACACATTTACCAATCTGGAAGCGGGCGTGAAATGGGATGTCTCAAACCGCTTTAGCGTCACAGGGGCGATATTTGAAATCGAAGAACGCTCCCCACAAGTGGATGATAATGATGCCGGGTCTTTTGTCATTGTCGAGTCGGAAATTCGCGGATTTGAAGCGCAGCTATCGGGCCAAATCACAGACCGCTGGGATATTCGCGCCGGATATAGCTATCTTGAGGGCGACCAAGTGAGCAATTCGGGGGCGTCCCAAGGTGAAAATAACGGCCTGCGCCTCAGGGAGCTCCCAGAGAGCACATTTAACCTTTGGAGCAATTACCAGCTGAGCGATCAATTTGGTATTGGCGGTGGGTTAACTCACCAAGGGGAGCAATTTGCCGATAATGGCAATAATGTGACCTTGCCGAGTTTCACCCGTTTCGATGCGGCCGTCTATTACAACGTGAATGATGATCTTCGCCTTCAAGTGAATGTCGAAAACCTGTTTGATACGGAATATTTCCCCACCGCCCATACGGCCAATAATATCACTGTGGGCGCGCCGCTTAATGCGCGGTTTACAGTTAGCGGGCGTTTCTAGGGCATAAAGCCAGTTTATTTAAGTTTTTATGCCTCTGCGCTTTGACAGCGCGGAGGTCTTTGTGTATGCCGCGCGGGCTTTCACATGAAAGCATGGATTCACATAAAGATGAGGACCGAATGTCAGGCCTACCCGGACATAATTTTAATGACCGCTTAAAAGCGCAAAAAGAAGCGAAACTCGCTATGCTGAAGCGCGCCCAAGAGAAACAACTCGACCCTGAACTTAAGGCCAAGAAAATGGCCGAACGGGCCGAACGTAATAAACGCCGCGAGGAGCGTGAGACAGAGAAAGCCCGCCTGCGCGCCGAAGAAGATGCGCGCCTCGAAGCTGAACGTGCAGAAGAGCAGCGCAAAGCTGAAATTGCCGCCAAAGCGCGCGTTAAAGCAGAAGAAGAGCTTCGTAAAGCCCAAAAGGCGCGCCGCGATGCCCGCTACGCCGCCCGAAAAGCGCGTCGGTAATTAACGAGCAAACACCTTAGATTGAAGGCGAGTTTGTAATTTATTTATACAGGTTGTATGTCTATTTGTTTTTGAGTGCAAAATGTGTTATAAGGGTTTATGAAAACATTATATTCTACTTTATCACACCTTTCATTAATCTCTATTTTCGCCGCGAGCACTGCGTCGGCGGAGATATCACCTGCTCCTCAGACAGGGGAGTTTGAAGTGACTGTCAATGTCACCGACATTGCTAATCCACAAACATTTGGCCTTTATTCCGATGTCTATACGGATGACGATAAAATTTCATGGAATATTTATGTGCCGCCAAATTATGATCCAGACAACCCGCCGGGTGTCGTGGTTCACATAAGCCCAAACAAACAGGGGCAAACCCGAAATGGGTGGCGAAAAAGTTTAAAAGATGAAAACTTTATCTACATCAGTGCGAATGGCAATGGTAATGCTGTGACGACAAAACAGCGTATGCTCAATGGTATTCTAGCCGCACAATATGTCAGCCGTACTTATAAAACGGATGATAAACGCACGGTTATTTTTGGTCTTGATGAAGGGGGCGCTATTGCATCACTTCTTGTTGAAAATACTCCCGGAGTTTTCGAAGCAGGCATGTTTATTGGGGGCGCGCTCCCTTGGCAGGGAGACGCCGCAGATATAAAGGCCCGCCTTAATGATGGCATTTATGCCTTTGCGCCTTCTCAATACGACGTACACAATGTAAAATACCCAGCTACAAGATTCTCGCAGGTTTATTATCAATATAGGAATGCTGGGCTGGATAATGTTGAACGTATTGATCCCATAGAGGGTAACACATTTGCATATACGCCCGCTAGAAGACGGCAATTAGTATTAAGAGATAGTTTTAAACTGTCTCTCGCATATATTTCTGATCAATTTGAGGCGAAATCACAAAATCATAATGATGCGCTGCGTCAGTCTTTAACCCCTTAGGGTGCATTTAAAGCAAAGCTTAGTTTTACATCATTTTTTTTAAAGGCTCTCTCTCAGAGGGCCTTTTATGTTTCTAAGACTTGCTTGGGACATATTGTTATTTTGGCTATGATATGCTTACTAAGGATTATGAGACTTTTTCATCGATTGATAATTATCTTAATTTTTACAACTCTTTTTACAGCCCTTTTTATAGCGGGGGTAGCGGCTGCCCAAGCGCCAAGCCAAACATCAGGCCAAACATTCACTGAGGCCGTGGGAAAGTTTGAAAAAGACGTTAGGGTCGGTGATATTATTGACCCCAAAACCCTTGGGCCGTTTTCGAAAATTTATAAAGCCGATGATGATATTTCTTTTCATATATATGTGCCGCCCAATTATGATCCGGAGAACCCGCCGGGGGTGTTTGTTTACATAAGTCCATCTAAGTCCGGCAAAGCTGCGGGTAATTGGTATGGCCGCTTTGAGAAAGAAAACTTCATCTATATTAGTGCCAATAAAGCGGGGAACCTCGTGCCGGGTCATCGCCGTATGTTAAATGCGGTTTTGGCGGCGCAATATGTCAGCGCTCAATATAAAACGAACCCCGATCGTACAGTGATTTCAGGATTTTCCGGCGGGGCGCGTATGTCGTCTCTTGTTGTTGAAAACATACCCGGCATTTTTGAAGCGGGCATATTTATGGGCGGCGCGATTGAATGGCGCGGTGATAAATCAAAAATATCCGAACGCTTAGGCGGCGGAGCCTATGTGTTTATGACAGGCAGTGCAGATTCGGCAAAAGGCGAAGTTCAGGCGACTTATAAGCAATATAAAAAGGCGGGGCTTAAACATGTAAAATTCATCAGCCCACGTAATATCGACCATGAACTCCCGCGCCGCCAAGATTTTGCGGCCGCTTTATCATTTATCTCGCAAAGCCTAGGGCCAGACGGCGGCGGGGCTAATTAACCTAAAAGATTAAGCCGAATTAAATCCGCATTAAAGTGCCTATTGAGGCACTTTTTTTGTGCCTTGTTTACCGCAAGCCCAAGGCGGCATCTATGACGGCGGCGATTTCATCTTGATCCATCACCCCGCGCACACGCTCTGCGCCGGGGCCTTGGGCATAAAGCGCGACATCTTCGCCTGAATGCGTTTCGCTGCCAAGGGGCACGGCGACCTGCTGGCGGAAGTCAGGGGCTTGCACGGCATTATCTGTCAGAGCCGGACTGTCATCATTACGCTGCGGGCCGCTGCCGTTATGATAACCCAGCGTGGTATAGGGTTTATCATCTTTCGCCAAGACCGGGCCGTCTCCCTCTTGGTCATTTAAAAGCTGCTCAAGGCTTTGGGGCGGGGTGACAAGCCCAAGGATGGGATTGCCGCGCTTGGGATAACCCGCAATGGTGAACACATGGCTATGATCGGCTGTCACGAGTAGGGTGGTGTCGCCGCCTGTCATGTCTATGGCCGTTGCAACTGCCTCATTAAGGGCCTGAACATCACGCAGGGCGCGGTAGGCATTGCCGCCGTGATGGGCGTGGTCAATCCGTCCCGCCTCTACCATAAGCACATAGCCCGTGCCGCGTGCAGACAGGTTCTCAATGGCAAAGCGGGTCATTTCGGCTAAAGATGGTTCATCTGTTTTTTTGCGGTCGGCCTCATAGCTCATGTGAGACGGAGTAAAGAGGCCGAGTATATCTTGACCATCTTGCGCGTTGAGTGCGCCGAAATCAGCCCCGCTCTCTATATAGATATGATCGCCGCCGCCTTCGCGCCAGACCTGCTTTTGCGCATCCGTAAATTCTTTGTGCCCGCCGCCAAGGGCAAGATTGACCGCGGTTGCCGGATCAACAAGTTGGGCCGCGATAGAGCGGCAACCCGACTCAGCGGCAATACCCTTTATATCCTTATCCGCTTCCCAATTTCGGCTCGGCGCGTGAGAG
>CALFVT010000019.1 GCA_937928165.1 uncultured Caulobacterales bacterium
CCCCGACAAGACGCGAAGCGCAGCGGGCCGTGCTGCCAGATACAAAATGCTCAATCAGTCGCAGCTGCTTTGACCAACTTAATCGGCTCTTCCTCATAGTCCCTCATAACACATAAAATGCATTATCTAGGACAGCCCCAAAATAAAATACCCGCGCATGCGTAAATCTAAAACTTGTGAGATAAACCAAGATTCCCTTCTGCGCGGGACAGCACGGAGGGGGTAGAGCGGGATAAAATATTCTGTGCCTTTCGTCCGCTATTTTCACAGGGATAAACTCTTGCCAGAATTTCATATGAGTAAGTTAAAGCCTGGGCTCTGGACGGAATAGGCGGGGTGAAGGTGGGACTCGCTGGAGTTTATCTTTGGTATCACCAGAGCAGATGTCGTTTTGCTTGATGCGTCAATTAATTTTAAGATCAGGCCAATATTTGATAAATATGTTTTATGAATAGATTATAATCATATACACCACGTATTTTAATATTGGCGTTTATGGGACTCGCTTTGAGTGTGCCGTCGGTGCAAGCTTTAAGCTGTGCGGAGCCCGATATTATACAATATCTTAACTTTGCGCAGGCCAATGAAAAGCCTTGTTACATATTTATTGATGTGTTTGCTCTTCCAGTGAATGACATGCCGTCGGTGGAACACCCCAAAAGGCCAGGTCATGCCGTTAATATTAACGCACCTCTGAGCGGAACGATTGAGGAAAGTTTGATCAATACGAGCCGTATTCCCTGATATATGGTGATTATCATGGCATAGGCGCTTGCTTCTGAAGTCCATAAATTTAGCGCCGCATCGGCGTAATTGGTAGGAAGGAATTTATACCGAAGTATAATTGACTTACTTAATGCTATATTGTGTTATTTAGCAGCTTAAATCATTCCCACCCCCACGGTGTTGGCGGTAGATTGACCGCGCGGCCCAGATTAAATTCGATACGAAAATCTCGATTGGGGCGGCGCATTTCATAGCTAAAAATATTGCGGCTTGGAGATATTTCCATGGCCCAAATATTATCTTTGGAAACAGGGATGTTTTCGCGGTCAAATAATTCCTTTGTGCTTTGGTCAGCGGGGAAGCTGATGCGGTTATTCGAAACATCGGCTGTAAAGCCGCCATAGAATGTAAGGGCATCTGGCGAGCCGTCTTCGTGGCGATGGTCATGGCGCAAGGCAAATCTACCACCATCTTCTTGGCGTAATATCCAAGTTCGGGATCGGTTTTCGCCGATATGAAGGGCGATCTTAATCTCGCCGCCGCGACAGTCGCGCACATGCATAATAATCTTTTCTTGGCGCCACGCCTCATCTGCAGCGTCTTGGCTTGTAATTTCTCCGCCGTAAGCTTTGCCGCAATGGGGCTTTAGCTGGGCGAGGAAACTATCCTCGGGGCGCGCATTTTTCGTTATGCTCTCTTGGCAAGCCGTCAAAGTCACAACTGAAACAAGCATTGCCGGAATTAAGAAATTAATATTCACCATCGTCCTCCTGATAGTACTGTAAGGCTTGATTGCGTGTTTGTCTGCGATAATATAGAGTGATAACTTGATTTTCCGCTTAAATTAGGCTATATTTAGTCTATAAGTTCAAAACTATATCTTGCTTTTATCATAAAAGCCGCCCAAAGAAGTCCCATCGAGTTAAGCCAGATTATCGGCGATTGAAACCTTTTGTTTCAACATAGTGCAGACGACCCTTTCTTAAATCGAGAACTAAAGCTGTCCATTGGGGGCATGCTATTATCGACATGAAAGGATTATCCCATGTCAGAAGAAATGAAAGCAGGAACCGTAAAGTTCTTCAATACAACAAAAGGCTTCGGCTTTATTCAACCTGATGACGGTGGCGCGGACGTATTTGTCCATATCTCTGCTGTTCAAAAATCAGGCCTACAAGGTTTGAACGAAGGTGACAAAGTTCAGTTTGATACCGCTGTAAACCAGCGTTCAGGCAAAACAGCCGTTGAAAATATTTCAATGGGCTAAAGCTCTAAAACGCTTTACATGTGAACGTTCTCCCTTTGGAGAGCGTTTTTTTATGACTGAAGCAAGATTGCCTTTCGGCTGAATCTGCGCCTAACTATATGATGGAGGATGTTTCATGGATCATTTTTTATCTCCCGTTTTGGCGCTTATAATATGGAGTTTGATTATTTGGGTGATTTTATATGCGCGGCGTATTCCTATTCTTAAAGGCGCAGATTTAAGCGCAGATAGCGCGAAGTCACCAGATGGGGATTGGAAAAACCAATTACCGCTTAAAATTCAAGCGCCCGCCCATAATTACAATCATCTCATGGAGCAACCAACAATCTTTTATGCGCTAATGTTTTTTTTATTTCTGGCGGAAAAAGTGAGTGCGGCGGCATTCGTGCTCGGCTGGGTCTATGTGGCATTGAGGATTATCCATAGCCTGATTCAGATTAATGCAGGCGCGATAAAACTCAGGTTTGCCGTGTTTAGCCTGTCGACATTTTGCCTTATGGGTATGATTGTAACAATATTTATTTAAAATCTATACGTTAAATTTAAACAGCATAATATCGCCGTCTTTCACAAGGTAATCTTTTCCCTCTTGGCGAACTTTACCAGCCTCTTTTGCACCTTGTTCGCCATTATGTTCAATATAGTCATCATAGGCCGTAGTTTCGGCGCGGATAAAGCCTTTTTCAAAATCGCCGTGAATAACGCCCGCACATTTAGGGGCCGTCCAGCCTTCGCGGAAGGTCCAAGCGCGGGCCTCTTTGGGGCCAGCGGTAAAATATGTGCGCAGGCCAAGCAGAGCGTAGCCCGCTTGGATAAGGCGGTTAAGGCCGGGCTCTTCAAGACCGATAGCATCGAGATATTCCGTACGTTCTTCGGCTTTTTCTAATATTGCAATTTCCGATTCAATACGGGCAGAAATAACAACGGCTTCAGCCCCTTCGGAAGCCGCATGGTCGAGCACTTTTTGCGAGTAATCATTGCCGCTGGCGGCGCTGTCTTCATCGACATTGGCCACATAGAGCACTTTTTTCGCTGTTAAGAGCTGGAGCATTTTCCACGCTTTTTGATCGTCTTCGTCTATGTCCGCAAGCCGTGCAGGCTTACCATCTTGCAATAGCCCAATAGCCGTTTCAATGAGGCGCATAGTTTGCAATGCGTCTGCGTCTTTTTGCTTGAGCTTTTTTTCAAGTCCGCTTTTGCGTTTTTCAAGGCTCTCAAGATCCGCGAGCATAAGCTCGGTCTCGACGGTTTCGAAATCGGCCATAGGGTCGATTTTACCTTCCACATGGGTGACATCATCATCGTCAAAACAGCGCAGCACATAAAGTACCGCGTCGGTTTCGCGAATATTGGCTAGGAATTGATTGCCAAGCCCTTCCCCTTGGGAAGCGCCGCGCACAAGGCCTGCGATATCAACGAAGTTCATCCGTGCGGGAATTTTCTGCGCAGACCCGGCTATGGCGGCAATTTTATCAAGGCGGTCTTCAGGGACGGCAACATCGCCCACATTCGGCTCAATGGTACAAAAAGGGTAATTGGCGGCTTGTGCATTGGCCGTTTGCGTGAGCGCATTAAACAAGGTTGATTTCCCGACATTGGGCAAGCCCACGATTCCGCATTTAAATCCCATATGGTAATCCTCTGTGATTATCCTCTGATATATTCAGACACGCGGGTCTGATAGAGTTCTGTGTTTCCGCCTGCGAGAATGTCTGCATAGCGCGCGGCGCCGTTCATCATATCATCGCGAATATCATGTTCCGCCTTGGCAAAGTCCGAGAGCACATAGCCTGATACGCGGTCTTTATGCCCTGGATGACCTATGCCCATACGAACGCGCCAGAAACCCGCGCCGCCGCAATGTTGGCGTATTGATCTAAGGCCGTTATGTCCGGCAATCCCGCCGCCAAATTTAAGCCTAAATTTCCCCGGCGCTATATCAAGCTCATCATGGAAAACGAAAACTTTATCAAGCGGGACTTTGTAAAAATTCATCGCGGCGCGCACTGCAAGTCCGCTCTCATTCATAAAGGTCTGAGGCTTGAGTAAAAGCGTTTTGACGGGCCGTCCATCCACAGACAGGCTGCCTGAGCGAGCCAGGCTTTTGAAGTCTTTTTTTTCTGAAGAAAAATTATGGTCATCACCAATAGCGTCAATGGCCATAAAACCGATATTATGGCGATGACCGGAGTATTTTCCGCCGGGATTTCCGAGGCCGACCCAAATTTGCAAAATTGGCTCCCTCTTATCCAGTAAGGCGTGGTTGCCTTCGCGCATAAAAATAACGCGAAGACGTGATAATAAACTAGGCGTTGTCACCTTCGGCCGCAACGGCCTCGTCGCCGTCTTCTGTGCCCTCTTTCCCGTCATCCGCTTGCTTAGAGGCGCGTGATGAAACGATGGTCGCGATTGTAAAGTCACGCTCAAGACCTTGTTTCACGCCGTCCGGAAGATTAACTTCAGAGATATGAATGGCATCGCCGATATCCATTTCAGAAATATCAACCGTAAGGCTATCAGGAATAGAGCCAGCCGGGCATTTTACTTCAATATTATAACGAACCACATTCAAAATACCGCCGCGCTTAATGCCGGGTGAAGTATCTTCACCAACGAAAACAGCCGGTACAACAACATCGATAATCGTGTCATTTGTGACACGGAAAAAATCAATGTGAACAGGCATATCTGTTACGGGGTGATATTGGATAGATTTGGTCAGAACTTTTTGTTTTTTACCATCATGTGACAGCTCAACCATGCTCTGAATGAGATTGCCAGAATTTAAAGCCCGTAAAACTTCATTATGTTTTACAGAAACGGCAACAGGGTCTTGACCTCCGCCGTAAAGAACTCCGGGAACGAAACCGCCGCGCCGCGATGCGCGGGCATTACCAGTTCCTGTGTTTTCGCGTACAACAACGTCCAATACGACATCGGCCATGGCTATATTCCTTATCAAGTCAGGGGTTATATGTTTATAACAAACCCTACGAAAAAATCAGCCGCCCTGTGGCGGCTCATGTGAATCTACAAATTTCGCGCGTATATAGATTGGCGCGCTGTAAAAGGCAAGAGCTCAAATTGTGCAAAATACAGAGTTTTAGACCTTAATCGTAAAGACTTTGTCTTAACCAAAGAGTTTAGACACGCTTTCATCATTTGCGATGCGGCGAATGGCTTCTCCTAGCAGTTTTGCCACGGAAACCTCGCGAATACGTTCGCATTTTTTGACCTTTTCCGGCTGCGCTATGGTATCCGTAATGACCACTTCTTTAAGCTCTGAATTGGAAATGCGTTCAACGGCGGGATCTGATAAGACGCCGTGGGTGATATAGGCGCTAACGCTGTTTGCGCCTTGGTCTTTTAGGGCCTTGGCCGCGTTACATAATGTGCCGCCAGAATCAATAATGTCATCAAGTAAAATACAGCTTCGGCCTGCGACATCGCCAATAATGTTCATGACTTCGGCTTCCCCTGCTTTTGGGCGGCGTTTATCAACAATCGCAATATCTGCGCCGAAACGTTTGGCGAGGCTACGGGTACGCACCACGCCGCCTGTATCAGGAGAGACAAACATGAGTTGGTCGCGATCGGCGCTAGAGAATAGGTCTCTGATATCGGTTTCAAAAACCGGCTGCCCAAAGAGGTTGTCAGTTGGAATATCAAAAAAGCCTTGGATTTGCCCGGCATGTAGATCAATCGTTAGAACACGGTCAGCGCCCGCTTTGGAGATTAAATTCGCGACGAGCTTCGCCGAAATCGGTGTCCGCCCGCCTGTCTTACGGTCTTGGCGGGCATACCCATAATAAGGCACCACCGCCGTAATGCGTTTGGCGGAAGCGCGGACAAGCGCATCAATCATGACAAGGAGTTCCATTAAGTGGTCATTAGCCGGGGCAGATGTGGGCTGAATGAGGAAAATATCTTCCCCGCGAACATTTTCATTAATTTTAATGAAAATTTCCTGATCGCGGAAGCGTTCTATATCAACAGAGGTGAGGGGAACATCGAGCACATCGGCTATGCCGCGCGCGAGTTCAACATTTGACGTACCGCTAATAAGTTTCATGACCCGCACCACCTATATACCCCCAATAACATTTGGTTTGGGGAACGTTAATATTTTTTCATGTCTTTAACCATTGCCGCGCGAAAGGCAATCATTCTGTGAGGCAAATTGCAGAAATTTGTCGGCCGTAATCCGTAATTTTATGATGTGTGTTATAGCGGTAACTATAATAATGCTCCGGCGCTGCATATGTGCAATCCGGCAGGGCGGCGATATGAATGAGCCCCGCCCGTGACAGGCGCGCTAGGGTATAAGTCTTAAGATCAAAATGTGGTATGCTGGTTTGGCCGCTTAATTGTACCGGGCTGTTGAAATGCGGCTCTGCAAGAGGGTCGATAGCAAGGACATTGTCTTTGAAGGCTTGACCCACTTCATAATTTTCACTGCTAATACAAGGGCCAAGCACGGCGCGGATGTCACGGCGTTTTGCCCCGCAGCTTTCCATCGCCTCTATGACGTTATCGGTAACGCCGCTAACCGCGCCTTTCCAGCCCGCATGGCAAGCCCCTATGACGCGGGCGTTAGAATCACAAAATAACACAGGCCCGCAATCTGCCGCTAAGGCGGATAAAGCGAGGCCGGGGCGCGTGGTGACAAGCCCGTCGGCTTGGGGTCTATAATTGTAATCCCACGCAGAGTCCGCGATAATAACGTCGCGGCTGTGGATTTGATAGAGGCTAAGGAGACTATCGCGCGGCGTGCCGAGGCTAGCGGCAACGCGGCGGCGGTTCTCTTTGACATTTTCAGGGTCATCATTGGAGCCTCGCCCGACATTCAGGCTATCATATGTGCCGCGCGAGACACCGCCTAGCCGCCCAAAAAAGCCGTGGGAGATATGGGGTAAATCTAATAACTCATGGGTCTTAAACGGAACGTTCATGACCGAAAACCAAGCGGGGCGGCCATGCCACTGGCGCTGATGCAAAGGGCTTTGAAAAGCTGCCCCATTTCATCATGATCCATCAAGCGATGAAGCTGGCGTAAAACTTTTGGTTTGGCGTCTGGCTTATGGCGGGTCAAAGTGACGGCCCGCATTTCAATCCCAAGCTTTGACAAAAACTCGGCTTGGGTGATAATTTCTGACGCGGTGAGATCAATAGAGCGGGCGGCGTGGCGGCAAGCAGAAAAATCAACCCGCGCAGTAAGATCAGATTCGCCGGGGAGATCAAAAACGCCAATTTTCTTATGACGCTTAAGCGCTTGAAGACTATCACCAAACTCCGTGCTGTCAGGGCCGTAGTCAATAAACAATGCGCGCCCCGGATGGGCGGTAAAGAGCGGCTTTATCTGTTCCATAATTTGAAACACGGAGGGGCAGAGTTCTATCAGTTCATCTTTACGGGCGTCTTCATGGCCGCTAGGTAGCATGGCTTGAAGGGTAGGGCTGAGCGGGGCCGTGTTCAGTTGGAAGCGGAACTGCCCGGTGTCATTAAGACCTATGAGCCGTTCTTGCCAGCCGTCTTTACCCGCAAAGGGATCCATTTGTACCGCTTGGCGTATGGGCAGACAGTCGAGAAATTCATTCCCGATGATGAGGGTAGGGTCATCAGCTAGGTCAGTGATCGATTTCACCCATGTCACAGGGGCGGCAGCCTGCGCGAGGCTTTGACCTTGTACCGCTTCAAGGGCGGCGCTGGCTTCAATGAGGTAAACCCGCACGGCACGCATACAATCCGCATCAAGGGCGATACTGCGCAGCATATCTGCCATCATAATCCCGCGCCCCGGGCCAAGCTCTGCGAGGGTAAAGCGCTTTGGACGGCCCATATCCATCCAGCTTTGAATGACCCATAGCCCAAGAACCTCGCCGAACATTTGAGAGATTTCGGGTGCGGTAATGAAATCGCCTTCACTGCCGAGGGGGTCGCGGGTGGGGTAAAATCCGTCTTTAGGGTCAAGCAGGCACAGGCTCATATATTCCGAAACGGGCAGGGGGCCGGTCTCTCGGATATAGGCTTTAAGCCGCGCGGATAGTTTTGTCTGCGTTTGAGGCATTACGCCGTGCTTGCCTCTGATGTTGCCTCTGTGTTTGCGTCGATAGTTTGCTGTGTCGGCGCAACGGGGCCGCGGCGGTATGTCCATGTAATAATCAGCGCGCCAATGATAATCATGGGCAGGCTATAGGCCATGCCGCGGGTGAAATACTCACTAATTTGCGGAATCGGGTCAGGCTCGCGGACAAATTCAATGCTAAAGCGGAAGATGCCGTAAAGCAGCATAAAGGCCCCCGCGCAAAGCCCTGGATAGGTCAGCGCTTTAAACCGCGTGACTAAAATCCGAATAATCAAGAAGATCATGAGCCCCTCGAGGAAAGCTTCATAAAGCTGACTGGGGTGGCGCGGGGTGGATAGGGGGTCTGTATTAAAGATAAAGGCCCATGACACATCGGTGGCGCGGCCATAAAGCTCTTGATTGATAAAGTTAGCAATCCGCACAAGGCCAATGCCAATGGATGCGCCAACGGCGGCCATATCCGCCCAGCGCCATAGGCTGATTTTATAGCGTTTAGCGACATAAAATGTGGCCGCGCAAACGCCTAAAAATCCGCCGTGAAAGGCCATGCCGCCTTCCCAGACTTTAAACACATCTAGCGGGTTTTCGATGTAATATTGCGTATTATAAAGTAAAATAGACCCAATACGCCCGCCGACCATAATGCCGACCATACAGTAAAAAGCAAAATCCTCTAACATGCGCTTATCGGGCCGATTTAGCTCGCCCCTCGCTAGCCGTGATGGCTGCCAATAGACAGGCTTTCTGACAAGGCGGGAGGCGTAATAAAACGCAAGACCCACCCCCACGACATAACCGAGGCCGTACCAGCCTAATTTGATCGGACCAATCTCTAAAATAATCGGGTCCAGCCAATTTGGGAAAGGGATCGCATTTATTAGCTCGATCATAATTTGGATAACCCTTTATTCCCGGCAGCTCTAAGGCTGCGGCATTAATTCCAATTAAAGCTCTGGAATTTCTGTTAAACCGCTCCTATCTTTAAGGAAAGCCCTAAAGGGCAGAAAATGGAGCCAAATATGCAGAGTAAGTCACGTCCTTTGGATGAGTTAAGCAATCTTCTGACCAATGCGGTTGGCGCCGTCAAAGGGGTCGGCGATGAAGCCAAAGCGGTTGCGCGCTCACAGGCCGAGAAAATCATCGCGGATCTTGACCTCGTGGGCCGTGATGAGTTTGAGGTTCTTAAAGCGCGGCTAGAGGTTCTTGCGGATGAAAATGCTACCCTTAGAGCGGAATTAAACGGGATGAAGCCCAAAGCTGCGCCCAAACCTAAAAAGCCTCGCACGAAGGCAAAGCCAAAAACCTAAACCCTGCTACATATAGTTATCAACAATATATTGATAACTATATGTTGTGGAGTTCCCCGCTTTCGTTATCTTAACACTGAATGGTGAAAAAGAATCGCGAAAGACGATCATGACAATACTTCAAGAAGGCTATCTCCAAGACAGCTGTATTCGCTCAAGCCCGAAGCTGAACGCTATATTACCGGGACGGACAAATCCGCTTGATTGTTTTGAACGCATTTCAATCGCGGAACATTATGACTATGAGCGCCTAGATGGCTCGGAGCTGAATATATCACTGCCTGGGCGCTGTGGTTATCATGATTTATCCTTACGTTGGCACGCGGATAAGGAACAGGTTCAGATATTCCTCGTGCTAGAGAGCCGCTCGCCTATGGGCCGAACAGACCGGTTATGCCGCCTCATGTCATTATTAAATGAGCGCCTTTCAGCGGGACATTTTGATTATTGGGAACGCAATAGCTCTTTGGTTTACCGCCATAACCTGTCCTTACGGGGCGCGGCCAAAATAAGTCTTGAACAGGCGATGGATATTATATCCGCCGCCCGAGATGCTGCCGAATGTGGATTTCCAGCCTGCCAATATGTCATATGGGCCGGAAAAACGCCCGAAGAGGCTCTTGATCAAGCTTTCGCCGAAACCACTATTGGGGTCATATAAATTTTAGGGGGCGTGTCATGGGGCAAACACATTTAATAATTGGTGCGGGGCGTATGGGCGGCGCTCTTGTTAAGGGCTGGGCGAAAGGCCGAAACCCTTGCGTAGCGCCGCAGCATATTGCGCTGCTTGACCCTAATCCAGGCGAAGATGCGCAAGCGGTGATTGCGGCGGGTGCGGTTCATTATGAAGCTATATCTAAAGTGCTACCCTCGCTGACACATGTTATCTTGGCGATTAAGCCGCAGATGTTTGATAAAGTCGCAGAGGGACTAGAGGCCTATATTCCTGATGACTGCGTGATTATATCGATTATGGCTGGGGTTAGTCTTGCGCGCCTGTCCATAGCCTTTCCAAGTCGGCCCTTAGTGCGGGCCATGCCCAATACTCCTGCGGCGATTGGCGCGGGTATGACGGCTTTTACGGCTGATAATGAGGTGACGGTCGCGCAAAAGAAAACGGTTAAAAAATTACTCGCTTCGACTGGTAAAGTGGAGGAGGTCGAGACCGAAGCTATGATTGATGCCGTCACCGCTGTGTCGGGATCTGGCCCGGCTTATGTGTTTTACCTGACTGAAGCCCTCGAAGCGGCAGCGCAGGATATTGGATTGCCGCCGCAAATGGCCCCTGTTTTTGCGCGGGAGACGATCATCGGCGCGGCGGAACTTATGAAAAAGTCTGGCGAACCCGCAGATAACTTGCGAGTGGCTGTGACCTCACCAGGCGGCACCACACAGGCGGCCCTTGATGTGTTAATGGGGGATAAGGGCATGGTGCCTTTGATGAAACTTGCGGTTAGAGCGGCTTTGAAACGGGCGAAAGACTTATCCTAAGCGGCGAGGCAGGATGTGAATTTAATTGTCTTGAGGTTAAAGCGGCAAGCGTATTTCTGCTTTTAATCCGCCCATATCGCTATCGCCTAATGTTAATGTCCCCCCATAAGTTTGGATAATATCTTTGGCGATAGATAGGCCAAGGCCTACCCCTTCGATATTTTGATTGCGGGCTTCGTCAAGGCGCTGAAAAGGCTGAAAGGCAGCACTTCGTTTTTTTTCAGGAATGCCGGGCCCGTCATCTTCAACATGAATATAAATAGCGCTTTCATCTTGTGTTAAATTTATTCGGACATGGGTGCCATATTTAAGTCCGTTGGATATAAGGTTGTCGAGTACGCGAGTGAAAGATGTTTTTTGAATATCAATAACGGGATTTGAATTTTGATTGAATTCAATGGCTTGCTTATATTTTTTTAATGTATCTTTTATTAATAAATTAAGCTGTGTTGGCTGCCGCTTCTCTGCGGCGGTGCCTTTGGCGAAGTCAAGATAACCATCAAGCATTTGTTCCATTTCAACAAGGTCTGCTTCGGCCTTGCTACAGCTGTCATCACTCATGGCAAAGTGAAGTTTCAGGCGCGTGAGCGGCGTGCGTAAATCATGACTCACGCCGGCAAGAAAAGCTTTTCTTTGGTTTATATGACGCTGTAGGCGCTGGGCCATTTTAAGAAAAGACTGCCCTGCAAGGCGAACCTCTGTGGCTCCGGAAGGTTTGAAACCATCAATATTTTGCCCGCGTCCAAAAGCATCGGCGGTTCTGGCGAGGTCGATAATGGGCCGGGCTTGATTCTTGGCAAAGAAAATAGAAATGCCCGTGAGCAGCACTGTTGTTGTCATCAGCCAAAAGATAAACATAAACCCTGTCGGCGCAAAAACACGGTCGCGCGAGGTAATAAATCGTAGCACGCCGCCGTCCACAAGTACGCGAATATCAATATGATTAGGATAGCGGGTTGTATCAAACCAATAGGGATCAGTCAGGGTTTTGCCGAGCGCCGCGCGCAGTGTTTTGTCAAGATTAGAGAAAAAAGAGCGCCTCTCCGTTTCCGGCAAACGATCAAGGGAGACAAAATTTATGGATAATTCCATATTGGGGCGCATTAATTCATCAAGCTGAATTATGCGCTCAGCACTTGGCGCTTGTTCATAAAGCTCGACGGCAAAGGCGATTTCTGCGGCAATACTATCCGTTAATGTGCCGGTCACGCGCACCCAATGGGCATTGAAAAATATATAGGCCACCGCCATTTGCATAAGAATGATCGGCAAGATAATAATCATAGTCACGCGGCCATATATATTTTTCGGAAGTAAGCGTTTTATCGGCATTTGCGCGGGTTTAACCCTCTAAGTTCTCTGTGAGGAGGCGGTAACCAACCCCGCGTACCGTTAGTAGCCATTGCGGTTCCCCGTCATTTTGTTCAATCTTGCGCCGAAGACGGGTCATTTGCACATCGACGGCGCGTTCGGATTTAGCTTTTATTTCCTTAGCAAGAGCGAGGCGGCTAACAGGCGCGCCGCCGCGCCGCGCCAAGATTGTAAGCAAGGCTTCCTCACCAGTTGTGAGGTGAATGCGCTCTCTTGATTTTTCTAAGACTCGCCGCTCCACATCAAAGCGCCACGGGCCAAATACGACTTGGGACGCGGGAAGATTGACTCCCACCCTGCGTAATATTGATTCAATACGCAGGACAAGTTCTTGCGGCTCAAAAGGTTTGGTTAGGTAATCATCCGCCCCGATTGTCAGGCCGGAGATACGATCTTCGCTCTCCCCGCGCGCGGTAAGCAATATAATGGGGATATCATGGGTTTTGCGTAAGGATTGGGTGAACTCAAACCCATTCTCTTCTGGCATCATGACATCAAGAATTAAAAGATCAAAGGCCAAAGTTTCCATCAGGCTGCGGGCGGCAACGGCACTATGGGCCGTGGTAACACGAAATCCCTTCTTGGTTAAGAATGCCCTTAATAGGTCACGGATTCGGTCATCGTCATCGACGACAAGCAAATGTATGCCTACACGGTCCAAAGATTGATGCTCCGACACTAAATTATTCCCTTATGTAATTCAATTCACGTCTTGTATTCGCAAGATAGATTGGCAGAATGGCGAAAAATGTTCATTACAGCAATAGCTGTTCTTTGAGAGAGTTGATTATGATCGAAAAACCCTATCACGACCGCGACGGTTATATTTGGATGAACGGAGAGTTCCATGAGTGGAAAGACACCAAAGTTCATCTCCTGACGCACTCTCTGCATTATGGCTCTGCCGTGTTTGAAGGTGACCGGGCTTATGGGGGGGAGATATTTCGCCTCAATGATCATAGTCAACGGCTTTATAATTCTGCGAAATTACTCGGCTATGAAATTCCATATACGGTTGAGCAAATTAATGCGGCCTGTACGGAAACCTTGGCTAAATCGGGGCTTGGGGATGCTTATGTACGCCCGATTGCATGGCGCGGTTCTGATCAAATGGGGGTAGCCTCTGCTAATAACCAGATTCACCTTGCTGTCGCCTGTTGGCATTGGGGGAGCTATTTCGAGAACAAAATGAAGGGTATTAAAATCGGCATGTCCGATTGGAAGCGCCCGGCGCCAGATACGATCCCGTCAAAAGCAAAGGCGGCAGGTCTTTATATGATTTGTACGATGTCCAAAGACGCGGCCAAAGCCAAAGGCTGGGACGAAGCGCTTATGCTGGATTATAAAGGCCGGGTTGCGGAATGTACCGGTGCGCATATTTTCTTTGCCCGCGATGGGGAACTGCATACGCCGACGAATGACATTCTCCTTGAGGGGATTACTCATGACACAGTTTGCCGCCTTGCAGAAGCGCGCGGCATTAAAGTCTATAAGCGCGATATTTACCCGTCAGAGCTGCCGCATTTCTCAGAATGTTTTGTGGTCGGGACGGCTGCTGAAGTCACGCCTGTGCGCCAAGTGGGGGATTATAATTATCCACCCGCAGATATTTGCGCCGCCATGGTTGAAGATTATGACAAAGCGGTTCACGGGAAAATTAAGTTTTAAGTTTTAAGCTTTAACGCCTTGATAATATTGGATTTAAGCCGTTCTTTTTAGGGCGGCTTTTGCGTAATGAAGTCCCGTATAAGCGGATAGTGCGGCGGCTATCCATAAAAGAGCAACCCCGAGTCGCCGAGAGTTATCGACAAGCTGCATAATGCTGTCTGATATGGGGAGCCATTGCCCTGATAAGACCCAAATTAACAAGATGGCAATGGCTAGCATTTCAGTTGCCGTTTTCCATTTCGCAAGCTGGGTGGGGGGCATCACTATTCCTTTATGGGCTGCGTGCTCGCGAAGGCCGCTAATGAATATGTCGCGGCCGATAATCATAAGGGTGGGGGCGAGAATCCACCATGTCCCGCGGGTTAAAATGGTAAATGCAATAAGTAGGCCGGCAACAAAAAGTTTATCGGCAATAGGGTCGAGCATACGTCCAAAATCTGATGTGACATGCCATTTGCGGGCTAAGTAGCCATCCAGGAAGTCCGTGAGTCCTAAGATGAGAAAGAGTCCTAAGATAACCGTTGTCCCTAAAAATGCATGGTCAGTCCCATAAGTTAAAATACCGCCTATGAGGACAGGGATGAAAGCTATCCGCCCTAAGGTCAGAGCATTAGGAACCCAGGCCAGATGTGTTTTTGGCTGCGGCCCAGAAGGTGATGGGCGCTGCGTGCTGTCTGCTGTCATGACGGGCTTTCATCTTTTATCGGCTTGGTGGCTTGGAATAATCTTAGACCGTGAAGAAGGCCTATAAGGGCCGCGATCCATAATAAACCCGTACCGATAAGCCAGATAAATGTCGAGGCCTCGTTATAAATAGCGTAAGGGTCGCTTGATACCCGAAGGCTGTCCATCCAAGCGGTCAGCCACGGCGAAGCTATTAAAACGGAGACAGCCATCATAGATAATGCGTTTTTAGCCGTCGCAAGACGGTCTTCAACAGGATTGAGATTTGACAACTCAAAGCCTTTGAAAAGTCCGACCAAGAGTTCTTTGCCAATGAATAATATTATGGGTATGGCGATGAATCCGTTCATAAGCCCCGCGCGATATATAACCCAAGACATGGCCAGTAATGCGCCAATCACGAGGATAATATCTGCAATATCATCAAACCAGCCAAATTTACGCATAACAGCGGTCTCTGCGCCGCCGAAATAATCGTCAAAAAAATCGGTTAGAGCCGCCATAATAAAAAGCGCTGATGCGAGGAGTGCATAACCGGGTAAGGGCCAACCCATGATAATTACCGCCATTATAACGGGAGTTATTAACGCCCGCATAAGGGTGAGTATATCCGCAATAATGCCGCCCGTTTGGCCCTGTTTTGGTTCATTCGGTGTTGAAATAGTCATATATTATTTCCGCCAGCTTTTCGCTGATCCCCTCCACACGGGCCAGATCGTCACGGCTGGCCGATTTTACCCCTTTTGCAGAGCCAAAATGAGCGAGTAATTCGCGTTTTCGCTTTGCTCCTATCCCTATAATACCATCGAGTGGGTTTGTTTTCATCTGTTTTTTTCGCCGCGAGACATGGGTGCCAATGGCAAAGCGGTGAGCTTCATCCCGTAGCCTTTGCAAATAAAACAAAACAGGATCGCGGGGCGGCATCATGAAAGACGGGCGGTTGTTCATAAAAAACACTTCGCGTCCCGCATTCCTGTCTGGGCCTTTGGCGATTGATACTAGAGGAACTCGCCCTAAAGCTCCGATGTCTTTTAAGGTCTCTGTGACGGCAGAGAGTTGCCCTTTACCGCCGTCAATAAGGATAAGGTCTGGCCAAATCAAGCTGTCATCTTTCATAAGCCGAGAGAAACGCCGCCGAAAGACTTCGCGCATCATGGCGTAATCATCTCCCGGCTCGGTATCAACGTCTTTGATATTAAAGGTTCGGTAATCGCGTTTATTGAACCCGTCTGGCCCCGCCACAATAAAAGCGCCAATAGCATTTGTGCCTTGGATATGGCTGTTATCATAAACTTCAATACGGTCTGGCGGCGCCTCAAGATCAAAAGTCTCGGCCACACCTTTTAACAATTTGACCTGAGAGGCGGTTTCTGCGCGTTTACGGGCAAGAGCATCTTCGGCATTTTTCAATGCATTTTCAATAAGTCGTATTTTCTCCCCGCGCTGGGGTTTGGAGATTTTTATTTTTCGCCCGGAGCGTTCCGATAAAGCGAGCTCGATGAGGTCATGACTCGGCAAGTCATGGCTAACAAAAATTTGGCGGGGTATTGGATTATGCAAATAAAACTGCGCGAGGAAACTATCGAGAATATGTTCCGGGCTATCGTCTTTACTATGGCGCGGGAAAAAGGCGCGGGTGCCCCAATTTTGCCCCGCACGAAAGAAAAAGGCCTGTATGCAACTTTGACCACCGGACATATGCAAAGCTAATACATCCCCTTCCTGAAAGCTTTGCGGGTTGGTATCGGAATGGGTACTGACTTTTGCGAGCGCTTGCAGGCGGTCACGAATTTCCGCCGCTTTTTCAAATTTTAAACCCTGCGATGCGATTTGCATCTGCCCCTGAAGGCTCTTGCGTAAATCATTTGAGCGGCCATTCAGAAAATCAGAGGCTTCGTCAATAAGCTTATTATAATCTTCAATGGATATTTCACCTGTACAAGGGGCCGCGCAGCGCTTGATTTGGTGTAGCATACAGGGGCGGGTCCGGGCATCATAAACAGAATCGCTACAAGTGCGCAAACGAAAGGCTCGCTGTAAAGTATCAAGCGTACGGTTTACGGCCCCGGCAGAGGCAAAGGGGCCGTAATAATCCCCTTTAATCTTTCGCGCGCCGCGGTGTTTCCTGATTTGTCCCGCCGGATGGTTTTTCCGCACAAGAATATAAGGAAAACTTTTATCATCACGCAATAATATATTATATCGCGGTTTGAGACGCTTAATCAGTGTAGCTTCTAAAAGGAGGGCTTCGGCCTCTGAACTTGTCGTGACAAATTCCATGCGGTTTGTCGCGCGAATCATGCGCTGTATGCGAATAGGATGGCGATTATAGCTTTTATAGGCGGACACACGTTTAACGAGGCTTTTAGCTTTGCCGACATAAAGTACGCTGCCTTTATCATCGATCATCCGGTAAACCCCTGGGTTATCGGGCAGGGTTTTTACATATTCGGCAATGCGGCCGGGGCCAGATAATTGCGGTTCTGGCGCGCTTAAAGCTGTTGTCTCCGCTGTGTTGCGATCGGAGCTGTTTTCAGAGATATTTTGATTCACGGCCACGCCCTAAGCCTAAGCCTATGGGTTTATTTATCAAGGGCGTGTTTCTTTAAGACTTCAAGGGGGATACGCTCAAGCGCGATTTCATGGGTCGCTTTAAGACGAATGGGAGGCGGACAGCCTGCGTTGAGGGCTTCGCGCCACCGATCCAGACAGAGGCACCAAAAATCCCCGTGTTTTAGGCCCGTAAACTTATAACGCCGTTGGGGGGTGATTAAATCATTCCCCCGTGCCTTAGAGAATTTAAGAAATACGTCAGTGACTTGCGCGCAAATGATATGCCGCCCCGTGTCATTAATGCGGGTTTCGCAGCAGCCATCACGGAAAAACCCTGTCACAGGATCAAGGGAACAGCTTTCAAGGGGTGTTCCTAAAACATTGAGGCTATCTGTCCGCGTTGGATTTTTCTCAATGGAGCGCCGATATGAATTGGGCATAAAATTCAGTCAGAAATTAGTCGTCACGTCGTCTGATGACTTCAACGCCGGCAAGGTCTGCTGCGTCTAGGGCTTGGGGTTTAGATATGCGTATAGCGCAGGCTTGAACTCTGTCGTCGGCTGAAAGGGCCCAGATTGCAATACGTGTAGCGAGTGTTTCAACAAGCTGGACGTGACTGTCAAGTGCGATCTCTGCGACCTTTTGTGCGACAAGGCCATAATCAAGGGTTTCGGAGAGGCGGTCGTCTTTGGGGGGAGGCATATCGCCCATATCAAGCTCAATATCGACAATAATCGGTTGGCGCTGCTCATATTCATGGGGGTAAACGCCGATAAAAGCATCAATTTTCAATCCGCGAACAAATATGCGCATAGCGGGTTGTGTATCTGTACTGCCGCGAAGGAGCCGGAAAATTGACTTAATCGCCATCTATATGGCTCCTTTCGGCGTTGCAGCCATGATATCTGCCGTTTGCCATGTCAGGTGTTGTCCGCAATCTACGGCGACCATCTGCCCGGTAACAGAGCGCGCATTAAGGAGATAACGAACCCCTGAGAGAATATCGCTCGGCGGAGACCCGCGCCCTAAAAGCGTGTTATTGGCTTCACCACTGAACATGTCTGGGTTTTGGTCGGAGTTTTGTAAGCTTGGCCCCGGCCCAATGCCGTTGACACGAATATGGGGCGCGAAAGCCTGCGCCAATGTCTTGGTGCTGTGATAAAGGGCTGTTTTGGAAATATTATAAGTGAAATAAGTTGGATTGGGTTTAAGCACTCGTTGGTCGATCATATTGATGATAACGCCGTTGTCACCCTGGGGACCGTTTTGGGAATATTGCGCCGCAAAACATTGCGACAGCATGAGCGGCGCGCGAAGATTAACGTCCATATGATAATCAAACCCTGCATTACTCATGCTTTGGGCGGCGTCAGGACTAAAGGTCGAGGCATTATTAATCAAAGCGGTTAAAGGCTGTTCTAGGGCATTAGCGCTGCGGGATATGAGGCTTTCAACATCCGCGCGAATAGCCAAATTACCGTGAACCGTTACGGCATGTCCGCCGCTAGATTTAATTTCCGCGCAGAGTTTCTGAGCAGCGTCTTTGGAACGGTTATAATGAATGCACAGTCTCCACCCGTCATCTGAAAGGCCGCGCGCAATAACCGCGCCTATACGCGCTGCGCCGCCGGTTATAAGAACGGCTTTATTGCTCATGAGGATGCGGAAGGCTTTTTATAACGCGCCCGTTCCCCGCAAGAGGGGCGGCCCACTTCAACACAGGCAAGCCCGGGCAGGCGCGGTGTAAGGCGCTCAAAAATCCAAATGGCAATTTGTTCAAGGGCTGGTGCGTCTAAACCGTCAATATCATTGAGCATAGCATGATCAAGCGGCGCAATGACCTCTTTGATAATATTATCAATTTTCCACAAATCCCGCACCCAGCCTTTGTCTTCTTGCGGGTCGCCTTGGATGCGGACTGTGCCTTTGAAGGAATGACCATGGATGTTTTTAAAGGCATCATTCGCATCCGGGTGACTAAAATAATGAGCCGCTTCGAATTGAAAGTCTTTTTCGATCTCAATTATCATCTTATGCCTGCAAGATGTCTTAGATAATGCCGCGCACGAGCGCCGCAAGGTAAAGCCCATAACCCGCCAAGAAGATACCGCCAGTTTTTTTGCCAATCGGCATGCGGGTGAGCACAATCACAACAAGGGCAATCATTGCCGCCAGCATCACCCATATGTCAAAGACGAGGAGCTGCTTTTCAATAATCACGGGGCCGGTGAGGGCGGCGGCGCCGGCGACGGCAAAAATATTAAATACATTAGATCCTAAAACATTACCTATCGCGACTTCTGTTTGGCCCCGGTAGGCGGCAATAATAACAGTAGCGACTTCGGGGAGTGATGTCCCAATCGCCACAATTGTCAGGCCGATAATGGTTTCAGAAACGCCAAAGCCTTCGGCAATGGCGCTGGCATTATCCACAATCATCCGCCCGCCAATCGCAAGGCCAATAAGACCGATGACTAAGAATACAGATGACAGCCAAACCTTTGTTGGTAAGCCGTCCTCGCCTTCGTCGATTTCCGTCATTTCATTTAAGATTGGGTCTTCAACGCCGGATTTCGCCAAGCGAAACATCCATATCAGATAGATTAAGATGCCGCCAAAAAGAATGGCCCCCTGCCATATGATGAGCGGGCTGTGAATTAACGCGAGGGCGATAAATAAAACGCTTGCAAACAGGGCAACAAGGGCATTACGCCCCACCCCCGGCATATTTGTCGGAATAGCCATGATAAGCGCCGGCGCGCCGAGGGCCAAAAGCACATTGGCGATATTGGAGCCGATAACATTACCGGCTGCGAGCTCACTCGTGCCGTTAAGGACGGCTTGTATGGAGACAAATAGTTCTGGGGCCGAGGTGCCAAAGGCAACAATTGTCAGCCCGACGATTAGCGAGGGGATACCCCAATGGCGGGCAAGCGCTGCTGCGCCGCGAACCATCCAGTCCCCAGATAAAATCAGGATAACAATCCCGATAAAGAGTAAAAATGCGCTCATTGCCACGCGCTGTGAGCCTAGTCGAACCGCTTAAAGTCAAGAAAATTAAGACCGCCGAATAAAACGGCGACGAGTATAAATGCGAAAAGAGCCGGATTAATAGGCATTCCCAATACATTTATTCCGCCGGATGCAATAATACCAAACATATAACTATCCTTTCGATCCAATGAGGACTCACATGGCTTTCATTTATGTGGGGCTCTATATAGAGGAAAATTCTCAAGGCCAAGTGTTTAGCGCAATTTTGCTGTGCATTTCGCCAAAGCAGGTATAAATGCAGCAGCGCATAAAAGGGAGAGAATATTATGAACGGCAAAATTTTAGGACTTGGGGGTGTTTTTTTTAAGGTTAAAGACATTCAGGCTTACCGGGCGTGGTGGGCGAACCATATGGGCGTAGACGTTAAAGACTGGGGGAGTTTTGAATGGCCGAGTGATGGCCACGGGTTTACCATGATGTCACCTTTTAAGGCGGATACGGATTATTTCAACCCGTCCAAGGCCGAGTTTATGATCAACCTGCGGGTGGATAATACAGCGGCCCTAATAGAGCGGGCGCGGGCGGGCGGGGCGCAGATCATCGGCGAGATTGATGATACGGATTACGGCATTTTTGGCTGGTTTATTGATCCCGCTGGACTTAAAATCGAATTATGGCAAGAGAAGACAGCTTAATAGTTTCTTGAGCTAAAAAAGAGGAGAAAAATATGTTTGGAACGATACCCTTTGTTAAAGCCGCTGGGCGGGGGCTTGGAAAAATATTTAAGGGCCGTGAGGCGAAAAAGGCGCTCGAAAAAGAAGTCGATGATTTAGGCCTTGATAAAACCGGCGTTGAGATTGACGTAAATGATGACGGCAAGGTCACGGTCTCTGGCGAGGCGGTCTCTCAAGAAATGAAAGAGAAAATTATTCTCGCCGTCGGCAATGTCGAAGGGGTCGGCGGCGTCGAAGACAAAGCCCAAACCCGCACGCAAGGCCGTGCTTCGCGTTTTCATACGGTGGCGTCTGGGGATAGTTTGTCTGCGATTTCCAAAACCTATTACGGGACGTGGAAGCTTTATCCGGAGATTTTTGAAGCCAATAAGCCGATGCTATCGGATCCTGATAAAATCTATCCAGGGCAAGTTTTGCGTGTTCCGGATATTAAAACCGCTTAAAATAAAAGCATAGAATCAAGACATAGTAAAATAAGACAGGGGCGGGTCGTTGCGGAGAGAGACGCAAGGACCCGATCCCTGCTACGTGATCTGCGGCGGTTGTTATAATCCCGCCGCCATATCCGTAAACAAAGCCGCAGGCGGCACACAGAGGGGATGCACGCATATGCCCTTATAAACAAGCGGATTGAATAGGGGCTGAATACAGGTTTTAGGTTGGGTTCAGAAATGATTTATGGATTAAGCGCCCTTGGTAATCCATTTGATATTTTGTTAAATGCGTTGTCGAAAGCATATATTTCTTTGTTTGGGCCATCAATGTCACCCGTGCGAGGAATATGAGTGGATTGCTTTTTTACCCATCTTCTAAGGCGGTTCCACCATTTTTTCGTTGCTTCAGCGGCAGGTTCTCCAATGATAGAATAATGGTTTCCAACCCATTCAAATGAGGATATTTCAATAATACTATTGCTACTAATACGTATATTTAACCAATAAACTGCACTTTTGGTCGGGCCAAAATAAGGTTGTGTAGGGTCAGCCCCGCTTCGAATTTCTGTCCAGCCTGAAAATGGGTCTTTAACCGTTATATCATCGCCTAAATTCTTTTTATTTAGTAATGGTAACGGCCCCGCCTTTTTGTGGTATAAGCAATATCGACCCGCAGACTCTATTGATATTTCATCAAATGCTTTCCATTGCCTCTCACCTATAGATTTAATAATAGCAATATCGCTTTCTTGATTAAGCCAATGGGATAATAACTTTAAGTCCTTTTCATTTAAATACATTGGTAGCCAAGGCATTTAATCTCCAATTCATCTGTGTTAGTATTTTGCAATGTAACCTTTTTACTTATTAAAGAGCTAATTTAGCTTTTAGCAATCTAGGGTCTTTGTATGGATGATGTTTAATGGGTTTTGTTAAATGCGTTATTATTCGTCTCCTCCACCCATTGCGGATATTTTGTCATGATGGATTGGAACAGCTCACTTTCAATGTGGCCCTCAAGCCATGCGTGAGTGTTTGGATAGGGCGGGGCGTCTTGGCTCTCGCCGTCCCACCATGGGCGATCTGTATTGGCGAATTGGCGTATAAACGGGAAAATGGCAATATCTGTAAAACCGCGCGCTTTGCCGGATAAAAATGGACCTGATTCAAGGGTTTGTTCTAGTTTTTGAATGTAGGTTTCAGCCTGTTGGCGGTGGTTTATATCGGTCTCACCGCGTTTTGCACTCTCATCATAGCGGCTTTTATATTTATAGCGGTCAAGGTGATGTTTAAACGGCCCGTCTATATCGCCGAGCAAAGCCCGCCCCGCCGCGTCAAACCCCACAAGCCAGTTTTCAGGATCGTTTTGAGTGAGTGCATAATGCATTAGATCAAGGCTTTCCTCAAAAATCTCGCCGCCGTTTGTGATGAAAACAGGCACAGTCCCCTTGGGGGAGGCCTTGAGCATGGATGCAGGCTTATCGCGCAGCATGACTTCTCGGTGCTCATAATCAAGCCCCGACATCGCAAGCGCCATACGCCCGCGCATAGCAAAAGGACAACGGCGGAATGAATAGAGGATGGGGGTCATTTGGCTTGGGTTTTATGAAAATATAAACTGAGCATTGTAATTATTGGCATGAGGGTAAGTAAAAAAGAGATAAGGAAAGCCCCACTCATTTCAAAATTAAAAGTATTTTGTATTTTCGAGAAATAAACACTAATTAAAATTAGAACCGACAAAATGAAGGCTGTTTTTCTTTTCATAAAAGTAAACTTTTTAAAGTGAATGTGTGCGTATATTCCGTAGATAAAGACATACCATGCAAAAAAATATGGCGAGATTTCAGCTAATAGTACATTTTGAGAATTTTTATAAAGAAGTCCCATAAAGAAATATATGAAAATTGCTCCAATAAATATTGTGATAACTCCCATGATTTGAAGGTTTTTTCTCACTCTTATTACACCTTCCGCCCAATATGCACTTCACCGCGCTGTTTCGCGAGGTCTATTTGCTTTTGCCGCTCGGCAAATCGGGCGCGTTGGTCTTCGCTCATGCGGCTTGCACATCGCGGGCAGGACACACCTTTAACATAGAGCGGTGAGGTTTTTTCTTGTTCCGTGATTGGGTAGCGGCAGGCGAAACATTGGTCATAGTCACTTTCCGCGAGGTGGTGGCCGACGGCGACGCGCTGGTCGAAAACGAAGCAATCACCCTCCCAAAGGCTGCTATCTTCGGGCTGAGTTTCGAGATATTTTAATATGCCGCCTTTAAGGTGATAGACGTCATCAAAGCCGTTTTGCTTCATGAAGGCGCTGGCCTTCTCGCAGCGTATGCCGCCGGTACAAAACATAGCGACTTTGGGCTTGTTCAGGCTCTCGCGGTTATCCTCCACCCATTGCGGAAATTCGCGAAAGGTCTGAGTGTCGGGATTGACCGCGCCTTTGAATGTGCCGATCTCGACCTCGTAATCATTGCGCGTATCAATCAAGATCACATCAGGGTCACTAATCAGGGCGTTCCAATCACTTGGATCAACATAAGTGCCAACAATCTCATTGGGGTTAATCCCGTCCACGCCCATGGTCACGATTTCTTTTTTCAGGCGTACTTTCATGCGGTAAAAGGGATTTGTCTCTGCGCGGCTTTCTTTATGCTCAAGCTCCGTAAGGCGTGGGTCGGCGCGCAGGAAAGCGAGGATATCCGCAATGGCTGCATCTGACCCTGCGATCGTGCCGTTAATGCCCTCATGGGCGAGCAATATCGTCCCCGTCAAGCCGAGCATATCGCACATGGCCTGCAAAGGCGCCCGCAGGGCTTTGTAATCGGGAAGCGGCGCAAAATGATAAAGGGCCGCAACGCAATAGGTCATGAAACATCCTGTCGTAATTTACAGGCCCGTTTAGCCATAAAGCCGCAAGGTTTCAACAGCGGCTTTTTGGCGTTAATTGGCGGGAGTGGCCGCAGGGGCCGTCACATCCGCAATAATAGATTGATAGACGGGGAGCTGTGTGACGAAATTAATCATATTATCCGGCAAGCCTTGTTCTTTCATAAACCCGGTGAGGCTATTGGTAATTAGGCTCGGGTCGTTACACGTGCGGGCAAGGGTTTTAAGGTCGCGAATCCCGCGCCCATTTTTAACCTCTCGCTCGAGCCGTTTCATAGAGCTTGAAAGCCGAAGCAGTTGTAGCGGGCCGGGGGTTTTGCCGCGGGCATAGGTTTCGCCGACTTTGCGTAAGGATTTCATCGCGCTGGAGGATGTCCGTTCAATATCATTCATGGCGCGCTCTGTGCGCGGCTGTATCCATTCGGCAGTGCAAACTTTCGCCGGGTCTGGCTGCGTCGCACAGGCCAAGAGGATAAACGGGAAAGCTAATAAGACTAAAGTGAAACGCATATGAACCTCCTGTATTTGCCGCAATATGGCTGATTTACCCTGTAAAGGCGAGGCGATATCGCAGAAACCTATGCGCCGCGCCGCCCTGCGTCATTTTTGAAATTGCACAGGCCGTGAATTTGCGCCAAAGCGGGGTATGGACGGATGGCCAATACCCTTGGGGCAAACCCTCATCACTTACCTCGCTTTCACAGCGATTATTATCCTGCGCTATTTTGCCATTGTCTGGCCGATCCACCACATGCTTTGGCGGCGTGATCCGTCGAAAGTCAAAGCGCGGCGTCTGTCGAAACGTGAGCCAACGCCGCAGACCATTCGCCATGAAATCACCTTGAGTACACTCTCGGCCTTTATCTATGCCACGCCTGCGGCGGTCGTGCTTGAAATGTGGAAAGCGGGCGGTACGGCAATGTATAGCGGCGCGGTAGAGGGGCTATGGGGATGGGCTTATCTGGGCGTAAGCGGGTTTTTATTTCTCTTTGTCCAAGATAGCTATTTTTATTGGACCCACCGCATTATGCACCACAAAAAAATCTTTTCTTGGGCTCATGCAGGGCATCATAAATCCGTACAGCCAACTCCTTGGGCGAGCTTTTCTTTCGACCCGTTTGAAGCGCTTATCTCGGCCTGGCTCTTGCCTGTTATGGCCCTATTTGTGCCGCTTCATGTGGGTATGGCTTTGGCACTGCTGATGATTATGACCATCAACGCCGTGTTTAATCATGCGGGCTGGGAAGTTTATCCTGAGCGCTGGGTGAGGGGATGGTATGGCCGCCACATTATCACCGCCTCGCATCATAACCTGCATCATACGAAATTCACTGGAAATTACGGGCTGTATTTTCGCTTTTGGGATTATGTCTGCGGCACGGATAAAGGGCAGGTTTGAATAAGTTGATTAGCTTATTAATGCTTGATCTGTCATAATCCATTTGAGGAATTAATGACAGCAGAGCCGAAAAGCACATCATGAAATTATTAAATATATTTGCCGCTATTTTTCTATTGCCGGGCACCCTTGTCTTGAAAGCACTCAATATCTCCGTAGAAAGCGACGGCGGCGTATTTCGCTCTCTGATTAATATGATCTTTTGGGGCGTCGTGGCGGTAATGGTTTCAATTCCATTTTTGTTTTAAATATTATGTCTGTTTTAAATGAAGTGCCTGACCCTATAACGCGGGAAGATATAAAACAGATTGTTGATAAGTTTTACGGAGCGGTGAGAGCGGATGAGCTCCTCGCGCCCATATTCGCCGCTAAGATCGGCCCGAATGATTGGGAACATCATATAGCGCATATTACGGAATTTTGGTGCTCTATCTTTCTTAAAACGAACGGGTTTGAAGGCAATCCTATGCGTAAACATTTTGCCCTTAATGGTTTAACTCCCGCACATTTTGACCGTTGGCTATCTTTATTTAATGCTACGGCTAATGATGTATTAGATCCGCAGAAAGCCGAGGCTATATACGAGATGGCGCAGAGAATTGGCCAAAGCTTTCAAATGGGCCTCGCTTTTCATTATGATAATATCGGCCCCAAAGATCACCCGTTTAAGCCCTTTGGTTTGCGTCAGCGTTAGCCGCGCTTTTCACTCTACCCAAAGGCGTCATAATGATGGGTGATTGCGACAGTGATTTGCCGCACGAGCTCTGAGGCGCGCTCAAGGGGCTTTATGATGGTCTCTGATATATGCAGAAAGCCGCCGGGATTTGCGGCGGGAATATCCGTTTTCTCCGCGAGGTCTTCGGTCCATGTCAGGGCGGCACGGCTTTCTGGGTAGCGCTCTTTTAGATCACTTAAAATGCCGTCGATTTGGAACGTTTGTAGCCGCTTGAGCGTGTGAAGCTGCGATGTGGGTTCATCACTTGCGGCGGGTAGGTCGGTCGCAATAATCATCATCTTCATAATCACCGCAAGGCGCAGGGCATGCAAGATTTGCAAAGTATCAATATCGTCAAATTTGGCGGTATTATCTGCGCGCTGAAAGGCCCGGACGCTATGGAAGACATCCATGCGCAGACGGTTGGTTAAATCCATAATTTGCGAGCGCCACGGTAGAGCCTTGAGGGTTTCGGCTACTTTCAGGCTGCGCTGCGCAAGATGTGGTTCATTACCCGATAGGGCGCGGCTGACCCAAAACCCGGGGTCAAATAACCGCCCATATGCGGTGAGGATAGACAGATTTGTCCGCTGCATGGTGATTTGGACAAGCCCAAAAATACTGCGCGCGCGTGCGGATGTATTTAGTAGGTTTTCAAATTTCTCGCAGTCAATCATGGCTGCGCGGCCAACGCCGTAAAAGATATTGGCGGGGCTGCCGAATTGCTGTAAAATCGCATTATGGGGAATGGCCCGTAATTGCCGCGGGTTAAAGGTGTTGTCACCAGATTTTGCCCTCTTTGCCGCGCGGGAGCCTGTTGGGATAAGCATGTTTTGCCCGAACCCGCCTAAGACAGAAACGTAATTCGGATCGTCATAAAGACTTTCTTGCTCCGCCGTGAGGGTTCTAAATACATCCCATGAGAAGTCTTTTTCTTGATAGAATATATCGTCCTCGGCGGCGCTGCGGTCTGCGTTGCGCGCTAAAATAAGCGAGGCGACACTGGCCTGTGCGAGGGCGGGGGTTTGGAACCACATAAACCCGTCTCCGCCTTGGAAACTGGTTTCATAGCAGACATGAAGCCCGCGCTTTTCAAATTGATGTATGGCCCAAGGGCTCATGGCGTAATCAACCCGCTCTTGAATGCTTCCGGGATGCCCCCCGCGCCCCAAGCCTTCGCCGTGGGTATTAAAAATTAAGGCGGTGACATTTTTAATCCCGCATTTATCCATAGCGCGGGCAAAATGCGAATGTAGCCGCTCTATCGCGAGAGTTGCAGGGATTTGGCCCATAAAGCGCCCCGCATCGGAAAATCCAGTCTGTATGGCAAAGACGCCGCGCTCGGTGACATAATCCCGGTAAACGTCATTAGAGAGCATTTTTTCAATAATGCGCCCGCCATTATTCAGCGCCGAGGCGGTCTCAAACAGGGGCGAAATATCCATATGTTTATCAACGCCGTAAAGACGGGCGAGATAAAGCATACCCAGCGGAATCAGGCTGTCTTCACATTCGGCAATCAAAAAGCGTATCGGCGTTGTGTCGTCGATATATTTATGGATTTGCGCCGTTAAGATCATTTGTTGATGAGCAGTGGATTTTTCAAGGGCAAGGGAGGCGAAATTCACCGGCTGCGGTTTAACGTCTTGGGTGAGTTTTGAGGCCCGCATTAAAAGCGTGCGGCTATCGGAACTATCTTCGCTCATGCCAAAGACGGTTTTAAGGGCGCTAACCACATGGCGAGAATTTAGCCGGAAATGAATGCGCGAAGTCCCAAGGCCAAAGGCGCGCATATCCGCTTTCAGGCAGATTAGCTCTGTTTGCAGGGCCGCATCATCAGCTTTTATGAGAATTTGGTCGATAAGCTCTATGGCGGCGTCAAGATTTAAAAACCGCCGCGTAGAACTGCGAGTTAGATTATTGGCGGCGGCGACAAGATTTTCAGGATTGGACAAATCTTCGTTGAAAAGCGCTAAATCCCGTGCGGCGCTTTCTTGGGCGTCGCAGAGTTTGTCAATCAGCGTCTTGAGCGTTTTATGGGCAGCATGATTTGCGTCGATTGCTTGGACAAGTTCGCGGGTGCGGCTGTGGTAGCGGACAAGCTGGCTAAATTTTTCACGCAACCTTAGACGCATGGCATCGGCCCAGCTTATATCCGTGCGTCCGTCAATATCATAGCCGACCCAGCTATAGACATGGAGGAGCTGCGGGGATAGATCAGTCCATTGATCGGGAAAGGCTTCACGGGCGACCGTCAATATGGTCTTATGAACACTGCGGATCGCGGTTTGGATACGCTCTATTGCGGCCTGTGCGTCTTCATGTTCTTCGGTTAAACTCGGCGCGCGGCGGGGTAGATAGGGCAGGGTTTTCAGGGTTTCAATGTTATCTGCCGCATTATCTACGCCCTTAGACGCAATGCCGCCAAGACAGTCACGAATCTGCCGTGATAATGAAAATGTTGGATGGGCCGTGAGGACAAGCCCTTGGCCCGGAGTTTCCAGCCAGAGCTTAAACCCATTAAAGCCAAGCTTGGCTTTTGTTTTTGCGGTAGACTTTATCTCGCCTAAAACATCATGACCAGCAGAGAGTCCCGCCCGGGCTCCAAGGCGCTCGGCGCGCTCTATAGCGGCTTTGTCAGAAATCGTTTTAACAAAGCTTTCGATATTACGAAAGGCGATCTCCCGGTCTTCAACTTGGCGGGATATATCATAGGCTAAAAGTTTAACCGGATTGGTCTGCGGGTCTTGGGAGGCACGGGCAATATGAGCGCCAAGGCGCTCATTTAAATAATCCCGTAAAGCCTCGTCTGTTAATCGGCGAGCGATAATTTTGTCCCCTTTACTGGGCGTTTAAAGCAGGCTTGCCATGACGGCAGCTGTATCAAGCATACGGTTCGAAAAACCCCATTCATTATCATACCATGACAAAACGCGGGCAAGGTGGCCGTCAATTACAACCGTCTCGTTGGTCATCAAGCTAGAGGAATGGGGATCATGATTAAAATCAATCGAGACGGTGGGCTCATCAATTATTTGCAAAACTCCCTTTAGCTCAGCCGATGCGGCGGCGCGAAACGCTTCATGAATAGCTTCAACACTTGCTGCCTTGGTGAGATTCACATTCAGATCAACCACAGAAACATTGGGCGTAGGCACGCGAATGGCTTTCCCGTGAAGTTTGCCATTAAGCTCTGGCATAACAAGGCCAATGGCTTTTGCCGCGCCGGTGGATGTCGGCACCATAGAGAGAGCCGCAGCACGGCCCCGGTTAAGGTTTTTATGAACGCCGTCCAGTGTTGGCTGATCGCCCGTATAGGCGTGCACCGTCGTCATAAACCCGTTTTCAATACCAAATGTTTCATGTAAAATTTTCGCCATAGGAGCAAGGGCATTTGTTGTGCATGAACCATTCGAGACAATGATGTCGTCTTTGGTAATGCTGTTATGGTTCACGCCGTAAACAATAGTTTTATCTGTTCCTGTGCCGGGAGCCGAAACAAGAACGCGCTTTGCACCGGCAGCTAAATGGCCTGCGGCTTTGTCGCGGGCGGTAAACATACCCGTACATTCAAGTACGATATCAACGCCGTTATCACCCCAGCTTTGATCCTCAAGATTGCGAATAGCTGTAACTTCAATAGGGCCTTTCCCAATATCTATGGTATTATCCGTATGGGTGATTATGCCCGGAAAGCGCCCATGCACCGAGTCATATTTAAGCAAATGCGCGAGATTGGCCGTTGGGGCTAAGTCATTAATCGCAACGACCTCTAAGTTTGTATGACCGCTTTCATGAAGGGCGCGTAAAATATTGCGGCCGATACGTCCAAATCCGTTAATTGCAAGGCGTGTTGTCATTGTGTTCCTCTATCTTTAATCTCATAGATGATCTTAGGCTTCAATATATTCTATTGACAGCGCTGTCATTTTGCAAGGGTTCTCTTATATTTTATATTCTTTGTTTTTTAAATTTATGAAGTTTTTTCATAATTTTCCAAGCCAAAAAGCAATATGGTGCGTATTCAGTTTATGTCTTTTAAAGAAAAAACAAATACGCATATTAAATATGTCCCTGTCACCGTTGATCGTCAAGGCTTGCGCAGTGACCATCTTGCAGCCGTGCAGCGGCTCTCTCCATGGGCCAAAGGGGACGCCTCTTTGGTTAGCGGCGGTAAACGCTCTGCGGAGGCAAAATTATCGAGGGTCAATGCAGGGCGCTATATGCGAACGCGCAATCATCTTGACGGTGCGGTGACGGAATTATCCCCTTTTATCCGCCACGGGGTTATAAGTTTGAACCGCGTTCGAAATTTTGCTCTAAGTTGTTCAACTGTTTCCGATAGCGAAAAACTCATTCAGCAATTAGCATGGCGTGATTATTGGCAACGCCTTTATGAAGCAGACCCCGGCATTATCTGGCGGGATGCGGAAGATTATAAAACGGGCTTTACGGCTAATGATTATGCGGATGATCTACCGCAAGATATTTTACGCGGCGAAACGGGCGTCGCCTGTATGGATCAATTTATCCATGTGCTGACTGAAAATGGAACCTTGCATAATCACGCGCGGCTTTATCTTGCGGGGTATATTTGTCATTGGCGGCGTATTAAATGGCAAGCTGGTGCGCGGTGGTTTCTTGAGCATCTTTTAGACGGTGATCCTGCGAGCAATAATTTATCTTGGCAGTGGGTTGCCAGTACTTTCTCTCATAAACCTTATTATTTTAATCTTGAAAATATTGATAAATTTACGGGCGTGTCGATCAATACATTGCCCCAAGACAATGAAGCCTTAATTGGGAATTATGAAGATATATATGCGAAACTCTTTCCGAGGCTTGATCCGAAATGAGTGAAACTTTAGTTTGGGTGCATGAAGACGCCTTAAGGCAGTCCCATCCCGTCTTTACGTCCGCAGGTGCGGCTCAAGCTATTTTTGTCTGGGATAATGACTATTTCAAAAGCCAAAACTATACGGTTAAACGTCTTTTATTTATCTATGAATGTTTGCTTGAGATGGATGTGACGATCATTGAAGGATCAACCCAAGAGGTTTTGAGAGATATTTCAAAGGGCGGAGTAATCCATACAGCTAAGACCTTAAACCCGTATTTCAAAACGATTATTAAAAACCTCAGAACAACGTCTGACGTTCAGGTTACGGCAGATGAGCTATTTAGCCAAATTCCCTATGATACAGATATGGGGCGGTTTTTTAGATTTTGGAACAAGGCCCGTAAATCTATGATGAAAGCTAACGCAGGTTTATAGAATAAGGCGTTATCTTTATGAAAAACATAGCCGTTATCGGTGCAGGCCTATCAGGTATTACCTGTGCACGCCGCCTTGAAAGCCATTGCAATGTTCAAGTTTTTGATAAATCTCGAGGCGTTTCAGGGCGTATGTCGACTCGCTATGCGGGGGCGTTTGAATTTGACCATGGTGCGCAATATTTTACAGCGCATCATGAAAACTTCCGCGCGGAAGTTATCGCGGGCATAGACGCAGGCCAGCTTGCGCCGTGGGCTGGGCGGGCACTTTATCATAAATCAAGCGGCCTAGAACCAGATAAAGGCGCAGACAGGTTTACCGCAATCCCGCGAATGAATAGCTGGGTTAAATATCTCGCGCGCGGCCTCAATGTGACATTAGCTACGCGAATAATAAATATGAAGTATAGCGGCGGTCAATGGATGCTAACATCGCAGGATGGAACGCAGTTTGGCCCCTTTGACGCCGCCGTTATGGCTATACCTGCGCCGCAAGCGGAAACCCTTATATCACCTTATTTTAATGCGATTAACGCCGTTAAAAACACCAAAATGGATGCCTGTTTTGCGCTTATGTTGGGTTTCGATGATCTTCCGGATTTAGGCTGGGATAGTCTGCGTGTGGATCGCGGCCCTGCGGCATGGCTAGCTATCAATCATAGTAAAGCGGGACGACCCAAAATACCAAGCCTTGTGGTGCATGGGGCGGCGGCATGGTCGAATGAACATGCTGAGATTGACCGTGAGCAGGTTTTAAGCGAACTTATAACGGCCGCATCTAAGGCGGCTAATTTTGACCTCAGCCGCGCAAAACACCAAGCGCTTCACCGCTGGCTTTATGCCTCTGTTTCTGCGGCGCCCAATAAGCCTTGCTTACATGATGCGGCGCTGAATTTGGCCCTTTGCGGAGATTGGTGCCTTGGCGGGCGCGTAGAAAATGCGTTTTTAAGCGGCCAGGCGGCGGGGCAGGCTATTTTAGAATCTTTATAAATCAAAAGACATTTGTCCAGATTGCAGGTTTAGTGGTTTAAGACGGCGACGTGCGGTTTTGCGGGGGATTTTTCGGCTCGCATGTTGATCCACAATGATCTGGGCTTGATAGTGAAAACCAGGTGTTTTACGCACGGCCCAAACTTGGTCACGGGCGCGGCGAGCGGCGTGTTTAATGTCAATGATTGGGCGGGGGTAATCTGTTCCGATTAATGTCCTAGAGCCGTCATATCGCCATGGCTCATGAATTTGATGATTGGGTAAATGCGCAATTTCGGGGATGTATTTTCGAATAAAAACAGCATCTGGATCTTGGTCATAGCCTTGTTTAACGGGGTTATACATACGGATTGTGTTAATGCCGGTTGTGCCGGATTGCATTTGGACTTGCGGCCAGTGAATACCGGGTTCGTAATCCGTAAATAGCCGCGCAAGGTGTAGTCCTGGTTCGCGCCAATCTAGCCAAAGATGATAGCTGGCGATAGACATTAACATAGCCCGCATACGAAAATTAATCCATCCGCAATCAATCAATGACCGCATACAGGCATCGGCAAATGGCAAGCCCATATGCCCTGTTTTCCAAGCTTCGAATTTTTCCTGTGTATCTTTGGATATGCGCGCAGCTGGGCGAAGATTGTCATAGGCAGGGTGGAGGTTTTCAAGCTCAATACGGGTTTCATCTTCTAGTTTTTGCATGAAATGACAATGCCAATGTAGCCGCCCGTTAAAGGCGGTCATGGCGCTGCGCCATGGCCCGGTATTCAGCCCCGTGTTTTTCTGCTGTTTAAGTTGTTTTTGATAATGCCAAATTTTTTGCGTAATCTCGCGCAGACTTAGGGTCCCATAAGCAATATGTGGTGATAGGCGGGAGCATGATATAGCGCCTTTTAACGGGCTCGACATTGCTCTGCGGTAATCCCGTCCGCGGTGGGCAATAAATGACGCGAGCGTTTCAAGCCCGGCTTGACGTCCGCCGCTTTGGCGCGCCGGGCAAGGGTCAGGCCGCAGGCCAAGCGCATGAGCCGATGGGATATGGCCCTGTGTAAGGTCAAGATTTGAACGCGGCAAGGGCGGGATTGGGTGCAAATCTTGCCCCATGCGCTGGTCCCAATTTTGTGCCCATTTATCGCGGCCAATTTTAGGACGTCTGACGCCGTTTTGCCATGTTTCTCGCCAAGGAATTTTACGGCTATTGCACCATTTTGCGATGGTTTTATCACGCTGAAATGTCCAATCATTCCCAGTTTCTTCATGTGAATATATGGCTTGAATATTGAAATCTTGATGAAGGGCTTCGAACACGTCCCGCGCCCTGCCTTGCCGCACAATAAGCGGTAAGCCGTGTTGATTAAGCGCGCGGCGAAGCTCTATGAGGCTCTCACTTATAAAAGCCCATTGCCGCCCTGATGTGTCGGGCAGAGTCCAATAATCCGGCTCAGCGATATAAAGGGGCAGGAGGGGTATATTATCGGCTGCGGCGGCACAAAGAGCGGCATTATCAAAAATCCGTAAATCGCGCTTAAACCAGATAATATTTATTTTATTCTCAGCCCTCGACATTTGTAAATTTTTCCTTATTTCCACCCTATTATTTATTACGCCTAGAAAGATGATAACGATGGATAAAGCGCAGATTTACCAAGAGACCGCAGAACAGATATCAGCGGTTATCGCCGGAGAGCCGTCGCGTACAGCACGCTATGCCAGTGTGTCTTGCCTTTTATCTTTGGCGTTTGAGGATTTTTTCTGGACGGGTTTTTATCTTGTAGATACGGTTAAAAAAAATGAACTCGTTGTTGGGCCTTATCAAGGCACATTAGGATGCTTGCGGATTCCGTTTAGCCGCGGGGTATGCGGAGCAGCGGCGACGCAAAAACAAACCCAAATCGTCGATGATGTTCACGCCTTCACCGGTCATATAGCTTGTGACAGTGCGACAAATTCTGAAATTGTTGTGCCTGTTTTTGATGAAAGCGGTGAGCTGCAAGCGGTATTGGATATTGATTCGACAAAATTTTCGACATTTGATGAGACGGATAAAACCTATCTTGAGGCGATTTGCAAAGACTTGCTAAGCGGCGCAAACCAAGTGTAAATCTATTCAAATATAAAGCAGTGACTACATTTGCTCCGGGGTGAGCGGCGGCGTTTGCGGCATATGGCTTGGGTCATCAAGGCAGGCACGGGCGATTTCAACAGCGCTTTGGGCTGTTTCTGCGCGAAAAATGCGTGCCTTCATCCAAGCTGGTGAAAAATCCGTCTCAATGATATGATCGAGTAGCGCTAATAAGGGCGACCAATAGCCATCATTATCAAGGAAAATAATCGGTTTTTGGTGCAAATCAAGCCGCATCCACGACATGACTTCCACGGCTTCTTCAAGGGTGCCAATTCCGCCGGGTAAAACGATAAAAGCATCTGATTCGTCATACATTTGACGTTTTCTTATATGCATATCTGGCACAATACGGTGAGTGACCTCCATATAAGCCCCTTCAATGCCGCGCAAGAACTCCGGCATAATGCCTAAAACATCCCCGCCGCTTTCATGGGCCGCGCGGGCGACAGCGCCCATAAGGCCAAGGCCGCCGCCGCCGTAAACAAGCCGGTAGCCTTTACGCGCAAGTTCTTCGCCGGTTTGCACCGCTAGCTCTACATAGCGCGGATGATTACCCGGACTAGAGCCGCAAAAGACGCAGAGGCTTTGAGGGGAAGATTTATTTTCGTCCGTCATATTGCTATCCTCATTTATCTGGTCTTATGTTAAAGAGTTAAGTCAATATAACCTATATCGGGCTAATAAGCCCGAAATAAAGTGAAAAGTGTGCAAGCTCAGTGAAGTTAAAACTCATTATTCTCGGCGTCGTCATGCTTTTATTAGGACTTGGCGGTTATTTCATCGTTAATACTGGATTATTATCCGTTTACCGGGTTGTGCCAGAAACCTCTGAATTTAATTCGGAAGCTGATAATGCGGCGCGTGCGCCCCTTGAAGATCCGAACCGCTCGGTGAAACTACCTATTTTTCGTACGGTTTCCGAACAAGATAATATTTTATTTCTGAGGGGAATATCCGAGCCGGACTCCGTTGTCTCTATATTGGCCAATGGCCGCCGCCGCCGCCAAGTTAGAGCGAATAGTGACGGTATTTGGGATGCAGAAATTAATGTATCGGCAGATCAAGTTTTAGGCTTATCCCTGATTAGCTTCCTGACAGAGGATATATCATTTAACGGTGATGAGTTATTAATACGCGCCGTTCCGCCTAAAGCTGAGTTTAAGTCTGAACCTGGTCTTGAAGTTGATGGTGACAATATAACTTCAAATAATGCCGCAGGCTTAATTCTTTTGACGGCGCCTGGGGGGCCGTCTCGGGTTATCCAAACGCCTTTTGGGCGTTTACCAAGCCGTGATGCTTTAACCTTAGGCGGGATAGAATATGACAATTTAGGGGGCGTTATATTTTCAGGTTTTGCCAGCCGCTCTGGGCGCGTTCGCATATTTGGCAATAATGTACTCATCGGAGAGAGCCGCGTCAGTAGTGATGGCCGTTGGTTTTTAATTGCCGGTGATACATTGCCCGCTAAGGAGTATAAGTTACGGGTGCAGCTACAAGAAACGGATGGCCGCAAAACAAATATAAGCGTTGATATTCAGCGCTTAGCGGCGAATGAAAATGCGGATCAATCACCCTATGTGGTGTTTAATGACACTGTCTGGCATGTGCGCCGAAACCTAACGGGCGGCGGGGTACAATATACGGCAATCTTCTCCCCAGATGGCCTTATCGAAGACATCGTTACAACCCGTTAAGTGGCCCTAGAGCGAGAGCGAAGCGCAGTATATTTGGCTTTCAATCTTTTATAGTTCTTAATGATACGAACTTTCCAAACGGAAGGGGCGGCCAATAAAACCGGCGTGATAATTAAGGTCAAAAAAGTGGCAAAGCCAAGACCGCAAGCAATGACATAGGAGATTGGGGCCCAAATTGGCGACGTCATGGTGCCGCGCGTTGAAAAGACCCCGCTGAATATATCGGCCTGCCAGCCAAGGACTAAGGGCATAAGCCCAACAATGGTTGTCAGCGTCGTAAGCAGGACAGGACGCAGGCGCTGGGCGGCGGTGCGCATGGCCGCATCGCGGGGCTCATAACCTAATTGGATCAACCGCTGATAGGTATCAATCAGAACAATGTTATTATTGACCACAATTCCGGCCAGAGCAATCACCCCTGTGCCGCAGAGAATGACACTGATATAGGAATAAAATGTAAGTCCTAAGATGACGCCGAAAATAGATAGAATGACGGCGAAAAGGGTTAAAAAGACATGGTAGAAACTATTGAATTGTAGCAATAAGATAATCGCCATCATAAATAATATGGCCACCGCGGCCCCTTTGAAAAATTCACCGGCGGCGGCATTTTCTTCGTCTTGACCTAGAAATTTATAGCTGACGCCTTCCGGCAGAGCCGCATCTTCACTGAGCCATGTTTTGACCTCATCGACGATTTGATTAGTCGCATAGCCGGGGCGAGTATTAGCTTTGATGAGGTAAATAATTTGCTGGTCACGGCGCGTAATTCGATCTTCGCGCGGCTTGGCAATTCGTTTAACGACGGCGGATAAGGGCACCGCGCCGCGCGGCGTGACAATTCGTAGGTTTTCAAGCTCGTTTAAATCTCGCGCCGCTGATGGGTAGCGAATGCGAATGTCCACTTCTTCATCGGCGTCAAGGGGGCGGTATTGCCCGACAAGAGCCCCTTCGGTGATGAACTGCACCGCTGAACCAATGGTGGTGATATCGAGGCCAAGCCGTCCAGCCTCTTCGCGGTCGACTTTGATTTCCCATTCAATGCCCGGAACGGGAAGGGTGTTTTCCGTCTCGTAAAGGGCGTCAATGGACTCGATATAGGCACTCACTTTTTGCGTCGCAGTCTTTAAAATGCCGCTGTTTTCTGAGCTAAGCTGTATTTCTATGTCTTTACCAATGGGTGGGCCTTGGGAAATAGACTGTATTTCAGTGTAAACGCCGGGGATATCTGCGATCGCGAGGCGAAGATCATCAATAATATCTTGGCTTGGCGGACGATCTTCAAAGGGAAGCAGCTCTGTGAAAATACGCACAACGGCATCGTCGGGCACATTGGTTGGGCCTCTGGGGTTGGGCGTATCGCTTGCGCCTGTAGCGCCAGAGCCAGCGATGGTATATACAGAGCGTATGCCCTCTATGTCTTCAATGCGGCGTTCTATCTCTTGGGCGAGGACTAAATCTTGATCGGCTGTGCCGTTGCCGCGTGCGCGGGCAATGACATAGACTTGATTGCCGGGGTCTTGGGTGAAAAACTCGATGGGTTTGGGAGTGTCCCCGTTCATACTGGCGCCAAAAGCAGCCATGATGACATAGGCAATAAGCCCCATGCTTAGTAGTACAAGTGAGGGGAAGCGGATTAAAAACCGAATGATGCGTACATAAAGCCCTGTAAAACCTTTGATTTGGCTCGGGTCTCCATCCGTCCCTGATAGAGCCTTTAGCTTTTTGCTGTCTTTTGTGACATTGCGCGGGCCAATCAATGTCCCCATAGTTGGCAAAAATATTAAGGCCATTATGAGTGAGGATGAGAGCACAAAAATCATTGTCTTGGGGAAATATGACATATATTTTCCGGTTACGTCATCCCAGAATAAAAGAGGAATAAACGCGGCCAATGTCGTTGCGGTGGAGGATATAATCGGCCAAAACATACGCTGACCCGCGAGCTTATAGGCCTCATGGCGGTTAAACCCTTCGGCAAGTTTCCGGTCAGCATATTCAACAATGACAATCGCGCTATCGACTAAGACTCCGACAGAGAGAATAAGCCCAAACATAATCATCATATTGAGTGTTTCGCCTTGTATATAAAATAAAAAAAGCGACATGAGAAAACTGGCCGGAATGGCCCAACCAACGAAGATGGCCGAGCGAAAACCTAGAGCGGCGATACAGACGATAAACACAAGAACAACCGCATTGACGATTGATGAAAATAAAGAGGTCATCATAACGTAAATGTCTTCGGAGCGGTCTTGGCTCATGGTGACATTAATCGTGTCGGGCCAATCTTCTTGGGTGATAATGTCATCGACAAGAGCGCGGACTTTATCAATAGTTTCGATAATATTCTCACCTTGGCGTTTTGAAACTTCGATTGAGACAGAGCTTTGGCCGTCAAATTGAGCATAGGTATCAATGTCTTTAAAGCCTTTGCGCACAGTGCCGAGGTCTTTCATGCGGATGACGCTTCCATTAGGGTTTGTGCGTACGACAAGTTCGGAAAGATCGCGGCTATCTTCAATGAGGCCGGGAAGTTTAACATTAAACTTTCCGTTCTCCGTCTCAAGGGCTCCTGCGGTGATGAGAGTATTATTCCCCGCAACGGCGCGGGCAATTTCAAGAAAAGAAATACCGGCGCTCTCTAACTGGGCGGGGTTTAAAACGGCTTCTAATAATTGTTCTCGCTCGCCTGAGATATTGGCTTCTAAGACGGATGGGATGGATTCGATGCGCTGCTGTAAGTCTTTGGCACGCAGTTGCAGCTCTCGGTCAGGCGCACCCCCGTAGAGATTAACCACAAGAATAGGCAAGGTGGCACTATTGATTTCTTCGACGATGGGCTCACGCGCCTCTTGCGGAAATTCAGATCTTGCGCGGTCAACTTTTTCAAGCACATCACTAATCGCTTGGTCTTGATCGAAAGAGGCGTTAAATTCTAAGACTATATTGCCAACAGAGGTGGCCGCAATACCGTCCATTTGTTTCAGCCCGTCAATGGATTTCATCTCGGTTTCCATGGGGCGAATAAGAAGGCGCTGGCTATCTTCTGGGGATACACCGGGCAGCACGACTTGGACACTAATGAAGGGGATGGGCACATCTGGTTCGGCGTCAAGGGCGAGATTGCCAATAGCGTAAATACCGCCCAAAACCATAAACATCATAATGCCCATGGTCATGCGCCAATTTCGTATAGAAAAGTCGACAATAGATGTCATATTCATACGGCCTTAATTTGTGCCAAGGCTTGGTTGAACTTGGGTCCCGTTGGCGACATAGTCCTGTCCAGTAATGATAATGCGGGTTTGATCAGGCAATCCTGTCACCCAGACGCCGTTCTCATCTTCGTCTATTGTGGTCGTCACAGAAAATCTAACAATGTCTTGGCTATCAAGGTAGCGAACGCCGATATTACCGTCATCATCAAGGGATAAAACCCCAGCGGGAATATTTTGAGCCAGTACAGTTTCTTTGCTTTTCAAACGAACCTCGGCGGTCACTCCGGCTTTAAGTGTCATATCTTTATTGGGCACAGTAATTTCCGTGCGAAAACTGCGGGTGGACGGATTGGCGACAGCTTCAATGCGGCGCAGCGTGCCTTTAACCTGCTCGCCGGTTGCGAGTTTAACCTCTGTTTCTTGGCCAATATTCACGCGGCCAACTTGCTGCTCTGTAAGCTGTATGGCGATAATGAGTGGGTCAAGCTCGACCACAAGACCGCAGGACTGGCCAGGGTTGAGATAATCTCCGACTTGGGCTTCTTGTCGCTCAAAAACACCGCGAAATGGGACAATCATTTTGACATGGCTGCGTTCAACTTCGGCGGCCTTCAGAGCGGCGCTGGCGGCGTCGAGTCCAGCTTTAAAGGTGACCACTTGTGTCTCAGAGCGAAAGCCGCGCTCGGCGAGTTTGACGGCGGCTTCATATTCTAGTTTCGCGCGGCTCATTTGGGCGCGGGCCTGTTCAACATTGGCGTCGCGTGCATCAATGTTTTGAACGCACATAACTTGGCCTTTATTGACGATTTGTCCTTCTTTCAAAGGGGTGCTGACGATAACGCTTGCAGTATTAGCTTTGACAGAGACTTGGCGGTTGGCTTCGCTTTGCCCGAATAACTCAAAGACTTGCTCTCGTAGCTCGGCGCGGCGGTTGACAATTACAACGCTCGGGAGGGCCTTTTCGGCAGCGGCCGAGTCTTGGCGCGGGGCCGCAGTTGGCTCTGGCTCGGCGATGACATTATGATAGAAAAACCATGCAATAAGGGCGAGGCTGGCCATAACCGCAATGATGAGTGATCGATTGATTTTCATAATCTTGATACGTCTTTCACATCACAAATGTTTGCGCCCAAATAAGTAAATCTGTGTTTACAGTATTCAATGGGGTTTAAAAGCTGTAATTTTGCATAAAAGCTATTCGGCAATCATCTGTTTCGTAAGTGATAGCCTTAGCTGTTATCTAGAGCGGATAGGGCTTAACTTTTGTAACAATGCACAATATATGGCGGATATGTCTAATGTTGATTTAAACTTTATGCCGCCCTTATGGATGCGCCCTGCCATGGTGCAAACAGGCTTGGCGAGCCTGAAATTTAGGAAACGCGGCAAGACGGATCTTGAGAATAATAGCCGCGCGGAGATCATCACCACGCCTGACGGCGTCCGGTTGAAAACGGTTGTCTCAGAGGGCGGCAATGAATTGCGGCCCGTGTTTATATTTATTCACGGCTGGGAAGGAAGCTCCGAGAGCACATATGTCGTGGCTTCTGCGCGGCGGGTTTATGATAAAGCCTGCGGCGTTGTGCGGCTTAACCTACGCGATCATGGGGAGTCTCACGGGCTGAATGAAGGGGCATTTTATGCCACATTGTTTGATGAAGTTTTTGATGCGGTTAAAATTATATGCGGTAAACATCCTGACCGCCAAATTATTTTAGCCGGATTTTCTCTCGGCGGAAACTTTACCCTTAGGGTCGCGCGGCAATTAATAAAAACACCGATTGATAATTTATCTCATCTTATCGCCATAAGCCCCGTTATTGATCCGCCATCATCAAACCCATCTTTGGATAATAACGCAGTTATTCGGGCTTATTTTTTAAAGAAATGGAAGCGTTCTTTGGCACTAAAACAAGCGGCCTTTCCAGAAATTTATAATTTTGATGATATTATGGGCATGACCGATATTATGAAAATGACAAATATCCTTATTCCGCAGCATACTGATTATCCGGACGCGATGACATATTTTAAAGATTACGCTATTGCCAAAGGGGATGTGAAAGATTGCCCTATACCGCTCACGATCATTGCGGCGGAAGATGACCCGGTTGTTCCGATGGATTTATGTAAAACCTTGGAACTTGGTGCAAAAGGACGGCTTTTCATTTGGCCGAATGGGGGGCATAATGGCTTTTTCCAAAGCCTAATGGGACCGACAGGTTATGATGATGTTATTGCAGATATTTTAGAAGGTTATTAATCATGGATTTTTTTCAAATTTCTATTGTCGGGTTGGCTGTAATTTTTAGTGTGTTTTTTTTGTTAGGCTTAAAGTCTCAAAAAGGTGAGGCTAAAGGACTTATGAAAGGACGGCTGGCTGATTGCGGCGCATCGCCAAATTGCGTATGCTCCGAGCCTGATACGCAGCCCGAAAGAGCTATTGCGCCGATTAAGTCAAATTTGCGCGAGATACGCGCCGCGATTATTTCAACAGGCGGAACCATTACGCGGGAGCAAGACGGTTATATATCGGCTACTTATATGTCCAAGGTCTTTAAATTTGTGGATGATGTGGAAGTCCGCGAGGCGGGCGGTGGTATAATGCATATTCGCTCTGCTTCTCGCACAGGATATTCTGATAGAGGAGCTAATCGCCGCCGCGTCGAGATGATCCGCCGCGTGCTGACTGCGTCCTAATCACACAGTTTATCAATCATAATTTCGGTTAAACACCCTCATTCTGCGCCGCAGAATATAAAATATTGGGCACAAGCCCTAAGAAAGATAATTCCTCATGACTCATAAAAAAATTGATTATCCCAAGGTCAAATCCTTAGTATCAGAGCTATTAGTGGCTTTGGGTGAAGATCCAAACCGTGAGGGATTGAAAGAAACGCCGCGGCGTATTGCAAGTTTTTGGCAGGAATTTATCGAATATGATGCCGGTAAGATTAACACAACATTCACTGCAGTTAAACATAATCAAATGGTTTGTGTGACGGGCATGCGGGTATGGTCAATGTGTGAACATCATATGCTGCCCTTTTGGTGTGATGTCTCCATTGCCTATATTGCTGATGATAAAGTTTTGGGCTTGTCAAAATTTGCGCGAATTGCCCATAAACATGCCCATAAATTAACCCTTCAAGAACAGCTTGTGTCAGATATTTCCGATGAACTTGTTGGGGTTTTAGGGACAGATGATGTTGCTGTCTTAGCCAAAGGCGAACATTTATGTATGACGGCTCGGGGCATTAGAACGCCTCATTCGATGATTTCATCGGCGCTTAACGGCCAATTCCACAAAGCCGAACAACGTATGGAATTTTTCAACCTGATTAATACGCCCTCTTAAGTCGGCTTTTGGGAAACCTATTATAACATGTCACTGTTTTGTGATGAAAGATATTTATCTGTTCTGTATATAGAACGATTGTTTGCTATACAGTCTATTGAAATTCACACTCAGAGAGACTAAATCACACCCATATAAGGACGGAGGATGGCTTCGCCTTAATGACAAGAGGCTAAAATGAGTAGTGCAGACACCGCTGTCAAAGTGAATCCAAACGCTCCGACCGAAGAAAAGGTTCTTGAGGTTGAGCATCATACGGATCACTTGTTTTCTTTTTCAATTACACGTCCGCCAAGTTTTCGCTTTCGTTCGGGTGAATTTGTTATGATTGGATTACCGGCGGAGGCAGGACAAAAACGCCCTCTTATGCGCGCCTATTCGATTGCCAGCCCGTCATGGGATGAAAAAATAGAGTTTTACTCCATTAAGGTTCCCGACGGGCCTTTAACGTCAAGGCTCCAAAAAATAAAACAGGGCGACAAGATTCTTTTAAGCAAGAAGCCCGTGGGAACCTTAGTGCTTGATGCTTTGTTACCGGGAAAACGGCTCTATATGTTCTCAACGGGAACAGGCATTGCGCCGTTTGCCAGCCTTATCCGTGATCCGGAAACTTATGAACGCTATGACGAGGTGATTTTAACCCATACTTGCCGCCAAAAAGCAGAGCTGTCCTATGGCCTACGGCTTGTGGAAAACTGTAAAATAGACCCTCTTGTGGGCGAAATGATAGCGGATAAACTGCTTCACATTACAAGCCTAACCCGCGAGGATTATCCCCTTAAAGGGCGGATAACGACTCTTATTGAAACGGGTCAATTATTTGAAAATGCGGGCGTACCAAAGATAAATCCTGAAACGGACAGGGTGATGATTTGCGGCTCTATGGATATGATTAATGATACCAAAGCGATTTGCGAAAGCTTTGGTTTGCGGGAAGGGTCAAACTCCCAACCGGCGGAGCTTGTTGTTGAAAAGGCCTTTGTGGGTTAGGCTTTTGTCTAATTGGGTGAAAAATCACCTAAGGATAGAAGGGATATTCTTATCGATAGCCCTTGGGTGCCTCTTATTGCGTCATTATTAATGCTTCGAGAGTTGAAGAGAAGTTCAATTCTAGTGCAATCATCATCATAGACGAGGCCGTAAGTTTGTCGGCGCACATCATTATCGCTAATGTCATAGGTTAAACCGCCGCGTACGCTCCAGTTATCAAAGAGTTGTAATGTCGCGACACCAGAAAACTCTTCTTCGGGGGCATCAGGGTCAGATGACAACAGCCGTGTGGCTGAGTCCACTTTAAAATAACGGCCGGTTAAAGAGAGCCTGTCGCCGCGGTAAGTTAAGCTAGAATCAATTCGGCGAAAATCATTTCCGTCATCATCATAACGAAGCCGCGTCGTAGAGCGCAAGCGCCCGAACGCATCAAATTCAAAGAGGCCCACAATGTCAGACTTATCGCCGTTTAGACCTGTGCCGAGATCAAAATCATCTTCCAGTGCCACATTATTTGCATAGCTTTGGCCAACAAAGAGCTTGGCATAACTATGGTCCCAATCGGCTTTGAATGAGGCGCCTATATCGGCCCGAAACCCTTCGCGCCAGAAGTCAAACCCTGTCGATTTATTGTTGGAGAACAAAAGGGTATGATCAAGATCAATATCAAATCCGTCTTGCAGGAGTGAGATGTCTCGGCCTGCATTATCTTGCACAGTAAAGTTTTCTTGCCGCCCATCGCCAAAGCTTTCTGTGATTTGTATGCGGGGTTCAATAATGAAATTAACGCCATTTCCGTATTTTATGAAAGGATAGCGAATATCTACGCCGACCTGGCCAATCTCACGGGAGAAATTATCGACCTCAACGTCATTACCTTCAATATCTTCGGCATCAAATCCAAAGGTGTCATAGCGCGCAAAACCAAAGGGCTTAACCTCAACCCCGCCGGGCGCAATAAAGTTTTTATTCCACTCTAGTCCCGCCGAGCCGCGCGTGTAATCCGTTCCAGTTTGACGGGTGAGGGCCGTGAAATCACCGGTTGCTTTAAACCGTCCCCCCACAACGGGATCTTTGATATGATATTCAGCTTTAATATTTGGCGCGACTATAGGGAGGACGCCGTCATCAATATTAATCGCCGTAAATGTCCCATCCTCATTTAAGGCGATGCGGCTGCGTAAATCTTGAAATCCATATGTCGATGTAGAAAACCGGAAATTCTCACCTTGCCCAACTAAAAAGGCTTGGGAAATTAATCGGCGGCCATCGGCTTCGTAAAGGCCGAATTTTTCTGGCCGTTCACTAATATCGTAAAGGTTAAGGTGAAAATCATCAGAGGCGGCTTGGAACCCTGCACCCCAATTCCAATTATCATTGATTTGAAAAGCAGCATTGGCGAAAGTATGGGAGCGTAATCGCCGCCCAAGGGGGGCATCTTCTGGATTTGTAAATTGCTCTGGATTCGAAAATGTTGTGCCGTTTCGGTCAAAGATACTAGCATAGGTTCCGCTGCCTTCAATATTAATTTCCCCGGAGTAAAACTTACGGCGATATCTATATTCTAATAGGGGATTGGCTTTGGTAAAAAGACGCGGCGTGACTGTTAATTCAGAACTATCATCAATCGCCCAATAATAAGGGGTAATCGTCTCAAAACCTCTCGACCGAGATAGGCCGACAAAAGGGTTAAGCCAACCGCTTGCGCGTTCCACACTTGGGTCTGGATGGGCAAGATAAGGGGTGTAAAATATGGGAATGCCTAAAAGCTCAAACACCGCATTATTGTAAATAATAGCGTTTTTGCTTTTATCTTGCTTCACTTTGCGGGCTCTAAGGCGCCATGTCGGACGTTTTGTTTTGCCGTTCTCTTGGCAAGGTTCACAGGCCGTATAATAAGCGTTATAAAGTTCTATTTCTTCATCTGATGTGCGCGTCGCGAGAGCTGCGCCTGTTATGCCGCCATTGGCAAGACGCGCCGTATAATCAGTCGCCGTACCCGCTTCCAGCTCATTGGATAGATCGAGTTTATCTGCATATTGAACATTGCCGTCGGCATCAATGAGTACAACATTGCCAAGGGCAACGACGCGGCCCGTGTTTAAATTATAGACAACTTTATCCGCCCGCAGGGTTCGGTCTTGGTAACGGCCCTCGACTTCACCATTAGCGGTTAAAACCTGCCCATCATCGTCACGGATAAGCTCATCAGCATCAAGGTAAATGATATTGGGGTCTTGGAATGGGCTGTCTTCAGCGAGTTTAAGTGGGCGGTTGCTAGAAACCGCAACTTGCGCACTTACAGACGGCACATGGGCGAGCCCGGTGGTTAGCGCCAATAAGGATGTAACCAGTTTTAACCGGCTTTTTATATGTGACACGTTCCCAGTCCCCTGACTCGATTCATACATCAATAGCTAATGGAAAGGACATGGTCTATGAAAATATCAGTGTCTATAGACAGGAATATAACTTTTTTTCATGTAATGTAAAAACGATATAAAATTCGTAGTCTTAAAATTGAAAACGGCTTAGGCTCGGGGCGGCGGATAGCCTTTCCACCGTTTGACAGTTTTCATCACTAGAGAGCTTTTTATATTTGAAACATAGGGCAAGGCAGCAATCGTATGGCGGTATAGCTGTTCATAATCTTCTGTGTCATGGGCGGCGACTTTAATCAGATAGTCTGCATCTCCGGTCATAAGGTGACACTCCAGCACATAATCACTCGCAAGCGCCGCTTTTTCAAAAGCTGTCAGCGCCGATTCGGATTGAGATTCGAGGGAGACTTCCACATAAAATGTCATGGCATAGCCTAATGCCTTACCATTTAGCCGCGCTGCATAGCGCTCAATAAGACCTGCAGTTTCCAACTGGCCAATGCGCCGGTGACAGGCGGATAAAGATAGGCCCACTTTATCAGCGGTACGCGCAATGGGGGCGCGGCAATCATCTTGTAGGAGGGTTAGAATTTTTCTGTCGATTGCATCAACCATGATATTTATTCCCATGATAAAAATATAATTCGGAAATTATACGAACATATACATAAATAACAAGATATAACGCGAAGAGTTTCTACGGTCTGTCTGTTAGTCATATAGAAAATAAATTACATATATCGGAGTTTTCAATGCAAATCGGCGTCCCTAAGGAAATTAAAAATAATGAATTTCGTGTTGGCCTCACTCCCGAAAGCGTTGGGGAGTTGGTGCAAATTGGACAAAGCGTGAGTGTTGAAACGGGGGCTGGGCTTGGTATTGGCGCTTCTGATGAGCAATACCGTCAAGCTGGCGCGCAAATAGCGGATACAGCCGCTGATATTTTCGCTTCGGCGGATATGATTATTAAAGTCAAAGAGCCACAAGCGGTAGAGCGGGCCATGATCCGCGAAGGCCAGATCATCTATACATATTTACATCTGGCCCCTGATCCGGAGCAAACTAAAGACCTTATCGCGTCGAAATCTGTCTGTATTGCTTATGAAACCATCACAGATGATTTAGGGGAATTGCCGCTACTTAAGCCCATGAGCCAAGTGGCTGGCCGGCTTGCAATTCAAGTGGGCGCAACGGCACTGCAAAAAACAAATGGCGGGCGCGGCACATTACTTGGCGGCGTTCCCGGGGTCGCGCCCGCGAAAGTCGTCATTATCGGCGGCGGAGATGTTGGCTTTAACGCGGCGCAAATGGCGGTTGGCATGCAAGCGGATGTTACAATTTTAGAGCGTAGCGCCATTGTCATGGAGCGCTTGTCTCATTATTTCGGGGCCCGCGCTAAAGTTATCCGCTCCACCCCGGCGGGCCTCGCCGAGATTATCAAAACTGCTGATATGGTTGTGGGGGCCGTTCTGATACCCGGCGCAGCAGCGCCAAAGCTTATTACGCAGGATATGCTGCCGAGCATGATGGACGGTTCCGTGCTTGTGGATGTCGCTATTGACCAAGGGGGGTGTTTTGAAACCTCCAAAGCGACAACCCATGCAGAGCCAACTTATATAATCGACGGTGTTGTGCATTATTGCGTGGCGAACATGCCCGGCGCAGTGGCGCGTACCTCCACATATGCCCTTAATGCGGCGACGATTGGTCATGCCAAAAATATCGCGCGCCTCGGCTGGAAAGAGGCTATGCGCCGCGACCCACATTTGCTCAACGGCCTGAATGTCTGCGGCGGCAAACTCACCTACGCCGCCGTGGGTGAAGCCCTCGGCATTGAAACCGTCGACCCAGCGAATTTTTTATAAGATAAAAATAATTAATTGCCATGAGGGGTGCTGTTCTATGAGGGGCATTATGGCCGTTGATTGTCATTACATTGGCTTGCGCCGAAGGCGTGAGGCGATTTGTGTTAAGACGATTGAAGTCTGAAAACTCACTTATTTCCGTCCATTCCTGCGCATGCGGGAATCTATTACGGTTTCATAGTTTGAATGGATGACGAGGGAATAAGTCCAATCATGACCTGTGGTGAGGGCCGCAAAACAAAAACACCCAGATAAATCCACGCCCATCGGTTCCCCCTTATCTTAAACTTGTTCCTTATTCGCGGACGGACAATCGCGCGTTAGTTTGTTTGAGTGGGGACGGTTGGCGCGGATAGCCTAGGGGGTAACGCTCTCTATGTCCCGCCGGACGCCCTGTAACGCGGTCTTTGAGTAGGCTCGTAAGGTGAGAGCTGTGATGTTAGACCGAATAACTGTCTGGGGCCTTTGAAAAAGCCAATCGCTGTGAGATGTTAAGCGCTGAGCGCTTGAGCTGCGGGCAAAGTGCTGCGCGGCGTGTGTCTTGTAAAACAATAGATATTTGGAAGCCATCAAGGCACGCCATCTCATAGACGGTCCAGCTTGCGCCCAAAGGCGCGGGGCATTTTGTGCTGGGATAAATAAGGCCTCCTAAGCTCCGTGCATTCCCGCGCAGGCGGGAATCTAAAAGAAATAAGGTAAGTTAAAGATTCCCGCCTGCGCGGGA
>CALFVT010000020.1 GCA_937928165.1 uncultured Caulobacterales bacterium
TCAGGATAATATTTCATTTGAAGACGCTTATAGCACGCCTTTAAATATTCGCGGTGGTTTTGAATATATTATTGGCCCGAAAACAAGCGTGTTTGCGAATGCGGGTTATGTTTACGCCGAAGGTGAACGAGCGTCGGCGACCGTTCAGGCGGAATTACAACGTATTGATCGGGTTGAAACCTTTGCTCCGGAAACCATTATTAACCCCACAACGGGCGTAGTTATGCAGACGGGTAATTTTTTATCTACCGGACAATCAACAAATTTTGGCTTCATCCCGAATGTTGATGTGGCTAGATTTGGATTTGAGTTTAGCGACCTAGAGCGTATCGACCTTGAAGTCGGTGCTCGTCATTATCTCGACCCTATACTTAAAGATGCGACCAATGCGTCTATTACGCCGTTTATTGGGGGGTCTGTCGGAGCGGCAAGATATAATAGTCAGTCTATTAGTGTAAACCAAGAGCAGCTTTTCCTTGAACGGGCTTTTGAAAGCGGCGGTGCAACACTGGAATTTTTTGATGCGCTTCCGAACCGCGGCGGCGTGGTCGTTAATGATGTAGAATTATTTGATGCTCAATGGGTCCCAACGGGCACAGTAACGGCGGGCGTTGAATGGCAAGCTACGCCGCGCACGGCGATTGCTTTTGAAACCGGTGTTCGGTTCGAAGGTGGGCGTGATGATGTTAATGATGTGAAGGGGGATGATAATATTGCAATTCCGTTCACAATTCGCGGAAGTTACAATTTCTAGGTGAATAAGAGTTTAACATTTTGTTTCGATGGTAAAAACCATTTCTTAAATAAGTTGTGTTTACATTAGGACAACATAGAAAATCACGGGAGGGAGGCAGCATGCGTCTCGCACTAATTACAGTATCAGCAATAGCGCTTTCAGGGTGTACTTGGTTCGGCGGCGGCGCTCAATCGGGTTCTAACGGCTTTAACGGACAAGCCAATGCTCATTGTGGCCCGCAAGGCGGTTTCACTAATGGTTATAATTTACAGCAAGGCTTTCAGGGTCAAGGTTGTGGCTCTGCGGGTGGTTATAGCGTAAACGGTGGACAATTTGCACAGCAAGGCGCGGCTTATGGCCAAGGCGGTTATGCGCAAGCCGGCCAAGGCGGTTACACGCAAGCTGGATATGGCGGCGTTCAGCAAGGCGCAGGTTATGGCTATGGCTACACAGCCGGATATGCCCAAGGTTACGGCGCGCAAACAGGCGTGCCAGGGCTTCGCGGCTCTTACGGCGGACAGCAAGCGACGACACTTGGCGCAGCAGCGCCTTACGGCGCTGCCGTTGGTGGCCAATTCGCGGGCGCAAATGTGCAAACTGTGCAGGGGGCTCCGATTTATGTTCAGCAGCCTTACCCGGCTTATGGTAATGCAGGATGTGCCCCGGCGGGCTTTAATGGCGGTGGATGCGGCGTAGTTGGCGTTGCCCAACCTTTCGGCCTTGAAGCCGGTATTGGAACTGACTTCTTTATTGCAGGCGATGTTTTTGAGGGCCGCGATGAGTTTGATCCGTCAGGATTTGGCCTCGCTACAGATGGTAATGGCGGCGTTATTCCCGGAACAACACGTTTTGTTTCAGCACAGCCTTCAATAAGCTATAATAGTGCTTTTGATGACGCGGTACAATATGACCTTGCGGCGACATATGATGTTAGCCCAAATACAACTGTCTTAGGCCGTGTGGGTTATTCCGATGCGAATGGTAATACAGTTAATCTTGGACAAGCTTTTGATACAACCAATGCGACGTTTAATAGTCCGGCTACAGCAACCCCAATTCTTGCGAGCTTCTCTGATCTTGAACAAGTCACGATTGAGGGCGGCGTTCGTCAATATGTTGGCGGCTTTGGCAATGGTTTCACAGGCTTAAGACCTTATGTCGGTGCAACAGCCGGTGCCGTATATAATGATGACGTTGATGTCACGCAAACCTCTGCCGCTTTTGCTGCTGCAGAAACGATTGAGTTTATCGATAGCGGCTGGAATCCAACAGCATCAGTTGTCGCTGGTGCCGAATGGCAGGTTGCCAATAGCGTCGCAATCGGCGTTGAGTCGGGTATTCGTTGGCAAGATAATCTTGATACATTAACACCGTCAGAAGACCGCTGGAGCATTCCGGTGCGTCTACGTGGACGTGTTTCGTTCTAAGATATACACATATAATTGTAAAAACCCGGCCATTGCGCCGGGTTTTTTTATGGAGAAATTATAACTGGTTCGAATTTTGCAACCCTGTCTCGTGAAAACATTAATCTAAGGCAATTGTGCCGATTTTGAACACAGAGGTGGGAAAAATGAGAAAATTATTACTAGGCGTTGCAGCGATTGGTCTATCAGGATGTTCTTGGTTAGGTCTGGGGGGGCAGCAGACGGCTCAAGTGCCAACATCCGTTCAATATGGGACGTATAGTGGTCAAGGCCAAATTGTGAATTCTCAAGGTCAAATCATCACGCGGCCAAATACAGGAACTTGGCAAGCCCAGCCTTTGGGCCGGACATATGATCAGGCCTTTAACCAAGGGACACAGGCAACATATGCCAACACGCCTAACCGTGTTAATTCTTGGCGGAATCCTGCACCAGCAAACTTTGGAGGGAGCGCCGGGCACCAAGGCCTACAACAGACAGCGAATAAAGCGTCAAATGGCTGCTGCGTTGGCGGTAAAACTCTAAGCCGCTGGAATGTTGAAGCGGGTATCGGCCCTGAATTTTTTATCGGCGGTGATGCAATTTCTGGAAATGATATTAATAACATCCCAGGCGTGACCTCTGATGATGTGTCGTTTAATGATGTTTACGGAACAGGCATTCGTTATGATTTAGGCGCGTCTTATGCGCTTAACCCTAACCGCAAAGTGACGGCTAACCTGTTTTATGCAACAGCCGATAGTGATGATGTCACCCTTGGAAATGTTAATGGTGAAGCGGTCACGGGCCGCCTTGATGATTATGAACGTTACGGCGCAGAAGTGGGGCTTCGTCAATATGCGCGTCCAATCGCAGCGCCGTTGGTAAATTCAGTCCGCCCTTATGTCGAAGGCAAAGTGGGTGTGGCCCGCATACGTGATATTGACTTTGTTAATTCTAACCCAAATGCGACGGCTTTAGCCGGAACAACACCGTTTTATGACGGTGGATGGGTACCAACGGGGGCTGGCCTTGTTGGGATCGAAACGCCTGTGTTTAACCGGTTTACCGTCGGCGTTGAAAGTGGCATTCGTTATACGGCAACACCGGAATCTGATACATCAGTGCTTGGCGCGGGCGTACCGCTTGCCGGGACGAATAATGGCGGCGCAAACTGGTCGATACCGTTACAAATTCGGGGCCGTTACCGGTTCTAGTTTTAACAACCCATTTTAAAACTCTGCGGCGGCTCAAAATAACGGGCTGCTATTATGGGCAAATGGGGGATAACCTCGGTCTTCACTATGAATAGTGGACCGGGGTCTCTTTTTTCTTTTATTATTTATTTTGGCTTTACCTAATTTGGCGGTTGCGCCGTTTCACTTAGAGTTTGTGACAGGGCTGTTTTATTAGCATCAATCCAGCGGTTAATATTTTGCTCTAAGATCTTAAGGGGCACACCACCGTCGAGTAGAACTGCGTCATGGAAATCCCGAATAGAGAAACGGCTGCCGAGCGCGGCTTCCGCGCGGGCCCGAAGCTCTAATATTTTAAGTTCACCAATTTTATAAGATAGGGCTTGCCCCGGCCAACTAATATAACGCTCGACTTCTGTGCGTATATTATGCGGCGCAAGGGCGGAATTTTCAAAGAAACAAGCTTCTGCTTGCTCCCGCGTCCAGCCCTTCCAGTGAAGCCCTGTATCAACAACTAAGCGGCAGGCACGCCACATTTCATAGGTTAGGCGGCCAAAATTCTCATAAGGGGTTTTATAAAGTCCCATCTCAATGCCAAGCTTTTCAGCATAAAGTCCCCAGCCTTCCCCGAAAGCGCCAGGATAAAGGGTTTGGCGAAATTTTGGTACGTTTTTAAGCTCTTGAGACAGGCTGATCTGGTGGTGATGTCCTGGGACGCCCTCATGTAAGGTGAGAGAGGGAAGGTTATAAAGCGGACGCTGGCTGAGGTCATAAGTGTTGACCACATAATTACCCGCAAGGCCTTGTGATGGGTTCCCATTCCAATAACGCCCGGTTGTGTAATTGGGCGCAATTTCTGCGGGGACAGGAATGACGCCGTAAGGGAGCCGCGGCAGCGTGCCGAAAAATTTTGGCATTTGCCCATCAATTTGCTTGGCCATCCATGCGGCTTCTTTTAAAAGTTCTTCCTCGCTCTGCGCGTAAAACTGCGGGTCAGTGCGTAGAAATTCAAGAAATTGCGCGAATGTGCCGTCAAACTTAAGCTGCTCGCGGATAATCGTGTTCATCTCTGCACGGATACGGGCGACTTCATCAAGGCCAATTTGGTGAACCTCATCAGGGCTTAGATCAAGCGTCGTAAATTGTTTAACAAGGGCCGGATAAATATCGCGCCCGCCGGGAACAGAGCTAATGCCCGGCTGGGTGCGGGCAGCGCTGAGGTAGCTGTCTTCAAAGAACGCCAAAAGGTTTTTATAAGCAGGGAGAACGGCGCTCTCCATAGCCGCTTGGCCCAGATTAGATAAGCGTGTTTGATCCTCAGGAGAAATTGAATCTGGGAAGGTTTTGAACGGCGCATAAAAGGGATGGGCGTTGATGGGTGTTTCCGATAAGGTTTTAATCACGTCGATTATGCCCGGAACAATCTCCGAAGAGGCCGTGTAGCCTGTTTCAATCCCGCGCTGCATATTGGCGCGGTGCTGGCTGAAAAACCGGGGAAGTTTCGTGAGCCGGGCCGCATAGGCTTCGTAATCTGCGGGGGATGAAAAGCGCGTTTGGCGCGCAATATAACTTAGCTCGTTAAAAAAACCGCTGTCATTGGTAAAGGGAATGCGCAACGCATCATATTCGGCCAAGGCTGTGCGCTGCTGGATGACAAATCCTAGAAGGTCATAATTAAGGCGGGTATCACGCGAGGTGTTGTCCGGTAAAATAAGCGCGGCATGACGGGCCTGAAGTTCACGCATTTTATTATTATACTCAGCCGTGGCTTCGGGACTGACATCCGGTAACTCGCGCAATGCATCCGCATCCCCTTCATTGCCGGCTTGAAGCGGGTCTGTATTCAAATCCAAGCGCTCCATATCCGTGATGATCTTATTGAGGGTATCAATCTCTTGGCATTCTTGCACCCCATCGACGATGATAATTTGGCCAGAAGGGCAAAACCCGGAGGCATCCGTTTGTGCCAAAGCGATCTGGGCGTTTTGCACGCTATAGGCACTCAATAGCCATATTGAGGGAAGCAGGGAGCGTAATAAATTGCGGGTCATGAGCATATCTTGGTTAAGTGTGAAGAGAACTCCTTAATCCTCTTTTATGAAAGCGGCAAGCCATCACATCGCCATATCATCACTTCTATGCCGTGATCTTATAATTGACCTATTTCCACATTGACTCTCGCGCATGGCAAGTTAACTTATGCGCATATTGCAAATATACGCCGGATGATGCGTCATTGGCGGCCTTAAGGAATTATCATGTCAGCTTCTTGGAAAGACCCGCGGCCTATGTCGCCGCATTTGCAGATTTGGCGGTGGCACCCGGCCATGTTGAGCTCAATTTTACACCGTGCGAGTGCTATTATATCTTATGTGGCCCTCTTTCTTGTGGCCATTGGCGTATTGTCGATCGCCTTGACGGGTAGGCTGCCACTTGAAGGGCTGATTTACAGCCCGCTCGGCGCGGTTGGCCTGTTTGTTTTTCTCTTTGCTTTTATCTTTATGGCTTTTGCGCAGATTCGCCATAATATTTGGGATCGGGGCCATATGTTTACAGCTGAACTCAATAATATGCTGTCTTATGGAATGATTTTATTGGCCTTAGTGATTGCAGGTTACCTGACCGGTTCGATGGCCGCTTGGGTGCAAAACGCAGCGGCAGGGGGCTAGGTCATGGCGCACGGAACGGGAACACCTCACCACAAGCTTCACGGGATTGTCGGCGCAGGCATGATTATTGGACTGCCTTTTGTTATCTACAGCGCACTTAAAGCAGCGACGGACCAAAGCGAAGGTCTTGCGGCATGGCTATCATCACCGGTTGGGGGGCTTGGTTTTTTAGCCTTTTGCGCGGCAGCGGTTTGGTATTGTAAGCTTGAGATGGATGCTGTCATCATGGATTACTTTGGCGGTTCGGCGCGCGCTTTTGGCCTATTGGCGAATAAAGTTGCAGGGCTTATTATCTTCATCATGGCGGCGTTCGCTGTCGTAAAATTGGCATTTTTAGGATAATTACATGAGCGCGAAAAAACCTGAATGGATTGACCATAGTTATGATGTTGTTGTGGTCGGAGCCGGCGGCTCGGGCCTTCGGGCTACGCTCGGCGCGGCGCAGGCCGGGCTTAAAACCGCCTGTATCACCAAAGTATTCCCAACGCGCTCCCACACAGTCGCAGCCCAAGGGGGCATAGCGGCCTCATTGGGTAATATGAGCCCGGATGATTGGCGCTGGCATATGTATGATACGGTCAAAGGGTCTGATTGGCTTGGGGATCAAGATTCGATTGAATATCTTTGCCGTAATGCGCCGGACGCCGTTTACGAACTTGAGCATTGGGGTATGCCTTTTTCGCGCACGGATGAAGGTAAGATTTATCAGCGCCCCTTTGGCGGTATGATGCAAAATATGGGGCAGGGCCCCGAAGCCCAGCGCACCTGTGCGGCGGCTGACCGGACAGGTCATGCTATGTTGCATACGCTTTACGGGCAATCCTTACGCCATGATGCGGATTTCTTTATTGAATATTTCGCCCTTGATCTGATTATGGATGATGATGGGGCCTGCCGCGGTATTACGGCGTGGAAACTCGACGACGGAACACTTCACCGCTTCCGTGCCCAAAGCGTTATTCTGGCGACAGGCGGTTATGGCCGCGTGTTCTTTAGTGCGACCTCTGCTCATACATGTACCGGTGACGGCAATGCCATGGTGCTGCGCGCGGGACTGCCCGTTCAAGATATGGAGTTTATCCAGTTCCATCCGACCGGGATTTACGGGGCGGGCTGCCTGATTACGGAAGGCTCGCGCGGTGAAGGTGGTTATCTGACTAATTCCGAAGGGGAGCGGTTCATGGAGCGCTATGCGCCTTCCGCCAAAGATCTCGCCTCACGGGATGTGGTCTCCCGCGCAATGACCATTGAAATTCGCGAAGGCCGAGGTGTGGGTCCGCAAAAAGACCATATTTTCTTACATCTCGATCATCTTGATCCAGAGGTCTTAGCTGAACGCCTGCCCGGCATTTCGGAGACTGCGAAAATCTTTGCCGGTGTTGATGTCACTAAGGAGCCTATTCCTGTGCTGCCAACCTGTCATTATAATATGGGCGGCATTCAGACCAATTATCACGGGGAAGTCTTGACCAAAAAAGGTGAAAACTCGGACGCAGTTGTGCCGGGCCTTATGGCGGTCGGCGAAGCGGCCTGTGTCTCCGTTCATGGGGCGAACCGCTTGGGCTCTAATAGCTTGATTGACCTTGTGGTCTTTGGCCGCGCGGCGGGCCTTCGGGTTGCCGAAACCGTTAAAGCGGGTGCGCCGCAGCCTGATCTACCCGCCAATGCCGGGGATGCAGCTTTTGCTCGTCTTGAACGTTTCCGTAATGCGCAAGGCCGTGTGAAAACGGCAGAAATTCGCCTTGACCTACAAAAGGCCATGCAAGCTCACTGTGCCGTATTCCGTACGGAAGATAGCCTAAGTGAGGGCGTTGAAAAAGTGACAGCCATTGCGGGCCAAATTAAAGATGTGTCTGTCTCTGACCGTACCTTAGTGTGGAACACAGACCTTATGGAAACCTTGGAGCTTGATAACCTTATCAGTCAGGCCATGGTGACCATTAATTCTGCGGCCAACCGTAAAGAATCGCGCGGTGCACATGCCCATGAAGACTACCCTGACCGAAATGATGGTGAGTGGATGAAACACACCCTTGCGTGGTATGATGGTGATAAAAATACCGTTAAAATTGATTACCGGCCAGTACATGATTACACAATGAGTGACGAAATCGACTATATTAAGCCAAAAAAGCGAGTTTATTAAAATTAAATGCAAATAGATGCAGATTAGCATTGAAATTATAGCGCTGTCTGTTTTATAAAAAACTACGGTAGATTTGTGCCCCACATCTCTTATCTACCATATTAGCCCTGCAGCTTCGGTTGCGGGGCTAAGTTTTTAGACGCTCTATTTTATCATTTTTTAACCAACTCTTGCGCCTATATCCTATCCATGCGTTAACCTTTTATTCATTCTGTGTTCATCATCCCGCTCCTAGCTGTAATTAGGGGCTTGAATGTGATTGAAATTATAATGGTTGAATATTTAAATGCGTTTATGGAATATTAATTTAACACATAAACAGCCTTATCTTAGGATGAGAACCCCGACACGGCTTTTTGTCGAAGGCGCTGTTAAAGCCCTAGAAGATGCGCCAACAACACATAAAACGGTTATTTTAAATGATATTGCCACGGAAATTAACTGTGATCCGGAATCTTTGTGGTTTCTAATCCATGATGGATCTGCCGATATAGAAAATGATATTGCCGTTCCGGATTTTCGAACTCGCCTCATGGCATAAATAGACAGTTAGGCCGCCGGTTAGCGAGTAGTTATACGGCTTAAACCGATGACGATAAATGTAAAATACCCTCAAACGCGGCAATATGGCGATTAAAAAGGGTTTTGATTCTGAGTCTTTTAGCCTATAAAAACCTAAGTTAAATTCAAGGTGACTCATGGTACAGCTAGCTCTGCCCAAAAACTCTAAGGTCAATAAAGGGAAGGCTTGGCCCGTCAAAGACGGCGGCACGCGGATGAAGACCTTTAAAATTTATCGTTATGATCCGGAAAAAGGCGGTAATCCTTATTGGGACAGCTATCAGATTGATCTGGATAATTGCGGCCCGATGATATTGGACGCTTTGTTTAAGATTAAAAATGAGATTGATCCAACGCTCGCTTTTCGCCGCTCTTGCCGAGAAGGGGTTTGCGGCTCTTGCGCGATGAATATTGGCGGACGTAATACACTTGCCTGCACCAAAGCGATTGAGGATGTGGCCGGTAAAGATATTACGATCTCGCCTTTGCCGCATATGCCAGTTGTTCGCGACCTTGTTCCTGATTTATCGCAATTTTACGCTCAATATGCCTCGATAGAGCCGTGGCTCCACACGACAGAGGCGGAGCCGCAAACGGAATATACACAAAGCCCCGAAGACCGTGAAAAGCTCGACGGTTATTATGAGTGTATTTTATGCGCGTCCTGCTCGACATCTTGCCCGTCTTATTGGTGGAATGGCGACCGTTATCTTGGGCCTGCGGCTTTACTTCAAGCTTACCGCTGGCTTGTTGATAGCCGCGATCAGGCCAAGGATGAGCGGCTTAATGCCCTTGAAGATCCGTTTAAGCTTTACCGCTGTCATACGATTATGAATTGTACCAATGTCTGCCCCAAAGGATTGAATCCGGCCAAGGCGATTGCGGATGTTAAAAAGATGATGGTTGACCGCGCTTAGGGCCTAAGTCTTTAATATTAGGGGCTGTCCTAGATAATGCAGTTTATGTGTTATGAGGGACTATGAGGAAGAGCCGATTAAGTTGGTCAAAGCAGCTGCGACTGATTGAGCATTTTGTATCTGGCAGCACGGCCCGCTGCGCTTCGCGTCTTGTCGGGGTCAATAAGAGCACGGGTGCCTATTACTTTCATCGTTTGCGAGAGATCATCGCTTTGGAACTGGAAGCTGAGGCAGACGATGTCTTTGGCGGAGAGATTGAGGTTGATGAGAGTTACTTTGGCGGGCGTCGCAAAGGCAAGCGCGGTCGGGGCTCGGCGGGTAAAATCCCAGTATTTGGGCTCTTAAAGCGCGGTGGACGTGTCTACACGAAGATTATTCCGAATGCAGCGTCAGCTACGTTGATGCCAATTATCGAGCGCAAAGTGGTTCCAGATAGTATTGTCTATTCGGATTGCTGGCGGGGATATAATGTGCTCGATGTGTCTGAGTTTAAGCACTTTCGGATCAATCACTCAAAACGCTTTGCCGACAAGCATAATCATATCAATGGGATTGAGAATTTCTGGAGCCAAGCGAAGCGGCACATGCGAAAATTTAATGGTGTTCCGAAGGCCCATTTTGGCCTATATTTGAAGGAATGTGAGTGGCGTTTTAACAACCCAGACCCGCTCAGCCAATTACAACAGTTAAAACAATGGGTTAAAAAGAATATGAGCTAGTTATCTAGGACAGCCCCAAAATTAAATATGATTTTCGGAAAGAAAACTCAGCCACTTGATTCTGCTAACTATGGTGTAAGCCTCATCAAATTAATAAAAATTTGTCTAAACTGCCGGAATAACGTTGTTTTTAATACTATTCCTTCATAAGTTTTCTCTATAGAATATATTTATGACCAATTGGGACGAAAATAAAGTCATGATGGCATTTACTGTTGATCAGGCATCTAGGTTAAGCGGCTTAAGTCGGAACCAGTTATCCTCTTGGGACAGATCTGGCTTCTTTAATCCAAGCTATTCTGATGAAAACAAAAGACTATCGTATAGTCGAATTTACACTTTTCGCGATATAGCTTGCTTAAGAATACTTCATGTACTGCGTAATGAATCAAGGGTTAAACTTGGAGATTTACGCGAAGTGAAAGATAAACTTTCTCATCTTGGTAATGATTCATGGTTGAAAACCACCCTTTACGTACTTAACAGAAAAGTTATTTTTGACAGTCCTGACGGCAAAGGCAAAGAAGAAATTCTTACTGGTCAAGGTATAGTAAATATACCCTTGAGAGTAGTTACCGGTCAACTCGAAAGAAAAGTCAAAGAGATGAAAAAACGTAATCCTAAATCAATAGGCGAAATTGATTATTCACGTAAGGATCGCCCAACCATCTCTGGAACTCGTGTGACTGTCGCAGCTATCCAATCATTTCATGGTGCAGGTTATTCTGTAGAACAGATACTACAAGAATACCCTTCATTAAGCATAAAAGATATTCAGGCTGCAATAGCGTTTGAAAGCGCCGCTTAATAAAGGATTGTTCAATAAGTGTTGAGGCTCTTTCTAGATGCAAATGTAGCAATGGCCGTAGGCAAAGCATTCGAAAACGCTGGGCACTTTGTAATCCATGCGACTGAGGCTCTTCCTGAAGCCTCACCAGACACAATGGTTTGTCAAACAGCAAAAGCAAACGATTGCATAGTAGTCGCACACGACAAAGATATGAAATCCATGAGTCAGAAAGATCGGTTTTCTGATTTAGACTTCATCTTGCTGTATTGTAATGAGGTAATGGCGTCAAAGCGTGTAACTCACTTAATGCCAACCATACATCACGAAGCAAAACAGTGTAGATTGAAAAAGGCTCGACGAATGTTTTTTGAAATACACAACCATGCCTTTCGAGGACACAGGTAGTTAATTCACCTCTTTAGCACAAATAAGCTCAAACAGACCAAAATAACTTCTCCTACCCAACCTAATAATTCAAAATCGGCGCGAGCCATCTCTCTACATCCGCTAAGTCCATATCTTTGCGCGCAGTATAGTCTTTGACTTGGTCTTTTTCGATTTTTCCGACGCCAAAATAAACACTGTCCGGGTGGCTGAAATAGAGGCCCGAGACGGAGCTGGCGGGGTGCATGGCGAAGCTTTGGGTGAGCGTGACGCCCGCCGCTTCGGTGGCGTCCAAAATGCGGAATAGAGCGGCTTTTTCTGTGTGGTCAGGCTGGGCGGGGTAGCCGGGCGCGGGGCGAATGCCTGCATATTTCTCCGCAATTAGATCATCCCCGACTGCCGTTTCATCCGGCGCATAACCCCAAAATTCCATGCGCACGCGCTTATGCATATGTTCCGCAAAAGCTTCGGCAAGGCGGTCTGTGAGCGCTTGGAACAAGATCGCGTTATAATCATCGCCTGCCTCTTTAAAGCCCTGCGCGCGGCCCGCTTCACCAAGGCCTGCCGTGACGCAAAACCCGCCAATATAATCCCCATTCGGAGACACATAATCCGATAGACAATAATTCGGTCGCCCCTTGCCGCTTTTGTCAATCTGCTGCCGTAGCCCGTGGAACATCGTAAGCTCTTCACTACGGCTCTCATCGGTAAAGACGCGGATATCGTCCCCATTTTGCTCGCACGGCCAAAAGCCGATCACCGCGCGGGCTTCAACCCAGTTCTCCGATATAATTTTATCGAGCATGGCATTAGCATCATAGAATAAATCCCGCGCTGCTTCACCATAAGCCTCGGATTCTAAAATGGCGGGATAGCGCCCTTTCAGCTCCCATGTGGCGAAAAACGGCGTCCAGTCAATGAAGTCCCGCAAAGCTGCCAGATCATAATTAACGAAATTCTTTGTTCCCAAAAAGCTCGGGCGCGGCGGGGTATAACTTGCCCAATCCGTTGTCCACGCATTGTCTCTGGCGGCCTCTAGGCTGACGCGGGATTTCTTGGACTGTCCGGCAAAATGCGCTTTGCGGGCTTTGACATATTCGTCTTTAATCTTCCCCGTATAGCTATCTTTGTCATCCCCTAAGAGCGCTCCAACAACGCCGACCGCGCGGGAGGCATCGGTCACATAAACCGTTGCGTCCGCTTGATAGGCCGGTTCAATTTTTACTGCCGTATGGGTTTTCGACGTGGTCGCCCCGCCAATTAACAGCGGGATATCAAAACCAAGGCGCTGCATTTCTTGGCCGACAAAGACCATCTCATCAAGGCTCGGCGTAATCAGTCCCGAAAGACCGATCATATCAACATTATGAGCCTTGGCTTCTGCGAGGATTTTCTCGGCGGGAACCATCACCCCAAGGTCGACAATATCATAGCCATTACATTGCAGCACAACCCCGACAATATTTTTACCAATATCATGCACGTCGCCTTTAACCGTCGCCATGAGGATTTTACCATTGCTCTGCCCAGCGGTGCCAAGCTCTTCTTTCTCGGCTTCCATATAGGGCATGAGGTGAGCGACTGCGGCTTTCATGACGCGGGCGGATTTCACTACTTGCGGGAGGAACATTTTGCCAGAGCCAAATAAATCACCGACCACATTCATCCCGTCCATCAACGGGCCTTCGATCACATGCAGCGGGCGCTCTGACCCTTGGCGAGCCTCTTCTGTATCTTTGACAATAAATTCCGTAATTCCGCGCACAAGGGCATGTTCCAGCCGTTTCGAGACGGGCGCATCACGCCATTTCGTATCACTCACTTGCGCTTTGACTTTACCGTCCCCGCGGTATTTTTCCGCCACATCTAAAAGGCGGTCGGTGGCGTCTGCGCGACGGTTTAAGATCACATCTTCAACCCGCTCCCGCAGCTCTTTGGGGATATCATCATAAATCGTCAGCTGCCCTGCATTAACAATCGCCATATCAAGTCCCGCTGGAATGGCGTGATAAAGAAACACACTATGCATGGCTTCGCGCACAGGGTTGTTGCCGCGAAAAGCAAAGCTTACATTGGATAATCCACCGGAAATCCTCGCATGGGGCAGATTGGCTTTAATCCGCTTACAGGCGTTAAAAAAGGCGACGGCGTAATCATTATGCTCTTCAATCCCTGTGGCCACCGCAAAGATGTTTGGATCAAAAATAATATCTTCCGGCGGGAAGCCAACTTTATCCACCAAGAGGTTATAAGCCCGTTCACAGATTTCAAATTTATGATCGGCGGTTTCCGCTTGGCCCTGTTCGTCAAAGGCCATAATCACTGTCGCCGCCCCGTAATCGCGCAGCTTTCGGGCTTGCTCAAGAAAGGGCTCTTCGCCTTCTTTGAGGGAGATCGAATTGACAACAGATTTACCCTGAACGCATTTAAGGCCCGCTTCGATGACGCTCCATTTAGAGCTGTCAATCATGATCGGTACGCGGGAGATATCCGGCTCCGAAGCGAGGAGCTGTAAGAAGCGAGTCATCGCCGCCTCCCCGTCAATCAAGCCGTCATCCATGTTAATATCAATGATTTGCGCGCCGCTTTCAACCTGCTGCCGCGCTACAGCCAAAGCTTTGTCAAAATCACCATTAACGATAAGCTTTTTAAACCGCGCAGAGCCGGCCACATTGGTACGCTCACCAATATTGATGAACTGCGTTGTTGATGTGTTCATGATTTATACCGCTATATCAAAGGGCTCTAGGCCAGCGAGACGAAGCGTGGGTTTTATCTCCGGTAATGCACGCGGCGTACCTTTTTGCGCATAGGCCGCAATGGCTTTAATATGGGCGGGGGTACTGCCGCAGCACCCGCCAAGGATATTGACAAAGCGGTTATCAATCCAGTCTGATAAATGCCCGCTCATATCCGCAGGGGTTTCATCATATTCACCAAAGGCATTGGGCAGGCCCGCATTGGGGAAAGCAATGATATGGGCCGGGGCCGCCTTAGACAGCGCCGCAATATGGGGCCGCATTTCCTCTGCGCCGAGCGCACAGTTCAGTCCTACCGCAAAAGGGCGCGCATGGGCAATAGACAGCCAAAAGGCTTCGGCGGTTTGTCCTGATAGCGTGCGGCCCGAGCGGTCTGTAATCGTGCCCGAAATTAAAATAGGCCGTTCATAACCGACCTCTTGGAACACATTGCGCGCGGCCATAATGGCGGCTTTACAATTCAGTGTATCAAAGACCGTCTCAATTAATAGGGCATCCACAAGATCAATCATCGCGTGGATTTGTCCTTCATAAGACTGGCGCACATCATCAAAACTGACATCACGAAAGCCGGGGTCTTCAACTTTGGGTGAAATCGATAATGTTTTATTCATCGGCCCAATAGAGGCTAATACGGCGCGGGGCTTTTCCGGTGTTTTGGCGCTCCATTCATCGGCGCAATCACGCGCAATTTGTGCCGAGGTTCGCGCAATTTCCGGCGCAAGGTCTTGCATGTCGTAATCGGCCTGTGAAATGGAAGTGGCGTTAAAACTATTAGTCTCAATAAGGTCAGCGCCTACCTCTAAAAACCCATTATGAACCGCCGCAACCGCTTCAGGTTTGGTCAGGCATAGAAGGTCATTATTACCTTTCAAAGGCGAGGGCCAATCCACAAACCGCGCCCCGCGAAAATCCGCTTCCCCTAAGCTGAGCTGTTGAAGCATTGTCCCCATGGCTCCGTCGAGCATGATAATGCGCTCGCCAATAGCGGTTTCAATCTGCGTCCAGACTTTCGTCATATCAAAATCCTAAGCCTTCATGCGGGAATGTAATCCCAAGACACGGCCAACCGCATAGGCCAAATCGGCACGGTTCAGGGTGTAAAGATGGAAATGGCGCACACCGCGATCAAATAATTCCGCCGTTAATTCAGATGCTAATGACGCAGTTAAAAGCTGCTGCGTTTCCGGGTCTTTATCCAGCCCGTCAAAGAGGTCCGCATACCAATCCGGCACATTCACGCCGCACATACCTGACATGTTCTTTAGGCCTTTAAAATTCGGCTGGAGCATTAACCCCGGCACAACCGGAATATCAATGCCCGCATCCAAAACACGATCAAGATAGCGCATAAAGGTATCAGGAGAGAAGAAAAACTGGGTGATCGCCCGGCTTGCGCCCGCGTCGACTTTCTTTTTCAAATTATCAATTTCCACTTGCCAATTCGCACTTTCGGGATGGCGCTCTGGATAGGCCGAAACCGACACTTCAAAGTCATGAAAGCTTTTAAGGCCAGCCACAAGATCACAGCTATAGGCAAAACCACCCTCAGTCGGCTCATAGCTTGTATCAATCCCGGCCGGCGGGTCACCGCGTAGGGCCACAATATGGCGCACGCCATTATCCCAATAGGCATCGGCAATCTCTTTAATCTCCGCGCGGTCAGACCCAACACATGTCAGGTGAGCTGCTGGTTTAAGGCAGGTTTCCTTAGCCATGCGCGTAACGGTTCTATGGGTACGTTCTCGGGTGGAGCCCCCTGCCCCGTAAGTTACAGACACAAAGTCAGGCTGTAGGGGCTCGAGCTTTTTTATGGACATCCAAAGCCGCTCTTCCATCGCTTCATTTTTAGGCGGGAAAAATTCAAACGACACATGTACGCCGTCACAAGGCGCGCCCGCGGTACGGGCAACAGGGCCGAGACTTTTATCAGAAAACCCGCGTTTCATCAGCGCTCTCATGAGATCGCTCCCTTAAGATCATATATATGCTTTACGCCCCGCCAAAGCTTAACATCCGGATAGCTAGAACGGGTCTTCACAATACGGGTCTCTACGAGGGTAAGATTATGAATTTTCAGCAGGCTTTGCATGTCTTCATCAGAAAAGCCTAAACGGCGATGGGCAAAGCGCTCCCTGAAGTCTTCAAAATCATGGGCTGCAAAATCAATAATAATAAGCTGCCCACCCTCGGTTAAAAGGCGGGCCGCTTCGCGGATAGCGCCGTCTGGCCGTTCAAGATAATGCAAGACTTGATGTAAGGTCACCACATTAGCGAGAGCGGATTTAAGGTTTGTGTTATGCAAATCTCCTTGCTGCACACGCAAATGAGGATGGGCGGCTAGGCTAAGGCTATGGCGGGCAACCGAAAGCATATCACGGTTATTATCAATTCCGATGCCAGTCGTGATTTTATCGGACAACACGTTTAAAACGCGGCCAGACCCCGTCCCCAAATCAATTAACATCTCATACGGGCCGCTGCTTAGCATATCGCAAAGCTCTGCATCTATATCCTCTCGGGGCAGATATTCGATGCCGAGTTGGTTCTCATCATTAGAAGCCTGCGCGAAAAAGGCATTCGCCGCATCGGCGCGAACAGATTTAATCTCATCAAGACGGCGTTTATCAGCCCGTAAAACCGTATCATCACCCGGAAGCTGCGATAATACGGCCGTGACAAGTGCCCATAATTTGGGGTCATTACGGCGCAAGCGGGAAAACACCCAGCTTCCCTCCTTAAACCGTTCAATTACCTGAGCTTTTTCAAGTGCATTAATATATTGTGTCACCCGCGGTTGGCTTAGGCCTAAAACCTGCGTAATCTCGCTGACAGTAAAATCACCCTGTAATAACAGGGCCATAATCCGCAAACGGTCTGGGTGACCAAGGGTCTTTAAAAAACTTGCAAGCGATTCCATGGCTATCTTATATAGACCCATAAAACCAAAGTATATAAAAAAATTCTTATATCTTTATTTATTTACATGCAAGGTATAAACCGCCCCCAATAAATGGAGGCGGCCTTTAGGTTATGATTTCGGCGCAAGGGAAACAATGTCGTCCAAAAGCCCTTTTGTTCCGCTATGTACCGTAAGTGTGCCGATTTTATCAGCAATCACTTCTAGGGCTTCAAGCTCTTTAAGCCGAAGCATGGCTGGATTATCTGCCATGACTTTCGCCGTATTTAAAAGCGAGCGCGTCGCCGCCGTTTCCTCGCGCCGGCGAATGACATTGGCCTCGGCTTCTTTTTGCGCGGTGACAACTGTGTTCAAGATGTCGCGCATATCCCCTGGCAAAATCACATCTTTCAATGTAATCGCCGCAACGGAAAGCCCTGCTTTAGCTATAGACGCTTTGACAGCCTTAGAGGCTTCATCATCAACAACGCCTTTTTTCGCCAAAACCTCATCCAAAGTTTTCGCCGATAAGCTTTTGCGAAACGCATGAGCCAAGGCCCGGTACAGGGTATCTTCGAAGTTTTTCACCTCTGTCACCGCTTTGACTGGATCTACAACCCGGTAGGTTGCAGTCAAGTTCACGCGGATAGACACACGGTCTTGGGTCAAAAGCTCTTGGCCGATCACATCAAGTGCGTGCTCGCGCACATCAATATTTTTCACCATAATCACATGACCATGGCTCCAAAATGTATGCGCGCCCGGGTTAAGCTCGCCTTGAAACGCGCCGTCAACATAAAGCAGGCCGATATGGCCATGCTCAACCTTGAAACGCTTTACGACCTCTGTGTTCATTTGCATAAGGCGGCGCGACATGTCATCTGGGACAATAAGATCATCCCCAAATTTGATGCGCTCCACCGTCCAAGGACCGGCATCCGTCAAAAACACCTCGCGCTTCTCTGGACGCATAGCCGCAAACAACCGCTTATCACGAAAGAGCAAAGCAATCTCGTCATCCGCCGTTTCAATAATGGTCAAATGCGGGGCCAAAGCCTCCCGATGGTTACGCAAGAGCGTATCCAATAGGTCATGCTTAAACCGTAAATTCGCCAAAGAGACGCTATCCACTTTATATCCACCGCGCAGGCTATTTATAAGATGAGTGCCCGGCGTTAAAACCTTTTGGAACAACCCATGGCGGAACAAGAGGCCCCGCTCGCCTTCTGCGATCCGAACCCGCGTTCGAAACAATCCTCGTGTCATTTTTGTCATAGCAATCTCCTTTTCGTCTATATCAAATGACGTCCTTTCATGATGGCTCTGTGCACCGCGTTTAATGCCCATCGCCGCTGCGTTGTAGCGGACAGAGCCGCTGGGTTTGGTTTCCGCCCTCATGGCCGAAACATCTTAAATTCTTGCAGCAAACCGGATGGACGCTGACGCATATTTCGCGGAAAAATCGGTAGGGACAATAAAGAAGAGGCAAAGATCAAACACAGACACACCCATTGCGCCTTTCCCCACAAAAGCGCCTTGGCCGTCTTATGTCCGAACCTATTGCGTCCTAAATTGGCGCACCGGTTTTCGGCTCAATATGTAAAAGATCACAAATTCCGCGCCCCATTGCGAAGGTTCATAATCTTTGGCATCCATCCCGAATGCCTTAATGGTGACGATATAATCGCCGGAGCGTTTCGTAGACGCAGGTTGAATAGGAGGAATTGAACCTCCGACAGCAAGATTAAGAGTCTTGTGCTCTAACCAACTGAGCTATATTCAAAATTTGAGACAGGAATCGAACCTGCACACCCATGTGGGTATCGTATCTAAAACGATTGCCTTACCATTTGGCGACTCAAGACCGATTTCTAAAACTGTAGGTTTGGCATACGCTAAATCAAAGACCCGCGCACCGGATGGCCGATCAAACCATGCCGCTAAACTCTACCGTTCTTGAAAACGGAGGCGGCGTTTAGGCGCAGGAAAATTTAAATACAAGAGAAAAAATGAAAAAATAAACTAAAGCCAAAAACTGTGGCTTTTACGCACTATGCAGTTTGTTGCAGGCTAGCCCCGCCAAAGACCCGCAATTAAACGGCCCTAATCAAACATCTCATAATGCAAAGCGCAATCATCCCACCGCGTTAACACGGCGCGGGCGATATCGGGGACATGGGCGCGTTCATAGTCATCCCCTGCAAAAGCGCGAATATCGTCAAGGCTATTAAACCACATGATTGTCGTAAATTCGACCTCACCGCCCACATCACGGCGCATGGATTCAATCTTGCGAAACCCTGTAATATTATAGCCCTTTATCATCGGGATCACCTGCGTCGTCAGAACGTCCTGATAGTCTTGCGCTTTATCGGGCGCCGTCCAGCCGCGCCAAATTCTGATAATCACCGATCAAATTTTACGAATTTAAGCTTTTTCGGCATATCTGCATCGGGACCAAGACGGCGTTTTTTATCTTCGATATAATCGGCGAAATTACCTTCGAACCATTCCACATGGCTATCCCCTTCATAGGCCAAAATATGTGTGGCAACGCGGTCGAGGAAGAATCTATCATGGGAGATCACCACGGCGCAGCCCGGGAATTTCTCCAGCGCAATTTCAAGGGATGCGAGGGTTTCGCGGTCCAGGTCATTGGTCGGCTCATCGAGCAGCAGCACGTTACAAGGCTTTGAGAGCATTTTCGCCAAATTAACGCGGTTACGCTCCCCGCCGGATAATTGCCCGACATTTTTCTGTTGGTCCGTGCCTTTGAAATTAAACGAGCCGACATAGGCGCGGCTTGGCACTTGGCGTTTGCCCATTGTAATCACGTCAAGCCCGTCAGAAATTGCTTCCCAGACATTTTTGCTATTATCCAGATTATCGCGGCTTTGATCCACATAGCCAAGCTGTACCGTTTCGCCGACGGTGAATGTGCCTTCATCAGGGGTTTCCGTGCCCGTAATCATTTTGAACAGCGTTGTCTTACCCGCGCCGTTAGGGCCAATAATGCCAACAATCCCGCCGCGCGGTAGGCGGAAAGATAAATCTTTAATCAAGAGCTTATCACCAAAACCTTTGGAGACATTTTGCGCATCAATAGCGATATTGCCAAGACGGTCGCCCATAGGAATACGAATTTCCGCATGGGACACCACTTCATTGGCCGCTTCGTCCCGTAGTTTTTCATAGGCGCTAATCCGCGCTTTTGATTTCGTCTGGCGGGCTTTGGGGTTAGAGCGAATCCATTCTAGCTCCCGCTTCATGGCTTTGGTTTTACTATCCCCTTCGCGGCCTTCTTGATCCATGCGTTTGGCTTTGGCTTCAAGCCATGAGGAATAATTACCTTCATGGGGGAAGGTTTTGCCGCGGTCGACTTCGAGGGTCCAATTGGTGATATTGTCAAGGAAGTAGCGATCATGGGTAATCAGGATAATCGCGCCGCGGTAATTCACGAGATAATTCTCAAGCCACGCCACAGTTTCCGCGTCCAAATGGTTGGTCGGTTCATCCATTAACAGCAAATCAGGCTTGGACAGTAAAAGCTGACACAGGGCAACGCGGCGCGCCTCCCCGCCGGATAAATTATTCACAGGACTATCTTTGGGCGGACAGCGAAGGGCCTGCATGGCCATTTCGATTTTACTGTCAATATCCCACGCATCACGGCCATCGACCTGCTCTTGCAGGGTGGTCATTTCTTCCATTAGCTCGTCGGTATATTCTTCAGCCATTTTAAGGGCCACCGCATTATAAGCATCAAAAATTTGCTTATCTTCGCAGCCTTCAATGACATTGCCCCAAACGTCTTTGGAATTATCAAGGCGCGGCTCTTGCGGCAGATAGCCGACTTTCGTGCCTTCTGCGGCCCAATGCTCGCCGGTGACTTCACTATCAACGCCGGCCATGATTTTCATCAGCGTTGATTTACCCGCGCCGTTCACCCCGACAAGGCCAATTTTAGCGTCCGGGTAAAAAGATAAATGCACATTATCAAGAATAGTTTTATTGCCGAATTTCTTCGTCAGGCCTTGCATGTGATAACAAAATTGGCGGGCCATAGGGCACTCCTGAGACTCGATGTAATTTCAAGAGCGCGATATGACGGAGGCGCGGCCAAAAAGCAAGGGGTATTGATACAGGCCCGCAGCCCTATTCAATATCGTCAATTGGCTGCATGTGCCGCGCTAAATAAACCATTGGCAGCATTAGAATAGCGAGTAGCACGAGAACAAAACCTAAAACAAAATATATAATAACGATGCTAAGCTCAATCTTTATACCCTGCGGGAAGAACATATTCACCATCTGCACCCCGAGAATATTGGGTAACACTAATAGTGGCGTTAATTTGAAAATCTTATGATAGGCATATTGATAAGCCCGGCGTTGAAGATCAATTTCACCTTCATCAAGCTCTATATTTAATTTCATTAGGCGCTTGAAAATAGGATTCAAAGCCACATAAAGCACAAAGCCCATTGGAACGATAATTAACAATACAGCCAAGAACGCGGGCAACACACCGATTTCACGGCCGTCTAAACTATCATAAGACATCATAGCTATCAGGCTTATCAAGCCCAAAGGTGTTAAGGTATAAAAGAGTATGAGATACAGCCTTATCCGCGCGAGTTTTTGAGGCGTAACATGATGAGCCTCAAGCGGTGGATAGTTCTTTTCTATCGCTGCAATATTTTCTGAGTTCATAATATATTACTCACCCTTACCAGAAGTTCCCAATTTGCGGCCTAACTCATAGCCGGCGTCGTAGAACGTATTAATTTCGGGCCCTGCAAATACAGCGTAGGCTAAACCTGAAACAAACCCTACGCCGATAACTATCATCCAAAATATTAGGCGTGAGCCGCCGCGCGTGGCTTCGGCTTGTAGACTATCTGCGTCAATCTCATCGGGCGCCTCAACGGGTTTGACTGTCCAGAGCAGAAACATATGCGGGACGAGCACCATAAATATAACGAAATAAATAAATATAGACCCAATAAGTGTGAAGCTTAGCGTCACATCTTGTTGGCCGAAAAATGCAAGGCCGAAACATATGACCGCGAAGGCGGCAAACATATAATCCGTCATTTGATGTCCAATCGCCATAGCGTGATGCTTCCGCCCCCGCTCCCACTCATCCAGATATTTATCGCGCGCCCAAAACCGATTGGTGAAGGGCGACATCATAACGACACACATAAAACAAGAGGATATAAGCGCTAAGATTAAAACAATTAATTTACTCCATATCGGGAGAATATCAAACATCCCTAAGGGGTATAAAACAAGGCAAGGAAGCCCTAAAAGGGTATATCGTTTTAAACTTTTAAGGTTCGCAGCAGTTAATTCTGCCCCGCCCAATTTAAACGTATCTGCATACCATTTTAGCATTTTACCTCTCATTCATGTTTGTTTTCAAAAGGCAGTCATACCGCCTTTTGGTTTTGTATTTTGCCCTATTTATTCCGCGATTTTTTGCGCCGTGATGCCGCTGTCTTCGAGCACGTCAAATAGGCTATCCTCGCCGCCGATATGACCAGCGCCAACAGCCATGAAAACGGTTCCCGGCGTTTCAAGACGGGTCTTGACCCAGTCGGCCCAGCGCGCATTTCGCGCTATCAGTAGCACCTCATTAAGCTCTGGCTGATCGCGCATTTCTTCATTCATAAGCTCGGACAGCCCATCAATATCACCGGTCGACCAATCAGCGAGCATTTCCGTGACAACCGCTGCGCCTTCGTCCCACTCTTCAACGGCGCTTTTCAGCATATCAAGCTGAGCGTCTTTGGATAGATTATCAAAAAACCCAAGCTGCTGCTCAGCCGTCTCTAGGCCGCTAATGGGTTTTTCCGAACTAGCCGCCGCCGCCGTTAGGGCCACCTCCACCCCCGCTTCCGGGTTAAGACCCATACTTAGCATTTGCAGCGAGGCCAAGGTGACGGACGCCATCCACGGTTCAAACGCATCAAAAGCCGCCGGCGGAATATCGAGCGAGGCGAGCCGCGCATCATATTGCGCCTTGAACGCTTCATCGAAGTAAGAACTCAGCGTTTTCCCGTCCGGGTCAATCGCCAAGGTTTGCACGAGCCCCTGCATAACCGCAGGCTCCGGCGTGACCATCTCAAGCACTAACTCATCAGAGGCGTCAAAAGCGGTTTTAATCTCACCGTCAAACCACTGATAATGCGTCGGCAAGACGTGGATGGTTCCAAGGACATAAATCGTCGTATCTTCATCGGCAATTTTATACATAGCAGGCTGCGCTGTTACCGCAGGCGGGGTAATTTCTTGCGGGGTAGCATCTTGGGCCGCCACAGCGCCGGATAAAAACCCTGTTAAAATTGTTCCCGTAAGAGCAAGTTTTTTAAAATATTGAGTGAAAGTCATAATAGTCTCCATTGGTAATCGTTAAGTTGAAATTTTGATCCGCAGGCTTAATCCACATCCAGCGGTTTTGTCGTCCACGCAAAATAGGTGACAGGCAGGTAAAAACTAATGAGCACGCAGGCAAAGGTCAGGCTTATGAAAAAGTTAGGACCAAAAAACGACGCCCAATTATCTAGGCTATGAAAGCCCATGACATCAATAAACCGCGCGAAAAAGGCCAGTCCTAAGATCGGGATAAGCGTAGATTGCACGACCTTATAACTAAAGCTATAAGCCTTATCTTTGGCACTCACTTCCCATTCATCCATATCTTTTGCGCCGACTTCCATCCGTCCCCAAATACGGTGAGATGTAAGATAGAACAGGCTCGTTATGAACAGAATAAACGTTACAGTAAGAGCAAGAGCTAAAAGCAGAAACATAAAAGCGGGGGGATTATTGGCTCCATCTTCGAGGCCAAACATCCAATCTACAAGCGGTAAGCATGACGCCATAATCGGCGCCGCCGCTATATAAACGGCACTGGCAATCTTAAGCCGCTTAATAGAGCGCGGCGATAAATCTACGGCCTGTAATTTGGGCGCAAACGCTTTTTCCAGTGAATCTAGTGACACCACACGCATCTCCCTATTCCGCGGCTTGATCTGCAAGCTGCTCGCTTAATGTCTTGAACGGCCGCGGTGAAAATATCTGATCGACCCGCAAGCCAAAATAATCCGCCAGCTTAAACGCGAGCTCAAGGGAGGCATTATAATCCCCCCGCTCTAAATAACCGATAGTTTGAAAATTCACGCCCACAGCATCCGCCAAGTCTTTGCGGGAGAGGCCTTTTTCTACTCTTAACAATTTAACGCGGTTATAAATCACGATGTTGTATATATACAATAAAAAAGCTTATATCAACATTAATTTATTGCATAAAAAAAAACCTCGCCAGGGCGAGGTTATCATGATGATTTTATTAGAATTATATACCGATTAAGGGTTGCAAAAGCCGCGCTTGCCAATTTTTCATTTTTATGGGCCCTTGGCTCATGACGAGGCAAATACAGGGGTCACCCGCATCCACATGCGGCGCGTGAAGGTCATTATCATTAGCAATATGGATGTCCCCTCTTTCATATTGCAGGCCGCCGCAGCTGTAGGATCCTTTAATGATAAGCGCCCATTCTTCGCCGTGATGAGAATGATTGGGCATTTTCATCCCCCCCTTTATCTTTAAGAAATAAAGACGTTCGCCATTTTGGCCATATTTCTGACTCATAATATGATGAACAGCAACACCCGGAAAGACGGTTTTCCATGTTATATTTTCAAGATAACGTTCAGAAAAATCTTGACCTCTATCGGCCAAATCAACCGTTTTTATATCGTCCGCCCTATAATCATAATCATCAATTCGGTTTAAACGCGGCATAAGCTGGGCAAAAAAATCTGGGCTCATAGGCGCATAATGCTCGCGCATCAACATACCCGCAGCAATAGCATCTTGAAACTCAACTTCGGCTTTAACACCAGGTGACAGGGCACATTGCAAAGCCACAATCGCATGGCGCGCGGGGCTTAAACTTCCTGATACATATTCATTTCTCGCCGTCACAGCATCAAGTTGCCGCTTGACTATATTATCGCCCATAAAAATTACTTAAATCTTTGCTCATACTAGCTTTGAGCGATTGCACCGCACTTCGTATTTGTGTTTTTACGGTGCCAAGGGGTATTCCGGTTTGCTCTGAAATGGCTTTATGGGTTTTAAATTCCATAAAAGCCATTCTCACAGCTGCTTTTTGCGTATCAGATAGTTTTTCAATCTGCGCGTAAAGATGTTCGGCATCTTGTTCGAGCATGAAGTGATATTCCGCTGAGGGCACTTCATCATCGGCAATAATATTCATAAATTCAGGGTCACGTACATCCATACGCGAGTGTTTACGTTTATGATCAATCCAGCGGTTGCGCGTCGTACGGTAAACCCATGTTGCGAAAGATGCTTTAGCTGGGTCAAATAAGTGAGCCCGCGTCCAGACCGTTATCATAACGTCTTGGACAATATCTTCTGCAGTTCCGCTGCCAACTCCGCGGGCCATAAGCCAGCCTTTGAGCTTTGGCGCGTAAACAGAAAAAAGATTTGTTAAAGACGATTGGCATTTGTCATCACGAATAGACGCCATAAGCGCAGCATCACGCTTGGCCGCAGACATGCTTTTGGCCGGCGCATTATGGCGACGCGGCTTTCGGGGTGGCCCTTGGCTCTGATCCATATCAGGCATTAGTCTCTCCGCAGTCTGGTGAGAAGTCTCGCCTAAGCATAACATGTCTGGTTGAACACGCATAGGGCTGATTAGCCTTATCTAATTAAAACCGAGCGCGAATTGTGTGCCTCGAAATCAAATTCACGGCTTAGTTACGCATTGGAATAAGGTTTAGATGCAATTACATATAACTACGGCGCATGTCCCGCGCCGCGCCGCTTCATTATTACGGCACATAAATCGTATAGGTCACATCCGCCGCAATACTCCCCGCCCCTAATGAAAAGTCATAATTATTCCCGTTCAAACCAGAGCTTAGAAGATTATAGCGGCTTTGAAAGCTAACCGCTTGCTGAATAATACCCCCCGGCGAAGCGGCCGTGGCTTGGCCTCCATCAAAAACTTTTGTCGGGCCCGCAGAAATCGCATCCAGCCGCGTTGCTTGGTTTTGCGGCAAAATAATACCTTGGCCGCCAACTGATGGGTCTTGGGCGCGCGTCCCCCAACGGTTAACCCCGCCGCCGCCTCTCACTTGCACACGTAAGCGGTAGCGTATATTGGATAGGTCGAGCGCATCAAATGTTCCCGTAGTCTGCAAGTTATCAGAATGAGCATAAATATCAAACGGCACATTAGAGGCAACAAAAAAGCGTGAACTTCGGTTTGCGCCGCCCAGCAAATCGACATCTGTATCCTCATCAAGCTCGAACGCATTATAGCTGTCTGCAGCATTTAAGATTTGATTAGGGGCAACCGAATTAAACTCACCGCCGCTAACCGCATTATTAATTTCAAACTCAAGCCCGCCGGCTTCATTGCTAAAAATAGCGTTGAAATTCCCATTGTTAAAATTAATTGTCCGGCCATCAAGCTCTATAAGGTCTGGCGCGGCTTGCCCCGACACGCCCTCCTCAAGGGTTAGAAAATCAAAAACAACCGGGGCCGTACCACCTGTATCATTAAAGTCTGACGCGCCAAAAACAATTACTGTTGCATGATTTTGAAAGAATGGACGATCATTTACAGCCCCATGAGCCAAGGCCGCACTGCAGCTTATCACGCCGCACGCGATCAAACTTTTCATGCGTCCCCACAGCACGGTCTTATTAAGAGTACCAGCCATGATCTATCATTAACCCATAACTCCAAAGAATAGCTTTAGAGATAGTCTTAAAAAATGGTTAAATCACATTTTTATCAATACCTCTTAAACTTGCAATTTTTACAATAAGCTCTAAGTGAAACACATGCCAAGCCCGCAGAACATCACCGCCCGCGCAGCCCCCGTCATGTGGCGGCCCCACCGCCCCGCCCGCCCCGAAAAATCCGAAGGCGGGCGCAAATTTGAACTCGTCAGCAATTTTGAACCCAAAGGCGATCAACCCAATGCAATCAACGAGCTTTGCGACGGTCTAAATTCTATTGAGCGCGATCAGGTGCTCCTCGGCGTTACCGGCTCTGGCAAAACTTTCACCATGGCCAAAATCATCGAGCAGACCCAGCGCCCCGCCTTGATTATGGCGCCTAATAAGACCCTTGCCGCCCAGCTTTATGGGGAGTTTAAGAGCTTCTTCCCCCATAATGCGGTTGAATATTTCGTCTCTTATTATGATTATTATCAGCCCGAGGCCTATGTGCCGCGCACAGATACATTCATCGAGAAAGATAGTTCCGTTAATGAACAGATTGACCGCATGCGCCACGCAGCAACGCGGGCCATACTCGAGCGCGATGACTGTATTATCGTCGCCTCGGTCTCCTGTATTTACGGCATTGGCTCGGTGGAGACCTATACGGCGATGACCCTTGATCTTGCGGTCGGTGAAGATATTGATCCGCGCGCCTTTATGGCCCAGCTCGTAGAGCTGCAATATAGCCGCAATGACATCGCCTTTAGCCGCGGGACATTTCGCGTGCGCGGCGACACCATTGAAGTCTTCCCGGCCCATTATGATGACACCGCTTGGCGCTTTGACTTTTTTGGTGATGAAATTGATAGCATTACAGAATTTGACCCTCTCACGGGTAAAACCGGCAAGGCCCTTGATGCGGTGCGGGTTTACGCCAATTCCCATTACGTCACGCCGCGCCCAACAGTGAACAGCGCCATTAAAGGCATCAAAGACGAGCTGAATAGACGCCTCGCCTTTTACGAATCTGAAAACCGCCTTTTAGAGGCCCAGCGCCTCGCCCAGCGCACAGAATTTGATCTGGAAATGCTCGCAGCTCAAGGCTTTTGTACAGGCATTGAGAACTATTCCCGCTATCTCACAGGCCGCGCGCCGGGAGAGCCGCCGCCGACACTTTTTGAATATCTCCCCGAAGATGCGATTTTATTTACCGATGAGAGCCATGTCACGGTGCCGCAAATCGGCGCGATGAGTAAAGGCGACGCCAACCGCAAAGGCACGCTCGCGGAACACGGCTTTCGCTTGCCGTCCTGTATTGATAACCGCCCGCTTAAATTCGAAGAATGGGACGCTATGCGCCCACAAACTGTCCATGTCTCTGCCACGCCGAGCAAGTGGGAAATGGAGCGCACTGGCGGTATTTTCACCGAGCAAGTCATTCGCCCCACAGGCCTGATTGACCCGCCCGTTGAAATTCGCCCCGTCGCCAAAGACGGGGCCTCCCAAGTGGATGACGTCATTGACGAAGTGCGCAAAACCACCGCCAAAGGCTACCGCTCTCTTGTGACCACACTAACCAAGAAAATGTCCGAAGACCTCACGGAATATATGCATGAGCAAGGCATTCGCGTGCGCTATATGCACTCGGATATTGATACCATCGAGCGCATAGAAATCATTCGCGATCTACGTATGGGTGTGTTTGATGTGCTGATCGGGATTAACCTGCTCCGCGAAGGGCTTGATATTCCAGAATGTGCCTTTGTCGGCATTTTAGACGCGGATAAAGAAGGCTTTTTGCGCAGCGAAACCTCCCTCGTTCAGACCATTGGCCGCGCGGCGCGAAATGCTGACGCCCATGTGGTGCTCTATGCGGACCGTATGACAGGCTCCATGCAGCGGGCTATGGATGAAACCACCCGCCGCCGTAAACGCCAAATCGCCCATAATGAGCAGCACGGCATCACCCCCCAAACCATCGCTCGCGGCATTGCCGATATCGTCGGCGACAGCGAAGCCGGCGAGAAAATCAAAGACGCTGCCAACCGCTTCACCCCAACAGGTCAGCTCAAAAAGAAATATCTCGAGGCCGCCGAAGGGGAGCAAGCAGCCTTTATCGGAGACAACCTCACCGCCGTCCTCGCCGACCTCGAAAAACGCATGTTCGAAGCCGCCGAGAATCTGGAATTTGAAGAGGCGGCGCGGTTAAGAGATGAGATAGCGGGGCTGAAGGGGGCGTAGCGGCCATACCCATCTCTATAAGCCCAAACTCAAAATATAATAAATCACACCTAACAGGCAGATAAACCCTTAGATCAGGTCCAAGGGTGGCTGGCGGGGTTAAGCTTAACGAGATGTCATCACTATAGTACACCGTGCATTCCATTGCATGGGAGAATCTAAGTCTGTAGATTAGATCGAGAGATTCCAGCTTTCGCGGGAATGGGCGGGTTTATGGGTCACACTATATCTTTACTCGCTCTCCGTACATTCCCGCGCAGGCGGGAATCTAAGTCTATAGTTTGGAGAAAGAGATTTCGGCTTTCGAGGGAATAAACGGCGGGCGATAGCACAAGGGCTTACCATTAAGGAAAGATTAACCGGCGCAGAGCTAATCATGAAACCGTATATATATAAAGGGTATAATTATGGACGAGCAGGCTTTTACTTACGAGCATTTTAAACACGCATCTTACATGCTCATAGTGTGTGCCATGATGTATGTTGCGCTCATCATCTTACCCTATGCGGTGCAGTCACCTCTATTACTTATCATCTATATGAATATATGTTTGGGCTTTTTCATACATAGCATGTTCCGCTTTGTATCTTTTATCAAGCGGCATAAATCACTCACACAAAAACAGCAGCGCAAAATTATTAAGCGCCATAGAACATACACCCTAAAACATGTCTTTTACGCGGCTAGTTTATCGGCCCTTATAACCTGTATAACCGTAAAGTCTTTAGACTTAAATATCTTGCAATATACAGGCATATTCGGGCTTATATTTATGCTCGCAGTCTTTAGTTTAATTCGTATGACGATGAGTCACCTTAAACAGGCCCCTGCATAAAGCGCATGGCTTAAACATCTTACAAAACTCATGCTTTATCTCTCGGGGTTCCCGCTTTCGCGGGAATGAACGGCGTAGAATATGGATAGACCCTTGGGTAAGCCCAAGGGTAACGGGCGGGGTTAAGCTTAAATAGCCATCATTCCACCTGTCATACCGGGGCGCAGAGCGAATCTGGAAGATTATGCTTTGCCTATCAAGATTCCCGCTTTCGCCCCTCATCCTGAGGAGCGAGCACACTGAGCGTCTCGCAGGATGGATCCGCACTGTAAATTATCCTTCGAGACGGCCTGCGGCCTCCTCAGGATGAGGGGGATGTCCTCCCGAAAACACATGGTATTATGACCTTGCGGATAGCTCTTAGGCGCTATGGTGGCAGCCAGCAAAGTGTCTTGCTGCGTTAACTATGTAAAACAAAAAATATTCGGTAACCATCATGATCAACCACCGCATATGTCCACCCTTTTGCCCATTAGCATGAGGCTATCCGTGCTAGATATAAATCATCCCTTTGCAATCCTCTGGCGCTCCCTCTCGGCCTCGCGCCGTTTCACTTGATCTTGATGGAAACTGCAAAATTCAGCATTGTGATATTTGGGTAAAGCGCTATTTAGGAAGCTAATTTAACGCAAGTGGATATTTTCATGACTGACTTCCGTATTGAAACCGATAGTTTTGGCCCCCTTAAAGTTCCTTCGGAAAAATATTATGGTGCGCAGACTGCGCGTAGTTTGATTAATTTCCCCATTGGCATTGAAACCATGCCGTCATCCCTTGTGCGGGCTTTGGGCATTATTAAAATGAGCGCCGCCCAAGCGAATATGGAGCTCGGCAATCTTGACAAGAAACGCGGGCGCGCCATTGTCAAGGCCGCCAAAATGGTGGCCGAAGGCAAAATGGATGATAATTTCCCTCTCTCCGTGTGGCAAACGGGGTCGGGGACGCAATCGAATATGAATTCCAATGAAGTGATTTCTAATTTGGCGATTGAAATCCTCGGCGGCGAGATTGGTTCAAAAGACCCGGTTCACCCTAACGACCATGTGAACCGTAGCCAAAGCTCGAATGACACCTTTCCCACCGCCATGCATATTTCTGCGGCGGAAGAAATCGAGCATCATTTACTACCGGCGCTACGCCATCTCAGAAACGCACTGAATGACAAAGCGCAGGAATTTAAATCTATTATTAAAATTGGCCGCACCCATACGCAAGACGCAACGCCCGTCACATTAGGGCAAGAATTTTCCGGCTATACGAAACAAGTCGAATTGGGAATTAAACGCATCGAAGCGGGGCTGAAAGAGCTTTACCCGCTGGCCCAAGGGGGCACAGCCGTGGGCACGGGATTAAACGCCAAACCCGGTTTTGCTAAAGCCTTTGCCGCTCATGTGGCGAGCTATACGAAAATGCCGTTTAAGACCGCGCCGAATAAGTTTGAAGCCTTGGCCGCCCATGATGCGTTTGTTTCAGCCCATGGGGCGATTAATACGGCGGCGATGAGCCTATTTAAAATCGCCAATGATATTCGCTTTTTAGGCTCCGGCCCGCGCTCCGGCCTTGGGGAACTATCCTTACCTGCCAATGAGCCAGGCAGCTCAATCATGCCGGGCAAGGTCAATCCAACCCAATGCGAGGCGCTAACGATGGTCTGCACGCAGGTGATGGGGAATAACACCACCATCAGCATGGCCGGGAGCCAAGGTCATTTTGAGCTCAATGTCTATAAGCCGGTAATGGCCTATAACATGTTGCAATCTATTCAAATTTTAGGCGATAGCGCTAAGGCCTTTACGGATAAATGCGTCGCCGGCATTACCGCCAATACGGATAGAATTGACGAGCTTTTGAACCGCTCACTCATGTTGGTAACGGCGCTTGCCCCAAGCATTGGCTATGATAATGCGACCAAAGTTGCCAAGACAGCCCATAAACGCGGCACGACCCTGCGAGAGGAGGCCGTTCGCCTCGGCTTTGTCACTGAGGCGGAATTTGATAAAGCCGTGCAGCCGAAACTCATGATAAAGCCGCGGTAGATATGGCGGATAATGTCATAAAATTTGGCAAAGCCCGCAAATTGCTCGCACGGAAAACGCGCGAGGCGGAAGCGGCAGAAAACCGAGTTAAATATGGCCTGACAAAGGCTGAGAAGATAAAAGCTAAAGCGCTGCAAGAAACTGCGTCAAAACGGATAGACGGCCATAAATTAGGTGATAATGAGCCAAAGCTGTGAGCCTGATAAAGCGCTCCTTATCGCTTTATGGCCACTCGACCTCTCTGGCAATGGAAGTCGAATATTGGCGTGTCATTGATTTTACGGCGCAGCGCGGCGGCCTATCGGTTGCGGCCCTAATTAAGCGTCTTGATGATGACCGTATCGATCAAAGATATGGGCGCGGCCTTGCAGCGTTTATTCGCGTTTGGGCAGTGAACCAAATCATTTATGACGATGAGGTCCGAGAAGCGTTGAAAATAAATTCTGGGGCTGTAAAGCCTATGCAACAAAGATAGAACAACCATAGCCAAACTCATTTTTATGGCTAATATGTAATCATGTCCAAGCCTGATTCTTTCATTCCTGCTCCCCCGCCTATGCGCAGGGCTGGCTCTATTTCCGCGCAGGCCGCGCCGCGCCCGGTTTTAACCACTCATGCAGCTTATTTGGACGGGCTGAATGACGAGCAGGAAAAAGCCGTTTTAACAACAGAAGGCCCCGTCTTAGTTTTAGCGGGGGCAGGCACAGGAAAAACACGGGTGTTAACCTGCCGCTTAGCCCATATCTTATCTAATGGCATGGCTTATCCGTCGCAAATTCTCTCGGTGACATTCACCAATAAAGCCGCGCGGGAGATGCGCCACCGGGTCGGCGGACTTATCGGCGATGCGGTCGAAGGTCTGCCGTGGCTTGGAACTTTTCACTCTATTGCCGCCAAAATCCTCCGGATTCACGCTGAAATGCTTGGGCTTAAATCAAGCTTTACGATTTTAGACACAGATGACCAAATCCGCCTCTTAAAACAAATTATCAAAGCCGAAAATATTGATGAAAAACGCTGGACGGCTCGCTATCTGGCCGCGCTTATTGATAGCTGGAAAAACAAGGGGCTGACACCTGAAACGCTTCCCGCCAAAGAGGGCTATAAATTTGCCGAAGGGAAAGGCAAAGCTTTATACCGCATTTATCAAAGCCGCCTAAAAATTTTAAACGCCTGTGATTTTGGTGATTTGCTTCTACATAATTTGACATTATTTCAAAATAGTCCTGAGATTTTGAAAAAATATCACGCTAAGTTTCGCTATCTTTTGGTCGACGAGTATCAAGATACAAATGTTGCCCAATATTTATGGCTGCGTCTGCTGGCCCAAGGCTCGGGCAATATCTGCGTTGTGGGTGATGATGACCAATCTATTTATGGTTGGCGCGGGGCTGAAGTTGACAATATCTTACGGTTTGAAAAAGACTTCCCGGGCGCCGTAGTCGTCAAGCTTGAGCAAAATTACCGCTCAACGCCGCATATTCTCGGCGCAGCATCAGGTTTGATAACGGCGAACAAGGCCCGCCTTGGGAAAACACTTTGGACAGATCAAGACGAAGGCGAAAAGGTCAAAGTTATGGGCGTGTGGGACGCCCCCGCAGAAGCGCGTATTATTTGCGGAGAAATTGAAAATTGGCACAGTAAAGGGCGGGATTATAATGATTGCGCAATATTAGTCCGGGCCTCTCGGCAAATGCGCAGTTTCGAAGAGCGGTTGATACAGCTCGGCTTACCTTACCGCGTTATTGGCGGCCCGCGCTTTTTCGAACGGCAAGAAATTCGTGACGCTCATGCCTATTTGCGGCTGATTATCTCCGATACGGATGACCTCGCTTTTGAGCGCGTGGTTAACACGCCCAAACGCGGGATTGGTCAAACCTCTATACAAAAGCTACAGCAAGCCGCCCGTGCCTCTGGATTAAGCCTTGAACGGATAACGCGCGAAATTATCAAAACAGACGAAATTCGCGGCAAAGCTAGAACATCACTGCGAAGTTTCTGCCTTGATTTAGAGCGGTGGCGTAAAGCCCGTGAAAATCTGGCCCATACGGAATTAATGGAACGGGTTTTGGATGAGTCCGGTTACACGCAAATGTGGCGCGATAATAAGGACGCCAAATCTGCGGGGCGTCTTGAGAACCTAAAGGAACTCATTCAAGCCATGGCTGAATTTGATAGTCTTGAAGGCTATCTTGAACATGTCAGCCTCGTATTAGATGTTGAATCTGGCCCTCAAGAGGACGAGATTAGTTTAATGACGCTTCATTCGGCCAAGGGGCTTGAGTTTCCGCTCGTGTTTTTACCGGGCTGGGAAGAAGGAACATTTCCAAGCCAAAAAAGCCTTGATGAAAACGGCCTTGCTGGGCTCGAAGAAGAACGACGCTTGGCTTATGTCGGGATCACACGCGCCCGCGAAGAAGCGCAAATTTATTTTGTCGCTAATCGCCAAATCTATGGCTCATGGCAATCGGCTCTTCCGTCTCGTTTTGTTGATGAATTACCGGGGCAACATGTAGATGCGCAATCTGAAACCGGTTATTATCAAAGCCAGAAATTAACGCAAAATGCAGCAAATAGTTTTGCTAATTCCTTTTCCGAAGCTCGGCGTGATCGTAGCTCCCCCGGATGGAAGCGTTATGAAGATAACCGCGCATCAAGTTTTGGTCGGCCCGTTCGCGAAATTGAAGGGCACGTCATTCGTAAAACGGCCGTTAAGAGATCTTCTGACTTTAAAATTGGCGATAAAATATTTCACCAAAAATTTGGTTATGGTGAAATTATGAGCGTTGAGGGCGATAAGTTAAATGTTGAATTTAATAAAGCAGGCAGTAAAAAAGTGCTTGATGGATTTGTGGAAAAAGCATGATTCGCCTACTCAGATATATACGGATTTATGCTATATTATCTTGCGGCCTGTTTCTGTCGGGCTGCATAACTTCAGGTAAAATTCCAGCGAAGGTTTTAGCTATTAATTCTCTGGCTTCAACACAAGAGAATAATGGGAGTTTCAAAGGGTTAGAGTTTCTTGCTGATCCAATTCCCGGCAAGCTTAAAAACCGCGTCAACATTATGTATATGCACGGAATTGGCTGGACTGAAGACCGTACAAAAGAACAACTCGGCAATGAATTTATGGTCGGCCTAGCTAAGGCCTATGGTCTTGACGTCGAAGATAATTACATCACCAGTCTTTGCGGAGAGTCTGATTATAACGCCCGCGAAGCTAACTCTAATTTCATCTATATTCAAAACACAGACCCACAATATTTTGAAACCATTATCCCCGGACAGCAACTCCGGCTAGAGCAGCTTGTCTGTATGGACCGAACGATTTTACCGGTTGATAATAATCTTGAATTTGCTGTTTACCGGGTATTCTGGGATGATATTTTTTGGAACGAGCTTCAATTTGCCCATGTCGGTCAAGATGATTATCTTGGCTCATCTGAAAAACTGGCAGGGTTAAGACGTAAGTTCAACCGCATTCTTAAAGACGATCTGGTTAATTACGGGTTTAGTGACGCGGTTATGTATCTTGGCCCTGCGGGGGATGAAATTCGCAGAGCAGTTGGCGGCGCGATGTGTAGTGCAGCCTTAGACGCCGCTGGATATAGTTTTGAAAAACAGGGCGCAAGCGTCAATAAAGAAGATATCTGTAATCTTGCCGATAAAACCTCTATTCAATTAAATCAATTTGCTTTTGTCACCGAAAGTCTTGGGAGCAAAATCGTGTTTGACCTTATGCGTGAAGCTCAAAGAGATAATAAAGACAGTATCATTGACGAACTTATCTCTGGCAGTGAGGTCTACATGCTCGCCAATCAACTCGCGCTTTTATCATTAAGTGACTTATCCCTGACGCCTCAGGCGGCTTTATCACCTTCGGCCTCTACAGAGGATCGCCCGCGTCTTGTTGCCATGTCAGAGATTAATGACTTTCTAAGCTATGAACTTGTGCCGTTTATTGAGCAAATACAAAAACGAACATTTAAAAATGGCCGCGCCTCATCAGGACTAAGAACAGCGCGTGATCGTCAAGAGGCGATTGAAAAACTTGGGTTTGATATGGTCGATGTTAGGCTTGAATTTGCAGATAAACTTATTTCTATTGTTAGCGGATTTGTTGACCCTAAAGATGCCCATAGCGGTCATGCTGGTGAAGCGGCCATTATGAAGCTTATTTTATGCGGTGCAAAAAATGGCCAAGTTAATACAGATGGCTGCCTTGCCGCGGCATATGAAGATAATTAATGACGAACCCGCTCACCGCTTTAACATTAACGGGGCCGCATGACGCTATTTTCCAGCTATGCGATGATCTGGGATTTGACAGTCCTTTTACAGCATTATCGGTCTCCGTTTTTGAACTTTCCTCACAAAATGCCTCTGTTCAGGCGCTATATGAGAGCACTAATGACGCGGCGGCGGCGCTCAAACAATTAGATATACCGCCCAGTGTTACCCATATGATTGAAGCTTTGCCTAATGAAAATTGGGTAAAGAAGAGCCAAGAAGGCCTCGCCCCCGTAACAGCAGGGCGTTTCCTTATTTACGGGCGCCATGATTCCCAGCACATTGACCTATCTGGCAAAATAGGACTTCAGCTCGATGCAGGCCTTGCCTTCGGCAGTGGTCATCACGGCACCACTGCGGGCTGCCTTGTTTTATTTGATAGGCTTATATCTGACGGGTTTACCCCAACACAAATTCTTGATCTAGGCTGCGGCGCCGGTATCCTCGCCATTGCAGCGGCAAAACTCACGGGGCTAAACATCCTCGCCACAGACATTGATCGCGACGCCGTAGATGTGACCCGCGAAAATGCGGGACTTAATGATGTTTCCGAGCTTATAGACGCTCATCACGCGGGCGGATTTGAGGCGCCCTGTTTTGCGGCGGCGCCATTTGATCTCATCTTTGCTAATATATTAGCTGGCCCCCTCATGCAGCTCGCCCCTGATATTATTCGGCATATGGCGCATGGCGGCTATGTTATTTTATCGGGCATTTTGCGTGAGCAAAAAAATACCGTGGCAGATCATTTTATCCGCCACGGCCTAAGTCTTATTGATAGCTACCCGCAAGATGAATGGGTGAGCCTTTTGGCGCGCCGTTAAACCGCAGCCATATTGTGCGCGCATAGATTATAATGCGCGTGTGTTACGGCGGTTAGCGCGGCGTGTTCTACGAGATAAAAGACTGGTTGTTTTACGGCCAAATGTTTTATCGGCAGATGTAATATCGAATGATACAGGCTGTCCTGTAAGATTTGCATATTGCTTAGACATTTTCTTTCCTTTCAAAATGTGAGGCCGATATAGTGAAATCAAAAAATAACAGAACGCATAGATAGACAAGTTTTCTATGCAATAATGCATGGAACGATTTTCGTGTTAATTTTGGCAAAATTGTTCCCGAAGAAATAAAGATAGCCGAGTTTAACGTAAATTGTCTGTTAATTTGCTTTTTTAATTCCGAATAGAAGCCTTGCAAAATCTGATGGCTTAATTGGCAAAACAGTTCTAACTACCATAAAACCCACCCTAAACCTTTTCAGGCGTATAATTTTGCTGTTTTTTGACGCATATCGCTTGTTTCTTCCTTTGATAGATTGCAGCGCAAGACCTGCCCCTTTAGAGTGGGTGCGTTAAGTCTTTAAATTCAGGACTTCACGATATAATTTTAACAGGCGCAAATGCGGAGACTGTCTTATGGGTCAAATTCAAAACTTCAATGTTCAAGGCGGCCCTGATTACGGCGTTAAAAACCTGCCAAAGCTACGCCGCAAGATGAAAGCCCTTGGGCTTGACGGATTTTTAGTGCCCCATGAAGATGAATATCAAAATGAATATCTTCCTGAATCAAATGACCGCTTGATGTGGGTTTCCGGCTTTACGGGCTCTGCAGGGGCTGCCGTTATCATGAGTGAACGCGCTGCTATGTTCACCGATGGCCGCTACACCCTTCAAGTGCGAGACCAAGTCTGCGGCGATCTTTTCGGCTATATAAGTCTTGAAGACACCAGCGTTGCGGCTTGGCTTGGACAAACCGCACAGCCCGGCCAAGTTTTCGGCTATGACCCCCGCCTTCACGCCCCTGAAGCCTTAGCTAAAATCGCAGGCGCCGTTAAAGCCGCAGGCGCCGTCCTGAAAGCCCTTGATATCAACCCCATTGACCAATCATGGGATGACCGCCCCCCTGCCCCTCGTGCGGCTCTATCCATACAGCCCCTCAACCTTGCAGGGGAATCCCACACAGATAAACGCCGAAGAATTGGCGCAGATATTAAAACGGCCGGCGCGGATGCAGCGCTAATTACCTCCCCTGCCTCTGTGGCATGGCTGTTAAATATTCGCGGCGGTGATGTAAAATGCACGCCTTTACCGTTATCAAACTTGCTCATCGACCATGATGGCCACGTCGATTTATTTATTCATCCCGATAAAATCACCGATGAAATCCGCGCCCATTTTGGCAATCAAATTAGCCTACACACAGAAGACGATCTCGCCGCGCACCTCTCTGGCCTTAACGGTAAAACGGTCATTGTTGACCCCGCCGCGACCTCCGCGTGGTATAGTGACAAACTCACCGCATCCGGCGCTAAAGTTCTAGCCCAAATGGACCCAATCGCTTTGCCTAAGGCTTGTAAAAACAATGCCGAGATTGCCGGCACCCAAGCGGCCCATATTCATGACGGCGCAGCGGTCACGCGGTTTTTACATTGGCTCGACACAGAAGCCCAAAGCGGCGACATTGACGAAATTCAAGCGGCGCAAAAACTCGAAGCCTTTCGCCAAAGTAATGGCGGCCTCAAAGACCTCAGTTTTGAAACCATTTCCGGTGCAGGGCCGAACGGCGCAATCGTGCATTTTCGCGTCACGACGGCGACAGTGCAAAAGCTCAAACGCGGCTCGCTTTTCTTGGTCGATAGCGGCGGGCAATATCAAGACGGCACCACCGATATCACCCGCACCGTCCCCATTGGCACGCCAACCGCAGAAATGCGGGAACGTTTCACCCTTGTGCTGAAAGGCCATATTGCCCTGGCCCAAATCCGGTTCCCAGAAGGCATTCCCGGGAGTAATCTTGACGTGCTTGCCCGCATGGCCTTGTGGCAAAAGGGGCTGGATTATGACCACGGCACAGGCCACGGAGTTGGGGTTTTCCTCGGCGTTCACGAAGGCCCGCAGCGCATTGCAAAACCGCCTAATAATATCGCCCTGCGCCCCGGTATGATAGTGTCCAATGAGCCCGGCTATTATAAAACCGGCGGTTACGGCATTCGCATTGAGAACCTTCAATTTGTCACCCCGCCCGCACCCATTCAAGGCGGAGAGCGGCCCATGCTCGGGTTTAAAAACCTAACCTTTGCCCCGCTACACAAAGGCCTGATCGAAACCTCGCTTTTAACCTCGGCTGAAATGGATTGGGTTAATGATTACCACGCCCAAGTCCTCAGCCATATCGGCCCGCAAGTCACAGGCGAAGTCTCGGCTTGGCTAAACGCTGCCTGTGCGCCGCTTTAAATTGGAGGAGCACAAAATGACCGCCTCCAAACCGTGATAAAAGTCATGTGAATTTTACTCGCTATATTAACGGCCAAATTTACGTGACCCGCGCCGCCGCCTTATGTGTTTTGACAAGAAAACCCTAAGGCTTATGAGCCTAATCACTATAATTCCCAGCTTCGCGGGACGACACGGACGGCGTGCGGATATGCTCGCCTCATTTACGAGAGGCGAGCGCTTAACAGATGAGAGGATGCAGCCTATTTTCACAGCCTCAAAGCGGTAGAATTACAAAGCCTGCCTTGCTCGCCTGCGGATGGGGATTAATCAAGCTAGGCCCTCATTTCCTGCTCACCCCGGTAAAACTCGGGGTCTCTTTCATTTATGCCTACACACCACCTACACCTGTCATTCTGGACGGAACAACGTTCCGATCCGGAAGGTTTCGGGCAGCATTCCAAGATTCCCGCCTACGCCGGATTGTACGGCTTTGATTATGAAATCATCATCCTAAAAACCTATACAAAAAGCCCGAGATATATCCACGCCCCCGCTGCGCCGTTTATATTACCCTTATCACCTTTGTGGACAGGCAAGCGGACGTTGGCTGGCTGGAAGGTGTGGGCACATGTGGTAGACGGCAGAGGGTAACGCCCCTGCGCTGTATCGCCGTACTTTGGTCAGATGGGCTAGCTCCATGCCTGTCCCGGACTGCGCAAAATTGTGCCGCTGCGAAGTTTTGGCTTTGTAAAACAATAAAACTTTTCGGTATCCGTCAAAGCCAAAGCTTCGCGGCCGTCCAAATTATGTCCACATGCCGATTAATCGTTGGCGTGACCATATTCGCATGAGCGGGTAGAGCGTAGCCGAAAGGGATAGGGAAAATTACGCCTTACGCCACTGACTCCCATCCGGCCCTGTCTCAATGACAATACCGTCAGCTTTCAGAGCGTCTCGAATCTCGTCCGAGCGGGCAAAGGCCGCACCCATCGCCGCTTTATCCCCCGCCGCTTTCGCCGCCAAAGCTTGCGTCCGCGCCGCGTCATAATCTTTCACAAGGGAGTCAAATTTATCTGTATCCATGCCGCCTTTGAACCACGCCTCTGGGTCTTTTTGCAGGAGGCCGAGGAGATTGGCAGTAAACATGAAACTTCCTGCTTTTTCAAATTCTTCTGTAGGACTTTTAGCAATCTCCACCGCAAGTAAATTAATATTTCCTATCAATATCGGGAAGTTTATATCATTTAATGGATCGTTTAACCGCTTATCAAAAGTCTTATAACCCACTCCAACAGCACCGACCCAACTTAATATGTGCGTCTTAGCTCTATACCACCCATCAAGCTGCGCCTTGCTCTCCTTGAGCAAGTCTTCACTCCACACCAATTCACTGCGGTAATGCGCCTTAAGCAATGCGAGCCGAATAACTTCGCCGTCCCAATCTTTCAGCAGATCACGAATGAGTTTCACATTGCCGATAGATTTGCTCATTTTTTCCGAATTCATATTGAGGAACTCATTATGCACCCAATAATTCGCGAGCGGCTCCCCGTGACAGCAGGCGCTTTGCGCCGCTTCATTTTCATGATGAGGGAATTTCAAATCAACCCCGCCGCAATGAATATCAATGGTTTGAGAGCCTGTACCCTCCGTCAGCTCGGCCTTGGCCATAGCGGAGCATTCAATATGCCAACCGGGGCGGCCCTTCATATTTGCTCCATTGGGGCCAAAGGGCGCATCCCACCCAACCCCGTCAAGGGGCGGTTTCCACAAGACGAAATCGGCGGCATTGCGCTTGCGGGCCACTTCCCCCTCGCCGACTCGGTCCCCGCCGCGCAGGGCGTCGAGCGTATTGCCCGATAATTGCCCGTAATCCTCATAGGCCGCGACATCAAAAAATACATGACCGTCACTTTCATACGCAAAGCCCTTATCCATCAACTCAGAAATCATGGCGGTCATATTACCGATATGGTTCGTACATTTCGGCTGCACGCTCGGCGGCAGGCAGCCTATAGCCGCAAGGTCTTCGTTATAAATGCGGGCATATTTCTCCGTAATGACGGAAATATCGACCCCTTGTTCCTTGGCGCTGGCGATGATTTTATCGTCAACATCGGTAATATTACGCGCATAGACCACCGCCTCTTCGCCGTAAATATGGCGCAGCACGCGGAACAATACATCGGCCACCACGGCCGCGCGGGCATTGCCGATATGGGCATAGCTATAGACCGTCGGCCCGCAATTATACATGGTCACGCGCGATGGGTCTTGCGGCGTAAACACCTCTTTTTTACGGCTCAAAGAGTTGTAAAGTGTCAGGACAGGCTTATCTTTGTTGCTATCAGTCATAGGCACAGGCTTTAAGCCGCCCTGCCCTATAAGGAAAGCCCGTTTTGTCATTTCGCCGCAAACAAATCATTGTTTTTTGTCTTTTGCTGATTGTTGCCTTTACGGCGGTTTACAATGTCACGCGCCCCAATGCAGGCGGTTTGCGCTTTGAAGTGGAGGGTGACACGGCCTATGTTTACGGCGGAACGGACAGTACATCCTACGGGGTAGCTAAGCGGTTTTTCGATGAAAACCCGCAGGTCAATCATCTTATCTTAAAACGTATGCCCGGCACGCAGAACGCAGACACAAATCTACGGATTGCGCGGCTTATCAGGCAGCGCGGTATCAGCACACATTTAGAAACCAATAGCTATATTGCTTCAGGCGCGGTGGACTTATTACTTTCAGGGATAGAGCGCAGCATGGACTGCGGGGCCAAAATCGGCGTTCATAGCTGGAGCTATCACAGCCCTAATAATATCGGCGTATTCTCCCCTAAAAATCTTGGGCGCGACCGCCGCCAAAGGGTTCAAGAAAAATTTTTGCGAGACATGGGTATTAACCCGGATTTTTACGCCTTCACCCGCGACGCCGCCGATGCGGATAGTCTTTATATCCTGCGGCCAAAAGACATCGCCCGCTTTGATTTACTCACAGAAGACGCTTGCCGCGGCTGAGCTATATTATGTTGTGTTTTACGAATATCCTCCCAACCAAATTCAGCCAAAAGCCGCGTGCGTTTTTCATCCTCTGTTTCGATCTTTTCTTCTTCAAAATAAATATGAAATATCCAAGTGACCAAACGGCCAAAAACAATAAACAAAGGGAAGAACATCACGCCATATTGCACGGCTTGCGGTAATTGTTGAAACCCCATCCAATACACCAAAAACGGGTTAAAACTGCCCGCTGAACCACTCGCCGTTATACCGAGCATCATAAAGGGACGTATCAGAATACCGCCCATCAGAAGCGCGGAGACCAAGAACCCAAGGCAAGCTTTAGTGTGATAGGCACTCACTGCGCCAATCGCAAACCCTATAATGAATGTAAATATAATTATGAGCATCGACAATCCTCACTTATTCGTAACAGGGATGTATTAAATAATTTTAAAATAAGGATGATATATCACGAGCAAAGCGGGTTTTGCCGCTAGCTTTTGCCCGCGATTATCGTCTATAGAGCCGCCATGACAAAAAATATGCCGACAAAACCGATCTTAAAACCCGTCGCGCCCCTGCGCCGCCCCTCCGAGGCCGAAGCGATGGAGGCTGTGCGCACATTGCTGGCGTGGACGGGGGATGACCCGAACCGTGAAGGCCTTAAAGATACGCCTAAGCGGGTGGTAAAAGCCTATAAGGAATGGTTTAAAGGCTATGATATGGACCCCGCTAAAGAGCTGGCCCGCACCTTTGAAGATGTGTCCGGCTATGATGACATGGTGATATTGCGCGACATTGATATTGAAAGCCATTGCGAACATCACATTGCACCTTTCCTCGGCAAAGCCTATGTGGCTTATCTACCGACGGATAAGGTCGTCGGGATTTCAAAACTTGTGAAAGTCGTCGAGGTATTCTCCAAACGGTTACAAACCCAAGAAACAATGACCGCGCAAATTGCGGATGCTATAGAAGACGCTCTGCGCCCACGCGGCACAGCGGTTTATATTGACGCCAAGCACCAATGTATGACTACGCGCGGCGTGCATCACCCAAATGTATCGACAATCACGACGCATTTTACCGGTGAGTTTAAATCCAACCTCGCGGTGCAAGATCGTTTCCTGCGCATGATTAAGCCTTAGCGGGCGTTATCACAAAATTATCAATCTGGGCCGCAAAGTTAAGATTGGTGAGAACGCCCAGCCTGTGTTAAGTTGTTAGAAATAACATGAGGAGAGCGCTATGTTGACCGAATTTCACCCGCCTTATGAAAAAGGCGGCGCGCAGCAAATATCCGGGCAAAGACATCTACCAAGCGGTTCTTTCCATAAAATAGATCGCCGCACGGCCCTTAAAGGCCTTGGCGCATTAACCTTCGGCGTTGCCCTTACCGCTTGCTCTCAAGGGAAAACACCGGCGGCCAAAGCCGCAAGCACAGCCGCTGCGGATGGCCCGCACATTCTCGATGGTCACCGCCCAGATGTCCTCGAAGGCCCAGCGCTTTTTATCTCCATTGCCGCTGATAATACGCCCACCATAACCTGTTCCCGCTCTGAAATGGGGCAGCAAACATGGACGGCAATGACGCAAATTATTGCCGATGAGCTTGACGTGGCATGGGATAAAATTGAAATCCACCAAGCCATTGGAGATGCGCGCTACGGCGATCAAAATACAGATGGGTCAACATCCGTTAGAAATCACTTCACCCGCTTACGCCAAGTCGGCGCGACCATGCGGCTTATGCTCCGCCAGGCAGCCGCAAATGAATGGGGCGTCGATGTTACGGAGGTCACAGCCGAGCTTGGGGTGCTCAAATCGGGCAGTAAAACTCTGACTTACGGCGATGTGGCCGAAGCAGCAGCGGCTCTGCCCGTTCCAGACGCGGCGGTTGTGCCGCTTAAAACCCGTAAAGATTGGCGCTATATCGGCAAACCCGTTCCGTCTGTAACCGTGCCAAAGATTATTCGCGGCGAAGGCACTTATGGTATGGATGTGCAAATACCGAATATGGTCTATGCCGCGATTGCCCGTCCGCCGGCGCATTTATCAACGGTAAAATCTTTTGACGCCCGCGCCGCTATGGCCGTGACTGGGGTGTTAAAAATCGTGCAGCTTGATCACCCCAAAGGCCCTGTTGTCTATCAACCTCTCGGCGGGGTGGCTGTGATTGCAACTGACACATGGGCGGCAATACAAGGCCGTGATGCGTTAAACATAACATGGAATGACGGCCCAAACAGCCAATATAATTCAAAAGAATATGCCAAAACCCTCATGGCCTCTGCTAATGCACCGGGCACAGCAAAGCTCACCCGCGGCGATACAATGGCAGCGCTTAAAGAGGGCACAAAAACCATTAGCGCCGATTATTATGCCTCCCATCTCTCTCAAGCGCCGATGGAACCCCCTGCGGCAACGGCGCAGTGGAAAGGGGATGAACTTCATGTTTGGGCCTCGACGCAAAACCCGCAGTCAGGCCGCAGCACATTAGCCTCAATTTTGGGCATCCCGCCCGAGAAAGTTATTTGCAATGTTACATGGCTCGGCGGCGGATTTGGCCGCAAATCTAAGCCCGATTTCCTTGTAGAAGCGGCTATTCTTGCCAAAGATATGGGCCAGCCCGTTAAAGTGGTTTGGACCCGGGAGGATGACCTTGGACATGGTTATTTCCACAGCGTTAGCGCCCAGCATTTCGAAGGGGCGCTCGACGAGTCTGGTAAAACCACCGCCATTTTACACCGCACAGCCTTCCCATCCATTAGCTCCACTTTCGCAGGAGACGCAGCGGACGGGCCAAGTGACGGCGAGCTTGGCCTCGGCGCGGTGGACAATCCCTTTGCCGCGCCCAATCTACAAGTTGAAGCCTGTAAAGCCAAAGCCCATATCCGCATTGGCTGGCTACGATCCGTCGCCAATGTCTATCATAGTTTCGGCGTGCAAAGCTTTGCCAATGAACTCGCCTATGCGGCGGAGCGCGAGCCGCTCGAATATCTCATGGAGCTTATTGGCGATGACCGCGACATTGACCCGAAAACCGATAGCGCACCTTATACCAATTACGGCGCCTCCCTTGAAGAACACCCCATTAGCACAGCGCGCCTAAAAGCCGTTTTGCAAAAGGCGGCTGATATGGCGAATTGGGGGCGTGATATGCCCAAGGGCCATGGCCTTGGCATTGCTGTTCACCGCTCATTTCTGTCATATGTGGCCACAGCGATTGAAGTAAAAGTCACAGATGACGGCGAGATTAGCTTCCCCGGTATATGGTCAGCCGTTGATGCGGGCACTGTGGTAAACCCTAAACATACGGCGGCGCAAATCGAAGGCGGAACAATTTACGGTCTGTCCAATGCGCTCTTTGGTGAAATCACCGCAAAGAACGGCGTTATTGAGCAGAAAAACTTTCCCGATTGGCGAGTCATGCGGATTTCCGAAGCGCCGAGGGATTTTGCGGTTCACATCATCGATAGCCAAGCCGCCCCCGGCGGGGTTGGGGAGCCCGGTACGCCCCCCGCAGCGCCGGCACTAACCAATGCTATTTTTGCCGCCACGGGCATGCGGATGCGTAAATTGCCCATACTCGGCCAAAGTAATCGGCTGGATATGAGCACGGCAAAACGGACATAGGGAGAGGATAAGATTATGGCGATTACACTTAAGATTAATGGTGAAAATAAATTAGTCTCCGCCCCCGAAGGCACGCCGCTGCTCTGGGTACTGCGCGATCATTTAGGCCTGACGGGTACAAAATTTGGCTGCGGCGTGGCCCAATGCGGGGCCTGTACCGTACATGTTGACGGCACGCCTATTCGGTCTTGCATTACCGCCCATGAAGACGTGGAAGGTCTTGAGGTTACGACGATTGAGGGTAAAGAAGGCAAAGAAGCTGCTGCAATTCGTAAGGCCTGGGAAGCGATTGACGTGCCTCAATGCGGCTATTGCCAAGCGGGGCAGATCATGTCAGCGGTTGCTTTACTGGAAGAGAATAAAAGCCCTAATGATGATGATATTGACGCAGCTATGGACGGCAATATCTGCCGCTGCGCCACCTATGTGCGTATCCGCGCGGCGATTAAAGACGCGGCCAGCTCGCTTTAAGGGCTGTATTAAGGCGCGCGTCGGGCCTTTAAAATTGGGGCGACAATGTCGGCTTTATTGGTGAAGACAATGCCGGAGTAGCGGGCAGGAACATATTTTAAATCCGCCGCCCTATCTATGCCTGTCGACCCCGCAGCGGACAAAGGGCCAAGGAGCATGGAGCGGCTCCCCGCTTTATTCAGGCGGGCCTCAAATTTACAGGGCCAGCCCCATAAAAGGCGGCGAAAATTAGCGGGGACTGGCACGGTCATATTCCGGCAAGGCTTTGGGACATATCCACTCCAGCCCAAAGCGGTATATGATATTAGGCAAGACTTGGCCCGCTCGCGGCTCATAACTCGGAGATCACGATTAATAAGCTTAATTTGCGACATAGGAATTTCATGGCCCACAAATTCAATACGGGACAAATTTTGAGACGAAATATAACTGAGCAAAGCCTTCGCATTATCACGGGAGCGGTCTTTTATATTGATAGTGAAATGCGTATCAGGGAATTGCGTAAGAACATCCTTAAGGCGCGGCATGGCTCCAATAAATTGCCCGCGAAACGGAAAGCTCTGGCCGTTATCCGCCGTATAGCCATAGCCCATATCAAGGGCGCTCAGCTCTGCCCATGTTTTATCGCGGGTGCGGCCGTGTCCATTGGTTCGGCATTCCAACCTCCAGTCGTGGAAGACCGCAAATTCACCGTCTATCAACGGGTGAATATCAAGCTCGATTTGGGTGGCTCCGGCGTCCAAAGCCGCTTGCATGGAGTTGATAGTATTTTCAATATAGCGGTGGCGCGGCGGGTCTATCCGCGTGGCCGTACAGCTATCCCGGGTTAAATCTACTGTGGAGAAGTTCTGAGACAGGCTGCGGTGAGCCTGAACATCCAGATCACCAAGCTGCGGCGCGCCCCACCATGAGGCGTTCCACAGGTAAAGACAGCCCATAAAGCTGCAAAGGCCATATATTCGGGTTCTTATCATAGAGATTTTTATATCTTTATTACGGCCAAAATAAGATGAGTTATTCGCAGGCTTTGACTTGATTTTCACGGCATAATCGCAACATGATGAAGACTGACATTAAAGGATAAAGCCATGCGCACTGATACCGCCCCTCTGCCGACATTACTCGAAGATTATGCGGTGCCTGATTTTATCTTTGACACTGCCGAGCTTGATTTTAATCTGGTTCCATCGGCGACGCGGGTGAAATCCAAAATTGCTGTGCGGCGTAACCCTGCGGGACAGAAAAACGCTAAGCTTATTCTCGACGGGGAAGATATCATCCTTAAAAGGGTTAGTATTAACGGCAAAGCCCTTAAGCGTAGCGATTATAAGCTCACTCAAAGCCAGCTTATCATGACCGCCCCGCAAGAGCCTTTTACCCTTGAGATTGACACGGAATGTGACCCGGCGGCGAATACAAAGCTCATGGGGCTTTATGTGTCGGGCGGGCGGTTTTGCACCCAATGCGAGGCGGAAGGCTTTCGGCGCATGACCTATTATATGGATAGGCCCGATGTATTGTCCGTCTTTAAAGTGCGTATGACGGCGGATAAAGCGGATTACCCCTTTTTGCTTGCCAATGGGAATATGATTGAAAGCGGAGATGCGGGCGGCGGGAAACATTACGCCGTTTGGGAAGACCCCTTTCCCAAGCCTTGCTATTTATTTGCCCTTGTTGCGGGGCAATTTGACATTATCGAAGATCATTTCACCACGATGAGCGGGCGGGATATTCCGCTTACGATCTATGTCGACCCCGGCAATGGCCCGCAAGCCGAATATGCTATGGACGCCCTTAAGCGGTCTATGAAATGGGACGAAGATGTTTATGGCCGAGAATATGATCTTGACCGTTTTATGATCGTCGCTGTGCGCGATTTTAACTTCGGTGCGATGGAGAATAAGGGGCTGAATATTTTTAATGCCTCGCTGCTTTTGGCGGATGGTGAAAGTGCAACGGATTTAAACTTTGAGCGCATTGAAAGCGTGGTTGCCCATGAATATTTCCATAACTGGACGGGCAACCGTATTACATGCCGGGATTGGTTTCAGCTCTGCCTGAAAGAAGGCTTTACGGTGTTCCGCGATCAAGAATTTTCCGCCGATATGCGCGGCGCAGCGGTGCAGCGCATTAAAGACGTCACCGCCCTTCGCCGCCGCCAATTCCCCGAAGACGCAGGCCCCCTCGCCCATCCGGCGCGGCCCGATCATTATATTAAGATCGATAATTTCTACACGGCCACAGTTTATGAGAAAGGCGCAGAGCTTGTTCGTATGCTGCGCACGCTTTTGGGCGATGAGATATTCCGCAAAGGCAGTGATTATTATTTTGACAGCCTCGACGGAACTGCCGCTACCGTTGAGCAATTTATTGATTGTTTCGCGCATGTGTCGGGCCAAGACCTCTCGCAATTTTTAAACTGGTATAAAGTCGCTGGTACGCCCCATGTGCAAACAGACTTAACCCGCAGCGGTGACAGGCTTACGGTTAGCTTCACCCAGTCTGTCCCTACGCAAAGCGCACCAGAGGCCACCGCGCCGCGCGTTATACCCATCCGCTGGCAGTTGATTGGCGATAACGGGCCGGCCACCGCCTCTCAGCTTACGGTATTACGCGAGCGCAGCATGAGTTTTGAGATAGAATTGGCTACTAACCATAGCCCTGTCACGCTCTCTGCATTTCAAGATTTTTCCGCCCCCGTAGTCGTGAAAAGCGATAAAACAAGCGATGATCTTATTCGGCAAATGGGCCAGGACCCTAACGCCTTTAACCGCTGGGAAGCCGGGCAAACTATCGCCCGCGGCTTATTAACGAAATTAACGCAGGCCATAGAAACTGGCCATGTACCGCAGCCAGACAATACGCTAGCCCGTTACTGCACTGCGCTAGAGGCCACCCTTATAAGCGGTGATTTTGACGATGCCTATAAAGCCCTTGTGTTAACCCCGCCAAGTTCAGGAGAAATTATACAGGGCCTAGAACAGACTGACCCCATTGCGGCCTATGAGGCCAGCCAATGGCTTGGCCGCGCGGTTGGGGATCGTTTATTCGATAGCCTATTAAACACCTATAATGCCAAAGCCTCTAGCGGGCCATTCTCCCCTGATGCCGCATCTGCGGGGCGGCGCGCCTTAAGAAACAGAGCTTTATCTTTGATGGTCGCAACCGGACGCAGCGAAATTGCGCCAATGGTTTTAAACCAATTCGAAACCGCCACGAATATGACCGATGAATTTTCAGCCCTAACGTCTCTGACCCATATCGGCGGCAAACGTGTTGAAACAAGTCTTGATGATTTTTATGCAAAATGGCAAAAAAATGCGCTTGTCGTTGATAAATGGTTTATGCTCCAAGCTAGCCGCAAGACCTTTGGCGGTATATCCAGTATTCAGGCCTTAACCCAGCGTGAGGATTATGACCGCCGCAACCCCAATCGGGTACGCGCCCTTTTAGGCGGGTTTACAATGGCCAATCCGCAGCTCTTTCATCATCATAGCGGCGCTGGATATAAGTTTTTTACTCATGAAATCAAAGACATGGATAACCGCAACCCCCAAATCTCCGCGCGACTTTTAGGGGCTTTTGAAGTTTGGCGTAAACTAGATAAACACCGCCAAAGCCTCATTAAAGGGCAATTAAAAACGATTATTGCGCAAAACCCATCTAAGAATGTTCTAGAAATTGCACAAAAAATACTGGGAGAAAAATAGCAAGAGCGCGTTCAGGCGGTCATCTACAATCAACCGTATATTTTATATCTGTAAGGACTAAATTTATATTCATGTGATAATAACGCCAAATGACAGACCCACGCACAGCCCACGGATTTCGCACACATGTGTCCGAACAATTATATTCCGTCATGCGCCAGCCCGTCGTCGATATTAAAACAGAAGAGATTATTCATTACGAATGGCTTGTACGGTTTGACCATCAATCACAGCTAGAAGGGGTGCTACGCCCCGCTGAAATCAACGGCGTTATTAAAGATCTTGACCTGTCTATGCTTGTGCAGGCTATTCTTGTTTTAAATAATGATCCTAACGGTATTGGCGTCGCAATTAACTTATCGGGCGCGTCTTTTGATAGCGAAGATTTTGAACGCTCTATTACCGCTTGCCTAACGGCCTTAACTGCGCCGCCGGAAAAGCTTGTGATTGAACTGACCGAGTCATGGGATATGCAAGACCTCGCCCCGGCGCAGTCTTTAATTAACATGCTCAAGAAACGCGGCCATCATGTATGCCTTGACGATGTGGGCGCGGGAGCCGCCTCTATACGCTATTTACGCAAATTGGAGGCAGATTGGCTTAAAATCGACGCAGAATTTATTTGGGCAGCTTATGAGACCCCCCGTGAAGAAGCTATTCTAAAGGCCTTGCTCTCTCTTCGGGAACCTTTGGGGGTCAGATTCATAGCCGAAGGCATTGAAAATGCCGGACATCTCGAATTTGTCACTCAGCTAGGTATTGATGCTGCACAGGGTTACGGAATTAGCAAACCAGAGGCAGAAACGCGAATTTCTTAACTAAACATTGAGAGAAATCAGTTTATTCATCCACATAAGTCGACTTAATGTAATATTATTGAGTCGATACAGAGTTGATTCGTAGGAGCCGCATTGAAGTATCAACCTATAAACGCCTCTCAGCCTAATAACCACGCGGCTCCGCCAAGCTCGCGAGATGTTATTTCGCGCCCTGCTATGCTCGGCCAAAGAAACACACGATCTTCTTATAAAAATAATGGCTTCGAAAAAAATAACTCCAAAAGCTTATTAAGCAAAATATCATCTGCTTTTGCCTCAAAACAAGATAATAATAACGCTGAGCTTGAAGATGAGCAGAGAAACTATGCTGCCGATGTTCAAAGCTCTATTCGAGTTTCTATTATTGCCGCATTATCCTTTCTATTATTCTATGCAATATTATCCATACAAAGCCTACGAGTTGAAGAGCAAGAGCGAACAAGCCGTACCCTAACGACATTAAATGCAAAACTTGATTCCAGTGTAAAAATTGCAGATAAACAGATCAGAGATATCATGATATGGGTTGATAACGGCCTTACACTTTACCAACGGCCCGAACAATCTCTCCAATTTTTACAGCAAAACCAAGATATAAACGCAATCGCCATTACAAATACCGCTGGCGGTCTCATCGCTGCAACACCTAATGGTAGCGAGTTGATTAAGCAAATACCTGCGGATTTAAAAGAAAATCAATATGTGATTACATCTAACTTCAGTCAAGACGGAACGCCATATCCTGTTATTATAAGGCAACAAAAAAACGTAAATATTGCAATCGCCCTTAAAAATAAAATTTTCATTGATGAAAACCTATTCAATGCGGCAATTCTTAACTCAAACCTACGTGTCATTGACGGCGATAAGTCTTTCAGCGCCAATGGTTTAGAAAATATTTATAATTTAAATAGAGCGCAAATTTCCGCCTTGGTATCTGGCCGTATTAACGATGGCATACGCAGTTCAATAGAGGGCCAAGACATTTGGGTTGCAGCAAAGCCAATTCCAACCTGGGGTATAGTTGTCATCGGCGACGAAATACATCCGAAAAAGTCTTGGCTTGGGCGAAGCTTTGTATTTTTAATATTATTTCTCGGCACATGCGGAATTATTTGGCTTTTGGTTAAAAATATCCGAGATCATGCAAAACGTATTCAGCAGCGATATAAAAATGAAGAGATTTTAAACCAAAGATTTAAAGTCGCGGCAGAAAGTGGGCGCGGCGGAATTTGGGAAGTTGACCTTGAGAATAACACGGCTTTTGCTAGCGAGAGACTGGCTGAAATGCTGGGCTTAGGCGCTAAAAATACAGACCTCAGCCTTGCTGAATTTCTAAACCTTATCGACGAGAAACATAGAGGTATGTTCTTTCAAAACTGCCGCCGCGCACATATGAACGGCGAGTTTACGATTGAAATTAATATCACAGCCAGACCGTTAACACTCGAATGTACGGGCATCCCTTCTGTAAGAGGTACAGATTCATCGCGCATTATCGTTGGAATGGCCCGGGATATCTCGGAAATCTTTGGCGCAAAATCACGCCTTGAAGCCACAGAAAAACGCTTAAATAATGCATTATCTTCAATGAATGATAGCTTTGTTGTCTGGGACGCAATGAATAGGCTTGTTGTTTGGAATAACCGTTTTGAGACATTATTCGGCTTTAAACCGGGCCAATTACAGCAAGGTTTTGATCACGCATCTGTTCTTTACCATGCACAAAACACGGTCGAAGCGACCTTTCCGTCAACGGTTGATGATAGTTATCAAATTAAACTCAATAATGGGACATGGCTTCACTATCTTGAAACGCCAATGGCCGATGGTAGCCGGGTGAGTGTCGGCACGGACGTCACAGATATTCGCGCCCGAGAGCGCGAACTTCAAGAAAATCACAAAGCTTTACAAAAAACTGTAAATGTTTTGAAAGAATCGCAGCTTCGCATGGTAGAACTTGCAGAAAGTTATCAGAAAGAAAAAATTCGCGCTGAAGAAGCTAATCAATCCAAAAGTGAATTTCTGGCCAATATGAGCCATGAGTTAAGAACGCCCTTAAATGCCATTAACGGTTTCTCGGATATTATGAAAAAAGAAATGTTCGGCCCGCTTGGGGACCCGCGTTATAAAGAATATGTCAGTGACATTCTTTTCTCTGGCCAACATTTATTATCGCTGATTAATGACATCCTTGATATGTCAAAGATTGAAGCGGGGAAAATGAATCTTAATCCAGAAGATATACGCATTCCCGATATGATCGAACAAGTCATTCGCATCGTCAGAGGGCGTGCTGAAGAAAATAATCTAACACTCAGCTATGAAGGCAGCGAAATACCCGAAATTCAAGCGGATATGCGGGCGGTTAAACAAGTCTTACTTAACCTCATTACCAATGCTATAAAATTCACACCTGAAGGCGGTAAAGTCACCGTAAGATGCGAAGCTAAACATGCCGGTTTAATTATTAAAGTTATTGATACAGGCATCGGTATTGCCGCAGATAACCTTGACAGGCTAGCTAACCCGTTTGAACAAATTAACAGTCAGCATAATAAGCAAAGCGAGGGCACCGGGTTAGGTCTTGCTTTATCAAAATCTCTGGTCAAACTTCATGGCGGTAATTTTAAGATCGAAAGCGAGCTTGGGGTCGGCACAACGGTTCTATTTACGCTTCCAAATGTTCCCATCATGAGCGCCGTTAAAGATAATAGCACAAGCGTAACCAGTGAAATTAATGAATTGGCCCAAAATATTGCTGACGTACTTCAAATTCAGGCGCTTGCCGATGAGCAGTCCAAGAGATCACAGCCTTCAAAAGCGGGCTTTGGCCCAGCCGTGCAAACACTCCCGGGGCTTCTCGCCCAACCGCAGCAAGCCGCCGTTCCTGCGCCGCCAACTTACCAAACGGTGCCGCCGCATCCGCCCATATCCCAACCACAGGCGCATCCTAACTATGCACCGCCGCCAAGCCCTCACTCTCAACCGCCTCAGCATATGACAGAGGCAGCAGGAGCAATACAAGCAAGGCAGCACTCACAGATCGCTGCGCCTCATGCTGACACTGAAAGACAGCCCCCAAAGCCTCCCGTTAGATATCAACCGCCAGCGGCATAACGCTTATTTAAAGTCCAATAATCGACGCCGTAATTTTAGCGGTTTTATTTTGATAGCTGCGTAGCGTTTTTAAGCTTAAGTTACGAAGCGAGACATTTGGAGGCAAGCTCGTCACAGCTTTAGGCAGTTTGCCGCTCACATCATTTCGGCCCTCTAGCAAAGACTGCCATTGCTGTACCGCATGAAAATCATTTAAAATTTGAGTCAATATCTGTTTCGTCTTTCCGCCAAGACGCACTTCATGCGCAGCGAGCATATCCACTGTTGAACGCGGCCAAGACGCAGCTAATCTGTGACGGCTCTCTAGCCATAATGACTGTGCAATATATTCAATATCACGAAGACCGCCCACGGCGTTTTTAATGTCCCAATCGGATGAAGCCGGCTTGGCGTCATATGTCCGCCGAAGCATATCCGCGATATCTGCTTTAAAATCTAAATCAGACCGCTTTGATGTGATGGCAGATTGAAGCGCCGCTCGAATATTTTGCGAAAAATCCTGACTAGAGGATGTAATAATCCGCGCCCGCGTTAACGCCATAAACTCCCATGACCACGCTTTCTCATAATAATATTGCTCAAATGCCGAAAGACTAACTGCGACAGGCCCAGATCGGCCTGAAGGACGTAGGGTTAAATCTACTTCATATAATCCACCCTCTGAGGTGTTAACCGATAGAGCACTCATCAACCGCTGAGTTAATTTGGCATAAATATCGGGCCGTAATTCCCCGTCTTCATGAGGTGCATAAACCAACATCATGTCAAGATCAGAGCTAAGCCGCATTTCTTGTCCGCCAAGCTTGCCAAGACCTATAATCGCGAACCCTCCCCTGATAGGGCCAAATATACGCTGCGTTTCTTTTACAGCAACAGGAACAAGCGTTCTTATAACTTGATCTGCTAGGTCTGAGCAAAATTTCATAATGTCTAGCGGCGACATATTCCCGCTTAGGGCCGATAATGTTAGGCGGAAACGCTGTTCTTTGGCTAATATTCTCACCTTATTCATAGCCGTTTCAAAATCGACGCTTGCTAAATCAAGACGGCTAAATTCTGTCATCATAATATCAGGCGTCAACGTCAAATAATTCGGCTCTGACATCACATCCATAATAGCAGGATCATTTGCTAATTGATCTGCGATTCGGTGCGACAAAGTCATAAATCCAATTAACTGCTCTAGACTTTGAGGCCTTTGAACAAACATGGATAAAGTCTGCACACCGCTACGCAAATTTGAAAAAAACCGTGCGAAGGCAAAAAATGCATGATCCGCTTGTCCTGTTTTTTGGCATATTTTTAAGAGCTGCGGCGCAAGCCGCGTTAAAAGCTCACGCGCCCTAACGCTACGTGTTGCCATTATACGTCCGCCAAGCCAATCTGACATTTCCTGCCAAACCTCTGCACTGCGCTTAAAACCCATCTCATTTAATGTCCGCGCAGTGTTCGGCCCCATTTCTACGCCCGTAAAAACAAGGTTTCCCTCACTTGCTGCTAAGCTATCTGCCTCGGCGTATAAGGCTTTATATATCTGGCTAACATTCTTAAATGTTTCAAGCGCGGCCTCATCAAAAGACTTTAGGTTATCCGCGCCGCGAAGCTTTGCCAGAGACCGGCGCGCGTCATCATCTTTAGGAAGAACATGATCTTGCGCATCAAATTGCATTTGCACCCCATGTTCAAGGTCACGCAAATCACTATAATATTGTGTCAATTTTTTTGTAATTTCCCCATCCATAAAGCCTTCGCGGCTAAGGGCATTAAGAGCGTCCAATGTGCGCATTTCACGTAGTCTCGGATGTCGTCCACCGAGTATTAATTGCTGAACTTGCGCATAAAATTCCACTTCGCGTATGCCGCCATGACCCAATTTTACATGATGGCCTGCCGCAGATATAAGGCTTCCCCCGGTGCGCGCATTAATTTGGCGCTTAATCGCTTGAATGTCTTCTATGGCTGCAAAGTCAAGACTACGGCGCCAGACAAAAGGTGAGATAACATCCTTTTTAAAAGTCTCTCCCACTGCCTTGTCGCCTGCGCAAACCCGCGCTTTAATCAAAGCTGCCCGTTCCCAATTTTGGCCTAAGCTCTCATAATAACGCTCGGCAGTACGGGTTGACACAGCAATAGAATTGGAGCGCGGATCTGGCCGAAGCCTTAAATCCGTGCGGAAAATATACCCATCTTCCGTACGTTGTTCCAACCCTTTAATAAGGCTGCGGATTAACCGCAGTAAAATCCGCTCTGCTTTTTGCATATTTGGCAAGCGGATGAGATCAGGATCGTAAAAAACCGTAAAGTCTATATCACTTGAATAATTAAGTTCCTGCGCGCCATGCTTGCCCATCGCAATAATAAATAAACCCGGGACAGGGTTATTATCATGGCCGTCAATACCGGCCTCTATTGCCGCTCCTCGCAAGAGGCGCTGGATAGCCTGATCGGCCAAATCACTTAAAGCATAGGCAAGCTCCGCCCAAGACCACAGACGAGAAAGATCCGCGACAGCGCAGATTAAGTGAACAGCGCGTTTCAGCCGCCGAAGCCGCGACATTTCCGCATTAAAATCAGCCAACGGTCCTAAATATTTTTGATTATAAAGTTTTAAAATAGCTTCAGGGGTCTCTCCTTGTCTAAACTGGTCAGGGATATCAGGAAAATCATTCATACATTGTGATAAATAAGGCGAATGATTATTTATTCGTTGAAAGACTTGCTGATAACCCCCTTGCATAAATCTAGTCCAAAAGGGCAGCGGATGGCTGGATTACATCATCACCTTGTGCGTCTTCTTTTTGGCGTCGTTTACGCACACGCGGGAAAATAATACTGGCTGATAAACCATTTTTACTTTGCGCATTTGAAATACCATCCCCTAAAATAAATTCAGCGCGGTGCAAATCAGCAATAGCATCTACAAGCGCAAGACCGAGGCCACTGCCTTTTTTAGTGCGGCTTTCATCGAGCCGAACAAAGCGCTCCTTGACCCTCTGGCGCTCCGTTGCAGGAATCCCAGGGCCATTATCCAGAATAATTATTTGACTACGCCCCATTTTATCATGTTCAAGGCTAAGCTGGACCTCCCCTCCGTGGGGCGTATATTTAATGGCATTCTCAACCAAATTCGACACCGCTTGTGATAATAAACCTCTATCGGCGGCAAGCACATGATCTTTTTCGATATGGGCCGAAAAACTAAGTCCCGCATCCTCACAGGCCGGTTCATAAAGCTCGGCGATATCGTCAAGTATAGGTTTAGGGTCAAGCTCCTTTAAAAGCTCTCTACGTTCTCCGGCTTCAAGGCGGGCAATGCGCAAAACAGAATCAAAGGTCTTTAACAATTCGCCTGCATCATCCGCCGCTGCAAATAAAACATTTGCGGATGGATCATCATCTTTCATATCAACGGCGGCGCTTTCAAGCCGTGTGCGAAGCCGGGTTAAAGGTGATCGCAAATCATGGGCGATACTATCCCCTGCATAGCGCATAGCTTTCATAAGGCGGTCAATATGATCTAGCATATCATTGAGATGCTCTGCTAAAAGATCAAGTTCATCACCGCTGTGATTACGGCTGGCCCTGCGATCTAAATGGCCTTTACGAATATCCGTTGCGAGGCGGTTAAATTCTTCTACGCGGCTTGAAAATCGGCGCGAGACCAAAAAGCCCGATAATAAACCTAAAGCCAAAGAAATAGCTGCGGAAATTAAAATCGTATTTTTAACCCGCACCGCATTACGCATGGCCACCTCAACATCACGCCCCACCAAGAGCTGCCCGGAGATTTCCGTATTATCACCAATTCGCAGTGGCCCCAAAATTCCGCGCATACGACGATCACGCAGACCGGAGTCTTCCTCATCCGCAATAGAATAAATAGCTTCGACGCGGCGATATAAATCACGCTCATTCCCGCGTAAAAACCCAAACCGAACCTGCATGGAGTCTTCGGATATCGGGAGCTGCGCAAGATTACCTGTAAATTTATTAAGGTGCTGAAAGTAATAAAGCCCTTCACCAGAAGCCGACCGAAGAAATACTTCTCGTTCTACCGCAATCGGCCCTTCTTCTGCATAGAGACTTTCAAGCTCTTTTAGTTCAGCGGTTATGTTTTGATCGACCCGGTTAAGTTCTGACTTGACTGTTCCAAAATAGAAAAAGCCAAACAAAACAAGCGACGATCCCATAAAAAGGAACGCCGCCAAAAGCGTAAGCCGAAACAAAGTGTTTCGATAGAGTCTTTGAAGGGCTACTATCACCGCTCTAAGCTAAGCCCGCCCAAAGCCCGGCGCAAGCCTAAACCTGCAACCGGTAACCGGCACCGCGAACCGTATGTAAAAGCGGCGTTTCAAACTCTTTATCAATTTTCCCGCGAAGCCGCGAAATATGAACGTCAATCACATTGGTTTGGGGGTCAAAGTGATAATCCCAAACCTTTTCGAGTAGCATAGTGCGGGTCACGACCCGTCCGGCATTGCGCATCAGGCATTCTAGCAAACGAAACTCTCGCGGCTGCAAGAGTATATTTTGACCTTCCCGGCGAACCGTTCGGGCCAGGAGATCCATTTCAAGCTCGCCAACTGTTAATTTCGTCACAGCCGCATTCGGATCACTTCGCCGGCCAATCGCTTCAACGCGGGCTAAAAGTTCTGTGAAGGAATAAGGCTTTGCAAGGTAATCATCTCCGCCGGCGCGAAGGCCTTCAACCTTATGATCAACCTCCCCAAGGGCAGATAATATAAGTACGGGGGTTTTATCGCCATCGTCACGCAAAACCTTTAAAAGATCAAGCCCATCGCGCTTCGGCAACATACGGTCAAGAACAAGAGCGTCATAATCTGCCGCGCGGGCCATTTCCAGACCAAGATCACCATCCGCAGCCAGATCAACAACGTGACCGGCCTCCATTAAGCCCTTTCGGACATAATCAGCGGCAACTGTATCGTCTTCAACGATTAATATTCTCATTGTTTTCTCCTGCATGGCCCCCGCCTATGGTTAAGTTATAAAGGTAAACTGAGATAGGTTTCTGACCCGTTTCGGCGGCGAGCTTTAACTTGTAAACTGCCTTGCTGTTCCGCCTTGGCATTTAATATGATTGTTTTAAATGCTGAGGAATCAGAAATTTCTTGGCCATTGGCTTCAAGTAAGACCATACCTGCTTGAAAACCTGCTGATGGCGCTAATGTGCTTTGATCAACAGATTCGACATAAACGCCGACTTGATCTGGGCGCATACCAATCGCGTCACGGAATGAAGAACTTAGATCAACTACCTGCACACCCGTATCAAGATTAATATTTGGGCGGGTTACTGATGGGCTGCGGTCAGGTGCAGGCGCAGCATAACCTGTCTGGCCTGCTGCAATGCGGTCAAGTTGGGACTTACCGGGGCGCTCGCCAACAGTAACGCTAACATTTTGGAGCTGCTCAAACCGTTCAACGACAAAACTAACCGTATCTCCGGGCCTTGCCTTGGCAATTTCCCGTGTCGCTTCGGTTGAATTGCGCGTGGCCACACCGTTAACGCTTAAGATAACATCATCCATTTGCAGGCCGTAGCGCTCTGCCGGGCCGCCGCTCACAATATTATTAATTGTTGCGCCGCCGCTCTTAAAGTCTGGGTCACTCTCTGCGGTATATTCAGCGCTTCTTAGGCCAACCCCTAGAAATCCGCGCTCAACACTGCCTTTTTGGCGTAGCGTATCAATGATCTCTGCGGCTGTATAATGGGGAATTACAAAGGCAATACCAACGCTCGCGCCTGTCGGCGAATAAATAGCCGAATTAACCCCAACGACACGGCCATTCAGATCAAAAAGCGGCCCCCCAGAATTACCACGGTTAATCGTAGCATCGGTTTGGATGTAATCAACAAAAGCACCACTATCGACGCGCTCTCGGCCAATGGCAGAAACAACGCCCAAACTTGTCGATTGCCCAATCCCAAAGGGATTACCAATCGCAACCACCCATTCACCAATACGCACGCCGTCGCCGCTATACCACTGCACATAAGGAAAGCTGCGGCGGGCCTGTATTTTTAAAACAGCCAGATCGGTTTCTTCATCTGTTCCTATAATCTCAACAGGAAATTCAGTCCCATCACCAAAGGCAATGGAAATCTGCGTTGCGCCGTCAATAACATGATAATTCGTCACCACTTCACCGGATGGAGAGATAATAAACCCCGAACCTTGGCCTTCCGACGTGGTTTGCCCATCACTTTGACGGGCAATCACATTCACAACCGCCGGTGTCACTCTCTCGACAAGGTCAGCAATCGACGGCAATGTAACGGGTCGCGGGTTAACCGGTGCCGGCACAAGCGGCGCAGAAATAATGGCCGGCGCGGCAGGGCCGATGGGCATTGTATCTATATTAGCTGGTACGAGCTGCGCGGACGCAGAAACAGCAAATCCAACGCTAAGGACTCCCGCAGTCAGGCTGCCTATGAAAATATTATGTCTATAACGTGCGGTCACGATAAACTCCCAATGTTCTGGATGATTGCCCGAGGACGCCTATCCTAATTCTGACCAAATTATGACAAAATGGTCATATTGGGTCGGTTGTTAAGATCGTTTGAACGCTAAAAGGCGGTTTTCCTTCGGCATCACGACCCGTTTGGACAATTTTAGCCCATAAGTCGCAAAGATATGCTTAACATCCGATAAATGTCTGACGCCCCAATCCGGATTTCTACATTTAAGGCTTTCATCAAAAGTCAGATTAGACTCCGCCGTTTCCGCGCCCTCCTGAAACGGGCCATAAAGATAAAGGCTCGCGCCTGTTGGTAAAACCTTGGCGGCCCCTGCCGCAAGTCCTTCGACGCTTTCCGGTGGGGCAATATGGATCATATTTGCGCAGAACATGGCATCATATTCCTGAAGCTTGCGCCACCATTTATCCGCCGTCACATCGATCTCGAGGGCAGGCTTCATTCGCCCTTGAACGTCTTGTCCCCAATCATCTTGGCTTTCACGCGCGGCCAAATGCGGATCACTCGGCTGCCAGCTTATATCAGGCCGCGCCGTACAAAATGCCGCCGCATGCTGCCCAGTTCCTGATGCAACCTCAAGTATATGTGCGTTTTTCGGCCAAAGCGGCGTAAGTACATCTAGTAAAGGCGGCGTGTTACGTTCCGCTGTCGGCGAGTATTCTCTTACGCCGGTTTTCTTACGCTCTTCTAAATGTTTTGGTGTGTTACTCATAAACCCGCCGTGGCAAACTTACACTTACGCATAGCCCGCCGTCACGGCCACTGCTTAGGTGCATATAGCCCTTATAAGCCCGCGCAAGATCATCAACAATGGCCAAACCAAAGCCAGTCCCCGGCGTGGTTTCATCCAATCTCGCTCCGCGTTTTATCGCCTCTTCATAATCTTTTTCGGCAATACCCGGGCCATTATCAATGACTATAACCTCTAACATAGTTTCATCATGCGGGGCATTACGAGCAGTAATCTCAACATAGCTTCGCGTCCATTTAAATGCATTATCAATGAGATTGCCGAGGATTTCGTCAAGGTCACGCTTTTCCCCACGAAACACCAAACCCTTGGCGATATCAGTCTTCACATTCACATTTTTATCTCTGTAAATACGCGGCATAGTTCGGGCCAAGGCATCAACAATATCTTTAACAGGGGTCAGCGCACCAATGGTTTGCCCGCGCGTAGCCGCCCTGGCTCTTTGTAAATGATGATCCACTTGTTTTTTCATACTGTCTGTTTGGCGGCGAACCATCGAAGAGCGTAATAATTTCTTTTGTTCCGCTTCATTTTGCAAAACAGCAATCGGCGTTTTAAGGGCATGGGCTAAATTGGAGACATGTGTGCGTGCACGTTGCACGACATCCGAATTATGATCAATCAACCCGTTAAGCTCATTTGCAAGCGGGTATATCTCCGACGGGAAATTCCCTGATACGCGAACATCTCGCCCCTCTCGCACACTTACGACTTGTTTTCGTAGATCGAAAAGCGGTTTTAGGCCAATACGGACTTGCATAAACACTGCAAAAATAACGCCTAGAATTAAGATCGACATCAGGCCAATCGCCAGAAAAGTAAAGCGCAATATCGCGCGGCTTGCGGGGCGGCTATCTGCTGCCGCTATCATGGCCAGCGGCGTATCATCAAGCCCCGGCAAAAAGGCCATGCGCGCCGCAAACCGAAGCGGTTCTTTGTCCGGTCCTATGGTTCTGGCCCGCAGAGTTACTCCGGGCGAATCGAATAATAAATCCGCATTTCGCGCTGTAATTTTTAAGCTTTCACCCGCCATAGACCGAGAAGCCCGCAAAGGAACAATCCGTCCATCTCTGTATATTTGGCCAATTAACCAATAACGCCCCGATAAGGCTTGTTGATAGCGCGGGTCCAAGGGCTCCCGAGTAAGAGAGATAATCTCTCCCGTTCGTAAATCATCTAATTGAGAATCCGCAGAGGCAATCAAAGAGGTTACCGTTGCATCAAGCGGGTCATCAAATAAGGTTAAGGTAGAGCTGCGGTAAAACCACAAGATAATCATTGCCGCGATGAGAATAAACGGCACAGCCCAAAGAAAGGCACTTCGCACAAGGCGCATGACAAGAGATGTCTTGTCACGGGATAAAATATGGTTTTTCGATTCGTCCATCTTGACGACAGGTTAAAGGGTTTAATTACTCTTCGCTACTGCCTTGATCCGGGTCCATAAGGCGATATCCAAGGCCACGAACCGTCTCAATACGGTCAGTTCCAATTTTACGGCGAAGACGCCCGACAAAGACCTCAATCGTATTGGAATCCCGGTCAAAGTCTTGATCATAAATATGTTCCACAAGTTCCGTACGGGAAATGACTCGCCCTTTATGCACCGCCATATATGATAATAAACGAAACTCATGAGATGTTAGTTTGATAGGCATGCCATCAACAAAAGCTCGCGCCGCGCGATTATCAACATGCAGCGTGCCAATATCAATAGAATCGGTTGTATGGCCCGCAGCCCGGCGAACAAGCGCACGAAGCCGCGCCAGTAATTCTTCGGAGTGAAACGGCTTGGTGAGGTAATCATCAGCCCCCGCATCGAAACCAGCAACTTTTTCGCTCCATTGGTCACGAGCGGTCAGAATAATTACCGGGAATTTACGGCCATCTGTCCGCCATTTTTGCAAAATACTAATACCGTCAATTTGGGGTAGACCTAAATCAAGCACAACAGCGTCATAAGGCTCCGTATCGCCAAGGAAATGACCTTCTTCGCCGTCATTAGCGATATCAACGGCATAGCCAACGTCTTTAAGGGATTCGGATAACTGACGGGATAGATCAACATCATCTTCGACGATTAAAATGCGCATAATGTCTCCAGATAGGAATAGCCTAGGTAAAAGTTTACAGGGTTAAACTATCTGACACGGCCTGTCGCGGCGTCAACATAAACATCTACAACTTGGCCATTTTTTTTCTGCATGCGCACTTTATATTTTCCGCTTTTGATAGAAATATCAATAACCTCTGCGCCGCGAACTTTTTTACGGGCAATAGATTTAGCCTCGCTTGGTGATATTTTTCGCTGTGCAACACGTATATATTCTGCCTGATATTGCAGGTTTTCATATGCAATATCAACAGCATAGCTTGTATGACCATAAGCAGCAGGCGCAGAAAATACTGTAATAGCAGCGAAGAGTGATATGTAGATATGCTTTTGCATAGTCGTGGTGTAGTCTGACGCCCCTGAACCTAAGCTGAACATATGACTTTTAGGCTTTACTGAAATAGATTTGCGCGAATGTCATGATCGGTTTCTGTCCTTTTCGGCAAATCAACCCCTTTAACGGCATTTACGGTCATGGAATCAAGCTGAATAACGGGCTGAACGATCAAATCACCGCCCTTAATGCCCTTACCGCGCAGCCTAAGCTTTTGGCCAATACGCTCTCCAGACGGTAAGGTAATACTAATATCACCAAGTGGTATGTTTAATCGTATTTTTGCCGCCGACAAAGCTTCATGAAGTGTGACAGGCAGATCAAGATAAATGTGATGGCCCGAGCGGCGAAAATGTTTATGCGGATCAACACTAATTTCAATTCGGGCGTCCCCCGCCGTGCCGCCATATTCGCCAGGCTTTCCTCTACCTTTAATCGTTATAACATGGCCGGTCTCAACCCCCGCCGGAATAGAGACTTTTAACGGCGCACCTGTTTTAGGCTTAAGAGTTTTACTAAGGCCACTCCAAGCTTCGAAAAAGGAAAGTTTAACGCGGTAACGAATATGGCCGCCGTTTTTGACGCGGCGCGGAGCTTGGCGGCGCTGCTGAAACGGCGAGTTACCGCCCATTTGCATCCCAAATAAGCTTTCGAGCATGTCGCTCATATCCGCCCCACCGGCTACACCCTGTCCAAAAGGATGTTGCCCAAAGGGATTGCCGCCTCTCCCACCACTAAATCCAGCATGAGCATTTTGCTGTCCATTGGCATCGACGCGGCCATTATCATATTGCACTTTAAGTTGCGGATTAGATAAAAGATTATAGGCCGCCGTAATCTCTTTAAACTTTTCTTCCGCTGCTGCGCCCGAATTAACATCAGGGTGATATTTTTTTGCCAGCTTACGATAAGCCGAGCGAATATCGGCCTCATCTGCATCACGGCTAACGCCAAGAAGTTTATACGGGTCTTTTGCCATTCAATTACCACCTTTACGCCCTATGTGGGCGTGAAGATTATGATTGCAAGTTAAACACCCATAGGAATCTGCAGCTTACTACCAAAACCATAGGCTTCAGACCCTTGAGCCACTTCGGCGTAATCAATATTTATGCCTAAATCTGGCGGCACATCAAAAACAGGCGCAGACGTCACATTGTTAAAAACTTCATTTCCGTCTTGAAACAACCGTATTTCATAAATTTCTTCACTCTCCCCTAAGGGAATCTCAAGCCCCGTCCAGCGGTCACTATCTATGCGGCCGCGGCGTATCCATGATAAGCGCCTGAGGTCACTATCATAATGGCCATGAACAGGCGCAAAAGGCCGAAGATGCTGCGCGCGGTATAAGACATCTATAGGACGGCTTTCCCGCCCCCCCGCAAAGGCTTGTAAGCTTAGCTCCGTATCAATAACGTCATTAGGTAAAGCCAAGCGGTCAAGTCCGCCGCCGGCCCCGTCGCCCAAACCTCTTGGGCCAGAGAGCAAAATGATCTGCCCGCCTGGCATAATATTATCCACCATCTCTGCATCAGACCCGGCAAGGCCGCGCAAAAGAACAGATAATTCATAACGGCGGGGCGCGCTTAAAACGGCGTCCATCGCCGCAATAATTTCCCAGCCTAAATCTGTCTGCACCGCAAAATGGTTTGCCCCACTTAAAAACGCCGCCTCATCAACGGATGAAAGTGTACCATCCATTAATGTGATCTCACATTTATTGCCGTAATCTTTTCGCCCCAAAGGCCCGCGCGCCAGACTGCTCTCAAGTTGTCCAATTATCAGTGGCGTTTGCACCGTAAGGCTTGGCTCCCCGAGCTTAATTTCAGTGGGCGAAAACGGAACTAATCGCGCGCCCACAAGCGGGCCCGATTGATCCCTCGCAGTTAAATGACGACCCTTTATATCGGCGATGTCTAAAACAACAGGGTGGGGGCGCGGCCTTAGCGGAATGGGCTGTACGGGCATTGGCATAGAGCCACTTGGCGGTAGCCCTCGGCGAGGTTCCGCCCGGGCGGCGCGAATGTTCATCTGCCCCGCCTCAGCTTGCATATCCCCAATCAGCCATAAACTATCATCTTGCGGCAAGCGGATAATATCACCGACTTCCAAATCAAGACGGCTAGGGGAGAGGCTGATTGATAAACGCTCTCGCCCCAAACTTGATTTAGATAGCAAGGTTTCCGCCGCAAAACTCGCAAGCGGTAAAGACAAGACAATCGGCGCATTTAAATCAAGAACCCGCACTGTCTCTGCTTGGCGGCTCCGCGCCGATAATGACCCGAGTTGGTAATCCTGCGCGCCATCAATAAATTGTAGGCGAACATCTAAAAGCTCTGCCTCCGAATCCGCCCGCAAAATTAGCGCGCCGTTTTCCTCACCTTCAATAATATCTCCTATTTCAATATCCGTCACAACTTCAAAACCGTCGGAGACAAAACTAAGAGCCTCGGCCTGTTCAACCACATTAAAGCCGTAAATCAGCGCCAGCGGCTCAAGGGCGGCGCGGGCGGTCATAGGGCGGTCAATCACATAGCCTTCCACCAAGCCCGTAAGCCGCGTCACATCTACCGCATCAACGCCAGAGCTTTGGGAAATCTCATCAACCACATCCGCAAGGGGAACAAGCCCCGTTCGCCCAGTAAGCCAGTGACCAAGTTCCCAATTCTCTCCATCAGCCCATATATCTTGGCGCGCAGGAAAGTCCGGAAATGGCCGCGCATCCCATGTCCAAATACTCGTTCGGCTTAGATCAATCATCGGCCCACCGTAAATAACAGAGTTTGGGTTACGCCCATGTTCAGGCGACCAGAAATCTAAATAGGCCTCAATATAGCGCCGCTGCATGAGATCATCACGACTACCTGATGAAAAATAAGGAAAAAAGCTTTCACTACTTTTAGGGTCTACAAATACATTTGGTTGGTTTGCCCCTTTATCAATAGCTGGACAACCAAGCTCTGTAATCCAAAAGGGCTTAGATTGTGGCTCCCACGGCGATCGTATTAACTCATCGCCAATGCGGTTGTAATGATGGTTACGCCACCAATTCCCTATGTCTTTAAAGCGAAACACCCAATCTTCACCGCGCAAGCTATCTCGTATAGTTTGGCGGCGCTGAAACATGCGGTCTTCCTCTGAGCCGTAAAACCAATCATAGCCTTCCCCGCCCAAAACATTAGATTGCAAGTAAGCGCGGTCATATATGTCGTCATAATTTTGCGCATCTCGGTGGCTATCCCCATCACGCCAATCCGACAGGGGCATATAGCTATCAATACTAACCGCGGATATAGCGGGGCTCGCCCAAAGCTCATCAAGATGGAAAAATACATCTCCGCTTCCGTCTTGAGGATGATAGCCAAAATACTCCGACCAATCTGCGGCATAGCTTATCTGAACCTCTGGCCCAACAACTTCGGCGACATCATCAGCCAGCACAGAAAGCGCTGTGACAAAAGGAAACGCATTATCATTGCCGCGTAATTGTGTAAGACTACGCAGTTCAGAGCCAATAAGAAAATTATCAACATCCCCAGAGAGCCTCGCCAAATGAGCATAGTGCAGGATAAAGCGCCGATAGCCAAAATTATCCTGCGGCGTCATAAGACTGTCGTCTAAGAGCGTAAAATCTGCGGGCTGTGTTGTCCCCATAAAGCTATCAACAAGCCCGTTCATAGCCGCTGTTTGGTCGGGGCTATCGATATGCCCTGGCGCAGGCGCGCAGGTTATACGCCCTCGCCACGGAAATGCGGGCTGGGAAGGCTCTTCATCATAAGGGTTCGGCCGCGCATTATCGGGCGGAATATCCATTAAAATAAACGGATATAAGGTCACAGAAAACCCGCGGGATTTTAGTGCCCGAATAGCTTGCAAAATTGATTCGTCCGATGGCGTGCCCCCAAAAACTGGCCGATCCTCCGCGTCTCGGCTAATAAGATAAGCCGAGTCCCGTTCTATACCGCCAACTGACCATGTGAGCGGGTCTGTATTACGAAGGCTTTGTTCAATACCCGGACGCAGCGCACAATGATCCAGCCGTAAATCTGTACCAAACCAGCTAATGATAATGGAGACATGACGGCAATTCGGAAGCTGCGCTTCTAACTGATCGAGGGCCCGCTCTATATCCGTTAAGCCCGTAAGATTATTCACATTCACCGTAGAAGATTGCCCCGCTCCTAATATATCTTCAACAGGCTGGGAGGCATAGGCAAACTCCCCAGATGAGGGTAAAAGACACACGCTTTGCACAAGGTCTTCAAGGCGCGGTTCACCGTCTCTGATGTTTGGGACTCTTTGCACTTCAAAAGACATTTGCGGCAAGCGGCCACCAAATTCATCAAGCGGAAAGTCTTCAAAAACCACATAGGCCGTATCTCTGAAGGCGGGCACATCCCCGCCTTCAATCGCTTCGATAACCGGGTCGGGTTGTTGATCTGCGCCGCCTTTATGCACTCGCATAGTAATATCAGAGATTGGCAATATCGCACCGTTCACCCAAATACGGTCAACGGATAAAATCTCGCCTTCACACAGGCCGACGGCAAAACTAACGCTATAGCTGAAATTTGTTTGGGTCGGGCCTCCGCCTTTGCCGCCAGCGCGTTCTTCTGTCGCAGTTTCTAACACCCGCGAGGCCCAGATCACTTGCCCTGCAAGGCGAGAGCGTCCGTAAATACGCGCCATTGGCGCACCATCGCGGGAGGTTTGGATATGAAAACTATCAAGGCGCGGCCCTTGGATGTTTCGGTTATCAAAAAGACCAGCAACGGTTTGTACCGCATAATTTTGCGCATATTGCCCAGCGGCTTGAATGAGGTTTGTCCCAATCTGCCGCGCACCATTTACAAGAAGTGTTGTCATTTAAATATCCATGTCAGGAAAAGCAAAACTATAAACCCAGCGGCGGCGCCAATAGGGAATGAGAGAGCTTTCAACCACAGCTCGCCCCCAATAGGCATGAAGCATGGTTGTCGGCGAAATCAGAATAGCCACATGTTTACAAAGAGCTTGCGGCTGCATACGAAACATCAGCACGTCTCCGGGCCGCGTTTCATCCATCACAATCGGTCGCAGATATGTTTGTGCGGCCTGAAGCAAGGTTTCTACGCCGCCGGTTTCAGCCCAGTCCACTGTATAGGGCGGCAGGAGCGCAGGCTCTGGGCCGTAAAGCTCGCGCCACACCCCACGAATAAGACCAAGACAGTCACAGCCCGCAGCCTTAACGCTAGATTGATGCTGATAAGGGGTATCCAGCCAGCTTAACGCCGTTTCTATAATCTTTGCGCGGGATAGATCACCGCCGTCCGAGGCCCTCATAAATAGCGAGAGCCGCCGTCGAGAACTTCGCCGGTTTGCGGGCCGCGCGACAAAGCATCATCCCCGAGCAAATAAGGAAACCCTCGAAAGTTTTTGAAATTATCAAATTGATTACGGCACGCTTGCACAGTGCGCGGACAAGTGCTTCCGTTTGGAAAGGCCGCTAAATTCACCCCGCAACGACTATCCCCAAACTCTGCATCACAGCGGCGAGAAAATACGCGCCCTGTAGAACGGTCAAGCTTTGCTGTGCGCCCAATCAGCTCCGCTTCAAACCCTACCTCCCCAAAGCTCACATCGCCCAATGTCCAATTCGCGATATGCAGCGCGCTTGAGGGATTTTGCCAATTCACGCGAAATAAATCGACGCTAGCCCCATCATATAGCCCCGCCCGCAAGTCTTGCGGGGTGATCGCCTCGGATGAAAATAAACCATCCGCCCGAGCGCTATTGACAGAAAAACCAATATCTTGTTCCAAAGACCCTGCGTCAAAACCGCTTTTAGCTTCATAGCGAAGGCCGCCAAAGGCAATATCCTCATCATGGTCGGTAAAGCCAAGGCGGACACCATCTTTGCGGATTAATCGCCACGCCCAGCATAATGTGCTCACCGTGCTGCGAAATTCTGCGTCTTGCTGCGCTGTTAATTTACGCATGGTCTAACACCTCTATAAGGGGAATTGACGGGATTTCGCCTGCGCCAAAGTTATCAAAGGAGATTTCAAGCTGCGGCGTATCAAAGCGCACCGGAATATCAAATTCATATCCAGCCGTAATCACCGCACCCGCAGGCGGGGCCGTCTCAAAATTTATCCGCCCCCTTAGTCTATCAACCGAAAATTCAGATATAACATCACCGTCAACGGCGATAACAACGCTCTCACCTATGGGCTTCGTAATCGGGCGGTTGATCTCCCCTGCCGCATCGCCATAGGTTTTAAACAGTTGAAACTCTCTTTGCTGGCCTGTCCCAACCCCAACACCCTGATCGAGTGCGGTAATAGGCGTGCCGATAGCTGCAGATTGATAATCCACCGGATCACGAAAGCGGAAGCCAAATAAAGGCCCTTGGCGGGCTTCAAAAAAATTGAGTAAAATATAAATGTCATCGATTGATTTAAGCGCCGTTCCCGCGTCATAAACGCGCCGTGAAAACCGCTGGGCCGTATTGCGCCGCTCTGTTCCGTTTGACAAAGCCGTAATCGTAACTTGCCGCCGAGGCCCACCTCGCGCCCCAAAAGCAAGGCGCACAGGAAAGCGTATGTCGTGAAAATCCATTTTATGTCCTTTAGATATAACGCTAGATATAGCGTTGTCCGCTGGCGACGGCGCGGGCCACTGCCGCAGAAATTTGTCCTTGAGAGCGCTGTAAGCCCTGCGGATTATTCATCCCAGTGACATTGAGGTTTACCGTTGTATTACGCCCATTGGAATTACCGCCAAACGCACCGCCCAAAGCCCCGCCAAGCGCGCCGCCCAGCGTATTCGTTAGGGCATTTGTAATCGGCCCCGTAATAAATTGATCCACGGTTAAGCGGGTTAAATCCTGCGCGACAGAACTAGCGAGCGCGTTAAAAGAAAACTCCCCGCGCTGCGCCGCTCGCTCTAGGGAATTAGCAATACGGTCCCCGGCTTGCTCAAATACGCGGGCTAAATTATCCGCAGCTTCGAGCCCCGCCCCATCCACAAAGTCACTAAGAGCCTGCGCTGTTGTTTCAAATTCATCCATATTTTACGCCTCATTTATATTTATAGTCACATCAGGAAACTGATCCATCATGTCCGATAGGGCCGCGCGGGTGACAGGCTGCACAGCGCCCTCGCCTGCTCGCTGCGAGATTAAAGTCAGCCAATCAAATAGGCTGAGGCTCCAAAATGCTTGAGGAGAGAGGCCGAAGATACGCACCGCAATATCGAGCCATGCTGCAAAGGGCCAATCCTCATCATGACGGCGCATTTTTACGGCCCACATATAAAGCTTTAAAACTATCTTCAAAAATCAAAGCCACTGCCTTAAAGAGCTCTGGGCTAAGATCAGGCTGGCGAACATCTGGCATATTAGCGCTATGACAGGGCCGTAAAAGCGCCGTTAAAATAACCGCAGCCGCTTGAGGGGTTAAATTTTTCATTTGAGCACTTAACGCCTTTGGCCCCTGCGCGTTTAGCCTTTGCGAAATTTCTGCCAAGGCTCCAAGGGTTAACCTAAGCGTATATGAGCTTGCACCAATATTAACATGCTGATCTACGGGCTGAAACATTGTTGTAATGTGCCTTAAATCGCCGTAAAATCGGCGGCACCTGCGGAGGTGAAGCTAATCTCATAGGTCGCTTCACCGGCAAAATTTCCGGCAAAATTTAGACGGTTAATAAGAAACTCACCTTCAATATGCCCAAATCCCGGCAATATAAAGCGGCATTCCAAAGCCGTTTGATCAAAAAAGGCTTGCCGAACAAGACTATCACTTTGGGCATCTTTAAATATACCGGAGCCAGAGATATCCGCAGATTTAACCCCACTTCCTGGTAAAAGCTCCCGCCACTGATCAGCAGAATCATGGTCGGTAATATCAATCGTTCGAGCATTAAAGGTGAGGTTTTTACTCCGTAAACCCGCCACAGTGATAAATTCGCCGGCTTGATTTCTAAGTTTAACGAGCATATCTCGTCCGCGCTGCGCCGTCATGGGTTTGTCTCCATCTCTAGGGTTTCGGTTTGAACAGACAGACGGATAAGCCCATGCTGCGTTCGGTTGTCACGGGCGCGAAAGACATCCGTGTAAAGAATATTTAATCCAGCAATGCGGTGATCACCTTGCGTCTTTGGAATGGCCTCTAAGCGGTCTGATAGGCTAGCTAAAAGATCAACAATCTCCGCCCGCCCGCTATAACGCGACCAAATATGTAAAGTGACCGTATGAGATAAAATCTCAATATCATCACCGCTACGGTCTTCACTGCGCACAGTGCCGTAACTGAGGTAAGGATAAATAGGGTCCTCTGGCGCATAGTCATAAAGCCGCGCAGGCGATCCGAAGACATCCTCAATAACGCTATCTTGTGACAGATAATCATGTAAAATAGCCGATATAATTGCCGGCCCTTTTGCTGCGCTCATTGCTGTTCCTCCTCGCAAATAAAGTGAAGCCGGCTGCCGCGCGCATCCGGGTCAGACACGGCGATGACGCGCAAGATACGCTCACCCCATAAAATTCGTAGCCGCTCGGGCAAGTTCGGATAAAACCGCGTCACCACCTGATAAGCTTGCGTCACCGTTCGGCGTCCATTACGATCCATCTCGCGGGAGATACGCGGCTCAATATGAGCCCAAAGGCGGGTATGAAAAATCCAGCGCGTTTCAAATCCACCCCGGCCATCAGGCGTTTCTTCTGCTCGGTAAAGGCCAATCGGCGTTCGTAATTGCCCAATCATAACCGCAGCCCCCGGTAAGGCATAAGCAGAGCCTGAACCATCAACGGAATATCAGTTGGCGGCATATTTCCGCGTTCATAAAGCTGCGCGGTTAGCAGTAATATAGCTTGGGTAAACGGCGCAGGAACATCACTTTCAGACGGTCCATAACCCGCTATGAAATCAACAGATAAACTCTGATTTGTTGCAATATTATACGGCGTTTCTACATGTAAATATGCGGGGCGAGCCCGTAAATTAACGCTATATTGATCTGCCGTTAATATCGTGTCTTCACCGGACTCATCAATGAGGCGGACGGTGTTTACTTCACGTAAAGGATAGTGATTAATTACAATATCCTTAGGCCGCATTATGTCAAAACTAACGCGCCGTTGCCGCGTTATTAAACTTACGCCGCAGTAATTTTCTATTTGAAGCCGCGCCGAAGTTATCATGTTTAAAATTAAATCATTCTCATCCTCGTGATCGACACGCAGAAAAAGCTTTGCCTGTGTCAATGAGACAGGCTCAATGACCGGGCTCGTGAGGTCTATCACGTCCATAATATAGTCTCGTTTTAAAGGTGGGATGGCCGCGTCCATTCCAAAACGCAGCCAAGGGGGAGCCGTTTAGCTGTCAGGCTATAATTCAGGCTTAGGCTTCAGAACAGCGCAGTAATTTAATCGCGCTAAAGTCCTGTACGCCCCCGCCAACGCGCTTTGTTGTATAAAATAAAACAAAGGGCTTGGCGGAGTAAGGGTCACGGAGAACACGCACCCCTTGGCGGTCTGCAATCAAATAACCTCGGCGGAAATCACCAAAGGCAATCGGCGTAGAGTCCGGAGCGATATCCGGCATGTCCTCAATCTCGACAACAGGGAAACCTAAAAGCGTTGACGGTTGGCCCGCTTGGCTTGCAGCTTGCCAAATATAATTACCATCTGCGTCTTTAATTTTACGAAGCCGCCCTAAGGTACGGCGGTTCATAATAAAGCTTGCATTACTACGGTAGCGGGTTTCCGGCGCATAGGTCAGGTCAATCAAAGCATCAATAGGCGCATCAGCATCAAGATCACCATCAACGCCTGTGGGAACATAGCCAATCTCACCTTTAGCTTCACTCCCGTCCGCCGCTTGCGGGTAATTTAAAATACCGCGCGGCTTATTAATGCCATCACCAATCACAAAGGCGGTGGTTTCTTGGGCTGAGAAGACATCTTGAACTTCTTCTGCGAGCCATTGATCGACATCGGCTACGCTATCATCAAGCAGTGTTTGCGTGGCCGCTGGCATGGCGTAAAGCTCGCCGGCTGGGAATTCAATTAAATCCAAATCAGGCGCCGTAGTTTCCGTACGTGCTTGCGCCTCTCCAGCCCATCCCGCAACGGCGCCGCCGGCGCTAACAGGTTTTGTGAAATTAGCCGTACTGACAGCACGAATAGTCGCGAGGTTACGAAAAGGCGAGACTTGGGCCAAAGCACTATCGATAACGATTTCTGTTTCGACCGGTACAATATAACCGCCATTATCATCTCTTGCCGTAAGAGATTTTCCCTCAATTTGGCTTAAGGCAGTTGGGTCACCAGAACGAAAATAACTCGCCCAAGCTTTACGCATTGGACCATCGGATTTAACACTCAACTTCGCTTCACGCCCGTCTGTCGCCGCAAGGGTTAAGCGTTCAATCTGTCCTGATTGTCGGGTTAGTTTTTCATTTAATTGGTCGATATGGCTTTGCTTTTGCTCAAGATCCGCAAGACGCGCATCATTCGCCGTTTTAAAGGCCATAAAGTTTTTTTCAAATTCACCATGACGCCGCACAGGTGCAGCTTTGGTTTCTTTACGCACAGCTTTCGTCATAAACTGACTCCTTATATTTCATTAGCTTGTGGGAAGGAATTAACATCGTCTAAAATCGTGCTTTCCATATCCACCGAGCCAATTTCGGTCAGGCGGGCATTAGGCAGCATTGGGAAGGCAACGATGGAAACCTCCCACAATTCAATATCAAATAAATCACGGCCCCAATCCGCAGAGGTTTCAAAACGGCGAGTTCTAAATCCAATGGATAAACCACTCACACTCCCGTTTATAATTAATCTCGCAGCGCGGTCAGCTTCGGGGGTTCCAAGACATAAACGCCCCCTGACAAATAACCCAATATCATCCTCAAACACTTCATCCCATACGCCAATTGGCATATCGGTTTCATGGTTGAACAGCATGGGAAGCTTGTCTTGACGGGTTAAAAGGCTTGCCGAAAATGCACCGGGGTGAACGCGGTCGCCGGATAGATCCGTAACGCCAAAACGGCTGGCATAACCCGCAAGCTCTAGCTCTTGAGACGATATAAACTCGCTCACAAACATTGACCTATTTGAAGCCAATAAGCGTTGCGCAGGGGGCATTACGTCTTGCACGCCGCTGCGCGCAATGGTGATTATATCCATTGGATGTCCTTTTAAGTTAATTAATTAGAGGCCACGTCTCTCAGGGCCATTTTAAGTTTTAAGGCTTCGCGTCGAGACGTTTCTCAATGCGCAGCACCGTTTGCCGCGTAAAATCCACTTTCTCTTCAAGGCGGGCTAAACGCTCATTAACGGGCGGTACCTGGGAGACTTCTGTTTCAAGCATTTTAATACGGGCCTCTGCGGCTCCGGCCCAAATAAGCGCACTAGCTGTTTGGAGGCAAAAGGCTAAAATGAAACTTAATGTAAATTTTTTTTCTAAGTAAAAACCATCTTTACCGCTCACCCTGCGCCTCCAGCGGCGGGAGGTCAGCCATTTGTCGCCGCTCATCATCCGTCAAAAAACTAGCATTTGAAAGCCGCGACCAGAGGGCGGCGCGTTCTTCGAACAGAGCCGGAATAGCGTCCATATCCACGCTAATCTTTACGTCATCACCAAAGTGGGGCCGCATCCAACGCTCAAGCCCTTGGGCCGTCTTTTTCACCAAGGGCAAAATAACGATACGCCAAAACGCTAGATTAGCTTCACGGTAGTTGGAATAAGTATTATCCCCTGGAATACCGAGCAGCATGGGCGGCACGCCAAAGGCCAAAGCAATCTCCCGCGCGGCTTCACGGCGGGCATTGAGAAAATCCATATCAGTGGGCGAAAGGCTCATCGCTTTCCAGTCAAGGCCGCCTTCTAAAAGCATGGGACGGCCCGCTCTGTCTGCGCCGCTATGAGCCTGTTCAAGCTCATCTTTAAGCCGGTCAAATTGATCACTTGATAAGCGCTCGCTTCCTTGTGCCCCTTGATAAACAAGCGCGCCGCTTGGGCGGGCAGAATTATCCAGCAGGGCTTTAACCCAGCGTGCGCCTTCATTGTGAATATCAATGGCGCGGCCCGCCGCCTCCATCGGGGCATAGCCGTAAATATCATCATGCGGATGAAATAACCGCAAATGATAAAGCCCGCAGCGCCCCGTTGCGATATCATTTTCAATAAAGCGCTTTCTGTTATTTAGGCTATAATTATACCCGGTCTTATAGCCCTTTGCACTTGTTACGGCCTCAACGCGGTCGGGGCGTAAGGCACGAAATCCAATCACTTGTTCATCCAGCCTTACCGCTTCAATATAGCCATTACCGCAGACTTGAAGATGACCATAAAAGCTCTCTAATATGTCTGTAAAAGACTGCTCACTATGGGTTTGGCAAAAAGCGCGCTGTAAGGGATCATTGGCTAAAACCTCCCCGCCCCGCGTCACGCAAAACCCGACAGAGGCAGCTGCTTCTGAGATAAATCTAACGCAGCGATAGGCGATTGCATTTGATTTAAATCCGTCCTGCGAAAGCCCTTCATAACTCCGGCTCCCCCATTGTGCGCGCTGCGCTAATTGCAGGGCAATTAAAGGGCGGCCATTATCGGTTTTAGCTGATAAATTCCTATGTGAGGCTTGTTTTGTCTGCGGCTTTAAACGGCGCGCACGCTTCGTCCAGTTTTTCATAAATTACATCTATCTTTGCCAAGATCAGTTTACGCGGCTGTGAAAAGCCCGTAAAATAATCGCTGTTGGAAATCTTCAAGGTCATTTCTGACGATGAATGAAAGATAGCGTGTAATGAGTGGGGTGAGGATTTAACTCACAAGCTTTAGAAAAAACTGATTATTATCAAGGTGCCTAAGCTGCGCCTTTGCGGGATGGGTTTCTGCCGATCTCGCGGTTGTAGTTTTTTGCAGCCGTATAATCCTTTCGGATACGGGCACGTAGTTTTTCATTTCCCGTGACAGAGGCCAACGTAATGGCATGACGATATTCACTCATGGCTTGATGTAAAATATCAATATCATGATTAGTCTTAGCAATTTGAAAAAGCGTTCCGGCAAGAATGAGATGTATCTCGGCATTTTCTTGCGGGGTGTTTTCAGGGCTATAGCGTTGTTGTGAACGGCGCAGCATATCAGCCGATTGGGTCAACGCATTTACATCGCCCGTTTGACTCGCAAGCACGATCATTTGCGTCGCCAGTTCACGGTTAAGTGCTGCAAGTTCTTTGGAGACTTGCTTCAATCCTTGACGGGACTTTAAACTACCCGATAAATTTTGACTGTCCGACACTCTTGCCATATTTCTACTCCACATTGCAGCTATAATATGCAGCTATTACGGTTAATAGGTGTTTAAGATTAATGCAGTTCACTCATTATTTTTCGCGTAAAACTATGAAAATCTTGCCCCACAGCTATGCGGTGTAACGGTAAACCTACAGATTTCGCTAATCCATTTTTGAAAGAATCTGGCCGCTGTGCTAACGCTGTATGGTGAGAAGCCCCGTCGAGCTCAATCATCATAAGCGGCTGGCCTTGCGGGGTTGTAATCAGGAAATCAACATGGCGGCTTTTAACTCGCCCCCGTAAGGCCCATTTAACCTCAGCGTTTTTAACGCTAGCCCTAACGGCAATGATATCTTCAAGACGAACCTTAGAAAACACATGGTATTTTGGCGTAAGGCACTCATATAATATAAAGAATAAAGCCTGTTCAGAACTATTCACAAAAAGATTGGGTTTTGCGTAAAAGTTTTTAAATATGCCCGGATTAAAAGCTTTTGTCTCCGGTGTTTTAAACGCTGGTTTTGGCTTTAGACACCATAAAATCCATAGTGAAATCAGCGCAAATCCCGCAGTTATAAATATGAATATATTAGCCATAGGCTGTCTTGGCAGAGCTTCCATCTCAGAGCAAGCCCCGCTTTAAACCCAGAACAAGCCTATCTTAAACGCCCCGTATGGCAGGCCTGACGGCTTGTCGGAGCAATAAATCTGTGACCGCCCAAATCAAAGCGTCCGCACGGTCAGGGCTTTTCATCAAGCTTTGGGTGCCCATAAGGCAGAGCTCATCTTCAAGATGAGACAACCCTGCTCCTACATGATGCACGCGGCCTTGGCCATAAAGGGCCGCCACAGGTTCTGCCCGTAGGCGTTTTCCTTTATGGGCAAAGACCGTATGAACAGGCACCCCAGGATTGACCATGTGTAAAACTGTAGTCACCAGATCACCCCCTTGATTGGTTTCGGCCAAGATATAATCCGCTTGCCAACTCTCATAAAGGCCCACGGCCAATGCTGCCCAGTTTTCGGGGCTTACCCCTTGGATGCTCGCATCTTCCAAAATAAAAGCGCGGGCTTGCCGCCCATAACCTATACGCCCCGCAACAATCATTCCGCATGCATCAGAGTTTTTATGCCCCGTCACAGGCGGATCAAGGGCGATGATGATTTTATCACATTCAGGCCGCTGCTGCACGCGGCAGGCCTCAATCAAACTACGGCTCCATAAAGCGCCGGGCAAATCTTCGATAAATTCCCCTGCAAGTTCTTGTCGCCCAAGCCGTGTGCCGCCGTAGCTTTCTTCCATCGCGCTTATAAATCCTGGCGCAAGGAAGCCCGTATTATCTTGGGTTGTCATTTGGCTCATAACAAGCCCCTTCGCTTGCATGAGTTTCTTGAGGGCCGGTAGAGGCCGCGGTGTGGTTGTCACAACTAATTGCGGCTGCGTACCCAGCCTTAAACCAAGCCGCAAATTTGCAAGCGTGTCGGCCGGATAGCTCCACGCACAAAATTCATCAGCCCAAGCATATTCAAATTGCGGCCCGCGAAGGCTATCCGGATCTTCGGATGAAAACACCTGCCCAACAGCGCCGTTTGGCCACTCCAGCCGTCTGCGGGAGGAAATAAACGTCGGACGCTCACCAGGGTAGCCAATATGGCGAAGACCACTTTCGCCCTCGATCATCACTTCACGGGCGTCATTAAAAGTCGGAGCCACCAAAGCAATACGGCCCGCCCCTTGGCTTATTTTTTGGCGTATCCATTCAGCCCCAGCGCGGGTTTTACCGGAGCCGCGCCCCCCCAGTAGAAGCCAAATAAGCCATGCCTCTTCCGGGGGCCATTGATCCGCCCGAGCATATAATGCCCAAAGGTAATCGAGGTGGGCCATATCATGCGCCAAAAGACCATTAATCAGCGCTTGGTAACGGGGCCTGTTCATTGAGGCGATTGTAGAGATGTGTAAGCCGCTTAACAAATCGCGCTCTATCTTCGGGGCTTGGCGGTGGGAGATCGTCATAGCTTAGGTGTTTTCCATCCTCCTCTTGCGCAGCATGGCGCGCATTATGGGCGGTAATATCCTGTACAGCTTTCACATAGAGGCTAATCACTTTGGCGCGTTTTTCAGACCGTAGGAAAAAAGCCTCATCGTCTAAACTCAGAGGCTCATCTGTTATCTGGTCAACCATTTGGCGAATAGCCCGCTCTAGCGGTGCAGGGTCTATAAATGTCATGATAGTTATTATGGAGGGCCTTAAGACGGCGTGGATTTATATCCGCTTTTTACACTGTCATGCCTCGTTAATATCCGGCTCACCGGGCCAAATAACAATATGGTTTGGGATGTCATCAGGATCAATATCAGATTCGGAATAAACCGCCTCTTGTACGCTCATACCCGCATCATGAATGGTTTGCCGAGAGCCGCTAACAAGGTGATGATATTCGGGTAAATCCTCCCCATTAGCCACAAGGCGGTAGGCGCAAGTTTGAGGCATCCAGTGAAGCTGCGCGACATTTCCCGGAGTCAAAGTTACGCAATCCGGCACTTTTTTCGACCGGTTAGGATAGTCAGAACATTGGCATTGTTCCGAATCAAATAGCTTACAGGCCACATCTGTAATATAAATCGCGGCTGTATCTTCATCCTCAAGCCGTATGCAGCAGCATTTTCCGCAGCCATCACATAGGCTTTCCCACTCATCACGGCTTAATTCTGCCATATTTTTGGTTTTCCAGAAGGCTTCGGACTGCAGTGAGCCCTTGGATGGTTTTTGTGGTGAATCTGTCATGCAAGACATCTAGCTTTGAAAGCGGAATTAGGCTAGCGAGAATTATGCCAACATATCGTGCTGACATTAATGCTGCTAATGATAACGCCCTGCGGCGCAGGCGGGCGATATGGTTATCTATCTTGACCTTATTAATAACATTTACGGCGATTGCCTATATCTTTGGGCGTCAATTTGTCTTGCAAGGCATTCCGCAACTACCCGACAAAGCCAAAATGTGGGAGCTTAACCTCGAAACCAATTACACTTTGGTTGATCGTCAGGGCCATATTATTGGCCACCGCGGCCCTTATATCGGGCGGCCCCATAAAATCAGCGAGTTACCGCCCTATCTACCGAATGCGTTTTTAGCGATTGAAGATGAGCGGTTTTATACCCACCCCGGTATTGACCGTAAGGCCATATTACGCGCCTTTTTTGAAAATACCAAGTCTGGCCGTAAGGCACAGGGCGGTTCCACCCTCACCCAGCAGCTCGTTAAAAACCTCGTTTTAACCCGTGAGCAGACTTATAAACGCAAAGTTCAGGAAATGTGGCTCGCCTATGAGATGGAGCAAATCCTCTCAAAACAGGAAATCCTTGAGCTTTATCTCAACCGCATTGATTTAGGGCGGCGCATTGTCGGCATTGAAGCCGCCTCCCAGCGCTATTTCGGCAAATCCGCCAAGCAAATCACCCTTGCCGAAGCGGCAGTGCTCGCCAGTATCCCGAAAGCGCCAAGCACATATGATCCCATTCGCAATTTTGATGCCGCATGGACACGGGCACGGCTTGTGCTTGAGCGAATGCGCGTTAATGGATTTATCACCACTTTGGATATGTCCGAAGCGCTCACTCACCCGCCTCGCATTATAGACACGAGCGAAACCTATATAGATGACAGCCTTATTGGACATGTCTTCGATTACGCCGCAGAACGGGCCCATGACCTTGTCGGCTATAAAAACCCAGATCTTGTTATTCAGGTGACTGTTGACCCTGAAATGCAAAAATGGGCTAAGGAGTCCACTGAGGCAGTTTTAAGTCAAGAACATAAGCGTAAAAAAGTTTCCGAAGCGGCTTTAATATCAACAGACAATCAAACGGGCGCGATACTCGCCATGATTGGTGGACGAGATTACGGCCAAAGTAAATTTAACCGCGCCGTACAGGCTAAACGCCAACCCGGATCATCATTTAAGACTTTTGTTTATGCCGCAGCCCTTGAAAACGGCTTTACGCCAGGAACAATTCGTATTGACCGCCCGACGACAATTAATGGTTGGACCCCTGAAAACTACACGAAACGCTACCAAGGGCCTATGACCCTACGGGAGGCTTTAAAACTTTCTATCAATACCATTGCCGCGAGTGTCTGCGCGGAAATTGGCCCAAGTAAAGTTGCTGATTTAGGCCGCCGTTTTGGCCTTAGAACCGAGCTTCGGCCAACATATTCTTTGGCACTAGGGGCGTCTGAAGTCACCCTAGACGATATGGTCGGCGCTTATATGGTCTTTCCAAACTCTGGGCGGAAGATTACGCCTTACTTAATTGAGAACATCAAAAACACAGCAGGCGACGAACTTTATACGCGCCGCCAAAGAGAGCCAGAGCGGGTTTATTCCAACCGTAACAACCGGCAAATGAGCCGTCTTTTACAAGACGTAATTGATAGCGGAACAGGGCGCGGCGCAAAACTTGGCAAACGCCCGGCCGGAGGGAAAACAGGCACGTCACAAGATTACCGCGATGCGTGGTTTATCGGGTTTACCGCTGACTATACAACAGGCGTATGGATGGGCAATGATGATAACGCCCCCACGCGCAAGATAACCGGCGGCTTACTCCCCGTTGATATTTGGAAATCCTATATGCTCAAAGCCCATAAGGGCCGAAAAATACGGCCTATACTGGCCGATGAAGACCCTAAGCTTAATGATAAACGCCAAGCGGTGACTGCATTTTATCAAGACCTAGTTGATGCCATGATAACAGAACGTAATCTTGCCAGCGGCTTAACACCGCCGCCAAAAATTAGCGCAGCAGCGGCGCAAAATTAAATCATCCTTAATCACCTTTACTATGATTTAACCAAAGCTCTATTGATCAAGCCCATAAATTATGCAGGGTGAGCACATGAATATATTCCGCCGCATTTGGCCTTTCTTTATCGCCATAGTCTTTTACATGCCGCCTGCGGGCTCAGATGACGATTTTGGTCAGCGGCTAGCCAATGACGGTACTTATAAAATTATTATCGTCGACTCGCCCCAAGCTTGCACAGCCCTCTGCCAAGCAGAAACAGACCATATTTGCCGCGGCCATATATTTTACCAAGCAGATATTTCAAAACCGGAAGGCGAATGCCGCCTTAATAGCGGAATTGGTGAAAACTCTGCTTTTCAAATCCCTGAACCTGCGCCAATCGATAGAGCCATAGTCTTGCGCGATGTCAATAATTACCGCGCAGACTATGGGCTTGCGCCGCTCACATGGGACGATCAACTTGAAAGTGCAGCCAAGGCCCATAGCGCCGATATGGCCTTTCACGGCGTCATTCAACATGAAGGTACGGATGGCTCCCATCACGGCACTCGAATCCGCCGCCAAGGTTATCTCTATTCCATCGCTCTTGAAAACGTCGCCGCCGGACAGCGAAGTTGGGAGGGTGCCCTACAGGGCTGGAAAGACAGTAAGGCACATAACGAGGCCCTTTTAAGCGCAGATGTAAGTGAATTTGGCGTCGCGATTGAGTTTAACGACGCCACCCGGCTTGCAACTTATTGGACAATGGTGCTTGCAAAGCCGCTTTAATAGCCAAAATTAGTTATAGTTAACCAATCGCTAATACCCATCGGGCATAATTCCCTCACATTATAGCTTTGAGGCCCCTTATGCAGCGCGTTACGACAGTTTTATTTTCACTTCTTTCCTCTGCGGCATTCAGCATAACCGCCCTAGCCACAGACCCCGGAACTTACCGGCCTGGACAACCCTATGCGGCCTCACAAGCGGCCTCACATTCCCAATGCCAAGCTCAGTGCCAAGGAGACGCAGCGTGTAAAGGCTGGAATTTTGTCCGCGCAAATCCGCGTCAAAAAGGCGGAATATGTGAATTTAATAGCCAAGCTGTGTCGCCTATTCAAAGCAACATAAGTATTAGCGCTAATCAAAGCCCAATCGTAAATCCAACAGGCCAAAGCCATGTTATACAAACCGGCGTTCGGACAACTCGTATTGGCGCACCGCAGGTCGCAACAAAGGCTCAAACTAACGCAGCTCAAAACCAAGCCTCTAACTCTAGAAGCCCGCGAACACAGCCATCAGTCAGACCTGCGCCGCGCCGCATAGTGCGCCAAGCTGTTCCCAATCAAATCAGGCCGCAAATAGGTATTTATCGCCACAGTCTTGGCGGGACTCCACAACGGTTAAATCAACAGCCCATAGCGCCGCAGCCATTCCAGCAACGCAAACAAGCCGCGCCCAATCAATTTACCCCCAATAACCCGCAGCTTAATCCTGCTGCATACCGAACGCCGCGCACAGCCGGGCCGCAAGCTTTACAAGCAGACCCCAGACTGCAACAGCAAGGATTAGGGCAAAACCGGCCCGCCGCACAAAGACCGCAAGCCCATCAAAATCAGCAAGCTGCTGCGCCCCGTCCCGGGAGTCTATTACACGCGCTAACGGCTCCAAATAATCAAATAGCGCCGGCGCAACGCCCCGCAGCACAGCAAAAACAGCGCCGCCCGCAACCGCAAGAAACGCGGCGCTTATCAGCCGAAGAAGCAGGGCAAAAAAGCCTATATGGCCATTTAAACGATGATGTCACCGCGCCAAAGATCTTAACCCAGGAGGATTTAAACATTCCAAACGACCAAGCTATACCGACCGTACAATCTGTTCCAGTTAAGCCCGTTGATCGCCAAAATTTCTCTGGACTTGCAGGCGGTTAGTTTTTTTTTACAAGACGGAACTTCTTGAATGTGGCTGTACCAACCCCCCAAATGGTCACCCACATTAGGCGAAACCAGGCAAAGACAACAAATGTAATATAGGCAGCCGATAAGCCGGCCAAGTAGAACATGGATGCTTTTTCAACATCAATGCCGGCCAGTTTTAAAATCTGCTCACCGCCTGCAAAAGCAGAAATCAAGGCTAAAAATATCCAAAACCCGCTCCAATAAAACTGCGTGAGATCATTTTTCAAACGAAGGCGTAAAATGGGCATGATAAACAAAGCCGTAAACAGAGCCGTTGCAGCAAACATTATGAAGGATGGGGTTAGGCTTTGTAACATTATGGCACGGGGCTCCGGTATAAACGAATTTATACCCCTTACAGAGCAAGGGCCACGCCATATTCAGCATAAAGAATAAACGACAGCTTATTTTCTTTCTTTCGTTGTCAAAAACCGAATATCAGGGTTTTTCTCCTGAGCATAGCCAACATCCCATGTTGATTTGGCGAGAAATACAGGCGCGCCGTCGAGGTCTTCACCTGAGTTATTACGGTTTTTTGATAAAAACGCATCTAACATAACCGGGTCATCACAAGATAGCCATCGGGCTGTACTATAAGGCGGCACTTCAAATAAAACTTCGAGGTTATATTCTGTTTTAATCCGCTCGGCCATGACATCAATTTGCAAAGCTCCAACGGCACCGACAATCATATCAGAGCCAATGGCAGGCCGGAAAAGTTGCGTTACGCCCTCTTCGGCGAGGCTTTCAAGGGCTTTACGAAGATGTTTAGCCTTAAGCGGGTCAATCGGACGTGCGCGGCGCAGGATTTCAGGCGCAAAATTTGGAATACCCGCAAACCGAACCTTCCCGCTTTCAGATAAGCTATCACCAACCCGCAACGCCCCGTGATTAGGAATACCAATAACGTCCCCCGCATAGGCATTATCCGCAAGCTCCCTGTCTTGAGCAAAAAACAAGATCGGATTGTGAACGGACACCGTTTTATTCTCAGCCGTTTTAAGCTTCATACCCCGCTTAAACTCACCAGAGCATAGCCGTAGAAATGCGACTCTATCGCGGTGGTTAAGGTCCATATTCGCCTGTACTTTAAACACAAAGCCCGCGACTTCTTTACTGGCAGGGGTGATCTCTAAATCTTGTCCCGCTTTTTTTACTTTTTCCGCCTGCGGCCCCGGCGCAAATTGAGCCAGTGCATTAATAAGTTCAAGTACGCCGAAACGGCGAAGAGCAGAGCCAAAATAAACGGGTGTCATATGGCCTTCATAATAGGATTGCGCGTTAAACTCGCCATATTCCACCGCCAGCTCAACCTCTTCGCGGTATTCTTCTAGGAAGTCGTCATCATCAAAAAACGAATTAATTTCATCCCCGGCAAGCGGTGTTTTATTGGCAATAAAGCTAAGGTCTTTAAGTTCTTCCGGGCGCTCAAACCGTAGAAAATCACTACTGGCGAGATCTGTCACCCCTTTAAACCGGCGGCCTGACCCTGCTGGCCATTGCATCGGCACCACATCAAGGGCGAGCTTATCTTCTATCTCGGCCAATGTGTCAAAAGGGTCACGGGCTTCACGGTCAAATTTATTGATAAATGTAATAATAGGAATATCCCGAAGGCGGCACACTTCAAATAATTTAAGCGTTTGCGGCTCAATCCCTTTGGCCGCATCTAAGACCATAACCGCGCTATCCGCTGCCGTTAAGGTACGGTAGGTATCTTCGGAAAAGTCTTCATGGCCCGGCGTATCCAGCAGGTTAAAGATAAGTTCCATATGTTCAAATGTCATCACGGATGAGGAGACAGAAATCCCGCGCTCTTGTTCGATCTTCATCCAGTCAGAGCGCGTTCTTCGGGCTTCCCCCCGCGCGGCGACTTGCCCGGCTTGATGAATAGCCCCCGCAGCTAAGAGCATATTTTCCGTCAGCGTGGTTTTACCCGCATCAGGATGAGAGATAATCGCAAAGACGCGCCGGCGGGTCGCTTCAATTTCAATTTTAGCCATGATAAACTCTGAAAACTTACCCTCGCGGCTTTAACCGCGCGAAACCATAGCTGCAAGGGCTATCATGAAGTTTTACGCAAAAACCGATCCCCTGAGAGACACTTTTATACCTCTAAAATCGGTTCATCAATAAAATGACGCCCCATTTTATCCGTGATTTCAATAACCCACATATCGCAGTCCATTTGCTCCAGTGCTGCAATACGCGGCTGCGCGCGTTCCGGACTTAGGCCGCTTTCTTTATACCAAGCACGTTGCCCGTTCATTTGCGTTTGAGCCGTGTAAATATCCACCTTGCGGTCTTGATTTTCTACCCAAATAACAAGGCTACCGCCGTCGGGATCACCTCTTTTTATAATCATCACAAATGCCCCAGCCGCTTCGGCGCGGCGGCGCAAAGCCTCGATCCAAATATAAGGTTTTACCCGAAATTCAATCATCTTATGGCGCTTAATTCAAAGATTGATATTTTCTCATAACTCTACAGCTTTTGGCACTTTTCTTGCTCCCACAACACTGAATTAACCAAAAGGTGTCCTGCAGTGGGTCATAACAAATTAAGCATAACACCATTAAGCTGTTTAGTTTACCGTTTTATAGCGCTTAGCTTCGCTGTGATTGCTTGTGCATTATCTCCTTTAGCACAACCTAGCGCATCTGCGCAAAGTCATATTAGCAAGGTCAGCATTGACAATCTTGTCGGTAATAACACAACGACTTTGGATTGGAAGACAAATGAAGTCGTCATTCCTTTTGATCTGCCCGATACAGTATGGGTTGATCAAGTCGAGTTTCTTGTCTCCGCACAGCCAACAGGACAACTCCGCCAACGCCGTAATCTACAACTACGCGTCAATGGCTCTAAACCTATTATCCTCAAAGCTCAAGGACAGCGCTTTGATGCGCGGGTTCGGCTTGAAACAAAACATTTGCGCCGCCGCGGGAATAAACTTCATCTTTCGGGCATCGCCACTTCTCCTAACTGTCCCGGGCCCAATAGCGCCGGATGGGAGATTAGCCAAGACCGCTCTATATTAGTTTTCTATGGCCGTAACATGACACGTGATCTCAACTTTCGCGATCTTGATACATTGTTATCTCAAAGCTTTAACGGCCCGGCTTTAAATCTAGGCTTAAAGGTTATAGGGGAGGAATCCTTTCGCCACGAAAGCCTCATTATGCAGGCCATGACACTTCGTACTGGAGCTGTGCCAAAATTAAATAAGGTCGCAGCAGAGAACAAGCTCAATATTATCGCTGGGCTTCGCGGCGATGTGCAGCCCTTTATACGCGGTGAAGCCGCAGGCACAGGGCGCGGCGCTGAAATTATTCTAGATGAAAAACGTCCGCCGCGCCTTATTATTACTGGCGACACAACAGAAGAGCTGCGCAAATCCGTCGACGCTTTTGCAGCCCATAAGCTGCCGGTCACGCGCAGAACCCGCACAACCGCCAATGAAGTCCGTCTACAGCCCTTTTTATCATCCAGACGATCTGAATTTAATGGCTCTCATAAGCTATCAGAGGCGGGCGTGCTCCTGCCTATAAATAGCTGGCTAACGCCGGCGCAGAGCTTTTCTTTTGACACGTCCTATGCAGCCCAGCGGCAGGGACAGCTTCTCCTACGCCTTAACGGGAATGAGAGGATTGCTGCAGATTCTACAGTAAGCGTTACATTAAATGGCCGCAAATTAGGCGAAACGCAGATTGATGCGGTTCGCAAATCGGTAAGGTTTGATATTCCAGAGGGCTATCTTATCGGCTCTAATAACCAGCTTAAAATACAGCCTGACCTTAAACCTGCAACTAGTCTTGATATCTGTTCAGTGGCGCAAACGCCGCCGAGTTTCAGCTTCGGTATGGGCTCAAAAGTCATATTAAGCGGCGCGGTCAATAAAGACATGAATGATATTTCAAGCCTAGCCGCCGACTCTGGTCCTTTCGCAACATCAGATAATTTCATTATATATGGAACCGCCCGTAATCATCATGAGAAACAAGCAAGCCTAAGGTTGATTGGTGGCCTCGCCCATATATCCGGGCGCGCATGGACGCAGGCACAATATATTAATGGGCAAAATGCGCTTATACCTCAAAATGGGAATTTATTAATTGTCGGGCCTAATATTAAGGCTATGGACGGGCTGCTCGTTAATGCGCCCAAAGCTCTACGCTTAGCCCTTAACGGCAAAAACATCCCAGAGTTTGAGGACCAGAAAATCGCGAGTATTTTACAAGTTGCTTCATTGAGTGAAAAACAGGCGTTTGAACTTGCGGCAACATCTGCGCGGCAAGATGCGCTAAATTACACATCCGGCCTCATTGCACTATATGATGACGCAGCAAGCCGCCGCACCATCGGGGTCATTACGGCCCGTTCCGGCGCAAGCTTTAAAACAGCGGCTCTTAATTTATTAAAGCCCTCTATCTGGAATATGCTTCAAGGTAGCGTTGCAAAATGGGACGATGAGACAGCCGTTATGCTGCAAACGGCGCAACCACAAAACTTATCGCAGAATCAAACAGCGACTCGCCTGCAAAATTTTATTGATTTTAAATTTGAAGGCTTTGGTAAATTAGAAGGTGACTGGCTCGAAAGCCTTAGAGCAAAACGGCAGAGCTCCGGTGATGACTTTAAGCGTAAAACTGCACATATTTCAGAGCAAATAGGTGAGCGTTTAAGCGCTGTCTTTAGTCCTAAGCCAAGTCTTGAACCAGATCTTAACCGTGTAGAAGAAGCGAAATCACCTCGTGATAGGCTTAGGCCATCAACGCCCATTGCAAAGCCAAAAAACTCTATCCCTATTCCAAGGTTAAAAACGCCAAATATAACAACACAAGAAGCGGACACAAAAAAATCTCTTGGACTTCGAGGGGCTTATGATCCCCAAAGTTTTAAAGAAACAAAGCCTGCTAAACCCAGAGACATAATCAATCTTAATGCCCTCAACTCACCACTATCTAAGGGCGTTGAGACCATTAAGTCTAAAAGCGTAAAAGCTTATAATGATTTTGAAAAATGGGGAGAGACCCTTAACGCAAACTCTAAAAACGGCCTAGGGTCTATCAATATTTCGGCGCCAATAATTGCGTTATTAGGTCTTATTTTTACATTATTGATTTTGCTATCCATTGCCGTGCCCCATCAGCGGCATGATTAATTAATTGACCGTTTTATAAACTCCTTCCACAGGGAACCATTATACTTATTCAAGAGGTGGTCTTATTTAAGTTTACGCGAATGGGTCCATGGGTAGGTCGATGTGGATAATTGTGCCACTGCCAATTTCACTTTCAATTTTCATTTGGCCTTTATGAAGCTCCACCAATGACTTCACGAGGCTCAGTCCCAAACCGCTACCACGGGCAGCCGATATGTTCTGGCTATCCGATGCGATATAAGGTTGGCCTATTTGCTCGACAAGATCGGGGCTCATTCCTGGGCCTTGGTCACGAACCGAGATCCGAAGCTTATCACCAATAGGCTTAGCCTGCGCACGTACAACCCCGCCTTTAGGGCTAAATTTAACTGCATTAGATAGAAGATTAAGTAAAATTTGGCGTAAGGCACGCCGGTCTGCTGTTATTAACATATCTTCACCGTTCATCATATCCGATTGCAGCACAACCTCCCCTGCATCGGCGGTGGGTTGCACCATTTTCAGGCTACTGCGAATAATATCTTCAGCTTGGAAACTATCATATTTCAGCTCATATTTACCGGCATCAACCTTACTCATGTCCAAAACATCTCCGATAAGGTCGAGCATATGTTGGCCGCTATCATGGATCATATCTGCATATTCGGCATATTTATTCGGCAACGGCCCAAATAAACGCGAGCGCATCATATCGGAAAATCCGATAATCGCATTTAGCGGCGTGCGGAGTTCATGACTTACGCCTGCAAAAAACAAAGATTTGTGTTCACTGTCTTGTTGGACTTTTGCATTATCTTGTTGAAGCTGGGATATTTCTTCATAACTATCATTGAGGTCATATAGAGATAGAGTGACGCGGCCATCTTTAAGTGGCCGAACAATAAGGCGCAAATAAGTCGGTGTGGCCGTATTCGCGCCCATAAATAAATTACTCGTTTGCTCAGCATTCGTCTCCCGCGCCTGCGCGATAAGTTCACTAACACTATTCGTGCGGATATTATCCATTTGAAGCATTGTCGTAAACTCAGACCCACCATGTTCATAAAGATAAAAATTCTTACGCGCATTTTGATTGACACGAAGCACTTGGTTTTGCTCGTTGAGAATAAAGAAATTACCTGGAACAATATCAACGTCAACAATCGTCTCGGTTATGTTAGGCGGCGGCATCGCGTTAACGGCTTTGATGTCATTCACACTTATCTCACCCCGGCTGTAAGCCGCCATCATGAGGCTACCTACAAGGAAAGCTAAAGTTGCAAAAATTCCTAATTGTTGTCCCCAATTTTTTGATTGGCTATTGGTAAGTCCGTCAGGAATAATTCCTTGTTGGCCCGCATAAAATAAAATAGCCGCTAAAATGGCGGCCATGACCATGGCCTCAACAACCTTTTCACGTTCAAATAAAGCTGCCGCGGCTGGTGCGCACATAAATAAAATCGCCATCGGCACAAATGAAATCGCCAAAACAGCAATAACCGCTAGAGCAAGCCACCCTAAGATTACAAGAATTTGTGCCCATTCCTTATGAATGACGGGGCTCAATATAAGGGCTAAAATAGCTGGAGCTGCCGCAATGCCCGCTATAGGCAATAAAGACATCCAATCAATATCTCTTAGCCATGCTGCAGCAAGAGCCGCAATTAAAGCGCCCAGCCACATAAGGCATACAGGGACTAAAGCATAGCGGCGTAATATCATATTCATAACGGCGACTCATATTCGAGGGTCAATCACCCTATATAGTGACTCAATTTTATGGTTAAAATCGAGTTAATTCTCTTTTTAGGCGCATAATTATAAAATTGGGTCTATATTGAGCATATCCACACCGCATCAATACAAAATACACCTTGAATTTACCCTATAGCACTCTTAACTCATGCGCCCATGACACAAAGAGTTTAAATGACTTACCCCGCCCATATTCAAGACCTAATTGATGACTTTTCTTTTATGGAAGATTGGGAAGATCGCTATATGCATGTGATTGATATGGGCAAAGACCTGAGCCCCCTCGCAGCGAATGAGCATAATGATATAACCCGCGTGAAAGGCTGCGTTAGTCAAGTTTGGCTTGTCAAAGATAATAATAATGCAGAGCCAAGCCGGCTGTTTTACCGTGGAGATAGTGACGCCCATATCGTAAAAGGGCTGGTCGCCATCGTGATACATATTTTCTCTGGCCAAAAAGCAGACGACATTATAAACACAAATATACAAGCTATCATGAATGATTTAGGCCTTGCGGAGCACTTATCCGCCCAGCGCTCAAATGGCCTTAAGGCCATGATTTCGCGTATCCAAGACGATGCACGCGCTACCCTTTCTTAGGGCGTTTTACCGCTTCAAATCTTGTCCCGGAATAGTGCCGTAATAAAGCGCTAATCTTTGGAGCGCGAGTTTAAGGATTGTTCGGCCAGCCCCACGCGCCCAAAACTGCTCCCGCTCCAACTGTGCAAAGGATTTACCTTCCCCGCAAATAACATCTGCCGCCTTTTCAAGGCCGATTCCTAATACAGCTTTTGCTGATTGATAAGCCGCACCTGCATCTATTCGTATGACAGCCGCCATTTCTTGGCTGTTTTGCCGCATCTTATCAACTGTAACCCCTGTAAAGTTTTGCCCGCCGATAGCCGTGCCGTAAGCCTTTGCATAATCGCGTTGAAATTGCTCACCGGCCTCAAGCTCATGGGCGGAAAATAAGAGACGTCCGGCCGCATCCCGGTCATTCGCAAGCCGCCGCAATATGTGGCCGCTATGACGGCGCTTAACTTGACGCTGAACACCACTAGGAACATAAACTGTTTTTTCATCCCCTTCAATGACGGCTAGGTCAGGACGTAGACACCAGCGGTCTTCAATCAAAGCACGCTCTGCAGCATATGTAAAAACCAGACCTTTTCTACAAGGCTTTAAATGACCATTTTCATATAATGCATTCACATCGGCCTTTTGCATCCACCCTAGCGGACGGCGGCGGCGGTCCCCTTGCGCGTAGACTGCGCATAGATCTACAGGCTTGCTATTATCAATAACTGCATAGGACGCGGCAGCCGTTTTCAAAAAAGAAACATCAGCGCTTAATTTATCTGCACGGGCCTGACCCTTAGGTATAAAATATGCATGCACTGTCACAGAGAGAGCTCCTCACTCACAGCAATGCTCCTTGACGCTTTTAAAAAGGCCTCAAGACGGGCAATTTTTCTATCCAGCTGCGGGTCTTCACGGTAATCTTCAATCACATTACAAGCATGGCTCGCAGTGCTTCGGTCGCGGTTAAAAGTGCGTCCAATCCGGCTTAGGCTAATGCCATATATAACATTCATTAAATACATTGATAACTGCCGCGCAAAACACATATCATTTGAGCCCCGCGTTTTGGACTTTACATCCATATAAGCGATGCCAAATTCCAATGTTACGGCCGCAACAATAAGCTGCGCGCGCTGCACGTCTGTTTTCGTTTTATCATTAATTACCATGCTGATCTCCCTATGTCATATTACTATATACGAGTATAGAGAGGCGAGGATTATTTTCCTATATAAAATAAGAATTCTTTGTTGAAAACCATCTAACAAAAAAGTGTTAACAAGTTAAGTCTTTGTTTATACAGCAATTTTTTCTTTATATGGCATATCAATTTTAAATTGATCACGCTTCAAAAAGCTGTCAAATCCGAGGATCATTGTTGTATTTTCACCATCACAGGACAATGGTAAACGAAGCCAAAACTGTAACATATGAGATCCGCAAGGAGTTCCGGGGTTCGTAACGCCAACCCGCGGGCGATTTTCTTTTGCCATAACGCCGTATATACGGTTCCAATATCTTTGCTTATCAGGGCTTTGAATTTCATCGAGGTAACGCCCCGTAATTTCATCAGCATAATAGTGATAAAACCCCGTCCCCGCCAAACGTAATTTATAACGTATATCTCTGGACGTAGGGCAAATTTCTGTCAAACTAATCGTTGGTAGATAAGGCGAAAGATAGCGCGGGTCGATATCCTTATAGGACGGGATACCCCCCTTTAAACATTTTTGCCGCCAGTAATCAAAGACGGCTCTTTGTTCTGGTAATAATATTTGATGCCGAACAGATCCCAACTGTGTCATCGCCCATGCCCTCCAAAGCTATGAGTGCATAATTACGACAGGGCAATTTTAGAGCAAGCGAGTAACAAGATAAAATCACTAATTAATGGCTTATTAACCATGTTTTTCATTTCGCAGCCGATTCGTTTGCGCGCCCTATACAGGGATTAAGCTTTACCGCGCCCAAGGCCGCTTACGCGGGCGATCTTTGCACGTTCCCGAGCATAAGCCGGCGCGACCATAGGATAGTCACGAGGCAAACCCCATTTTTCTCGATAAGCATCCGGCGTTAGGTTATATTTCGTCCGCAGGTGACGCTTTAGCGATTTAAACGGTTGCCCATCTTCTAGGCAATAGATTACCTCATCGGTTACGGAGTCTTCAATAGGGTATTGCGGTTGTGGACGGTCTTCTGGGCGCATAACAGGGCGTGATAAATCAAGCAGAGTGTTGTAAATATTTTCCAAAAACCCACTCACCTGATCTGCGGAGAGTTTATTCCCGCGCACATAGGCCGCTGTAATTTGCGCGGCAAAGTCTAAGGTTCTGTCTTTATCATCCGCCATATTATCGCCTAGCTCGCCCCTATGTAAACGCCAATAAGGCAGATAAACAACATTGCCGCCGTCAAGACATAAGGTAGATTAACGGGTGAACCTGCACTAAATGTGCCCGCTGGGCTAAAAACCTGTTGAAGCTTACGGCCAAGACTACCCGCAAAACGGTCACGCATATTAGCGCTCACCGCATTAAGGCGCATCCACATAGCCCCAAGCCATTTAACAACCGAAAGCCCTAATTTTCGGTAAGTCCAATCAAAATCAATTATCTCCGCACGGCGCTCTGCGGGATATATTCTCAAGCGTTTCAACAGAGCAAAGGCAACAATCGCAGCGAATAAAAGCTGTAATTGAAAGATCACATGATCGGCCGTGTAAGGGTCATAATCCGCAGCATAAGGCATGAGGCTATAGAGGAACTGATAGCCCCCAAAAGGGAAGGCAAAGAAGAGACAAAGAGCCGAGGCTAGCCCCATAGCGACAAGCATATTCCACGGTGCTTCTTCAACCCGCCGGCCGCTATCATGGGAGAAAAATGTAAAGTAAGGAATTTTAATCCCAGAATGTTCCATGACACCAGCAGAGGCAAAAAGGAGAATAAAGGAAATCACATAATGATGTTCTTTAATAACAGCGCTTATAATCATCGCCTTTGTGACAAAGGCTGCAAACAAGGGGAATGCCGCAATAGAGGCTGCGCCAACAAGGCAAAAAACCGTCGTTAGCGGCATGGAGCGGAACAACCCACCCAACTCACTCCCTTTAATCGTACCAACGCGGTAAAGCACAGCCCCCATGGACATGAATAAAAGCGACTTAAAGATAATATGAACGGCCACTTGGCCGGCAACACCGTTCATCGCTAGACTCGTGCCCACACCAATGCCGCAAACCATATAACCAAGCTGATTATTCAAGCTGTAGGATAAAACTCGCCGCATATCATTCTCGATAACTGCAAAGAAAACCGGAAAGACGGTCATTGCCGCGCCAATATAAATCAAAATATCTTCGCCCGCAAACCCTCGCGCCAGCGCATAAATCGCGAGCTTAGTTGTAAAAGCCGAAAGGATAACTGTGCCTGTAATCGAGGCTTTAGGATAAGCATCTTGCATCCAGTTATGCAACAGCGGGAAGCCGCATTTAATTCCCATCGCAAGCAATATAAGCCAGCCCCCTGGCGCGTTAAGCCCGATATGACCAAAAGTGAAATCCCCGCCATTTGCACGGCCATAGATTATAGCTCCCGCCAGTAAAGCCACGCCAGAAAATATATGTATGGCCAGATAACGAACGCCCGCCGCGTAAGCGCGCTCCCCGCCTTTCCATATCAGCGGCACAGACGACACTGCCGCAATCTCCCAGAATAAAAACAGTGTTAAGAGATCACCGGCAAATACGCCGCCAATCGCAGAGCCCATATAAATCAACGCCGAGCTATCGGTAATCTGGCATTTCTCGTGGAGACCGAAGATTCCGTTTAAGACGCCGACAACACAAAATATATAACCCCATATCAGACTAAGGCTATCAATACGTAGGGTTGTAAAGCTTTGCCTGCCAACTTCAATAATACCGCCAATAACCTCTTGGTCCGTATAAAGAGTTGAGATCGAAACAATCCCTGCGATAGGCGCTGCAATAACTAAAAGTTTACGGATTTGCGACGCTGGTAAAACCGCGCAAATCATACCTGCCAAAATAATAATAAGGCCCGGGTTTAAATTTAAAAGCAGCTCAATCATGGGGCTGCTCCTCGGGGATATGGTCTAGGTCCATATTGGGGTCTTCACCATAATAACTCTCTGGCCGTGCCAGAAGCTTAAATAAAGGCTTCGCGCATAACACAAGGAAACTATAAGATAAAAACCCAATCCACCCCCAAGACGCCGGCATGACGTCATAGGGCGCCGGATGGTGGAGCGGATATATAAACCCAAGCCCAATGGTTATCAGCAGGCCAATTAGGGCAATATAGATAAACTTATCTTGGAACGATTTACGGCCCAGAAATAAAAACGGGACAGCCAATGGATGCGCCTCCGCACGCTCCCGTTCTTCCAGGGTTAAATCCTCCATTGTCTTTATTTCAGCATTAGCCATTAAAAGGCTCCGTCTGGAAGAATTGGCATGAGGAAATCAATAATCGGGCCCGAGAAGAAAAACAGTATAAATGCCCCAAATGCTGTGAGGACAGGTGGTATAATCACCCATTTATACGCCCCTTTTTGCGCGGTAATTTTTGCATCGATATCCGGATCAGCAGGTGGTTTTAAAAACCCGCGCGCTGCAACAGGTATAAGGTAGATCACATTTAAAATCGACGACACAATCAAGGCTGCAATTAAAATTGCTTTTCCACTGTCTAAAGCGCCGACCATTAAAAAATATTTCGGCCAAGAGCCCCCGAGCGGCGGCGCACCAATAATGGATAGCGCGCCAATAAGAAAGGCCCCAAACACCCAAGGCATGCTTCGCCCTAACCCGTCAAGCTGACTTATGTTGGTGCGGTGGGTTACTGTATAAATTGCTCCCGCGCACATAAATAGCGTAATTTTCCCCCAGGCATGCATAACAATTTGCAGAGCGCCGCCAATTATAGCTGCGGGCGCTGCAAGCATGGCTCCTAAGGTAACATAGGCTAATTGCGACACAGTCGAATAAGCAAGCCGCGCTTTTAGGTTATCTTGCCGAAGCGCAATAAGAGAGGCCACAACAATAGAGATGGCAGCCACCCAAGACAAGACCGTACTCATTGGCGTTGCTGCCGCAAGGCTTGGTCCAAATATCAAGGTTACAACTTTTATCATCGTAAACACCCCAGCTTTTACCACAGCCACCGCATGTAATAGGGCCGAGACAGGCGTCGGAGCCACCATAGCATTAGGTAGCCACGGATGAACCGGCATAAGCGCCGCCTTGCCAATGCCAAAAGCAAAGAGGAATAATAAAATAGAGGTCGTCAGTAGGCTCGTACCGCTTGGAAACACACCGCCGACTTGAAAATCCGTTGTTCCTGCAATGACATGGGTGCCAATCACGGCAGGTAAGAGAAACGCCAAAGATGTTCCCATGAGGATAAGCCCATAAATCGTTCCGCCTTTACGGGCTTTAGCGTCTCCTTTATGGGCCACTAGCGGTAGTGTTGATAAGGTCAGCACTTCATAAAAGATAAATAACGTAATGAGATTACCGGACGCCGCAATGCCCATAACAGCGGCAATAGCAATGGCAACAAATAGGAAAAACCGTGTTTGGTTTTTTTCATTATTGCCGCGCATATAACCCATTGTGAATAGTGAATTTAATATCCACAGAGAACTCGCAATCGCCGCAAAAACTGCGCCGAGTGGCTCGAGGATGAGTTTAAATTCGAAATCACCCGCGAAGCTACCCAGATATAGTTCAGGGCGCTGGCCGGCAGCAACAAAGCCAATCAGGTGAATAACAATGGCCAATAGCGCAAAGCTGGCGATAAAGGTTATAGCTTCGCGCAGGTTTGGGCGCTGCCCACATAGTCCGGTTAAACCCGACGCCGCGAGCGGTATAAGCAATAAAAGCGCTAGTGATATTTCAGGTGAGACCATATTAAAGCCCTCTCCCAATCATCTGTGTTGGGATCAAAAGCTCTGCCGCGCGGCCTGCGGCATCTACAACCCACCCTGCGTTGATTCCGATGACAATGGATAAAATAGCCAATATCCACATGGGGATCAGCATTATCAAGGGCGCTTCATTTTTCAGCACCTCCACGCCGTTAATTTGAGGCGGCGTTTCAAAATAGGCCACGCGCAAAATACGGCCAATATAGACGAGTGCCAAGATAGAGGAAAAAAGTATAACGCCAACTGCCCAGCCATAACCGCGCTCCCATGCGGCAGTCGCAAGCTGAAGCTTAGACACAAAGCCTGCTGTGAGCGGCACGCCAATTAAGGATAATCCCGATATTGTAAAAGCCGACATCGTCCACGGCATCGTCTTTGACAAACCACGAAAATCGGCCACCCGCGTGATACCAAAACGGTACCACATGGCCCCAACCGCAAGAAATAGTCCGCCTTTGATAAAGGCATGATTGATTAAATGCACATATGACGCCGTTAACCCGCTCAGGGTTAAGAAACTTAAACCCAATAATATATAGCCGACTTGCGCAATGGAGGAAAACGCCAAAACCCGGCGTACATCTGTCTGAAAAATTGCCTGTATAGATGCAAACACCATCCCAACAACGGCGAGAACTAAGACAAATTGACTTAATATCGTCACCACATAATCAAAACTCAGGTCAAATATTGTAAAGGCAAAGCGTAGCAATAAATAAAGCGCTGCTTTGGTGGCGGTCGATGCAAGAAAGATCGTTACAAAACTCGGCGCATGAGCATAAGCACCCGGCAGCCACATATGCAGCGGAAACATTGCGAGCTTTAGGCCCAAACCAATAACGATGAAAGCAAAACCGACTTGGGCAACGCGGCTCCCCCCGTCCAAACCATCTAAGATATTTGACATATCTGCCATATTGAGCGTGCCCGTTTCCATATAAAGAAAGCCAATGCCGATAACAAAAAACGTCGCCCCGATAGAGCCAAGAATAAGGTAATCATAAGCCGCCCGTAAAGCACGGCGGTCACGGCTATGGCCCATAGCAACAAGCACATAAGTCGAGATAGATGACACTTCGAGGAAGACAAACACATTAAACGCATCCCCCGTCACAACCATGCCCAAAAGTCCTGCCGCACATATAAGAAACGCCCCGTAAAAGGCTGCGCGTTTCTTGGGTTCCACTTCGGCTTTGACGCTCGGGCTTGCGTAAAACAGGCAAATAACAGCCATAGCGCTAATCAGCAATAAAACCGGCGCACTTAAAGCGTCGACAACATATTCAATACCATAGGGCGGCTCCCATCCTCCCATTTTATAGCTAAGCCGTCCTTGGTCGATAACTTGAAGCGCTAAGGTTAAGGCACAGAGCATGCATATTAACATAACCATAAAAGTTATAGTCCAAGCTATACGCTCACGCGGTATCACGGCCATGGCCGCCCCAGCCAAAAGCGGTAAAACGACTAATAGTGCTACCCCATGAGTTAATAGCCATGGAGGAAGGAGTGAGAGGATATCCATTACTCCCCTGCCCCTTCAAGATTATATTGGTAATCAAGACGGTCAATAACGTCTTCTTCAATCGAACCGTAAACTTCTCTGATGCGCACAGTCAGCGCCAGCCCAATGGCCAAAGTCGCTACACCGACAACAATCGCCGTCAGTATAAGAACATGAGGCAAAGGATTTGAATAAAGAACCGCCTCTACGTGATGAAGGCTATGTATGGCCGCGATATCATCAGAGGCTGCCACCTGCACAATAGGGCTTGCCGCATGATCCGTTTTCTCAAGGCCGCGGCTATCGACTAATATGGGCGGTTGTCCACCTGAAACTTTGCCAAGGGAAATATAAAATAAAAATACAGACGTTTGAAATACAGATAACCCTACAAGGCGCTTAATCAGGTTTCGCGCCGCAAATACAACATAAAGCCCAAGCATCATTAGGATGATAATCACCCCGTAATTAAAACTACTAAATAAGTCTGTCATGGGCTAATCCTCACCCGGATGATTGACAGGGCGGCTACCAAAGGCATAAAAAATTGCGAGCATAACACTGGCCACGGCCAAAAGGACACCAAGTTCAACGAGTAAAATACCGTAATGCTGCCCATGAGATGGGTGGTCGGGAGTAAAGACACTATAGTTTAAAAACTCACCTCCGAGTAGCCATGTCGCCACGCCAGTTCCCCCGTAAAGAAACACTCCCATTGCCATGCCAAAGCGCACCCATGACGGCGGAACAGCGGATTTTGCCGCCTCAAGGCCAAATATCAAGGCGTAAAGAATAACAGATGCCGCCAGAATAACCCCGGCCTGAAAACCGCCGCCGGGACCGTAATCTCCATGGAATTGTACATAAAAAGCAAAGATTGCAATAAAGGGGATCAAGAGCTTTGAAACAACCCGAAGAATACCATGTTCGTTCATGACACGTCCCCCTTGGGTACTGCCTTACGCGGGCGGCCTTTTGACTGACTTGTTTTTTTGGCTATAGTCTTTTTTTCTTTCGGCAGGTTCGTAGCAACCTCAGCCTTTGGGCTAACCTTAGGCTGATCCTCGCCTAATTGTGCGTAAGGTGATTGCCCGAGGCCAATACTCACCCCATTCGGGCAGGCTTGCCACTTTCCAGCATTCCCGTTGAGGCCAAGAAGCAATAGCACGCCCAAACCCGCCGCAAAAATAACGACAGTTTCACCAAAAGTATCAAAGCCCCGGTAGCTTGCTAGCACGGCCGTCACAACATTAGGAATATGAATATCCTTAGCCGTTTTATCCAAATAACCCGCGCCAACATGGCTGTTTGCAGGTGAGTTTGCATCCCCATAAATAGGCATATCACCAATGGCGTAAAATAACATCAACCCGGATGCAATGACAATGATAATCGGCGCGATTTGGCGGCGTAAAGACACCTCATCTGATTGTCTATCGGCCAGCAGCATAGCTGCGAGCATTAAAACTGTGGAAACGCCTGCGCCAACAGCCGCTTCGGTAAAGGCCACATCAACCGCATCCAGTGAAACGAACCAAGCCGCACAAACAAGGCTATAAACACCCTGTAACATGACGACCGCAAATAATGACCGCATACGAATAATTGCAAAGGCAATCACTAAAAGCATAGAGATTAAACCGAGATCAAGAATAATATGCCCGCTCATTATTTTGCCTCCCCATACCCACGAAGTGTATCAATATCCGGTGATTTATAACGTCCTAACTTCGGCTTAAGGCCCCCATGATAGGCTGCATTTGCCATCGCATGGGTTGCCGTTGGACTCGTCAATAAAAGAAAAAACGCAACAAGCAAAAACTTCAAACTCAGCAAACTAAAGCCAGCTTGAAGCATCAAGCCAAGTAAAATCAACTCAACACCTAACGTATCCGTCATACCCGCCGCATGAATACGAGAGAAAAAATCAGGCAAGCGTAATACGCCCAAAGTTCCCGCAAAAACAAAAAAAACACCCGTCGTAATAAAACCCATAGACAGGCCAAGACGTAAAAGGGCCATAATGATGGTAGTGTCAAATTTAACGCCGCCGCCAGTACTCCCATGGACTGCGCTATCTGCCGCAGCTAAGAAAAGGTCTATCACAGCTCACCTTCCGCATTTTTAGCCTCGGCAAATGAGCCATCTAACGGTAAATCTAAACTGCGGTAACGAAAGAATTTAAGCACTGCAATGGTCGCAATAAAATTCATTAAAGCATAAAGAATAGCGATATCTACCCCGTCTGGACGGTCAATAATCATACAAAATAAACATAAGAAGATCACAATTTTCGTCCCAAAGGAGTTCACCGCTAAAAGACGATCATAAAGACTTGGCCCGGCGATAAGGCGCCCAAGCATAAGCATCATTGTAATTATCAAGAAAAACGCCGCGCTAAGGTTAAAATATTCGGTAAGTTGCTCCATCTTACACCTCCTCTTCGGGCTGTAACCTATCGCTGACTGACCAAGCCGATTGTTCGGCCATAATATCAAAATCACTTTTTGAAACATGATTAGATAGCAGGGCATGAACGATAATATCATCTCCCATTGCGGCAACACTGACTGTGCCCGGCGTAAGCGTAATTGAATTGGCAAAAACTGTCTTTCCAATATCAGTTTTATGAGCCGCTTTAATAGTAAGCATACCCGGGGTCACATCAATGCTTGGCGCAAGAACGGCCTTAATTACATCCATATTTGCTTTCGCAATTTCACGAAACAACCATGTAAAATAAGACATCATCTTTATGCTGTGAAGATATGGAACCGTTTCTTCATCGGCAATCTTCATCCGGTTTATTAGGCCAACCACGATTAAAACAGACAAAGCACCTAATGATAAGAGTAAAGGCTTAAAATAACCGGATAAAATCATCCAATAGGCACTCATGCCAATCGCAAGAAGAAATGAAAACCTAAACAACACCGACTCCTAAGATAGTGTTGAAATGTTCTAGCAGTATATAGGCGAGAACCAACCCTTTTATTCGTTTTAATCTGATAAATGCTTAGTCATATGATAAATCCACAGCCATATGCTGGCGGCTTAAGTTTAAAGCTTTTATCAAAATATGTACGAAAATCAGGAAAAGTTGAAACCTAACGATACATTTATGACTTTAAGTGTTTATTCCCAAACACAAGCGCCGCAGAAATAGCGGCATCCGTATATTCGCTGCCTTGCGGAACAACGCCGCGCTTAATATGTGCAATAACATCAGCATTCAGAGATGATGTGAGAGACCAATTCCAATATCGTAAGACGGTTTGTGCTTTATCCGTTGATATCGAATCATAAGTCGCGAGAACCCGTTTGAACCCATCACTATATTCGCCCGTCTCCGTTTTCAGCGGGCGGCGAAGAGCCGTCCACAGCTTCTCTAAATATTCGCGTTTAAGGCCCGGCGCTTTGCAAAAAACAGCGAGGGCTTCCCCAGTTTTATCCGTAAGCACTTGCGCGCCTGTTGCCGGTTTAACGCCGGCCATATAAGCTATTTCTTGCGTAACTTGCCGCGTTAATCCTGCTGCCGCAGCTTTGTCAATAGCGGCTTCTAGGCTTTCAAAATCGCTTCGGGAAATTGCCGCGCGGTTACGTTGACGCCGCTCAATAAACTGCAACGCTTTTCGTGTCGCCGGATCTCCCCAACCTTCGGCCGCAGCCGCCTTGAAAAGATCTCCGCATGAATCTTGTAAAATATTTCGCGTAACAGCAAATCTTTGCAAGATTTTTATGCGTGCCGCACTATCCGCCCACCAAAACAACGTTAGCCCATGCGCTGGGCGTAGTTCAACCCGTTTCACCAAAAGCTCTACATAACGCGGGTTATGACGCGAGGCTGCCAAAATACGTTGGATCGCTGTTTCAGGAAAATTAGCCCCCTTATTCATTAGCAAACGAATAACAACATCATCATCCATAAATTCTACTAGCGCTTCGACAACACCGTCAGCCACCTTGCGGCGGCGGGCCATAATTTCATGATGTTGTGAGAATGTAGATTTCGCAATCCCGATTAAGTCAGAATCCGTCAAGGATTTAGAATTTTCCAAGACATGCCGTGCAACGGATATATCATCCTTCGCCAGCATAACCAGAATATTTTGCGGGGCCTCATTCAACATAGTCAAGCGCCGCGCGACACCCTCACGGATTTTAATATCTGCATCACGCAAGAGGTCAACAAGCACATCACCTGCCATATGCCGCTCTTGCGGGGTTATTTGGCTGGCCGGAATACAAATAACATCCGCAAGCCGCTTAGCGAGGCGCGCCCGTACAGAAATGCTCGCCGCCTTACTATCTAAGGGCGCCGTTTCCTCTAATGTTAACGCTGCGGGTTGTAGCATTATGCTTTACCTAACCTAAACTATATACGAATCTGAGACATATTTACCTTGAGTTTACCCAAAAGCCGTTAATGAAAGATAACTTTCTTCAATCAATAATTCTTATGACGGCCATTGAAGTTTCGGCACTAAGACGTCATGAGGTTAAGGTAAAAATTCAAAGGCCGCAGTATGACACTTCATTCGGACATAAAAAAACCTCAAATCACAAAGCGCCCACATAATATCACCCAACACGGCATAACTAGAACCGATGATTATGCCTGGCTTCGGGCAGATAATTGGCAAGAAGTTATGCAAGACCCGTCAAAACTCGATGGTGACATCCGCGCTGTATTAGAGGCCGAGAATAAATATTATAAATCTGTCACTGCGCCAATCTCAAATCTTTCAAAGGCTATTTTTGAAGAAATGAAAGGGCGTATTGAGCCCGCAGAATCAGACGTCCCAACACCCGACGGAGACTATGCTTATTATCATGCCTACCGTGAGGGCGATCAACACGGCGCTTTTATGCGGGCGCAAATTGAAGATCGCCAAACACTTAAGCTATCCAATGAAACCTGCCTGCTTGACGCTGATGATTTATCAAAAAAATACACTGGGTTTTTCAACCTCGGCAGCGCGGAACATAGTCCCAATCATAAATATTTTGCCTATAGCGTGGATGACCAAGGGGCCGAAAATTATAAGATATTTATCCAAACCCTTGGCGGCCCGTTGTTAAATAGCGGTATTGACCGCGCGGATGGAGGCGTGCAATGGGCCAAAGATAGCCGCACTCTGTTTTGGGTCGAACGCGATAATAATCAACGCCCTTGTTATGTTTACGCCAAAGACATCTTTGATACAAACGCTACGCCAAAACTTATTTACCAAGAAAAAGATCCTGCCTTTTTTGTCTCAATTAACGAATCTGATTCTGGGCGGTTTATTGAAATCAACGTTCATAATCATACCACATCTGAAATTTGGTTAATCCCCTCGCAGGCCCCCTATACGCCGCCTGTTTGTTTTGCGCCGCGCCTTGAGGGCTGCGAATATAGCATTGCCGATCATGAAGGTCAGTTTTTCATCCTAACAAATTATAACGGCGCGGTCGAATTTCAAATTATGACCTGCCCTCATAATGCAACCCAGCGAGATGCTTGGATCGTCTATGAACCCCATCAAAACGGGCGGCTAATCCTATCAATGACACTCTATGAAAATCATCTTGTCACTATGCAGCGGGAAAACGCCCTGCCGGCAATTATTATTACTGACCTTAGAAACCAAAGCCGTCATCACATTGCCTTTGACGAGACAGCTTATAGCCTTGGTCTTATGCCGGGCCTTGAATACCGAACAGATATCATGCGGTTTAACTACGCTTCTCCCACAACCCCGACCCAAGTTTTTGATTATAATATGACAAGCCGCAAACGCATTTTTCGCAAAATGCGGCATATTCCGAGCGGGCACACAGCCAGTGATTATATCGCCGAGCGCATATCCGTCAAAGCGCGAGACGGGGCAGGCATTCCCGTCACAATTTTAAGGCATAAAAATACGGCGCTAGACGGCTCGGCCCCTTGCCTTCTTTATGGCTACGGCTCTTACGGCTATACGATTCCCGCTGGCTTTCGTACATCGCTCTTGTCCCTCATAGACCGGGGGTTTATTTATGTAATCGCCCATATTCGCGGCAGCCAAGCCAATGGCTATCAATGGTATCTTGACGGTAAATTAGACAAAAAACTCAATAGTTTTTTTGACTTTATCGACGTTGGCCATGCCCTATGTGAGCAAAGTTACACGGGGCCCGGCCAAATTGTCGCGCATGGCGGCTCTGCCGGCGGCCTCCTCGTTGGGGCAGCGCTTAACCTCGCGCCGGAGCTTTTTGCAGGCGTTATTGCCGACGTGCCTTTTGTCGATGTGTTAACAACCATATCCGATGACAGCCTCCCGCTCACCCCGCCAGAGTGGCCGGAATGGGGCAATCCGATCACAGATAAAAAAGCCTATGATCTTATCGCGTCATACTCACCTTATGACAATGTCATAGCGCGTAACTATCCGCCAATTTTAATAACTGCTGGTTTGACTGACCCGCGCGTTACCTATTGGGAACCGGCTAAATGGGCGGCAAAACTACGGGAGCATCAACAAGGCGATGCGCCCGTTTTACTTAAAACTAATATGAGCGCAGGACATGCGGGGGAATCTGGGCGTTATGATGCGCTTAAAGATTTAGCCGAAGAATATGCCTTTGCGGTGGCTGTAACGGAATAAATTAACATATAATTGCACATAAAAAACCGCGCTTTCTAGGCGCGGTTTAGACCAATCAATTCAATCAGTTTCTAGTTATCGTCTTCTGCAACTCTGACGCGGAAAATACTGTCATATTCCGCTTTAAAGCCTTGGCATTTCTCATCATCAAGCTCAAACCGACCTTTAAAGATCTCCGCGTCATAGGCTTGTTTAATCTTCACAAAACAAAGCTCTTTTTCGACTGTTAACTCAAATTCACAGCGGTCTTCAATCGCTTTATATTCTGCATTAATAAAAGACACCCATTTATTGGCATTACGCTTTTCACGCGAAGATGACGGAACATTTTGAAACGCTTCTTTCGCAAAATTACGTTTCTTATTTTTCGGGGACCCGGCCCGCTGCGCTTTAGTCGTGTCTTTACAAACTTCGCGCGGCTCTTTTTGGGCATCCTCATAGCGGCAGGTCGCAATCAACATCCAAGACTTCCCACGGTCATAACCCCGCGTCATAGCTTCTTGGAAGGCACTCTCCGCTTTTCCGCAGTTTCCTTCATTATAAAGGGCTTCACCAAGGTCGGCATATAATTTGCCCGTCCCTGATTGCGCCGCTGCACGTTCAAGAATAGGAACAGCTTTTTTATACTCACGCGCCTGACGATATAAATCAGACAACTGAACGAGACGATCCGCATTTTGCGCTATCTTACCCGCATTCATTTCTTTTTCAAGGATCTGCGCCGCCTGATAAGGCATATCATAGAAAGAATAATATTGAACAACCTTAAGTAGGTCTGACTCTGTATTCAGCGCACCACCGAGGTAAAGCATCTTATTAACTTCAAAGGCTTCTTGCTCACGGCCACCATTCGCGAGGAGCGATGACCACGCATCCCAAAGGCTTTTATCCTCCGGCCAGCGGTTGATCATTTGCTTAACGATGTCCGCCTGTTTCCCAGGTTGACCAAGATTATTATAAAGGAAGTTTAAAAGATCAAAGTGCTTCCGCTCTTTTGGGCTAGCTTCGTTAAACCACCGTTCAGCCCAGGGCAGAGCGCGAGAATAACTTTCATTTGAGATCCAAGCCTGAACCAATAATGTAACTTGAGGCGATTTAATCGTGTTTCCAGGTTGACGCCCCCAATTTTCAATCATCTCCGCACCGCGAACATATTGACCTTCGCCAATAAGTAATTGTCCAATGTTAAGCCTGAGCTGGCTCGCTTCTTTTGGAAGGAGCCCCCCTGCATTAATTGAGTTTTCAAAGGCTTGAATAGCTTCAGCTGTGCGTTTCACGTCGTACAGAGCAGAGCCTTGCATTTGGTAAATAACAGATTTTTCATATGGATTAAGGTCGGGAAGTGCAATAGCTTTTGAAAGCTCACCGATCGCAGCTTGCGGTTGGTCGGCATTCAAAAATTGAATGGCCGCATTAACAATTTCACCTGTTGTAGATGTAAATTGACGGCCCGGATCAGGAGCTTCATCTTGCGCAAAAGCGGTAGCCATGCCTGATTGAACAGAGAAAAAACTCGCGCCACTAACCGCGACAACACCAGCTAAAACTAAGGATTTAAAAGATTTATTCGCGCTCAAAACAGTCACACTTTGTCTCCAAATATTCATGTCCTTGATTGGACGAAATGCGCGCAATCCAAGTTGTAGGACGACGCTTCATATTTATATTACTCAGGAATTATTCTTCCACGTTCATCAGCAAGTTTGAACGTAATCTTACTCTCAACACCTTTACGCGCTGTTGCACGGCCATCCACAATTTTGGGGTTATACTTCCACTTTTGAACTGACTTCGTAGAGGCCCGTTTGAACAAGGTTTCCGTACAAAATGTCGCAACGACATTAAAAGGTTGACCTTCTGGACTCACGTCAAACTTAACGCGGCAATGACCTGATTTTTCTGCACGCGGCGGCATAATAGGCGGAATACGAACAAGGGGTTGCGCATCGCGGTCAGACACAGTGATTTTAAAGTTGGATCGGTCGATTTTCGGGGCTTCAAACTCCGGAATCGCGCCTTCGAGTGAGGCAATAGCTTCCGTTGGTTTTGCAGCTTGCTGCCGTTCAATTTGAGGCGGTGGTGGCGGTGTAACGACCTTTTTGATCTCTTGCACTTTTGTTTCGCGTATGACGACTTTAATATCATCAACCTGTGGGTTAATGTCAAAATTAGCCGCAGCCAGTTTCTTCTCAGGTTTAAAATCACCTGTAATCAGAGCTTTCATGCCTAGAAAAAGCATAAAAGTTAAAAACGCAGCCAGAGGAATACCAACAATCCATCTAATTAATGCAGCCATAACAAATATCCTTTATATTACTGCGTTGAAACGCGCGTTGAAATTTTTAAATCGGCCATAATATCAACCACTTGCATTACCGTTCCGGCCTCTGCGTTTTGATCGCCGATCACAATGGCCTCGGCCTTTGGGTTTTCATCCCGCATTGAGAGCAAAATTGGACGGACTTCTGAAATATCGTAAGGACGTTTATCAATCCAAACTTCATTTTCAGAGTTTACCGCAATCAAAATGCCAGGATTCCAATCTTCATCCGTCACCGCTTCGGGTTTTGTCGGATCAATACCCGGCGTCTTAACAAAAACTGATGTTACAATAAAAAAGATAAGCAGAATAAAGACAACATCCAACATGGGAGTCATGTTAAGTTCAATATCTTCTTGCTCTACCTGCGTGCGACTACGTCTTGCCATTTTTAACTCCTATCACAAAAAGGCTTTAATTTCAACGAAACCGAGCCGTCATCCCGATTAATTCTTCGTAAGGCCTTTTAATTATTATGAGGATTTGCGCCCTAAGACGCAGTTTCCTTGATAATCTCCAGCTTGGATTGAAGGCCGGATTCGTCAAAACTATCTTTCATAAAGACAAGATTATTATGCGAAGCCGCTTCGTGAATCTTGAGGATAATATTCGCGCCAGGCTTATCCGCAAGCAAACGCTCTACCCGTAGCGGAACCCGGTCACATTCAGACCGTTCTCCGTCGACAGAACAAAAATTCTTTCCGTCAACATAAACCGTAATCGCCGGCTTAGGCTGAGGGTTGTCCGGTGTATCTGGCGGCGGAGGTGGCTGTGTTAAGTCCACACCTGTTTCATCCAAGAAAGTTGCTGTTACGATGAAGAAAATTAGCATGATAAACACAATGTCGAGCATTGGTGTCATATCGACTTCGGCTTCATCACCTTGATTTTTACGACGACGTCTCATTATTTATTCACTCCCCGGCTCAATCATAAGCCAGTTTTTCGGCAAAGCGCGCTGTTTCACGGCGACCTTTGCGTTCGATGTAATTACTTAAGAAAAGACCTACGAGCGCAACAGACATCCCTGCCATAGTTGGGATCGTCGCTTTAAATACGCCGCGTGACATTTCCCGCGCATTAGATGAGCCAGAAAGGGCCATGGTATCAAACACGTCAATCATTCCAGTCACTGTGCCCAAAAGGCCAAGAAGCGGAGCAATAGCAACAAGTGTCTTAATGATATTAACATTAGACCCGGTCGCGCCTTTGACCCGCGAGATTAACTCATCGCGAATCGCATGGGCCCGCCAAGATTGATAATCCGTCCGCGCATCCCATTCTGCTGCCAAACGCTTTACGAGCGGTTTATGGCCCGTAAAGAAGTAAGCGAGACGCTCCATAATAAAAGCAAAGAGCGCAAAAGCTGTCAGCATAATAACGTAAAGAACATTTCCGCCATCACGCAAAAGGGTTTGGATCGCTTCGAAAGCATTAGCAGGATTTAAAAAGTCCATTGAGCTACCCTATAGTTAAAAAGTCTCTGAAATCAGAGTGTTGTGAGGCTCCCGCTAAGAGAGCCTCTCGATGACAGAACCTAGTTTTGGCTCTCAACGTGGCGGGCAACAATACCAGCAGATTGCTCTTCCAATGTATTCTGAACATTACGGGCCATTGAGGCGCAGAAGCTATGCAGAATAAGGAGAGGAATAGCGGCAATCAGGCCAAGCATTGTTGTGACAAGCGCTTCGGAAATACCGCCGGCCATAAGCTGAGGATCACCTGTTCCGTAGATCATCATCGCTTGGAAGGTTTTAATCATACCTGTAACCGTACCGAGCAGGCCAAGGAGCGGTGCAATACCTGCGCCGAGTTTTAGGAAGTTCAGGCCGAACTCAAGTTTAGGCGATTCGCGTAAGATAGCTTCGTCGAGCTTAAGCTCAACCGTATCTGCATCCTTATTTTTCGCATCATCATAGGCCATCATAACGCGGCCAAGAGGATTACCCTTCGCGGCTTGCGCCTTACGCTTTTGGCCATTCACAGCCATTGACGTTAGGAAGAGGCGAATGATGTTCAGCAGACCAAAAAGCGATCCAATCGCGGCAAGCGCCACAATAATATAACCGATTTTACCGCCCTGCGCGATACGCTCACGTGTATCGGGCACCCGTTCGAATGAAGCCAATAGGCCGCCCCGTGTGGGATCAATCGGCGCATAAACAAGTGCACCCTCGCCCGCATTATTCACATCAGAGGCCGCCGCATTAATCGCGCCGCCGGGCTGCTTGGGCAGCTTTGATAGTGAAATTGGGTTTGACTCAGATGCCGCTTTGTAACCGAGGAATTCTGAACCGTTCGATGTGAAGGCTGCAAACGGGCCAATACGGGTCACAGACAGCTCTGCGCCGTCGTCAATATTGGCAACAGGTGCATTAAAAGTGGCAACCTGACGCTGCGCTTTAATTTCTTCAAGCATGGTCTGCCAAATCGCATTAAGCTCATCCGTATTCGGGAGCGCTTTTGATTCTGAAACCCGGCCAAGAACTGTTGTCCGCGTTGGGTATTGCGCTGTAATCAAAGAATTATCTAAAAGCGCCTTAAATTCACCGGCTTTTGAACGCGCCAGACCAAAAACTTCGCCGAAGTCACCTTGGGCCGCCTTAAGCTCTTCTGTTAGAGCGCTGATACGGCCATCATTGGCATCAAATGTCCGTTGAACAGTGCTCGCCTGACGCTCAAGCTGGGCTAATTCAGCACGAGCTTCTCTGAGAAGGGACTCTTGCTCATTTTCCCGCGCCCGGAAGCGTTGTTCCCGCTCACGGTTTTCAGCTTCAGTTTTTGATGCATCTTGACGAATTTTATTCAAAACGTCTTGAACAGAGCTAATTTGTGCGGAGGCCATTGGCGCCGCAGACAGAAACATAGCAGAGCCAATCGCAGCCGCTGTTAGTTTTTTCATAAATGTCATTTTCATTTCCATGATTTATCTCCTCGACTCTATTTCACGACTGGCGCGTAAACGACATCGGGAGCAGCTTCACCTTTAGCCACACGAATGGCCTTCCGCATCGCAAGAGCTTGGTCACCACCAAGCGATTGCCACGCTTTATTTTCAACGTCATAACGGGCAATCTCGCTCTCATCTTTTGTCATATAAACAAATGAGGCGCGGCCAAACCGTAAGAAGTTAACCACATTACCTGGGCGCTCGGGATGCGCTCCCTCGTAACTATCAAGACCTTGGCCGTAGGAAACTTCAATCTTAAACGCATTTAGCACGATCCGGTATTGCTCGGCAGGCGACACGTCCGGATTAGAGAGCGCGTCTTTGATCCGCTGTACGCGCTCAAGGCGCTCGTCCAAAAGGAACGGTACATCACTTTTGATACTATCCTCTAGCGCGATGGTCATTTTAAGCATCATCGGCACCATGCCTTGCTTAATCTGCTCAACTGTCCCCAACTGATTGTTCAGTGATTCAATCTCACCTTGCTGAGAGGCCAAGAAAATGTTTTGCTGGTCGACAAAAAGTTTAATATTGTCGACTTGCTGCAAGACCGCACGATATTCACGAATAGCCGCATCCGCCGCATCATCAGACGAGGCCACACGCTCCTGAGAGGCCGCACTGGCCGCTGTAGACGACTTAGCCACGCTAAGCGCGCTATCGAGTTGAGCATGCGCAGGCACAGCAAATGAAAGCCCAACAGCCCCCATAAGCAGCAAACGCTTTGCATTTGATAGTTTTGACATGGTTTCCTTCCAGTTCAGTTTCATCACATTTATCGTAGAAAAGACCTTAAACCCTCACTACGCTCTCTTAATTTAAACACGAAGAGCCGAACGCTCTTCATGCCCTCACCTCTTTATTTTACATAGACCGGCGCATTAACAACGGCGGGAGCCGACTCGCCTTTGGCCATACGCACGGCCCGGCGAATTTCAAGGCGCTGATTACCGCCAAGCTCAATCCATTGTTTCGACGTTGGATCAAAGCGCATAGCTTCGCTTCCGTCATGCTGCACATATACAAGCGACAAGCGGCCATAACGAAGGTAATCCCCATCAAGCAGCCCTGGCTTTAAATTTTCAAGCGGCGTGTCTTCTTCGAGCAGCTTCTTTTGATCATCATCAAGACCGCAAGCAGCGGATTCTGTATCGGCCTCGCAGGCCGCGTAACGCGCACCGGCACGATCTTCATTGGGGTTATCCCCCGCATAAGCCTCAACCGTCGCGCCGTAACCCGCCTCAATGTCATATATACTCAATGCGCGGCGCATTTGCTCGCCCGGCGTGGCCTCGCCGCCCTCAGCTATAGCCTCCTGGAAAGCCGCGAGACGATTATACCGCTCTGCGAGCTTGAACGGAACATCCGCTGTAATTTGCTTTTCAATTTCAACAGACATTTGCTGAAGCATCGGCCCGATAGATTCTGTAACAGCGGGCACAGCTTCAATTTGGGCCTGTAAGCTATCAATTTCGGCTTGCTGCGATGCCATTTGAGCTTGTTGGAAACTAATAGCTGTCTTCAGATTACTGACCTCTTCAAGCAAAGCCACATATTCTGCAACAGGATCATTAGCATCTTGTGCAACAGCTGGACTCGCCAAAAAAGTAACAACGGACACACCAATCATTAAGCGACAAAAAGGCTGCCGCGTAGGAAACGCACGGACCACTCACACTCTCCACTTTTATTGCATGGGAGCCATGCAATTTTTCATTTGTTAACGGGACGCTACACTGGAGAACAGGGATAATCAATCGCTAGAACAATAATATTTGCACTTTTTTAACTTTTTTTCACCCTAAAGCAAACCATAGGCTTGGCAGCTATAAAATCAATAGACGTATGTGAGATGCACTCTACGCTTAAAGCGAGAATTGGTTGGGGCGGCTGGATTCGAACCAACGATCACGGGATCAAAACCCGATGCCTTACCGCTTGGCTACGCCCCAATTTAAGGACAATTTCGTCGAATGGCGCATGTAGCCTCGATTATTTTGAAATGCAATGTTTAATTCAGTGAAAACCATATATTTATTGGCTATGTTGACTCGCTATAATATTTGCGGCCAGCTGGCGCATGCCTCATCATTATATTATCAACTTGCAGTAACCGCATCCACAGCCTTTAAGTTTACATTATATATAATGTAAATTGTATAAAATTTCAATTTACACCACGCATCTTATTGATTAACAACAAATTTTATATATATCCCTCTGACAACCAGCCACGACCTTTAAAGGATTTAAAATGCGCCAATTTTTTATGACCGTTCTTGGGACTATAGTTGGGATGTTAATTTTCATCTTTCTTATATTTATAATTATTGGCGGCGTCATTGGCTCAGCCGCTACTAAATCCGCGAAAAAAGCCGAAGGCCCTACGGGTACAAAGATTCTAAGTCTTGACTTACGCCAGTCCATTCGTGACCACGGCGGTGAAGATACTCTTTTTGGAGGCCAGCAAGCTTCTGTTGTTAATATTACGCGCGCCTTGGACAAGGCCAAAACCGATGATAATGTCAAAGGCCTTTTCATCCGTGCCCGTAGCGGCGGCATAGCGCCTGCGAGCGCAGAAGAACTCCGCAGCGCTATCCATAATTTTAAATCCAGCGGAAAGTTTGTCATAGCTCACTCCCAAGGCTTTGAAAGCACCTCTATATTGGGCTATTATGCCGTCAGTGCCGCCGATGAAATCTGGCAACAATCGACAACCGGATTTGCGCCCGCTGGAATGGCCAGCGAGACCCCTTTTTACGGCGGCATCGCCGCACATTTTGATGCTAAAACTGAATTTGTTCAGTTTCACGAATATAAGAATGCTGCCAATGTCTACACCCAAACAGACTACACTGACGCCCATAGAGAGGCGACAACCTCTATGCTGACCTCCATATATGAAACAGCTATTTCGCAAATTGCCGAAGACAGAGGCCTTGATATTCCACAAGTCAAAGCCCTTATTGAAGGCGCACCCCATTCGGCGGAACGTGCAAAAGATGCCGGTTTTATTGATAAATTAGGCTATCTGAAAGACGCCCGCGATTATGCCCGCAGCAAGGCCGGCAATGACAAAACTCCTTTCCAAACCGTCACTTCATATGGCGCACCGGGCTTTAAATCAGGCCCGGTTATTGCATTCATCGGCGGTGAGGGCGCAGTCACAATGGGCGCATCCCAAGATGGTTCAAACCCCTTTAGCGGCGCCGTGACTATGGGCGGTGACACAGTTACAAAAGCCATTGACACCGCGATTAAAGATAAGCGCGTCAAAGCGATCGTCTTTCGCGTTAGCACTCCGGGAGGCTCTGCAACCGCATCCGATCAAATTAACGCCGCGGTACTACGTGCCAAAGATGCCGGAAAACCCGTCATCGTCAGCATGGGACAATATGCAGCCTCTGGCGGCTATTATGTGGCGGCCCACGCGGATAAAATCCTAGCGCTTCCCACAACCATAACAGGGTCTATTGGAGTCTTAGGGGGCAAAATTGCCCTTGAAGATACCTATGCCAAAATTGGCTATAATATCGAGCGCATAGCCGTAGGCGGTGAATATCTGGGCGCTTTTTCTAACGACACCCCCTTTAGTGACTTTCAACGGGAAAAATATCGCCGCCAAATGGAAGATATTTATGTCGACTTTACGGAGCTTGTTGCCGCCGGGCGCAATATTCCAATCGAGCGCGTGCGCGAAATTGCAAAAGGGCGCGTGTGGACGGGAGAACAAGCCAAAGAGATCGGCCTTGTCGATGAATTTGGCGGCATCTTAGACGCAATTAAGGCGGCTAAAGCGATGGCAAACATAGACTCTGATCAAGAGGTTTACCTTAAACCCTTCCCGCGCCCTAAACCCTTTGCAGAAAAAATCCAAGAGCAACTGTCCGGCATTGCATCCATATCAAGTGATCTGGAAATGATACGCGACGTCGCATCACTACCAGAAGTTCAAGCCGCGATTAAAGCCCGTAAAAACATTGAGATGCGTGAAAACAGCGCGCTTATGGCGGATTTACCTGTGATTGCCGAAAACTAATGTCGTCATTAAACCTCTTAATTTAAAAACCTTGTGTTTTAAGGGGTGATATCTATAGACATCAAATTCCCTTCGCAAAAATGTCATGACTATATGTCTGGCTCTTGTGAAAACTATTGGCTATCGAAAGATAGTCTATTTTTATAAGAAGGATCAGCCAAAATATGGGGTGGTGGAATGACTTTGATTGGAACTCGCGCGGCGTAACTGTCAAAAAGACAGGGGCACATGTCTCGTTTGACCGTTCTCTTTTTCGCGACGTTGCAAAATGGCTCCCTTATGGAATCATAGAGCGCATACGCGCGCCGTTAAACACAAGCCAAAGGCTGCGCGTTTACGCTATACCTGCAATTCCGCGTTATTGGTACTTACTCCGCGTTAGCCTTAGCCGATTAGGTGTTGAATTTGTCGATAATGTCTCCGATTCTGATATAGCGCTTTACTTTGACGACTCAACCTATAGCCAGCCGCCGCATTTGTTGAACGGGCCGAACGTTCAGATAAATTTTGCCTGCCGCGATATTTCTAAATCCTATGTTCAAACCGTATTTAAAAACATCTTTGGCTATGACCTCGGCGTCAATCCGGCCCAATATAATGGGCCGATGGTAGCAAAGACTGAGACCAATGGAACCCATACGGGCAAAATTGTTCAGGGGCCGTGCCAAGCCGAAGACGGCTATGTTTATCAAAAACTTATTGATAACCGATCCAAAAATGGCCGAGTGACAGATATTCGCTGCCCGACAATTTTTGGCAAAATTCCTCTCATCTATCTTAAATCAAGACCGGAAGAGCAAAGATTTGCCAATCTCAATACCGAAGTTAAACTCTCAACGGCGGCGAAAGAGTTGTCCGAAGATGAAATCGAAAAAGTCGCATTGTTTTGTAATGCCATGAAACTTGATTGGGGCGGGCTTGACATTTTACGAGATTCAGCAGACGGACGCATATATATTGTAGATGTAAATAAAACCGACATGGGCCCACCTTTATCGCTTAGCTTGAAAGACCAATTAAAATCCACAAGCCTACTGGCAAAAGCCCTTGAGTTAGAGATAAAAAATCTGCAAAGCATGCCTCCTAACGCGCACAAAAAACAGATAGATATAATAATATGAGTATTCCTTTCGTAAAAACTTTTGACTTTGAATATGGCGAAGCGGCGCAAATCAGCCCTCGCGTTCGCCGCGTTGTCGCCGATAACCCCGGCCCCTTTACCTATACAGGCACAGGTGTTTACATCATCGGCGATAAAAACGTTGCCGTCATCGACCCAGGCCCGCAAACGCCTGCCCATATAGCGGCCCTCGACAAAGCCCTAGAAGGCCGCACCGTCACCCATGTGCTTGTTACCCATCACCATATCGACCACTCACCTATGGCGGCCCCATTAGCCGCCAAGCATGGCTGCCAAGTTTATGGCTACGGCAAACAAATTACCCCGCCTAAAGACGGCGACATACGCCTTGAAGCCGGTGATGACCTAAGCTTTAACCCTGACATTAATATCTCCCACGGCGATATTGTCAAAGGCGATGGATGGACAATAGAGGCCATTCATACCCCCGGGCATACATCTAATCATATGTGTTACGCCCTAAAAGAAGAAAACATCCTCTTTAGCGGCGATCATATCATGGGCTGGTCAACAAGTGTTGTGAGCCCACCCGACGGCCATATGGGGGATTACCTCAACAGCCTCGAAGATATTCGCGCCCGTAAATTCGCTACAATCTGGCCAACCCATGGCCCAGCTATCACAGAACCGGCCCCCTTTGTTGACGCCTATATTGCCCATCGCCACAGCCGCGAAGCGCAAATATTAAGCGCTTTAGACCAAGGCCTAACGAAAATCACAGATATCGTCAAAGCCCTTTATGCGAATATTAACCCGCGTCTTCATCCCGCAGCGGCCCATAGCGTTTTATCCCATCTCATCTATCTTTGCGAAACGGGCCGCGTGACTTGCAGCGGGGAGACACCGTCCCTTAAATGTGACTATTGCGAATGTAGCGAATATAACCCCGTCCAATCCAGCGCAGTTGCTTAAATCTTAAACTCTAATTTTATGATATATTACGGGATGAAAAAGTCCCGTGGATATCTTTTTTAGGATTTAAACGGCTTGTCAGCTTTAAGTCATAGCCTTTATAAATTTTTTAATACGCGCTGCATTCGCACCAATATCCGAACCGCCAATTCGGCTTATTGACCGCATATCAACAATGCTCCCGCCCCCTTCTGCGGGCCGAATACGGATGATAATATCATCCTTAAAACCATACCAAAATGTGGTCGCCGTCGCTTCGATAATGCCTTTATCAACATCTTCGGTATGAATTTTCCAGCCCGATTGTTTCGCAATGGTTAGAGCTTGGCCGTAAATTTGCTCCGGCATACCCGATAAAACCAATGGGCGGATCGCCGGAAATGCGCGGGTTTGTAAAACCGAATAAAGCTCATTATCACGGCTATCTTTCTTTCCCTTATAAGTCACAGGGTTAACCCCTTCGGTCTTGGCCCGCAAATCCAATATAGCCTGCGTGAACATAGGAACATTTTGCGTATCCGTCGTCACGTCATGAATAAAGGGCAGTTTTTGCACTTTTGCACTTATATTCTTCCCATGCACCATTGCCGCCGCCGGCACAAAAATCGCCAACGCGCTCACCAAAAGACCGCGCCGTTTGGCCTTAGAAAAAAATGTTAACCCAAGGCAAATAATTCCAATCAACAATACGGCCATTATAAGCTTAGGCCCAATATCACGCGACAATGTCCCAAATCCGGTTTTTAGGCTCCAAAGGCCAAAGCGCGTTCCTAGCGCTGCCACCGCAAAAAACACAGGCAGGCTAATCATCCCGCCCCAAGCGAGGCGGCGCGCCCAAAGGCTTATAGTTTCAATAACTGGTGTTTTGTTTTGCGGGATTGATAAATCTTTTGGCCCTTCTACGGGCGGAGATGTTTGCTCTGTCATTATTTTATCCATAAAGGGCGCTTAGGCCCAAATAAATTGTTAAAACGCCCCCGCCAATAATCCCAATCATAGCCGGAGATAATAACGCTTTATCCCCGCGCGCGCCCCAATCACTACGGCGTTTGCGGTTATTATCAACCCGGTGCTTGGATTGCCATAATCCGCTATTGGCTTTCATTTGCTGTTTATAGCGTTGTCTTTGCACTTGTTTATAGCGCTGCAACGTCGATTGACCAGATATCATACTGCGCTGCGCAGTTTTCGCCTTTTGTAGCCGCGCGCTCCACTCTTGTTCATGACTCATAGCCGTTTTGGGCGCTAGCCGGCGGCCCTTTTTCTGCACAGGCTTTTTTTTCTTAGATTGGCTTATTATGATAAAAACAACCATAAAGAAAACGATAACTATAAAGCCGTCCATAATCTAACCCTTTTCAATATGGCCTCCCCTTTTCACAATGACTTTAGGGGAAAAGCCGCTGGGTCGTCCATGGTTCATTTTTATACGCGCGCTTAAACAGTAATCTGTCATGGAGCCGAAACGGGCGGTCACGCCAAAATTCAATCTGCACAGGCTCTACCCGCCAGCCATACCAAAAACCCGGGCGCGGAATATCTCCATCCCCAAAGCGCGATTTCGCCGCGCTAACCTTGGCCTCAAGCGCTGCGCGGTCTTTAACGGGGCGAGACTGATCCGATGACCATGCGCCAAGCTGTGAGCCGCGAGCTCGTGATTTAAAATAATCATCCGCCTCTTGCCCGCTGACCACGGCGACCGCCCCGCGAATACGGATTTGCCGCCGAAGGGATTTCCAATGAAAACAAAGAGCGGCCTTGCCATTAGTTTTTAATTGCTGTCCTTTATTGCTGTCTTCATTGGTGTAAAACACAAACCCCCGTTCATCTACGCCCTTAAGCAAGACCATGCGCACATCGGGCATGCCGCCTGCATCCACAGTCGCCAGGGACATGGCATTGGTGTCGTTGATTTCACTGCCTCGCGCCTCGCCCATCCAATCTGCAAATAACGCAAAGGGATCGGCGCTGTTGAAAATATCATCCGCATCTTCGGCGTTCACCTCTTTATAATCATCCCCTTTCGTGTAGTCATCTTTACTGGGGGACGGCGGTATAATCGCGTTATTCATGACTTATCCTCAAATTGCTCCTCAGGAATATAACTTATTAACCATATTTACTAGGGATTTAGTAACACCTTTTGCGCCATAAGTTACGAAAGGTTAAGCATAATAACATCAAAAGTGGGAGACAATATGACACGTCAAGACGCTCTACAGGCCCTCGGCCTCGGACTTAGCGCCCGTGAAGCCGATATTCGCTCCGCATGGCGTAAAAAGGCGAAGTTCTTCCACCCCGATAGCCCTTATGGCAATATGAAAGCCTTCATCCAAGCCAAAACCGCCTTTGAAGTTTTAATTCCTCCGGCCCCCCAAGCCTACCGCGTGCGCGCCGGCTCCCGCGCCTTTTAAAGCCTATTTTCCAGCACAAAAACCACCGCTGCCATGTCGGCGCAGTGTGGACGAAGTGTGGACACTCGCAGCATATCCATTTGCGATGGATACCAATTATCTTTTGTTTGACGCAAACAGATGCGAAGCGGCACTTTGACACCTCGCGGCACGGGCGAAGCCCAATGCCATGCTGCGAGATTAGTTTTTTCAACTTTGGAGGTGTTTTGCCGGGGCAAAATATTTAATCCAGTGGATTAAATATAACCGGAAAAGGCCCCGGCAGGGGCTCCGGACAGCCATTAGGTCTAGGCCATCTTAGCTTCCACCTTGGCTATGAAACTGATCATAACCAACAGAGCGTCCGGCCGGACGAGCAGAGCGTTACATCTCCTCGTGACCCGGCACTAATCATTCTGTCATAATGAAGTTAACGTGCACATCACCGTCCGTATGACAGAACAGAGCCAGTTTATCACAGCCCTTAAGACCGTGGATAAGTTTTGTTCTTATCAGTCCTTATCGCCCCTTCTGTCACTCCTGCGAAAGCAGGAATCCCGAGGGATAAGCAAGATAGGAAAGATTCCCGCATACGCGGGAATCTAAATGACCCGATATCTCGGATTCGCTTTGTGCCTTGGAATGACGATGTTATGGGCGGCGGAGATGCGCCCACACGAAAGAGATCCCGATTTTCATCGGGGTAAGCGGATTAGAGTTAGTTATAAAATCCAACCCCCTCACAAACGCCTCATAAACCAAGGGCGTCCATGGTTTTATTACCAAAGCCCCTATAATCTTTTGGGAAGGGGGGATGGGTAAGGCCCGCATCATATATCAACACGGATAACAAGCTCCGCCCGCGAGTTGGGGTGACGGGTTCGGATTGATAGATCGGCGCGTCTAGGGCTTGCTGAGCGGGGATAATCTCCCAACCATCCTTTTTCCACGCGGTTATGACATCATCAAGGCAAAGGGCATTGAGAATATTATGGTGCATTAAGGTCTGATGCGGCCAATCATTATAGCCCAAAACTTGAGCTTCAGCGTGGAAATGATTAGCCATGGTCACGCAGCTTTTCACATAATAATCCCGATAAGCAGAAATATCTCCTTGCGGATTAGTTTTAAGATATTTTTCAAGCCGCGCGGAGATATTCCAATCCACCGTATCAAGGCTGACGGGGGCGCGTTTATAACCCTGCGCTTTAATTGCCGCCCGATATTGCGTGATTTTATCCGCTGTGCCCCCTTCGGCCAGAAAGGGAAAGCGAAAATAAGGCTGGAAGCCTTTATAGTCTTTGAGCGCGGCGTGATTACGGCGAAAATCATCCATCACCCAATCGACAGGTTTTTCCGTTGAATTTGCATGGCTCCATGTATGATTGGCGAGGATATGCCCTGCCGCCCCCCAGCGTTTTAAAATTACATCCCCGTCGGGGCGATCAACAAAGGCGCCGGTAACAAATCCAGCGGCCTGAATATCATGCCGCTTGAACGCCGCTAATATCGCCGCATCCCGCTCTAGCGCGGAGAGGCGGGCTTCAAAGCCAAGGCCGAAGTCATCAAAAGTCAGTGCCATGCGCTTTCGGACTTGGCTTATAGGTTTTGGCCTTTGGCTGGCAGGTTTGAGGCGCTGCGGCGCAGGGTCTGCCCTCCCGCAGCCTGCGGCCATAAAAGGCAAAGCGAATGCTCTCCCTAATATATACCGCCGCGTCAATCTCATGACTCAAACCCTCTTTGATACAGACGGTATAGCATCATCGCTGTCATCCCCCAAATATTACGGTAAATACCATCCGCACCCGTATAGGGCATATCAACAAGAGCGTGATCTTTGCCGTCAAAAAACACATGGCGGTCAATATGGTTTTGGGGATTCATCAAAAACATTAGCGGGACTTCGAACATATCCGCCACTTCATGGGGATCTGCTGTTAAGGGGGCATCTGGATCTATCAAGCCAATAAAGGGCGTGACGCGAAAGTCTGATACCGCATCAAAGGACGGCAAGCGGCCAATAATCGTGACATATTGACGGTCAAGGCCGATTTCTTCTTCGCTTTCCCTTAAGGCCGCTTCGAGGGTGGTTTCGCCAAATTCGCGTTTACCCCCCGGAAAGGCAATTTGCCCCGGATGGGAGGGCATGGTCTTTGGCCGCTGTGTTAAGATCACACGCCATTCGCCGCCGCGTTTAACAAGCGGGATGAGAACCGCCGCCACCCTTTGCCCTTTACGGCGGATTTCATCTTGGCGCTTAAGGCTACTGACGGGCAAAGCCGCCGCTAAGACTTTTTGAATCTCGGGGTCATCATAAAACCCCGGGCGAGGATCGTGATTGTCAGGCAGCACGCGGGGTTAATCCTCGTGTACGCCAGGCGGGCCGAGCGGGAAAAACTCACCGCCTGTTTCAAGGCCTAATTGCGGGCCATCAGGGGTCATCCGCTCTACCGCATAATCTATCAGTTCATAAAACACGGGCCGCGTTATCAGCGCATCAAGCCGCCCGCGCACCCGCAGCAAGGGCGTTGGCTCGAATGTCTCTGGGTCGGTCCTCACGATTAAAGGCCGCGCGGCGCTGAGCTGAATGACATCATCCATATTGGTGGTAAAGAAAAACCGCGCGCCCCTATCGCCCGTATCAACCCGAAGATCGTAGGCGGTGAAATGCGCCCGCTCAACTTTGATGGCAATTTTCTCAGCGGGCGTGACAAGATAAGTCACTCCGTCTTCGTCTTTTCGCAAAATAGAGGCAAAGAGTTTCGCAAGCGGTTTTCGCGTGATGCGCCCGCCGTCATGCCACCAAGAGCCATCGGCTTTTATCACTATATCCATTTCGCCGCAAAAGCTTGGGTTCCATTTATCAACAGGATGCTCGCCACGGCCATCTTTTTGCGCTTTGGCCGCTTCAATAAGTTGTGACATGTCAAATGTTGGCTTGCTGTCTTTTAATGAATCACGCATGAGTTTTCTATAGCGTTAACCGCCTATCTTCCGATAGACATTAATCCACACTATATATGCCATTTTGGTCTATAAGGACGTAAATATGAGTAAAGCTGCCAGTATGATGACGGATACCCCCCCTGCAAAAATCGAAAAACAGGCGAAAACCGCTGCAGATCGCCTCGCAAAAGCCAAAACCGCCATTGGTGAGGTTGTTTACGGCCAAGACCATGTGGTTGACCTTACCCTCGCCGCGCTTCTATCGGGCGGTCATACCTTGCTTGTCGGCGTACCGGGCCTTGCGAAAACACTGCTTGTGGAAACCCTTGGCACCGTCATGGGGCTCGATAATAAGCGGGTGCAATTTACCCCTGATCTTATGCCCGCCGATATTGTCGGCTCTGAAGTCCTCGAAGAAGGGGTAAAGGGCAAACGAAGCTTTCGCTTTATCTCCGGCCCGGTGTTTACGCAATTACTCATGGCCGATGAAATTAACCGCGCCAGCCCACGGACTCAATCCGCCCTGCTGCAAGCCATGCAGGAGCGCTTTGTCACCATCGCCGGACAGCGCCATGACCTCCCGGCGCCGTTTCATGTTTTGGCGACCCAAAACCCAATCGAGCAAGAAGGCACATACCCCCTCCCCGAAGCGCAGCTTGACCGCTTTCTCTTGCAGGTCAATGTGGAGTTTCCCGATCTGGACACAGAGCGCATGATCTTGCTCGCGACAACGGGCGCAAGCGAAGCGAAAGCCAAAAAAGTCATTACGCCGAAACAGCTTCAAGATATGCAAATGCTTGTCCGTAAGCTCCCCATTGGCGAGAGCGTGGTCAATGCGATTTTATCACTCACCCGCAATGCGCGGCCCGATCAATCTGATTATGAGTTTATCCGTAAGCATGTCTCTTGGGGCCCCGGTCCGCGCGCCGGCCAAGCCTTAATGCTCGCGACCCGCGCCAAAGCCTTGATCGAAGGGCGCATCTCGCCATCCGTTGATGACGTGATTGCTTTGGCCGGCCCTGTCTTGCAGCATAGAATGGCCATTAGCTTTGCCGCCCGCGCCGAAGGCGAAACCATTGACGGCATAATTGCCCAGTTAAAGGCCAAGCTCTAACGTCCCATGCCGCCTGCCAATCGCCATATATTTGAGCAACGCCGCGATGCGGAAAGCTTAGCCGCGCCGTTTCCGTCATTATTGGTGGAAGCCGAGCGCGTGGCGGCTATTGTCGCCCAAGGGGCTCATGGCCGCCGCCGCGCTGGTCAAGGGGAGACTTTTTGGCAATATCGCCACTATGACATTTCTGACGCCGCAACTTCTATCGATTGGCGGCGCACCGCGCGGGGGCAGGATGTCTATGTACGCGATAATGAATGGGAAGCAGCGCAATCAGTTTGGCTATGGGCGGATGATAATCCGGGGATGGATTGGGGTTCATCAAATAAACTGCCGACGAAATCTGACCGCGCCAAGGTTCTCAGCCTCGCACTCGCGGCGCTTTTAACCCGCTCCGGCGAGCGCTGCGCGGTGATGGGGGCGCAAAGCCGCCCGCAAACAGGCCGCGTCGGCATGGAACGTGTCAGCGAAGGCCTCAGCCTTAAAGCCCAAAACATAGCCTCGCTGGATCATCCTTTTCCCGCCCATGTGCGGCTTATGCTCGCCTCTGATTTTCTGCTCCCCATCGAGACATGGACGGCGCAGCTCTCAAAGCTTGCGTCTCGTCCGGCGGGCGGCGTGATTTTGCATATTATTGACCCGTCAGAGCGTGATTTTCCTTTTCGTGGGCGGATGGAGTTTCGCTTGCCGGGGGCGCTGAATAATCTACCCTTTATGCTGGGACGGGCAGAGCGGGCCAAAACCGAATATAAAGGTATTTTCACCGCCCATCTGGCGGGGCTTGATGATCTCGCCCGCCGCCTTGGCTGGCCGCTGATCCGCCATTATACGGATAGCTCACCTGTTCCTGCCCTCACCGCGCTTTATGCGGCCTTTTCCGGTGAGGCCACATCATGAGTCTTTACCTCACCCTTGGCGGGCTCACCTTGCTGGCGCCTTTAACCTTGCTCGGCCTTATAAGCTTGCCGATAATCTGGTGGATTTTAAAAATTACGCCGCCTTTGCCGAAAAAGGCTATTTTTCCGCCCCTGCGGCTTTTGCAAAATGTCACCACCGAAGAAGAAACCCCCAACGCCACCCCGCTTTGGCTTTTACTGTTTAGGTTTTTACTCATTGGCCTGATTATTTTCGCCCTTAGCCTGCCGATTATTAAGCAAGCTGACGGTATTGATGATCGTCCTTTGACCTTGCTATTAGACACACATTGGGCGGCCGGAGCAAATTGGGGCGCCATGAGCCAAGACGCAGAGGCGCGGCTCGAAGATGCACGGCGTAAAAACCTCAATGTTCGGCTCATTACGACCACCCGCCCGAGTACCCAATCAGACCTGCCAAGCTTTGTGCCCGCTGACCAAGCCTTAAATGATCTTAAATCCATCTTCCCCGAAGCCCTCCCCTTTGATGCCGCCTATGTAGAAGCGTCTTTAAACCGCCCTGATATAAGCTTCGCCCTCGAAGATAGCGACGCCATTTGGGTGTCTGCCGGTGTTGACAGCGACGCTATGCAGGCGGCAGCAGAGCTGCTAAAAACTGCCGCACGCCTAACCCGTATTGTGCCCGCAGAGACGACCATACCGTTGATTGCCGGTGAGGTCACGGAAACCGCCGATGGGTTTCAAGCCCAATGGCACCGCCCTGAACATATCGGCACCCGCAGCAGCACTATTGAGGCTATTGGCCGCGATGGGCGGCTAATTGAACGCGAAGTGATTAATTTCGCCCCGGGGCAAAATAGGGCCGAGGCCCGCTTTCGCCTGCCGTCCAACCTGCGTCGGCGCATTGCCTTTCTGCGTAGCGCCGAGGCCCGCAGCGCTGGCTCTGTCAAGCTCTTTGATGATAGTTGGGGCCGCCCCGTCATTGGCCTGCTTGCCCCCAGCGAAGATACCGCCTCCCCTTTATTATCGGAGCCTTTTTACACCCAGTCCGCCCTTGTCCCTTTTGCCGATATTTTCACAGGTGACCTAGATTATTTACTCGGTCTATCCCCTGAAATTTTAATCATGCCCGACATTGCCAGAACCTCTGCGCCGGAGCTTAAAGATTATGTGGAGCAAGGGGGCCTGCTTATTCGCTTTGCTGGGCCAAAGCTTGCCCAACGCGCCGATGATCTTTTGCCGGTTCAAATCCGCGATGGAGATAATGGCGGACGCGCTTTCGGCGGCGCGTTAACATGGGAAGACCCGCAAAATATCGCTGCCTTTGCTAATGACAGTCCCTTTTTCGGACTGAACATTCCGGATGACATTGAAATTAATAAACAAGTTATGGCCACAGCCAGTGCAGAGACCGATAGTAAAACATGGGCCCGCCTTGAAGATGGCTCCCCGATTGTCACCGCAGCCCCGCGCGGCTTTGGGCAAATTGTACTCTTTCATATCACCGCCAGTCCCGATTGGTCTAATCTGGCGCTCAGCGGTCTTTATGTAGATATGTTACGCCGCATACTTCCTTTGGCTGGGCAATCTAGCCGCAAATCCATCACGGCCCAAGGGGATTGGTCCCCTGACCGAGTTTTAAACGGCACAGGGCGGCTGGATAATCCGTCTATTGACGCGGCAAATCTACCCGCCGATATCGCCGATAGCGCGCCAATTACACGGCTTCATCCGTCTGGGCTTTACCGCCAAGGACAACGGCTGAATGCACGTAATATGATTAAAGACCCGTCTTTATTTGACGCAGAAACAGCGGTGGATGATATTCGCACAGAGCGGCTTGGGGGCACGCGGGATAAAAATATTATTGGCTGGCTTTTAGGCGCTGCGATGATTCTACTCGCCGTTGATGTCATTTGTTCATTATATGCGTCTGGGCGGCTACGTCCATCGGCGCGTCGCGGGCAAATCACAGCTAATACGGCAGCCCTTATTATGGCGGCAATCCTATTGACAATACAGCCTGATACGGCCCATGCGCAAGACGCGCCCGATGTGGTGCAGAGCCTTTATGTTGGCTATGTAAAGACAGGCAATTCAGACATTGACCAACTGAGCGAGGATGCCATGCGCGGGCTATCTAACGCGCTGAACGGGCGTACAACCATCGAGCCCGTTGGCGTTCGCGGTATTGATTTGGATAATGACCCCATTACCTTTTTCCCCTTCATATATTGGCCCGTAGAAACAGACATGACGCCGCTGTCTGCGCAGACCGCCACCAAAATAAATGAATATATGGCCACAGGCGGTACGCTTATTTTAGATACCCGCGATTATGGAGACCGAGCCTTTTTATCAGGCAGTGTCCATCCCGGCCTTGCCCGCCTTGGGGAAACCCTTGATCTCCCCAATCTGACAAAAATTCCTGAAGGCCATGTGCTGCGCAAATCCTTTTATCTACTCGATACATTCCCCGGCCGTTGGGCAAGCGGACCGGTATGGGTTGACCGTAACACCTCCACATCCAGCCGCGATGGGGTTAGCGCTGTAATCGTTACGGGTAATGATTTATCGGCCGCATGGGCTGTAGACGGAGAGGATATTCCCTATATCGAGCTTGAAAATGATATTGTCCGCCAGCGCGAATATGCCCTTCGCTTTGGGGTGAATATCGCCATGTATGCTTTATCGGGAAATTATAAAGCCGACCAGATACATGCCGCCGCCCTTATAGAACGTCTCGGGGAGCAGCCCGAAGGCCTTGGCCCCCTTGCGCCGGATCCATAAGCTATGTTTGATAACCTTCCCAATATCGGATTTGATCCTTACTTACCCCTTGGCTTTATTATCGGGTTTGCGGCGCTTGTAATTATATTTGCAGCTTACGGCGGGTATCAAAAACTTGGCAGTTTTATCCTGCGCGTCATTGGACTAACGGCCCTTTGCGCCGCCTTGCTGAACCCGCAGACCATAATTGAAGAACGCGAGCCGCTTAGCGATATTGTCCTAGTCCTCATTGACGAATCCCAAAGCATGAGCGTCGGCACCCGGGCCAGCCAACTAAGCGCTGCACAGACCCGCCTAACTAATGAGCTCAACGCCCTTGATGGGATTGAAACCGTGACGGCCACAATCAAACCTGACCGTAACGGAACGCAGCTTATATCTGGTATGATTGATGAGCTTACTGACCTCCCCCGTAGCCGCCTTGCGGGGATTATTGCGCTTACCGATGGGCAGGTTCATGATTTGCCCGAAGACGTCACAGGGCTTGTCCCCGACGGGGTGCCCTTTCACGCGCTAATCATTGGCAATAACGAGGCCCGTGATCGCCGTATCCGCGCCATAAGAGCGGCAAAATTTGGCCTCGTAGATGAAGAGGCTGATTTCTCTGTAATTGTTGATGACCCCGGCCATGAAGGCGAGAGCGCGCTTATCCGTGTGCGGCTCAATGGGGAACTTAAAGGCCGCTTTCCCGTCACAATCGGTGAGGAGGTTAAACTCCCCCTCATCATAGAGCGGCGCGGGCGCAACACGGTTGAGCTTGAGGTTGAAGCGGCCCCGAATGAGCTGACTTTAACCAATAATAGTTTCGTGTCAGAGATTTCAGGTATTCGCGACCGGCTTCGGGTCTTACTCGTCACTGGTGAGCCCCATAGGGGGGGGCGTGCATGGCGCAATCTTTTGAAAAGTGACCCCGGTGTTGATCTGGTTCAATTTACGATTTTAACCAGCCGCAATAAATATACAAATGTACGCAATCAAACGAGCGAACTTTCACTCATCGCTTTCCCGCGCGATCAGCTATTCCTTGAAAAACTTTATGAATTTGATCTGGTTATTTTTGATAAATTTCGCCGCCGTTCCGGCCCTACTAACCGCAGCGGGCGTCTTGTTCCCATGCTCCCCGCCATACATATTCGCGAAGTGGCCAATTATGTCGAAGACGGGGGCGCTCTGCTTGTGGCGACCGGCGAAGCCTTTACCACAGAAGAAAGCCTATACCGCTCACAGCTCGCAGGGGTTTTGCCTATTCGCCCAACGGATGAACTCATCGAAGGCCGCTTCATTCCGCAGCTTACGGACGCGGGGAAACGCCATCCCATTACCAATGGCCTTATCGGCGGAGCGTCTACATGGGGGCCATGGTACCGCATTATCGAAAGTGAAGTCGTCGGCGGCGACACCTTGATGTCTGGGCCAGACGGAGAACCGCTTTTGGTCATTGACCGGGTCAAAGATGGCCGCGTTGCCACCGTCCTATCCGATCAAGCTTGGCTGTGGTCAAAAGGCCATGAGGGCGGCGGGCCTTATAATGAGCTTTTTCGCCGAGTCGCCCATTGGCTCATGGGAGAGCCCGAACTTGAGGCCGAGCGCCTGAATGTCCAAATTGAAAATGACAGTCTTAAAATTGAGCGCTTTTCTATCCGCGAATCGGTCAGCCCCGTTAAAATAACAGCGCCGGACGGGAGCGTAGAAACCATTACCTTAGAGAAAGTCAGTGATGGTTATTACCAAGCGGTGATAAGCTCCAAAGGTCAAGGCGCCTATAAACTCGATGACGGTGACGTCTCGACCATTGCCGCCGTCGGTAGCCTCAACCCGATAGAATTTGCCAAGCTTTTACCAAGCCAAGAGGTTCTAAACCCCCTAGCCAGTAGCACAGGCGGCGGGTTATATTCAGTCAATGGCCCAGACGGCTTTCCGGCCCTGCGGCAAACCCGCTTTGGCACATCGGCTACGGCGCGTAATGAGCTTCGCCTCATGCAACGCGCGCAATATGAAGTCCGTGAAAGCCGCCGCACGCCGCTTTTCCCGCCGCTCGCCTATTTTATTGTCTTCATCCTTTGCATGGGCGGAGCATGGTACCGCGAAGGCAAATAGCCGCTTAAATCTTTTTTAGCCTTAATCGGTTATAAGATCGGCGGAGGATGTAACCATGAGACTTTTAAAACCCCTAACCCTTGCGGCGGCGGCACTCATCATGAGTGGCTGCGCAGCAACTAAAACAGCCGGGAAAATTGTAGCCGCGCCCATTAAAATTACAGCCAAGACAACTGAAATTGCCGGCAAAGGCATTTACGGGACAACAAAATTTGCTGGGAAGACTGTCGCAGGAACAGGGGTTGTTGCGGGTAAAACCGTTATCGGCACCGGGAAATTGGCTAGCCGCGCTGTTGTTGGCACAGGCAACGGCATTTATTATATGGGCACAACCCCCGTCAGAATTGCAAACGGCGCCCTTGATAGTTCTGCGAAAGTTTTAGAGGTCACGACCCAAGCGGTTGACCTGTCGGGTCAAGTCGTCAAAACAAGCCGCCAGATTCAAGCTTTTCAACTTGAAAACGAGCTTTTAAAATATCGCGGCGCGAAAAATGTTATGGATATTGCTGTCAATCTCGTGCGTTAAGATAGTATGGTCGATTGGAGCCTAAAAAGGTTCAGTCACTACGGCATTTTTTCAATAACAAAATCGTAAATTGATAAGCCGTGGCATTTATGATAATATGACTACTATAGGGGTAACATAAAGCCACGGAGCTTATTATGCGTAAATTACTGACAGGCCTTGTTCTTGGAACAGCCTTATTTACGACGACAAACCTAGCCAATGCAAACAGCCGTGGCGGATTTACGACGACAATAGAAAACATACCCACGACTGCTATTCGCATTGATGTTTTGCTAAGTGAGGACTTAGCCTACCGCGCAAATAACCTTCCTAAAAACATATCGAGCCGTACGTCATCGCGCGGCCTACGGGCTGGCTTTGCAAATAATGGCCTGATCGGCGAAAAAGACCTGAACAATCTTTTGGTTAAACTTGAAAAATTCACGACCCATGATCTCGAGAAGAGAGGAATTAGTGTAGATGACAATGCGCAAAGCGTGTTAAAATTAACCCTTGTCGATGCACGTCCAAATCGCCCGACATTCAATCAATTAAGCAAACAACCCAGCTTAGATTTCCAAAGTTTTGGGTTTGGCGGCGCAGAGATTGAGGGCGAACTTTTTTCCGCTGACGGAACCTCACAAGGTAAAGTAAACTACACATATTATGAAACCTTTTTTAATGGCTTCCAGCGCACAGCCGCCGTTTGGTCAGATACACGCCGTACCATGCAAAGATTCTCCTCGCGCCTAGCCAAAGACTTTGCCAAACGCCGCGCACAAACGGGCACTTAAGGGATATTCATCCATTTATGGGTTTGAAGGCTAAGCCGCCATTTCGGACGGCTTAGGCAAAATTCAATCGCCGCCTGCCCATGCGGCGAGCCATTAAAGCCATCATCTCCCCGCCCATCCAAAAACCGCATATCCTTGGGCTGTAATGAGAAGACTTTAAAATTTAATTCTTCAAAATCATCCGGATGATTTTCAGCCTGCGGATAGACCAGTTTAAGCTCATCGCCTGAACGCTGCACAAGCGGCGCATTGGCTTTGGGACTGACACAAAGCCAATCAATACCCGGCGGCGCAGTAAGGGTTCCGTTGGTCTCAACCGCAATTTTTATGCCTACTTTATGGCACGCCGCAATCAGCGCTGCGTCGAGCTGTAACAAAGGCTCCCCGCCGGTCATAACCGCCCATATAGGGCCGCCGCTTCCTTGCGGCCAATGGGATTTAATTACAGTCGCTAACGCCTCAGCCGTTCCAAACTTACCCCCGCCCATGCCGTCCGGACCAATAAAATCCGTATCACAAAATTTACATACCGCAGCGGCACGGTCTGACTCGCGCCCTGACCAGAGATTACAGCCGGTAAAACGTACAAAAACCGATGGCCGTCCCGCCTGCGCGCCCTCCCCTTGCAGAGTTAAAAATATTTCTTTGACGGAATACATTAACCGCTCCGCTTGGCGGCGTAATCCGCCCATCCCTCACGGCGAAGCGCGCAGGCAGGGCATGACCCACAGCCATAGCCCCAATCATAGCGCGTTTCTCTAACGCCGAGGTAACAGCTATGGGACTGCTCTAAGATAATCTCAATCAGCGCCTCTCCGCCAAGCTCATGGGCTAGCGCCCACGCTCCTGCCTTGTCCAAAAACATCAAAGGGGTTTCGAGCTTATAATCCCCATCAAGCCCGAGGGAAATCGATGTCATGGCCGCATCTAATGTCTCTTTGCGGCAATCGGGATAGCCGCTGAAATCCGCTTCACACATACCACCAACAAGGCGGGTAATCCCGCGCCGATAGCCAAGAGCCGCGGCGAAGTTGAGGAATATTAGGTTGCGTCCCGGTACAAATGTGGTTGGCAGGCCCTCTTCATTTAAGGTAATCTCCCGCTCGCGCGTCAAAGATGTCTCGCTCATCTCCCCAAGGGCCTGAAGATTGATAATATGATCTGGTCCGGCCTTTGCCGCCCATTTCGGAAAAACCTTAAGAATATCACGACGCAGCCGTTCCCGTGTGGTCATCTCCACATCGTGGCGCTGTCCGTAATGAAAGCCAATGGTTTCCACATGGTCAAAATGGGACAAAGCCCAAGGCAAACATGTCCCAGAATCCTGTCCACCGGAAAATAACACTAAAGCTTTATTCATATTCTTGCTCATGGGCACTGTCTTAATAGGCAAATTCGTCCATCGCTAGGGCTTTATCCGTAAAATAATGTGGTTTTACGGATATCCGCCGTTTTGGCCTATTTCTTGCGAGGCTCATCTCGAATCAGATTAGGTAGAGATATGTTCACCCGCATTAAAAACACAGTTAAAACCAAATTCAAGAAACATAAACATTGGTTTATTGCTGCCCTTGTTCTTGATATATTATCTATCCCCGCCGCCGCGCAGATTGTTGACCGCGTCAGTTTTTCCGTGCCTGAAAAGGTTGCTTCTGTTCGTCTTGATGTCGACCAAGCGGGCATGCAGCGCTTTGTCGTCGCCTCAAACGGACCCTTTGCGGTCATCAGCGAAAATGCCGTAGGTGAGTTTAACGTCAAGCTTGTGAGCAAGGGCAATATCAAAGGCCATCCGATTGGCGAAAATGCACAGCTCCCTGGCGCGCTTGGAAACTGCGCTCTGGTAACAGGCCAAAGCCCGCAAAAAATCTATGAGGCCGTTCGCAAGACAGCCAAACAAAGCGGCGAAGTTTTGTCCCAAGCTGTAATTATTGAGATTAACTATGATCCGCAGCTCTCCCCTGAATTTAAAATCATGACAGGTCAAAACGCAGGCGGCATTCAAGCCGCCGGCGGCTGCGCGGTCGCTTAAGGGCCTAAGCTTTTAATGGGCGATCACCAATAAACGCGGCCGCCCCGTAAAGCGCAACAGAATGAGCGGTTAAAACCCGCACGGGAATATTTTGCACAAACCAAGACGCTTTGCCCCGTGATTTAAACCGAGTTTCAAAATCAGATTTCGCTATAAATGGCCCCACATGACGGGCCACACCGCCGGCAATAATCACCCCGCCGGACGCGCCTAGCATATAGGCCGCATTGCCCGCATATCCGCCTAGAACATTACAAAACACCCGCACGGTTTCGCGGGCTGTCGACTTCGGATTAGCCTCTGCCGCTGCCATAACTTCATCGGGCTGGGTGGCAATATGAGCCTCCCCGCGAATATCGCAAATCGCTTTATATGTGCGCAGCAAGCCCGGGCCGGACAGAATATGTTCAGAAGCGACAAAGCCAAGCTCCGCCCTTAATATTTTCATGATATTATCTTCAAGGTCGTCCTGCGGGGCAAAGGCACTATAACCCCCTTCGGTGGGTAATATTCGCAGCGGCTTTCCGGGTAAAATACCCGCCACCCCAAGACCAGTTCCCGGGCCAAGCACGGCGACAGGGTTGCTGTAATTTACCTTGCCATCAATAATAGGAGTAAAGCTGTCATCGGGCATAATCGCCGCGCCCCGGGCCATGGCGGCAAAGTCATTGGATATAGTGACATAATCAAAGCCAAAGCGCGCCGCAATTTCGGCTTCGGATATATCCCAGTTTAAATTTGTCATCCGAATAGCGCCGTTAAACTTCGGCCCGGCAAAGGCAAAAGCCGCCTGATTTGGATGGACATTTAATTCACCTAGGTAAACAGCTAATGCATCATAAAAACTGTCATAATCCCGCACCGAATATTTCGCCGTATTCGACAGCTCTATGGTGCCTTGAGCATTTAATTGCGCCAAGGAAAACCGACAATTCGTACCGCCGACATCACCGACAATGATCATATCTGCTGCCATGCTTAGCCTTGATATAAACCCAGAAAGCTCGCGCCGCTCTCTGCATCATCACTGGCCGCCCGCATAGCCGCAAACATATCCATGCCCAAAGCTGTAGCCGTTTTACTTTCAGGTTGCGGCGCAGACGGGCGAGAGGCGAGATCATCAACCTTAACCTCGACGCTACCGTTTTTGGGATCAAGCCGAATGATATCGCCGTTTTTAATTTTGCTGATCGGCCCGCCAAGGGCGGCTTCAGGGTGCATATGTATTGCCGCTGGGGTTTTCCCGCTGGCGCCCGACATGCGCCCATCCGTCACAAGCGCCACTTTAAAGCCTTTATCTTGCAGGGAGCCTAGGATGGGCGTGAGCTTATGCAGCTCCGGCATGCCGTTAGCGCGAGGCCCCTGAAACCGCAACACCGCGATAAAGTCTTTCTCAAGCTCTCCAGCCTTGTGCAAAGCGACGAGATCATTTTGGTCGTCAATCACCACCGCAGGGGCTTCGACAAACCAGTTATCGCGCTTAACGGCAGAGACTTTCATGACGCCCCGACCAATATTTCCGGTTAAAACCCGTAAGCCGCCATCTGGGCGAAACGGGGCCGAGACAGAGGTTAAAACATCCGTATCACCGCTTTCACTTGGCCCCATTCGGTAGAGCACAGAATCTGCTTCTGCATGATTGTTTTGAATCGGTTCACGGCTATAGGCATGGAGCCCGTCTCCGCCAGCTACAGTGGTCACATCGGAATGAGCCAGACCTGCGCCGATAAGCTCAGAAATTAAATAGGGCATTCCGCCTGCTGCTTGGAAGTGATTCACATCCGCAGAGCCGTTAGGATAGATACGGCAGATCAACGGCACCGCCGCAGAGACATCATTAAAATCATCCCAATTGACAATAATCCCCGCCGCGCGGGCCATAGCCGTCATATGTATGGTCAAATTGGTTGACCCGCCCGTCGCCATCAGGCCGACAATACCGTTCACAATAGCTTTCTCATCAATGATGTCGCAGACAGGCGTTGGGGTTTCGCCCATGACCGAAATTTGTATTGCGCGGCGTGTGGTCTGCGCGGTCATCGCATCACGCAGCGGCGTATTCGGATGAATAAAAGATGCCCCCGGGAGCTGCAATCCCATAATTTCCATGAGCATTTGATTGGAATTAGCCGTGCCGTAAAATGTGCAAGTGCCCGGCGCGTGATAGCTCTTGCTTTCCACTTCTAACAGGGCAGCACGGTCGGCTTTTCCTTCGGCGTAAAGCTGCCGCACCCGCGCTTTTTCAGGATTAGAAATACCAGACGGCATTGGGCCAGCAGGGGCAAAAATTTGCGGTAAATAACCAAAGCGCAAAGCCGCAATCGTGAGCCCTGGTACGATCTTATCACAGACCCCCAAATGAATAGCCGCATCAAACATATCATGAGACAAAGCGATTGCGGCGCTCATGGCGATTGTATCACGGGAAAGTAGCGAAAGCTCCATGCCGTCTTGGCCCTGCGTGACTCCGTCGCACATCGCCGGTACCCCGCCGGCTACCTGCGCTGTTGCGCCGTTGCGACGGGCGGCATGTTTAATAATATCGGGGAAACGGGCAAAGGGCTGATGGGCCGAAAGCATATCATTATAAGCGGTGACAATCCCGATATTCGGCCAACCTGCCCCTAAGAGTTCGGTCTTCTCATGTAGCGGACAAGCGGCAGAGGCATGGGCCAGATTACCTTCCGTCAAGCGTTTACGGCGCGGGCCGGGGCGCATATTCTCGCCCATCGCTTTCATATATATCGCCCGCGAGCGCTTAGAGCGCTTTATAATGCGCTGGGTCACATCGGTAATAGTAGGATGTGTCATGACGCTCCCCAAAATATTGTTAGTTTTGTACCTGCGTTTAAAAGCGCATTGACCGGCACTTCATGCACAGGTTTATGTATAGCGGCGTCAAAGACGCGGCGTTTCTCTTCCCCCGCTATAAGCAGGATAATATGGCGCGCGGCCATGACTGCGGGCAAAGTTAACGTGATGCGCTCTGCATGGTCTCCGGCCACAGGGCAGCCTTGCGCATTTTGCGCGCAGACCATATCTTGACTATAAATATCCAAGGCGGCTTCAAGATCGCTGGCACCCGGGAACCAAGAGGCCGTATGGCCGTCTGTTCCCATGCCCATGACGCATATATCAATAGGGTGAAAGGCCGCTTCATATTGCGCGGATAGGGTCGCCGCGCCGAGCGCCGCCGTCTTATCTGCCGTTTTTAGTGGTAAAAACCGCGCCGCTTTCGCCTTATTTTGCAGCAGGGTTTGAGAGATGAAATCATGGTTCGAGCCCGACTGCCCCGGTTCTACCCAGCGCTCATCAACAAGGCCCACAGAGATCTTATGCCACGGCAAATCTTTATGGGAGAGCGCTTCATATATCGGACGCGGGGATGAACCGCCAGAGACTACAAGCCCCGCTTGTCCGTTTTGCGCAAGCCTGTCTTCCAACCGTTCGGTCATAAAGGCCACAGCCGCAGCCGTCATGTCATCGCGGGTTTTAAAGGATTTAAATAAATAACTCATTGCTTCGACCAACTTCGCCCATCTTTTGCTAGCATATCATCCGCCTGCCGCGGCCCATCTTCACCGGACGGGTAAAGCTCCACTCTTTGGCCAGACTTCTTCCACGCCTCATGAATGGCATCAATCCATTTCCAAGCCGTTTCAACCTCATCACGGCGCATAAACAGGCTAAGGCGTCCGCGCACCACATCCATTAAAAGGCGCTCATAAGCATCGGGATAGCGAACGGTAAAATTATCCGCATAGGTCAAATTCAGCGGCAAGGTCTTAAGGCGCAGCCCCCCTGCCCCTGGTTCTTTAATTTCGAGCCATAAGCGCACCGCTTCATCGGGCTGGAGGCGGATCACAAGCCGGTTCGCATCAAGCCGGGTATCCTCGCCAAAAACCGAATGCGGGACGGGTTTGAACTGGATCACGATTTCAGAAAACCGTTCGGACATACGCTTACCTGAGCGCAAGTAAATAGGTATGCCCGCCCAGCGCCAATTTTCAATTTCAGCTTTAATCGCAACATAAGTCTCTGTATGGCTTTGTTCAACGCCCACATCGGTCAGGTAATCGGCCACGGCTTCGCCGTCTACCTGCCCGCGCGCATATTGGCCGCGTATGCTGTGGGTTGCCACCGTTTCAGGCGTCAGGATTTTTAACGCCCGTAGCACTTTGATTTTTTCTGTGCGTACATCATCTGCCGATAAAGAGGCCGGGGCTTCCATCGTCGTCAGGCAAAGTAATTGCAATATATGGTTTTGCACCATATCACGCAAAACCCCAGCGCCGTCATAATAAGACCCGCGCCCGCCAACACCAATAGATTCCGCCGCCGTAATCTGAATATGATCAATCGCGCGATTATTCCATAAAGGCTCGAGGAGGATATTACCAAAGCGCAGAACTAAAAGATTTTGAACCGTCTCTTTTCCAAGGTAATGATCAATACGGTAAATCCGGTCTTCGTCAAAAACTCGGCCAACCCCTTCGTTAATTTCCAGCGCCGAGTGGTAATCGGTTCCGATCGGTTTTTCCAAAACAACCCGAGAATTTGGCGTCACAAGTCCGGCCTTTTTTAACCCGGCGCAAACATCAGCAAACATGCGCGGCGGCATGGCCAGATAAAAAATACGAATGCGTTCATCATCCTGAGGCAGCGCCTTGGTCAGTCCAGCCCAATTCGCATCTTCCGCAAGCACATCAATCGGCACATAGTCCATATGTTCTTCAAAAGATGACCAACAATCTTGGCTATAATTATCCTTCCCAGAAAATTCGAGATAGGATTTTTTTGCAAGATCACGAAACCCTACCCTATCAAGCTTTGAACGGGACACCCCAATAATCCGGCTGTCATCAGGGATTTGCCCATCACAATAGCGGTGATAAAGCGACGGTAAAAGCTTGCGGCGCGATAAATCCCCTGTGCCGCCAAAGACAATAATATCAAAGGGTTCAACAGGGATAAAGGTTGAGCCGCCCTTGGCCTGTTCTTCCGTTGCAGTTTTTATCTGAGCTGACACCTTATTCCCTCATTATAAATATCTATACCTATTAAAACTTTTATGACAGCGCTGTCAATACATGTTGAAATCCATGATGTTTATAATTCATTTTATAAAGATTTAGTTGATTCACGAATGACCAAATGATGGGAATATAAGTCAGATAAGGCCAAGCTCTCTACCGCGTCCTGCGTTCCTCTACAGCCAGTTTTATCTGGCTGTGGTACGATTAAACCTTCAGCAGCTTTAGCGCCCATTTCTTTGACCGGCTGACGGATCGTAGAGATTCGCGGCCAGACAATACTCGCAATAGAGCTATCATCAAACCCGCCTATGGACAGCTCGCCGGGTACAGAAATTCCCATATGTCCAGCGATAGCCATAACCCCCGCGGCCATATCATCATTACCTGCAAATATAGCTGTAGGCCTATGCGGACGCGAGAAAATATCCCGCGCCGCCACTTCGCCGGATGTGTAAGAGTAATCCCCTTGCGCCACCCATTCATCCCTAACCGGCAAGCCTGCGCGGGCCATAGCCGATTTAAACCCATCAAAGCGCAGTTGTGCCGACAAATGATTTTCATGACCTTTAACAAAGCCAATATTTTTATGACCTGATTTAATTAAAAAATTCGTCATATCTTCGGCTCCCCGCTTATTATCAATA
>CALFVT010000021.1 GCA_937928165.1 uncultured Caulobacterales bacterium
CTCTTCGGCGGCTTTGGAATAAACCCGCTCGTGCGGGTCATATAATCGGCATAGGCAGGACGTTTTTTCAGGCTGCGCTCCAAGAGGTCTTTGCCGGAAATTTTCACCAGAAATAACGTCATAATCAGCGGGGCAAAAACCGTCACCCATCCCAAAGGGGCGGCGCAGGCGATAAGCCAAATCCCCCACCACATGAGGCTATTTCCGAAATAATTCGGATGGCGCGTATAGGCCCACAGGCCCGTATCCAGCACAGGCTTATCCTCATAAGGGCCATCAAAGTTTTTGTTCTTTTTGATAAAGGCCGCAAGCTGCGCATCGCCAATAGCTTCGAATAGAAAGCCAATAAACCAAAGAATTGCGCCGATAATGGCGAGAAAACCAATCGGCACAAGGCCGCCGTGATATATTTCGCTGCTGCGATTAGGGTTGTAGCTTGCCGTCGCCATCGCCGCCCAAATCGGCGCGCTTACAATCATGATCAAAAGCCCCTGCCCAAAATAAATCGTTAGCAGGCTCCGCAAGCGCCACACCCGCTCACTCACGCCTTTTTTCTCAGCCCGTTTACGCATGGCGATATAACGTACATCTTCGCCCCCATGGCCATTTAGAACGCCTAGATTGCGTTTCGCAAGATAGAGCGAGAGCCGCGCCCCCCAAATAATCGGTAAGGCCGCGAGCAAGATGTGGTAATCAGTTTTAACAGGCGCAAGATAAAGGCAGGCCGCCGCGACCGCGAGAAACCCAAAGCCCCAGAAAATATCAATCAAGCTTGCATCTTTGGCGGCGACGCTAATACCCCATAAGACCGTGAGCAAGCCAAAGACAACCACAGCCGCATAGCAAAAATAAACAAGAATATCACTCAGCATATCGGCCCCTAAAACTGGCAGTTATGGTATATACGGCAAAAGCCTTCGCGGCGATGTTAACAAAGTTATGCCCCTATATGGAACCCATAGCCACTTCATGCGTATTTCACATATCACATAAGCCGCAGCGGCGCATAGCTGTCATGCCAAAATATCCTGCGTCAATATGGCGGCTTATAATCACCGCTATGACCCCCATATGGATCGTGCTAAGACGGCGTAAAATGGAGACTGACCATGGCCCCAAACCCGGCCCCTAACCCGATGCCCGCCCCCCGCGAGGTTGATTATAACATTGCGCTGGATAGCCATGTAAAACCCGTCACCATAAGCGATAAAATCGCTTATGGATTTGTGCGGTTTTTGCGGTTTTTTGCCGATAAATTTTTCGCTAAACGCTACGGGCACCGGGCCGTTGTGCTTGAAACCGTTGCCGCCGTGCCGGGCATGGTCGGCGGGCTGTGGCAGCATCTTACCGCCCTGCGTAAAATGCGCGGTGATGAAGGCTGGATCAGAACCCTTTTAGACGAAGCGGAAAATGAGCGCATGCATCTGATGACCTTTATTGAAATCGCCCAGCCAAATTGGTTTGAACGGTTTTTAATCATTTCTGTGCAATTCGTATTTTATAATGCTTATTTCTTCCTCTATCTCTTTGCGCCGCGTACCGCCCACAGGGTTGTCGGCTATTTCGAAGAAGAAGCCGTTATAAGTTATACCCAATATCTTGCCGAAGTGGAAGCCGGCAAGCAAGAGAATGTCCCCGCCCCGCAGCTCGCCATTGATTATTGGCAGCTCCCCGAAGATGCCCGCCTCAGCGACGTTATCATTGCGGTTCGCGCCGATGAAGCCGAACATAGGGACGTAAATCACAGCTTTGTGGACGTGATAGATGATCGCCGCGCCGCCTGAATAAGGCGATAATTGTGACAATAAATATGAATGGTATATTCAGACTCTATTAAGGCCAGCTGCTATATTACAAATAATTATAGTGCTGCGGCCAGAATTTGCCACTAAGCTAAATTTAGCTTAAGCATGGGAATACACGGGCCTAATGAAGAAGGTAACGAATACCGATGAATAAATTTATGACCACATCAAAAACAACACTTATCGCCGTTTTAACAAGCCTAAGCTTGACGGCCTGCGCCAATGGTGCGGCCAATTACACGCCTATTATTGACGCGCCTGCCGGGCCGCAGCTGCAAGCTGACCTCGCGGATTGCCAATCTCTAGCGGCGCAAAACAGCGTGTTTAACGACAATACACTGGCCACCGCCCTTGTCGGCGCGGGCGTAGGCGCATTGGTTGGATTATCAAGCGGCTATGACGTTGATGCAGAGGACGCCCTTGTCGGCGCAGCCATTGGCGGCGCAGCCGGCGGCGGTGCAGGCGTATTCCAAGGACGTAGTGGCCAAAAAGATATCGTCATTCGCTGTATGGCCGGACGCGGTTATAAGGTTCTTGGCTAGCCCAAAGCCTTTCATATTCACGCCGTATAATTACAAAGCTTCGTCTTGACCCCAAGGCGGAGCTTTCCTATTTACAGCTCATGGCTATACGCAAAATACTCACGGTTCCCAATCCCATCCTGAAGCAGGTGTCTAAACCGGTTAAGACCGTTACCGATGATACCCGCGCCCTTATGGATGACATGCTGGAAACCATGTATAACGCGCCCGGCATTGGCCTTGCGGCGGTACAAATCGGCGTGCCCCTGAATGTCATTGTCATGGACCTCGCCCGCGAAGACGAAGACCCGCAGCCGCGCTATTTCATCAATCCTGAAATTCTTGAAAGTGTGGACGACACCAAACCCTATCAAGAGGGCTGCCTATCTGTGCCGGACGTCTATGATGATGTGGAGCGGCCCGAGCGAGTCAAGCTCACCTATTTGGATTATAACGGCGAGCGCATCACCGAATGGGCCGAAGGTTTATATGCGGTTTGTATTCAGCATGAAATGGACCACCTGAAAGGCATTGTCTTTATTGATTATCTCTCCCGCCTTAAACGCGCCCGCGCCGTCAAAAAAGTCCTCAAAGGCGATAAACTCCGCGCGGCAGGTTAGGGCATAAAGACCGTAAAAAAATGGAAAGCGAATGTCAGACTTGCTGTTTCTCGCCCTTTTTGCCCCTGCTCGCCTTAGAACTCAATAATCTTATAAGGCACCGATTCAATCGCTGAAAATACTTCAAGCCCATATTGTTTTAATGCCTTAATTGTCTTTTGGGGCAAGACCCCTTTAACTGTTACCATAATATCGGCAGAGCTTTCATCATAACAAATAATAACGCCATCAATACTAATCATAAATTGCCTATATTCACCACTTGGAACATAGACATGTTCAATGTCAGGACGATAGCGCGCCTCAAAACGGTTTAAATCTAGCTCATAGCCTGTGGATAAAAGGACTTCACGATATTGGTTAGAATATTTATCATGACGGCCAGACCTAGCCGCATGTAGAACTTGGTCGATTTCATAGAGTTTGTTAAAATCTTCATCTTCACGGACAAAACGCCACCGCGTGTACTGTTTCTTCGCAAGCTGGCTCCATCTTCCGCTTTTTAAACATAACTGCCACGTTACGATATTATCCGCAGTTTCATTATTTTGAGCATGAGTCATCTTCCCGCCTCGGCAAAGAATAACATGATCTTGCTTAATATATTCCGCTTCATGTTGATAAAGCCGGTCTGGAGTGTCACCGTGCGTATGAAAGGGCTGTATTGAAAAATCTGCTAGATCAAGAACATAGACGGGCGTTTGGCCCTTGCTGCTTTGTTCAGGGTAGCCGATACATCCAATGATATAAATTTTCTTATAAGCAACCAAGGTTGCACTATGAGAATCCGTCGGTTGAAATACCTCTTTTGAATATCCATAAATTGTAATCTTGCCGTCAGGCGCTGTAACGATTACATCATTGTAAATATAAAAATCTTCATCATACCAATCCTCATGCTCACCCCCAATGAGAATTTCTGTACCGTCATGTAAGACTGTTTTGCTTTGCCCATATCGATCATGACACCAAGCGGGACTTTGTTTATCTCCTACGCCGTAAAGCTTATGGGCCTTATGGGGGTGTAATTGATTTTGAATAATATCCACCCAAACAATATTTGTCATGTTTTCAGGGTTAGATGTTCCGCGCCGAGGCTTACACCATTGCGGGAAAAGCGAGCGAATAGCATGAGTATGCTTATTATCTGTCATGTAAAAGCAGCATTATAGAGAAGAATTTCATTTACGGCTGCACAGCATATTTAACATAAGACGCACAAAGCGGCAAATAGCTTTTCACCAAATACACGGCGCAAAAAACCCGCCTAGAGCAAATCTAAGCGGGTATAATTATATGACCCCGCGCCGTTTGGACGCGGCGCTTAATATGTAAACGTTTATTCTTCTTCAGACTTTGGGGCCGCCTTGGCTTCGGCTTCTGCGGCAGCAGCAGCGGCTGCGGCAACCTCTGCGGCCTCTTTTGCGGCTTGCTTAGCTTCTTCTTCAGCGGCCTTGCGGGCTTCTTCTTTTTCTTTTTTCTCTTCGATCAACTGAAGCGCTTTGGCGCCGGGCTTGCCTTTATTGGGGTTGCTTCCCGCTTTCCATTCCCAAAGGCCGGCTGCGCCGAGGAAACGCGCCACGCGCTCTGTTGGACGCGCACCTTTACCGAGCCATTCTTTACATTTTTCAATGTCAAGCTGCACACGGTCTTCACTATCTTTCGGCAGCATGGGATTATAACGGCCCACAATATCAATGAAGCGGCCATCACGCGGTGAGCGCACATCGGCAACAACAATACGGTAGAAAGGACGTTTTTTAGCGCCGTGACGCGCCAAGCGAAGTTTGATAGCCATGAGTTTTCCTTTTTAATCTAGCAATCTATTTAACTGTTTTATTTTTTCTTTTTGGGGCCGCCCAAACCGGGAAGACCACCACCTAATGTACCGCCAAGCCCTGGAAGGCCGCTACCAAGAGGGTTGCCGCCTAATGACTTTCCACCAAGGCCGGGTAAGCCCTTACCGGAATCAAATTGTTTTTTAAGTGCCTCAAGCTGCGCTGGATCCATAGACGATGGATCAGGCAGCCCGCCGCCCTTAGGCATCATGCCTTTGGGCATGCCGGGCATTCCCGCCCCGCCGGTCAGGGCGTTCATCATGCCGGCCATGCCCCCTTTTTTCATCTTCTTCATCATATCGGCCATGCCGCGGTGCATTTTTAAAAGCTTATTGACCTCTTGTACGCTCATGCCCGACCCTGCGGCGATACGTTTTTTGCGCGACGCTTTCAGGAGAGCCGGATTAGCGCGCTCCTGCGGGGTCATGGAATAGATAATCGCTTGCTGGCGTTTGAGCATTTTATCATCAATGCCCCCCGCCGCATCAATCTGTTTTTTCATTTTACCCATGCCGGGCATCATTTTCATGAGGCCGCCCATGCCGCCCATTTTTTGCATTTGGCCGAGTTGTTTCGCGAGATCATCCAGATCGAAAATGCCTTTTTGCATTTTCTTGGCCATTTTTTCGGCCTCTTTCTGGTCGATGATCTCGCTGGCTTTTTCCACCAAGGAGACCACATCCCCTTGGCCAAGAATCCGCCCCGCGAGCCGTTTGGCGTCAAAGGCCTCAAGGCCGGACATTTTCTCGCCCGTACCAAGGAACTTAATCGGCAAGCCCGTTACCGCTCGCATAGACAGGGCCGCACCGCCGCGCCCGTCCCCGTCAATCCGCGTCAGTACAAGCCCCGTAAGCGGTAATTGCGCGTGAAAGCGCTGCGCTGTTTCCACCGCATCTTGCCCAGTCAGGCTATCGGCAACCAAAAGGGTCTCAGCCGGCTGCGCGATTTTAGCAATTTGCTCAACTTCGGCCATAAGATCTTCGTCAATGGTCGTACGGCCAGCCGTATCGAGAAAGACAATATCATAGCCGCCCTTTGCCCCTTGGTCCATCGCCCGGCGGGTGATCTCTACGGCGCTTTGGCCTTTGACAATCTCGAGGAAATCAACCCCCACTTGCCCCGCCAGAATACCGAGCTGCTCCATCGCAGCCGGGCGGCGCGTATCAAGAGAGGCTAGCAGGACTTTCTTCTTTTGCTTCTCTTTGAGGAACTTCGCGAGCTTACCCGTTGTTGTCGTCTTACCAGAGCCTTGAAGGCCAGCCATTAAAATCGCGGCCGGCGGGCGCACAGCGAGGTTCAGGGAGGTGTCGGCCTCTTCCCCGCCGAGCATATCCACAAGCCCGTCATGAACAATTTTAACGATTTGCTGGCCGGGCTTAATCGACTTAATAACCGTTTCGCCAACCGCTTCGACTTTAATCGATTCAATGAAGCCTTTAACAACCGGCAAGGCCACATCAGCTTCAAGCAAGGCAATTCGGATCTCCCGCATGGCCGCAGAGACATCTTTTTCCGACAGCGCCCCCCGTCCGGTGAGGCTATCGAAAACAGTGCCTAATTTATCGCCTAATGCGTCAAACAAGCCCGATCATCCTTTCATCCCCCGAAACCTTGTGATTTCGGTTTTTACACTTTTTAATCCGCAAACGATCAAAGCCCCAATGAGCGAAACTCGCCGATCAGGGGACCCCGCCTATCTCATCCATCAATATGGGATCGGATAGGTCAGAGCGCAAAATAAATCTTGCGCGGAAATTTGATGGGCATATAGGCGCGAAGGCCAAGGCTGTCAAGCGGGCTTATTAACGCCGCAGGTTACTCGGCTATATTGAAGGGCTCGATATAATCACAAACGCAAGATTCCCGCTGGAATTGAGGCATCTATCTTGGGTAAAAAGATTCCCGCTTTCACGGGAATGGACGGAAGGGGAATGATAGGTCGTCACCACAATACCCCGTGCATTCCCGCGCATGCGGGAATCTAAGTCTATAGATTGAAGAAAGAGATTCCGGCTTTCGCCGGAATGGACGGAGGAAGGCTACAGCCTTGTTCTCACCCTGTGCATTTCCGCCCCTGTTTTCACAGGGGTAAACTACGGTGGAAATCTTTGCCGTTCTAATCTCATGCCACCCTCTCACCCCTCAGGATGAGGGGGAGATGATGTTTGGATTTTATATGTAGAACTCCGACCTGATATGACAGTTCCGCAGATTTATTAGCCGTGATCTGTCATATTTGTCATTCCGGACGGAACTTTGTTCCGATCCGGAAGGTCGGACTTTATCTCTCGACCTTCCGGGTTCGCTGCGCGCCCCGGAATGACGCGAAGTTGTATTCCCGCTCACCCCGATAAAAATCGGGGTCTCTTGCGCCATACTCACTAAATTCCGGCTTTCGCGGGAATAGACGGATTTATGAGTTATACCATATTTTCACAACAACCTCCGTGCAGTCCCGCGCATACGGGAATATTTACCATTTCCCACACTCTCGCCCGTCAGGATGAGGGAATAAGAAAATCATCGAGATATATCCCCGCCCTCACTCGCGGGTTTATATTACCATCATCACCTTTTGGGACAGGCAAGTGATCGTTGGCTTACTGTAAAGGTGTGATTGGTGCCGACCGCGCAAGGGCGTAACGTCCTTTGCGTCCGGCTGTACCTCTTGTCTGCTGCGGGAAGGCCTGCAGGAGCGGTGAATAGCTGAGATGGCCTAGACTCAATGGCTGTCCGAGAGCTGCAAAAAAGCCAATCTCGCAGCATGCGTAGCGTCAAAATAGGTTCAGTGAACCTATTTTAGCGGAGCACCACAAATGCAAATTTGTGGCCCCGATAAACGCTGCCGCGAGGCGTCAAAGTGACGTCCTCGCATCCGTTTGCGTCAAACAAAAGAGAATTGGTATCCATCGCAAATGGATATGCTGCGAATGTCCACACTGCGCGTAAATACGGGCGGTGAGTTTTGTACTGGGTGTAAGGCGATGTTCCTGCCCAAAAACCATTATAGAAAGGAAGACATTAGGCCCATAGGGCTGTCATTATTTATCCTTGAAAGCCGCGATTAATTTATCCACATCAAGGCTAAAGTCGGAGAAGACAATGCCCCCTGATGGGTCAATCACGATAAAAAACGGTGTGCCGCGCGTGCGGTAATCTTGCATAACGGTTGGGTAATGAACGCCGCTTTTAGGGTCATGGCCAAAGGGCACTTGGATATCAAATTTAAGTTGATTTTCTCGCACGCGCTCCCGCGAATTAAATGGGTCATCATCAAAAGCTGTATGAACGACCGCAAAACCAAAACCTTTACCAGATAAATTATCAACCAGTTTTTTCATTCCCGGAAAGCCGCGCGAGTGGCAGGAGGGGCAAGAAGCTTTGAAGCAAAATATAATTTTATAACCTGCACCTAAATCTGTGAGTTTAAGGCCGTCTATTTCATTCCCTTCACCGTCGATCCAATAAGGCACACGAAGTTCAGGCGCGCGGGGGGCAAGGTCTAACATAGTCAGCTTTCATCGTTACGGTTTAATCAAATGCGAGAGCCCTAGCATAGAGCGGCAGTTTCATAGAGCCAAGCGATTCTTAATCTGCACAGCGGCTAGGTCGTTAAATAAAACCGAGGCTGCCTAATAAGCCTCAATAACCGCAGGTAATAATATATATAATCCAGCAGTGACTGGACTTTCAGCCAATAATCCCCCATCTGCCCCCAAAGGAAAAACATATGCCGCCTAATAGCCCGTCCAAACCGCCGCGCCCTTTTGATCCCGCCGCGCAAAAGACCGACGGCCTATGGCAGCAGCTTAAAAGCTTCGGCAAATTATGGCCCTATCTTTGGCCCAATGATAAGCCAAGCTATAAAGTCCGAACCTTCGCGGCGCTTATTATTACCATTACAAGTCAATTTGTTCTGGTGCTGGGACCGTTCTTTCTGGGGTGGGCGGTGAACGCCGTCGAGGCGGCCATTGATAAGGGGCAAGTCTGGCAAGATGCTTGGCTCTATATCGCGAGCCTGATTTTGGGCTATGGGGGCTTTCGCCTGTTATCGACATTTTTTAATGAGGCGCGGGAATATATCTTTGCTCCCGTTGGGCAGCTCGCGCAAAGGCGTGTGGCAACCTCCACTTTTACCCATCTGCATAAATTATCCTTGCGCTTTCATCTGGAGCGGCGCACGGGCGGGTTATCGCGCGTCATTGAACGCGGCATAAGATCAATCGATTTTTTGTTCCGCTTTCTATTATTTAATATCGGCCCGACCTTGCTTCAATTATCTATAGCGGGAATTGCCTTTGCTATAGCCTATGATCTGCGCTTTGCGCTTATCGCGATTCTGATTGTACTCAGCTATATTTGGTTCACAGTGGCGACAACCGAATGGCGGCTTAAATTTCGCCGGGAGATGAATAAGCAAGACACCGTCGCCAATAGCCGCGCCATTGATAGCCTGTTAAATTATGAGACCGTCAAATATTTCGGCGCAGAGGGCTTTGAAACCGCACGCTATGACAAAGCTATGCAGCGCTACCAAACGGCGGCTATTCGCTCCCGCACAAGCCTTGCTACCGTTAATATCGGCCAAAGTTTTTTAATGAATTTGGGGATTGTACTCATGATGCTCTTGGCCGCCCATCAAATCATCGGCGGGGAGATGAAGCTTGGGGATATGACGGCCATTACCCTTGTGATGATGCAGGTTTACCGTCCGCTTAATATTTTAGGCTTTGCCTACCGGGAGATTAAGCAAGCCCTGACCGATATGGATAAAATGTTTGATCTCTTGGCCCTTGAGCCAGAAGTCAAAGACCGCAAAGACGCCGCAAATCTAACGCAGGTCAAAGGCGATATTGTTTTTGACGCTGTTGATTTCTTCTACGAGCCTGACCGGCAGATCCTTCACGGCCTAAGTTTTCATATCAAAGCCGGGCAGACGATGGCGATTGTTGGCCCTACAGGAGCAGGGAAATCAACCCTACCGCGCATACTTTACCGCTTTTACGATATTGCGGCAGGCCGCGTTCAAATTGATGGCCAAGATATTCGCGCCCTCACTCAAGATAGCCTACGCCGCGCCATTGGCATTGTTCCTCAAGACACGGTGTTATTTAACGATACAATCGGCTATAATATTGGCTATGGACGCACGGGGGCAGCCCAAGACGAGATTGAAGCCGCCGCGAAATCTGCGAATATTCACGAGTTTATCACGAGCTTACCCAAGGGTTATAACACGCTTGTCGGGGAGCGCGGGCTAAAGCTGTCCGGCGGGGAGAAACAGCGGGTTGCCATTGCTCGCAGCCTGCTGAAAAATCCGGCCATATTAATCTTGGATGAAGCCACCTCCGCCCTTGATAATACCACAGAGCGGGAAATACGCGATGCGCTGGAGCAAGTAGCCGAAAACCGCACAACGCTGATTATTGCCCACCGCCTGTCAACCATCACCCATGCGGATATGATTATGGTGCTGGATGGCGGCAGATTGGCCGAGATTGGCACCCATGACAGCCTGTTAGGACAAGGCGGGCTTTATGCCGCCCTTTGGGCAGAACAGGAGACAAGCCACGCCGTTCTATAAGGCTTAATCGTCCTTGGCGGCATCTAGGCTGCGCATGTCGTTTAATGCCCGGGTGAGCATACGAATTTGCGAGGTTTCATTATCAAGGCCCATTTCAAGAGCAATGAGCTTTCCCTTTTTCATCAGGTCTAAGGTCTTCCCATCATAATAGCGGGATTTAATTTTCTTATAACGCGCCAGCCGCGTTTCATGCTGTTCAATACGGTGGGAGAGATGCTCAATCATGGCGCGAATATCTATGTCCTCAAAGGCATAAAACTTTAATAACAGCTCATCTTTATTAGCGGGCATACGCGGGCGTTTGATTGACCATTGCCGCAAAATGGCGCGGCCCTCATCGGTAATGGTGTGGACGATACGGTTAGGTTTTCCTTGCTGGGAAATCTCTTGGCTTTTAACAAAGCCCCGCTCTCGCAGCTTACCAAGTTCCCGGTAAATCTGCTGGTGGGACGCACGCCAGAAAAAGCCGACAGAGGCATCAAAGTTTTTCGCCAGGTCATAGCCGCTCATCGGCTTTTCCGTCAGGCAAACTAAAATCGCTTCGGCCAAGGCCATATATTATCCCCGCTATTTATACGGCTTGTTGAACTTACCGTTGTTTGCTATGCAATTTTGTGCATATGCGCATCTTTATATAAGATAAAAAGGAAATTTCATGTCACTGCAAGGAAAAACCATTTTCATGTCCGGCGGATCACGCGGCATTGGACTAGCGATTGCACTCCGGGCTGCCCGAGATGGGGCAAATATTGCGATTGCGGCTAAAACCGCCGAGCCGCATCCAAAACTTCCCGGCACGATTTATACCGCCGCCAAAGAGATAGAGGCCGCCGGTGGCAACGCTCTGCCCTTGCTCTGTGATATTCGTAATGACGATATGGTCACAGACGCAGTGCAGCAAACAGCTGATAAATTTGGCGGCATAGATATTTGCATTAATAATGCTTCGGCGATTGCGCTTTTAAAGACTGAACAAGTCAGCATGAAGCGGTATGATTTGATGAACCAAGTCAATGCGCGGGGCACGTTTTTACTATCTAAGACTTGCCTGCCTCATCTTAAAAACTCAGATAACGCCCATATCTTAAACCTTGCGCCACCGCTGGATTTATCACCGAAATGGTTCGCCCGCCACACCGCCTATACCATGGCCAAATACGGCATGAGCCTATGCACCCTTGGCATGGCCGAAGAATTTCGGCCCCACGGCATTGCGGTAAATTCCCTCTGGCCGCTCACCTCCATTGATACCGCCGCTGTGCGAAATGTTCTGGGCGGAGAGGCCATGGCGAAAATGAGCCGCACACCGCAAATTCTCGCGGATGCCGCCCATATGATTCTTAGCCAAACAGCGGCAGAGCTAACGGGGCAATTCATTATCGATGAAGTCTTTATGCGCGAACAAGGCGTGACAGAGTTTTCTCATTACGCACCCGGTTATGACGGCCCGCTTATGGCGGATTTCTTTGTCCCTCAAGATGTGTTTGATAATGTCCCAACACAGCTCTTACACGCCCCCGGCTATTAACAACCTCCGGCCAGAAAACATGGATAACCGCCTCCACCCGACAGATCAGCAAATAACAGATTTCTTGCAAAGCGCCGGAGACGCGCCGGTCTGCCTGTTAAATCTTTTAAAATTTAAGCCCCGCGCGAGCTATAAGGACGGGGAAGACGTCTCAGGCGCGCAGGCCTATGCCCGCTATGCCCAAGCCTTTGGGGATTATGTGAAACCTTACGGCGTTGAGGCCATTTACGGCGGCAAAATCCTCGCGGCTTTAATTGGCAAGGGCGAGATGAAATGGGACGCCGCCGCCATTGTGAACTATCCATCCGCCCAATTAATGCTAGAGCTTACAAGCTCAGACACTTACCGCAAAATCCATAAACATCGCCGCGCGGGTCTTGACGGCCAGCTTTTAATCGCCTGCGATGATAGCGGCATATTTTAAAAAGGGTTTTTATGACGCAGCAAATAAGCATTGGCGTAAACCGCGATAATTTAAGCGAATTAACCCCCCTCATCCGTAGCTTGCCGCCCCTAGAGGCGGGGCATATCCGCGTTCACATTACAAGCTTTGCCCTAACGGCGAATAATATCACCTATATGGTGACAGGGGATATGATCGGCTATTGGAAATTTTTTGACCCGCAAGCTTATGGTATAAAAGCAGGTCATCTGGGCCGTATGCCCGTGTGGGGCTATGCGCAGATCACCCAAAGCCGCCATGACGCCCTGCCCGAAGGCGCGCAAATTTACGGCTATTTCCCGCCCGCGGATTATTTTGACCTTAAGCCTGCCAATATAGGCCCAATGGGATTTTCAGATGCCGCAGCGCACCGCCTGCCCCTTCATAATATTTATAACCGCTATAGCCTGACGGCGGCGGACCCGTCCTTTAGCGGAGAGTTTAAAGATTTACAGCCAATTTTACGCCCGCTGTTCACCACAAGTTTTCTTATTGATGATTTCCTCGCCCGGGAAAGTTTTTTTGGCGCAGAGCAAGTCCTGCTCCTCTCGGCCTCTTCTAAAACGGCTCTTGGTACCGGGTTTTGCCTATCAAACCGCCAAGGCCTTAAGGTGACGGGGCTGACCTCTGATCGCAATAAAGTCTTCACAGAAAAAACCGGGTTTTATAATGAGGTGCAGAGTTATGATAGCCTGACAAATCTTAACCCTAATGTTAAAACAGTGATTGTTGATATGGCGGGAAACGGCGCTGTCACTCAGCGCCTTTATGAGCATTTTAAGGACAATATTGTCTATAATTGCATGGTCGGGAAATCCCATTGGGACGGCGCACCGCCTCACCGCCCAGATGCGGGCGCACCGCCGGTTATGTTTTTCGCCCCCGACCAAGCCAAGCTGCGGTTGAAAGATTGGGGGCCTGCGGGCTTTGCCCAAAAACTAGGCGAGAGATGGACACCCTTTTGCCGCAGCGCCCAGACATGGATGGAGATTGAAACTCATAGCGGCGCAGAGGCTTTTGCTGCGCCTTATCACGCCCTTCTTCGCGGGGATATACAGGCCCATAAAGGCCTGTTAATGAGCCTATAGGAGGACATCATGGATTATAAATCTTTCACCCTGACGATTGACCATAAGATAGCCCATATCAAGCTGTCTCGCCCTGAAAAGCGCAATGCCATGAATGATGATTTCTGGCGTGAGCTACCGCTGGCCGTTCGCAAAATCGACACAGAAAGCCTGGCGCGGGTGATTGTTATTTCATCAACCGGGCCTATTTTTTCGGCGGGGATTGATATTTCCATGTTATCCACTGTCGGCGGGGCATCGCCCGATAAAAACCGTGCGGCTTATGGGGCTGAATTTTATAATACCGTGAAACGCCTGCAAGATAGTTTCACCGCCCTTGAAACCTGCCGTATTCCCGTTATTGCCGCCATTCAGGGCGGCTGTATCGGCGGGGCGGTCGACCTCATCACCGCCTGTGATATGCGCTATGGCACGCAAGATAGCTATGTCAGTATTTACGAAATAAAAGTCGGCATGACGGCGGATGTGGGCACATTCCCGCGCATATTAAACCACCTGCCCGAAGGCATTGTCCGCGAACTCGCCTATACGGGGCGTAAAATGACCGCCGATGAATGTGAACGGCGAGGGCTTTATAATGGCGTTTATGACACCCAAGAGGCCATGCTTAGCGCGGTTATGAAAATCGCCGAAGACATTGCTGCCAACCCGCCACTCGCGGTTTACGGCTGTAAACATATGATTACCTATGGCCGCGATCATAACACGCAAGACGCGCTTGATTATATTGGCGTGTGGAATATGTCCATGCTCCTCCCCAATGAAATGATGGAAGCCATGCAGGCCAATATGCAAAACCGCGCAGGAAATTTCGCCGATTTACCGCCGCTAAAAACAAAAACTTAAAACTATCAATTATGACAACTCCCCTCACCCTTTACGGCGTTAAAATATCCATGTTTACGGGTAAGAGCCGAAGTTACCTTATTAAACAAGGGATTGCTTTTACGGAAACCGCGCCTGTTACCCCGCATTTTCAAAACGTCGTTATGCCGCAAATTGGGCGGCGCATTATTCCCGTGATCGAATTAGAAGGCGGTCAAATCCTGCAAGACACAACGGATATTATCGATCATTTCGAAGCTGGCGGTGATATGCCCTGCCCGGCCTATCCAAAAGATAAGCTGCATCATTTAATCTCGCTGATTTTAGAGCTTTTTGGGGATGAAGGGCTCATCCGTCCGGCCATGCATTACCGATGGAATTTCAAAGACCAGACAGATCATTTTATCACCCACGGTTTTGGCGGCTGGCAAGGGCCAAATGCCAGCGATGCCGCAAAAGCACAGATTAAGTCAACAATGGATAAATTTTCTGGCTATCTGCCGCCCCTTGGAATTACGCCGGAAACAATCCCCGAAATTGAGCGGGCATATGGTGAGGTTTTAGACATTTTAGACGCGCATTTTTCAAACACGCCTTATCTTTTAGGGCCTAAACCAACGCTGGGGGATTACGGTTTTATGTGCTCCCTTTATGCCCATTTAGGCCGCGACCCAGTGCCTGCCGCGATCATGAAAAACCGCAGTCCAAACAGCTTTCGGTGGACGGAGCGGATGAACGCACCTCATGATGATCTATCGGATATGCCTTATTATCAGCCATCAGAAAACCTGCCCGACACCCTGAAAAGTATCTTTCGCTATATCGCAAATTATTTCCTCCCAGAGCTTGAGATGAATATTCAAATTCTGAACGGCCTGCCGCAAGGAGAGAGCGGTGCGCGGGCGAGTCTTCATCCTAAAATAAGTGTACTCGGTTTTGGTTCGTTTCGCCACGGCAAGACCATGATCGGCTGTGCTGTGCGCCCCATTCGGTTTTACATGCTCCAGCGGGTCACGGATTATTACGCAGGCCTGAGCCCGGCCGATCAATCTCGCGCCCAAGATTACCTCACCCCTCTTGGCCTCGCCCCGCTATTAACTCTCATCGCCAATAAGCGAATTAAACGGGAAAATTTCCAAGAAGTTTGGGGTTAAATAATTTTATAGCTTAATAATTCTAACAGGGCTGTGACTTGCTCTCAGATAAAAGCCGTGTATTACAGCGGCACCCAATAAAACCCGCCGGAGCGCCTTATGACTAGCCTTAAACTCGCCTTACCGCAGCTTTATCCTGTTTGGCTCGACCGCGCAGGTGGGCTACGGCAAGTGGTGGAGACCATCCAAAAAGCGGCGAAAGAAAAGGCGGAATTAATTGTCTTTTCTGAAGGCTTTGTTCCGGGCTATCCTTTTTGGCTCGATCAAACTGGCGGGGCAAATTTTGATAATCCGGTTCAAAAAGCCATTTTTTCACATTATTCCGACCAAGCGGTTACCATAGAAGACGGGCACCTGAATGAGGTTTGTGCGGCGCTGAAGGCAGCAAAAATGGCCTGTTACCTTGGGATCATCGAGCGCCCGCGCAGCATCACTGGGCATTCTCTATATTGCAGCTTTGTCTATATTGACAAGAGCGGAACCATCCAGTCCGTTCACCGTAAATTACGCCCAACCTTTGACGAGCGGCTTGTCTGGTCGCCGGGGGACGGAAACGGCCTTGTCACCCATAAGCTTGAAAACTTCACCGTCGGCGGGCTAAACTGTTGGGAGAATTGGATGCCCCTTGCCCGTGCCGCCCTTTATGGCCAAGGGGAAGATTTACATATCGCCTGCTGGCCGGGGAGCGATAGAAATACGACCGATATTACGCCGTTCCTTGCTAAAGAAGGCCGCAGCTATTGCGTCTCAGTCTCGGCGTTAATGCATAAAGACCGAGTCGGCGATCATATTCCCCATGCAGATTATATACGCGAATGCCTCACAGAAATTCCGTCTAACGGCGGGTCCTGTGTGGCCGCACCGGACGGGTCATGGGTTCTGCCCCCGCTCTTGCATGAAGAGGGCATAAGATATGCGGAGCTTGATCCCGCGCGGGTCCGTGAAGAGCGGCAAAACTTTGATCCCGCCGGGCATTATTCACGGCCCGACGTGACCCAGTTATCTATCGACCGCCGAAGGCAATCAACAATCAATTTTATTGATTAATTGAGTTCAATTAATTAACGAGGCGAATTTTAGCCAAGTCTTGACCAATCGCTTCAAAAGCTTGATTCAAGTTTGCGCCGCCCGCTGCGTTAAAAAAGCTATCGGGAGTACTCGCACATTCCGATAACAAAACTCTTGTATCATCAGCATCTGCACCATTAGGAAGGTCATAAGCAATCGTATAAATAAGAATATCTTCCGATGCGATATTCTGGCATATCTTTTCAGCCTCTTGATTAGCATCTCTTGTTACATTCGGATCATCGGCATTCTTACCAAAGTGATATTTATCACTCCCTAGGCGCGAGACGGTGTTAAATCCGTCTGTCATAAGAATGAGAGCTTTCTTACGATCACCGCCTGTACCGGCCACCCCAAGCGGTACCTCACCGTCAAGTGTTCGCCATCCCCACGCAAGGCCGGACGGCATGTAAGTGGTGCCCGTTGCATTAAGCACGTTCACCTTATTACGAATAGCTGTATAGTCATCGGTTAAGGTTAGTATTTCATCCGGACATGAATAATCCCGGCTACCATAGGGATGGCCTTTGTAACCATCATCATAAACTGCAGGGAAAGGACTTCCGCCGTAAAAGGCCTCGCGGGACTTATTACCCGGGCGAGACCCCACACATCCATCCCATATACGATCAGGAGATACAATCTCATCCTGAGACATACCGCCAACCCAGCCTCCTGGGCATTGCTGACATGTGTTTGTAGAGCTAACACCGTCAAATGTACTCGTGCATGTTGTTTGAACAATTCCGCCTGAACAGGTCGCGCCAAAATACCTTGTATGAGTGACGGGGGGGAAATTTATACCTTCTTCACTATTATCAATCCAAGGCTGGTTTCTATGCTGTGTACCGACATTTACATATTGAGAAAACGGTATGACAGATACCCGAATATCACCGCCGCTATTTTCAAATTCTGTTATAAAATTATTAACAGCCACCTTCATTTGATCCAGTTTAGCACCCCGCATAGATTCGGTTACATCCAAAACCAAAGCAATATCCAAAACACCTACGCCGCCACTCGGAATAGCGGCCTCCACACTAATCATTTGGGTGCCAAAGCCTAATATATTCATGATACGGGGCTGGTAAGCCATTTCAGCTTTGATAACTATTCGGTCTTGCGTATGTGAATATCTTGCAATCGCCGATTCTCCTTGCAGCATAAGGCTTGATAGAGATTCATTGGCAATTTGTTCTAATTTAACGACATCTGTTTCCCCCGATGAAGCCGCAGCCAGTAACGCCGCATCGGCCGCAGACTGTAACCGTGAAGAGGTATCAGCCATTGCCATATAATCAACACTCAGGCCTATTCCGCCAATCAATGTCAGTATAACCCCAGCTCCCATAAGGCCAAAATTTCCTGACCTATCTTTTATAAATGATTTTAGCATATCCCACTCCTAACTACAGGTTTAGTATGGCACAGAAACATTACTTTAAGCCTACATTTTATAGTAAATATTGTCTTGCACATCCCTCCATAGCTTCGATGAGCTGGCCGAAGTTATTGAGAAAATGCGATTTCATTTCACGGCCAACTTGCCTATAAGCGCGCAGAAATGACGCAGCATCCGCATATCCTGATTATCGGCGCCGGGCTTATTGGCATTGCAAATGCTCGCGCCTTTATCTCACGCGGCGCGCAGGTCACACTAGTAGAGCAAAAATCCGCCATTGGTTGCGGCGCAGGCTTTGCTAATTCCGGCATGATACATCCGAGCCAAGCTTGGCCGTGGGTGCAAAGCGGACTTTGTGACAAAGCCCAATTAGCAGCGGCGCAGAGCATAGCCAAATTAGCCCGCCACGCCGCCAAACAGACCAAAGCGCGTATGGCTGCACTCTCCCTCGTCGGCCAGGCCCGAGAGCCAGGCTGCTTTCAAATTTTTGACAATGAAGCCGCGCGGGCCGCCGCCTTAGCCCGTTATAACCTTATCCACATCAAAACCGAAATATCACAGCAATTTTCACGCCCAGCACTTTATTTTCCAGATGATTTTTCTGGCGATGCTTATCAATGGTGCCGCGCCGAAATAAACGCTTTAATCGCTGACGGCCTAACCCTTCATTTGGGTGAAAAGTTATCTTTAATCCCAGATTTGGTTGGATTTTCAGTGCGCCTCAATGGTAATATCATCAAAGCCGATCACGTCATAATTTGCGCAGGCCACAGCGTGAACACGCTGCTGTCTCCTTTAAACCTCTCCCTACCGGTCATCCCTATACGCGGGTTTGCCCTTGATTTTGACGCCCAAGGTCTTGATCTTTCCAGTCTCCCCAAAGCCCCCATTATGGATGCGGCTTCCCGTACAGCGCTCACACGCTTTGATACGACACTTCGCTTATCGGGTACATTAGGGGAGCGCAGCGCCGCCCCTTTGTGGCAAAGATGGTGCCGCCTTATCCCGGACATTATGCGCCGCCTACCGTCGCCCCATCAGGTCTGGTCCGGTGAGCGACCAATCTGCGCCTTAGGACGGCCTGTTATCAGTCAATCCCCCCTGAAAGGGCTTTGGGTTAACGGCGGCCACGGCCATATGGGCTGGACACTCGCCCTCCCGAGTGCCGCGCTTATGGCAAGAATGATTTTAGACGGTGATGCCGCCCACAAATTTTCATGGCCCAAATAGTCATGAGCTGACCCTGTCAAGCTCCCGTGCAGATTTGCATCATTTTTACACATCTACCAAAACCAACTCGCCGCTGGCGCATAATACAAACATGATTTGACCACGCCCTAATTTTATCTTGATTTAATTGTTATATCAACTATTCATGATATATGGATATTAATATAGCTACTACCTCTTTTTCTGCCCTCTCGCAGCCCCTCCGGCTTGAAACCTTACGGCTTTTAATCAAAGCCGGAGATAGCGGTATGTTATCCGGCGAAATTGGCACGGCGCTCAATATTCGGCAAAATACCATGTCGACAAACCTTATGATTTTGCACCACGCGGGACTTGTCACCAAACTGCGTGAAGGCCGCAGCATAAGATATTTTGCCTCAATTTCGGGCCTAAGGGAGCTTTTATCTTTTCTCATGGAAGATTGCTGCGGCGGCAATCCGCAAGCCTGCCAAAGCTTGCTGGATAGCGTTATCTGCGAACGGGTTTAACATCATGCCGCCCACACAAATCTACGCACCCACTCAAACTTATTCATCCCCTCCAATCTATTCTAGCCCGCAAAAACTTTGGGCTGAATTTATCGGAACTGCTTTTTTGTTAATGACAGTCATCGGCTCAGGTATTATGGCGGAGACCCTCTCCAGCGGCAATATCGCCATTGCGCTTTTAGGGAATACCATCCCAACAGGCGCTATTTTAATTGTGCTGATTACGATGCTTGGCCCTATATCGGGGGCGCATTTTAATCCAGCGGTCACTTTGGGTTTTCGGCTTAATGGCGAGATCAAAACGCCGCTGGCACTATTATATATCGCCGCGCAAATTATCGGCGCCGTGCTCGGTGTCTGGGCGGCCCACGCTATGTTTGGCACAGATATTTTGCAAGTTTCGCAAAAAATACGCGCTGGTCAATCACAACTTTTCTCAGAGCTTATTGCAACATTTGGATTAATGTGGGTGATTTTTGCCACCCTGAAAACAAAGCCGGACGCCGTGCCTATGGCCGTTGGGCTTTATATCACCGCTGCTTATTGGTTCACCGCCTCCACCAGTTTCGCCAATCCAGCGGTCACTTTCGCCCGTAGTTTTTCAGATAGTTTTGCCGGCATCCGCCCCTTTGATGCGCCGGGCTTTATTGCTGTGCAATTTATTGGCGCGGGCCTCGCTTTTATGGTCTATCGTTTAAGTCTTCTGCCAAGCGCCCAAACCATAAAAGAACAAGACACACAAGAAGAGCCTAGATCACCCGCTGCTGTAAAGGCGCCATAAGTTCCGCATTGGTTACAATCGGATCGCAAGCTACGAGCACATCTGCGCCGGAGAGGCTTTCGACCTCAAGACCTGCCTCGCGGCAAATTAAAACCCCTGCTGCAATATCCCAAAGAGACAAATCACGCTCCCAATAGCCATCATAGCGCCCTGCGGCTGTCCATGCCAGGTCCAGCGCCGCAGAGCCCATACGGCGTACGCCCGAACAAGCTCCCATGACTTGATGAAGTTCTTTTAAAAATTTTGCATGGCCGGGTTTGCCCATAAAAGGAATACCCGTTGCAAACAGACTATCTGTAAAGATATCGCGCCGCGACGGGCGGAGGCGGCGATCCGCCCCCCCCCGCGTGCCGTCATTGATAAAGGCCCCTCGCCCTTTTTCTGCAAAAAACATCTCATCCGTAATCGGATTATAAACAAGCCCTGCGACAATCTCTGATATATCATCGATTGTACGCTCTAGGGCGATAGAGATGGAAAAATGCGGAATACCGTGAAGATAATTGGTTGTGCCGTCAAGCGGGTCGACAATGAAACGGTGAGATTTATCCGTGCCCGCGACCACCCCTGCTTCTTCAAGCAAAAAGCCGTACCCTGGGCGGTCACGGCGCAAGTTTTCAAAAATAACATCTTCGGCTTTTTTATCTGCGCGGGAGACGAAATCCGCCGGCCCCTTACGGGAGACTTGCAAGGTCTCAACCTCGCCAAAATCACGCAGCAACCCCCGCGAAGCTTTGCGGGCTGCGTTTTGCATAATCGTCATGATTGGCGAGGAGGTTTTCATATTCATGAGGTTAAAGCCTAATTAATCCGCGCGTTTTACATAGCTACCGTCTTCTGTGTTAATCACAAGACGCTCACCCGTAGAAATAAAGGGCGGCACATTGGTTCGCACGCCGTTTTCCATAATCGCTGGCTTAAAGGAATTAGCCGCCGTTTGGCCTTTGACCACTGGTTCCGTGTCTTCAACCGCAAGAACGACTTGTTCAGGCAGGCTCACGGATATGGGCTTATCTTCGTAGAATTCAAGCTCTACATTCATGCCGTCGGTAAGATATAATGCTCGCTCGCCGACAAAGTCCTTACCAAGGTTAATCTGCTCATAGGTTTCGCCGTTCATGAAAACGAGGAAATTCCCATCATCATATAAAAAACTATGGGTTTTTTGATCCAGACGAACCCGCTCAACCGTCTCCGCTGCGCGGAACCGCTCATTAAGTTTTCGGCCATCTAAAAGGTTTTTTAGCTCAACTTGGTTAAACGCCCCGCCCTTGCCGGGTTTAACCGCGTTACATTTTACCGCCACCCAGAGCGTGTCTTGGTGTTTAATAATATTACCCGGCTTAATTTCATTGCCATTCATTTTCATGAGCTTAACCCCATTTTAAAGTCATTCATGCGCTTTACAAACCAAGCGCTATATCGTCATGGGCTTCCTATACACGGCCTGCCGCTAATGTCACTTGGATTTTACGCAATAGCTACGGGGCAACGGGAAATAACAGCCATGAATTGACAGCCCGCCAATATGTCCCTAGAGGCAGGCCATTCTAGCCTTTAACGCTTAGACCCACCTAAAATTTTTCGTCCTCCTTGGGCCGTAAAATAAACATATGACGGCCCCTATGACACATATTGCCACTCGGTTTTCAGATCTTAATCTGTCTCGCCATATTGCATCGGCCCTTGATAAAATCGGATATGATACCCCAACCCCCATTCAGCAGCAGGCTATTCCTGAAATCTTACTGGGCCGGGATATTCAAGGCATTGCCCAAACGGGCACCGGCAAAACCGCCGCTTTCGCTTTACCCATCCTCAGCCATATTGCCGATGACCCTATTGAAGCCCCCAAGCGCAGCACGCGGGTTTTAATCCTCTCCCCGACCCGGGAGCTCGCTAGTCAGATCGGCGAGAATATTAAAAATTACGCCCGCCATATTGATAGTTTTAAATCCACCGTAATTTTTGGCGGTACATCAATGTCCAAACAAGTGCGTAAAGTCGTGCCCGGAAACGACGTAATTACGGCCACTCCGGGGCGGCTGCTTGATTTAATCGAGCAAAAAATATTACATTTAAACGCCGTTGAATATTTAATCCTCGATGAAGCCGATCAAATGATGGATATGGGTTTTATCCATACGCTGAAAAAAATCATTCCGCTCTTGCCTGAAAAAAGACAAACTTTGTTTTTCTCGGCGACCATGCCGAAATCTATCGCGCAGCTCGCTGCGAAATTTTTAACGAATCCCGTAAAAATCGCCGTCACACCGGAATCGACCACCGCCGAGCGCGTCAGCCAGAGCATTACCTATGCCACCCGAACTGAAAAGCAAAACCTACTGGCGATTAAACTACTTGATCCTTCCGTTGAACGGGCGCTTGTTTTCACCCGTACAAAACATGGGGCTGACCGGGTTGTTAAACGCCTCGCCAGTGTCGGGCTTGATTCCCGCGCCATCCACGGTAATAAATCACAAGGCCAGCGCACACGCGCCCTCACAGCCTTTAAAGACGGCGAGGTTAAATTCCTCATCGCGACAGATGTGGCCGCTCGCGGTATAGATATTCGCGGGGTCAGCCATGTATTTAACTTTGAAATTCCTAATGTCCCCGAGCAATATATTCACCGCATTGGCCGTACAGGCCGTGCTGGGGAGGCTGGCATTGCGATATCTTTTGTCGCGCCTGATGAAAAAGCCTATCTTAAAGACATCCAGAAAATCCTTAAACAAAGCCTTGAGGTTCAACCCTTGCCCGAAGACTTTGCGGAGCAGTCCAAAGCCTTAAAAAAACGCCCTGCCCTTGTAAAAGCGCCGGAGCCAGAGCCCCAACCGCGCCGCCGTAAAGACCGTAAATCACGTCCAAGCCGTCACCGCAAAGGGCCCGCAAAAGACATGGGGCAAATTGAGGAGGCCTTAGCCGGACAAGAGACAACACCGCGCCGAAGAACAAAACCAAACCCCAATAAACCCAGCCGCGCAGAGCGTAAACGCAGCAAATCCGGCTCGCCGCATAAACCACGACGCGAAGAGCCGTCCGCAGAGCGCAGCCCATCTACACGGCGGCAATCCGGCACGCAGAATGAACAAAGCGGCCAACCTCATAAAGATAAAGCGCGCAAGGCAAAACCGCGTAGAGATGAGGCGCAAAAGGACGGTAAACCTGTCCAATTTAAACGCAAACCCCGCAGCGGGAGAAAGCCCGCACCCAATAGGGCGAGGGAGGAGCGCCCAAATCAAACGGCCAATAAGTCCAATAATCAAAACCGCAGTCAATCTAAAAGCAAACCGCAAGGCAAGGCGCAGGAAAAGTTAAAAGGCTCAGATCAAGGCAGAAATCAAGGTAACACCCAGGGCAACTCTCGGGGCAAGTCTCAGGGCAAGTCTCAGGGCAACTCCCAGGGCAACTCTCAGGGCAAAACGGCCGGCGGCGGATGGTCATCCCCCAAACGGCGTATAGGAAAGCCCAACAAACTCCGCCGTTAATAAATAAGATATTCAAAAGATTGAACAATTTGATATGTCCTGACTAATTTCATAGGCTAGCCCTAAGCCTACGTTTGAATTACATCCAGATCATTATTCTCGGGCTTATTATGACATGACACCCCTCACAGCATTTTCGGTGTGGATTATGTGCCGCGTTATAAAATTTCATGCGAGTGATTATTATACTTTGCTCAAGAACGGTTTATCCGCTTAAGCTAGTTATCATTGGCGGCTAATCCGTTGCAGCAAGACTTTAATGTTAATGCTCAAATAGAGAATGTTAATGCTCAAATAGAGTTTGGGTGAGCGACATAAGTTACATCTGAACACATGAAAGCCGGTTATTCTTAGCGGCTAACATCACTTTCTTACCGACGAGCAAAGTCATTATTAATTCTAACCAAAAATCGCAGTTCATCAGTTAGTAGGGGCGCGAGTTCCTAACCGGTTACAATTTATAAGCCAGCATGAGCCGCTGTAGAAACTGTTACGAGTGAATGGCTCGCCACGGACTCAAGGGTTCGTGAACGCCGCGGTGGAACGCTTCTTTCACTGACTTAAGATTAAGAGATCAAGAGAAAACTTACAAAACCCGAACTGAAACCTGACAGAACGTATTCGCTAACACCGAATTATTCCATAATCCAAAATGAAGGCATGCTATAAATGAAACCTTATCGCTCCCAATTTGATATGGCAACAACGTGAACTAGCAAGGTATCTGCAAATCAAGGAATTTATCAAAAACTGGTATTGGTTGCGGGGGTAGGATTTGAACCTACGACCTTCAGGTTATGAGCCGAATTAATGGGCTAATAAACCTCTGTATTTGCAACACTTTTCCTTATTCGAAACAGATGTGTGTCAAAAAGTGTGTCTCGCGACACAAGTTAAAACTAGCCTAAATCAACCTTTTATTCAACATTAGAAATTAATCCTAAAATCCGTTTAACGCCCGTCAGGTTTTAATCTTAAAGACCCTACCCTTTCATTTGGTTCATACATCAAGAAGTCTACGCCGGATGGAACGACGACAAGTGTAACCACTCCTCCTCTACGTTTCAGTCCCCTCTTACAATCGGGGATGCAGGCATTCCGTTGTTTGGCGTGTTGTTTCTTTCGTTGAACATAATGAAAGGACAGATCATGATTTACTCTACACTGACTAGCTTCTTGGGTCGCATCAAACGTATCTCAGTTCAGTTGTCTATATTTGGAAAAGCCATCTTAGGAATTGAGGTCTGGCTTAGATGAAATAAGCTACTATAAAAATAGTATGAGTTCTTCATACCGTATGGTATCTTGAACATAAACATATTAGAGGATCAATATGCCAGAAGTAGAAAAACGCACTGTGAGTCTTCGTCCTGAACAAGCCGCTTTCATAGACGAAAAGGTAACCTCGGGTCATTTCGCATCGGCAAGTGAAGTTGTAAGAGCAGGTCTACGAGCTTTACAAGAACGTGACAAAGCCGTCGAAAATTGGCTGCAAAATGAAGTGACAGAAAGTTATGACGCGATGAAAGCCGATCCTGACCGTGCCATATCAAAAGAGGACTTACTAAAAGACCTTCACGCTCATCACGCAAAACGTCTCGCTGAGGGACAATGAAACAACGCCATATTGTCTATAGTCCTGAAGCTCGGCGTGACTTGCTAAATCTTTATGACTGGATCGCAGATCAAGCCGATCCCGTGACAGCGTTAAACTACGTCGAGCGCATAGAAGCATTTTGTGCAGACCTATCTCATGGTGCAGAACGAGGGACTTTGCGTGAAGATATACGGCCAGATTTACGTGTGATTGGCTTTGAACGCAGAGTTTCAATCGCTTTCATGGTAGAGGCAGATTTTGTTACTATTCTCGGTATTTTCTCAGGTGGCAAGAATTGGGTAGATTTACTGGGTTAGATATATTTCCAAACTTTATAGAGGCTGGAGAGTAATCAGATATTCTTCACTAATATAATCTTTTATCTCAATGACCTCTTTTCTATAACTGATCACATAACCATCAATCGTATCATTACAGTTTTCATCACCCTTAGCCATCTTGGTTACCTTATCAAAGTCAATCTCTGGGGCTGCAACCATCAATAAATCTTCCAAACAGCCCATGTAGAAAGCTATGTCGTGTTCTTTTTTACTAAGGTCTTGGATCGTGAGCTTTAGCTTTAAAAGATCGGCAAAAGTTTTCTGACCTTCAAGCGAATAGAAAATAAGGTTTTGTGAAAACCTTCTTTCCCGTTTGATGATGCCCTCAGAATACCAACTATCAGATGATTTTCGGTAATCACTCATATTGGGTGAATATGAAGCCAGATAGTCTTGTGCCAGAAATGGCGACCAGCCTTGCTCTTTTGGAACCGTCGGAGGCGTTTTTTGTAAAACGGTCATTTCAAGGGCTGACCCTGTTGATGCACGAATTTCCTCCTCTGTCAGAGGACGAGTCATTTGCATATCATGCACCCACCGCTTTAGTGCTTTAACATTACACTTGAATTCACTCCACGCGATGCGTTTGGCTCTTTTCCTTAAATTTTTATCAGGAAAAGCATATCGAAGGCGCGAAAAAGCATTTTCGTAATTCACAAATATAAATACGCCGAAATAGAAGGGTAGCATCCATAAAGAAAAGAAGATGGGCAGTGTTAAGTCTATAACCGTACTATAACCTTGAAATATTGTTTCATCGGAAAGAAATTTATAGACTGTGAATGCTAGTAAATTGAGCCCAATGGCCGCGATGGCCCAATCAATAAATTTCTTTGTGTCTTTATGCTCTTCTTGGAACTCTGCCACTGTACTCATGCCCACCAGAAGCGTCATAAAGGGTACAAAAAGCAATTCACCCAGCAATGAAAATGTATATTTAGAGATCAAGAACTCGGTAAAAATAAGTAATGTGAAGGTGCTTCTTACCCAAGATTTATAGCCATCAAACTCTCCGTTGTTTGAAACGGTCTTACCGAGAAGAGCTAAGCCAGTGAAGAAATACCAAAATATAGCCATCTTGATTTCACCTATCCCCCAATCAATAAAAAAAGACAAAACAAAGCATGCAATCATCAAATAGATAGCCATCGCTTCCAATAAAATTAGGAGATTTACTTGAAATACAGACCTCAGCACCCCCAACATTGATTTACCAACGCTATCTGATTTAAGAGCGAACAACAAAAAGGCGACTAACCATATGAATGTCGCAATTTCTCGGGTGCTAAAATATTCCATAATAAATTAATATATAAAATTACGCCGTCATATTTTCGATGGGGCATACGGCTTAAGTAAAAAAGCCATCGGAACATGAGGCAAGTAATGCTCGCAAGCAGACATTAAAAGCAAACGATTAATCGTATGATCTTGAATGCCTAGAGTGGGAAATAAACACTCAATTTTACCTGCTTTAATCGGCATATTATTTTTCTTAAAGTATTTCTGAGCTTTCGTATGAGAGCGTTTGAACTTTGCTGCCAGACTATTTTCTAGATTTGGCTTTGCACCTCTCTCATGTACAAACTGCAGGTACTTAAAAGATTTAGACATAATGCCGTAATAATCTTTACATGCAAATTCTGACTTTAATTGATCGTAAACTGTAGGGTCTGGAGGAAACGAAAAGCGATTAGTCTCAATCGCGACTTTTAGGTCATTCAGCTTATCCATAGCAATTAAACGTGAATAAACAGCAGCAGATTGTATTTCTTTCCATCGATGCGGACTATCGGTGATAATACAACCGCCAATAGCCTGCGCTAAGTACATAGCTATTTCAAAATTTGGAGCCAATTGAAACAAATTCATTTGACCACCTTGATTTTGAAACCCCTCATTATTGAGGTCTAGCAACGGATAGCTCTCTTTCAACCGTTGAATATATGCTAAGGTCAGGCCGCGTTTTGCTTCACTCATTTCACCACTATGATTGCTAATTTTTTTCAATAAAGTTGAGTTAGGTAACATGAGTTGTGTCATCTTATGAAAATCCTCAATCAATTTCATTGATCGAGGGTCATCCTGAACTTTTAGATTTAGGTGTTTGCTGCGTTCCTTTGCTATATGCAGTGTCTGTCTTTGAAGGTGATGATCAAAAAAACAGGGGTCTGGAACAAGATTAACAACACCAATCTCAACGAGTGGCATAATCGTTATAAAAGACAGAACAGACTTTAGGAATTCCAACCTAAACTGCTCAGGCTTTTCAATAGGGTTAAATTCTTTACTTACGCATTTGGGATGCATGAATGGATGTTGGATTATTATTTCACCAAAATATAATGAAGCCCCAAGAGCAAATTCAATAATGTATTCTGGATGCATGATGCCTGTATAAACCGCTCTTGGCTCTCCATCTGGTTTTGGAAGCAAAGCAAAAATATCTGTTTCTAATGGCCAAAGTGCATCAAATAAGCTGTAAACCTCGCTTACACTCTCATTTGTGAGTTCTTTTCTAACCGTGAGCCAATCTTTAGTCTCGTTTATTTGAAGAATGTTACCAATACCATTCATCAAATGTATATTACGTTCTCGAATACTAAGTTCGCTCCAGCTTGGGCGAAGATTTACAGGCTTGCCTTTACAACAATCCTTGTAGGATTTGCCAGACCCACAACCACAATAGTCATTTGGTTTTAGCGGCTTTGTGACCTTAGGCTTTTGAAGAAAATCTCTTTCCTTTTCAGTACGGCCATAAGCATCTTGGTAATGCACACGACCATTATCAAACTTTGCATATATCTCACCCCCAAAAAGCATTAGACCATCAACAGGTGGACGCAAGCTATGCCGAAATTCTGACCAAGGCCTTGAAATATGTTTTTCAGGATATAACCAATTCTCTTCACCAGCAGCGATATATCTTTTAGCGCGAGATTTAATAATAGAGTTAATCGCCATAACGTCTTCATCACCTAGGTAGCGTAATTTTATAAATGCATCGGTTCTAACCATGCTGTTTTTAAAATGCCTTGAAAATGTTCGTTTTTTAAGCGGGTCGCAATCTGCCTCCTCTGCGTATTCTAAATTTGTCAGTATGAGACAAAAGTCTCGGTTTAAAGGGAATATGGTTTGCGACGCTTTGAGAGTAATTGATGGATCATGGGGATATTTTAGCTGAGTATCCTTTAAAGGAAGCCCGTGATTGTAAACTGTAACGGGATGGTCGCTTAAAATAAATTTAACGCCCGCCTTCTCAGCTGAAACAATTTCCCTAACGCCTTCTGACCAAATGGAGCAATGCATCATCTGAATAGCTTGCATTTCATACATGAGCTGATTTTGGTTCATGTAAGGATATTGTTGACGAAGCCAGTCTAAACCCTTTGGAGTACGTATTTTTTGAGTGTCGATATATTTGAATAATGTTTCAAAGTTTTGATGCCATTGATGCTTATCATTCGTGCAAAAAGCACGCACAGCTTTTGCACCTTTAGTATCAATGTCCCCAAATAATTTCTTCTCAATCTCGTCGTTTACCTCACCCAGAAAGAAAGTGGAGTATAGATCAGTTTGATAAAAACAGCGAGAAACAGGGGCATCAGGAAAAAAAGACTTAGGAGTAATTTTTCTACCATTCGGAAGTATTTTAATATCCGGAGTAAGATCAAGATAAACAAGCGAGCTTCTATTAGGTTCTATAAAACCTTTTTGATACCATTTTGGGACATAATGATTGTCTCTGCTTTTTGACATTATCACTCATTTTTAAGTTTAAACTTTAAATGGGTTCGCCTGCATTAATTTCAACCCAACACAACCTTTCCGCCAGTTGCTGCTCTTCAGTTCCAACAGCTTGGCGATAGATGGCCGTTGTTTCAAGTTTTGTGTGTCCCATCCAGCGTTGTAGGACGGGTTGAGGGATGCCTTTCGCATCGGCATGTACGCCAAAATAATGTCGGGCACCTTTGGCGGTGGCTTGTGCGCCTTCAATGCCTGCGTCCAGCATAAGCTTTTTTATCCGTCGCCATGCGGTGGTACGTGAAAAATCAAAAATTGGCGTTTCCGGTTCATTTGACAGGCTTTGAAGTAAGCCGATAAGTTTTAGCGGGATGGGTACATGCCGCCACTCCACCCGCCCCTTGCGGCGCTTTAGAGTACGAAAACGTACCACACCCTCACCCGTTTCGACATGGATCGGCATAACGCCCAAGGCTTCTGAAATCCGGCACCCTGTGAGGCACAGTAACAGGCATAATGCGAGAGTCGGCAGATCGGCTTTCATCGCCTCGGCAATGAAGCGTTCGCGCTCATTTACGGTGAGGTATTTTCTCTCGCCTGTGGTCGTGTAAATACTATGCGTGGTTTGCATCTTTGTCTCCTGTTTCAACTTTGCACCCAAATGAGCCATTCTGTTGCAACCCTGAAACAAACAGTGACGGCTATTTCCCTCAATTTTTAGCATTTGAACGGCAATGTCCCGAAATTGGCGCAAATCGACTCCATTAAGGGCGATTTAACGCTCAGCCTGTTACATATCCGAAACAGAATGGCTCATTCTGTATCTTCGCAGACGGCGCACAGCTCGCGTCGGTCGCAGAAGGAACTCCTCCCAAAATGTCTAAGTATAAATTTGAAGGCCAGCTCAATAATGGCCGCACGATCATAGTCCATCACCATGAAGAAAACCCATCTACGGAAGCTTTAAAACGCATCGCAGAACAAACCATAGCTGGTGTAGCCGCGCATATGATTGTCAGGTTTGTTTCTAAAGGCCGTATGAAATAATGCGCCACCTCTTATTAGGCCTCGCCTTCGCCAGCCTCACGGCTGGCAGGGCATTTGCGGGTGAATTGACGCCCGAACGTATCACCGAATTGAAAATAGTGCAGCTAAAGGGCATCCCCTACGGTGATGATTGGAATATCCGCGTGAAACGAGATAATTGTGCAACGGGGCGTTCGCACGAGATACGACTAGAACTCAATGCAGAAGGTAACCCTCAACCGCCTACGAATGTGTATTGCCGTTACCTCTTGCGAGAATTTGGTAAGCGCGGTCTTGTAAATGATTATTACGCACAAATCGCGCATCAAAAAGGTGAACCATTAGAGACCATCACAACTAAAGTCGTTACGCAACAATATGAACGTATCCGTACTGCTATTAAGTCAGAGCGTGACACCTATACGGACATGAAGGACAATCCATATCCTCTAACATGCGCATTGGCCTATGATGTTGGGTACGCTTATGGTTTCACTAATCCGTATGCAGATGACTTTCCCAACCTCACCGAAGTTAAAGCGAATGGAATTGCGCGGGACTGTTTTTCAGAAAACCCAGCGGGGCGTAAGCGTCACGGGTATGCGGCGGGTGTATTTCATGGACGGGTCGATGCACATAATCCAGATGCACCTTTCGTGCTGTATTAGGTTAGAAGCTGATACCCATATCTGATTTTTCATGTTGCGTCGCAGATTGTGACGGTGTGAAGCTATCTCCATTATCGACTTCAGCCACGGTCAATTCTCGACTTTCGGTTTGGATATTTTTGACAACGGCTCCCATATCCATTTCACCATCTTGGGATAATGCATCAGCATGATACGCAGCTCTATCTGTTAGCTGCTCCTTTATCTTCTCGTGTTCCAGTCCCGCCTCTTTCAAATCCGCCTTGGCTTGTTTGACGGTTTCAATCAGCTCGGCTGCGCCGTCAATATTCCGCACGGCAGGGTCATTCAGCAGATCGTCAAGGTCGCCTGTGTAAGTGACCAGAAGATTATACTGCTCCTCAAGCAGTTTCCGGCGCTCTTTATCGGTAAGGTCTTCACCTTCAAGCTGTGCCGCGATATCACGTAGACGGTCAGTCTGCGCATTAAGCGCTTCCAGCTCCTCCGTCTTGCCTGCTTGGGTTAAGACATTGCTTAATTGAGATTGGAACGCCTCACCCAATAAACTCCCTTGAATATCATTCAGGTTATTTTGCAACGCCTCAAGCGCAGCTTGCCCGGCCAAAATAGCTGCAATTGCTGTATTCTGATCTTTCTTGTTCGGTTGGGTGCTGACTTGGCTCAGTAGCCCCGACACACTGGCTTCAATTGCAGCCATCGCAATCGGCACACCTGCATTGACGCCGGCACGCAGGGCAGAGATCATCGCGATTTTGTCAAAGATCGCACCGCCTATGTCGGTATTATCAGCAGGAATATTGGCAAGCTGCAACCGCAGTGCATTTTCCATGCTTTCAAGCTGGTCATGCTGCTGCGCCAATGCGTCCTTAATCGACTCCATTCAATCCTATTGATCGGTTCAATAATAGTATCTCATGGTTGCCGTTAAGATTTCGTTAAGACTCATTTTGTTATTTTGTCAATGTATCCCTTTAAACGTTGAATATAGTCTTGATAATATTCAAGCGCTTGGAAGTCCGTCTGAAAGCCACTGACAGTAGTTGAACATATTTTTTCTCTTGCGGGAGCTTTCATTTCTTCGCAAGCATACCAGAACCCTTTTGTGTACTCTTCCCATTTATCATCGCGCCATCGTTTATCTTTTGATTTACAATTAGCTGTATAATTTGTGCTTTCATCATCATCACTTACTCTGACGGCACAATTTGGTGCAGTATTTTGAGGGTTGAAAAGAGATATTCCATTATCACGAATACAAGTTTGAAGGCACTTATTAGGCTTTTCAGTCGAAGATTTTCTTCTACAAGCTCCGCTTACAGACGTCGTACGCCTTCCAATGGTTTGCGTATATCCTCCACTACCACTTGTTCGAATTTTCATTGTACCAAAATATGTAAGTTTGCTACCAAAGTTTCTTGGTTTAGGTTTGTATACTCCGTCATAATTCGTAAGGTCAAAAACTACCAACTTATCAGTATTAATATTTTCAAGACAAAAATTCTTTATATTTTGCGTACGGGTTTTATAATCGCCAATCTCTGTAAACACATAGTTTAAATAATTTTCATACTCTTTAAGACTATCAGAATTGATGGTTACAGTTTTTGGGTTCATTCTGTAAAAGTCAATATGCTGTACCCATGTTGGGTCAGGATACTCTTCAGCACTATTGAAGCGTCGAGGGTCTCTAATAGAATCCATTATGAGTGTATCTATAATGGTTCCGTGTTCACATATAGAATCTGAATAAGTATTTAGCTTAAGTAAAAATCCAATTTGTTCCTTTTTCGATAATTTGCATAAAGCGTTAGCAGAATGTTTAATATTATTTTTCTGTAAAAACATGATCAATGAATTACTTCTTTGACGCACGGCATGACGCCATAATTCATCGTGATCATTTGCGTCCACGTTTAATTCAATAACGGTTAGCAACTGGATAAGTCTTTGGTCGTTTTCGTTAAATGCTTTTCGCCACAATCTAGGGTGAAGGGATAATCCTCTGGCTTGCACTTCGTTGATTGCACTATCTCGTTCAGTGAAAACACTAGAAGTTTCAGATTTGAGAGTGGGGAAAATATGGTAAAAAGGTAAAGAAACAAATGCCCACATTGCATCATTGAAAATGCCGATGAGTAAAGCGCCTAAAAGACTAGCTAAATATAATTTTCGGCTTTGTTGCCCTTTGGCTTTTTTCTTTTTTCCCTTCTTTTTTTTGTTAGTGGCCACAAAGTAAAATCCTATACGTTTTCACTAAGCTATAAGATGGAAATTTATCGAAAACAACCATTGACGCATTTAATTGCTGTATGTAGCTCCTGATAGATTACTTGAATAAAACATGAATGATAGTTTTATAGCCGCAATCTCTAAAAACCCCAAAATAGATGCTGTTCTCTGTAACCCGTTTCAATGACTATAAGGTCATTAATAGTCATATCCCGTGCCATTTTCTCATAGTCGATATAATAAATCAGACTCTCGGGAATGTCGGTCATGTCTTCAGTGAGCTCTTGCGCATAGTCGGCGACGCTTTCATATTGGCCGATATAGTGATCTTGCAACGCAGTCTCGGCGCTGTCTTTATCACCTCCCATATGCTCAATCAGTTTTGCGCCCATCTCGCCATGTTCTTCGATAAAGGCGGCTAGGCCTGCAATGGTTTCAAAGGATGTATATTCACTGATATAGAGACCTTCAAAACCTTCAAAATCGTGAACTGCCCATTCTTCTGCCCTCTCGATAGGGGATACGGCCAGCATGGCTTTTGTTTCCTTCCAAATATGGTCTACGTCTTCGGTCGCGTCAATCCAGCGGCCATGCAGGATGCCGTTATTGTAAGCGGCTAGGCATGCGACATAGATACGGATGGGGTTTTGCATATTTCTCTCCTTGGAGTTTGGGTTCATGATGAACCCTTGCCCTTCGGCGAGAACGGGTGTGCAAACGGCGTGAAAAATCGATGCGCTATGGTGCGGGCGCAACAAAGTGAGCCACGGTTAAGTGTCTATTTTTTACAAAGTGCGCTGAGGGCGAAGCCCTAAGTCTATTTCTAAGAACAGTGTCCAAAACGAATGAGGAATTTGGCAAAGCTGGATAAAACTGATTGTGAGTGAAGAACTTCCGTGTTAACGGAAAGTCCAATTTCGCAACCAAGAGCATGCAAGAAAGAGGGACACATGATTGATTATAGAATAATCGCGCCTGCAGCGGCTGTTGGAAGTAAATTACTTTTGAAGGCTTTTTTCATAAGCAAAATGGCAGGACTGAAAGCTGCGATCGCCCATTATGCGGGTGCTCAAGCAGCAAATATATCAGTCACTGTTCTGGCAGCAGGTGCTGCGGCTGCATATTGGGAAAAGAATGTAAAAGGAAACTCTGACGACCGTGCGATTCAAGCGGCTATGTCGAAGGGAATGTCAGAGGAAGCCGCAAGAGCCGTTGTAAGGTACATTATCGAGTGAAGTCTTGATCGACACCTCGGCGGTCTAATCCCGCAGTAAACCCGTTGGAATAACCTGAATTCTCGGCTTGGAGAGAATGGCATTTTTGCATAAACCCAAGTAATCCTCCAGCTCCTACTCCGACTAAAATCGTACTTGAAGCCAGAGGTCTTTTTGTGATTTTGAGTCCTGTGCCAACGACTATCGCGCTTATTAAGCCTGTAACCGTACCATTTCTAAGGCCCTCGTCGAAAATACTTGCTTCATCGTGCAACTTGTAACCACTTATTCTTTCGGTCCAAATCTTATTATTGTCTTCCATCGCTTAAAAACCACAATTATTCTATTAGTAACTTTAACAAATATAGCATAAGATCGGAATTTAAATGTTACAATTTAATGAAGATAGCAAGCATACAACTTGAGCTAGTTCGTGATTTTTATGGTGCGATGTTGGCCAATCTGAGTTTCAGCTCTTTTCTATCATCATCATCAATTATAATTTGGAGCAAAGTCAGCAGCTTTCCATGTAATTTATCGAGATATTTGTACTCGTCGCCATCCTCCTCCATTTCTTCGACAACATCGATGATATAATTCATAGCTGTCTCAATATTGTACAGTAGATCTTCCATCGACTCCCTATAATCATCACTGCCTTTTAAACTCATCATTTTTTCTCCGGCAGATTGGATCGCATCGACAACTTCCAAAAGGCATTTCTCATCAATAAATTTTTCTATGGCATCTTTAAATTCCTGAAGGACGTCCCAACAATTATCTGAAGCTTCCATTCGCGCTATTGCACGTCTTGCCTCTCTTGTTTCCTTGGTCATTTGAACTCCTGTTACGACACCGACTTATTTTGCTTCCGTGTTTGGATACAAGCGCTTCGGCCTTTATACAATTGCAGATATTTGCTGTCTACGGAGTTATGATGCTGTGAGAATATGCTTGGTTTAAGCCCCTCATGGCGTATAAATGAGCCGTGACCCATCGACGGAACGATGGCGGCGGCGAGAGCTGCTTTAGCCCTTTATGGCGATTGAATAACTCAAAATCCTATCGCTCGATGTGGTAGGGTTTTGACCGAAACGTGCCTCTCATTATGCGCTGACCTCTCCTCTGACGCTGGCCTGTTCACGTGCTTTGGCAAAGCCAATGCGTATACGTGAACTTTAGGGGTTGTGTGAGAAAGGGGTTTTTTCGCCATATGCTTGTATGGTATAATGGGCTATGCACGTAAGACATGTAACATGCCGTACCTTACCTGTGAAACGCTCCAACGGACAATCCGCCATTGCGGGAGCTGCTTATCGGGCTGGTGAGAAGCTTTACGATGAACGCCAAGAGAAGAGTTTTAACTACAGCGCCCGTTCTGCGGATGTCTGGCAGAGTGAAATTTTAGCGCCCAAGGCTGCTGGAGATTGGGCACGTAATCGGTCGCAATTATGGAATGCAGCGGAAGCCGCCGAAAGACGCAAAGATGGCCGCCCAGCGCGTGATGTCACCTTTGGCTTGCCGTGGGGACTATCACGGGACGAACATGAAACACTCGTGCGGGACTTCGCCCAAGAGGAATTCGTAGACCGAGGCCATGTGGTGGATATTGCCTTTCACCGCTATGGCAAACGGGTGAGTGAACATTCCGAGGAAGGCCGCACAACCTTGTTTCGCTGGGCGGAAAAAGGCGTGCCCTTTTTGGAGCAGGATGAATGTACCGATTTGCATGAACCGCATGTGAAGATTGAACGCGACAAGGCAGAGAATGTGACAGGCTATAAGATATTCCAGCCACATGCTCATGCCTTTGTCACGCCGCGTGCCATATCCGAGGACGGCGAAGGTTTTGAAGCGAAACGCAACCGTCAATTTGATCGGCATGAACAGGCGAAAGAATGGCGTTATGGCTGGGGTAACCACGTCAATGCGCATTTAGAGGAGATAGGCGCAGATTACCGTGTCTCCGCGCTCGCACCGGAAGGTGACGGGGCGTTGTCGCTTAAACCTGAAGATATGCCGCTACAAAGCTACCATATTGAGCAACAGGGCGTCCCGTCCGTGGTACGCGAGGCGCGTGACTTTAATAAGGCCCATAATGCCGCAATCCGCGGTGCGGATGCGGCACGGCAGGTTCATGAAACGGAAGCGGCGCAAGACGCTGAGACAGGGCGCAATAGCCGTTTTGAACGGCTACAGCTCTGGTGGGGGACGTTTCGGGAACAGGTCGGGGCGTGGCGAGAGGAGATACAGAATAAAGCGAGGGGTTATTTTGAGACAGGCGACAATGATACCCCTGATGCCACCCACGCACTGGAACCTCCTGAGACCGCCTATGGGCCGCCTGCCGTTACAAATATGGCTATGACCAATGGGCCACCGGACGATGACCCTTATCTTACACAACCCCAACATAATGAAGACTTAGAACAAGAACAAAATTCAGACGAGGTTACGCATGACAGATAATATCATCCATACCAATTATATAAACCCGATTGACCGGATTTTACGCTCCCGCGAAATAGAACAACGCGGTCTGCCGATGCAGGATTATAAAGCTTTCACTCTCAGTGAAGGCCGCGCGCAGTTCTCCTTTTCCATCAAACGGCTGGACGGGGCGCTGGATGGATTTATGTATCATAACATCGATAATGTCGCGCTGAACACGTTGCGCGGCATTGATTATCTTTCCTTTGACCACCGTGGTAAAGCCGTCACCCTCTCAGGACAAAATCTCGCCCCGCTCTTTCACGCTCTCATGGGACACACCCTCATGGAAGTACACGAACATGAAGGAAGTGTGGTGGAAGATGACGAGCCTTGTGTGAAGCGGATTGAGATTACGATATTGCAAAAAAAGGAGCCATTTTTATAAAATGTGAAAGTCTCAGAAAAAGGTTTCAAACAAAAAACTCAACCGCCTTCACATTCCGAGCTGCAAAGGCTCGCCATGTCAGACGCCTTGTCAAATTTGTTTTCCACCACGGGAAAGTTTTCAAAAATGAGACTGTGCTTTTCATTTGTTCGCTCGTCATCGCCGCATAGATCACCGATATCAGATAGGATGAATTCTCTTCTATGGCGATTTCAAAGAGCCTTTCTAAATCTCGTGTGCTCCCGCAGCCAATAATAGCCATATATCGGTTAAGCCTCAAATCCATGGCCTCACTTAATGTATCATCTAACAGTTCATCTAATAAAATCGGTATAAATGTATCAGGACACTTCCGGCTCAACAACGCTATCAGCTCATGTTTTTCAAACACCCAATTAGCCTTGTCATAACGGTTTATGAGATCAGCTATTAAACTATCCGACCAATATCCCATACGACATAAACATAATGCCGCTTCCTCTTTTAACTGGCTGGGGTTTGCACTGTTACTTGCCTCTATACAAAAGTCTAATGCGGGAGAATGTTCGCCTTTTTCCAAATGCTCAGATGTTGTAGTAATCAAAATACTCTTCGGATTATGAATATGACGACGTGCGATATTTAAATCAGCAATATGTGCCCATTTAGCATATAACACGAAGGGTGATTGCGCCTGAGGGAATGGAAAGTCATCAAGCGTTTGATGGCTAAAAATCCTTAGAATGTTCAGCTTGAATAGCTCACTTAAATCAGGCCGCTTCGAGAGAGATAAAACTTGTTCAAACTGTTGGGCGCTGAATTTGTAAGCCTGAACATAGTTTTTATGCATTATGGCAAATTGCGAAACCACATAAATAGAAATTTCATTTAACGGGAAATCTTTGAATGTATTTTCGATGATAACGTCGAAGAAGATATTTATCCGCTCAAGCTCATCATCCTCAAGACTATAGGTCAGCCATGATATCGCATTAAGCGTAGCAACGAGCTTCTTTTTCAAGTTTCCTGAGACTAATATATTACGTAACTCTACAGCGTCTTCACGGGACAGGTTTTTGTTGTACGGTATAAGCGGCAGACAAGAATATATAATTTCGGTTACATCCGCTGCTGTCACTGAAGGGTCAAGTAAAGGCTCAACAAACTCGGACAGGACTTTATCCACAATCCCATGACTTTTGGCGACTAAGCCTAATTCATCAGACATCCGCGTACGTTTTTCTTCAGGGAGCAGTAACTGTTGATTTTCAGTTTTATATAACCATAGGAGTGTTTTGACGAATTTAAGCGAACCGATCTCATCCGAGACTTCCAAAGGCACTAAAGGATTATCACGTAAGGTTTCTTGCCGAATATCACTTAGCAATTCGTCTTTTTGTTTTTGAACCAAAGGCGATAAGATATTTTCATTCGAGAAAATGTAAGTCCATGTTTCTATTTTTTGCTTCGCTGACTCATTCGGCTTATATTTTTCACTCAATTTCAGACATGTTTCTTTACCGACTTTGAGAGCTTTCGCATGAATATTATAAATATCATATGCAGAGTTGTGCGCGCCTAATACCAGCCTAAGTGCATCTTTGATATTACCTTCTTCAGGCTTACCCTTTCCCCGTTTCCAATCACCAATTCTATCGGAAAGGCGCTGCGCATCCATTTTAATTAATTGCGTCTCAATTAATCGCGCCGTGAGTTCGGGAACACCGATGTTCTCCTTTTTGAGATAATCAAATAGCATGTTTGAGAAGGCTTGATTTTGTGGAGAGATTTTACGTGCCATATCTCGCCCTTTACATAGCTTGCCTGCCGAAAGTGATGACCTTACGGCTTTCTGTCCGAACCTGTCCGAAATAGTTTCCGAAGCGATCCGATTTCTAACACATTCATTTCGCTCAATAAAGGCGCATCACATTTCTCATGAAAGGAACATGACATGCACCCATATACGGAAACCGGACGCATTTATGTCGATGACGCGATCTATAAGAATACTGCCACACCGGATTATGATTTCGATAAGTTGAAAGACTATCTGATTAATCAGAATTGCCCCTTTATCGAAGATATTAGCGATCTTGCGATTATGAATGGCGCATCCCAAATTATAGCGGGACGCGAATTTGGTCTGGCTGATTTTGAAATCATCGACTTAACGCTGGGGGTTTTGCCCTCCTCCATGATGGCGCGGATCATTCTTGAGTATTTTGATCAAGGCGCAACAGAAATCACAGGCAGTTTTGGTTAGCCCTAGAACTTAACCCTCTCACATCTCCCTTTTTAATCAGCGCATGTCGAGCTCAGGCTTCGGCATGATCGGGAGCGCTTTGCCTGAAATTTGAAAGGACATGATATGTATTATGTAAAACTCTTTATCGCGATCTGTGTTGACCTGTTTGACATGACGGTCGGACGGTTAATGTTCGCCACCCCTTTTTTAAGCGAAATCATCGGTGTGGCCGTTGGCTGTATGATGTTTGGCTCAAAAGGGCTCTGGTATGCCTTAGAGGCCTTTGATCCATCTGAACAGATTGATGGTTTTGTGCCCATGGCGACGATTATCGCCCTCAATTCTGCGGATGATTAGAGGCTGATATGCGCCTTTGGTCTTTCTTAAAATTACTCTTTCGCCTGACCTTGCTGAGTGCGCATGGTCTGGCGCTTTACACTGCAATATTTGGGAGAATTACCCTTGTCTAAATGGAAAACAACACAAGAAGCCGTAGATCGCGGCATGAATGATATACGCCATAGTTTGGTGGAAGAAGGCTGGTTTGGAAAACAGGTCACGGATGACCATAGCTCCTTACCCAATCAAAGCTCTGAGGCCTTAAGCTTAGAGACGACACCCAGCCTTAATATGGGCGAGTCTGAATATGACCGCGTATGGGGCGAGGAACCCTCTGCGGAATCGCTTTACGGCGAGGCGAGCATTGATGGCCTTGCGGCCAGCACGGAGCCGGAAGTGGATATTCCTGAGCCCGAGCCTGACATGGAGCCGGAGCTATGAGATCGCGCAAGAGGATCATCAAAGACCGAGTGCCTTATTATGCTCATTTGGACACACGGCTTATTAAGCTGGGTAAAAGCTATTTGACGCTACGCGACAGCTATAAAGGTAATTTTATCCTCGGCGGCACAGGTAGTGGGAAGTCCAGCTCAGTGCTAAAGACAAAATTATGCGCTCTGCTGTCCTGTGGTGCGGGTGGAATTTTTCTGACGACGAAGCCTGAGGATACTAAAAATTACCTTCGCCTCATTCAAGAAATGGGGCGGATGGATGATGTGATGGTGATGGATGAAAGTGCTGAGGTGCAATTTAATCTCATGGATTATTGTGCGGCAACGTCGGCCTCGCATGGCTTCACCTATAATCTCGTCTTAATGCTGATGCAGCTCTCAGAGGCCTTACGGGTCGCCAAGGGCGCCCAAGCGGATGACGGCTCTAATGCGTTCTTTCGCGATGCGGCAGAACGGTGGCTGGCATCTGCCTTGCCACTCCTTGTATTGGCCAAAGAGCGATTAGAGATGCGGGATCTTTCGGACTTTTTCCTATCGGTTCCACGGAGTTTACAGGAAGTGAAATCGCCTGCGTGGCAAAAACAAAGCTTGTGCTGGCAGGTCTTGGAGCATTTAGGCGCAAGAGCCAATAATGGCGACATAGCGGCTATGCGTGCGATTAAAGAATATTCCAGCGTGTGGTTAAAAGAAACGCCGAGCTTAGGCGATAAGACACGCGGATCGATTCAAGCCTCAATTTCCAATATTATAGCCCCGCTCATGTCGGGCGTGTTTCATGACATATTCGGGAGCGGCACCCATTGGGTGCCCTTAATGGCCAGAACACATGGAACGCTGCTCATCATATCTTTGCCCGTCTTGAAATATGGAGCGTTAGCGGCAGCGATACAGAATGTGGTGAAAACGCAATTTGGTATAGCCCTGCAAGCGGAGCAAGCGACGGAGACGACACGTCCCACATTTATCTGTATGGATGAATATCACCAATATGCGGCAGCGGAGGAAGATGCGCGATTGCTCGCGACAGCCAGAAGCGCGAAGCTCTCCGTTATTATGGCGCTTCAGGATGTGAATGTCCTGAAAAGTCGGCTAGGGAATGAGGCGGCAGAAGCTATTATCAACCTTGCAGGCAACCGATTCTTACTCGCCAATAATAGCATCCCCAGCAACACTTACGCGGCTGACCTGATTGGGAAAACAAAGAAAAAGAACTTCAGCCACACGACCAGCCACGGCCAGAATGTCGGTGGGGGTCTTAACCAAGGCGAAGGTAGTGGCGGTACCTCAGGCGGGGACGGGATAAACCAATCGGTGGTTCATTCCGTCTCTGAATATGAGACTTATCATGTCCAGCCATCTTATTTCTCACACGGGCTCCGCACAGGTGGGCCGCCGCATAAGATGGTGGATATGTTTGTCGTCTGTAATGGCCGCAACTTCCCTGAAACAGGTGAGCATTGGATTAAATCCTCATGGAGGCAGTTATGAGTGTTGGGAGTATCGTTTACGGGTTTAGGTGGGCTCTGCACTTCCTAAACCGCCTGCGCTATGCGCATTACCGCTTCATGGTATTTCTCTCCAAAGATGGAGCCGCGCACCTCACGGCGTTTCTATGCTTTGGGTTTGTGTTTGCCACCCATTACCTCACCTCTGGCTTACCGGATATATCAGAGACAGAAAATATAGGTGAAGCGGCGATAATCCTCTTTGATTGGTTGCAATATCCGCATGAGGAGAAAGGCTGGCTCATCATGATTGAGGTGCCCTTATTAGCCTTGGGGTTATTTTCAGCTATGATGCCGCAATCCATCATTCGAATGGGACTTGGGATGTTTCCGGCGATGAAGCGCCCAATGCAGCCTTTGCGAAAGCTACGGGTGCAAGATGAGACGCTAAAATCCGTCAAAGCCCAACTTGTGATTAAACCGCTATCGCGCCCCGCTGATACGTTCAAAGCCAAAGAGGATGCTTATGCTCAATTACCCGACGCGGTCAGACAGCTCCTTTCAACATGAAAATACGCGCCGGATTTCTCCGGCACGTATGATCGGTTTAATCATCACTCTCTGTTTTATGGTCATCCTCATCTTTTGGGCGACGCAGGACGATCTCACCATTTACAGGAATGGCATTGAGGACGATGTTTATCCCTTCACCATCTGTGTGAGACCATGCAGCACCTATACGTGTCCAATGGCTTTTACGGCCTGATTTGGTGACAGTGTAAGCGGTAAAATCAATGTTAGTTTCGGTAGTCATAATTTTCTCCTTTTATTTGGAACGCGGCTCCATCGCTGCGTCTGGAATATGTCATGACGAGGGGGTAAGCGGTGTTGTCCTCGCGGAATTTGTCGCGCGCGGAAGTGAACAAAGCTCACGGGGAAATTCCAAAATGGGCTGCCGCACCCCTCGGTCAATATCCAGTCAAACGCGACGAGTGCAGGTGTGTTTTATATAAATAGATGCACGTAAATACCGACAAACATTACATTCTACTTGCAATAAACCTAAATCCACTACAGTGAAAAGCAATGACAAAACTATCCATTCTAGTCGGCAATACTAACTATGATAATATGCACACGCTCAGCTGTTGTGAAGCAGATGTTGTTGCAATGGAAGAGGTGCTGACTGCGAGCAAAAAATATGATTATTCACTCAAGTTAATCAATGAAAATGCGGAAAATTTGAAAAATAAAATTCGTAACTTCATTGGTAAACATGACAAAATTTCAGAGATATTTTTCTACTTCACAGGTCATGGCGAACAAAATGACCAAGATTTTTTTCATTGTGCTACTAATTTTTCAGAAACAGAGCCCAACCTAACAGGTCTGGCAGATAGTGACTTAGATCAAATTCTACGGTCAGCAGAAGCTAATGCTATTATAAAGGTAGTTGATGCCTGTAATTCTGGCGTGCGGGCCATAAAGTCAACGTCACAAATATTTATTAATAACGATCAAAAGGCAGGTTTCTCGAATTATTTTCGAATTACGTCATGCTTAGAAAATCAATCATCTTTTACAGGCGACCCTTTAAGTGTTTTTACATCTCGTTTTATTGACGCAACCCTTCAAAAAACAGAGGGACCTTTACACTATACTGAAATCATAGCCTATCTGCGTGATGCTTTTGCAAAAGAGGTTGAACAGATTCCATTTTTCGTTGCCCAAGGTGACGATAGGACAGTTTTTTGTGAGGACACTTCCAACTTTAAAAAGCTAGCAGAAAAGTATCTCGCAAACACCGCCTCAGAAAGTATAATAGACGATAATAATATTGAGCCGTCTGAAGTAGCACCTGAGGGACTAAGCATTATCCAACAGCTTCAAATTAAAGAGGAAGGATATGCTCAACCAGATACGGCACAAAAATCGATTGATGCATTAGTTGACTCAATCACGCAACAATTAGAATCCGATCAAAGCTATCAAGATTTCTATGATATGAAGATAGATTTATCTGACTCATATGATAATGTTTCTATGGAAGCATTCATAATACGTGTGCTTGAGAAACAAGACCGACCAGATAATTTAGTCTACGCAAAACACTCAAAGGACTATAAGAAACGCAATCGAGGCTTATTAGGCAGCCTTGCATCAATTCCTGGTTTGTACGGATATGATGATGAAGAGTTTGTCGAGCAATATGATTTAGAATTGAATTGCTCCATTCAAAAAGCTCAAACCACTTTCACATTTACACCCAAGTTTCGGTCTCTAGAACAAATCAAACTAACCGTAAGCGTAGCCCCTAGTCTGCCAACGTGTTACATTTTTGAACGATGGTCTGCTCATCAATTAAGCTCATGGGAACACTACGATAATGAAGGTAAACAATTAACTCGACATTGGTATAAATTGGAATGGAATTCAGACTCAGAAACAGACTCAATTGCCGAGTCTATTGCTAAAGACATCTCTAATTTCGTGGACAAACAAATCGCAAAAGCACTACCCAAAAACGAAGAATGATAATTCGGACAAGTTATCGCACTCGCTACGACCCAAGTAGCGATAGGGTATAGGTCTCCTTTATTCCAAAACGGTTCCGAATAGAGATTGATATTTATCTATCCAACTGACTGCTCACGGAGCCTTGAATAGAAAACAGGACAGAAGAATTTGACGACCTCTTTTCGCCATGGGCAGAGGCCGTCGGTCAGAACGTCTGTTCTGGCCTCAAATTGATGTTGCTATTTATGTATCATCCTCTTCTAGAGGCACGAGGCGCGGTTTCACCTTGCGTTTATTACGGACGTTGATTGCGGCGGCATCAATCGTATTTTTGATATGCGCCGCATAATGTTTTTCAATCATTTCCACACTCGTCCGACAATTTTTAGCAATCTGATAAATGTCTGCCCCTTCCATGAGGCGCAGGCAAATATACGTATGGCGTAAGGAATAAGTCGTCCGGCGCTTTCCGTCACGATCAAGCTTTAACCCTTGCTCTTCCAAAATGCGGTTAAACATTCGCAAGTGATTAACCGGAAAAACCTTTTCGGTTGCGCTTTCAGGTGCGTTGCGCTTAACGATCCGTTCGTAAGGACGAACGGCTCCCGCCGTGCTTTTACAATAGCCAAAGCCTGTTTTACCCCGCACCTCGATTTCTAAAATCGTTTCTTCCGTGGCCGCGTCTTCAACGATTTCAATATCGCGATGCTCAAGCCTATAGACCTCATCGGGACGTAAACCCGTATTCGCCATAAACAAGACAAAGTCGTGTAAACCCTCCGCATGCTTACGGTCGCGTTCACGCTTAGGCTTGCGAGCTTGGGTTCGGGTGGCGGTATAGAGCAGCTTATATTCCTTAGGGCTAAACCACGGACGATGCGTGACCTTGGTTTGCCGTCTGTAGGGTGAGGATAAATCCGGTACATGTGTTAGCCAGCGCTTGCGTGCAGCGGTTTTGAGTACGAGGCGCAAGGTGACCTTCTCGTTATGGAAGGTCTTTTGTGCCGGACGCTTGCCCTCAGGGGCATTATTGATGCGGTGCATAACATAGTCCTGCCATGTCCCCGCATCGATCTTAGAAATGCCCATATCGCCGAAAAATGGCCTGAGATGCAGGCGTAGACGATCTTTGTGGCCTTGTGTCCATTTGGGGCTACGCCGCCCCTCTGTGATCGTCTCATACTCCAGCTCAAACCGATCTGCACATTCATTGAAGAATTTCTCCGTATCGAGCATACCTGCATAATGCTTGCCGCGTAGCTCTAATAGCCACTCTTCGGCGAATTCTTTGGCTGCCGGAAGGGTCTCTTCCTTGGTGCTGCGGCGAAACCGTTGACCATTTACAACAGCTGAACACTGCCAATAGCGGCTTCTGCCGCGTTTATAGACGTTTATTGTTCCAGCTTTATAGCTGTGTGATGGCATGATTTTTACTCCCTATTGCGACACAGACTACGGGCACAAAAAGTGTGACATAGGTGTGCCATTATACCACGACACGAATCTGCAATGAAAAGGAAAATTCAGAAGGAAGAAAATCGTTATATTTTAATAACTTATCTTCCTAAGATTGGTTGCGGGGGTAGGATTTGAACCTACGACCTTCAGGTTATGAGCCTGACGAGCTACCGGGCTGCTCCACCCCGCGTTAGATTAGAGGAGCTATATATAGAGCTTATATAAAAATGCTAGTAGTTTTTCACCTATATTCAGGGAAAATGACATTAGGCTTTAAGGCGGTGCAAAATAATAGCCAGACCGTGTATATATAAATAACTCATATTTGAAATTAAGGTTCGGGTATCAATGTTCCATTCAAATCTTGCAGCTTGAAGGAAATTTTTGATTCAACATCAGGCCGATCAACAAAGGCGCCATATTCAACTTTTGGATAATATACCCACAGTTTCACCGCCTTAATACTCGCGGCCTCAAACACGGGGTCAGTGCAATTTATAGCCCTAATATTTTTAGTTCTTCCCTGTGACGTGACATCAAATTGCACATAACAATGGCCACTTGTTTCCGCATCCGCTGGCATCAAACCTGGAACACGTGAACAAACCTCAATGTCCTGATCCTTTAACTTCCGCGTCTCCCAAGTTCGGCTGCAAAAATATGACTTATTATAATGAGCCCTAACATTAGGGCCAAGTCCAAGCGTTAGCGGCGTATTTTCATAATGCTCTTTCCAACCTGCCGCGTCTTCTTCAACAGTTGTAAAAAAATATCCTGATTTATACCCGACAAAAACATAACTTCGCCCTCGGCCTAAAGCCAAAGAACAAGGCGCTTTACACGCATCAAAAGGTTCACCGCTATGAGGGTCATGTATCGCGACAATACCCCCGCTAGGAACAGTCTCGACCCATATATTTTGATCTGCACTTATACGCTCTGGAAAAGTTTCATGCGTCCGTATTAATCTGAAATTAGGGCGGTTTTGACGAACTCGCTCTTCCGCTTGATCTATGATTTGATCATAGTAACTTTGAGCACTGACGTTCCAGCTCATAGACAATAAAAGCCAGATAATAATTGAAACAGCCTGAAGTAACCTCAAATTTGGCATATTAATATCTCCATTCATACCCCCCAATAGGTTAGAAGATTTAACAATGAAGATATGAGCGGCGTTGTCAATATTAACCCATGATGGAATCATGAGTGATTGCGGCCTTAATTCATAGGTTTAAGGCCGATGTGGCTCAGTGATGATGGCCGCCTGGGCCATGGGCGTGACCATGTTCGAGCTCTTCCGGGGTCGGCTCGCGGCGCTCTGTAATCTCCACATCAAAATGAAGTTCATGCCCCGCGAGCATATGATTGCCGTCCACATAGACGTCATCGCCTTCCACTTTGACAATGGTAAAGACCCGGGGCTGTCCGCCGACCTCGCTTTGAAATTGCCCGCCTTGCGGGAGCTCTGTGCCCTCGGGGAATTGTGCTTTATTGACTTTAAGGCGTAGATTTTCTTCCACTTCCCCATAGCCATCTTTAGGCGCAACAATCACTGTTTTCTGGCTACCGATGAGCATATTTTTAATCTCGGATTCAAGGCCAGGGATTATCATGCCGCGCTCCGTCATAATCAACATCGGGTCTTTCCCAGAAGAGCTATCAATCACCACACCGGCTTTATCTTTCAGCGTGTAATGAAATCCAAGAATTTGCGGCATAGGGCTCTCCTTTATGATAAGGCTGTCTATTCATCCATTAACAGGAGGTTTACAAGCCCTATCGCCAAATTTAATAGGGCTGCGAATGAACCGTCGTCAGGTGTTGCTTAGTCTATTCTATATGGGTGTGTTAACTGTGAATATTCAAATATTTCTGTATAACCCGTTATGTCTATTGCGACGCCGCGCTCTACTTCGGGGTAAAACAATAGCCATTTGATATAATTTTCAATCCGGGCCGCAAAATAGTGATCTGGGCAATTTGTAACCTTAATATTCTTCGGTTTACCTTTATGACTAATATCATATTCTGCTAGACAACGACCGGATGCAGAATAGCTTGAAGGAACAGGTAGATTTTTTTGGCTGCATAATTCCGCTTGCCGGTCCTCATTGAGCCGGGCTTTAAAGTCAGAAAAACAATCTTGACGTTGCTTCAAGACGTGAAAGTAGTTCGAGCCAACATCTGTGTGAAACTCCTGATCGTAATTTGCGTCCACAGACCTAACAATCGGTAAGTACCCAACTTTATAAGTGGAGATACGGTATCTTTTATTTCTATAGGCTTTTAAAACGCATGGCGTGTTACAGCTATATAAAACCTCACCTGTGTCATAATCATGTAACGTAGCTATGGCTTGAATAGTTTCACGTTCACTGTAAGTCCTAACAGCAATAGGCCAATCCCCGCTTTCATCAAACTCAAGCCCCGTAGTATAGACGATAATTCGAAAATCTCTTAAAAACGACCTATAGCGATTAATCTCACCATGTAGCCTGTTCGTATAATAATTAATCGAATTTTGACTTAACCCTTCATAATCTTCAAAGTCTGCCCTCGCCTGTAAAGGCCAAAGTAAAAACGTTAAGACAGCAATATTTGTAAAAAAGTGCGGCATCTTTAGATGAAAGCATATTTTTAGACATAAAAAAACCCCGCAAAAGCGAGGTTTTAAAATATATATGGAAAGCAAACTCTATAGTTCTCTATATCTTGTATAAACCGGGCAGCGACCTACTCTCCCGTGCCTTAAGACAAAGTACCATCGGCGCTGAGAGGCTTAACGACCGAGTTCGGAATGGGATCGGGTGGGGACCTCTCGCTATAACCACCCGGTCAATGCAAGATATAAAGCGTAAAGAAACTGTGTGTTGGCATAAACACAACCGCATTTTAGCCGCTGTGCATAAGCAAAATCTTAAAAAATCAAGCCAATCGAGTTATTAGTACTGGTAAGCTTCACGTGTCACCACGCTTCCACACCCAGCCTATCAACGTCCTGGTCTTGGACGACTCTCAGGGGAGCTCTAGTATTGAGGGGGGTTTCCCGCTTAGATGCTTTCAGCGGTTATCCTTTCCATTCATAGCTACGCTGCAATGCCGCTGGCGCGACAACAGCTCCACCAGAGGAATGTCCACCCCGGTCCTCTCGTACTAAGGGCAGATCCTCTCAAAACTCCTACTCCCACGGTAGATAGGGACCGAACTGTCTCACGACGTTCTAAACCCAGCTCACGTACCGCTTTAAATG
>CALFVT010000022.1 GCA_937928165.1 uncultured Caulobacterales bacterium
GACCCCGACAAGACGCGAAGCGCAGCGGGCCGTGCTGCCAGATACAAAATGCTCAATCAGTCGCAGCTGCTTTGACCAACTTAATCGGCTCTTCCTCATAGTCCCTCATAACACATAAAATGCATTATCTAGGACAGCCCCTATCTTTATAAGCTTGAAAGATTGGCAGTACGCTAACAACTCCCGTGGATGACATGCGTATAGTCTTGGTAAAACCATCATCTTCACTAACGTTATGAAACAGATTTATTCAGTGATGACACTAAGATACATAGGCGTATCTTCAGGCTCATATTTTAAATGTTAACCAATATGCATGACATATTGTGATTTTCCAAAAAAAGATTTATAGGTTTGAATATATTGCTGTTGGGCGTGGATGAGTAGGACGGCATAAGCACGTCTTAAAAGAGGGTAGATTGGATATAAAAAAAACAATCGCTAAGCGGTCAGATATCACTCAAAAGAAAAAAGACCTATCTGAGGCGTTACATCTTGAACTCGGACTCGCGCGAGACGACTCACTATTGTTAATTAATCAGATTTTTGAGCACATATCCGGCAGTTTAGTTAATGGCGAGAATGTTAAAATCGCCAAATTTGGTACCTTCCAAATTCTGAATAAAAAAGAGCGGCTTGGACGTAATATTACTACAGGTGATGACGTTAGAATTCAGCCCCGTAAAGTTGTTGTTTTCAAAGCCTCCCCTGCAATAAAAACACGTATTCATACGGCTTTATTAGATCAAGGAATAGATAAAGTGAGCGCCGAAACGGCGGCAAATTCATTACAACTACCGGAAATATGGGGCGCAATATTAAAACTTATTGGGCTGCTTACATCTGATGGTCAAACTTTAAACCCCATCAAAGAAACCGCGTTTATAAAAGCGGCATTAGAGCTTTCGGTTGTTCTGGAGTTCAGTGTAAAAACAGACAGACGCCAATTAAAACATTGGCTAAGACATCATTATAAAAGTTTTGATGTTACAAAGCTCGACGACCTTCTCAAAGACTTAAGTCCACTTGGTCATAAATTAGACCTTTTAACGTCTATGTTAAAGATATCTCTATCAACGGGCACTTACACAAACAGAGATGAAGATATTATCAAAAAGGCAATTTTAGTCTGGAAGATGCCCGTAGAACGTAATCAAAAGATTGAGACTATATACAAAAATTTAGTGTCTGTTTAAACTGCGGCAAATATTTATTATAATAGCCCAGTTTAAGCCGGCTATAATTCGTAAGCCATCTTAAAGCTATAGTCTGAAACCTTATGCAAACACCCCTAATACCGGCAGTTTCCTTACTTGCGGATCAAATGAAACGGGCCACAAAAACACTTCACACTAAGGCCGAAAAAACAGGTATTATTGCCTCGATCTTACAAAGCCATATAAGTCGAGATCAATATATAATTTACCTAAGAAATCTTTATGAGGTCTATAAAGCTTTAGAGGACAACATGTTTATAAACAAAGGCAGTCCTACGCCTTTGACCATATTTCTAAACCCAATCTTGCAACGAACATTACCGATTGAACATGATTTGGCCCAGCTTACCGGTGGTAAACACTGGCACACAACCCCCATATTCAATAGTGCAGAAAATTACGTTAATAATATTGAGGCCCTCAAGAGAGACAATCCAATAGCTCTCATCGGACATATTTACGTCCGTTATTTGGGTGATATTAACGGCGGCGTTATTTTAGACCGCTTATTAAAAGATAGCCTAAACCTTCCGCCTGATAGTTTAAGTTTTTACGCCTATCCCGGTATTAGAAATTTAAACGACTTCAGACAAAATTACAGACAGCTATTTAATGACTTAGACCTTCATGAAACAGAGCAAAATGTTATTGTTAAAACGGCGAAACTTGCATTTAAGTTTAACATAGCGCTTTCGAAAGAAACTAAACTATGTAACCTCGCGGCATTATATAACTAAACTCATATATATTTTATTGATAGAGCAGGCATTTATAAAATGGAAAACAAAGAGATTAAGTTAAGTAAGTTTGAGAAAATATCACTTGATAATTGTGATAAAGAACCGGTGCATATCCCAGGGCAAATACAAGATATGGCTGTGCTTATAGCCACAGCCCCCAACCTGAATAAAATAACTTATTGTTCTGATAATACAGAATCTATTTTTGGTATTGCTGCTAAAAATCTGCTTGGGAAACCTTTAAGTCATATCCTTGACCCTAACGTCTTACATGATTTAAATAATACATTAAGTTTATCATCTGCGCGCCTTCATAGGGAAAGAGTAAAAGGCCTAACATTAAACCAGCAAAAAATTGAACTCTGGGCGCATATTAATAAAGATATCCCTATATTAGAATTTGAGCCTATCGAGACAGAAGTTTTAACGCCCAGTCAATCTATTTTAAATGTAAGATCTTTACTTGCACGGCTTGGTAGTCTTTCCGATATGGAAAAATCGCTTAAAGTCGCTGTTACCGGCCTAAGGCACCTTAGTGGCTATGACAGGGTTCTCGCCTATAAGTTTGACGTTAATGGAGACGGCGAAGTTGTAGCCGAGGCCAGAGGCCCAAAACTAGAATCTTTTCTAGGCCTAAGATTTCCCAAATGGGATATTCCAAATCAAGCCCGTGAAATTATGAAAGTTCTCCCGCTTAGAATGATTTCAGATATTAACGGCAAACCTATCCCGTTACTCGCGGATAAATCCGTCCATACTGAGCTTGACCTTACATTTGCAACAAGCCGCGGCGTATCCCCCGTACACATGGAGTACCTTAGAAATATGGGCGTCGGCGGAACCATGACATTATCAATCGTTGTAAAGGGGGCGTTATGGGGTCTTTTCGCCTTTCACCATGAATCGCCTCGTAATATTGGCCCGGGACTGCGCGGAGCCGCAGAGCTCTTTACGCAGTTTTTTTCGTTACAAATGGAACAACGTTTAGAAACAGAATTAAATGTTATTAAAACTCATGCTTTAGAATACCAGCAAGCCTTGTTAGGGGGTACACAAAATGCCTTAGGCTTAACCGAGCTTGTTAAAGAACTTTCTGAACCGCTTCAAAACTTAATTGGTGCTCATGGGTTAGCGTTAGTATCAGATGATGATATCTCGCTTTACGGAAATACACCGCCCGCAAAAATGGTTAGAGAAATTGCACAAACTCTGTTTGAAAATACGTCCGATGATATTATTTCCACAGATAGCCTAAAAGCCCAAGGTCATAATACCGATACCATATCAGGTGCGCTCGCATTAAAACTGGACGAAGATACACATAATATTTGTATTTTCTTTCGTGATGACGCGGACATTAGTATAAATTGGGCAGGCGCGCCTGATAAGGACATTGTGGAGGATGGCCAAACAACACGGCTTAAGCCACGCTCTTCTTTTAAAGCTTATCAAGCGTCCATAAAGGCTAAATCACTGCCTTGGAGCCATAAAGATATCTTTGCCGCACAACAGATACATATAGGGTTATTAAAAGCCGACACAGCCTTATTTAGGCGGCTGACGCATAAAACTGAACGCCAAAGAAGTATATATATTGCTGAATTAAACCACCGCGTAAGAAATATACTCTCACTCATACGCTCTCTATCACGGCGGACACATGAAACATCTTATTCCCTAGAGAGCTATGCGAAAGCTTTAGAACACAGAATTGCAGCGCTCGGCGCAGCCCATGATTTAGCCGCCAACCAGATCATTAACGGCATTGTAATTAACGAGCTTTTTGCCTTAGAGGCAAAACCCTTTGAAAATGAAGATAAATCTAACATCCTTATTAAAGGAGAAAAATATATCTTAAGATCCGATACGGCACCTGTTTTCGCTCTTATTGTCCATGAGCTTATGACAAATTGTGTTAAGCATGGTGCACTCTCAGTGCCCAAAGGCCGCGTTGAAGTTATCATTGATAAGGGCGACAAAGGCATAAACATTACATGGTCGGAATCAGGTGGCCCAAAGACAAGCCAACCCAGTAGCCACGGCTTTGGCATGGAATTAATTGAAAACGCCGTACCATATGAGCTTAATGGCCGCAGCCAGATTAAATTTCGGCCAGACGGATTCTGGGCAAAGTTCTGGCTGCCCATGAAATTAATCCAGCCCTTTAATAAAGCTTTTCAAACGCCTCCTAAAAGCCGAACACGGCGCCCCAAAAAGGATAACATGCCAGAAAATGTTATGATCGTTGAAGATAGCCTTATGTTAGCAATAGATATTTCAGATATGCTTGAAAGTTTTGGCATAAAAGCTGTAAAAAAATGTGCGAGTGTGAGCCAAGCCAAAAGTTTACTATCATCTTACTTGCCTGATTTTGCTGTCCTTGATATTAATTTAAAAGACGAGCAGAGTTTTGAAATCGCCGAGATATTACTACGTAAAAATGTCCCATTTTGTTTTGCGACAGGCTTTGGTTCTGAATATCCAATTCCAGACCCCTTGAAAACCCAAATGGTTCTGACTAAACCTCTGAATGCAAATATTTTGCGAGATACGATTAAAAATTTATATGCGTAGGTTATAATGAAACAAGTTATTATTATGGAAGATAATATTGGCCTGGCAATGGAATGGGCCGCAGCTTTTGAGCTAAACGACTGCATAGCCACACTTACAATCGATGTAGAAGAAACCGTAGAATATCTCCAATCCGGTGATTACGACTTACTTATTACCGACCTTTTTATAAATCGGCCCGAGGGAGGACTGCATCTTTTAAGGCGGTTATCAACGGAAAAATACTCAATACCGACTATTGCCGTCACAGGCGCCAGAGTCCCTAATAGTCAAGAGAGTGATAAAAACATATTTTTAGAATCGGCGAAATTACTTGGCGCCGTTAAATCAATTCAAAAACCTTTCCCTGCAGGCGAACTCGTGCTCATGGCACAGAGTTTATGGGCAGATCAACAGCAACGAAATGCTATGAATCACCGTTAAAGGTTAAGACGAACATCACAGGTTTCCATCCAAAATAAACAAAGCATTTTAAATATAAATAAGGCCGGGGTTCGGAAGCACCCCGGCCTTAATGGGTCTTAGCTCGGGAAAGATAAGATACCCAAATATTTGGCAATTTTTATGAGTTGAGCACAAACTCTTATGCGGCGATACGGTCGGGGCGCGTATCATTCATGCCTGCCTTGCCAAATTCTGTTTTATCGTCCTCCCGCTCTGATAGCGGGGCACCTCTTGAGGGAAGAAATATGATGTTATCTTCGGAAATTTCAATAACAGTCTTCCCGTCCTTAATAGCTTTAATAATTTCAACATTGCTAACAAATGGTCCTAGGAGCTTTAGGAGAAGCAGTTGAGAGTCTTTATTTTCTATAGTTGCAAAAGCTGCCGCTTGCTGCAGGTTAATCACCTGATTATTAAAGTGCATTAACAGTTCAGGACTTAGCTTTTGTAAACTCAAGCAGTCCTTAACAATACTTAATTTACATTCAAAACGCTGCGCAATCGACACATGTGATATGTTTTGTTGAGCGGCCGTAATAATTTCATTTGCAAGCTCTGGCTCACTCAAGAGCATAGGCTTGTCGCGGCTGATATCCTGCGCCTTATTTTCAGGCTGAATAATGCAAGGGATTTTATACAGTGAGCGCGTAAAATTTTTAAGCTTTGACAGTTGATTAAGGATATAAAGTCTTTTTTTGCCATCAAGAACTATATATCTATCATGTATTTTCTTAACGACAAGCGGGTATAATAAGCCGTCATTAACGATGCTCTTAGCAAGCAAGGACATGTTCGGCCGTTTTCTTTCACGCTTAAAGAAGATCATATTAGGTTGAACCGAAAGTGATTTTAGAGGAAGTAAGTGCATATCCATTTTATTGACTTTCACGATTGCGAATTGATAGTCCTAAAGACACCTCCTGCCTAGAATAAGTATTATGAATGAAATCTGCTGTTCACAGTTTATTAACATAGTTATACATGGCTTTTAACAACATAAAATCCAGCATAATTTATAACTATCAGCAAGGAAAATGATTTATTATCAATGACTTAGCATATGTCCTTATCTTATCCGAAAATAGTTAATTCCTGTTAACCATTTTATAGTTGATAGATTGTTAACTTTATCCCTATATAGTCATGTAAAGAGGGATGTGAGAGTTGTTTTGTAACTTCGGGGCCAAAAACTTTATAAGGAGATTTAATGTCTCGATTGGCTAAAAACACCATAAAGCGCCATAAAGACGTTTTCCCGCCGACCCATTGGAAACATATATTAAAGTTATTAGGACTTATAATCGTCGCTGACGGCAAGGTTGTCAAAGAAGAACTTGATGCCTATCTTGATGTCGTCGTAGAACTTAAATATCTTGTGGATCCAACGGTAAACCTGACACGGCACATGGCAAAAGATATATTTATCTTAAACCGGAGCGAATATAGTCAGATTATTGACAGCCTAGCTTATGACACGGCCTTAATAGAAATATTATCCCACATCAGGCAATTTCCGCATAAACTCGATGTTATATCGGGCATGGTGCGAATTGCCATCGCGGATGGTGATTATTCTAATATCGAAAAGGGCTTGATCAAAAAGACAATTTTATATTGGAATATCCCGGTGAAGTCAGAGAGCGAAGCGGACTATAGCGACCCTTCGATGGCTAAAAACATATCAGCCTAGCTCGCAACAGATAAAACCTGATCTCCAACATAGTCAGCAATAGACTTCACAAAACTACGCATTTCCATAATACCTGATGGTTTATTGAGATAAGCTTTAGCGCCGGCTTCAAGGCAAACTGCGACATCTGATTCGTTTGAGGACGTTGAAAACATAAACACATTTAGATCCTCATAATGAGGATAGGTTCTTAACATATTTAAAACTTCGACACCGCCGATCTTTGGCATGTTTAAGTCTAGGAGCAAGATATCAATGGAGCCTATGCCGTTATCTCTGATATAGCTAAATAGCTCCTCAGCACTTTTCAGGCCAATAAAGTTCACCGGCATATTTGAATGTTTGAAGCAAATTTCAGTAAGAAATAAATCGTCATGGTCATCATCAACCATAACAATACGCACGCCAGCCAACTCATTACTCATTATCGTTATATCCCATCCCAAATTCTCCAAACATTTAAATGGAGCAAAGGCATTAATAGAGGTTTAACAGGGTTTTTTATTTTTTCAAAACATCTTTATTAGGCAATGTTATTATCATGGTTGTGCCCGCGCCTTCTTCACTCTCTGCCTTTATATTCCAGCCATGGCGATCACAAATAGATTTGCAAATTGCTAATCCTATACCAGAGCCTTCATATTGGCTTTTTGAATGTAGCCGAATAAAAGGGTCAAAAATATTATAAGTCGGCTTAAGCGTCATACCAATACCATTGTCTTTAATTATTATACGTGTTTCATTTTTTAAAGTTCTGGAAGACACCGTAATACGCGGCCGCTTTGTTGCCTTTACATATTTAAGACTATTACCCAGAATATTTATGAAAACCTGCATAATAATCTTTTCATCACAAGCGATTGTCGGCAGGGTCTTCACAGAGCAAATCGCATTTGTTGCCGTGACCTTATCTGAGAGCTCATGCAAGGCCGCCTCAACAACATTATTTAGCGGCACCCATTCCTTGGAAAGACTCTCATTTGCCGATCCAGAATAGAGCAATAAATCTTCAATAAGCGTTCTCATTCGCCCTGCTGATTTAACCATAATATCAAGGAAATATTCCCCTTCATCATCAAAAGCCCCTTTAGAATTAGCTGCGAGCAATTCTCCGCTCTGTTGAATTTTACGCAACGGCTCTTGAAGGTCATGCGAAGCGAGATAGGTAAATCGCCTTAAGCCTTCATTCACGCCCTGAAGCTCTGATTGCCGCTTTTCAAGGTTAATAAACTGACTTTTCATTTCCAACAAAGCCCCAACCCCACGGGACAAGAGTTGAACCATGGTTTTTTCCATATCCGTGAATGTTTTTGCCTGAGGCTCAAGGCTTGTAAATGACACAGCACCATAAGGGCCTTGGGATGTCGTCGTGCGAACACCAATATAAGTTTCAATCTGCGTATTTTTATAACAAACCTCTTCTTTAAGCTTGCTGTCACTTACTTTTGAAAGCGCGAGCGGTTCAAATTCTTTAGGCAGATGAAAACAAAATGTATCAGGATAATTTATAACTGCACCGCGTTTAAGGCCATCTCTACCCTGACCATATGTATGCTCGACTATAAATTCATCATCCACAATTTTGGCAGCAACAGCAAAGGGCAGCCCTAAATAATTACAGCCAATTTCTAATATACGCTCAACGGACTCATCAAATTCTACGTTTTGCATGTCCTCAACGGCAATAAGCTCTTCAAGGGCTTGTGCATATCTAAACTCTTCCGTGATATCTTGAGCCGTGCCTTGAAAGGCGACAAGCTTATCGTCCTTATCCCCAATGAGCCGGATTGAACTTGAAAGAACACGCCCTTTATAAGTCCCCCCATCAACCGTGATTTGTTCAGTAAAAGTTTCGCCGACCTTATGGTCTTGTAAGGTCTGGAGTCGAAAGTTAGAGCGCTTTTGACCGACGACATCTTCAAAGGGTTTCCCAATAATCTCAGTAGATGTACTATCATAATATTTTGCATAAACATCATTACATAGATCAATCTTCCCGGTCTTAAGGTCGACTCTAATAATAGCTTCAGACAAATCATTAATGGCCGTTTCAAAAATTTGTTTCTCTTGTATTCGCTTTTGGTTTGAGCGTTTTACTTCCGAAATATCAACCAAAGTCATGACAATACCAGAAGCCTCTTTAATTGAAGTTTTATAAGGCAGTAAACTTAGGAAAAATTCTTTATCATCAACGACTATTTCTCGTTCAACAGACTCGCCCGTCTTATCCACTTCCGCCATAATCTGTTCTAAGTCGGCCGCATCAAACCTATAAGTGGTATGATTAAAGGGCCGGCCAATATCTTGCGGAAGAAGGTTAAAGGCCGCCGTAGCAGATGGCGTGAAGCGCCTAATTCTGCGGTGCTCATCTAAGAAGACAATACCGATTGACGTTGCCTTTAACAAATGATTCATATCATCTGTTAAAACTGTTAACTCATCAATCTTTCTCTGATGCTCGGCGCTGACGGTATATAACTCTTCATTTACAGAATGAAGCTCTTCATTCGTTGATTGAAGCTCCTCATTTGACGCCATTAACTCTTCATTTGTGGCCTGAAGCTCCTCATTACTGGTTTGAAGCTCCTCCACCATTGATTGCAGGCTTTCTTCCGTGGCTTGCAAATCTGCTTCAAGGTCGCCAATCCGTTGTTGCAAAATAACGGACGCTTCATTTCTATCCAGAAACTTCGGCGGTGGTATGTCCCCGCCCGGCTGAATAATATCTTGCGCATCAAGGGTTAATAACACATGCCCGGTTGCATAATGGCTATCTGATAGATTTCGTAATGAAACAGTGATTGAACGGTTATTATTATCTTCATCTTCAATAATAACACGGCGTTCGTAAGTGCGTTTTTTAGCCGATGATAATTGTTCAAGACCCGTGGTAATCGCCAAGCGAAGCTGGGGTTCAATGAGATCAATAATCTTATTACTAAATATGCCGCCGTCGATTGAAACAAATTCCCCGGCCTTACCGAAAACATGAACAACTTCACCGCGTTTATTTAATAAGAAGCCCGATGGTGCATATTGCTTAACCAAGACTTCTAACGCCTCACCATGCGCACGTTGAAACCGCTGTAAGGTTGCGCCTCGCCCGGGCAGGAACGGAATATCCAAGTCGGTTGTTCTGTTGGTTGTGCTATCACGCGGCAATAAAGATGTTGCTTCTAAAAGCCGTGTATCACGCAGTTTTTTATATATATTCCATCGCCGGTCTAGAGAATCAAATTCATCTTCTAAGTGGCCCAAAGATTCGCTCGGGCCTAAAAATAAGACGCCGTTTACGGCGAGAGCAAAATGGAATAAGGCAAGAGTTTTTCTTTGAGCTTCCTCAAGAAAGTAAATTAAAACATTGCGACAACTTACAATATCCATTCGCGTAAAGGGGGGGTCACGCAATAAGTTATGCTGACTAAACACAACAAGGCGGCGCAGGTTTTGATTAATTTGATAATAATCAACATGTTTTTCAAAATACCGTTCTATTTGCTCTTCAGATAATCCTTTTAAATTTTCTTTGGGGTAAATGCCTTGGGAGGCCGCCCCAAGTGAGCGTTGATGAATATCCGTCGCCAAAATTTTAACATTGAGCGGCAAATTATTCTCTCTCGCATATTCAGCAAAAGCAATCGCGAAAGAATAGGCTTCCTCCCCGCTTGAGCAGCCCGGAATCCAGACACGTATTTGACGGTCATGGGTCATAATCTTACCAAACGGATGGACAGCATGTTTCAGAATAGAGTCAAATGCCTTTGGATCACGAAAAAACGCCGTAACATCAATTAGCAAGTCTGCGTATAGTGCTTCTAACTCTGTCGGATCCGTTTCTAAGGTCTTGACATAAGCCTCTTGCTTTCCGCCAAAGAGTTGCGCCCGCCTTTCAAACCTTCGGCGTAGCGTCGCCTCTTTGTAATAGCCAAAATCCGTCCCATAAGCGTTGCGCATAAGATTAAAAGCATATTTAGCCGGATCGTCATTAATATCCTCTTCTTGATTAACTTCTATAGATTTACCGGAGATAATTCGTTCAACATAGGACGGCATTTTTTCAGGAATCGCGACAGCATCATAATTTTCACTTTCAATGACTGATCGCGGCATGCCGTCGAATTTCGCGCTGTCAGGTGATTGAACAATAACAGTGCCGCCCGCTTTTTTGACAACATCAGCCCCGCGGGTCCCATCACTGCCCGTTCCGGATAAAACAATCGCAATAGCTTTATTTTTATATTCTTTAGCCAATGAAGCAAAAAAGATATCAATCGGCAGATTGAGCTGATCTTTATTGGGGCGAGGGCTTAATTTAAACTGACCCTTTGAAACAATCATGTCATGACGCGGTGGGTTCAGATAGATCGTGTTGGCTTCGACTCTCAAATCGTCAACAACACGCTTGATACGCATGGATGAATGACGTGATAGCAGCTCATCCATCATACTTTCAAAATCCGGAGACAAATGCTGAATGATAACAAAAGCAGCCCCTGAATCTGGGGTCATGGAATCAAAGAATTTTTCAAAAGGCTCTAATCCGCCTGCAGACGCACCAATAGCCACCACAGGTACATATGTTTTATTTTGCTTCAAGACTTTCTTTTGCGTTGAAGAAGGGGCACTGGTCCCAACTTTTTTATCTACCACTTAATTATGTCCTTAAATTTGGTGATAACAAGTATAAAAGACTCCATTAAAACCCAAGCCTGTTTTTGTATAACATAGGAGGCGCCCCGTCCTAAATCATATACTTAATAGCCCACTATTTATTCTTTTTCTCAGATGAAACTTATCGACAACATCATATACGTCCAAAATAGTTTTATCTTTCAAATAGTCAAAATTAATATCACTTGAAATCAAAATAAGAGGGACGTCATCAGTTAACTTTTTTATCATAGGCACAGTATCTTTTGCCGTAACGCCATTATCAAGCTTATTATCCAGCAGTACAACATCAATCTTCTGGGTCTTTAGAACCGACATAGCCCCTTCGATCGTTTCGGCATAACGCAAAACATATGGTTCTTTATAGCATTCCCTTAACATATTATCGATGAGCCTAAGCTCTACAGAATCATCGTCAATTAAGAGTATATTTAACATGTCTTTTTGCTATCCACGTTTGATATGATAATCAAGCATGTTTAAGAGGCCTATATGCGATCAATAAAAGCCGTTTTCATATTGTTGGCAATTTTTCCGTAATCAATCAAGCTATGAGGCTTTGTATAAAAAGCATCCGCACCTTTTGTAACAGCGAGCTCTGTGTCTTGATTCGAATAAGAACCAGACATCATGACGACATTATGATTAGACAGCCTACCATCGGCTTTGATGTCATCAAGCACATCCCAGCCACTCATGCTGGGCATTCTGATGTCAAGAACGGTTAGTTTTGGGGATTTCAACCGCATTGTTTTTACAACGTCACGGCCATCGGCCAATTCTATAATTTCGATATCTATACAATTACGGCGCAAGGCTGATGCCAGCATGCGGCGGTCGAACTCAGAATCGTCGACAATAAGTAATTTATTCATGATGACTACTTTGAGTTGTGAGATTTTATGGTAGCAGCTATGAACATTTTACTCAAACTTAAAATGTTAATAGTTATTAAGGATTTAAGTCTTTAGGTTCTCTCAAACAACTAGCGGATATCATTATCAGAGGGCTTAACATGCGATTCTTGCGCTATATTCGATCTATATGAAGGCTCGGAACGTAGCTTTCTAACGAGATGATGCTTCGTCAGGTACTTTGCAATCTGTAACTTCACAAATGCCTTATCATGGCCCTGACTTATATTCATTAAACTCTCCGCATATTCTTTTTAAAATTTGTGGCCAGATCAAGGTGAATATTTACTGAATATATCAGTTCATCCCCCGACAACTGGACTCAAGCTCACCAAATTATATGTGCAAGGCTTTTCACAATGCACTGAGCCGTTCGCCAATTTCTAGGGTCGTGCAAGCATAGCAAAATGCTTAGTCACCTAATTTTGACACCTCGGAATATCTAGCGTTAGGCCCTGCGGAATGTGATCCGCCTTACCGATCATCTCATCATGTTAAAGCGGTGTGTTCTACGTCGATGACGCCTTCGGCCACGGCATTGGTTTTAATGAAACTGAGGCCAAAGGATATCGTTATGAACGCAGTCGTCATCCGCTCGTCAGACTCCAAGACGGCACAGTCTGGAACTATCTAACCTAAAACCCAATACCGATGACCTTCATAAACTAAATATAGGCCCTCACTTTAAGATTCAATAGCGAAGTGAAACCATGCTGCTTCACAGAAATTAAGATAACCGTCTATTGACAACCTAAATGCACAGCAAAGATTATGGTTTAATAAAAAAAATAGGGACGCTAAAATAGCGTCCCTGAACCCGTTAAGATGTGAGCGGTTTTAGAACGTATAGCTTCCGCCAAAAATAATTCGGCGGTCCGTAACACCTTGGTAGCAAAGCAGTCCACCATCACTTAGACAAAACACATCTGATGAGGACTCGGTCAAGTTAACGCCATCAACCGCAAGCGTAAACCTATCGGTAACATCATAAGATAAGCTCCCATTAAGTTGCCCCCGCGACTCTTGAATGCCTCTAAACCCGAACGGCGTGAAAACATTACCGGTTCCCGGCAAGTCATCCGTCGCAAAGGAATCGCGCCATGTATAGCGCAATCTAGCAGAGATGCCGTATTTCTCATAAAAACCCGTCAGGTTATAAGAGTGGTTAGACAGGTTGAGCAAGGTCGCACTTTCGCGTGTCGCATTTGGGAAACCTTGAGCCGCGAGAATCACGTTATTACGGTTCCCAGATACGGCGGTGAATCCAGTATTATTATCCTCATCTTGATATGTGTAATTTGCAATCACGCCGAAACCGGACGCCCAAGCGAAACTCCCAAGTTTATCTTCCCAACTTGAAAAATTATATTGAAGAGCAACTTCGACACCTTCTTGAGTGGTTTCATTATCCGAATTAAAGGTCGATGCGTTACCAACACACACACCAACTTCACCATTGCCAAAAATACCCGCTTCTGTCCCCGGAGAGAAAATACCGCCGCCTTCACACGGCGCCGTTGTATCGCGAACACCGCCTGTCTCATCGGGTGCATCAACAACGTCACCAAATAAGCCGTCGCGTTCCTTACGGAAAACTCCAACGCTAAACACGGCTTCGGGTGCAAAATACCAATCTATAGACGCATCAAAATTCGTGACCTCCTCCGGTACCAAGAAAGGGTTACCCCCTACGGAGTTACCATTCACACCGCCGAAATCCGGGAAGGTTCTCGCCGCTGTAACATCCGTAAAGTCAGGTCGGCGAATGTCTTCAGAATAAGACCCTCTTAAGATAATATTATCTGTAACATCAACCGCAACGTTAACCCGTGGCAAATAGTGATCATAACCACTATCAACCGTTGTTAATGTCGCAACGCCATCCGTAAATTGATTAGCTGTCGATTCAAGGTCTGTATCAATATAACGCAGACCTGCATTACCTCGAATGCGGCCAAAATCAAAGTTCACTTGTCCATAAATCGCGATTGTATCTTCGACAATATCAAAAAATGCAGCTTCATCCGAATTAAGAGTTGTTCCAAAAATTGGATTAAGACCTTGAGCCGCTGCCGCGGCATTTACAATATTAACGGTTTCAAGCGCATTTCGCGTTAAGTTCGGGTCGACTTGTAAGACACCATCAACAGCCAAGGAATTTCCTGTTCCAGATGCAAAGTTATCAGGAATTTCACTCAGAAGCTGTGAAATACCACCTGCATTCAAACTACCTTCGAGGCGGCTACTGCCGCTACGATCTGCATCCCGGTCATCTCTGAGACTCGAACGTTCACCAAAACGGACACCGACATCTACAGAGCGGATGAAATCAGCAAGGCCCGTTGCCGAGAAATCATAACTGCCATCAAAGCGCCATGCCCGGTCAACATTTTCACGAATATCGGCACTAAACGTCGGATTACCATCAAATACATAATTATTAGGATCCAAGAGTTGGGCTTCCGTTGGCGCAAATGGATCGGCAAAATTAATGTCGAACCCAAAACGGTTGTCGCTAAGATCAAAGATAATTGGCGTACCATTTTCATCTCTCAAACCACTCCCACTTGGCGCAATGAAGGAATTTGGATTAATGAAATTGAGATTGATTGACAGATTTGGATTGACTGTCTCAGAACTTGATCTGGCAAATTCGGCACTTAATGTTAAAGCCTCTGTTGCCTCCCAATCACCACCAAGCCTTAAAGTCGTCGTTTCGGTGAAACGCGATCCTGCATCTGATCCAACCCGTAAGAACGGCGCGCCTCGGCCGCCCGGCTCTGCATCCGCTTGAAGGGGGGTAAAAGTCCCCTGCGTAACAATAGCAATATCTCCAAAGTCTTGCGTTCCATTTTCCCCCCGCGCAGACCCCAAATCAACGGTATCAAAAGCCGTAAAATTGATATTATCGCCTGGGTTAACTGCCTGATCACCAGACCCGTTAAGGCGGCTCACATTAGAGGCTTGTACTCTTGACCCTGACAGGAGGCGTTCTTGATCATTGTAAACTACGTCTCCAAAAATTCTTAGGTTTTCGAAAGGTTTAGCCTCAATAGAGCCTGCTATATTAAAAGTTTCAAACTCTTGAGTTCTTTGGACTTGGTTTAAGAATTGAACCCCTAAAAACCCATCAACCCCAGCTGGACAGGCACTTGATGGATTAGCCACAGTACAGTCAGTGAAATTATCGCGGTCAAGACGCGGGCGAAACGCGGTATTCTCGGACTCAGTATAACTACCGCTTAAGACAAAACCAATTTCTTGCCCAGATCCGTTCTCCCATTTGTTACCAATAGCCGCTGACAATCTTGGCGCAATCCCAGATGTCAGGCTGCTATCCTCACCCTGTATCCGAACCGAGGCCAATGTCCCGTCAAGGTCTAGCGGGCGAATCGTTCTAAGGTTAATTGTACCGCCAACAGCGCCTTCAATATGGTGGGCTTCTGGCGCTTTAATGACTTCAAGGCCCGCAATAATGGCGGGATTGACATCCGTAAAATTAATGCCGCCGCGACCATTTCCTGAACCAACTGTCGTTACACCGTTAAATTGAATGAGGTTCTGGCCAGAACCGCGAATCTGCACACCTGTACCAACACCTTCTTCACGTGTAATTTGGATGCCTGTGATATTTTCCAAAACTTCAGCAAGATTTTGATCAGGTAGTTTACCTATATCCTGAGCTAAAATAATTTCAACAAGGCTATCGGCTTCACGTTTTTCGATAAGTGCATTTTCGAGTGACTGACGGATACCTGTCACAATAACTTCGTCACCTTCTGCATCTTGCGCTGTGGCAGCTGGAGCCAACGCTAATGTTGACAAGCCTGCTCCTAATAGCAGTGACGCTTTGAATAAACTGCGTGTTTTTTGCGTATAACGAGACATATTTTATTTCCCCTAATATGGTAGATTCTTTTAATGCTTATGTAACTACAAAAACCAATAAGTTAAGCAATGTCAACCAGAAACTAAACCAATAACTTTATATTGGTATGACCAATCACTTTTTATTTTAACCTGTTGCTTTTATCTTACAAAATTAGCTGCAATACGCCTTTCACAGCCATAAATGAGGTTAATAAGGCAAATATAAAAACCATAATGAGCAAGATATTTACAAATCTTGTATTCTTATATTCTCCCATCAACCCTTTCCGATTACAGAGATAAAAAATACAGGCAACGGTTAGGGGCAATATGACCGCATTAAAGGCCTGGGAAATTACCATGATCAAAACGGGCCGCGCCCCCAAAAGTGGAACTGTCAGTCCGAGTAAACACATTACGAAAACCATTAAGCGGTATTTTGGAAGCGTCATATCTCGCTTGGTTTCATTATAATCACACAACAACCAAGGCAGCATAAGTACGTTTGGAAATTGCGATGAAACTCCAGCGGCTATGATCCCTACCGCAAATAATGATGTCGCTAAAGGTCCCGCCAAGGGCTTTAAGAGCTCAATCATTTGTGAGGCTTTTGACAACCCCAAACCATCCGCATGTAATGTTCCCGCCGCAGCAGCCATTATGGACGCACTAATGATAAACATCATAGCAACTGCAAATATAGCATCATTGCGCTGCGTATGTGCGTCTTTAAGTGTCCAGCCGGCCTCTTTAACTAATGTTGTGCGAATTATAAATAATCCAGAAAATATAGTTGTCCCCACCATAGATGCAATGATGAGTAATGGCCCCGCGCCCGCATTATCACTTTGCTGCGGCACACTAGGTATTAATCCCTTAATGATATCAACAGGCGGAGGCATCATGATAAAAAAATTAGCTAGAAAACAACCTGACATCACAGCGACAATAACCGCAAGGCTGCGTTCGAAAAACTCGGTTTTACCGTTCCAAAATATAAAAAAAACTAAGGCTGAGAAGAATGCTGCAAACCAGACCGGAGCTATGCCGTCCTCAATCATAGTCTTTGACCACACATAGCAAATATCAGCAATAATACCCATAACCCCCATAACGCTGCCGACAACACCAAGGGTAAGAGCTATAATAAAGTAGATTCCGACTGCAGGATGGATATGTTTTTTGAAAGCCTGCAAAGCCGTTTCACCCGTGACCAATGTGTAGCGCGCATAAAGGTTAATCATAAAGAATGTACACAAACAGGACACAATTATTGTCCACAAGAGCGCCATGCCATATTCCGCACCGGCCTTTGCCATAGTCGTCACACTCCCCGTACCCAAATTGAAACCTAATAGGAAAATTCCCGGCAAAAAGAGAGCTAGCGCTTTGGTAAACTTATTATTATGCATCGAGTGTAAGTTCTTTTGCTCCGCCATTAGCAATATACGCCCATTTGCGCTGATAAAGCCCGAATAACGCCGCGAACCTCAGCCAGACCTTTCATACGACCAATAGTCGAATAACCAGGATTCATTGATTTACCAATATCATCCATCATCTGAAAACCGTGATCAGGACGAATAAAAATACTATCTATATCCTGTCCATTTTTAGCGCGCCTCACCTCCTCGCCCAGCAGCTCTTTAATCACCGCAACCATATCAATATCACTATCTAAATGGCTCGCTTCATAGAAAGAACGTTGCTCGTTCGGATCACGGCTGACACCTCGTAAATGGGAAAAGTGAATTCGAGGGCCAAACTGCCTCGCCATAGCTGGCAAGTCGTTATCGGGACGGCTACTATAAGTCCCCACACATAAGGTCATACCATTTGACAAGCTGGGTTGGGCTTTAAACAAAAGCTCCAAATCATCCGCCGTACAAATCACGCGGGGGAGTCCAAGCATGTCCCGAGGAGGATCATCAGGATGAATAGCCAGTTTAATGCCGCAAGCTTCAGCTCTAGGAAGAACATGCTCTAAGAATGAAAACAAATTCTGACGAAGCTTCGCCTTATCAACATTTTTATATTGGCTGAGCATAACCTTGAAATCATCCAAGCTATAGCTTTCTGTCATCTTACCAGGTAGACCCGCAATTATATTATTAGTTAATTCTGTGCGTTCTATTGCGGACATTCCATCAAATACATCTTGGGCCTGTTCAACTTCTTTGGAACTATAATCAGCTTCAGCATTTTCGCGCTTGAGGATAAAAAGATCAAAAGCGGCAAACCTCCTTTGATCAAAGCGAAGTGTATAAGCTCCGTTTGGCAATTTGTAATTCAAATCGGTTCGTGTCCAATCAATGACAGGCATGAAATTATAACAAATCGTTTTAATGCCGCATTGCGCAAGATTTTCCATAGTCTGCACCCATGCCTCAATATATCTTTCATGGCCGGGGCGAGCGAGTTTTATATCTTCATGTATAGCTATGCTCTCAACAACGGTCCAATGAAGCGGGGAAGCATGCGCATTATCTCCTTCTATGAGCGCTTTATATGTTTGGATGGCCTCAAGCGGCCAGACCTCGCCTACAGGAACCGCGTGAAGTGCGCTAACTATATCCGTAGCGCCTGTTTGCCTGATATCTGTAATTGTGACTGGATCGTCAGGCCCAAACCATCTCCAAGACTCACGCATATATTTCTCACTTTTCAATCAAAATCGCAGCGCTACAGACATTTCTATACCCACGCTAGAAGAATGATTTGCATAATTACCGCTGAACACGTCCTGAGCCATCACCGCCCATTAAAGCCTCAACTTCTTTGCGGTTAACGCGGTTAAAGTCTCCGAGAATTGAATGTTTCAACGCAGAGGCCGCAACGGCAAATTCAAGGCTTTGTTGGCGATCTTCATAGAGGTTTAAACCCGCGATAAAGGCGGACGCAAAACTATCGCCGCCGCCGACGCGGTCAACAATATCCGTAAGTTCATATTTCTTTGATGATAGAAAACCCCTCTTGCGGTCACGCATACAAGCCGACCACCCATTAATATTGGCATTCACAGCTGCACGTAACGTGATTGCAATCGTCGACATATCTGGATAAATATCCAAAACCTTCTGTGACAATTCTTCATATTTACTGAGATCAAGATGCCCAGATCCGCTTTCAACATCAACATCCACAGAGATTGCGAGTGATTTTTGGCAATCTTCTTCATTAGCAATACCAACGTCAATATATTTAACGAGGTCTTTCATAACATCAGGCGCAGTCTTCCCATATTTCCACAGCTTACCTCGGAAGTTAAAATCACATGATGTCGTAAGGCCCGCTTTTTGCGCCGCTTTAACACATTCAAGACTTAAGTCAGCTGAGCCTTGTGACAGGGCGGGGGTAATGCCCGTAATATGAAGCCATTTGGCCCCTTTAAAAATCATTGGCCAATCAAAGTCACCAACTTTAGCTTCACAAATAGACGAAGCCGCCCGATCATAAATAACCTTAGATGCGCGCTGATTGGCACCGGTTTCAAGGTAGTAAATTCCAACCCGTTTGCCTTGGCGTTTTATATTAGACGTATCAACACCAAGCGCCCGAAGTGAATTAATGGCGCTTTGCCCGATATCATTATCCGGTAGGGCAGAAATAAACCCTGCATCTAGGCCGTAATTAGATAATGATACAGCAACATTGGCTTCACCGCCGCCAAAAGTCGCTTCGAATTGCGGGCTTTGAAAAAAGCGCTCATAGCCATGTGTCCGCAGGCGAAGCATGATCTCGCCAAAAGATAAAAAATCTGCCATTAGAATAACTCAATTATGTTTGCGCGAGGGCAATCGCGTCTTTTGCTAATTTTGTTATAGCGGTAAAATCACCGCGCTTAGTTACAACCTCTGGCGTTGGCCACGACCCGCCTCCGGTTAGTGTGGGAGGCCGGCATAGACATTCATTTGGATTTGCAGGATGAACCTCATCCATCGACTTACACCATGTATTACGGAGGTCAGAAGACAGGGCTTGAATTATACTGAGCCCGCCATCTAAGGATGCAAGGAATAATTTAATGCAATATAGACATATATTCCGAGCAGCCTGCAATCGTTTTGCCATGTCGCACCTTATGAGTAGTACATCCCGCCATTAATATCGATATTGGCACCCGTAATGTAAGACGCCGCATCAGAGGCCAGATAAACAACTGTGTCGGCACAATCATCAGGATGGCCTTGGCGGCGCAAAGGAACAGTCGCCTCAACATTGCGCCGTGCCTCATCCGTCGAAAACGTATCATGGAAAGTTGTCGCAATCATGCCTGGGTTAAGCGCATTACAGCGAATGCCTTGCGGGCCGAGCTCTTTTGCCATAGCGCGGGTGAAAGCGCTGACAGCCCCTTTAGACGTCGAATAGGCCGATGATCCATTTCCACCGCCGTTCTGTCCCGCTAATGACGCTAAATTTACAATCGCGCTCCCCTTTGGCATGTGCTGTACGACAGCCTGTGTTGCGAGGAATGTTGAATTCATATTTAAAGACATGACATAGTTGAAAAAGTCTTCATCCATTTCATTGATTTTTTTACGGGCAACCAAGCCGCCGACATTATTGACAAGAACATGGATCTCTTGCCCAAAGGCCTTAAGTGTTTGGGCAATAAGATGATCGACATCGGCCTTTTTCATCATATTTGCTTTGACCAATATGGCTTCGCCGCCTATTTTTTCAATGATTGAGACTGTCTCTTCGCCGGCCCCTTTACTATTATGATAATTAACGACAACTCTCGCACCCGCTTGCGCAAGTTTAATTGAACATGAGCGTCCAATATCGCGCGTTCCGCCAGTAACAATCGCTACTTTCCCTTTAAGGAGTCCCATGTTGAACCTTATCTTTTAACTATCGTTTACGTCTTTAGCTTGACAAAATAGTCATATATTTCTGGAACATTGCCATCCCCCATCCCAGCATCAACAGCCGCCTGAAGGCTGGCCGATGTGGCTTCAGCAACTAAAGATTTTGATCCCAAATCGGACACCATTTGGGCAAAATATCTCAAATCTTTATTGGCATTATTCAAGGAGAACCCAAGATCACTTACCCCATCAACAGCATAGTTTTTACAAAACTTCATGAAAGGTGAATTAGATGGCCCCGCCGACATAATATCATAAAGTTGCTGACGATTAACACCCGCAAGCTCTGCCGCGGCGAAAGCTTGTGACATAGCTGTCACTGTCGTCATGCCCATAAAGTTATTAATCAGCTTTGTCGTGTGGCCTGCCCCAAGCGCGCCAAGATAAAAGACATTTTCGCCCTGTTCTTTGAGCATTGGCTCATACTTATCAAACGTAGGTTTATCGCCTGCGGCCATAATATTGAGCAAACCATCCTTGGCATGGGCCGGCGTACGGCCAAGAGGCGCATCAATCATACCAACGCCTTTTTTCGCCAGATCAGCGCCAATTCTCTTAGTAGAAGCGGGGATAGATGTCCCAAAATCAATAAGAACCGTCCCCTCTTTGATGCCCGCAAGAATGCCGTCATCGCCATAAACAATCTTCTCGACAACGGCCGATGTGGTCAGGCAAAGCTCTATGATGTCAGCTTTTTTAGCCAATTCTTTTGGCGAGCTGGCTTGCACCGCATTTCCCCGCGTTAAAACGGCGTCAACAGCGTCTTGATTAATATCCATGACAATGACTTCAAAGCCCCTATTTTGAAGGTTTTCAACCATATTGCCGCCCATGAGGCCAAGGCCTATAAATCCAATGACTGGTTTTGACATTATATGTCTCCCATTTAAGTTATTATCTGTGGCGTCTAAGCAACCTTGGCTGCACGAGGTTTAAGAGGTTCAATTTTCGGAATGAGTATAAAGATGCTCAAGACGGCCAAGACGGCCAAAGCCACACCTATTATAAAAGCGGGCATATAGCTCTCAGTCGTAATACGCGGAACAATCCAGACTAACCCCGCCGCAGCGAGCTTTGCCGCAGTACCTGCATAGCCTGCTAATGAGCCAACAGCTTTAGCACTGTAAAGGTCACTCGGAAGCGTTTGAACATTACCAATAGACGTTTGAAAGCCAAATAAGATAACGGCCATAATCAACACAGCTAAGATGGGCGTTGAAGCCACAGACATACTCAACAAGGCAGGAACCATAATCGCTGCGCCGAGCGTAATGACAACTTTCCGTGTTTTATTAACAGTCCATCCTTTACCTAAAAGATTTTGCGCCAATAATCCACCAAACCAAGCTCCGAACATTGCTCCCACATAGGGAACCCAAGCATATAAGCCGAGTTCTTTAACGTTAAATCCGAAATTATCGATAAGGTAAATTGGAATCCATGCAACGAATAACCACCAGATAGGATCAATAAACATGGCTGGTAAAATTGCACCCCATGTCTCTTTACGTGAAAGCATTTCAGACGTTGTCGGATTATAATCTGACTCTTGTTCTCCTTCGTCCGTTTTGACGAGTTGCCCGGACAAGATATATTCGCGCTCCTTTGGGTCTAGCCACGGATGATCTTCGGGCTTGGCCTTGTAGATAATCAACCACGGCACAAGCCATAATAAACCAATAAAACCGATCACGATAAAGATAGCTTTCCAACCTAAGAAAGCTGCTAAAAGCGCCAATATTATCGGAGATAAGATACCCCCGATCGCCGCGCCGGAGTTGAATATACCCTGCGCAAGCGCTCGTTCTTTAACCGGAAACCACTCCGCATTCGCTTTGGATGCTCCAGGCCAATTACCTGCTTCAGCAACGCCCAGAATAATTCTGAAGAGCTGAAAGGTCACCACACTTGAACCAAACGCATGAAGCGCAGTTGCAATAGACCAAACACCGATTGACAAAACAAAACCAATACGTGTTCCCAACCAATCAAATATCTTACCAAAAATGGTTTGGCCAAATGCATAAGCCAATACGAATACTCCAAAGATATTTGCGTAATCTTGATTTGAAAACCCAAATTCAGCCTTAATTTCTGGCCATAAAATACCTAAAGCGCCGCGATCTATATAATTAATAACTGTGGCTAAAGCGACAAGCCCTACGACCCACCAACGTAAATTACCCTTCATCATGACGTAAACTGCCCCTTTTTATAATCTTTGAAAAAGTCTTCACGGATAGGCGAAAACATATCGAGCAAGACACCAGCTTCGATACAAATCGCACCATGCATAACATGGGGCGTCATAAGAAAACTATCACCCGCACTTAGCCGTTTCGTCTCTTCACCCACAGTGACATCAAAAACGCCGCTTTCAACATAGGCAATTTGGCTATGGTAATGGGCGTGCATATAACCTTCTGCGCCCGTTTCAAAGGTCGCTTTGACCAGCATGATGTCGTCACTATGGCACAAGATTTGACGTTGAATACCTGGGTCGACGTCTTCTTTAGGAACATCCTTGTCAAAAACAAAATTTGGACTTTGCATAACTATTTGGCTCCGTTAATATGTTTTTGAGAATGGAATAATTTATACGGCCCTGTCCACGTCACATCTGCACCGTCAACATTTATTGAGTGAACAGATGGTTCCCCATTATCACCTGCGATAGCTAAACCAACATATTGACCTTTTTTTGTTTCAATCCGAATATATCCATTCCCATCTTGTTCAAAAAGCTGAACAGATTTTACATTGGAATGACTATCGACAGTATATTCGGCCGTCCCGTTATATTCCCCGTGCGGTTCAATAACAGACGCAAAAGAAACGCCATTATCACGCTTTGAGCGTAAAATAAATGCCGGCTCACGGCGTAGGTTAAAATTCGGATCATTTGCGCCAATTTCAGCAAAAATAATCTCCACGTCTTCAGGAACCGATGAGGTGACAGAATAAAACGTACTATCCAGCAGCCATGTAATTTGCGATTGACCCGCAACAGCTTTACTGCGGCCAATATCCCATAAATATTGATACCCATTATCTGCGCCAAGCGGCTTGCGGGTGTCAGTATAGGCTTTAAGATCAAAATTAGTCTCAATCAGTTGGCCATTATAGTAAAATGGCAAATCATATTGATGCGTTTCATCGGAATCGGCTTTGATTAAATCAATAACAATAGCCTGCGGAAACGCCGCATCTGTAACCATTGCCAATGTCCGGTCCATTGACACATCCTCATAAGCCGTTTCAATACGCGCAGAGGTAATTTTCAAATCACCTTCATCAGCAAAACGTCCCAAACTTGGTGCATTTAGATTTCCGATATTAACATCACCGCCAAAATGGCTTGTTTCGTCCACGACCAAAGCATTATGCGCAATCGTCTGTTTAGCAAATTTATTATTCTCCACGAGGTAATGCCCGCCATATTTGGCTTCGATATTTAAAAACCGAGCCGCGCCATAGTCTCGTAGAATTTCATTCCCCGCATCATAGAGCAAAAGCCCAAGCTTATCAAAATGACCATGCCCAAGCCCCTGCGATGTATTTTTGGCCACAAGAACCAAATCATTCGGGTCTTTAGACGCCCTGATAATATCCAGCGCCCCTGCTGTACCGTCAACACCGTCCCCAAGGCGCATGGTTTTATAGTCAAAGGGCTGTGTTTTGCCCGCAGCAATATCTTCAGCAAGTTTGCGGCTTTCGCGCGTTAACATAAATCGCCCTTGGGCCTGCGCGGCAGCCAAAAGCCCCTTATCCCCTGTTAGGTCATAAGCAATCCCGACGCCGTGAACCAATTCTCTTGTCGCAATACCTTTGTCTTTAATGGCATCATTTATTGGAAAGAAGAGCCCGCCGTAACTCTGCTGTAATGTTGCATAAATTGCTTTTTTCAAAATACCATCGCGCTTTTCAAAAATCTTGCTATCAGGATTGTTTTTTTGCACAGCTTGCGCAAAGATGACGAAAGGCATGAGAGCAAAACGTTGATAATACGGCCCCTCATTATAATAGCCATCAGGTGAAAATAAGATATCCATTTGCTTCAAGAAGCCAGCTTCTCCGGACTTATCCAGCCCCATCAAGGCTTGCTCGACATAATCCGCGTCCCCAACAGCGTAGCCCGTTAGCCCAACAGCCGCCGTAGCCCAAGTCCCGTGGTTATGAATTTTATCAAATGTTTCAGGTGAGCCTTTCGAGAGAAAATCCGCCATATTACGCAGTAAGTCTATTTCTATTTTTTCGCGCTGCTTAGGGGTAAGCGTCTCTTTAATTGCCCCATAGCTTTGAGACACATTGAGTAAAAACATACTCTCATTTAAATTCTGCCAAAACATGCGGCCTGGAGATTGTTCTTTCTTTGCAGGATGAAGCCCCCAACTCGGATATATGTCGGCATATGCAAGTAGCATCTCACCTGCGAACTCTGCATATATATGATCCCCCGTAAGGTCATAAATCTGACCCGCATTATAAATCAACGTGGAGTTGGCTTTGTGTTTTTCATGCGTATAGCCGCCCCCCGGATCTTTGGGCACAGGCACTGTAATAGGCAGAGCCATTTGCGCATTAAGTTCGGATTTTGCTTTTGATAGCGTGACATCAAATCCATTAACCGGAGCGGCCGCAGACTTAATAGCCTCCCCACTTTCCGTATCAGGCGTCACTGCGCTACACGCAGTTATTGCCCCCCCTAGAACCAAGGCTGAAATGATATATTTTGAAAAGCGCATTAGCGGCTAAGTCCTTCATTATCACTTATCATTGCCGTTGGCGGCAAACCGCTATTAAGCTCGACAACACGCGGCGCGGCAGTATTGATAAATTTGTTTTTAAATATCTTAGTCTTCGGCTCGCTAACTGTATGCGTAATTTGAAAGGGTTTGCTCTCCTTAAACACGTTGCCAGAGATATTTGTGACTTGGACACCATGTAGATAGATGGATGCAGCAGATTGATTACGCTTACCATGCCCAATATTTTCCAAGCTTGAACCTGTCATATTAAAATGCGGACCAAATGTGCTTTCATCACGGCCGCCGCGGTAATAATCCACTAGAGCGCCTTCGATATTTTTGAAGTTTGACGTTTCAATAGTTAAATATTCTGCATTATAAATACCATAATCATCCGTTTCACTATCAAGCTTTAGAACAGCACCCGAGACAGTCGCAAAACTTGAATTTTTAATCAGGATATTATCAGCAAATGTGCCTTTAGCCGCAGATATGACATTGAAAGACTGATTAACATCGAGGTCAGAAAACGTCGAATCTACAACTTCAAGCCTATAATTTTGAAGCATAGCGTAAGGTGACGTTCGAATGACTGAATTGCCTTTATAATCAGGAGCATCCTTACCCGAAATATTGAGGCCGATGAGCTGCAGGCTTCCGCCATCAATTATCTCAAAAAGCGTTGACCGCTCAAAGCTGATATTCACGTCTCCCTCAGCTTTAAAACTAAGCGGTTTATCCAACTTTAAGAATTTACTAACAACATAATCTCCAGGGCGCATTTGGATGATATCGCCGGGCTTCGCGCGGCTCACCGCTGAAAACAACATCCCTTCATCAGAATCAACAGTTATAGTTTTACCAGATTGAAACGGAACTATAGGTTCAGCTTTAGGATACCAAGATACACCCACCATGTCTTTCGTCGTGACAGAAAGATCACGGCTCGCGCCTTCCTGCCTATCTAATTTCGGGTATATGAGACCATTATCAGCCAAACTCATTTCCAAATTTTGACGTGAGAACCCATTTGTAAAATCGGGCACGTCCATAGAGCCAAGGACATTATTTTTAAAGTCAATACCCGACATATCGTCATAGACCGTAAAAACATCCCGGCCATCCTCATTGAAAATCAGGTTGCTTTCAAAACGGCTCTCACTTGGCGGCGCGCTACGTTCTTCATCACTTCCCGCACCTAATTGAACATTATCACTATTAATCAGGCTGTTATTTTCTATCACGGCGCCGACCACCGGATCATAACGGTTTATAGGCCCATTTGGCACGCCGTTCATGACAACAAGAGCACCGCCAAAACGGGTTCCTTTAAGCCCTTGCATATAATTATTGCGCACGGTCTGACCTGCGTTAATCACGCGAATCCCCCCCGTATGATCAACATCATTTCCAAAAAAAACATTCCCTTCAACCAGCGTATTATTCCCATGGCGCATGGTTAAGGTTCCGCGAGATTCAAAAAATGTATTATTGAGGATTTTGTTTTTACCGGACTTACTCGATATGATCTCAAGCTCACCATCACAGCGATCAAAGTAATTATTCTCAACAGACGTCAATGAATCAGAACGCGAATAATGGCTCGTACCTATTCGTAGCGTTTCACCCCCATTAGAGCCTAATATAGGCCTTGGGCCAAAATAATTATGATCAATACGGTGGTTGTTTTCACGGCTTTTTTCTGTGTCCATCCGCACAGCCATTGTCACGCCTTTATTACGCTTGCCGACAAGGTGGTTATGATCAAATCGGTTGTTTTTACCATACATCATCACCCAGAAATCAACTTCATAGCGTTCAGGCTGATTATAATTATCAATCACGGTTTCTGTGACCCGTGAGTTATATGCGAGATTTTCTTTATTTTGACGAAAGGAAATCACTTCTTTGGACGGCGTATAACCGTCCTTAAACACAAGGCCAGACACTTCAAGATATTCGCCGCTAAGGCGTAAATTGGACTGGCCTGACAGAATGACTTGACCTTTAGTCTCCGCCGTCAAACGAATTGGCTTGCCATCCTCCCCCTTGCCCGTAAATAGAATTTCAAAATCCTTCCACGTACCATTCGCAAGCGTTATAACATCCCCGGGCCTGGCATTCTTCACCGCCTCTTTAAAGGCGTCTTGATCTTTAACAAAAAGAGGGTCAACTGATCCAGAGCACCCAATTAGAAATAAGGCCAAAGTGAACGGCAGGGCTCTTAAACCCGTACCGCTGACTTTATAAATATTTGCTGACCTTATCAATCAAGTCCCCGATTCCATATTATCATTCTAATAGATGGAATATCAGAAACTTAAGACGGATTGTCAACCAGTATATAATACCAATATAATAAAATTGGTATAGCGTCTTAATTAAGCTGTTTTGTTAGAAGGAAGCGAGACCGACTTTCAGAAGCCTTTCGCTTAACTTCTTGATAAGCTTCTTCTTCGGACGCCACCAAAAGCGCTTCAATCATTCGCGTAAAATGCGCCCGCATGGCTATACGCGCCGCAGAAGAATCCTTGTTTTTCAAGGCATCAAGAATGGCTTGATGCTCATCTTCCCTATGGCTTGAATCCTTATCACAAACAGTTTTATAAACTTTTTGGAGCTGCGCCGCCTCCGTTCGCATGGCCCACATGGAATCGATCACAAACATGATGGCGTGATTATTTGTCGACCGCGCGATTGCATTATGAAAAGCCGCATCCGCTTCGTCAGGGGTCATGCTATCTTTCAGCTTACCCGACATAATCGCAATATATTTTTCTAATTCCGCAATGGTTTCTTCAGTAATAATTGGCGCGGCCAAAGCCGCCGACTCGGCCTCAAACAACGCCCGAGCTTCAGTCAACTCAAAAGGGCCAACTTTAGGCAAACCGTTTACAGGCATGTCACTACCATCAAGCACATAGGCTCCCGAACCCACCTTAATTTCAAGGCGGCCTTGAGCTTGTAAGGCGATCTCAGCTTCGCGAATGGACACGCGGCTAACTCCAAATTTCTCAGCCAAATCACGCTCCCCGGGAAGGCGGCTGCCCGCCGGAAATACACCCGAGTCAATAAGTTCTAAAATCTGATTAGCAACTCGATGATATAAACGTTGATCGGCCATCTTATCTCAATTATTTAAAATTATATATGTACCAATATCGGCATTCCAGCCATAATGTCTATACCAATTTTGTAAAAAATAATTTTCAAAAATCAAGATCTAATCAGAGAGCCATTACTTGAGACATAATGATAAGGTTTATACGGAACCTAGTGGCCTCTGACTTTCTCCTTTATCCCCTGCCCGCGCCGCGCTATGAGAGGCACGCTAATAGAGGGCTTTACTGTGTCACATAACTCATTCGGACATTTATTTCGCTTTACCACATGGGGGGAGAGCCACGGGCCGGCGATTGGCTGCGTAATAGATGGCTGCCCGCCGCGCATTGCCTTATCCGAAGCCGACATACAGCCTTTCCTTGATAAACGCCGCCCAGGGACGAGCAAATATGTCACCCAGCGGCAAGAGCTTGACCGGGTTAAAATCCTCTCCGGCGTGTTTGAAGGCCAAACTACCGGCACGCCCATTAGCTTGATGATCGAAAATATAGATCAGCGTAGCAAGGATTATTCCGAGATCAAACGGCGTTATCGCCCCGGCCATGCGGACATGACCTATGACGCGAAATATGGCATTCGTGATTACCGCGGCGGCGGGCGGTCCAGCGCGCGGGAGACAGCAAACCGCGTGGCGGCGGGGGCGATTGCGCGAAAAGTCCTTGGGCCGGAGATTGAAATATTCGGCGGGGTCGTCCAAATCGGGCCGCATAAACTCGAAACGGATCAACGGGACTGGGCCGCAGCGCAGAGCAATCCACTCTGGTGCCCCGATGCGCAGTCGGCACAGATTTGGCAAGATTACCTCGACGCCATCCGCAAAGACGGCAATTCCGTCGGCGCGGTTATCGAAGTGCGGGCCAAAGGCGTACCCGCAGGCTGGGGGGCACCTGTTTACGGCAAACTCGATAGCGACCTTGGCGCGGCCATGATGTCGATTAACGCCGCCAAAGGGGTCGAGATCGGCACAGGTTTTGAAGCGGCGAACTTTACGGGCGTGGAAAACGCCGATGAAATGCGCAAAGGGCCAGATGGGCGGCCCATGTTTTTAAATAATCACGCCGGCGGTATCCTTGGCGGAATATCTAATGGGGATGAAATTGTTGTGCGTGTGGCGATTAAACCGACCTCCTCCATGCTCACGCCGCTAAAATCAATCGATGCAGACGGCGAGGAGCTAGAGGTACGCACCAAAGGCCGCCATGACCCCTGTGTTGGCATACGCGGCGTCCCCGTCGCCAAAGCCATGCTCGCCTGCGTGCTCGCCGATCATAAACTCCGCCACCGCGGGCAGATGGGGTAAGCCATGCTCCCGCTTCTGCCGCTTATTCCGATTGCCGCCATCGCGGGGGTTACGAAGTTTAAGCTCTCGGGGGAAGATCTTACGAAATATCATGTACCCCATGATGTAACCTTTCAGGTCGACCCGCAATCCCCTGGCATGATCGCTGTAACGGATCACCTCATAGAGAATTTCATCAATCCAACAAAAAAGACGCAGCCAAAATCATTCCTAAAAGACAAGCGCGCACGGTTTGAACAAGCGGGGCGCAGCCGCAGTTTTGACTGTGAGCACCGCCCCGACGTGATCACCCTTAAAGACCGAAGCTTATCCGGGGAATGGACCCTGGTGGAGGGAGTCTCGCCGGGGCGGCGAATTTTATATTTTCACGGCGGCGCATTTACGGTCGGCAGTGCCGTCAGTCACCGCGCCATAACATATAACCTCGCCAAGCGTACAAAGGCCGCTGTCTTTGCAGTTGATTACCGCCTCATGCCTGAAAATAGTTTTACGGATATTCATGCAGATGCCAAAGCCGCCTATGACTGGATATGGGCAAATGGCCCCCACGGTCCCCGCAAAGCCCAGCGCCTTGCGATTGGCGGGGATTCGGCCGGCGGAAATATAACATTGGCCCTCTTGCCGTGGATACGTAGCACATCTCGAAAGCCCCCTCATGCAGCTTTTGTCTTTTCCGCTTTGATTGATTTAACCTTTCAAAGCCCAAGCCTTCGTAGTAATTTTAAAACTGATCTCATGTTGCAGCCTCTTGTAGCCCCGATGTTGAAAATCCCGCGTAGCGCGCTGTTATGGCTAAGCTGGAAACAGCTCGGCCTATCCCCCGCACATCCCATAGCCTCTCCGGTCATGACAGACCTTCACGGCTTACCGCCCCTTTTAATGCAGGTCAGCCGTCATGAAATGCTATTTGATGATAGTTTGCGCTACGCGGAAAAAGCTCGCCGCGCCGGGAGTCATGTCACCTTGCAAAGCTGGAGTCACCTGCCCCATGTGTTCCAAATCTTCGATGACATGCTCCCCGAAGCCGCACAGGCGATGAATGAAGCGGCGGCGTTTTTAAACGGTAAGCTTTAAGCTCTTGGCATATGAACCGCGCCTAAACACAAACTGAACCGATTATGAATTTACGGCTCAGGGCCGGTTCAGAGCTGAGTCCTTATACACAAAATCAAGCGGCGGACATTCCTTCGGCGTTTATGTGAAAAGGAGCTAATCATGGCTAAATTAAATAAAATACGGACAATCGCGGCAGCCCTACTCGGCACAGCTGTTATGGGGGCCCCGATTACATCTTTTGCACAGGACTTTCGCACAAACTCACGCGGGTTTGCAGAGTGTAAAGTCGATGACAGAAATAACCAGCTTGTTGGCGGCCTCATTGGCGCCGTGGCCGGTGGGGTCTTTGGATCACAGGTTTCTGGCAATGGTGCGCGCACAGAAGGTTCTATTTTAGGTGCAGCGCTCGGCGCAGCAGCTGGAGCCGGGATCGCAGATGGTGCAAGAAATTGCCGCACCGAAGCCGGATTAACCCGCGCAAGCTTTGATAATTCGCGCGGATTGAACAACCGCCGAGTGAGCACAACGCGCTTTGCAGAAAACCGTAGCCGGTTTAGTAACCGCGGATTTCGTAATGACCGCAGTTTTAGAAATAATCGTAGCTTTAACCGCCGCAATGTGTCTTATGACCGTGGCCTCAGCCATATCGAACGCCGCCTTGTCCGGATTGATAAGGAAATTTATGCAACAGATGTTAAAATTGACAAGCTGAACTATGAAATTGGTGTTTTAAAAGACAAGCGCCATCATGGTCATGATAGCTATAGAATTGACCGCAAGATAAAGACGTTAAAAGATGAAGTTATCTATCTTAAAGAGTGTAAATATGCGTTAGATCGTGAAGCTCGCCTTTTACGCAAAAAGCTTTACTAAACCTCAATAAAATCAAAAAAGCTCGGTTTTGCCGGGTTTTTCTGTATTTATGATAGGTGAAATTTACAAAATTCCCTCATCGCACGTCTTTCTTCCCATATTTGGCGCAAGACTTGCACAATCTCATTCGTAAATCTTCGGTTCAGGTCACTTTGATACATATGGACGCACAACAACCCTTCAGGGAGAATGGTATGAAACATTTTAAAACATTTTTGGTCATCACGGCTATGGCGGTAGGAACGGCAGTTCCAGCGCAGGCTCAGCTTTTCGGCGGACTTGATAATAACACAATTTTAGGCGGCGGCGCAGGCGCAGGTATTGGCGCCTTAATCGGACGCGAAATCGCGCCGCGCGGCAATAATACCGAAGGTGCAGCGATTGGCGCACTCGTCGGCGGACTTGCAGGCGCGTCTTATGGCAATCAACAAAGCCAATTTGCAGGCAATCCTTTTGCCGGACAATTTAACCCTGGTTTTACAGGGCGCAATCTTGTCGGCACGGGCGCGGGCGCCGTTATTGGCGGCGCTATTGGCTCTAACCTTGCCGGGTCTGGTGTGCGTGAAGAAGGCACAGCTATTGGCGCGCTTATCGGCGGTGCGGCAGGTTATGCTTTATCTAGCCAAGGTCAAGGTCAGGGCCAAGCGCAGCAATTTGCGGGACGACCCCAATTTACAGGACAACCTCAATTTGTTGGACAACCTGTCAACGCCCCCATTGTTTATGGCGCACAACCTGGCTTCACGCAAACGGTGCCAACTCAGCAAGTTGTTTACTCACAGCCACAATTTGTGCCAACAACTACGCAGGTTCCATATTCAAGCCAGCCTGTACAGCAAGTCTTTCAGCAGCAAAGCCATATCACTCCGAACATCACCTATGCAGCGCCAAACCTTCGTCTCGCTGGGCCGGAAATTCGTGAGCGCGTTGTCTATAGCGGCGTCAACCATGTCGAGCATATACCTGTTGCCCGCGCGGAACATTATGTGACAACAACCCATGCCTCTCCTGCGCGTGTTGTATATCAATCACCGCATATTGCAACGCCGCGTTATACCGCTCCGCAAAGAACTGTGCAGCCTTCTAGCGCGCCCCTTTGCTACGCCGGAAGCTCTACTCGGTATAACAGCTGGGGACGTGAAATTAAAACGAGCCCAACCTGCCGTTAAGAAAACCAGAGGGCATTCCCCTTTACATTAACAAAGGCTAAATTAATTGTCATAAAGGGACGCCCCATGCGGCGTCCCTTTGCTTTTCCGCTCAACATACCCTATATAGGTATTGCGGCACTTTGAGAGAGGTGTGCTGCTCAAACACTAATTGCACGTGAAGGAGCAACCGCAATGAAGATAACACGAATAGTCAGCTATGCTGCTGGCGCTTTTATGATGATAACGCCTGCCATTGCGGCAGCGCATGATACGGGCTTTGTCCATCGTCATCAATCACAAGATAATAACCAACTAGCCGGCGCGGCTATTGGCGCAGTCGCGGGCGGTGTAATTGGATCGCAGCTTGCGGCCAATGGTGCACGGACCGAAGGCTCTGTACTTGGCGCCGTGATCGGCGGCGTTGCCGGTGCAGCCATTGCCGGCGGCGGTAATAGCACCCAGCAGCGCGCCGGCGTTCAAGCCCGTCAAAGCTATAACCAAGGTTATTATAACGGCGGACAGCAGGCGGGCTATGTCAATAGCGGCTATCAACAACCAGTCTACCGAACAAGCTATAGCGGCGCAGCGCCCGTTTACTCTGGACGGCCTGTTTATTCCGGACAGCCCGTTTACCGCAGCCCAAATTATGTCTCTAACGGCGGCGGGTATTATAGACAGCCCTATTATGGCCGCTCAAGCGTCAATATTAATATTGGACGCGGGGTTTTTGGCGGTAGCAAATTTCACAGAAACCGCGGCTTTATTGGAAACCGTGGATTTAAAAGAAGCCGCGGCTTTCATGGCCGCAGAGGGTTTAGCGGACGGCGCGGCTTTAATAGCCGTAGAGGGATTCACAGAGGACGCGGCAACCGAGGCTTTCGCGGCGGACGGCGCGGCAATAGAGGCGGACGCGGGGGAAGATAACCTCGCTTAAAGCAATGATTTCAAAGCTCCCAGTGGGGGCTTTTTTTGTAGATAATCATTGTTTAAGGCTTGCAGATAAAGTTATGCTTAAAACATGGATTTCAACGACTATGAACATAAGCTACTTTTAAATATAATAGAGCATGGCTGGCAATGTAGTCATGTTTTTGACCCTAAAGCTATCTTACCGGATTTTTCTTATACAGTAGGGTTTTCGCAAACACTTAATGCACCAGAGTTTATTACTTTCGGGCTATCAAGAGATTTGATGCAAAATATGCTGTGGGAAGTTTTCCGTCAAGTAAAAGACGGCCTCAATATATCTGATAATATGCAGTTAAAGGGCTTAATCGATGGCTTTGATTGTATTGCCAAAAAAGCTCAACATAAAGATTTGTTCACAGAATATGCAACACACGCTAACTGGCTTTGGAAACTTAATGAAAATGAAGGCCATCCTGACGTTTACCAAATCATATGGCCCGGTGCGCAACAAGGTTTGTTTCCGTGGGATGAAGGATGTGCACAAGATGTTATTGATGCGCAGCCAAAACTATGGAAAGGCATTTAAATAAATTTTGTACGCCCGCAGGTAATCATATGTTCACACTCTCAAAAAGAGATTTTATCAGAGCCAGCGCGGCCTTAGGACTATCAAGTTTGATATCGTGCAAACAATCGTCACCTTCATCTTCCATTTCCGCAAACCATTCTAATTATAAATTATTATCTTCTATGACCCAAACCGCCAAGCCCATCACAATAAGCGAACGTAAAGCCCGTATCGAAAAAGCCCAGCGCCTTATGCGGCAGCGCGGCATGGGGGCACTTATTATCGAAGCAGGCTCTTCACTCGTTTATTTCACTGGTATAAAATGGCGGCGTAGCGAAAGATTCACGGGTGCCGTTATCACCGCAGACGGCGGGTTCACGGTCATCACGCCCTTCTTTGAAGAGCCAACCATAAGAGAACGCATGAATTTTGGCGATGATGTACGCACATGGCATGAGCACGCCTCTCCCTTTAAACTCATCACGGATTATCTTCAGGAAAACAACGCCTTAGTTAAACCTATCGCCATAGAAGAAACCACGCGCAATTTTATCTCTACGGGTCTAAAAACCGCCAATAGCGCGGTAGAGCTTGTTTCGGGTCAGCCGATTACCCGCGGTTGCCGCATGTTTAAATCCCCTGCAGAGCTTGATCTTATGCAAGCAGCCAATGACGTGACCATGACCGCTTACCGGCATATTTATCCCAAGATTGAAGTCGGTATGACCCGCCGCGATATTGCCGCCATGATGAGTGAAGCCACGCGGCAACTCGGCGCGAATGTGCAATTCTCACTCGTGTTAATCGGCCCGTCTAGCTCTTTCCCTCACGGCAGCGAAATAGAATATAAAGTTAAAGACGGCGAAGTGATCCTGATGGATTGCGGCGCAAGCGTGCATGATTATCAATCTGATATCTCCCGTACATGGGTCATGGGCGAAGCGAATGCAGAGCAAAGACGGGTGTGGAATATTGTAAAGCGCGGCCAAGAACTCGCGCTCGAAACAGCCCAAATCGGCACGCCTGCGGGACAAGTTGATGACGCGGTGCGCAAGTTTTACGCCGCGCAAGGCTTTGGCCCAGATTATGCCGCCCCTGGCCTGACCCACCGCCTCGGACACGGCATCGGCATGGACGGCCATGAACCGATTAATTTTGTTCGCGGCGAAGATAGGGCTCTAGCCGCAGGTATGTGTTTTTCAAATGAGCCCGGTATTTATCTGCCCGGAAAATTCGGCATTCGGCTGGAAGACTGTTTGTATATGAGCGAAAAAGGCCCTGTTTTATTCTCGCCTTTATCAAAATCAATCGACAACCCTTTTGATCTTTAACTGCCCTAGAGCTTCACCGCATAAAGCAAAAACTCTCTATTCCCTGAGCCGCCTTTAACCGGCGAATCTATGATGCCTTCTACCTGCCAGCCTTTGGCGCTAATGGCAGCGCTTATATCCGATAAGGCCTGATCTGCGAGGGCGCGGGATTTCACGAGGCCGCCCTTGCCAATGCCCTCTGGCCCGACTTCAAATTGCGGCTTCACCAGCGTTATAAGCCGCGTAGACGGCGCCGATTTATCCATAACAGGGCCAAGGGCTTTCACCGCCGAAATAAAACTTGCATCACAAACGATCAGGCGCGGCGGGGATGAAAACTGCGCAAAATCGAGCGTTCGCGCATCTTGGCCTTCCCATGAGCTGACCCTTGGATCACCGCGTAATGTCTCATGAAGCTGCCCATGGCCCACATCCACTGCGTAGATATGCGCTGCGCCGCGCGCGCGTAAAACATCCGTAAACCCGCCTGTCGACGCACCGACATCCAAACACACAAGCCCACTCGGATCTACGCCAAATTCATTCAGCGCGTGAGAAAGTTTAAGACCGCCGCGCGACACCCAAGGATGGAGTTTTTTGGCGTCAATCTGATCGGTTTCCGACAACGTCAAAGAGGCTTTTCTAAGCCGCTGGCCATTGACTTTAACCTTGCCCGCTTTAATCGCCGCCTGCGCTTGGGCGCGGGTGTCAAAATAACCATGCTGTGTTAGAAATTTATCTGCGCGCATGGCAGAACGAAAAGCCTAAGCCCGGTTCATTTGCGAGGCGATATCGCGGCCTAGAACTTGAAACACGGTTTCGACAATCGCCTTGGCATCAAGCCCCGCCTGCTCATACATTTTCGCAGGCGTGTCTTGGTCAATAAAGCTATCGGGCAAGGTCATCGTGCGGATTTTAAGCCCGCCATCAAGGCGGCCCATCTTGGCGAGGGCTTGGAGGGTGAAAGCTCCAAACCCGCCGACAGAGCCTTCTTCGATGGTAATTAAAACCTCGTGATTATCAGCCAGCCGTTGAATAAGCTCCATATCTAGCGGCTTGGCGAAGCGCGCATCTGCGACGGTTGTCGATAGCCCAAGGCGGTCAAGATCAGTCGCCGCCATCATAGCTTCGCCGAGGCGCGTGCCGTAGGATAAAATCGCCACGCGGCTGCCTTCTTTAACAATGCGGCCTTTGCCAATCTCGAGGGCTTTCGCCTCATCGGGGATTGTCATTCCTGTCGATTCGCCGCGGGCATAACGAAAGCCAATTGGCCCCGCATCATAAGCCGCCGCCGTAGCAACCATACGGGTGAGGTCCGACTCATCCGCTGCGGCCATCAACACGAAACCCGGCAGGCAGCCTAAATAGGCAATATCAAACGCCCCTGCATGGGTCGGCCCGTCTGCACCAACAAGCCCGGCGCGATCCATCGCAAAGCGGACAGGCAGACCTTGAATGGCGACATCATGCACAACTTGGTCATAACCCCGCTGCAGAAAGGTCGAATAAATCGCGCAAAACGGCTTAAATCCGTCCGCTGCCATACCTGCCGCAAAGGTTACCGCGTGCTGTTCGGCAATGCCGACATCAAACATGCGCGCCGGGAAAGCCTCGCCAAAGGCTTTAAGCCCCGTTCCGCCGGGCATTGCGGCGGTAATACCGACGATCTTTTCGTCTTTTTCCGCCTCTTTAATCAAGGCATCCGAGAAAACTTTAGTATAGCTGGGCGCGTTAGGAATAGATTTTTTCTGCTCCCCCGTGACCACATTAAACTTCGATACGCCGTGATATTTATCAGCAGATTCTTCGGCTGGGGCGTAGCCCTTACCCTTTTGCGTCACCACATGAATAAGCACGGGGCCGTCTTTCATATTTTTGACATTTTCAAGCACAGGGATAAGCGCATCAAGATCATGGCCGTCCACGGGGCCAACATAATAAAACCCTAGCTCCTCGAACCATGTGCCGCCCATAAACATGCCGCGCGTATATTCTTCGGCCTTGCGGGCAGTAGATTTAATCGGGCGCGGGGCGTCTTTAACAATAGATTTTGCCGCGCCGCGTAGGGCTTGATAGCCTGCCGAGCTAACAGTGCGGGAGAGTAAATGGCTCATCGCGCCAACGGGCGGCGCAATGGACATATCATTATCGTTTAAAATGACGATTTGACGGCTATCCGTCGCCCCAGCATTATTCATCGCCTCATAGGCCATGCCCGCTGTGATAGAACCGTCGCCAATCACGGAAATCACGTGATTATCTCCGCCGGCCAAATCTCGCGCCGTGGCAAAACCCATACCCGCCGAAATAGAAGTCGAGCTATGGGCCGCGCCAAACGGGTCATATTCACTCTCGGCCCGTTTCGTAAAGCCCGACAGCCCGCCGCCTTTGCGCAAAGTGCGAATACGGTCTCGGCGGCCCGTCAACACTTTATGGGGATAGCATTGATGGCCCACATCCCAAATCAGCTTATCATCGGGCGTATTAAACACGTGATGGATAGCAACAGTTAGCTCCACAACGCCCAGACCCGCGCCGAGATGCCCACCCGTGACAGATACCGCGTCAATCACTTCCGCGCGTAGCTCATTGGCGAGCTGCTTGATCTCATCGCGGGAAAACCCGCGCATATCAGCCGGAAACTTAACTTTGTCTAAGATGGGTGTATTGACCATAATATTCCCTTTGCCTCGTTATCCCGAGTTTTGCGCCCTAAAGCTGCCGATTCAGGATAAAGTCGACAGTGTCCCTCAACATAGCAGCCTCAGCGCCAAAATCGACTAATTTATCCTTGGCATATTGTCCCATGTCTTGCGCCCGTTGTTTGGCCGCATCAAGGCCTAAAATTGAAACAAATGTGGCCTTCCCAAGGCCCGCGTCTTTACCCACAGCCTTACCCATCAAAGACGTATCACCTTCGACGTCTAAAATATCATCTTTGATCTGAAAGGCCAGACCTATCAACGCTGCATAGTCCATAAGGTTTTTGCGCTGCACCGGATTCGCGCCGCCGATAATCGCGCCCGCCTCGACGGCAAAGCTAATTAACGCGCCTGTTTTCATATTTTGTAAGTTCGTAATCAAGGCTTCATCACGGCCTGTCTCGGGCACAGTCATATCAACCACTTGCCCGCCAATCATGCCCATCATACCCGCCGCGCGCGCAAGCTTGGCGATAAGTTCAGACTTAATTTGCGGCGGGAAATGCGTCTCCGCGATAATCCCAAAACTACGGGTTAGCAATGCATCCCCCGCCAAAACCGCAATCGCCTCATCATAGGCTTTATGCACCGTCGGTTTTCCGCGCCGTAGGTCATCATCATCCATGCAAGGTAAATCATCATGTATGAGGGAGTAGACATGCAGACCTTCCAGCGCCGCTGCTACATGCCACATATCTTTACTGTCATGGCCAAAGATTTGGGCCGTTTCGACCATTAGAAATGGACGCAGACGCTTGCCCCCCCCAAGGGCGGCATAGCGGGCGGCTTCCATCACAATAGCCTGCGGGCCGTAAGGCTTCGGTAAGACATCATCCAAAACCGATTCCATCTGCTTGGCAGCATATTTTAGGCGGGTGTTAAAAGCCTCTGACACGCAAACAAGACTATTCGGCGTCAAAAGGCTCAGTGGCCGCGTCGCCGGAGGACTTAAGCACGATTTTTTCGACCTTAAGCTGGGCGGCTTTAAGCTGTCCCTCGCAGTGGGCTTTAAGAGCTGCGCCGCGCTGATAAATCGAAATGCTTTCTTCTAGCGGCGCATCCCCGCGCTCTAGCTTTTCTACAATAGTTTCTAGCTCTTGAATCGCCTGTTCAAAGCTTAAATCTTTTACGTTATCTTGGCTCATTATATCCTCTTATATTAGGGGTTACGGCCCAATTTATCACTGAGCCGTTCATAGCGGCGGTGACACCAATGTCTATCCCCAAAACTCGCCACGAGCGTCCAACCGCGCCGCCGAAGGGGCTGTTTAAGCATACGGTTATACCAACCATGAGCAGCGACAAAAACAAGTTTACCATCCGTGGCCACCTCGGTAAGTTTTTCCGCTGTGATTTCGGCGCGTTTCTCGGCCTCACGGCGTGTTTCTTCTCCGCCAGAGAAGCCAAGCCACCAACTTATACGGGCGATTGTTCCCCATTGGCGCGGCCCGGTCATATACCAGCCGAAATTTGGCGGCGGGAGTGCGGCTTCGACAAGCTCATCCCACTGCTCATCCGGTTCGCGGCCAGAGGCCAATGTCGCCGATTCGACGGCGCGCCGAAGAGGGCTTGAAATCACAACATCCGCCGCATTTGCGAGTTTGGTCACACGTTTGGGAATTTTTTGTTTAGAATCCAGCCCACCTTCATCATATTTTTTCCACCAGTCTTTATAGCCCAGCCAATTCAGGCGGACTTTTTTTGACAAAGCGGGCTTGCCGTGACGACAAATAATAAGAACTTCGCGGGCCATGAGATGTTTGATACCAAAAAAGTCAAAAAGTCGAGTCTGTTAAACCGTTATAAGCCCTTTAAAAAGCGGACAGGCGGGCAGCGAAATCCGGGCTCTTTTTTACATTTCTTAAAAGAAAACATCATTAAATCCGCGCGGCCAATCAGATGATCAACGGGCACCATGCCGGGGCCATTTGTAGCGCGGCTATCTATCGAATTATCTCGGTTATCGCCCATAAAAAATACATGGCCATCAGGAATCGTAAACGGGCCACGGTCATCTTGGATGCCGTTATCGCGCACTTCATAAATAAAATGCGTGTTTTTCTCACCGGGTAATTTCTCTTCATATTGCGTTACAACCGTTTCGCTCCCCCGGTGTGCGCGGTAACGAAACATATCAATCTGATCCCGTTCCATAAGCTCATCATTAACAAAAAGTCGACCGCGGCGCGTTTCAATCACATCCCCCGGTAAACCTACCGCACGTTTGATCATAATAATTCCGCTCACTGGGTTTCTAAAAACTACGACATCACCGCGTTTCGGCAGGCGTGAGAATAGCTGTTTCCCGTCCGCAATTTGTAGGCGGTGTGCTCCAAAGGGTAAGGAATGGCGCGAATAACCATAGGTAAATTTCGATACATAAACATGGTCCCCCACTTCAAGTGTTGGCAACATGCTTTCACTCGGGATTTTATAATGACCCCAAACAGTTGAGAAAAATACAAATATAAATAGAAACAGACCTGCGAAAAATTTAATCTCATTAATGACTCGCGCTTTGAGAGAGAGCGGAGCTGGCTCTACGTCTGGTTTTGCCGCAGATACGCTAACAGCTTTATCGGTCATAGGGTGTCCAAAGTACAAAAAAATCTATTTTATGTGACATATTGATATTCTGCGCCTTTGCAAGTGCGCTTATCCTAACTTATATGTTAAATTATGAAAACACCACATATCACAGCCCCGCTTGCCGCAATTAGCTTTTTCGCCCTCTCCGCCTGTTATACTCCGCCCTCCATAGCGCCGGTAGATCTTAAGCCCGGAAATTACGTTTTAGACCCTTCCCATGCCCGGGTCACATGGTCCCTCAGCCACGCGGGGCTATCATATTACGACGCCCGTTTTGACCGCGTCACAGGCACATTAAGCTTTGACCCCGACGCTCCCGCTAACAGCCAACTTGATATTCGTATTGACCCCAACAGCGTCAGCACAGGCCTTCCAGATTTTGATAAAACGATTGCCACTGACAGCCGCTATTTCAATGCAAGCACGCATCCTGAAATTCGTTTTACCGCAACCGATATTAACGTGACAGGCCCCGCTAGCGGTACGGTTACGGGTGATCTGAGTTTTCGCGGCGTTACCAAGCCCCTCACCTTGGACGTGACCTTTAACGGGGCCGGGAAATCCTTTGGCAACCCTGGTGATACATTAGGTTTCTCGGCGAGCGGCCGTCTTGACCGCACAGACTATGGCCTGACCTATTTATCAAATTTTGGCATTGGCACCGAAGTTAAATTACGCATTGAAGCCGAATTTAACGAAGCCCAATAAGGCTGCGAAAAATGAGAGCAGATATTTCGGCTGTAAACACGGCCCTTAAAGGCGGCGGCATCGTTCTGCTCCCCACCGAGACCGTTTACGGCCTGGCCGCTGACGCCAGAAATCAAAGCGCCGTGAATAAGCTATACCGCATTAAAGGCCGGGAATTTAATAAACCGATTGCCATTTGCGTGGCCAACATAGAGCGCGCCGCAAAGCTTGTTCATTGGGACGACGCTGCGCAAAAACTTGCAAGCGCATTTTGGCCCGGCCCCCTCTCTCTTGTGCTCCCAGCTCAAGATGATTTAGGGTTTGATGAGCGGCTATTGGGCCAATTTCCTGACGGGCGGCCAAGCTTATCTCTTCGCTGCCCGCAGGCCGAATGGCGCGGTCATATTCAGACTGAATATCTCGCCCTCACCAGCGCCAATAAAACCGGCAAGCCGGATCATACTGAGTTTCAAAACGCCATAGGTCAATTTAAAGATGACGTAACTGCCGCTATAAAAGGCGCCCCCTCTTTACATGCTATGCCGTCAACCATTGTCACCATCACAGATGGGCATTGCCGAATTTTAAGGCAGGGCACATTAAAGCAAACTGATTTTGCGCCGTTAAACCTCTCATGGGACGCCCCGTGAACCGCAAAACGGACATTGGACTAAGCGCCCTTAAGTCCGCCTTACCGCCGCAGGCCTGGACAGAGGATAAAGATATTATCGCCCCACATCTCTCCGAATGGCGGGATAAATATTTTGGCCATACGCCCATCATGCTCACGCCGCGCTCCACCCAAGAGGTGGCAGAGGCGGTCAATATCTGCCGGCAATATGACCTTAAGATTACCCCTCAAGGGGGCAATACTGGCCTTGTCGGCGGACAAATCCCACAAGGAGAAATTTTGCTGTCTCTTAAAAAAATGACTGCTATTCGAGATATTAATTCTGTCACCAATGCCTTAATTATCGAAGCCGGCGCGCCGTTAAAACGCGCTCAAGACGCCGCCACCCAAATCCAGCGTATGTTCCCGCTCACCCTATCCTCCGAAGGCAGCTGCACCATTGGCGGGGTCATATCTACCAATGCAGGCGGCAATCACGTGTTAAAATATGGGACAACAAAAGACCTCATATTCGGCGTTGAAGCCGTGCTCGCCAGCGGCGAAATTTATAATGGCCTGACATCACTGCGAAAAGACAATACGGGCTATGACCTCAGCCGGTTGTTTATCGGCGCAGAAGGCACGCTCGGCATTGTCACCGCCGCTAGCCTTAAACTTTTCACCCCGCCCCCCTACACCCAGCGAGTCATGGTGGGCCTTGAAAGCCCCGAAAAAGCCGTCGCCTTATTAAGCCATTGCCGCGCTGCAGGCCGCCTCTCCATGTTCGAGGTTATGCCTGCCATAGGCTACCGCGCGGTTATTGATAATTTTGGCCACATCACCGACCCCTTCCCGGACGCTCATCCGTGGTATGCCCTGATAGATTGGGATAGCGCTAGCTCTGAGGACGGCATAAAACATGCCGAGGATAAATTAGATACGGCCTTAAACGCGGGCCTTATTCGCAGCGCAGTGATTGCCCAAAACGAAAGCCAAGCAGGCGCTCTTCTCGCCGTTCGAGAACATATGTCTGCCGGGCAGAAATGTCTTGGCGGCTCAATCAAGCAAGATATCACAGTGCCGATTAGCGATATTCCTGCCTTTTTCAAAACCGCAAATGCCGCCATGGAACAGCTTATCCCCGGCTGCCGCCCGGTCGGGTTTGGGCATTTCGGTGATGGTAATATCCACTATAATATCACCCAGCCCATTGGCAGTGACCGCCGCACATTCCTCGCGCAATGGGACCACGTCTCAGCGGCCATTTTCGATATTGTTGATCACTTTGGCGGGTCCATATCCGCAGAGCACGGCATTGGCATTATGAAAAAAACAGAGCTCGCCGCTCGGGCGGGGCCCGTCAAACTTTCTATGCTTCGTCGGATTAAACAGGCTATGGATCCAGATAACATGATGAACCCGCGCGTCATGGTATAAAATATTATACGATAGATAACCCAAAAGCAGTAAGCTTAGACTACCCATCATTATCTTCGCCGTGAATGTTTTTTAGTCTTGCTAAAACAGTCAAGTGGACGTTCTTAATCAACATAGTCGATATTTTACAAGATAAGAATTTTTTACTTCACAACACAGCCAAGCCCCGTTATACGGCGGCTCTTACCAAGCTCTTGGCTGTGCGGCCGTGGCGGAATTGGTAGACGCGCAGCGTTGAGGTCGCTGTGGGGTAAAACCCGTGGAAGTTCGAGTCTTCTCGGCCGCACCAAATTTCTTCTAATAATTGACACGTAAGCCCTTGTAATTGTTTAAGTTTCCTGTGGAAACTTGTAACTACTTTTACTTGTTTTCGTGTCTCGCAATACAATGTGCAACACAATGTGCTGTACAAATTGGTACACCATATTCCTCTAACCCATAGGTGCGGCCATCGGAAGTAACGTTATGAAAACGATACGCCGCCCCAATCAATACCTTCAACAGCGGGAGGCGCGTCCCCAGCGTTGTCGTAAATACCGTTGGTCATGAAATCATCAGCCGCTCGCTTGAAACCGACAGCGTGAGCCTTGCACGTAGGCGCCGCGATATATGCGCCGAAGCTGACGAGACGCGATGGCACACCCCTATGCCGTCGACTTTTAAGCGTCCCAGCGTTGACCGCTCGCTGCGCCAAGCCCGCAAGGATGCGAGTGCGATGGGCTTCGCGTATAGGCCTTCAGAAAAGTAAACAAGCCGCATAATTACGAAGAGATGGCGGGTCTGTTGCGCCTAGAAGCGTTCTAGACCCGCCAGAGAGTTGATATAGAGCGCGCCGCACCCGTTCTTATCGGCACTGTAAAACCTCATAAAGTGACCATCACCAAGGCACTCGAAATATACTTAACTGAAATTGCCTTGAACGAGGTCGCGGGTAAATCACCGGAACAGGTGAACAATTTTTCCAAGTCAAACGCCGCGCCGTGGCTAACTTTATCTAGCTGAACGGCGATATGGATATGCTTGAGATAGGCCGTGAGCACGGACGCAAAGCCTATAAATTTTGGGCCGACAAAGTGCATCCGAAAGACGGCGCAAAGCTGCTCAACTATCAGTGTATTGTAGGCGCTGAGTACACTATCTCACCGCCTATGACGGTTTGAAAAACATTGATATTGGTAATCTCTTTTTGCGGAATGCTTCGTGGGTCATTTGACAGAACAACGAAGTCCGCTTGCTTTCCAACTTCAAGTGTTCCTGAAATCGATTCTTCATTAAACGCATAGGCATTGGTGGAAGTGTAAGCCCTTAAGGCTTCTTCTACGGATATTTTTTGCTCTGGTATCCAGCCATTAGGGTTTGCGTCGTCCAAGGTTTGTCGCGTTACTGCGGCGTAAACGCCTTTAATGGGCGAGAGAGGCGCGACTGGCCAATCAGAGCCAAAGGTCAGAATTCCGCCTGCATCAAGAATAGACCTAAAGGCGTATGTTGTTTTCAGGCGTTGGGCTCCAATGCGGTCTTCGGCCCATCGACCATCATCAATAGCGTGGTAAGGCTGCATTGAGGCGATTATGCCTGTCTCAGATAATGCCTCTATCGCGTCCTCCGTCGGATGCTGAAAATGCTCAATACGATAACGTCGGTCTTGGATCCCCTTGCCCGCAATGTTTTTCATCTCTGAAATGACTGTATCAATTCCTCTATCGCCAAGCGCATGAATAGAGAGTTCTAAGCCAGCATTGTCAGCCGCCTTCATCCATTCAGAGAGTTCATCAGGATTATTTAATGGCAATCCCGTATTGTTAGGGTCATCTGTATAAGGTTCATACATCCAAGCTGTACGGGCGCCCAATGAACCATCAATAAAACCTTTTACGCCGCCCCATTTAAGAAGGCCGTCACCCGTATCGTCTTGCGCAGTTTCTGCTGCCATGTCTTCCCACGCTTCAATCGGCGTTGAGACCTGTGCGCGGATCTTCATCAACCCTCTTTCTCGGGCCATTTTAAAAATATCCAGCATAGTTGTTTCAGTTGGGTAAGCAGTGACCGCATGAATTTTTGTGAGTCCAAGACTAAGCGCATGCTCTTGTGCCATTGTGAATTGTTCCATCAATTCATCATCAGATGGCGAAGGGATAACGGACAACATGAGATTAAGCGCATTCCCTTTCAGTATGCCTGTTGGCTCACCTTGTTCATCGCGCATTATAACGCCGCCTTTGGGGTCAACGGTATCTTTTGTAATTCCTGCCGCGCGAAGGGCTGCGGAATTAGCGAGGGCCATATGCCCATCTAAACGGATAACATAGACGGGCGTCTCAATTGTCTGAGAATCTATCCAATCCTTATCTGGTAACTCACCGCCCCATTGGGTCTGATCCCAATTCCCATTTAGCACCCAACGGCCTTCCGCTAAGCCTTTAGCATAATCAGTAATTCGCTGGGTAAATAGCTCGGGCGTCGTGGCATCGCGCAGCTCCACACTGGCAAGTGCGGCTCCGCCTTCCATGAAATGGACGTGATTATCCATAAAGCCTGACATAACGAATTGCCCATCAAGGTCGATGGTTTCCTCGCTGGATATGTGAGCCGGCAAGGTCTGACCTATGAAAACAATTTTGCCATCATCAACGGCCATAGTTCGTGCATCAGGCTCGTTCTCAACGCCTGTCCAAAAAATGCCATTTGCATAGACCGTATCAGCCTCAATTTCTGACGATGATGCTTTACATCCGATTAAAAATATCAACGGCAGAAATATTGAAGTGTAGCGCATTAGCTTAACTTACCAGCTTAGTTGAGTTTATCCAAGCGTCAATTATTACGCCTCTCGTTTGACCTTCACATTCGCCTTGAAATAGGCACTATCTTTCAATTCCTTCCCCGCTTTGCGGCGAGTCCAACGCCTCTGCCTCCGCTCGTATGGGCGGCTCCGGCAGGCGCGTCGGACGGCACTATTTGGACTTGCTTCACTAAAGTAGAGAGTGTTTCCTGTAATTTAGGAGATACTTATAACAGGATCCAAACAAAAGTTTACCAAAGAGTTTCGACGTGAAGCCGTTCGTTTGAGCCGAGAGAGCGGGCGAACAGTTCGCGATATTGCGGAAGGTTTAGAGGTCGGCATGTCGACTCTTTCCAAGTGGCGATCTGTCGATGCTGATCAAGATCCAACTCCTCCGCACGATGACCCGCACAAGGAGTTGGCCCGTCTGAGGCGGGAGAATGCGATTTTGCGGCAGGAGCGCGACCTGTTAAAATAGATGAGAAAAAATTGATTAAACATCAATTTTGCCGAATGCCTTCTTCGCGGCGGCGAACGCGATGAAGTTCAGGTTCATTGCTGCGCAGAAGGCCAAGCTATCCGTCG
>CALFVT010000023.1 GCA_937928165.1 uncultured Caulobacterales bacterium
CTCTCGGACAGCCATTGAGTCTAGGCCATCTCGGCTCTCACCGCTCTTGCGGGCCTTCCCGCAACAGACAAGAGGTACAGCCGGACGCAAAGGACGTTACGCCCCTGCGCGGTCGGCACCAATCATCCCGTCATAATGAAGCCAACGTGCACATCACCGTCCGTATGACAGAACAGGGCTATAATATCATAGGGGTGAGGGGCGTGGATAAGTTTTATTCTTATACCCCATTGACCCTTATGCTATTCTGCTATTCTGCTATTCTCGCCCTCCCCATTATCATTCCTACCCCTGTTTTTACACGGTTAAACTCCAGTAGGAATCCCAAGAGATAAACAAGATAGGAAAGATTCCCGCTTTCGCGGGAATGCACGGGATAAAATAATTTGACTTCAATATCCGTCCATTCCCGCGAAGGCGGGAATCTCTGTCTCCAATCTATAGACCTAGTTTTCCGCATGCGCGGAACTGCACGGAGGTTGTTGTGAAGATACGGTACAACTCATAAATCCATCCATTCCCGCGAAAGTGGGAATCTCTTGATTAAATTACATAACAAAAATCCCCGCAATCGCAGCAATGCACGGGGAGAGAAAATAAACCGCTGCGCCCTTATCCGTCATTACCGCCCCCGTGGCGGTAATGACGTAGAAATATAAGTAAGTTATTCTATCTCATCTTCGCCTAAGAAAGTTAGAATCAAATCCTCAAAACACAGAATATCCTCTCACCCTCAGGCCGTGCGCAGCACTGGGACTCTAAGGACATTCGAAGCTTATAGTTCTCGTTTAAGAACATTCACGATCAAGGCGTTATTTCTGCGCAAGCATGGATTACGTGAAGTAAAGCAGCAATTAATCACATATAAGCTCAACAGCGCTAATAGTTAAATGTGACTGAATTAGATAATATATATAAAGAAAATATAGAGTGTATTATTGTTAGGATAGCCGTTTTTTCAATATCAAAATTCCCATGAGAGTCTTTAAACCCTCACTCGGTTTTAGTAAGAAAACTTGTAAGCTCATTTTGCCTAAGTTTTTTAAAACTCGCCATCATAGTAGGCTCAGCTTCATAGTCATCCTCAGGAACACCATGAATATTGAATTTATAAATATTTTCGAACATTAGGGACGCACAAGCCCCGTCATAACCTGAAACAAGATCAAGCTTTATTGATCTAAAATTAGCAATTTTAGGCAGCTCACAAATTTGATATGTTTCAAGCCGTGACGTATCAATATGTTCATTTTGTTCAATGCCCACAATTAAGCCAATAAATATAATACTGCCTGAGCACATACCTCATTTACAATCAAACCTTCACAATCATAATTAAGTTAGACAACAAAGAATAGTTTTACCCAATAAAAAGGGGCTAAAAAAGACCTTACCCCAAGCTTGAAGCCCTCTTTTTTCATTCATAGATTTTACCTGAATATATAATGCTTGCAGCCTTTTTCCACGGATTCGCATTAGGCTCCAACCCTCCCCTTGGCATATGATCCATTCCACAAGCTGCAGCGGCTTCTAAAAATGCTCCAATTGTTCCATTTTCCCAACCCAAAGCACTTGTACCATAAGGTGGTGATGGCGCTTGCTTTTCAATAGTCGAGGCTTTCTCCCAATCTTCAGACAGAATTTGCAAAAAAGTCAAAAAAGTTTTTTCATCCCGAACTAAATTTAGATAATCTTCAGGAGACATTTGTATTTCCGGCATACATAAACCCCTATGTTAGATGTAGAACAGACATTAATTATATCTAAAATCTGTTAAGTTATCAAAGCTAGTATTCACACAGACTTTAAAGCCCGCCCTACCCTGCGAGTTTCCCCATCATATCTTCCATCAACTGCCCCTCTAGGCCTTTGAGCTCGGCGAATTTTGCGATGATTTCATTCACATCTGCTTCGCTGTGGGCGGCGGAGAGACTTATGCGTAGCAGCGAGCTTGATTGCGGGGTTCCAGGCGGTACGGCGAGGTTCACATAGAGTCCGTTATCGAGCAGCCAATTCCATTCCATCGCACAAATCGCTTCATTGGGGCGGCGGGCGGCAATCACCGGGCTCGGCTCAGCACAGAGATCGTAACCCAGGTCTGATAAGCCTTTATGAAGCTGCTGGGCGCGGGCTTTGAGGTTATCACGCAGATGCCCACCCGCTTTGATTTTATCAACAGCGACCCGCGCCGCGCAGATATTCGCGGGGGTTGCGGAGGCGGTAAACATATAAGGGCGCATGACTTTGCGGGTGACGTCAAACTCGCGGTGGCGAGAGGCGCAAAACCCGCCGACACTGGCGAGGGATTTCGAAAATGTCCCAGAGATAAAATCAACTTTATCCAGCACGCCTTGTTCTTCGGCAATGCCGCAGCCCGTTGGGCCAAACACGCCGTAGCTATGAGCTTCGTCGATATAGAGATAGCCGCCGTGGCGGTGGGTGACGTCGATAAATTCATCAATCGGAGCGATATCTCCAAACATGGAATACATGCCTTCGATCACCACAAGAGCATGACCGCCTTCGATCTTCCCTTGGCGGCGCAAGCGCTTATCAAGGTCTTCAGGGCTATTATGGCGAAAGCGTATGGTCGAGGCATTGGTCAGCCGCGTGCCGTCAATAATACAGGCATGAGCATCGGCGTCCATAAAGATAACATCCTTATCCCCCGCAAGGCCAGAAATCGCCGCCAGATTAGTTTGATAACCTGTCGTAAAAACAATACAGCTCGGCATACCCAGATGATCAGCGAGGGCCACTTCAAGATCAACATGCTCTCGGTAACTGCCATTGGCCACGCGGGAGCCAGTGGTACCTGTGCCGTGATCATCCACCGCCTGTTTCGCAGCCGCCATACAGTCTGCATCAAAAGTCAGGCCGAGGTAATTATTCGTGCCCGCCAAAAGAATTTCGCGGTTGCCGATCCGCCCGCGTGTAGCGTCAATAATATCATCAAATTGCACACCGAGCGCATCGCGCCCAATCTTATTCATCACATCAATACGTTTTTGTAGGGGAGCATATTTATCAAATAAAGACATAGGCGGCCTATTCCGATGTTAATTGCTGGATCGCATTGACGAGTTCGCCGACGGTTTTAATATCCGTCACCATTTCCATCGGGATGGAGACATCATAATGATCTTCAAGGCCCATGACCAAATCAAACACCGCAACAGAATCAACTTCAAGGTCACTAACAATGCCGCTTTGGCGGGAGATGGGGCGGCTTTCAGGATTATAAGGTTTTAGCAGCTCGCAAACTTTACTATAAATATCGTTATTACTGGCCATAATGGGTAGCCCGTCTATTTCTTGGGCGCGGAGAGCGCCGTCATGGTTTCGGCCAAAGCCGTTTCAAAGTCCGTGGGAGACTCAATCGCATCCCTCACGCTCCAGTCCTCATATAGGAACTCGGAAAGCTTGCCTAGCGTCAAGTGCGGGTTAATTGCGCGGCGCAAAACATGGGAATTAACTCCTGCAATCAGCTTCAAAACACCCAAGGGCAGAGGCAGCACACGAATATTGCGGCCCATCACGCCGCTGGCCCTTTTCGCAAACTCTGTCCATGTTAATGACGGCAGGCCCGCCGGTGTCTGTACGGCATTTGGCAAGGGCTTTGCGGTAATATAATCTCCGATGACCCGCGCCAAATCCGGAGCATAAATCAAAGACAATTTCCGCGCTTTCCATCCCTGCCCGCCGGGAACGGGAAGAATACCGCGAATCATAAATTTAAAAAACGGCGCGGTGGCGTCATCTCCGGGGCCAAAAACGGCTGGCGCACGAATGATCAGCACCTCGCCGTTATAGTGAGCTTTAAGCCCCGCCTCTCCCGCGCGCTTTGATGCTGCATAGCCTGAGAGCTGGGGCTGATCGGCGGCTTGGGAAGACAGGTAAATAAAGCGCGGCACATTTGCACTCTGGGCCGCTTGCGCAAGACGGGCCGTCCCCGCTTCATTAACTTCAAAAAAAACGGCCTCACTCGGCGCTTTAATCAAGCCTGCCATATGCAAAACCGCATCCGCGCCGGATGTAAATTCCTGCGGGATATCGGATAAATCCCCCTGCACAATCTGCGCGCCTAACTCTTTAAGCCCAGCTGCTTTCGCAGGAGTTCTCACGAGTAAACGCGGGGTCATGCCGCGCGCAACTAGGTTTTTGACGATATGTGGCCCTAAAAATCCGGTCGCGCCCGTAACAGCAATTATAGACGGGCGGGCCATGAAAGCACTCAGCCCTTAGGCTTTGGCTGATTTGACAATCGTCAGCGGACTTTCATTTTGTAGATCAATAATCGCGCCGCCAAGAAATTTCTCTTTCACGCGGGCGCGGGCCAGTTTACCCGATGAGGTAATAATCATCGAGCCGCGCGGGACGAGCTGTAATTTAACCGGAACGCCCACTTCAAGACGGATAGCCGCAGAAACAGCATTATGGATTTCATCGAGTAATTTCGGCTCGCGGGTCCGGCATTCGAGCAATAAGCGAATTTCTTTCTCATCGCCAGCGCCGCCCGTCGCAAAGGCGCAGGCCCGTCCGCAGCGGTGGGGGGCAGCGGCTTGGGCCGCCCATTCAAGGTCTTGCGGCCAGATATTACGGCCATGCCATAAAATAAGATCTTTCGAGCGTCCCGTCACTACAAGCTGCCCGTCTAGCCAATAGCCGAGATCACCCGTATCAAGCCATCCGGCGTCACTAAAGGCAGCTTCGGTTGCCGATTTATTACGAAAATATCCCGGCGAAACACTCGGCCCTTGCAAGCAAATACGGCCAATTTCTCCCGCACCTGTGAGAACGTTATTACTAAAATCGCGAATTTCAATAATGTGACCAGGCAGGACATGACCGCAGGCGACAAATGTGCGGCGATCTTCTACGGGGGTGAGGTCAGTGGCAGTTTCGGCAAGGCCGTCAGATTCGGCCTTTTTTAGATTAATTGTATGTTGTTTCAATCCTTGGCCGAGCGGCGCGAACGTTGCTGCCAATGTGGTTTCCGCAAGGCCGTAGCTTGGGGTGAAGCTACCCATTTCAAAGCCCATCGGGCCAAAAAGATCAGCAAAATCCGTGAGCGGCTCTGGGCGGACCATATCCCCGCCAATACCCGCGGCGCGCCAAGAGGATAAATCAAGTGTTCTATCATCTCGCCAGCGGCGCACGCAAAGCTCAAAGCCAAAAGTCGGACTATAGGATAACGTGCCTTTATGATCGGAAATAAGCTGTAACCATGTAATTGGACGCCGGGTAAAATCTTGCGGGTCCATATAGTCAACGGAAAGCTGGCACATCATCGGCGCGATCATAAATCCGATCAGGCCCATATCATGATACATCGGTAGCCAGCTTGTCGCCCGGTCATTTTCAACCACTTGCAGGCCGTCGCGGGTAATTCCAAGGCAATTTGCCGTGACGCTTTTTTGCGATCCAATAATCCCTTTAGGGGAGCTGGAACTGCCGGAAGAATATTGGATATAGCATAAATCATCCGCACCATGAGGGCGAATGTCATGGGTTTTAGCCAGGGCAAATACATCTTCAAAGGTTAAAATCGGCGTGATGTGATCATTCAGCGCCGAGCTCATAATCGGCTCCATAGAGGCCGGTGTAAAAATCGCGCGAAGATCGGCTGTATCGGCCATGCGCTGTAGCTGGCGCTCATAACTCCCGCGCCCGCCAAGGGTGACAGGCAAAGGCAATGGCGCCGGAACAAGTCCGGCATATTGGCAGGCAAAAAACAAAACCGCAAATTCAGGGGATGTGGTGGCGCAAATGCCAATACGCGCCTCTTTATCAGCAAAACCAACTAGGCCTTTGGCCGTTTCAATCGCCCGCGCGCGCATGTCTTTATAAGTTAAGACCGTTTTCAGCTTGCCCCGTGCATCGTAGAAATTAAATCCGGTATCGCCTTTGGCCGCATAGTCAAGCCCGTCAGTGAGCGTTGGAAATGGGCTATGCTGTAACGCGATGCCGCGTTTTGTGGGGCTTGGGTTTAAGGTCATTGTCTATCCCGTTTAACGTCACTGGGCGTTTCCGCCCTCCCTTTGAGGTGTGTTATCGAAAATTCACCCTATTTGTAAAGCTTCTACGACAAATTAGAGTGCAAAGGCGATAGGCTTTCGGACACAAAATATGTCAGTTTATGACGAAATGTGACAAAACCGCAGAAAATTTACGGTTTTTGCCGTGATTTCACAATTATTTGAGCATGTCTTGTAATTGCGCATATAGAATTGAGAACTTTGCAACCGTCCAATCCCCTGTGGCGGAGATATTACGAAAGCGGTTAAAATAGCCGCCGATCCCGTCAAAGTTCTGTTTTGACCATCGCCGAAGCTCCGGTAAATTAACGCTATCATCTTTTAGGTCTTTATGGTCTTGCACATAAAGAACTGCAAATTTACGCTGTAACCCGTAGAAATCATCTGCAAGCTTACGCAGGGCTAGACGATCCCAATGGCCATCTCCAAAGGTTTCAAGCAGCGCATTACGAATACGGTCAACCCAAAACACAGCGCCCATTTTATAAAATAAATCCGGCGCTATTTTCATATCCACGCCGCAATCTTCACTCAGGCGGGTAATATCAAAGCCAGACGCCCGCGAGCGAAGTAAAGACACTTTCATCGCCAGCGCCGCCGGAATAGATTGGGCTTTAAAAGCGTCTTGGCGTTCTTTGGCGCGTTTTTGATCAAAAGAAGATAGGCGGCCCACCCAAGCGGCATCTATGAGCGATTGAACGGGCATGAACCGCTCTAAATGCGTCTCTATATCGCCGTCAATGCCCATACGGGTTAGCCACACACTCACCCGCAATAAGACATTAGCAATCTCGCCGCGCAGCGCCGTTTGGGCCGCCGCATCAACCTTATTATCCAGAGCATCAATTTCATCCATCAAAGATTTAATGCCAAGGGTCTGCTGCGCGATAATAAAGGCTTTTGCAATGTTTTCAGGGCTTGTCTGGACTTGCTCGGAAACGCGCAGTCCAAAAAGCGCCCCGCCCATATCCACCATATCATTAACTAAGCGGGAGGTAATAATTTCGCGGCGCAGGCGGTGTTCCGTCTGGGCCGTTTTAAAGCCTTGGATTGCCGGCGGGAAATAATTGATCATGATCGGATCTAAAACCACATCATCGGCCAGCGGAGTTTCAATTAAAGATTCAAACGTCACGTTTTTGACATAAGCCATTAAAACTGCAAGCTCAGGCCGGGTGAGATATTGGCCGTTTTTCTTACGCTCTTGCATCTCGCTACTATTTGGCAGGCCCTCCACCGCGCGGTCAAGGGCCCCGGCCATTTCGAGCTGGCGCATCAAGCGTTCATAGCCGCCATGGTCATGTCGCGCCCGGCTTTGCGCCGCCGATAAGGCACCCGTTTGGTCATAATTATGCTTTAAGACCAGCAGGCCGACATCTTTGGTCATTTGCGCCAAAAGCTTATTACGCGCAGCGGCATCAAGCTCACCTTGGGCAATCGCTTCGCGTAGTAGAATTTTAATATTGACCTCATTATCGGAAGAATCAACCCCTGCAGAGTTATCAATGGCGTCGGAATTAATCGCACCGCCGTTTTGGGCAAATTCAATCCGTCCCGCTTGGGTGAGGCCAAGATTAGCCCCTTCCCCAATCACAGCCGCACCTACCTGATCTGCATTGACGCGGATCATATCATTGGCTTTATCCATAACATCTGCATGGCTCTCATGTCCTGCCTTGATATAAGTCCCTATGCCGCCGAACCACAGCAATTCACATTCGGATTTAAGCAGGGCGTGGATAAGCTCATCCGGCGTCAACGCATCATTGCCTAGCCCCGTCATAGATTTAATTTCAGGCGTTAGTTTTATAGACTTCGCTGCGCGGGAGAAAATCCCTCCGCCCTTTGAAATCAGATCACCATTATAGTCCTGCCAAGAGGATCGGGCCATTTTGAACAATCGGCGGCGTTCTTTGAAAGAGGTTTTCACATCAGGCTGTGGGTCAATGAAAATATCTCTATGGTCAAAGGCCGCGCGCAGGCGGATATGTTTTGATAATAACATGCCATTGCCGAAGACATCCCCTGACATATCTCCAACGCCAATAACGCTGAAGGGCTGGCGCTGAATATCTTTGCCCCGTTCCCTGAAATGGCGCTTCACCGCTTCCCAGCCGCCCCGCGCAGTAATGCCCATGGCCTTATGGTCATAGCCCACTGAGCCGCCCGAAGCGAAGGCATCATCGAGCCAAAACCCGTAATCGGCCGCCACGCCGTTTGCAATATCTGAAAATGTCGCTGTACCCTTATCCGCAGCAACAACCAGATAAGGGTCAGGGTCATCCCAGCACACACAGTCTTGCGGCGCGGCCACATCTGCGCCGACATAATTATCTGTTATATCCAAAAGCCCCGATATAAAGGTTTTATAGGCGGTGACTCCTGCTGCGATGAACTCATCCCGGCTCCCACCGCTTGGCAGTTGCTTGGGCACAAACCCGCCTTTGGAGCCAACCGGCACAATCACAGAGTTTTTCACCTGCTGGGCTTTAACAAGGCCTAAAACCTCGGCGCGGAAATCTTCAGGGCGGTCAGACCAACGCAGGCCGCCGCGCGCCACAGGGCCAAAGCGCAGATGCACCCCATCCAAGAGCGGAGAGCTGACAAAAATTTCGCGGTAGGGCTTAGGCGCGGGCAAGTCTTCAATATGGCGGCTGGCAAATTTAACCGACATATAAGCTTTTGGCGCACCGCTGTCTTGGGATTGATACATATTGGTTCGTAGCGCCGCATTTATCGCCGCCATCATCCGGCGCAGCACCCGATCATGGTCGAGGCGGCTGACTTTATCAAGTCCTGACGTAACCGCTTTCAAGGCTGTCTCAACCGCGCCTTCACGGGCTGGCATATCACCAAACTGCGGGTCAAATTTCGCCGTTTTTAGTGTAATTAAGGCCCGCGTCACATCCGGATAAAGCCGCAATGCTTCGATTTGGGTTTCTTTGAGCGGGTCAAGCCCGGATTGGCGGCGATAAGCAGCAATCAGGCGCAGAAAGGCAATATCTCGCCAATCCGCCCCCAGAGGCAAGATCAAGCTGTTAAAGCCGTCATCTTCATTGCGGCCAAGCCATGTTTGCACAAAGGCGGTTTCAAAGGCCGCGCGGCCCTCATTTTTAACATGCGCGCCCTCTGGCAGGCGCACTTCAAAATCATGCACCCAATAATCTGGCCCGCTTGAAGCGGTAATATTATACGCCGTTTCCTGCAGGACATGAATATTGAAATTCGCCAGAAAGGGGATAATCACAGAGGGCGCAAGCTTTTCGCCGCGGTGATAAACCATCATCGGCGCGGATAGATCCGTCACCGTATCACCAAGGCGAATAGCAATCGGCATATCATCGGTAAGCCCCGCTAATACCCCTAAAGTTTCCAATGTGTCTTCGACTGAGAACCGCGCTTGATAAGCCCCGTCAAAGCTCCGGTCGAAATCATCTTCACTCAGCAAGTTTGCCGCCTCACTTTTGACAGAGGCACGGCGCAGACGCTCTTTCCACGGAGTCGCAAGATTGGCAATATCCGCCTCTAATTTACCCAGTTTCGGCGCTTTATTATTATCGGGATCAAGCCCAATGATATAATGAACGCGGGCCATAGGTGCATCGCTATATTGCGGATAAAAGGCCGAAACACGCCCGTCATAAGACTTTGCAAGATAAGCACCCACATGTTCCCGAATGGCCGTGTTATAGGATTCGCGCGGGATATAAACCATGGCAGAAACAAAGCGGTTGAACGGATCACGGCGCAAAAATAAGCGGGTGCGCGGGCGATCAAAGGCCTGCGAGATACCAATCGCAATGCGCTGAAGATCTTTAACATCTATTTGAAATAGCTCATCGCGGGGATATGTCGAGAGCACATAGGATAAACGCTTATCATTATGGCTTCCGGCCGGAATTTTAGACCGCGCTTTCACCGTTGATATCTTCTGGCGAATAAGCGGGACTTTATTCGGCGAGAGGCTATAGGCATCAGAGGTAAACAAGCCGACAAAGCGCGTCTCTCCGATCAACACACCATCGCTGTTATATTGATTAACCGAGACATAATCCATACGCACCCGGCGATGAACATTTGAAAATAAATTAGACTTCGCCACAGACACAGGCTCGGCCCGTTTCAGGTAATGCTGGACATTATCTTCGATCACTGATGGTTCATTGGAATGACGCAAAACCTCGCGGGATGCATCCCGAAGCACGCCAAATTGACACCCCTTCACCACAGCGGGATAAACATAATCCGGCGCGGGGCGTCCGCGCTTTTGGCTTTTCATATAATTATATTGCCGCGCGCCAAGAAAAACAAAATGCCCCGCACGTAGCCATTCCAAAAAAGCAAGACCTTCTTTAAGAGCGGCCGCTTTATGGGGCCCGGGGTGACGGCTTAGATCATCATATTGCCGGTCTAATAACGCCATCATGTCGTCAAAATCGTTATTGACTTGAATAACATCGGCCATAGCCGCCTTAAGATTCGTCTCAAGACGTTTTTTAACAGCCATATTTTGGTTTGAAATAACAATCATCATAAGCGATAAATTATGATGATTATTCGGAACAATCGGATGGAATAATGCCTGAACATCCAGTCCTAAATCTGAAATAACCTCAATGGCACTGGCAACAATAAAGGCCCGGTCATGGGTCGCCACATAAATACCGATATGCTCGTCATCACCCTCAAGAGGCGCGAGCTCAATACGGCTTACATCCGCCTTCACCTCGCGGCGTGACCATAAAGCCCCCGCCCATTGTGTAAGCCGGTCTATGTCAGGCTGTAAAAGCTTATTTTCTTCCGCATCTTTATAGAATTTTGAGAGGAAAACATCCGCAGCATCAGTCTGGTCTGTTTTAAACAGGTCAAGATCAAGTGCTGCTGCTTTAAACTTAGAAAGCGAAAAAGAAAAACGGCTCATGGGCATTGCCTTTTAAAATAACTATCAAATCAGTGCATCATAGCAAGACCACTAATAATGTAGAAAATCAAACCTGTATTTTAAATTAATAAACACAAATAAGTTAATGCAACCTGGTTTACAGGCAAAAACGCCCTTAGCTTATGACAAGGTCAGTGTTTTATACCCAGCCGCTGCCGTTTTAAGCATGTTCACCGCCAAAGCGGCTCCAAAACCATCCCCCCAGCCCAGACCTAAATCTAATACCGGGCGCATATTCATCCGCTCCAGCAAAGCCGCATGTGCGGGCTCGGCGCTTAAATGGCCCGCCATACAATGCTCAACGGATTTCGGATCAATATTATGTAAAACGGCCGCTGCCGCTGTCACAACAAACCCATCCAATATAACTGGGATAGATTGATGCCGCGCGGCAATAATCGCGCCGACAAGCCCAGCAATATCTCGCCCGCCGAAATAGCGTAGCGCGTCAAGCGGGCCGTCAATATCACTTTTATATCTATTATAGCCGCTTTTCACACAGGCAATGCGCGCCTGTGCATTAACGTCATCGCCGCTTGCCCAATATTCCGCTGCGCCCCCATATAGCGCCAGCGCAATCGCCGCCGCCCCGGTCACAGAGCCAAACCCCACGTTCCCAAGAGAGATAATATCCGCCCCTTCGGCCACGACTTCCATACCAAAGGCCATGGCTGCCGCGCAGTCCCGCTCGGATAATGATGGCGCTTTGGTAAAATCTGCCGCCGGATAGTCAAGTCCCATTTCATAGACCTTATAGGCCATATTATTTTCGGCCGCCACACCGCGGGCGCTCGATGCCCCTTCTGTCATATCCAATACCCGCTGCCGGGCCGCCGCCACGAGGTCAGCCTGTGTATAGCAGGCAGCGACCCCGTGAGTGCCGGAAAATATGGCCATTAATGGGCGGGATATCATCGGAACCGGGCGTTTTTGCCATCCGGCCAACCAGATTAAGTCATCTCTAAGCCGTCCCAAAGGATGGGCCGCGCCGGACTGTTGCGCTAATGCGCTGCAAACCGCCTCTTGCGCTGCCGCATCTGCATCGGGCGCTTTTGAAATAAGCGCGCGCATGTCGTCAAAAGGGCGCACGGCAGAGGACGGCGGTGATGATTGTGACATAAAGCCTCCTGAATCAGGTGGCGACACTATAGGGTTTCCGCTGCAAAATAAATGCGTAAGGTAAAAAAGCTTGGGGTTTATTATAAGTAAGTAATGGAGTGGAGTGTTACATTGACCGTAAGAAATATATGCGGCCCGCGCAATCAATTACAATAACCTGTATAATTGCTACGCAGTCCTCCAGATTTCACTTAAACTTCACATCAATATATGGGTAGCTCAATATCACTTCAAATAAGCCGATCACAGAAAAGCAAGTTATCTCTACTTCTACCCCCAAACCGCCTTGCGGGCCATATTCACGGCGACGAGCAAGAGGCATATTCCGAAAATGCGTTTCAGGCGGGTTTGCGGCAGGCGGCTGGCGAGTTTTGCGCCGAGGGGGATGAATAAAAACGCCGCGAGCGACATAAATACAAAGCCCGGCATATTCACATAGCCCAAGGATAGCGGCGCACGCAGGGGCACGCTCCAGCCCGAGATCACATAACCGAAGCTCGCCGGAAGGGCGATTGCAAAGCCAAAGCCGCTCGCTGTGCCAATCGCGCGCTGTATTTTCATCCCGCAGATCGACATAAGCGGCACGGTTAAGGAACCGCCGCCAATGCCAATCAAGGCCGATAAGACCCCGACACTACTCCCTGCAAAAAACGGCGCAGCGCCCCCCGGCACGCTCTGCCTTAGGGCCCAATTAGGGCGGCCAAAGATAAATTGTAACGCGATAAGCCCCGCTAGCCCTGCGAATAATGTGGTCAGGCTGCGGCCCGATAATTGCGGCGCAATCACGAGCGAGGCGATAAACGCGCCAAGCCCAATCCAAAGGCCATAACTATTCAGCGGGTTTTGGGGCCATAATAAATTCCAATCAACATTCCCAAGCCTATGGTGGCTACGCACCGCCCGCAGGGCATTAACAATAATCACTGCCGAGGAGGTGGCCACCGCCATATGGGTCACAGTCGACGGATCATAACCCAAGAATATAAAGGTGTAATAAAGCGCTGGCACCATGACCGCGCCGCCGCCAATACCGAAAAGCCCCGCGCCAAATCCGGCCAAAGCGCCTGCGGCTAAAAGCGCGGCCAGCATAGGGCCATAAGCACTCAGCAGCTCCATGTCTAGGCGGCCGCCTCAAAGGCGCGCATGGCCTGTGCGGCCTCAGTGATCACATCTGACGGCTTTAACCGCTTGGCCGTGTTTTCACTCAACTGCCGCCGCCAGAGCCGCGCCCCCGGCTGCCCCGCAAATAGCCCCATTATATGACGGGCCAAAGCTTTGACCGAAGGGTTATCATCTTCATGGGCGCGGGCATATTGGATAACCTCGCCTATGATATCAAAGCGCGAAATGGTTTGAGGCGCAGCACCGTAAAACAGCTCATCCACGCGGCTCAGCATCCATGGGTCATGATAGGCCGCGCGGCCATACATCACACCGTCAAGACCCTCCGCCTCAGTCTGCCCTTGATCTAGGGAGGTCAGCCCGCCGTTCAGAACAATCTCCAAATGCGGATAGCGAGCTTTCATCTCCCGTACGAGATTATAATCTAGCGGCGGGACGTCACGGTTTTCTTTTGGGCTTAGCCCTTTCAGCCAGGCTTTACGGGCGTGAATAATAAAATGATTGCAGCCCGCCGCCGCAACTTTTTCAATAAACTCTGGCAAGCTCTGTTCAAGATTTTGATCATCCACCCCTAGGCGGCATTTCACCGTTACGGGCACATTGGCGGCGCTCGCCATAGCATCGTAACATTCCGCCACAAGGTCAGGTTCCTCCATTAAGCACGCCCCAAAGCGCCCCGATTGCACCCGGTCAGACGGACAGCCAATATTAATATTCATCTCATCATAACCGTAATCCTGCGCAATCCTGCACGCCGCCGCCAGCTTCGCAGGATCACTACCGCCAATTTGTAGGGCGAGCGGATGCTCAGATACGTCATAACCCAAAAGCCGGTCTCGCGGCCCGTGAATAACCGCATCAGCCACCACCATTTCCGTATAAAGCAAAATATGACGGCTCAAACGGCGGTGAAACCACCGGCAATGGCGGTCCGTCCAATCCATCATGGGGGCAACGCTGACTTTAAATGATTGATTTTTATACATTATTTGTTATACTTCAGACAGTTAAAGAGGACACATGTGCACTTAAATTCACTGGAAATCACCCCGATTATCTGTGGCACTGCACACAAATTGCACATGATATAGCAATAATAGTCAAACTCAAATCAGGTAATTACCATGTATAGATTAGACGCAAGGGTCAGTATGCGTCAAAGAGCTTTTCAAAAAAATTGACGCCGTCTCTTGGTCACTAGAAGCGGACAGACGAACAGATCAAGGAGCGAATATAATCGCATATTGTAAAGCTCATGACGCAATGTGCCATTGAAGCGTTCATTATAGCCTTTATCTCGTTGATACCGATCTTTCACAGCCAGCGCTCAAGAGCGGTTACAATGAACTCGGCCTCATAATCTGAGCGAATATACTCGGGCTGAAGCTATTCTGGCTGAAAGATGGAGGCTCTGACCCAATAAGTGGGGCGTAGAAATTATAGAGGAAGATTATGAGACTAAGTGAAGATAAAATATTCCCGCCTTCGCGGAATGCACGGGGTTAGGGCGCTAAACATATCTCTATATCCGCTCACTCTGCGAAGGTGGTAATGCGCAGGCTAATACGACTACATTATTTGCTTAATCAGCCGCTCAACCTCTTCGATGAGGCGTTTATTTTTTGCGCTGTCCAAAGCATCGGGATGCGGCTGCGCGAAAGATTTGCGGTCATTATCATAATATTGACCCGTGGCATTGGCAAATTCATCACTTAAAGCGGCGCGGGTCAGTATATCCGCCCCAATCATGAGGTCTTTGCCCTCTTGCCCATAGGCGTCTTTAACCATCTTACTGCCCAAGAATGAGGCCGGATTAACAGCAATAATCATAGGGCCCTTGGCACCGAGCTGTTTGGCCATCTCAAATGACCACATAGTCAAGCCGAGTTTACTCTGGGCATAAGCTTCACTATCAGAGATAGTTTTTTTTTGCAAGAAAGCCTCTAAATCAACGGGAGCCTGTGCAGCGGAGGACAAATTAACAACCCGCCCGCTCTCACCCAGCATAGGCAGCAAGGCTTTTGTCAATTTATAAGGCGCAACAAGGTTGACGATAAACCTTGCGTCATAACCATTCTGCGTCATTGGATGTGACAGTTTAAAAACGCCCGCATTATTTATAAGAACATCAAGAGTCTCAAAGTCATTTTTAATAGCCGCCGCTAAAGCGTCCACTTCCGGCAGAATAGAAAAATCCGCACGGTAGGGTTTAACGTCGCCCGCATGTTTAATTGATGAAACAGATTTTACAGCCGCTTCAAGTTTTTTTAAATTGCGGCCATGAAGTAAAAGCCTATGCCCGCTTGGAGCAATCATCTTCGCTGTTTCAAGGCCAATCCCATCCGTTGCACCGGTGATTAAAATTGTCTTTGGCATAAATTATCCTTTCACTCGATAAGTCCTAAGACGCCGAAAAGTTCCAAAGTTACAAGGCTTATATGTTTATATCACACATAAGTTCTGAGTGCCGTAAACAAAGGTTTTAGAAGACCATGGAAGCAATCTGTATGTTATGCATTGATAACATATCCACACGAAATTTGTCTGGTTGGCCAAATACATTCGGATTTGGCGTTATAACCCCTTAAGAGAGACCCCCTATGACACATGATAATACAGCCAATAACCGTTCACTAAGCCTACTCAGCATTGCCCTTGCTATCGTGTTTATATGGTTCGGACTTATCAAATATTCTGCCGGCGGCACGTCAGGCATTGAAGGCCTTATAAATAACAGCCCCTTTATGTCATGGATTTACGGCCTATTTAGCGTTAAAGTTTTCGGTGCCCTACTTGGTACGTTGGAAATCATTATAGGTATTGTGCTACTGCTTGGGATTAAAAACCCTAAACTACGGGCTTTGGGGGCCTTAGCGGCCTTAATAACATTCTTTGTCACTTTAAGTTTTATGTTGACAACGCCCGGAATTATCCCAGAGGGTGCAAGCTTCCCAATTTTATCAGCCATGCCGGGTGAGTTCTTGCTAAAAGATATTGTTTTAATCACTGTGTCTTACGCGTTGTTTTCAAATGCAAGACAAGCTTTAAGCCCAACACCGGCCTAAACAGTCCCTTCATCAACAGCCTTAAACTTTTAGGGTGTTGATAGAGTTTAATTATAATCAAAAGCGTCTGTTTACAGGCGCTTTTTTTTAATAAATCACAAGGTAGTTACGGGAATAAGTTAAATTATGGGAACATATTATATGGCTGCACGTTGATAAGATATGGGTTATATAACCATCAACCAAGGAGACATTTTATGATAGATTTTAAACCTACACGCCTTTCAGCTCTTTTATTGACAACGACCGCTGCTCTCATGATGACAGCCTGTGGACAAGGCAATTCCTCAACAGCGGCCGCCCCAATAACAAAGGCTGAAGCCGTTCAAGCCGCCGGATTAACCGGTTCAGAAACACCGGAAGAAATGCAGATGATATATGCAAAGTTTCTGGACACATATATCACTCCAAAAGACGGCATTAATTTCTTAGCTTATGGGGATGTGAGCAATGACGATAAAGCGGCCCTGAAAGCCTATGTCAAAAGCCTTGAAGCGCGCGGGACAGAGGGCCTAAGCCGCGATGAAGAAATGGCCTTTTGGTTTAATCTTTATAACGCAAAAACCATTGATGTCATTCTTGACGCTTACCCGCTCGAGTCCATTCGCAAACTTGGGCCGCTTAATTCAGGGCCGTGGGATAAAAAGAACATGAATGTGGCCGGTAAGGGCGAGATGAGTTTAAACGATGTTGAACACGGCACGCTGCGCAAAAACTGGAAAGAGCCGCGAATCCATTATGCCGTCAACTGCGCCTCAATCGGCTGCCCTAACCTTAAGGCCACGCCGTGGACGGCAGAAGAGCTTGAGGCAGATCTTAAGCAAGCTGCCATTGATTATATTAATCACCCCAGAGGCTTTAACGCAGAAGGCGGCAAGATCACAGCATCCAAAATTTTTGATTGGTATAAAGACGATTTCGGCGGCAATAAAGCGGGCATTCTTGAACATGCACGCCAATATGCCAAAGGCGATCTTAAGACCGCTCTGGATGCAGCTGACACCATTAATAACTTTGAGTATGATTGGAATTTAAACGAAGGCTAAAGCCCTAAGCAATCATTTTAAACACAATAAGACCTCCGCCGCTCTATGCTTCGGAGGTTTTTATGATTTAAAATATAATATTATAATAGCTATAAGTCATCCAAATAGCGGCGCCTCTCACGTACATCCATCCTCCATATTAACATAGTTATAAGTTTATAGCTGCCCTTCATCATTGGCGGCCTGCCATGTTCCCATTGAAGAGCTGGGCTGTTTATTACGCGGTAAACACACGCCGTAATAAACCACACATAGATGGGGGCTAAATTAATTACGTCTCATCTGGGCGCGTTATTATCTGGCTAATCTATTCATATATGTTTTGGATAAAGACCTTTTCATCCTTAACAAGGTCGTATTATTTTAGATATAGAGTTAAACTTAACCTTTAAGACTTTGGCATAAAAACACTCCGGCACATAGGTCTGGGCCGGAGTTATAATTTGTTTAAAAATTAGAAAACTCAATAATTTTATAGATCACTTTGCGGCTTTAAGACCGTATCAACAACATGAACAATCCCGTTATTCTGCTTTAAATCCGAAGCGGTAATCGACGCCATATTGCCAAGAGCATCTGTTATGACGACATCATCTTCAACAAGCTGAGCTATCAGTGTTTCGCCGTTTAAAGCCGTAAGTTCATATTGACCCTTTTCAGCAGATTTAATTTCTGTTTTTAAGGTAAAATGGTCCCACTTACCCGCTACAACATGTGTCTTTAAAACCGAAGCCAGAAGCATGTTATCTTTACCCGTCATGAGCTTAGCAGCCTTTTCAGCGCTTAGCGCGTCAAACGCACTATCAACAGGCGCAAATACTGTGAACGGTCCTTCAAGGGCCAAATCACTGGATATTCCAGTTTTACCCAGCGCGTAGGTGAGCTTGCTATGTTGTTCTGAGGCTGCGATCATTTCAATGATATTTGTATCTGGAACAATATAACCTTTTGATGGGGCATCATCCTGATCTGAAATAGTCAAACCATCGGCGACAGCCTTAGTCTCATGATCATCACTTGCCGCAAATGCAAGATTGGGCGTCACAGATAGAGCCAAAATTGCACCCAACGTTATTGACGGGATTAATGTAGATATTTTCATAATTAAACGTCCTTTAAAAATCCATATGGGAAATACCATATCTAATTAATTAACGTTTATACTGATTTCATCGTTCCAAGAAAAAACCCTAATTAAATAGTTTTAGCTCTTTAATTAGGGTTGATTAAAAGTAAGAATTTAATTTTAGTTACGAGGCCGTCGCTCGGAGCATCCAAGCGGTTTTCTCATGTAACGTAATGCGCGGGGAGACAACATCTGCGGTCGCATCATCATCACTTTCTTCGGCAATTCGCAGGACATCACGGGCTATTTTTGCCAGTTCTTGGTGTCCTTTTGCAAGGCTTTGCACCATATGTTTCCAGTCCGGCGTGCCCTTTTCTTCTTTGATCGACGATAGCTCTGCCATAGCAGCGTAGGATGCAGGCGCATAATAACCCAAAGCACGAATACGTTCTGCTAGCTCATCAACAGCCGTCCACATTTCCGTATATTGTTCCATAAATTGTGTATGCAGCGATTGAAAATGCGGGCCTTCTACGTTCCAGTGATAACCATGGGTCTTAAGATAAAGCGCATAAGTATTTGACAAAAGCAGCTTTAACGCATTCGCAGATTTCAAGCGGTTATCTTCAGAGATTCCAACATTAATATCTATATTTTGTTCATCTTGTTTCATAATATTTTCCTTTAGTTTCAAGTGTTTAAAATTTTCGCGAAATAACAATTCCCGCTGTTAATTTTACAGGGGCAATATAGCGCGTTTTAGGAATGCCGTCGTTAAAGGCAATATTCTGGTGAATATATGAATGTTTTGGCCGTGGTTTCACGCCAAATAAAACATTATAATCATCGGGCGATTCAAATTTATATATGAGGGGTTTGCTTGGGCTCGTTAAGTCTTGTCCTTGAAGGCTCAGTGTTAAATTCACCCGCTCTTGATTGATATCTTTAACCATATGACGGTTGATATTAATTTGGCTCTCACCTTGAGCTTGCAAAACCGAAACCATATTAGAATAGCCTGTCTTATTCCTTGCCGCATTGTCAACTGTAGATTGGGGATACGCACCCTTATTTTGCAAGTCATTACCTAATGTTTGCGCAGATGACATTGCATAAGACCCCGCGCAGGCCAGTATGGTTGTCGCAATAATTATAAAAAATCCTTTTGTCCGCATGTTTCATAACTCATAATTTATCTGGCATAAAACATATGCTTTATGTCTTCACCCTATCAACGGGTTTAAGAGCTAATGGTTCCAAATCACGCCGGTAAATCAGCCGAAATATATCAGTTAATGATAACAAACCCATTGACTGATATATATTTTTTTTAAACAAGAAAATAAATGGAACCTTTCCTGTCTTAAGACATTATTAAGGCACATATATGAATTATTTTAAGGATAAGTTTCATGTTTAAATTACTCGCCGCTGCGATTTGTATTTATCCCATTGCCTCTATTGTAATGAACATGACAGAAACGCAGACACAACAGACGCGGGACTATAACCCCCTTCCTTATGAAGATGTTATGGAACTACGGATTAATAATCTTGAAGATTGCCGCTCCGCTACAATTACCGTTGAGTTTCACGGTGAGTATATTGAGAGTCATTCATCCGAATATTTAATCAAAGCCGCACAAGCCATCGAAAATTGTGAATTAAAACTCGTTGAACTTGAAGCCATGCACCCCCGCGATGCCGATTCAGATTACGAAAAGCTCGCAAACAACAGATTCAATGAGGTCAAAGAAATTCTTACTTTTTTTGATCATAAAGCTTTGGTCCTCGAAAACCGAGACCTTGTCAACTGGGATGCAGATGCTGTTATTGACCGCAGTATGCGTATCGAGTTTGATCTTGAACCCAACACGTCAAATAACAGTTAATTATCTCAAATCATACACCCGAACTTACAGCCCGGTATGCGGCTCAGTTATGTTCTAACATTCAAATAGAGATTTTAATGAGACCTAGCTTAAAACATATAAAAATCCCTACATTATGTGTAGGCCGCAGATTAGCCAAACTTTTTACGGTCAATCTACAGCAATCTTTTTTAGCCCTTTAGGTTTTTTTTCGCATTTCGCGGTAATTTTGGATTATAACAATGGCCAATCCTTCAGCATCGCAGCCAACTAAGCTGTCTATGTCGCAGCTTTTCAGAATGTTTCTGCGTATTTTAGGGCCAGAAAAAAACTTCTATCTACTTGCAATTATTTACGGAATTGGCATTAGTCTTCTGTCTCTAGCCACGCCAATTTCAGTGCAAATGCTCATTAATACAGTGGCAAATACAGGCCTCACCTTACCGCTTATTGTTTTATCTGCATCACTCTTTGGATTATTGCTGGTCTCCGGATTGCTTAATGCTATGCGCATTCATTTAATGGAAATTTTTTCACGGCGATTTTACACTCGCATGGTCGCAGAGATTACGCTGCGCTCAATATATGCGCAAAACCCCTTTTTTAATGATGAATCACGCGGGGCTTTGTTTAACCGTTATTTTGATATTATTGGCGTTCAAAAGGCCATACCTGTATTATTCATTGGCGGCTTTACGGTGATTTTACAAGCGGGCGTCGGCTTTGTGCTTGTGTCGTTATATCATCCAACTTTTTTGATCTTTAACCTCGTCCTCGTTGGCCTTATCTGGCTGATTTGGCTTATACTTGGCCGCAGCGCCATTCGCAGCGCCATAACCTTATCCCATGCGAAACATAATACCGCTGCATGGCTTGAAACCCTAGGTGCATCGGACGGGTTTTTTAAATCCGAACAACGTGTAAACTTCGCCTTAGATAAGACGGATGAATATAGTCATAATTATATTAAAGCCCATCGTAAGCATTTCCGCCGCCATTTTGCACAAACCCTTTCTTTTCTTATGCTCTATGCCGCGGCAAGTGCTGTCCTTTTAGGCCTTGGCGGTCTACTTGTTATTCAAGGCGAATTAACGCTTGGGCAATTAGTCGCCGCAGAGCTTGTGCTCTCAGCGGCCTTTTTTGGCGTCTCGCAGCTCGGTATATATTTAAATTACTTCTATGATCTCTGCGCCGCCGTAGAGGAGCTACACTTATTTTACGATGTCAAGCAAGAAGATCCTGCCGGCTCTGACCCTATTATGGGGCGCGGTCATAAACTCATCTTTACGGAAAAACACGGTCAAATTCGTAGCGGCACAGCCAAACTCAACCTCTCTATTGAAAGCGGCGCGGTTATAATGGCTGCCGCTCGCGACTATGGGATACAAAGATTATTTACCAATCTTCTCAAGCGCCATACTCAAGGTGGTAGCGGCGTGATTACCCTTGGCGGTATTGATCTTATTGATCTGGATGTGCATAGTCTTCGGCGGCATGTTTATGTCATTGACAGGTCAACATTTATTGGCGCGAGCATCAGAGATTATCTCAAACTCTCGGTCAAAACGGGGCAAGCCGACCAGATGATTGATGCCCTGAACGTTGTCGGCCTCTCCGGCGTTATCGCAAGTCTTGAAAAGGGGCTAGACACAGAAATTGCTACAACAGGTTGGCCCTTATCAACCAGTGAAATTATGCAGCTCAAACTCGCGAATGCGATTATTTCTCGGCCCAAGATATTAGTCCTCAATCAGCTTTTCGATATTATCGAGGAGGATTATCTTAAACGCGCTATCGCTGAGCTACGGGATCAATCCGATACGACGGTTATTTATTTCTCAAATCGTCATGCAGATCTTGGCTTTGATAACTTCCTTTATTTTGATGCACATCAGCAAAAGTTTTTTGATAATTATGATGATTTTCAAACAATCGTTGATGGGAATAAATCCGATGATATTACGCCGCCTTTGGATGGCTTTGTGCCAAATAACCCGGCCACGTAAAGGAGCAACCCATGCCGTTTCGTGAGCAAAACATAACGCATTTTAAAACTTTGGCCCAGATTAAAACGCCTCGTATTATGCGTATTGTCTCCTTACTACTGTTTCTTGCCGTTATGGTTGTGGTTGCTTTTTTAATCAAAGCACCTTGGGTGCAAACAACGTCGGGCGCAGGGGTTGTGACCGCCCTTAACCCCAATGACCGAGAACAAAACATCAATGCCCTTGTATCCGGGCGGATTGATGAATGGTTTGTCCGCGACGGCAGTATCGTGACAAAGGGCGATCCCATCGTACGGATTATTGATAATGACCCGCAGCTAATTAACCGCCTTCAAGCGGAGCGCACACAGGTACAGGCTCAGCTCCGCGCGGCGGAAAACGGGCTTGCAACAGCCGAGCTTGACCAATCGCGCATGTCAGAGCTTTACAGCGAAGGCCTCGCCGCGCGGCGTGATTTTGAACAAACCCAAATCCGCGTCCAAGAGTTTAAGGGCCGCGTCGCCGAAGCCGCTGCAAAATTAAGCCGCATGGACGTGAACTTATCCCGGCAATCAGTACAAATGCTAACCGCGCCGCGAGACGGTGTGATCCTCAGCGTTAATGCGGGGGACGCAGCAACTTTTGTGAATGCGGGCGATATTTTAGCCACTTTCGTCCCCGAAGCGCCGGAACGTGTGATTGAGATTTTTGTCGATGGCCGAGACATTGCCCTTGTGCAAAACGGTGATAAAGCGCGTATTCAATTTGAAGGCTGGCCGGCTGTGCAATTTAGCGGCTGGCCTTCTGTGGCAGTCGGAACTTTTGGCGGTATTGTTCAGGCTATTGACCCTTCGGCGCAGCCCAATGGCCGGTTCCGCGTTTTAATTGCAGAAGATAGGGATGATCCGCATCCCTGGCCCGAAGAGCGGTTTGTCCGTATCGGCGCAAAAGTACGATCTTGGATCCTGCTTGAAACCGTTCCCGTAGGTTATGAGCTCTGGCGGCAGCTTAATAACTTCCCACCAGAGCTCACGCAATTACCCGCCGCTCAAGGCGAATTAAAGGGAGTGAAATAATGCGTAAACTACTGATGACGGCGGCATTCTTCGCTTTTATATCTTCGCTCGCTCCCTCTGCAACAGGGTCAAGCTCGTGGAACGATCAAGTGGATGGCTCTGAAATTATTAGTATCAACCGCCCGTTCGCTTCCTCAAGCGCGCAGCTTTTACCCCGCGCCGCGCCGCGCGGCATTGACATCGGCGCCTACGGCTTTGATGATAACGCCCTAAGCGGATCAAAACTCTTACCTGAGAACATTCTTAAAAGTTCTGCAAAATATTTTCCGCTGATCCTTGAAGCTCTCGCCGCAGAGCGGGCCAAACGCGGCGATATTTTATCGGCAGAGGGCAGCTTTGACCTCGTCTTTAGCGCCGAAGGCTATAACCGCGTTTCGGGTTTTTGGACCGGGCAAGTACTGAAAGGGGAAGCGCGGCAAAACCTTCGTCAATATGGCGCGCAGGTTTACGGCGGATACCGTATCTCTGATGGGACATTTCCAATCTATGAGGATATAAATTTCACCAATGAACTTGGCGAGTTTAAAGTCGGGGCTTTATTTTCCCTCCTACGTGACCGCAATATCGACTCGCGCCGCTTTAAGCTAACAGACACGGGATTAGCCGCCCGCCAGGCAAAACTCGATGTTATTCTAACCCAAGTTGGCGTTCAGCAAAAGGCGCTCAATGCCTATTGGCGCTGGGTGGCCGCCGGGCGTGAATTACGGGTCTATAGAGATTTGTTGAAAATCGCCGAAGACCGCGAAATTGGCCTTGAAACGCAAGTTGCACAAGGGGCAAAACCCGAAATTGCGGTAACAGAAAACCGGCAAAACATTATTCGACGCAAAGTTTTTGTCACCCAAGCAGAACGTAATTTTGCCATCGCAGCAAATGATCTATCATTTTACTACCGCAGCGCAGATAATCAGTTGATAACGCCAAGTCTCTCGCAAGTGCCGCCGGAAACAATCTTGCCAACTTTAAAAGATACGGTGAATTATGACGCCGAACGTATTAGCGATGTTCTTAATAACCGCCCTGAACTACGTAGCCTTAAGATTGCGATTGAACGGGCCAAAAATAAAATAGACATTAGCAAAAACAACCTTAAGCCAAGACTTGATTTGAATGTCGAAATTTCCCGCGATTTTGGCGATGTTGCCGAGGGCGGATTATCCCGGGATTCAACAGATACAATTATCGGATTTAAATTCTCCGTTCCCCTCCAGCAGCGCGAAGCCCGCGGGCGGCTTAGCCGTGCCAATGCAGAACTACGTAGCGCAGAGTTACAAGAGCAGCGTATCCAAGACCAGATTGAAGTTGATCTTAATAATATTCTCATCGATCTGACCACAACGCTCGAACTTGCCAATCTAGCCAAAGACGAAGTCAGGCAGTCCAATGTCATGGTCAATGCGGAGATTAAAAAGTTTGAGCTGGGCGCAAGTGATTTCTTTTTAGTCAATATACGCGAAGAACGCGCCGCAGATGCCCAAATTAGCGCGGTGCGGGCAAAGCTTAATGGGCGTATTGCGCGGACAAGCTATGACGCGGCGACGATAAACCTGAATCAATTAGGCCTGTAACAGTAATATTACAGGCCTAAATTTTAAGGTTTAAAGATCATCACCGCCCATATAACAAAAGAAGTTAGTTATCATTAAAATATAGAGCTTGGCTGATTGCTGCTTTGACATTGGCAGGCTCAAAAGGCTTTGAAATAAGATAAGCAGGCTCTGGCTTATCGCCAGTTAGCAAACGCTCTGGGAAGGCCGTGATAAAAATGACCGGCACATCTATATCTTGGAGAATTTCTCCTACGGCTTCAATGCCCGAACTTCCGTCCGCAAGCTGTACATCCGCCAAAATTAATCCCGGCGTCTTGGCCTTTGCATGTTTAACCGCTTCTGTATGGGTCGCCGCAATATTATCAACTTTATGACCAAGCTCCATGACAAGGCCTTCAATATCGGCGGCGATAAAGCTCTCATCTTCAATGATAAGCACATTCGTACGCAATTCCTTTTCAATCTCAGCCTCTGCCGATGAAATTAGCTCAAGAACCTCCGCCTCACTTTTACTCATAATCGCCGCAGTTTCTGCAACCGTCATAGTTTCAAGAGCTTGTAGTAAAAAGGCTTGGCGCGAGGCGGGCGCAAGTTTTCTAAGGCGGTCAGGCGAGGCATCGCTTGGAGCCGCCTCTAATTGCGCACCCGTGCTGTTCCAAATACCAAGAAACATATTGTAAAGGGCGATCTTGGGCGGTAATTTTGAATTTATGGACACATCACCCGCAACGAGAGCCTCAAGGGCAATCCGGACATATTTATCCCCCTCGGCCTGAGATCCCATTAATGCCCGCGAAAACCGGCGTAAATAAGGTAAAAAAGGACCATAAGTATCTACAATATTCATTTTTGTCTCTTTTGTAAAAAGTTTGGAACCAATAGCTAATTTATACGTTTAGTCTGTCATAAGCGATTGTTTATTTAACGCATTAATATAATTATGGTTCCGAACTTTGTAAAAAGTTTACGAAAGGTAAAAAATGGCACAACACGACAAAAGAGCCATTAAGGATGCTTCCAAGCAAAAAGGTCATGAGAAAAACTTTAGCGATGATCCGCTCATTGACAAAATTGGGTCTGACCTCAAGCGTATCTATGAAGATGTGGTCAATGAACCTATTCCCGATGATTTTTTGAACCTCCTCGCTCAAGCTGATGAGAGGAGAAATTAACAATGTTAATGGCTCATAGCTCTCAAAACCACTCACGCTCTAAATTTTTACAAAACACGCCGCCTCTCAACAAGGAACAGACTATGCCTCACCTCAGCGAGTCTCAGTTTCGTGATGAGCTCACAGCGCTTATTCCCCATCTTCGGGCCTTTGCCCGTTCCCTTTGCGGCAATGCTGCCTTAGCGGATGATATTGCCCAAGATGCGATGTTAAAGGCTTGGAAAGCCCGTGAGAGATTTAAACCAGGGACGAATATGAAAGCGTGGACATTCACAATCCTGCGCAATCAGTTTTATTCCATAAAACGGCGCTCATGGCGCGCAACCTCCCTCGAGCAAAATGTCGCCGAAGAAACCATAATGGCGTCTGAAAGCCCTGATGCCTCTGTGCGGCTCAATGAATTAAGATATGCTCTGGGTGCATTATCTGATGATCAGCGTGAAGCCCTTATCCTTGTTGGGGCCAGCGGTATGTCCTATGAAGAAGCGGCAGAAATCTGCGGTGTTGCCACGGGGACAGTCAAAAGCCGGGTCAGCCGCGCGCGCAAAACCCTTGAGGGCATAATGGAAGATGGTAATTTCGATAAGACCGATGACGGTATCGGCGCAGCCAATGCAATCACTGCAATTTTAGAGCAAGCCAAGCAAATTACAAAAGCCTAAAGCGCGCATGTTTGGGGGACACATATCACAAGACTTACGCGCCCGCATTGGTGTTATTCTAGGTCTCGCATTACTACCACTTCTTGTTTTTGCCATATATGAAGCCTATTACGATTATAACCGCGATATTGAAATAGAAGCAGCTTTGCTCGAAGATATTGCTCGCGACGCCGTCGAAGAGGTAATTGATTCCGTTGAGACGACAAAATCCGTGATGCGGATTTTGTCTCTTTCCGCTGACCCCTCTAACTGCGCGGCGGATATTAACGACGTCCTGAAAAGTTTTCCGCGGCTTTATAATATTGTTATTTCTGGCCCTAACGGCGAAGTCTATTGCACAGGCCGTGCCATTCGCAGTTATAAATCTATTGAGAACGCCTATAAAGATGTCAGCATAACGCGGCCCTTTTACATAGACCTGCCCAATGTACCCGATGCGGAAACAGGGCCAAAAGGCGTCATTGTCATTACCTATGGCCGGTATAGTGATAACAACCTAGAGCGTGTTGTACTTGCCGGCTTTGATGTGTCGGTCTTAAGCCGCCTAAAAGACCGGTCGAATATACCCGCTGATACGGATATATCTATTCTTAGCCCAAGCGGAAAAATTCTTTTGGGAAGTTTAAATGCTAACACACAACAACGACGCGACTGGATATTTCAAGCCCGTAATAAAGATATTTTAAAAACGGAATTTCAAAACACCGATGATGACGCCCGAGAGATTATGATCCTAAACGCCGAAAATACGGATTTGCACATTGCCGTATCAACGCCCAAAGCAAATTTATTATCCAGCAATAAGTTGAAACCGCTTTCCACACTCACATTTCCGCTTCTGGCCTGGCTGTTTGGGTTCATTGCAATCTGGGTATCCCTGGACCGACTTTTGCTTGTGCATTTACGCACGATGCGCCGTGCCTTACTTGGCTTTGCACGCGGCCATACAGATGTTAGAATTGGCGAGATGGATGAAGCGCCTGACCACATTAGTGAATTAGGGCGAGCCTTTGACCGCATGGCCGAAATGGTCGATAAACGTGAAATTGAACTTAAAGAGTCGCTTAGCGAAAAAGAAAACCTTTTGCGCGAAATTCATCACCGCGTGAAAAACAATCTCCAAATCGTTATATCCCTCTTGAATATACAAGAACGTAAACTTGACGATGAACGCGGGCTTGAAGCCATTCGTGAATCGCGCAACCGCATTAATGCGATCTCACTTGTTCACAAAGAGCTTTATGAAAGCGGTGATCTGCGCTTTATTGAGATGTCGCCCTTTATCAAACAAATCGTCACCCATCTTCGCCGGGCATTATTATCTTCTGCGAAAAATATAAAAATAAATGTCGATGTGAACTGTAAACCCGTTGATTCCGACACAGCCACGCCCATTGCGCTTTTCATTGTCGAAGCGATGACCAATTCGGTCAAACACGGCATTGGTAAGAACGGCGTGATTGATATTCATATCTCGCAAGATGACGGAACAACCTATATCAAGGTTTCTGATGATGGTTCGGGACATAATAAGGCCGTGACACAGGCAAAGGATAAGCCTCATAAGGGCATGGGAGAGCGCCTTATGTCAGGCTTTGCACGGCAATTATCAGGGGATTACCATTCAGAACAAACGCCCAATGGGTATATCTCCCAGCTCAATTTTCCTCATACAAAGATTTAAGACTTAATTATAAGGATTATTAAGATCATTAATAACCTTTATAATATAATGTCTTAGGTCAAGCTGGCTTGATTTACGGGCGCTTACCTTGAACAGCGCGTGATAGGCCTGAAATAACAAATAATATTAAGAAGATGGCAAAAAGAATCTTAGCAATATAAGCCGCATTTCCAGCGATACCTGAAAATCCCAATAGGGCGGCAATAATTGCGACAATAAAAAATATAAGACTCCAATTTAGCATATTATACTCCGGTTTAAGTCAAAGACACCATAGATATCTTTTCTTATTAATTTCGCTCATGGGCGAACGCATATTAAGATAACGGCTTAATATGCATTTCGTTCCTCATAATTTAAATGAATTGATTTGGAACATATCAAAGGCTCCAGCGTTACTTGGGCACAGCATTAATTAAAATGCTAATATAAATCAGGAGATATTTATGGCATCCGCCAATAAAGTTATTGACATCAAACAAGATGACATTTCAAAGCAATTTGACGCTCTACGCCAAGACGTCGCCACGCCTACCGCCAGCATTACGGAGCTGTCAAAAGAGACAATTAAAGATAAAACCTTACCCCTTAAAGATATAACTCTTGCACAAAAAGGTGCTGCGCAGGACAAATATAAAGAATTAACGCAAACCGCCGAGACGAAGATCAAAGATAACCCTTTAACAGCCGTATCCGCTGCGCTAGGAGCCGGCCTCGTGCTTGGGATGCTAATGCGGCGATAGGCTTACATGAAACCCCTTCCCCGCATCATACTGACCTTGGCCCCCTTCATTTTAAGACAGGGGGCTAAAGGATCAAATAGTTTGAAAAACACGACCTTACTTTGGTGCTGTGGGATTTTATCAGCTTTATTTTTACTTATCTCTTTCATTATCACCTTATCAGTCAACGTCTCACCAGGCTTTGCATTTTTCGCAATCGGCCTTTTATTGGCGGTTATCAGTGCTATCATATGGGCAAAAAATAATCGAAATATGCGCAAAAAGGCGCCTTTAGACCCACAGCCAGATCAATATGATGCGGCCTTACTCGAACATATCCCTAAAGAGATAAGAGATAACAAAACATTTAAAGACTTTATGGGTTTAATTGAAGGCCACCCCTATAAGTCGATATTATTGAGCCTATTGTTGGGCCTGTTAATTGGACAACAAATTAAAGATTTCGATTAAGGTTAAAGTTAATTAAATAATTTGGAACAAAACAAATAAAACGGCGTTGATTAACCATAATAAAAATGGAGTCTATTATGTCTAATCGCCGCACACTCATAATTCTTGCCTTATCTGGTTTAATGCTATTCCCATTTGTCTCTCATGCTGAAATTGCGGGCGATAGTGGCCGTCATATTCCCGGCGATGTTTGCGTCAACAAAGAGCCGGTAAAACCCACTGAAAGAGAAATTATTAAATTTGCACAAAACACATTAAGCCCAGAACGTCTTCCGCAATCGCCCGCGCGGGTGCAGCAGAACATAACCGCCCCGAAAATTGAAAAAGAGGCCCCTCTCATGGCCGTTAAAAATAAAGATAATAAGACTTATTTCAACCGTTTCATTGAAATCAAAGACTTAACAGCCGTCACAACACGCATAAACATTAGGGACACCTATAGCTATACCCATAACGGGCGGGTTTTTACCAATAAAGTCGTCAATTAAAATTATTAAATGAGCGGCTATATTTATTGGAACCCTTTCAGTTCTGGCACGTTGATAAGTCGCAACCCCCGAAAGGATAATAACATGAAAAACATTAAACCAAAACTCGTATGCGCCCTCTTTGCCGCAAGCGTACTTGCAACAGCCTGTAATACAATCGACGGCGTTGGCCAAGACATTCAGAGCGCCGGCAAAAAAACTTCTGAGACAGCTGAAAAAGTTAAAAAATAGATCAGTGATTATATTTACAGGCTTTAATATCAAAGCCTTACTCTAAGGGCTTAGGCATTATAACTGTCTAAGCCCTTAATAGCTTGTTAAATTGATATGTCAGGCAAATGTTATAAACGCCTATTTTAAACTCTTCCTGCCAGAGTTAAAGGCTCAGATTATGATCGATAAATCCTCACAAAAGGGCTCCTTCGGCGGGTTATTTAGCACAGATTCCCGTTGGGCTCGATGGCTACTTGCTGCAATAGTTCTTACATTTATTATCTTTGACCAATTTGATTGGATGGACCCGGTTAAAAACAGTCTCAGTTCAGAGCAGTTTTTAATAAAAATTGGGACCTATGAGGTCACAGTCTATAAACTCATTAGCGGACTCATTAATCTCCTCATGGTATTTTGGCTCGCTAGTCTTATTTCAGTTTTTGGCGAAAAACGTATCCGGTCTTTAAAACATATGCGGGCAAGCAACCGTACATTACTCGCCAACGGCTTTAAACTCATTATTTTTATATCTGTATTTTTCATTGGGCTTAATGTCTTAGGCATAAGCCCGACAGTTTTAACCGTTTTTGGGGGTGCGCTGGGTATTGGTATTGGATTTGGCCTTCAAAAAATTGCATCCAATTTCATAAGCGGACTTATACTCTTATTTGAAAAATCTGTCGAAGAAGGTGACCTTGTCGAACTGGCCGGCGGGTTTCAAGGCTTTGTACGGCGAACCGGCGCGCGCTATACACTTATCGAAACTTTTGATAGTAAAGAGATCATGATCCCGAATGAGGACTTTATAACAAATCGCGTTACAAATTGGACGTTTTCCAATACAAGTGGGCGCATAGAAATCATTATTGGCGTATCCTATGAGTGCGACATAGAAAAGGCGAGAGATTTGATCTTAGAAGCGGCTAAAGAACACCCCCGCTGTAGCCGCAATCCAGCGCCGCAATGTCACCTAACGGATTATGCCGCAAGTTCGATTGATTTCTTACTTCATTTTTGGGTCGATGACGTCACGCAAGGGCGCGTAGAACCCAGAAGTGACGTCATGCGGTCTATATGGAAAAAATTTAAAGCCCATAATATCGTGATACCCTATCCGCAAACCGATGTTCACATTAAAAATAAACCTGGTTAAAACATGTCTAATCATAAAGGTCATTATATTTTAGCGTCTCAGAAAATCCACGGTGATGGCCGCGGTGAATGCGTCAGAGATGACGCCCTCGCCAAGGAGCTTGAGGCTGATAAACTGGCATGGGTACATTTAGACGCCAATAAGACTGAAACGCGCCTATGGCTTGAAAAAGAAATTTCATATCTTGACCCTTATATCGTTCATGCCTTGATGGAAGATGAGACCCGCCCTCGGGTGACGCAAATTGGCGATGGCTGCCTCATTATTTTGCGCGGCGTTAATTTGGATGATGATGAGTGCATGGAAGACATGGTATCAATCCGCCTGTTTATCGACTCTCACAGGATCATAAGCGTTGAAAGACGCCACATAGCCGCTATTCAACTCATTGATAAGGATTTAAAAGACGGTAAAGGCCCGAGGGATTCAGCTGATTTTTTAATGCAATTAATTACGCATCTCGTGGAGCGGTTCCAACTTGTTCTATCTGATCTTGATGAGAAAACAGATGACATCGAGGAGGCTATTTTAGAAACGGTCGATGCAAACCTTCGTAAAGACATTATTGACGTGCGTAAAAAATCTATCATCTTTCGGCGGCACCTCTCCCCGCAGCGCGATGCGATTTCGCAGCTTCGCCTCACGGAACTAACATGGCTGGATGAGCGCGCGCGCCGTCAGCTTCAAGAAAGACATAACCACACCGTGCGCTATGTAGAGGAGCTTGACGCCATTCGAGAACGGGCGCAAATCGTCAAGGATGAAATCGCGAGCCTAATCGCAGATAAGCTCAATAAAAACACTTATGTTCTGTCTGTAATTGCCGCAATTTTCCTGCCATTAGGTTTTTTAACAGGGCTATTAGGCATAAATATTGGCGGCATTCCGGGAAGTGATAACCCGGCCGCCTTTGGGGCTTTTTGCGCGATGTTGATAATCCTTGTTGCGGCGCAAATCTGGATTTTTAAAAAGCTCAAATGGTTTTAAACGGCTTAGCGGCTCAGTTTTTTACATGCTAAAACAGGTGTTTATAGTTTTGATAGGCGCGACCGCCTTGTGCCTTTCAGGCCAAACCTCCTATGCGGCCGAGCCTTTAGTCAAGATCGAAGGTAATCTGCCTGCACCGTTAAAAGACTTATTGCGAGATGTTTTAGGCGAAGCCGAAACCTCGCCCCGCTCGCTTGCACAGGCCCGCCGCCGTGTAAAAAAAGCGGCCGAAAGCGCCATGTCTGTTATGCGCTCCCAAGGCTATTACGGCGCCATCATTGACGCCCGCATCACTGAAGCACCCAGTATTAAAGACGATAAGGACGCAGCGCCGCGAACCCAGCCGCAGGGCGTTTTAAATATTACCACAGGCCCGCAATTCACTCTACAAAGCCTTAACATCATCTATGACAGCGGCGCAGGATTAAATATTGCTCCAGATATGAAGCAAGACATTCTTGATATCATCCCGGCCAAAACAGGAGGCGCCGCATTATCAGTTCAAATCATCGCGGCAGAATTACAAATTATCAATTACCTCACCGCCAATGGCTATCCCGATGCCACCGCATTAGAGCGCAAAGCCGTTGTCGATCACGACACAAAAACCATGGCTTTAACATATAATATCAATACGGGGCTAAAAACACGGTTTGGCGAGATAGAGCAAATAGGCACGGCCTATTTAGTCAAGTCTTGGCCCGATATGGTTGCGCCGTTTAAAGCGGGAGATGATTTTGACCGCAGAGAATTAAACAGCCTGTCGTCCCGCGTACTAAGTACAGGCAGTTTTAAATCCGCAACGGCCATATTATCAGATGACGCCGCCTCAAATGATGACGGTACGGTTACGCGCAATGTGCTATTAAACATAGAACAAGGCCCTAGGAATACAATTAGCGGTGAAGCGGGTATTTCGACAACGGATGGCAACGGCGTTGATCTAACCTATCAACGCCGCAATTTTATTGGCTATGCTCAAACCTTAACTTTGCTTGCCAGTATCAAAACCAACCAAATTAGCCTTGGCGCGCATTACAACATTCCATTTACCAAGCGGGTTGACCGTGCGCTCGATATTAACGGAGAAATCGCGCGTGAAGATACGGATGGGTTCACAGGCGAGCGTGTTGGCGCAAATGCTTTAGTCACACAAAAATTCTCTCGGCGATTTAGAGCCAGCCTCGGCCTTGGGTTTGAAGCGTCACAGTTCGAAGAAAATGGGTTTGAAACAAGATCTCTATTAGCCGAAGGCTTAGGCCGCGCAGCTTATGATTCTCGGAATAATATTTTAAATCCAAATAAAGGCGTGTTCATTGAGGCCAATTTTATTCCGGCCTATAATTTCGGCGAAGAAGACGGCATATTTACAGCTGCTACCCTTGGCGCAAGTACATATTGGAAATTATCGGATAAACTTACCGCTGCGGGCCGCGGGAAATTGGGCACCATATTTGGCAGAAATCTTGCGACAATTCCGCTGAACCGCCGATTTTTTGGCGGCGGCGGCGGGTCAGTACGCGGCTTTGGTTTTCAAAGTATTTCGCCGGTTAATGCCCAAGGCGACTTAACCGGCGGCCGGTCTTTATCGGAAGTTAGCGCAGAGCTGCGTTATAAAGGCGAAACCCCGTTTGGCTTTGCAGCTTTTATCGATGCAGGTTCAGTGACGGAGCGCGAATATCCCGATTTTAGTGACATTCGCGCGGGGGCCGGGTTTGGCCTACGCTACCATACAAGCTTTGCCCCGCTTCGCGCCGATATTGCCTTTCCGCTTAATAAGCGCGAGGGCGATGATACGTTTCAAGTCTATATTAGTATTGGGCAGGCTTTTTAATGGGAACGAATAAAAACCATATCCCGACTTGGCTGCGGCGCGGCCTTATAGCAATTACCGCTTTAGCTGCCTTACTTGCCGTTACCCTGACCGCTTTGCGCGTTTATATCACCACCGATAGCGGGCGCAGCTTGATTGAGCGCCAAATTAATCAACGCAGCTTTGGCCCAATTGAGCGCATGAGTATTTCAGAGCTATCTGGTGATCCGCTTAAAAGCTTCACGGTTAAAGATATAAAGCTTTATGACAAAGACGGGTTATGGTTATCAGCTAAAAACCTTAAGATAGCTTGGTCGCCATGGGCACTCATGGGTAAAAATATCGACATTCAAACTTTAAATTTTGGCCTGATCGACTTTGCCCGAAAACCCGTTTTAAATTCAGGCCGCCCATCAAAACAATCGCCGCAAACCATGCTTTATAGCTTTAATCTTGAAACCGCTCATATTCGCCGCTTTCGCCTTAGCCCTGCGGTTATCGGCCAAGCAGCCGAATTTTCACTCACCACAAAGATGAGTACAGGGCCGAAGTCCGAAATTAATGCCCTGTTCGATGCGGCGCGAACCGACATTATTGGCGATACAATTCATCTTGATTTCACACGCAGTCAAGCAGGGGATATGAGCGGCGAATTTGAAATAAACGGCGCAGCAGGCGGCGCTTTAGCGGCCCTTATTCGCGTGCCCGAGACGACAGATATAAACGGCAAAGGGCAGATTAACGGCACGGCGCAAGATGGCGCAGGCGATATAATCATAAGCTTTAACAACGCCCCGCAGATAAAGGCTGATGTGAACTGGACACCCGCGGTGGCTCATCTACAGGCGCAGTTTAAAACAAATAACTGGGCCTTATTTGACTCTTTGCGCCCCGCCCTTGGGAATGAGCTTGCCACAACCGCCAGTCTTGATCGCTTGCTTTCGCCTGCCGCATTTAAAGCCGCCGTAACGACACAGCAGTTAAAGGCCGAAGCGGCAGGCCGCCTTAACCCAGATGGCGGCATCCCAAAAACAGCTGATATTTTTGTAAGCTCTGAAAATCTTAACGGCCTTATAAAGCTGCCAGACGGCTTTAACATAGCGGCAGGGCAAATAAAAGGCCGCATGGAGAGGGCTCCGGCCTATAAGTTTACGGGCGATTTGCGCCTAGGTAAAATTGCTTCGCCTTACGGCACGGCCACATCAATAAGCGGGCCTATTTCCCTAACCCAACAGGCGTCAACCCAATATCAATTCGGCAGTGATGTCACTATTACGGATTTAAAAGCCAAAAATGAAATCCCGCTGACACTTGCGGCAAAAACGCGGCTGACAACCAAAGCCGCGATTAACATCGAAACATCACAAATCAGCAGCCTCACAGCAGCTTTGTCATCAGCCAGTAACCAGGTAAATCTATCGGGGCGCGCCAATTATAGCCTTAATCTTTTTGATCTTAAAGGTACAGTCAACACCGAACTGCTCAGCCAAGGCAATATTCCTGCGGGGGCATTCCAAAGCCGTTTCACAGCCCGTAAAACAAATCAAGATAACGCCAATTTCACAGCCCAAGGCGGGTTTAAGCCTGATCGCGATACGCCTGCCCCTTACGGTCAATTTCTCAGCAGCGGCTTAAATTTTGATCTTGATATATCTACCCTACAAGGCGGTTTTGATATTCATGCCTTAACTCTCAGCGGTGATGACATAAAGGCGGCAATCTCGGGTCAGTACACCGACAGATTAAATATTGACGGCGAGGCTGTTATCACCGCGCCGTTTAATTACGCTCCGCTATCTTTGCCAGAACAAACCTTAGCTAGCTTCACGATAACGGGGACGCGCGAGAATCCAAATATACGTCTTGATGCCCGCACAAATGCAGCGATTATCAATGGCTATAGCCTTAATGATCTACGCCTGCGCAGCGAAATAAATGATGCTACCGCCCTCTCTCATACACCCATGCGCCTCACCGCAGACACCGAGCATGGCCCGTTAGATTTAGGGTCCGTTTTGGCTTTGAACAATCAAACGCTTACTGCCAATGATATAGAGCTATCTTGGGGCCGCCTTATGGCCTCTGGAAACCTCACAAAGCCATCGAGCGGCCCTGTCTTAGGGGAAATAAATTTAAATCTACCCCAAAGGGGCGATCAATTTGCAAAAGCCGCCCTGACCTTATCAAACCGCCAAGATATTCAAGCCATAGCCTTTACGGCAGAGGCCAAAAATATTGCTATCCAAGACTGGGCCTTTGACCAGTTCACCGCGCAGGCCAGTGGCGATTTATCCGCC
>CALFVT010000024.1 GCA_937928165.1 uncultured Caulobacterales bacterium
GAAATCGGTCAATATATCGATGGGTTTTATAATCCGATCAGGCGACATTCTGCCTGCGCATATACAAGTCCGATAAAATATGAGATCATGAAAAACTAAACCCAAACACTCTCCACTTTAGTGAAGCAAGTCCAAACCGCCGGCGCTCACGGGCGATACCCCGCATAGCCTTTCTGATATCTGCATGATCAGGCCGCACGCTATTGTAACGCACACTGGACCGATCCACATTCAGAACATTACACGCCCGACGCTGACTAACCTCATGCTCCTCACAAAGATGAGCGACAGCTTCTCGCTTAGCTTCGGGCGTTACCACTTTTTTGACGCAATATCCTTGAGCATGGCATTGTCGAGCATCTGCTCAGCTAAAAGCTTCTTTAGCTTATTGTTCTCAGCCTCAAGCGCTTTAAGCTTGCGAGCATCAGACACCTTAAGCCCGCCATACTCGGCTTTCCACTTATAAAACGTCGCGGAACTGATGCCCGCCTTGCGGCAAACATCCTTCGTCGGCAAGCCGTTCTCCTGCTCCTTTAAAATCGCAATGATCTGTTCCTCAGTGAACCGTGATCGCTTCATAGTCGTCTCCATATCCGTTGAAGACTCTACCAGAAAATGGAGAAAGTTTAGGGGAGCAGGTCACGTATGACAGAGCTATCCTTGTGATAAAGACATCTCCGTTTCTTATGACTTTTGGGAAGTTGCAAGCCTTCTTCCCGCCATATACGTTCAACCTTCTTATAATTGACCGTCCAACCTTACATACGAAGTAAGGCTGTTATCTTTCGATAACCATAACGGCCATATCGCTTGGCCAGTTTAATTAATGCTAGGCGTAACTCTTCTTCGTCATCGTTTGGAGCAGACTGATAACGGAAGCTGCTCCGTGTCATGCCAATCACATCGCAAGTTCGACGTTCAGATGTGTTGAGTCTTTGGCGGCAGTGAATTACGGCCTGACGTAGCTTTGATGCCGTCAGGCCTCCTTGCTTTCATTGGGGCTTTAAATAATCAAGGCTCTCCTTCAGGATCAACTTGTCCAATGTCAGGTCAGACACAATCTTGCGGAGCCTTTGGTTCTCCTTCTCCAACTCCTTCATTCGTCAGACTTTGGACGGGCCAATGCCGCCAAACTTCTTCCGCCAGCCATAGTAAGTTGCATCACTAACGCCGGCTAATCGGCAAGTATCCGCAACGTTTGCCCCTGATGCCGTCTCAACTTAAATCTGACGCAATAAACAGATTACATCCTCATCAGAAAATCTCTTCCTTGCCATAACCATCTCCCTTTCCATCAAAATTACTAACTAAAAGATGGAACAGTTTTAAGGAGCAAGGACAATGTGATAAAATTGATACCCGTTACAAAGCTTCATATTACCTCGCAGCAACACTATTGCATTACGATAAATGTCAACAGACCCTAGATAACTTTGCTTTTACAATAGTTCAAATATGAGTAATCTTAGCATTATCGCCCCCATAAACGATCCGAAGGCTTGCTGTATGGACGAATTTAATTCGCTTCCACAACCTCAAAATATTATTCTTAGAAATAAGTGAGAGAGGCACATAAGTAAAAGGCCCGGAATGAACCGGGCCATTAGGTTACTTATTTCAACCAGTTTGTTCCGGCTGATAACCCTAGCGCAAACGCCTAGAAGGAGGGTGATTTACATGCAAAATTAGAGATTGCGGTCTCTGTGCTATTTGCTGCTTTGTCACTAATTGTTTCTGATTCATATATGTCGGCTTTCAGGTTTCTAACGTCATTTTGCGCGCCTAGAAAATTGCGGCCTTCGCCAACTAATCTAATACCGAGCGGTCTATGACCATCACATGATACAAAACGGTTTTGATATATGATACCGCCAGCCGTCTCTTCGCGGGTCGTGATAAGCATATTCCCTGTATCCGCCGATTTTAACCGCACCGCAAAAATACGCTTTTTTCGGTCTTCAGAGTCTTTAATACGTACGGATATAACATCATTAGCGCGGGTCGGTGTCACGCGGTTATAACTTGCCCATGTGATACGAGAATTAGATAGAAAATCAGAATTAATCCACGTCGAGTTCTCATCGGCTGTGGAAATGCGAACCCAATTTTCATATTGAGAATAAGCCAAAACCTTTTGTCCAAATTCTAACGTACCTAAGACTTTTCCCGACACAGGGTTATCGCGTAAGTTTAAAGACGCGGAGTCAACCCAATAAGTAATTGGCTGAACCTCTCTTCGGATGCGGCTCTCTGTTTGGTCTTGAACGGCCGCAGTCTCAATAGCTGTTTTTTCTGTATCAACCGTTTGCGCGGCGGATATTTCTGCGTTCCCTAGGGTTATTAAAATCGCCGTTAAAACATATGAAAGCTTTAATTTAGACATAAGTTTATTCTCCATAGTTAGATCACCACTGCCCGATTAAAATACAGCGGTGCGTATAAGGAGTTATAAACCTTAAATGTTAAATCTCCGATAACCATAAATTAACAAGATTGAAAGCAATAACCGCATGGGCAATAAGACTGCCCCGTAAGGCGACCGATCAAGTTGACCAGCGTGCATAATATTATAGAGCCCAAAAAAAGGTGTCCTTTGCTAAGCGCTTTAAAAGCCATGCTTAGCAAAGGACACCTTGCCTAAAAACCTGCCTTATTAGATTATAGTTTTGGTATAATCTTTGCAGGTTTAGACATGAGTAAGCCCGATTAGAACTTACCGATCAAGTTGATAAAGAACCCATTATTATCGTTGTCAAAGTCTCTGAGATCATCTGAGAAGCGAGCAAAGCTATAACCGACGCCAATTTTTGAATGATCGCCAACATGACGGTAAATACCCAAAAGCGCACCCAATCTTTCATCATCTGATAAAGAGGAAGATAACAACCGTCCCTCGGCCAAAATATCCCATTTATTGATAACGTGATAGTCAAGCCGGATAACGCCTAATTGGGCATTACTGCTGATGAAATCATCATTCAAACGATCAAGGGCAACCTCGCCGCGGCGGAAACCATATTTACCACCGATTGAAAGCTTCGGCGTAAGATCATAGGTTGCATCAAGATTAAATATCTGGCTGCGTTGACGCGGCAGGGCCGTGGTTCCGCCGGCCGAGATTTGCTGCGCAGGAGATAAATCTTCAAAATAAGTATAACTTAGCAAAGCATTTAAGCGGTCATTATAAACTGGACGATAAGCCGCCCCAATAACGCCTTCAACAAAGTCAGAGTCGAGGAAATCAGATTGATCACTTTCTGAGATCGCAAAGTTAAAGCGTCCCAAAGCCGTCCAGTTCGGATTGGCTTTGATTGAAAGCGAATTTCGCATCAACCATGTTGTTCTATCCCGGTCAATACCGCCCTGATCATTATCCTCAAAGCGGGCTTCAAGATTAGACGCAAAGCGAACTTTTTCAGACGCCCTCGCAGCAGAGAATGAGAAGGCCGTTCGGTCAAACTCACCATTAACATCATCTTCAATTTGGCCGTTTTCAATACTAGCGCCAAAACTCCAAAGCTCTGACGGATTAAAGGTCAAACCGTAAACATGTGTAAGTGAGCTTTGACGAGACCCAAAACCAAGACGTTCTTCACCGTAAACACTTAGGCTATCGCCATATCGCGTGCGGGCCCCTAGGGTTAAGGTTCCGGCCGTTGCAAGCGTTTGGTTGGCTGTCGAAAATCCTGTATCGGTTCGGTCTGTAGACAAAGCATATCCCAAGTAAAATTCGGAGTTATCATTGCGCGTAAACGTCGCCTGAGCATTCGCGCCTAAGCCGCCATTCCCTTCAGAGACTTCGCCTTGTAGTGAGAGGCGGTCATTGACTTTAAGGTCACCTCCAATACCAAAGCGGTTATTACGCTGACGGCTTTGGTCACGATCAACTGTCGCCTGTCCAAATCCAAAGATTGAAAGTAGGCTATTAACCTTATAACTGAACTGGGCCGATAAATCTGTACGGTCTCCGTCAATACTTTGGCGAAAAGCCGTGGCATTGACCTGAGCTTCATCATAACGCAGCCCAAGCTCCGCTTCGAGGCGGTCCGTTATATTATAGCTCACATCACCATATAAAGCCCGGGTTAAGCCGCGAACGCTTGAGCGAATCTCGTCATATTTAACAGAGACAGCCGTGCGCGGTGATATTTGCCCGGATATCGAAGCGCCATAACGCTCAACATCACCAGCAACAAGGCGATTAGACCCGCTAAACCCGTCATCTTGGAAGTCGTAATAAGCTGTCACTAATCCTTCAAAGGAAGACAAGTCAGACAAATCAAGCCCGCCTTCAAGGCGGTAAGCATCAGACTTGCCCCCTGCCCCTTGGCCGGAAACATTCCCAAAAGTAAAGCCGCCATCGGCCGAGCGTGACTGATCAAATGCCGGGCCATCTGTCTGCGCAAATTCACCTTTCAAATAAGTTCCCGCAGATTGACGTAATAGAAAATCAACCCCAAATAGGTTTTGATCTGCCGAGCCAGTCTCTTCATTTTGCCCAGTCACACCAAGACGTAGTGAATCTCCGAGCCAATGGGTCGCCCGTCCACCAAAAGTAAAGCCGCTCACATTCGATAGGCTTGGGGTAAACTCATAGCGAACCACAAGGAATGTGTCGTTCCCGGATAGCGCGCTATCGCGGACAACTTGATTATCCCGCACGGTAGACTGCAAAGGATTACTTAGCAAAATCCGTCCTTGGATATAATCTACATCATAATCTTCTTGCGGACGAAGATCACGGGTTTCAACCACAAGTCCAGAGACTTTATCGCGGATTTCAATACGCACACGCTCCGAACCAATCGACAAATCTTGCCGTTCAAGGAAATAAATAGAGCCGCCAGTTCCGCGAAATTCTTCGCGGGCCGGAATTGTCCCAGGGTCTGCTGCAAAGGCTGTCACCTGCGTGCGCCGCTCCCCGTAAGAAGTCGAGCCTTGGCTATTATAGTCCAAGATACCCCCGTAAAGGCCGCGGTCAAGATGGGCAAATTCTGTCCCTGTGATCTGCGTGGCAAAATTACCCCAAAGCACATGGCTATCGCCTTTTTCAATTTTCGCATAAAAGCGGCCTTGGGTCGGCGCATCTTCGACCAATGTACTATCATCCCCGTAAACAGGTAGGAAACGATCAGAGTCAAGCCGCCTTAAAAGCTGGCGCGGGTCTTTATCATCAAGATTTCGAAACACATCGCCGATACGGTCTTCACCTGTATCAAGGGCCGCTGTGACCGTATAATCACCCTTCACACGCCCTTTGAGGTAAAAGGCACCTCGGCCAATGGCTGTGATATCGTCAAAATCACGGTCAGTTTTGCCTAAAAAGTCAGCGGGGCCGACAGCATCACTTGATCCCAAGGTAACATCACCAATCGCAACATAGAAGAACTCAGTCTCATCAAGATGTATATCCCGCTGGAAGCGTTCCGTTTGCCCGCGGTCATTGACAATTATATTCATGGCCTGACTACCAAAGGGCAAAATCATCTGAACCGCAAATTGTCCGTCTTGGTCAATTAATACAGATTGGCCTTGAACAGCGACCTTTGCGCTATCGGTAAGGTTCGTTCCGTAAACAGTTACGCCGCCGCCTTTCACCTGGATATTTCGCACAGATGTTCGATCAATACCAAAACCCGTTCCAGCATTAAGGGCTTGAGACCCCCGAAGGCCGGGCACAGATGAAAGCTCCGCTTTATCAACAAAACTTAGCAGTTTTGGCGTTGTTTCATCAAACTGGCCCGCCTCATCATAGACTCTGACAACATAAATAATATCATCCGGCAGATTAGCATTGGCGCTCATGACCGCTCTTTGGTCGGCGCCAATTGGCAGGACCAATAAGGGCTTAGACTGAACGGATTGGTCACTTGCAAAAATTCTAACATCCGCAGATTTAATGAAAGTTCCGTAATTCCAATAAGCATTAAACTGAACTGGCTCATTGCGACTTACCGTAACATCACCATGATTAGCCGAGATATTTAGCTGTGGCTGGACATCAAGGCCATCATATTTAATTTGGACATTCGCTTTCGCTAGTTTTTGGTCAACCTCAGCATTATCTCGGTCAAATCCCCAAGAGAATATAGATGATTCATTCGTCTGCGCCGTAGCAAGATGAGAATTGATTGATAAAATACTTAGGACGGCCAAAGTAGAAGCAGTAACTAAACGTGTCGTTTTCTTAGATAAATAAGTCATGGCTTACCCCTCCTCCCTAGTGGTGGTCGTTCGGCCCCGACGTCTAATTGTAGTTTTACGCTCAATATTCAGGTCATAATCATCCCCAAAGCTTTTCCACATATCTTTGATTTGATCTGCAAGCTGAGCTAAGCGCCCGCCTCCATCGTCAAATTCGGTGAGATATTGTAAGCGCAGCGTTGATTCTTGCCCTTTCAAGGCCTCAATAAGCAGCCCAAGCTGGCTAGCATATTCACCCTTGAGTGTGGCTGTACCGGCAATAAAGGCTTGATCATTTAGCTCCAATGTCAGGACATTCTCTAAGGCCGCCGCAAAGTTAGCTTTGCTAACCTTACCCCGCGTTAGGCGTATAACTCGCGGGTTCTCAGACGTTGGGTGATAACCCGTCGGCAGGCTCTTCTCGTCGACCTTTAAGATAAAGTTCGAGCCGATTTGACCGTTTGGAACCGCCGCACAGGTAATATGATAACGGCCATATTGATCAGTCGTAACAAGTAGACCCGTCGCTGTTGCGAGCCTTATGCCAGCAAGACCGGGCTCACCCTCCGTTTGATATCCATCTTTATTTTTATCATCAAAGACTTTACCAATGACTTCCGAGCAATCAAATAAGGGGTCTGGACTAATGCGGACCTGCGCTTCGGCGCGTAACGATGCATCTGCGCCTTCTATATCGCGGGCGAAAGCTTGGTTCGTAAATACGCCTTCACTTACGCCTGCACCGACAACGAGAACAAGTGAGAACGTTTGCGTCTCATTTCCAGCAAAATCCAGATCATTAATGATAAGATTGCGGCCATCAACTTCTGGGTCAATAGCAACACCGTTAAGGCGCGCAGTATCTTCGACAAATTTAAACCCATGCGGCGTCAAATCAACAATATCAATATCAACACGCGGCAAGTCTTCCGTATTAGTCACAGTGATTGTATAAGGAACTAGGTCTCCGATATTGACATCACGTTGCGGCGTCACTTTTGTCACGGTCAGCGGCGAGCGCGTTAATCCAATCGGGTCAAGCGGAATATGGTTGTTGATAATGTCCCGTGAGCCTTGTCCCAAAGTAAATCCGAGATGATAAGTCGTTGCATCACCATTTTGCGGCGCCGTTGCGTCAGGCGAGACCGCAAATGGCCCGTTTCCTGCAGGTGCTATAAAGAATCCATCTTCTGGACCAATAATCGTGGAGTTTGTATCAAGATGAGACGCAGGTGCATCAAAACTGATCAGATAATTTGTTTGCCCCGTTGGACAAGCAAGGTCAGCACCCGGCACAATGTCAAAGCGGTACATTCCCATATCATCAGTAGTTTGGTTTTGCTGGCTCGGATCAATAAAACAAATCGGCGGCAGCGGAACACCATTCGCATCCGTAAAGGTGAGAATAGCCCCTTCAATAGGCTCGCGCGTGATCGAGTCGTAAACAACGCCGGATGGGTCAATCGGGAGGTTTTGGTCAATGACATTGTCCCCGCCCTGTAAAGACACAGTTTCAATAATGCCAAAGACGGCATTTGTCTCCGAGTTGCGGAACCGTACCGTATAATCGCCAACTGATAAACCTTCGGCTTGGTAAAATCCATTTTCATCTGTAACAACAGTTTTAACAACATTTCCATTGCTATCAAGAATTTCAACAATCCAGCCGACAAGTAATTCTTCATTATCATCGCGCTCGTCATCACCATCCACATCAAGGAAGACAATACCGCTCAAGCTTGCAACAGGTGGGTCAATCGTCAATGTGACCGTTGCCGTTGTGCAATTTGTTGGGTTTAAGACCTCGCAAATCTGATATTCAATAACATATGTGCCCTCTGCCGTTCCCGGATCGACATCAACGCTGCCGTCAGGATTGAGCGTAATTCCCGGCGGTAAGCTTGTACCAGGGGCAAGGGTAACGATGACGCTTTCAGGGGAAACCGTTTCGCCGTTTAATATATCATTTTCCAGAACATTAATAACGCCAAGACCGCCAGTTGTGCCGTCAATATTTTCAACAACATCATCACTGGTTTCAATGACAGGGGCTTCAACAGTAATGGTTTCCGTTATGGTTGCACAATTACTCGGGTTTAACGTCTCGCAAATTGTATAAGTTACCGTATAACTTCCCGCAGGCGTGCCCGCAGCCACTGTAATCAGGCCAGTCGCCGGATCAAGGGTCACTTCAGGGTCAGACGCATCCACAGTGAGAGTCACTTGCGTCAAGTCTGGTGTTTCACCGCCGAGTGTGTCAGAGGTCAGAACTGACCCAACAACACCGCCGTCCGAACCGTTAATAGGGTCAAAGACTTCTGACTCGGCCGTAATCGTAGGGGCTTCAACGGTGATCGTTTCCGTTATGGTTGCACAATTACTCGGGTTTAACGTCTCGCAAATTGTGTAAGTTACCGTATAACTTCCCGCAGGCGTCCCCGCAGCCACTGTAATCAGGCCAGTCGCCGGATCAAGGGTCACTTCAGGGTCAGACGCATCCACAGTGAGAGTCACTTGTGTTAAGTCCGGCGTCTCACCATCAAGCGTATCGGAGGTCAGAACTGACCCAACGACGCCGCCATCCGAACCATTGATCGGTTCAAAGACTTCTGGCTGAGCTGAAATTTCAGAGGCTTCGACAACGACCGTCTCGGTGACTGTGGCGCAGTTGTTCGGGTTTAGCGTCTCACAGATTGTATATTCTACTGTGTAGGTCCCCGCCGGCGTACCCGCAGCCACGGTGATCAAGCCTGTGGCTGGATCAAGAGTTAGCTCTGGATCAGAGCTACCCACTGTCAATGTGACATCCGCTGGGTCGACCGGCTGACCATTAAGCATATCGCTCGCAAGCACAGAGGTGGTCACGCCCCCGTCCGCCCCGTTAATTACAGGGAAGCTCTCGGGCGCCGCTGCAATCGGGGCCTCGTCGACAACGACTGTCACCGTCGATGTGGTGCAGTTCGTTGGGTTCAACGTCTCGCAAATCTCATAGGTCAGCTCATATGTGCCCGCCGGGGTGCCCGGAGCCACATCAACACTGCCGTCAGGGTTCAGAGTCAGCGCCCCTGTTGGGTCCGCCACTGTCTCTGTCAGCGTGACATCCGCAGGGTTAACGGGTTGACCATTGAGCGTATCATTATCAAAGACATTCACCACGCCTGTCGCCCCGTCCGTGCCGTTAACGCCGCTGGCTGTGTCATCCGCAGAGTCAATCGGGCTCTCACCGACTGTCACAGTCTCAATCACTGTGGCGCAGTTGGTGGGGTTCAGCGTCTCACAGATTGTATATTCTACTGTGTAGGTCCCCGCCGGCGTGCCCGGAGCCACTGTGATCAGGCCTGTGGCTGGATCAAGGGTCAGCTCTGGATCAGAGCTACCCACTGTCAATGTGACATCCGCTGGGTCGACCGGCTGGCCATTGAGCATATCGCTCGCCAGCACTGATGTGGTCACGCCGCCGTCCGCGCCGTTAATTACAGGGAAGCTCTCGGGCGCCGCAGCAATCGGGGCCTCGTCGACAACGATTGTCACCGTCGATGTGGTGCAGTTGCTTGGGTTCAACGTCTCGCAGATCTCATAGGTCAGCTCATATGTGCCCGCCGGGGTGCCCGGGGCCACATCAACACTGCCGTCAGGGTTCAGGGTCAGCGCCCCTGTTGGGTCCGCCACTGTCTCTGTCAGCGTCACATCCGCAGGGTTAACAGGGCTACCATTGAGCGTATCATTAGCGAAGACATTAACCACGCCTGTCGCCCCGTCCGTGCCGTTAACGCCGCTGGCTGTGTCATCCGCAGAAACGATAACAGCCAAAACCGTATCTGTATCTGCTGCTGTATTATTTGACGATGTAGGGTCATTCGCATAGGCAGGAACCGATACATTCGCTGTATTTGTTACAGTTTGTGAATAGGCAGACGGCGCCATGGCGATCATCATAAAAGGAAGCGCACTGGTCAGCATTTTTGACTTCAAAGAAGCATTTTTTAGATTAAGTTTATTAAATGTACCTTGCATGACTAGTTCACCTCACATGTATAAGTCAGTGTGGCAGCTTCGCCATCAGCTAATGTTTCGAGTGTAATACCGGCCCCGGTTAAGTCGCCAATTGTGAAGCTGCCTGTTGGCACACCATCTCCACTGATTGTGACAATATCTGTTGCGTTGCAGGTTAAGCCCGCTCCAACAATGTCTGTAACAACGGCCCCTTGGACTGAGTCCGGACCATTATTCGTGACAGTTAATATATATTCAGTTGTCGCCCCTGACGTGAGTGTATCACCGCTTTGGTCGACCTCACTATTCACACCTGGCGTATTGGTTTTTGTGATCGAGAGATCAGTCACTAAAGGCGTAACCGAAACGACTTCATTGGCCGTAATCGGTGTCGCAGGTAAGCTTCCAAATATAGGCGTTCCAATGACAGTGGCTGTATTCGTGATATCAGCCGCAGCGATAACATCATCATTTGTGATGATATAAGTTCCTGTAAAGGTAAAAGCATCACCCGGTGCAAGAACATCCCATGAGCCATTAACACCCGAATCCGTAGAGTCGCCCGCAGGTGCAATATCAGTAATCAACGTTTCACTACCTGGCACTGGGGCCGGGTCAGATCCGTTATGGCTATCTGTGACCGTAATATCATTAACGGCCTGATTACCGTCATTTAGAACTGTATAAGTATAGGTTACGGTATCACCTGGCTTATGAGGGCCTGTGCTATCCGCGACTTTTGTTATTGAAATCGAAGGAGTGGGGCATTCATAATCATCAAAGACAATGCCGCCAAAGCCGCCTGTGGAATCTAATAGAGCAAACTGAAGAATAACAATTCCATCAGCAGGATATGTAACATCAATTGTATAAGACTCGCCATCGCCGCCTGCAAATGTCGTGCTCGTGCCGAATAACCACCCATCGTCGTCACCAGCGTTTGAGCTAGAATTTGTATTGATAAGGGCGCCATTTACATCGGTCTGCCAATAGGCCGTATGCTCATGTGCATTGCCTGTATTAATCGTTATTGTTTGCGTGGTACCCGGAGCCCCTTCTAGTCGGGCCGCCGCGCGCCATAGCTCTGACGTATGATCTGCGGCAGTGACTAATGTACTCGTAAGTCCGCTTGGGCCATTTAAAACAACGCCATTAGACAGGAACGAGCCTGAATCCGAAGCATCCGCACTGGCTTGATAGAAACTTACAACGCCTGTTGACTGATTACGTCCAATAAAGGGGGCTATAACATAAGGGTCAAAAGGTGTTGGTCCAGAAAGGCCAGACCCAAAATCTGCATTAACTTCAGTTGCAGGTACGCCCGGATCAACAAGAAACCCTTCACGAACAAATCCGCCGCAAACACCCGGAGTTAAATCAGGACGCGGCGTGCCTGTTACGGAAATTGTTTCGTTGGCTGTTGCGGGACTTAAGGTTCCCGCATCAGGCGTACCCGTAACACTCGCCGTATTTGTAACGGGGCCGCCCGAGATTAAGTCTGTTGCCGTTACAACATATTCAGCCGTAAATTCAACTATATCTCCTGGGGCAAGAACATCAACAACAGCATCGGCGCCGTCATCAGAGCTTTGGCCGCTTGTATTCGTCAATGTTGAAATGGTGATATCGCCAAGGGGCGCCGAGCCATTATGCGTATCTGATAAGGTTACGTCGCTAATATCAACATCACCGTCATTTTCTACGGTATAGGTATATACGACAATATCACCCGGTGCGTAGGCACTGCTACTATCCGCCGTCTTTGTCATTGAAAGAGACGGGCTATTGGCAAAAGCAGCAACCGCCGTAGATTGAGCCGCTTCAACGGGTGTTGTTATTTCATCAGATGCAACATTCGCCGTATTATCAATAGTCCCCGCCGTAGCATCTGCGGTCGTCACGACATATGTACCCGAGAGAACACATGTCGCGCCGACGGCTACGCTTGAACAGGTCGTGGTGTCATTTGGCGCATTCAGCAGTGGATCTGTGATGGTCACATTGTTTAAAGCCGTATTCCCATCATTCGTAGCTGTAATTGTATAGGTTAATGTGTCACCAACGCTGACCGTACCAGAGCCGTCTTCATCCGCATTAACCGGAGACGGTTTGTCGAGCGTAAGACTTGGCGTTGACGTCACCGTAACATTTGTCCCATCATTTGACGTTGCCGTACCCGGGTCATCACTCGGAATCGTTGAACCGCCAAATTCAATCATCGCTTGGTTTACGACGGGCGTACCTGCTGTCAGGCCGGGCGCTAACTCCACCGTAACAGAGAATGTTGTTGTTCCAATCGTAGGAATTTGGACGTTACTAATGGCCAGATCAGTCGTATTAAATGTTGTGACTGTACCGCCTCCAGGGGACGCAGGTGATAAAGTACCGGGTACATATTGTAATTCTGCCGGTAATGGGTCGTTAAAGTTTACGGATATGGGATTACTAAACGCATTTGAAATCGTAAATTCATAACTAAAACGTCCATTCGCATCTGGACCGCTCCCGAGAACGCCTTTAGTTAGTGTTGGCGGTAAACAGGCAGCTGAGTCAAAGTTTGGATTTCCTGGAACAGGGCCAAGATTTGTAACAAGGGCTGGAGATTGCGATGTATCAACGCTTGATAAAGACGGAGATCCACCGCCATTTCGATAGAAAAATAGAGTGCCATCAGAAATAGACCAAGCCCCACCAGAATTTTGAGTCGGGTCACCTACTGTGGGAACAGTTGATACATTACCTGTTGCAACATTAATACGTCTAAGTTGGTTTCCTGCAATCCCATAAAGGTCTCCGTCAGAGGGATTAAACGCAATGTCCAATATGTTATTAGTAAAGCCCGTTCTTGGTATGGCTCTATAAGTTAAGGCTCCGTTCGCAGGGGTATTACCAATGTTAACAATAAACACGTGCGAATTAGATATCCCATACCAATTCCCTGCAGCATCCATAACACCAGCGAAGCGACTTGGAGCAAAAGGTGGTAATCCGGCTGTTTCAGGGCTAGGAGAACCAACGGTCTCTACTGAGCCATCTACCGCAATACGAACAAAGTCGTCCCGAGTAAAACCAGCAATACCGTTATCGTCGCTTATCAAACCATACATATAATTATCGAGCGGATTAAACCCAACCGCATTGGCTTCAATGCCAGGATTCAACCCTATTGTACTAATAACGCTTAATGTTGCGGGATCAAAGCGTTGTAAATTTGTAGGGGTGGAGCCAAATACATTATAGGCATCAGCTTCACAGGTGAACGTTGGTAAGCTACTTTGCGCTGTAGCAGGCGCGGACAAAATGACAAAGCCCGCCGCCGTCAAGGTCATTATTGGCAAACGCACATTATTTGCTAAAATTGAGATAACGGCCAGCGGTCCCTTAGACAGAACACTAGTCGTCATTAAACCGAATAGTTTTGACTTATTATTAGGCTTTGCCCAGACATTATTTCCGGCCAAACGCTTACGCATGCTCTTTTTCAAGCTCATAATCCACTCCATCACCACACCTCGGACTAGGCCGAGTCTAATTAATTATGGAGTTCAATTAAGAGCGCCCCCGCTCCAATTAAGGATGAACATAAACAAACAGGATTATTTTAACGTTAAAAGACGTGGTTTATTTTGAATTAATTACATTTATAGTTTTTATTAAATTAACTTACCAAGTCTTTAAGCCCTTATTCGTGAGTAGCCGCTTACGGCTTTAGGCATTTAATAATTAATTAAATAAGTCTTAGCTCATTCATATAAGTTTACTATAGATCTATCAGGCGGCCAAAACACATAGTCTGCATCATATGCAAATAGGGTAATTTAAAAAGACGGTACTTAATCTATAACTCCACGGGTAAGTGCATGTATATATAGAGAGATGAAATGAGCAGGACCATCTTTAAGCATCATGTCGTTTTAGCATATGCCGTAAACCGCAGTTTGCTGTCAGGGAATTGAACAAAGCAGCCCTTTATGCCTTATGTTCTTATGAAACTATATTCTAAGGCCGATAATATCTTTAGGGGCTGTCCTAGATAACTAGCTCATATTCTTTTTAACCCATTGTTTTAACTGTTGTAATTGGCTGAGCGGGTCTGGGTTGTTAAAACGCCACTCACATTCCTTCAAATATAGGCCAAAATGGGCCTTCGGAACACCATT
>CALFVT010000025.1 GCA_937928165.1 uncultured Caulobacterales bacterium
CTAACCGAAATCGGTCAATATATCGATGGGTTTTATAATCCGATCAGGCGACATTCTGCCTGCGCATATACAAGTCCGATAAAATATGAGATCATGAAAAACTAAACCCAAACACTCTCCACTTTAGTGAAGCAAGTCCACAATGGGTTAAAAAGAATATGAGCTAGTTATCTAGGACAGCCCCAAAATTATTTACCGTTATTTTAACGTCCATGTTATTCTGATATCTTCTTATGCTGCGCGACTTAAGTAAGTCTGCAGCCAGAATATTGTAGTCATACATATCTCTAATTTGTCTAATGTTGCGTTCAATTTTATTATTTGAGCTTCCAATTGTTACGATGCCTTCATCCGTCCAACAATACTCTTTTACGCACTCTTCAAATTTTTGCTTTAATTTTTCCGCCTCTGTTAGATCAAATGATAATGGTTTTGACATTGAATAACTCTTCTCACATATATTTCGATGAGGCTTTGAGCACGTTATCCAGCTCTGCGGCGCGCTGTATAACAGCTTCATTCTCAGATGACGGCGTAAGTTTTAACCGTAGTCCGCAAAAATCACACATGGCTTCTTGCGTGATCAGCAGCATCTGAAGCGTTGTTCGAATTCTTTTATCGGGGTTCGGGTCTGTGCCATCTAGATTGCATCGCGGGCATGGCGCGCCAGCAGCTTTATTATGTCCGATCATGATTAACCTCTCTAAAATCTATTTGACTATGTAGCCAGTCGACAAGGCGTGTGACACCTCGGGGTAAGGCTTTTTCTTCGAAGGATAAAGCGATGTCCGCCTCTATATTGGTATTTTCTTGTTTACGCTTTCGCCACGGCCAAAGCAGTTTGCGATGATTATGACGTTTTTTGTGTTCTTGTGACGCCTGCAAGCTTTGTTTGTTCAAAGGTAAGACAACACGTACCGAAACATCTTCATCGGTTTCATCCCATTTGAGTTTTTTCTCTGCTGCATTTTGTAGCACATCCTCTGATAATGGCTTGAACATAATTTCTGTATTCAGTTTCAACGTTATCTCGGCCGAGTTAATCGCCAGAAAATGCGGCGTGACCATGGCTCCAACGGGAATGATAGAGGTTTGAACGCGCGGTTTTGCGCTATCTGCTAGCGGGATAGATTGGGAAAAATGCACGCAATGCGGCCGCCCCAAACTTTCAAACGTAATATCATCAGCATGATGTTTTTCAACAAGCGCTCGCGCCATTTCATCATGATCTACCGAAGCTGAATCGAATGAAAAATCCAAGTAATTTTTAACCGCGACACGCGAAGCATTAAAATTGGCTTGGATGAAGCTGGTCAAGAATTGTCCCGCGACATGCTTTAGGAGCACCGAGACTACTTGATCATCTTTATCAGACGCAGAACTTATGTCGTTATTGTCGGTCATGTGTTATGGATGGGTGAGAAAGGTTTATGGAAAAGTGTACGTTGTTGCCTCGTTTTTAAGGTTCTCATCACTAGCTGAAGCAACTGAATTCGCTTTTAATATAATCGTGCCCGAAGCATCGTTAGTCAATTTTAAGGTTGCGATCGTGCCATTATTAATAACCGTATAATTTGCATTTTCATCGAAATGGGTAGCGGGCTCAAACATGCCTGCAGTGAGTTGGCCCTGTTTAATTGCTGGCTTAAACGTCAAAACTAAATTATTGTCACTGTCCTTTTTCATGTTCACTTCAACATAGCTTTCATCCCTACTCGCGCCCATATTCTGTGATTGTATCCCTTCATAGAGCATATCCATCACCCGAGACATGCCCTTTGGCATAGAGTTATTCGAGGCACACAGACACGTTCATATTATATTCTGTCGTCAAGTCCGAGGCTGATTTTGACGACACAGAACTGCTTGCACGGATGCCTGTGTCAAATGAGTATTTCCCCCACCAACCGTCCACCGATGATTCTCCGTTCCATTTTTTGGTTGAGTTTTCTTTGCTTTCCTGTGTTTCGAAGGATTTGATGTTCGCCGTGAAGTCGATATCTAGATTGTTAATTTCAATAAATGGAATTGGTAGGATCGTAATCAGAGGCACAATTATCTTGGCTGTCTCATTCCCAACCGAATAAATTAGTTCAATTTGTATAACGCCTGTATCGTTACCCGCGCGTTTATACGGCACTCCTTCAACACCTGTCCCGTCATTTTGGCTACTATCTCCTTTGAAAAAATCTTCGCCATAAAGCGCTGATAAAACAAATTTAACAGTTGCCATAGCTGATCGCGCTTGCGCATCAACCGCGGCGACAAGCGGCCCGCCAATTAACGCTTCAAACGGAATGGAAGATAATTGCCGCGTTGCATCATCAGCTGGGGATGTAAGCTGTGTGTCATTCCCGCCCGATAACCCGCCAAGACCATCATTCGACACTGCAAATCATTGCGTTTCACTTGCATCACTGCGATGTCCCGTCACATCAACAACAGGATTTCCATTCTCATCGATTGATTGCATAATCATGCCGGGTGCAGGATTTGATGCTGTTGTTGTTTCTTTCGCTGCAGAGGGTGATTTTGCCACAGTATGCTCCTATTTTACGGTCAAGTCATGTTAAGTTTTAATGGTATTTTGCACATAAAAATCAATTTAAAATTGTTTTTTAAGTTAATTTTTATATTATATTTTCAGGACAGACTCCCCTTCATTTTATTCGAGTGATAAATTAAATCCGAATGTCAGACCAAAGGCTTCAGAGTTAGAAAGGCCAATGCCATCGTAAAATCCATCAAGCGAAATGGATGTCCCATTTTCATAGGATAATCCAAAGCCGCCTTCTGTGCGCGCTCTAAATCCGCTTCTATCTAAGGCCAGACCTGTATTAAGATTTACAAGATCCGCTTCATCGAAATCCCATATGCCTCTGACAGCGAAATTAGAACGCAGGGTAACTGTGTCACTTAACGCGAATTGACGGCTAACACGCGGACCGAATGTAAAGCGGCCAATGCTCACGGTTTGACTATCAATGTCTATGTTCAGTGCATTCGTAAAGGCATCCTGATCTTCTTCAAAATATATCACGGATAGGTTCGGGTTAAAGTTCCAACCTTGAACTTTAAAGTCACCCGTTAATTGCCCTTTCAGGAGCCATCTGCTCGTGTCAAATTCATCTGTGAATGTATTGAAAGGACTAATATCATTGCTTGATTGCCCCCAAGCAGCGCGGCCATCTAAAATCAACTTGTCCGTAAGGCGGCTCACAAAGTAAGGCCCAATAAGCCAACCATCACCAGAGATTTCGAAGTCCTCTACATTATCGACTTCATCAACATTATCATATTGACCTATAAGACCGATGATGTGATTTTCACTTAAGCGATAATCGACACCCGCATGAACCAAGAACGTGTCATTCTCTGCTGTCTCCGAGTTTACACGCACATAACTCGCTTCGGCCCAAAAATTCACGCGGCTGGCAATATCTGCGCCTGTGAATGAGTCTAGTCCGCTGTCAGACCCGCTAAGTTTACCTGAGAAGGTTACGTTAGAGCTATCTTGATCTGAATGACCGTTTAAACGCCCAGATGTATTTTGCCCCAAGAGCCGCTGCGACAAGTCCGGGTCGTTAATCGTTATCTGATCGGCGCGTCTGGCGAGGAAATTATTGATAATACGGCTTGTGCGTTCTGCAATAAATGTCTCATCAATAAATTCAGTCGACACTGCTTCCGCCGCCGTATTGCTATTCCCCGCCCCATCTTCGGCCACGTTCGCAGCGACATCAATCGTCACCGTGCCTTGAACAAGCGGCGTTACGGTTAAGCTATATTGCGAGGCTGAAATTTCTGTGAAATTTGAGCCCGTTGCATTGGTGAGCGTCACATCTGATAGCTCAAATCCCGTCACATCTTCACTGAAATTAATCGTCACATCGAAAGGCCCGCGTACATCTACTGGCAAGCTTGCAATTGTCACGCTCGGCGCTGTCGTATCAATGACAGTTGTTGCCGTCGTTTGTACAGCATTAAAGTTACCTGCCATATCCGTTAAAGCATTCGCTGCAACAGAGATTGTCAAACTTCCCTCGCCTTCCGGCGTAATAAGAGCCGTAAATACAGAGGCGCCTGCAGATGCAACGGAAACAGATTGGAATAATTCGCCAGAGCTTATAGAGGCATTTGTCGTAGGCCCTGCGGATGTCTGGAAATTACTCGCTGTGCCATTTTCCACAAGAATATCATCAAGTTCAAAGCCCGTCACCGCCTCGGAAAAAGTAAATGTTGCTGTGAAAGCCTCAGCCACCGTTTCAGGTATGCCTGTAATTTCAAGCGTTGGCACTGTCACATCATTTTGAACATCAAATGTATTATCATTCGTGCCTGTCGGCGTTGTTTCCTCCAGAGCATTTCCAGCCAAATCAGTAATATCCTGCGAAGACGCTACTGTTAAAGTAACGATGGCGTTCAAGTCAGCTAAATCACCGCCTGAAATCGTGACATTATAGCTCGAAGCCGAGTTATCAAATATGGCCAAATCGGCGCTTGTCCCAGAAATCGTGAAGTCCGTAGCATCAACATTTGTAACGTTCTCGCTAAACGTCACATTCCATGTCAGACTATCGTCTGACGTTTCCAAGGTCGTCGGAGCAGATCGTGCGATAGAGACAAGCTCAGGCGCAGCGCCCTCAATAATAGTGATACTCACACTATCCGCGACAGAGTTCACAAGGCCATCATTAACGATTAAGTCGAAAACAAAGTCAGTGGTTTCAGTCAAGCTCGGTGCGGTGAAGGTCGGGCTCGTCGCTGTGGCATCCGAAAGCGTGACTGTCGGCCCCGCCGTCTGTGTCCAGGCAAAGGTCAAGCTGTCCCCGTCAGGGTCAGAACTACCAGAGCCGTCAAGGCTCACAGAA
>CALFVT010000026.1 GCA_937928165.1 uncultured Caulobacterales bacterium
GTCGCCGACGCTCGTTCACCTTCGGCGTAAACATAACCCGCATTCGCAAACACGCTTGTTTTCGGGCCAATAATATATTCAAAACCACCGCGAATATTTAAAGGCGTGCTATAAGCGTCTTCAAATGAAATATTATCCTGACGTATTTGTTCAACAACCGATGTAAACACCGTGTCCGTTACGCTTCCATTGCTTGGCGTTCCATCTGTCCGGCCTTCAGCAAAATTATTTGGATTATAATTGACAGACGGAAGCAAAGCTCCGTTACTATCTAAGTCAATTAAATCACCGCTAATACTTTTCTCGCCGCCAAAATATAGCTGCCCTCTTAATTTCGGGCGGCGCTTTTCGGCTTTATCAGAGACATGATAGTCAGTGCCAGAGCGGCGCACATTACTATGAGAACCAAATCCGCCTGTCGCCAGGTCAGCGCCGTAACCGCCGCTGAAATTAGGTTGCTGCGGAAAACCGCCATAAGGATTACCGCTGGCGGCAATCGTAACTTGCGCCGGGTCACAACCGCGCGGCGCGGGCTGAGCGCGGTGCGTAATTTGGCAAGGGCCGAGATTATTGCGAAATCCACGATTATGCACCTGCGGCGCGCCGTAAGCACCATAAGCTTGCTGGCCGTTTTGAACCTGGGAGCCTCCTTGGCCGCCAAACCATGAACAAGCCGATAATAATACAGCACTCGATACAGTCGTAAACAACAAACGCATAATATTCACACTCCAAGCCAAATCGGCACTATGGTTAATGGAGTGATGCCTTGTTTACCTTAACAAGGAGTTTATTTACGAAAAAAAAATTGTTTTTTACGCTGTATAATAAAATATGTGCCGCCGCAGCATTAAATAGAGTTACGATAAAAGCGTTAACACCGCTTCCGGCGGGCGGCCAATAACCGCTTTACTGCCCTTTACCACGATCGGCCGTTCAATTAATTTTGGATGAGCCGCCATAGCCGCGATTAACGCCTCTGGCTCCGCTTCGTCCTTAAGGCCCAATTCTTTATATATAGCCTCGCCGCGGCGCATTAAATCTCGCGGGTCATCAAAGCCAAGCTTGCCGAGTAATGTCTTTATCTCCGCCGCATCAGGCGATGTCTCCAAATAAAGCACGATATCGGCGGCCACGCCGCTTTTTTCAATCAGTCCAAGGCTTTGCCGAGATTTAGAACAGCGCGGATTATGATAAATTGTGACAGCCATATAATATCCTTATGAGATAGCTATTGAAATTCGAGCTAATTTATAGTCCTTAGGCTTTAAATGAAAACCGTTCTTTTAATATCCTCACTTGTAAGTGCCTCTCAAGTCGGCGCAACCGCCAGCGCCTTTTGCCTACGCCGTCTTGGTTGTGATGTGATCATTCTGCCGACCACTCTTTTTGGACGGCATCCCGGATGGGGCGCGCCGGGCGGAGAGGCCGTTGACACTGCGGTCTTACGCCAGATGTGGGAGGGCATTGCCGCGCAAAATATTAAGTTCGACGCCGTCATGAGCGGCTATATGGCCGCGCGGGAACATATTGACCTGACGGTTGATATTATAAATCATATTCGCCGCGACAACCCTGACGCCGTGATTTTAATCGACCCTGTTAAAGGCGATGACGGACGGCTATATATCCCGCCGCGCCGCGCCAATGCTATGCAAAGCCGCTTAGTCCCCCTCGCCGATATTTTAACTCCCAATCTCTATGAGCTCAGTTACCTCGCTGGACGGCCCTTAAAAACCCTAGAAGATATTATCACAGCAGCGCGTAGCATTCGCCCCAAAATGCTTGTGACGTCTGTTCCGCATCATGGGCAAATCGGTGCGTTATGGGTGGATAAAACGCAGGCGCTTTATGTGGGCCATAAAAGCTTTCCCGAAGTCCCTAACGGCGGCGGTGATAGTCTGGCAGCCACCTTCCTCGCCCATTACATCATCGGTGGCAGCGCAGCTCTTAAAACTGCGCAGCAAACATCCGTGAGTGCCATTTTTCATATTTTATCCGCCGCCATATCCGGCGGCCATAGCGAACTTCCTTTAACGGCCTATCAGGACATGTTGATAACGCCGCCGCGCCTTTTAGATATTCAGGATATATCAGCATGACCGATACCCCTTTCACCCTTGAATGCAGCCGCCAATTTTCCCCCGCCGCAGATATCTTTCGCCAAAATTTTGAAAATGGCGGAGAGCTCGGCGCGAGCTTTAGCCTTTATCAAAATGGTGAGCCTGTGATTCAGTTTCTCGGCGGATGGGCCGACCGTAAAAAAACACAGGCTGTGACACATGAAACACTTTTTGCCGTGTTTTCATCGGGCAAAGTCCCCGCCGCCCTTGTGATGGCATGGCTCGTCGATCAAGACCGTATTGGCTATGACCAAATCGTCAGCGGCATCTGGCCGGAATTTGCCCAAAACGGCAAAGAGGCAATAACCCTTGGCAGCATGCTCTCCCACCAAACGGGGCTAACGGGGATTACAAATCCTAATTGGACGCCTGCCGATTGGTTTGATTGGGACAAAACCGTCAATGAGCTCGCGGCCCAAGCGCCTATTTTCCCGCCGCAAAGTGCGTCCGGCTATCAGCCTGTCACATATGGCTATCTGATCGGAGAAGTCGCCCGCCGCGCCGACCAAGAGCAGCGCAGCCTTGGTACAATCCTGCGCGAGGAGCTTTGCGCGCCTTTTGATCTTGATATTTGGATTGGCCTGCCAGAAGCCTATCATGAGCGCTGTGCGGAGATGGTAAAGCCCAAAGCTCTCGCAGATCTGGGCGATATTAATGACGCCACCCGCGCCGCCTTTATGCAAAAATGGTCATCCCCCGGCGGCAAAGGCGCGGCCGCCTGGCGTCAAGCGGAGATCGCAGGTTCTAACTGCCATGCCACCGCTGATAGCCTCGCGCGTCTCATGCAGCTTGTGAATGATGGTCATATCGGAGAACACCGCGTTCTTGCCGAAGACATCCCTGCCAAGTTGTCCGCGCCGCGTATAAGCGGGCAAAATCTTGTGCTGCCATTTGAGCTCACCTTCGGGGCGGGACTTATGCACAACGCGCCAAATTTTTATTACGGCCCCAACCCTCAGACCTTAGGCCATAGCGGCTGGGGCGGCTCTTGTGTTTTTGCAGATCCTATTACGGGACTAAGCGGCGCTTATGCTATGAACCGGCAAGATAATTCCTTGATTGGTGATACCCGCCCAACGGCGTTGATTAACGCTGTTTATAATTGCCTTTAGGCGCGGCGGGAGAGCCAATCAAGCAAGAGCCTATTGAGCGCTTCGGGCTGTTCCCACATTACCCAATGGCCGCAACCCTCAATAACATGCCGTTCAAGATCAGGCACCATATCTAGCATAGGGTCTGTCATTTTGGGTGGAAGGAATAAATCTTGCCGCGCCGAGATCATCAAGCTAGGCTGGGCGATGTGTAGCGGCATCCCTCGCCCAAGCCGCCAGTTTTCTGTGGTATTACGGTATAAATTAAGCCCGCCGTGAAAGCCGCTTTGGGCATAGGCGCGGGCGTAAAAGCTGCGGTCTTTTGCGCTCATCACCGCGCCGCCAAGCATGGGCGCGCCGGATTTAAGGAAGGCTGCAAAGTTTTTGGGAATATGGAAATGATGGGATTCTAAAATAGTTTCGGGCGGCGTGCTGCGAAACATAAGCCTGAAAAACGCATCAGGGTCTTGGGCAAATAGAGCATCTGCGCGGCCTATGTGATCGCAAAAATCTACAAAGTAATGATCGTCCCCGTGGCGGCGACGGAAAATTTCTATAGGGTCAATGGGCGCAAGGCGCACATGGGGTGTGGAGACGCTGATAACATGGCTAATGCGGGCCTGTATCATTCGCGCGGCGTGCCAGACAATAATCCCGCCCCAATCATGGCCGCATAATACGGCTTTCGGAATATCTAAATAACCTAGCAGAGCTTCAAGGTCAGACACAAGATTGGTAATGCCGTAATGAGATGCAGACAACGGCGCATCGGAAGCTCCAAATCCGCGTAGGTCAACAGCAATGGCGCGGTAGCCCGCAGCCGCCAAAGCGGGCACCTGACGGCTCCACGAATAGGCAAGCTCTGGCCAGCCATGGACCAAAAGAATCGGCACGCCGTCTTTAGGCCCCGCTTCATAATAGGCAAGGCGCAGTCCATCACGGCGATAATATCGGGGGGCATTAAATATTGACATAGACCGGCACTTTACGGTGTTTCGCTCTATTTTCATATAATTTAGCCTGATATTTGTGTTTTTCTGTCATTCAAGACTTTACGGCGCGTAAAAGACTCGTTAGAAGCCGCAAGCAAATGAAGAGGCCTCGCATCTGCGCGGGGCTTTTAACGTTTGAATATTACGGATTTAAAGAAAGATAACGGTTATAACATGGTAGAAATTTACGTACGCCAGAATAATGTCGACCAGGCATTACGCGCTCTCAAGAAAAAACTTCAAAATGAAGGTATTCTGCGCGAGATGAAGGCCCGCAAACACTATGAGAAACCATCTGAAAAGCGTGTCCGTGAACAAGCCGAAGCCGTTCGCCGTGCCCGTAAATTGGCCCGCAAACGCGCCCAAATCGAAGGCTTAATTCCAAGCAAAAAGAGAAAGCCGCGCCGTTAGGCCGCCGCACTATCTTTCGTCCGAATAGCCGCCCCGCAAGGAGGCGGCTTTTTTTATGGGTAAAATTTATTGTAATAAATCCGAGCGTTCTGCGACTATGAAGCTATGCCGCCTGTCAACCACGATAAGCAATTTGAAGCGCTCCTGAGCCAATATGGCGGGCTTATCTACCGTATCGCTTCCACCTATGAGCGCCGCCCAGCCTTAATTGATGAACTCGTGCAAGAAACAGCGCTAGCGATTTGGAAAGCCCTACCAGACCTGCAAGATAAGCGGGCTTTGAAACCTTATATCGCCCGCATCACCCATAATATTTCGGTCTCACATATTCGTAAAGCGGTCAAGCGCCCCGAATCCGAGCTCACCGATCATCACACAGACAGCGCGCCGCAGCCCGATGAAACCACAGGTAAAGCCTTAATGCGCCGCCGCCTCTACAGCGCAGTTCTGACATTGCCCCTGCCCGAGCGGCAAATCATTGGGCTTTATCTTGAAGGCTTTTCACAAAAAGACAGCAGCGAGATACTCGGCCTGTCCCCCAATCATATCGGCGTTAAACTCACCCGCATACGCCGCAAACTTAAAACTATAATGGACACATCTACATGAGCGAACTGGAGTATATAGACATGTGGCAATCAGAGAACACACCCATCGCCTTAGGTCCGATTAAAACCCATATAGAGGATGAGATATCCCTACGCCAACGCTTTCGGCGCATGATTTATACGGTGCATGGCCTAACAATTATTATAGCCTTAGGGTTTGATCTTTACGGCCTGACTAACTGGCCAGGCCTGATGACATTAATCACCACCGCCTGCTTATTCATTCAAATTTACAAGATGCATAAAAGCCGCGGTAACCGACAAGTCAGCGCCGTTTTAACCCCGCGCGAGAGCCTCGTAGCAGCCCTACGGCAAAATAAAATCAACTTACGTAATGCGTGGATATTCTCTCACGTCATTCCCTTTAGCGGCCTCATTGGCGGCTTAATCGGCGGGCTGGGGTCACGATTCTTCGTCAATGTGGATCATATCTCAAACTCTGCCAACACGCCTTTTTTAATGATAATTATTTGGCCCATCCTAATCGCTTGCCTCGCCGGACTCACCGCCAGCCATATTATCGGCAAGCGGGTTGTGAAAGCCAAAACCGCCGAACGTGCAGAGCTACAAAAGCGCTTAACTTTACTGGATGCGGGGCTCGTTTAAACCTTAAGCCGCCGCCATCATCATGCGGGCTTCGCGGAAAGACAATAGCCGCCCTTTGGCCTCGTCCCACAGAGCGAGCCGCGTACAGCGGAAGCTCTCGATGAGGCCAAGGCGGTTCATGGACTTAAGCTCTGGAAAGGCTTTCAGGGTTTTTTGAAGATTGTAAAATGGCACCCGCGCAGAAAGATGATGCACATGATGAACGCCGATATTGCCCGTAAACCACATCAGCGGCTGCGGGAGGACGTAATAAGAACTCCCGTAAAGGGCCGCATGTTCGCGGGTCCATTCCGGCCTACGTGACCAATGGGTTTCATCAAATTGATGCTGCACGTAAAACAGCCAAATCCCAATAGAACCGCCAAGGCAAATCATCGGAATTTGCACAATCAAAAAGGCTTTCCAGCCAACAAGGGTAATCACGCCGCCGTAAAACACAATCATACCGAGGTTCGTTCCCATAGTGCTTACCCACGGCATTTTCTTTTTCCATTGGCCCATCGGCATGCGTTGCTGGAGTAAATATAAATAAGCCGGCGCGAGGGCAAAGAGCAAAACTGGGTGGCGGTAAACCCGGTACCAGAACTTACCCGACGGCGACAACGCCTTATATTCTTCAACGGTAAGCGTGGTAATATCCCCGCCCGTCCCGCGCTGTTCAAGATTACCGGAAAACGCATGATGCATGGCATGATCGCGCCGCCAATGATCGAACGGGGTAAAAGTCAGCACGCCTAACACGCGGCCAACATTATCATTTAACTTTTTGGTTGAAAAAAAAGAATTATGCCCGCAATCATGCTGAATAATAAACAGACGAACAACCAATAGCGATGCCAGCGGTAAGGTTAAAAGCGTCCAATAATACCCCGATAAAACGCCTGCATAAAGCACCACATTCACAGCAGCAAAAAGCCCAAGGGTTAGCAAAAGCTCAAATACGGCCCGACCATTACTGGCGCGGCGATAAGGCGCTAAGCGGTCAAACCATCTTCGCGCAGTGAGCTGAACACTATCCTGAGGCATAAAGAATCTCTGTATTAACTATAGTTATGTTAATATGGTTAAGCCGTTAAAATGATGAAAAAACACCTAACAGAATATGACATTTTTGCGAGTTAATGCTTTATATCTCAGAATCATACAATAAAGGCGCAGCCAGCCACAGCTACGCCTAAGTCATAAGGATTAAATACAGGGTTTAATCTATTCCGGCACAGGAAAGCCGCGGTCTCGCATGAGGGCGCCGATTTTGGCATCCCGTCCTCTGAAGGCACGGTAAGCATCGGCCGGATCAACAGCGTTCCTCGGCGCGAACAGATGTGTGACGAGTTTCGCCGCCACGTCTTGATCATAAAATCCGCCTGGGGATTCGGTGAAAGCTTCGGAGGCATCAGAGGTCAGCACATCCGCCCACATATAACCGTAATAGCCGGCGCTATAGCCTTCGCCCGAAAATATATGCCCAAAATGCGGGCTACGGTGCCGCATGACAATGGTATCGGGCATATTTAGCTTGGCAAGAGTTTCGCGCTCAAACTTATCCGGGTCAATCGCATCTGTATCCTCCGCCGTGTGGTAATACATATCGACCAAAGCCGAGGCGAGATATTCCGTTGTCGAAAAGCCTTGATTAAACGTCGCGGCGTTTTTAATTTTCTGGCGAAGCTCTACGGGCATAGGCTCGCCGGTCTCTGCGTGGCGCAAATATTTATCCACCACCGCATCAGTTGAGAGCCAGCGCTCGAGGAGCTGGCTTTGAAACTCCGTATAATCGCGCACGCCGCCGTTCAGCGTCGGGTAGTCCACATTCGACGCGAGCGTATGAAGCGCATGGCCAAATTCATGGAAAAATGTGGTTGCGTCATCCCAAGACACTAACACCGCTTCGCCCGGCGCAGGTTTAATAAAGTTCGAATTATTCGACGATAAGGGCCGGGTCTGGCCGTTATAGGTGGTGTGGGCGCGGTAACTCGTCGCCCAAGCGCCGGAGCGTTTACCGGGCCGCGAGAACGGGTCAAGATACCAAAGACCAACATGATCACCGCTTGTTTTATCAGTCACTTCATAGACCGTGACATCTTCGTGGAAGACCGGCACAGAATTTTCGGGCACAGGAGTGAAATTAAAATTAAATAGCTCCCCCGCCACGTAAAACATCGCCTCGGTCAGTTTATCGAGCTCGAGATATTGTTTCACCTCATCACTATCAAGGTCATATTTCGCCTTGCGGACTTTTTCCGCGTAATAGCGGTAATCCCACGGCGCGATTTTAATATCCGCCCCTTCGGCGTCGGCTATGGCCTGCATGTCGGCGACTTCTTCTTCAACGCGGGCAAGAGCGGCAGGCCAGACGGCTTCCATGAGTTCTAGCGCCCGTTCCGGCGTCCCCGCCATACGGTTTTCAAGCCGCCATTGGGCGTAATTGTCATAACCCAAAAGCCCGACACGTTCATCACGCAATTTTACAATCTCTGAAATCACGGCGTTATTATCAAATTCATCGCCATTATCACCCCGGGAATAATACGTCTCCCATACGGTTTTACGCAGGTCTCGCTCCTCGGAATATGTCAAAAACGGCGACATAGAGGAGCGCGTATTGGTAATCGCATATTGCCCCGCCTTGCCGCGGTCTTCCGCCGCTTTGGCCATGGCCTTCACAAACCCATCCGAGAGGCCAGAGAGTTGATCTTTATTCAAATAGGTAACATAGCCTTCTTCATCATTCAGGACATTATTGCCAAATTTCGTATGAAGCTCGGCGAGGCGTTTATTAATCGCCGCATAGCGCGCTTTATCTTCCGCGTTTAATGTCGCGCCGTTACGGGCAAAGCCGTCATATGTGATTTGAATCAATCGCTGTTGATCGGGCCTCATATCTGCCTTAGCGGGACTATCATAAACCGCTTTGACCCGCTGAAACAGCTTTTCATTTTGCGTAATTTTAGAATTAAAGTCAGATAATTTTGGCGACATTTCGCGCTGAATAGCGCGGAAATCATTGGAGGATAAATTGGCGCTCCATATGCCCCAATAGGTAAAGACACGGCCCAAATCATCCCCAGCCTTTTCTAGGGCCAAAATCGTATTGCCAAATGTCGGCGCATCCGCGTTATTGGCAATCAACTCCACTTCCGCGAGGTTTTTCGCCATGCCCCATTCAATAGCGGGCTTTAAATCATCAAGGTGCATATCGTCAAAGGCGGGAACGCCCCCGTAAGGCCCGTCATATTCCGCCAGTAGCGGATTATCCGGCAAAGCCTCAAACCCGCTCGGCACAGTGAGTTCAAGTTTTTGCGCCGCTGTTTTAACATCACGCATAACGTCTCCTGTTTTATGGGCCCCTTTTTGATGCGCCCCTTTTTGATGCGCCAAGTCCACTGCCGCTTTTGTTTTATCCGCAGCACTGTCTGCGCCCGAACAGGCCATAAGCGCGAATCCGGCCGCGCCGGTGAGTAGGAAATGAGTTAAACGCATAATTAATCCTTATGATTCTCGGTCGTTTTATTATCACCGCTCCACTATAGCTCGTGATGTGCTAAGGTCAAAGCCTGCGGCAAGATTAATCCTGTTGACCCCCGCGTGTTAGCGCTTAAAAGACGCCGTGTAGATTATGAGGCCTGTAATGACAGATTTAAACGCTGTGAAAGACAAATATATAGCGCAAATCGGCGAAGCGCTTGATTTAAAAGCGCTGGATGATATTCGCGTCACCGCCTTGGGTAAAAAGGGCGAAATTTCCATGATGATGCGCGGCCTTGGGCAAATGAGTCCCGAGGAGAAAAAGATCATGGGCCCGGCACTCAACGGGCTAAAAAATGACATTGCCGCCCTCATCGATGCGCGTAAAACGTCCCTCGAAGACGCGGCCCTTGACGCCGCTCTTGCCAGTGAAGTTATGGACATGTCTCTGCCTGTAGGGCGCACTAGCGGAACCCTTCATCCTGTCCAGCAAGTCATGGAAGAAATGGCCGTAATCTTTTCCGATATGGGCTTTGCCGTTGCGGAAGGGCCAGACATTGAAGATGATTTTCATAATTTTACCGCACTAAATTTCCCGCCGGGTCATCCGGCGCGGGACATGCATGATACGTTTTTTATGGTGCCTACAAGAGGCGAAGAGGGAGCGGAGCGACCGACCGGGACAGAAAAAAGCCCAGACGGCGAAAAGAAAGTCCTGCGCACACATACTTCGCCTGTGCAAATCCGCACCATGATAAATCAAAAACCGCCGATTCGCATTATTGCGCCGGGACGTACCTACCGCTGTGATAGTGACCAAACCCATACGCCCATGTTCCATCAGGTCGAAGGGCTTGTGATCGATAAAGATATTCATATGGGCCACCTTAAAGGCTGCTTAATGGATTTTGTCTCCGCCTTTTTTGAAACCGATGTGGACGTGCAATTCCGCCCCCATCATTTTCCGTTTACCGAACCGAGCGCCGAAATGGATGTGCGTTATGAGCGGGACGGCGCGTCGATTAAAATCGGCTCCGGGGAGAAATGGATGGAAATTTTGGGCTGCGGCATGGTGCATCCGAATGTGCTGCGAAATTGCGGCATTGACCCGAACGAATATCAAGGCTTCGCCTTCGGCATGGGCGTCGACCGTCTCGCCATGCTAAAATACGGCATGCCCGACCTACGCGACATGTTCGCCGCCGACACACGGTGGTTATCGCACTACGGCTTTAATCCGCTGCTGCAAGCAAGTTTGGTGAGTGGGTTGAGTTGATGGATAATAATGAAGAACCAGTATCAAAAAAAGCAAATAAGCGTCGGCGAATTAATATATCGCAGACTGATACATTTTTAATAGTTACCTTTTCATTATTCATCGGCATAATTTGTTATTATGGATTAAATAAAAATTTCGATCTCGACTTAGCGCGGTCTGAAAACCTAAATATAATGGTAGATGTTCAGAATGCGGACAGAGAAAACATAAAAGAATTAACTAATGTAACAGCCGATGTAGTAAATATTTTAGACAAGATTGTTGTTATTCAGACAGAAATATTTAGAAAATTAGATAGTATTGAAACAGGGTCTATAACTTTTGAAGACAATCAAGCCTTAGTACGGCTAGAGAGCAATTCAAAAGATTTGAGCCAGGAAATATCTAATTTAAAAAATATTCTCGCTCAGACGCCTCAAGGAGCCGTAAATTACGCCGTATTAAACAATAAGGTGTCAGAAGTTGAAAAGAAGCTAGTTGATTATAAAACAGAGCTTACGCAAGAAAATAACAACAAGATAGCATCTCTGGAAAACAACATTGATCGCGTATACGATGTTATATTTGCAACCATAATCGCTATAGTAATTATACTAGTAGGATTGATTATTAACCGAGCTTTTTCAAAGGGCAAACAATCATGAAATTCACACTCTCATGGCTCAAAGAGCATTTGAAAACGGACGCGTCTTTGGAGGCCATTGTCGAGGCGATGACCTTGACGGGGCTCGAAGTTGAGGTGGTTGAAAACCCGGCAGAAAAACTTGCTGCCTTTACCATTGCCCATGTCACCCATGCGGAGAAACATCCCGATGCGGATAAGCTCTCTGTTTGCACCGTAGAGACCCATGAAGGCACCAAGCAAATCGTCTGCGGCGCACCCAATGCCCGCGCGGGGATTGCGGTCGCCTATGCAGGACTCGGCACTTATATTCCGGGACTAGATTTTGCGCTGGATAAAAAACCGCGTAAAATCCGCGGCGTCGAGAGCTACGGCATGATGTGCTCAACCAAAGAGCTAGAAATGGGCGAAGATCATGACGGCATCCTAGAGCTTGACCCCAAAGACCACGCGGTCGGAACGCCCATTGTCGATGCGGTGAATATGAATGACCCTGTCATTGATTTTGAAGTTACGCCCAACCGCCCTGATTGGCTTGGGGTCAACGGCATTGCCCGTGACCTTGCCGCTTATGGTATTGGCGAATTGATCACGCCCGAAATCACGCCTGTCCAAGGCAGCTTCCCTTGCCCGCAAGAAATAGAAATTGACGCCCCAGATGCTTGCCCCGTTTTTGCAGGCCGCGTGGTGCGCGGGGTTAAAAATGGCCCCTCGCCAAAATGGCTACAAGACAAGCTCAAAGCCATTGGCCTTCGGCCTATTTCGGCCTTGGTCGATATTACCAATTACCTCTCTTATGACCGCGCAAGGCCGCTGCATGTTTATGACACCGCCAAGCTTAACGGCCCTATACGGGCGCGGCTGGGCGCGGATGAAAGCTTCACTGCCCTTGATGATAAAAATTATATAGCTAGTGCAAGCGATTGCGTCATTGCCGATGATAGCGGCGTGCTTGGCCTGGGCGGAATTATGGGCGGCACGTCTTCGGGCTGCACAGAGGCGACAACGGATGTATTTATTGAAAGCGCCTATTTCGATCCGCTGACAATTCGCAAAAGCGCCAAACGGCTGGGCATACAATCAGACGCTAAATACCGCTTTGAGCGCGGTGTGGATACGGGCTTTGTCATTGGCGGGCTCGAGATGGCAACCCAATTAATTCTGGACATCTGCGGCGGCGAAGTGAGCGAGATCAGCGTCGCTGGCGAAATCCCTGCTGCGCCTCCCGCCATTAATTTCAAGCCCTCTTTAAATGAGCGCCTGACGGGGCTTTATTTATCCGATGAGCAGATGGAAAAAATCCTCACTGATTTAGGGTTTGGCATCACCAAAGGCGAGAACTGGACGGTGAGCGTTCCCACATGGCGGCGCGATGCGACTGAGGGGGCAGACCTCGTCGAAGATCTCGCCCGTATTCACGGCTTTCATAACCTAGAGGCCTTGTCTTTACCGCCCCTACCCGGACGGCGCGAGCCCACCGCGACGCTGACCCAAAACCGTAGCCGCCTAGCCCGCCGTGCCCTCGCAGGACGGGGCCTGTCCGAAGCGATCACATGGTCATTTTGCCTGCAAGCCCATGCCAAAGTCTTTGGCGGCGGCGGCGAGCATATGCGCCTTGATAATCCGATCTCAAGCGATCTCGATACCATGCGTCCCTCTGCTCTTGTGCATTTACTCCTTGCGGGGCAACGCAATGCCGATAAAGGCTATCCCAATAGCGCCCTGTTCGAGCTTGGCCCTGTGTTTCGCGGAACCGCACCTGACGACCAAGCCCTGACCCTCGCGGGCATGCGGCGCACCGAAACTGAGCGCCATTGGACAGGCCCGCGCAGCGTCGATGCGCTAACCGCCAAAGGCGACGCACTGGCCGCCCTTGCCGCCATGGGCGCCAATATTGATAATCTACAGCTCTCTGAACCGAGCGGTGATTACTGGCACCCGGGCCGCTCTGGCCGGCTTCAAATGGGGCCGAAGAACATCCTCACCGATTTTGGCGAGCTTCACCCCCGCGCCCTCAAAGCCCTGGGCATAGAGGGCCGCATTGCCGCCTTTGAAATCTGGCCCGAAAACTTACCCGCCCCGCGTAAGAAAACAGCAAGTAAATCCAAAGCCGCACTGAGCCTGTCAGGCCTCATGCCCGTCCATAAAGACTTCGCTTTTATTGTCCCCGAAGCCGTCGCCGCCGGAGATTTAATCAAAGCCGCCAAAGGCGCGGATAAGCAGCTCATTACGGATGTGACCTTGTTTGACGTCTACCGCGGCAAAGGCATTGATGACGGGCATAAATCCCTTGCGATTGACGTCACCTTGACGCCGAAAGACGCGACCCTTACCGATAAAGATATTGAATCCGTGATGGACAAAGTCATTAAAAGCGCCGCAAAACTTGGCGGCGTGTTAAGGGGTTAACCGCCCGTAAAACCCAATAAAACATTGGCGGTATTATCGCCAATTTCTGCCACGCCGTAGCCGCCTTCCATGATAAATACGCTCGGCAGGCCAAGCTTAGCGGTGGATGCGCCCATATCTAAATAATCCGGCGTTTTAAGCTTAAATGTACTAATCGGGTCGTGCTCATATGTGTCCACCCCGAGGGAGACAACCACCGCATCCGCGCCAAATTTTTGAATATGCTGACAGGCCGCCAGAAGCGCCTCTTTCCATTTTTCATAAGGGGTTCCAGGGGGCAGCGGGTAATTCATATTATAACCCTCTCCAAGGCCTTCGCCTGTTTCGTCCCTATGGCCCCAAAAATAGGGAAATTGATAATTTGGATCACCATGAATAGAGGCAAAGAACACATCATCACGGCCATAAAAAATATCTTGCGTGCCGTTACCATGATGAAAATCCACATCCAAAATAGCGACCCGCTGCGCGCCCTTATCCCGCAAAGCCTGCGCGGCAATGGCGGTAAAATTAATCAGGCAATATCCCGCCATATAATCTGCCCCGGCGTGATGGCCGGGCGGACGGGTCAGGGTGAAACTCGCCCCTCCAGCGGCGCTAACATGATCCGCCGCTGATAAAGCACAATTCGCAATCGCCTGCATGCACTCCCAACTGGTTTGCGTAATCACCGTATCAGATGACGTGCAAAAATATCCGGCGGCCCCATCAATATCTTTTGGCGGCGCGCCGCGGCGCGGACGGTGCGGATAGCTCATGGGGAGCACACCCCCCGCATAGCCCGCTGCTTTCCAGCGTCCATAAGCTGTCTGTAAAAACTCAATATAGGCAGGGCTATGAACCCCTAAAAGCCGCGCCAAATCATATGTGTCAGGAGCGTTAAAATCCGTAAACCCCGCCCGTTTCATACCATTAATTAATAGCTCCATACGGTGCGCCCCTTCATGGGGGGAAATCATTTGACCCCTGTGCAGTTCTTGCTTAGGCGCATGGAGTTTATGATCATCACTATAAAATATTTTCATAACATTCCTCTGGCATAATATTTATCTGGCATATCATATAATACCGCGCAATTCCTATTCAGCGAATGCGGTGATTAATCCTTTGCCAAACCCCGCTCCATGATTAGATTACGGCTATGACATTTGAGCTTATATCCGAACTGACACGGTGGACGGCGCGCCTATCAATGATCGTCTTTGCTGCGGCGTTTCTTTATGACGGCTTGCGAAACGGTCAGCCCTTAATCAAATATCTCTGGCAAGGCTTTGCGGTTTTACAGGGGTTATATTTCACCCTATTAATTTTATATCACATCATTATTTCCGAACGTCCGTCCCTTGATCTTTTAAACGGCTTATTGGCCATAGCCAGCCTTATAACAGTCATCATTATTCTACGGGCCCTTAAATCCGCGCCTCAGAAAAACCGCCTCTTTGCTCCTATTTTTGCGGGTTATTATCTCGCGGTAATTTATACCGTCCTGCCAATTTCGCGCATATTACCCGCAGAAACAAATGCGCCCATTTATTACATTATGCTCTATGCGATGATGGGCGTTCTGGCCTTACGGATTATTTTGGACATTATTAAAACCATTAAACACAAGAGATCTTAGCCGCCTTTTAACCTCTGTCTTGCGCAGACAATCATCTGAGCCCAGCACAAAAAGCCCCATGCCAATCGGCAAAAGGGTGGACATATGCGGCGGTTGACCATGAGGGTTACCGAATATCTTTATTTTACACAGTCAACACAGCCCAGCACTTTGCTGACTGTCGCCATAACGCCAAAGAGCTATCCGCAGATTTGCATCTGCGGCGCTCCACTGCAATCCGTCTACCAGAAGGATTGCAGGCGTTACGCGCGCCGCATAGATCAGCTTTTTTGCAGCTTTGTAGGTGATTGCACTTTGTGCAAATATTTAATCCTGTGGATTAAATATAACCGTAAAAGGCCCCGGCAGGGGCAAACACAGGTTCAAACAAACTTCGGCCTTGCGGCCTCGGCGCTTCGTTATAATCATGCCACTGGCATGATTATGGTCACGACGCGAGTCTAGGCCATCTCAGCTATTCACCGCTCCTGCGGGCCTTCCCGCAGCAGACAAGAGGTACAGCTGGACGCAAAGGACGTTACACCTCTGCGCGGTCAGCACTAATCATCACCCTAACAGCCAGTCAACGTACGCTCGCCTGTCCCAAAAGGTGATGATGGTAATATAAGGCGTTGTTGATAGGCGTGGATATATCTCGATGATTTTCTTCTTCCCTTATTCTGTCATTACCGCCCCTGAGGCGGTAATCCATCTCACAAAATAGCAGAACTTATGGATTCCCGCATGCGCGGGAATGCACGGGGTTTATAGTTAAAAACAAAAAAATACATCAAGCTCCGTCCATTCCCGCGAAGGCGGGAATCTCTTTACCCAAGCTAGATACCTAGCTTCCCGCCGGAGTTTATCCCTGTGAAAACAGGAGCGGGACTGCACGGAGGTTAATGTTAAAATGACCGTCTACTTACATCCGTCCATTCCGGCGAAGGCCGGAATCTCGCGCGGTAAGACGCTAATTTTCCGGGTTCGCTCCGCGCCCCGGAATGACAATGTTCTAAATCATAGCACGTGAATAAACAAAAGAGGCCCCGATTTTTATCGGGGTGAGCGGTGGATAGAGCCTCGGTATAAAACTCATCTCTTCCTTCATTTGCGAAGAGGCCGTTAGGCCGTCCCAAAAGATATTTCTCGGCCTGACGTCGTCGTTTGGAACGCTCGCTGCGCTGGCTCCCGAGAATGATAGATGGTTTAAAATAATCCACTTCGAAGACAGACTAGCCTCGCAAAATAAATTATTCTCAAACGTAATTAAAATAGCTTTTAAATATCAATTTTCAACCGCGCCAATGATAATTATATTTGCCAACAAGCATAAAGTGCCAGAGCCTCTGACGTAGCGTTGTATCCTTATCATAATCTTTCTTATCGCATTTACCCCTAGTTACCTGACGATTAAACCAATTAATTATAGACAAATCCGTTAAGAAACCCAAGGTGGAACAAAATAGAAGGGGCTGTCCTAGATAATGCATTTTATGTGTTATGAGGGACTATGAGGAAGAGCCGATTAAGTTGGTCAAAGCAGCTGCGACTGATTGAGCATTTTGTATCTGGCAGCACGGCCCGCTGCGCTTCGCGTCTTGTCGGGG